>JAWKZK010000001.1:5000-395607 GCA_041396005.1 Halioglobus sp.
GCCAGCCCGGTGAAGGTATTCTTGTCACTGCTGTCTATCTGGGTGTTGAACCGGGCCAGACGCAACGCCGCGCAGGCCACGTATATAAAGGCCGCGCTCCAGCCGAACTTCCCCAGGTCGCCGAGCGCCCAGCTGAAAACAACCAGGGCCGGGGCCACACCGAACGACACCATATCGGCAAGGCTGTCGTACTCCGCACCAAACTTACTGGACGTATTGGTGAGGCGCGCCACCCGACCGTCAAGCGCGTCAAACACCATGGCAAACAATATCGCTATCGGCGCGCTTTCAAAATCACCCCGCATTGCAGCAATGATGGCATAGAAACCGGCGAACAATGCGCCGGTTGTAAACAGGTTGGGAAGCAGATATACGCCCTTACGTCGTACAGTGCGACCGTTCTCCGAGACCTCCTCTTCATGCTCATCCACCAGGAGATCGAAGCCCGGCGCCCTGCTGGAGACGCCCGGCGCACTGTCCGGCGTCGGCGACTCAGAAGTCGAGCCGTTCGAATCCTGCTTTTCCATAACTGCATCCCGAGTCAGAAACTATTCTCATGGTATCAAACCGCCTCACCGTAGGTCTGCCCCGCAACATCCCAGAATGCCTGCAATGGCAAACTGCTCAGGCGACGCGCCAGACAGCATAGGCCGATACTGAGTGGATCGAGCGCCTCCTGCAGGTCAAGGGCGGCGACCCTGTCCGACATGCCACCCGCCTCCACAACCAGCTGAGGCGCCACTCCCACACCAAGCCCAAGACCCACCATGGCAACGATGGCCTCATGCCCGGCAACTTGTGCATAGATTTTCGGTCGGACGCCATGCAGCGCCATCCAGCTATCCAGAAGGTCTTTAGTCACACCGCGCTCCGGCACAATCAATGGCAGGTTGGCCCAGTCAATATCGGCAACGCTACGGGCGGACTGAACCTGTTCCCGCACAGCGCATTCCGCAGTAGGTCGCCACAGGCGCAGCGGGGATTCCAGCAAGGGCAGAAAAGCCACACGCGACGGCAGCTGCGAAGGCCGCCCGCTCACGGCCACATCGTCCTGGGCATTCAGAATCCGATCGATTCCATCCGCCTGATCGCCTGTGTGCAGCATGATTTCGACCGCCGGATATCGGATGCGGAACGTTTCCAGCAACGGAGCCAGCACGCTGTAGGACGCGGTCACCGAGCAGTACAGGCTCACTTCGCCGGACAGCTCTCCCTCGCTTCCCAGCCTGCGGCGGAGCTGCTGCCACTCGGCCAGCGTATGGCGCGCATACTCACGAAACTCACGACCTGCACCCGTGAGGCGCACTCGCCTTCGATCACGCTCCAGTAAGGGCTGGCCCAGTTGATCCTCAAGCCGGCCAACGGTGCGACTCACGGCAGACACGCTCATATGCAACTGCTCCGCGCTACGACTGAAGTTAAGGGTCTCTGCCACTGACAGAAAAACCTGCAAAGCCCGCGTTTCCATTCACCGACCTTTTATCCCGTTTATTGCAAAACAGTATTAACTATTTCGCGTTTTACGCAACCCGGGATTTCACGTATCGTGCGCCGCATCGGACACATCCACCGGAGGAAATGCACAATGGGACAGAATTACTTCAACACCCTGCCGCTGCGGCTGCAGCTCGAAGAACTGGGTAAGTGCCGTTTCATGGGCAGCGACGAATTTGCCGATGGCGTCGACAAACTCAAAGGTAAGAAACTGGTGATTGTGGGCTGCGGCGCACAGGGCCTGAACCAGGGCCTGAACCTTCGCGATAGCGGCCTGGACGTTGCCTACGCCCTGCGCGCGGCCGCGATCGAGGAGAAAAGGCAGTCGTGGAAAAACGCCACCGAAAACGGCTTCACGGTCGGCACCTATGAAGAGCTGATACCCACGGCTGACGTGGTTCTTAACCTCACGCCGGACAAACAGCACACCAGCGTGGTCGAGGCCATCATGCCCCTGATGAAGAAGGGTGCCTGCCTGGATTACGCCCACGGCTTCAACCTCGTCGAAGAGGGCATGCAGATCCGCAGTGACATCACCGTGGTCATGATGTGCCCCAAATGTCCCGGTACCGAGGTGCGCGAGGAGTACAAGCGCGGCTTCGGCGTACCCACCCTGATCGCAGTGCACCGGGAGAACGATCCGAATGGCGAGGGGCTCGAGATTGCGAAGGCACTGGCAGCCGGTACCGGCGGGCATCGCGCTGGTGTACTCGAATCGTCGCCTATCGCCGAGGTAAAATCCGATCTGATGGGCGAGCAGACCATCCTCTGCGGTATGCTGCAGACCGGTTCGCTCCTGTGCTTTGACAAAATGATCGAAAAGGGCATTGACGCCGGCTACGCATCCAAGCTCATTCAGTATGGCTGGGAGACCGTAACGGAAGGGCTCAAGCACGGCGGCATCACCAACATGATGGACCGGCTGTCAAACCCGGCCAAGATCCGGGCTTTCCACCTGGCCAATGAGCTCAAGGACATCATGCGGCCGCTTTACGAGAAGCACCAGGACGACATCATGTCCGGGCACTTTTCCACCACCATGATGGAGGACTGGGCCAACGATGACGCGAACCTGCTTAAATGGCGTGCGGCAACCGCTGAAACCGCGTTCGAAAAAGCCACCGGCACCGACGCAGAGATTTCTGAACAGGAATACTACGACCATGGCATCCTCATGGTGGCCATGGTCAAGGCAGGCGTTGAGCTGGCTTTTGACACCATGGTCAGCGCGGGTATCAAAGCGGAATCCGCCTATTACGAATCGCTACATGAAACACCGCTGATCGCTAACACCATCGCCCGTAAAAAGCTCTACGAGATGAACGTCGTTATCTCTGATACCGCCGAGTACGGCTGCTACCTGTTTGACCACGCCTGCAGGCCGCTGCTGAAAGACTTCATGCAGGCGCTCGACAGCGACGTGATCGGCAAGGGCATGCAGGGCGACAATGGGGTGGACAACCGCGAACTGATCGCAGTCAACGAGGCGATTCGCACGCACCCGGTAGAAGTGATCGGCAAAACGCTGCGCGGCCACATGACCGCCATGCAGCGCATTGTCTAGGCCAGCTGTACAGAAAAGCACTGGGGGCCTCGCAGCCCCCTTTTTTTACCCGTAGCCTGGAACCCGCACCTCTCCGCCCAGACTAGGGACTGAGCACCTTGTCGCCGCGCGCAATGCCGGCAACACCGGAGCGCACGACTTCAAGAATATCCGCATCCGCCATCGCCGCAACGAATGAATCCAGCTTGTCGGACGTTCCAGTCAGCTGGATCGTGTATACATTGGGGCTTACATCCACGATCTGGCCGCGGAAGATATCCGTGGTGCGCTTAACCTCGTCACGCGCCGCACCGGTAGCCCGCACCTTGATCAGCATCATGTCGCGCTCAATGTGCGCGCCCTCGGTGAGATCAACCAGCTTGACGACATCCACGAGCTTGTTGAGCTGTTTGGTAATCTGCTCGATATGCAAATCCGTGCCGTTCGTGGTGAGGGTGAGTCGCGACAGCGTCGGGTCATCGGTAGGCGCCACGTTCAGGGTTTCGATATTGTAGCCGCGCTGCGAAAACAGCCCGACAACCCGCGAAAGCGCGCCGGGTTCATTTTCCATGAGGATCGAAATGATGCGTCGCATGTCAGGTTCTCTCCTCTCTGCTGAGCCACATATCTTTCATTGAGCCATTGGGTGCAACATGCATCGGATAAACGTGCTCCTTGGGGTCCACGAAGATATCGAGAAACACGAGCTTATCCTGCATGGCGAACGCCTCGCGCATGACGTCGTCGAGGTCTGCGAGACGCCGAACCTGCATGCCGACATGACCATAGGCCTCCACCAGTTTCACGAAATCAGGCAGGGAATCTTCATAGGTGCTCATGGCATAGCGCCCCTCGTACTGCATATCCTGCCACTGCTTCACCATGCCCAAATAATTGTTGCGCAGATTGATGATCTTCACCGGCAGCTTGTATTGCGTGCAGGTGGACAATTCCTGAATATTCATCTGGATGCTGCCCTCACCTGTGACACAGGCCACTTCGGTGTCGGGAAACGCCAGCTTGATGCCCATGGCGGCCGGCAACCCGAAGCCCATGGTGCCGAGGCCGCCGGAATTGATCCATCGGCGAGGCTTGTCGAACGGATAATACTGCGCGGCAAACATCTGGTGCTGCCCCACGTCCGAGGTCACATAGGCGTCCCCGTTAGTGGCGCGATACAGGCTCTGTATTACCTGCTGAGGCATAATATGGTCGCTCTCGCCAAATCGGCGACCGGTAAACAGGCCATGGTCTGCGCGCCACTCCTCGATCTGCTCCCACCAGCGCGCCAGCGCCTTGGCATCCGGCAGGCTTGTGTCTTTTTCACGCATCGCCGCAATCTGCGCCAGCAGATCGGTCAACACTGCCTGCACGGGGCCCACAATGGGGATGTCCGCCATCACGGTTTTGGAGATGGCGGCGGGGTCGATATCCACGTGAATGATCTTTGCGCCGGGGCAGAACTTCTCCACGGTATTTGTCACGCGGTCATCAAACCGTGCGCCGACCGCAAGAATACAGTCGCTGTGGTGCATGGCCATGTTGGCCTCATAAAATCCGTGCATGCCGAGCATGCCAAGAAACTGCCTGTCCGTTCCCGGGAAACAGCCAAGCCCCATCAAGGTGTTGGTCACGGGATAATTCAACTCGTGCGCCAGTCGCGTCAGCAACTCGCTGCCTTCGCCCTGAACGACGCCGCCGCCGGCGTAGATAATGGGGCGTTTGGCGGCCAGCAGCATTCTGGCCGCTTTCTTGATCTGGCCGGTATGACCGCGCTGGGCGGGCGAATAGGAGCGCATTTTGACTTCCGATGGATACGCGTACTCGAATTTAGCGTCGGGCCGGGTCAGGTCCTTGGGAATATCGATAACCACCGGACCGGGCCTGCCCGTGGAGGCGATATGGAATGCCTTCTTGATGATTGACGGCAAGTCCTGCGTCCGGCGCACCATAAAACTGTGTTTGACGATGGGACGCGAGATTCCGACCATGTCAGTTTCCTGAAACGCATCCTCGCCGATCAGATGGCTTTGCACCTGGCCAGAGAACACGACCATCGGTATGGAATCCATGTAGGCAGTGGCGATGCCGGTAATGGCGTTCGTTGCCCCCGGGCCGGAGGTAACCAGCACCACGCCCGGTTTTCCGGTGGCGCGGGCGTAGCCGTCCGCGGCGTGGGTAGCGGCTTGCTCGTGGCGCACAAGAATGTGCGGCACCTTGCAATCCTTGAACAGCGCGTCGTAGATGTGCAGCACCGCCCCGCCGGGATACCCAAAAATATACTCAACGCCCTCATCCTCGAGCGCACGCGCAACCATTTCACCGCCGGATAACAACTCCACAGTCTGACTCCAAATATCGTGACGACGCCAGCGGGAGACCCCGCCAAAGCTGTCTGATTACACTGTGTGGACGTTGCCTGGAATGCGCCTGAACAGGCACATTATTGACATCGCCACCCCATTTGCGAGCTCGATACACTGCCCGAGACTCCCCCAGGGAACCACCGTGAGGGAACTACGATCACGAACAGCCCGTGTATCGGTCACCCTGCGGGGTAGCGCAGTGTCTGGCCCTCGAACCTGCCAATGCGGCAGGAACGAATACGGGACTCACGAGCAGCTGTATCGAATAATCGCATCAACACAGTGGGCCAGAGGCCGAGGGTACTCGACATTAGCCGTTGCCACTTGCAAGACCCTCCCATTGTTCTCTCGAGCGCATTCAAAGTCAACCACGTACGCCGCAACGATGAACGATTCACAATTGCCTCGGGCAGGGTTGTGGGGTACTTTTATTTCCATGATACGAACCAAAGCACGGAGTTCCATGGTGAATCAGACCTTCAGGATTCTCGCTGTCGCGACGGTGACGCTTATGCTGGGATTCGGCAGCAGCTTCAGTGAGGCCGGCAAGGTCTATTACCGCTGGGTTGACGACCGGGGCGATCCCGTTCACAGCGACCGGCCGCCGCCCAAGGGCGTCGACTACGAAGTCATTTCCACCCAGTCCAGTATGGTGCGTCCGGTCGACGCCTCTGAAGGCGCGGTGCCGGCGGAGGTTGAGCCCAGCGTGGGCAACGAGTTCGAACCCAGCAGCAGTGAGCAGCAGGCGATCAAAAAGAATCCCGAGTTCTGTCAGCGCGCGCGCGACAACCTGGAAACACTTGACACCAGGGCCCGCATCCGCGTGCGCAACGAGCAGGGAGAGTTCAGTTATATCGACGAAGAGGAGAAAGAACGCCGGCGCGAAGAAGCTCGCGAAGCCATCAACATTTACTGCGAATGATCGCAGCGTCAATCCATCCCATTTCGGCCGCGGTTTTGTAACACATGCCAAGAACTCTCACTCTTCTCGCGCTGGTCACCGCTCTGTTTCTGGCGCTACCAGCGAGCGCATCCAGTAACCACTATCGCTGGAAGGACGATCAAGGGAAAACCGTCTTGAGCGATCGCCCCCCGCCCGCAGGCATCAGCTATGAAATCGTCTCCAGCAGTTCGAGCTACTCACGCGCGGTCGACGCCAACGAAGGCGCGCTGAAAGCGGACGAGACCGACCCGACCGCCAGCGAGCAATCCGCCCTGGAGAAACAGGCTGAACAGGCGCGTCAGAAAGCCGAAATGTGCACCCGGGCAAAATCCAACCTGGAAGCACTATCGGGCACAGCCAAAGTGGTGGTGCGCACGCCCGAAGGCACTCAGCGCGCGCTGACCGACGAGGAGATCGCTCAACAGCGCGATACCGCGCGGACCCAGGTCAACGCCTATTGCGAGTGAGGGACCGGGTCTCGCCGATCCCGCACAACCTTCACGCCGGCGTCAGGCGGCGTCCCGGGTCTCCGCCCTGAACACCGGCTTGTCGCCGTCCAGTTCCGCCACAATCACCTGCCCCGGCTGAAAATCGCCGGCCAGCAAACGCTGGGCCAGCGGGTTTTCCAACTCCTGCTGAATCGCGCGCTTAAGAGGCCGGGCACCGTAAACCGGGTCGAAGCCCGCGGTTACCAGGCGCTCCATGAACGCATCGCTCAGTTCCAGGCCCAGATCGTTGTCCGCCAGGCGCTGCTGCAGCGCTTGCAGCTGAATGCTTGCGATACCACGGATCTGCTCCTGCAACAGGGGGTGGAACACCACGGTCTCGTCTATACGATTGATAAACTCCGGCCGAAAATGCGTGCCAACCACTTCCATCACGGCCGCCTTCATCGCCGCGTAGTTTTCATCGCCCGCCAGCTCCTGGATGATGTGCGAACCCAGATTGGAGGTCATGACCACCACGCTGTTGCGAAAGTCTACTGTGCGCCCCTGCCCATCGGTCAACCTGCCGTCCTCCAGCACCTGCAGAAGGATGTTGAATACGTCCGGGTGTGCTTTTTCAACCTCATCCAGCAACAGCAGCGAGTATGGCCTGCGGCGAACCGCCTCGGTCAGGTAGCCCCCCTCTTCATAGCCCACGTATCCCGGCGGCGCCCCGATCAATCGCGCTACGGAGTGTTTCTCCATGAACTCTGACATATCGATACGGATCATCGCGTCTTCACTGTCAAACAGGAAATCCGCCAGCGCCTTGCACAGCTCGGTTTTACCGACACCGGTGGGACCGAGAAACAGGAACGAGCCGTTGGGACGCTTGGGATCCGACAAGCCGGCGCGCGAGCGCCTAACGGCATTCGACACCGCCTGGATGGCCTCGTCCTGACCCACTACCCGCTGGTGCAAGGAATCTTCCATGCGCAGCAGTTTTTCGCGGTCGCCCTCCATCATTTTAGACACCGGGATGCCTGTCCAGCGGGATACAACTTCCGCGATTTCTTCGTCCGTCACCTTGTTGCGCAGCAATTGCGTCTCCGTGGTTTCGTTTTCCTGCGCGGCCTGCAGGCGCTTCTCCAGTTCGGGAATACGCCCGTACTGCAACTCGGACATGCGTGTCAGATCGCCTGCGCGGCGCGCCGACTCCAGATCCAGCTTCACCTGCTCCAACTCACTCTTGATATCGGCGGCACCTTGCAGGGACGCTTTCTCGGCTTTCCATATCTCCTCGAGGTCGGCGTACTCTTTCTCGACGCGCGCGATCTCTTCATCCAGGCCCGCCAACTGTTTCCTGGCGCCGGCATCACTGTCTTTCTTCACCGCCTCGCGCTCGATCTTGAGTTGAATCAGGCGCCGCTCCAGCTTGTCCATCGACTCCGGTTTGGAATCGATCTCCATCCTGATGCGGCTGGCAGCCTCGTCCACCAGATCGATCGCTTTATCGGGCAACTGCCGGTCAGTGATGTAACGCTGTGACAAACGGGCCGCCGCGATGATCGCGCTGTCCGTAATATCCACGCCGTGATGGACTTCGTAGCGCTCCTTGAGGCCGCGCAGAATCGCGATGGTATCTTCTTCACTGGGTTCATCCACGAGCACCTTCTGGAACCGGCGTTCCAGCGCGGCGTCTTTTTCCACATACTGGCGGTATTCATCCAGGGTCGTAGCCCCCACGCAGTGCAACTCGCCGCGCGCCAGCGCGGGCTTCAACATGTTGCCGGCGTCCATCGAGCCTTCTGCCTTGCCCGCACCCACCATGGTGTGCAATTCGTCAATGAACAGGATGATCCTGCCTTCCTGTTTGGACAACTCGTTCAATACGGCCTTGAGGCGTTCCTCGAAATCGCCTCGAAATTTCGCGCCCGCCAGCAGTGCGCCAAGATCCAGAGACAGAACACGCTTGTTGCGCATGCTTTCCGGCACTTCGCCGTTGACTACGCGCTGAGCAAGGCCCTCGATAATCGCTGTCTTGCCCACACCCGGCTCACCGATCAGCACCGGATTGTTCTTGGTACGCCGCTGCAGGACCTGAATGGTTCGGCGGATTTCGTCATCGCGCCCGATCACCGGGTCCAACTTGCCTGCTCTGCCCGCTCGGTCAGGTCAATCGTGTACTTGTCCAGGGCCTGACGTGATTCCTCGGCCTGTGGATCATCCACCGTTTCGCCGCCACGCACGGATTCGATCGCGGCTTTCAGACTTTCCTCGCTGACACCGTGCGCTTTCAGCATTTGCGCGATTGCGGAAGCGCCCTGCAACATCGCCAACAGCACAAGCTCGCTGGAGATATAGCTGTCACCACCCTGCTGCGCCAGTTTGTCAGTAAGATTCAGTACTTTCGCAAGGTCGTTGGACAGGTGGATGTCGCCACCTGAACCGGTGACCGTCGGCAGTTGCGCCAGGGCCTTGCTGACAGACTCGGCCAGGCTATTGACATCGCAACCCGCTTTTTGCAGCAGCGGACGCGATGAGCCGCCACGCTGCTCAAGCAGGGCGCTCAACAGGTGCACGGGTTCGACGAAATTGTGATCCTTGCCAAGGGCGAGCGACTGCGCATCCGCCAGTGCACCCTGTAATTGATTCGTTAACTTATCCATTCGCATTTTAAGGCCTCCTGCGCGACACCCTGACGGCACCGCTTGACTCTCCATGCCCTATCAATGGGGGCATTTGACCCTGATTCAAGTAGGGTGATGGTCTGTTCAGGCAACCGGCACTATGCTGATGAGACTCACCATGCGACCGGTAGAGCCGTCGCGGCGGTAAGAAAAGAAACGCTCTTTATGCAAATATGTGCATAAATCACCTCCGAACACGGCTGTGACGCCCGCCACCTCGAGGCGCAGTCGCGCCAGCGCATAGAGATCGGCAAAATAGTGGTCCTCCCGCTCCGGGTGCTGCCGGAATGCTGCCCGGGTCTGCGCAACAGTTGCGCCCGCAGTCGCGACGAACGCCCGCTGCACTTCCTCACCCACTTCAAAGGTAGCGGGTCCGATGGCCGGTCCAAGCCAGGCCAGCAGCTCGCCAGGCTCGGTATCCATGGCCCGCACCGTTGCCTCCAACACGCCCGCCGCCAATCCGCGCCAGCCAGCGTGCGCGGCCCCCACCCGATGACCGCTGCGCGAGCAAAAAAGCACCGGTAAACAATCTGCCGTCAACACTGCGCAGGCGATTCCGGGTCGATCACTCCATTGCGCATCCGCTTCAGGAGGATATTGGGTTGTACTTGCCGCCACCACGTCAATACCGTGTACCTGCTGCAACCACGAGATCTTGATCCCCGCGGGCATGCGCGCCGCCAGGCGGGCACGATTCGCCTCGACGGAAGCGGCAGCGTCCCCCACATGCATACCGAGGTTGAGCGTGTCGTAGGGGGTCAGACTGACACCACCCTGGCGCGTGGTGCACAGCGCCAGAATATTGGCTGGCGCCGGCCAGTGGGGCTCAACGATTGGCAGCACTGCACGCAACCGGGGGATCTTCAGCTTGCAACACGGCGATAAGTTCCTGCATGTCGGCAGGCAATTCGCAGTCGAATTCGAGCGCCTCCCCGCTTCTCGGGTGCTCCAGGCCCAGGCGTTGGGCATGCAGCGCCTGGCGCGGAAATTGACGCAACGCGGACACCAGCCCGGCGCTTGCGCCCGCCGGGATACGCGGCCTGCCGCCATAGACCGGGTCGCCCACCAGCGGGTGATGACGGTAAGCCATATGCACCCTGATCTGATGCGTCCGCCCCGTCTCAAGGCGCACACTCACCAGCGTATGGTGTCCAAAACGCCGGGCAATGCGGTAGTGGGTGACTGCCTGCTTTCCGGCTTCGCCCACTACCGCCATTTTCTTGCGCTGCCGCGGGTGACGACCCAGGGGGGCGTCTATCGTGCCACCGCCCGTGAGGGCGCCGATGCATACAGCGGCGTACTCCCGATGCACGCTGCGCGCCTGCAACTGGGCCACCAGGGCATGGTGCGCAGGCAGGGTTTTGGCAACGACCATGAGGCCGGTGGTATCACGATCCAGCCTGTGCACGATGCCCGCGCGCGGCAGCTGCGACAGGCCGGGGGCATGAGCCAGCAGAGCGTTCACCAGCGTCCCGTCGGCGTGCCCGGCAGCCGGATGCACCACCAGACCGGCGGGTTTATTGAGCACCAGGATGTCCGCGTCTTCAAAGGTGATATCGAGATCCAGGCGCTGTGCACGCCAGGACACCGCGTCTTCCAGCGCGGCGGCAACCGCCAGGCTCGCGCCGGCTGGCACTTTGTCGCGCGGTCGCGCCGCTGCACCATCGACCAGCAGTTCCCCGGTTCTGATCCAGGTCTGCAAACGCGAGCGGGAGTACTCGGGGAATAGGGTCGCGGCAGCCTGATCGAGGCGAGAACCATGCAGGCTCTCGGGCACCGTGGCCGTCAGTTCCACTTTTTCAGTCATCGTCGTACCTGTTTAAGCGCCCGCCCGGCTGTGGTTAAATACCGCTGCATCCACAACCTGCGCCGGCGATCATAGCATGCCGGGGCGCACCAGAGCGGTGAACCACTTTGCGTACTATCCTGATTCTTCTTCTCAGCCTTGCCCTCACGGGCTGCTCCGGGAACGATGAACTGCCCGATATTGCAGCCGATGCCGGGGAGCAGCAGATGTACCAGGAAGCCCAGCGCTACCTGCGCAGCGGCAACTACGATCTGGCGGTGCGCAGCCTGCAACTACTGGAATCACGCTACCCGTTTGGCAAATATGCCGAGCAGGCGCAGCTTGAATTAATTTTCGCGCACTACAAGGCCTATGAGCATGAAGCCGCAGTGGAAGCGGCAGATCGCTTCATTCGCCTGCACCCGCAGCACCCGAACGTGGACTATGCGTTTTACATGAAGGGGCTATCGGCCTACACCGGGAACGAGGATATTTTTAACCGTTTCATGCCCACGGACGAGACCGAACGCGACACCACGCAGGCCAAAGAGGCGTTCGCCGAGTTCGCACAACTGGTATCTCGCTACCCCGACAGCCCCTATGCCGCAGACGCCAGGGCACGCATGGTGGCATTGCGCAACGTGCTGGCACGCCATGAGATCAACGTGGCGAACTACTACCTGCGCCGTGGCGCCTATCTCGCCGCGACCAATCGTGGGCGCTACGTAGTGGAAAACTTCCAGCGCACACCTGCGGTAGCCGACGGCCTTGCGGTCATGGCGCAGGGCTATATTCTACTCGGCATGACCGACCTGGCCCGCGATGCCATCGACGTGCTGGCCCTGAATTACCCGGAGCACCCCTCCCTCGACAAGAACGGGCAGTTCGACAGCGTGTATACACTCGACGGACTGCAGCGCTCCTGGTTGAACAAACTGTCCTTTGGCCTGATCGATCCGCCGCAGCCGCCGCAATTCGACAACCGTCCGAGCCTGCGCTAGGCGCGACCGGGAAACGAATACCCGGGCCGGCAAAAGTGCCGGCCAACCCCTAATGCCCCGGCTTCCAGCCGGACGTTATCGGATAACGCCTGTCACGTCCGAAACCGCGTCGACTGATACGCACGCCAATCGGCGCCTGACGGCGCTTGTACTCGTTGATATCCACCAGGCGAACCACGCGCTCTACCTGCTCGCGATCGAGGCCAGTGGCAATAATCGCTTCGGCGCTGCAATCCTCTTCGACATACAGGGCGAGAATGCGGTCGAGCACGTCATACGGAGGCAGGCTGTCTTCGTCTTTCTGGTCTGGCCGCAACTCCGCCGAGGGCGGGCGCTCGATCACACGATCAGGAATCGCCGGGCTCAGCGAGTTACGGTAACGACACAGTTCAAACACCAGAGTCTTGGGCACGTCCTTGAGCACGTCGAACCCGCCGGCCATGTCGCCGTACAGGGTGGAGTAGCCCACCGCAAGTTCGCTCTTGTTGCCAGTGGTCAGCACCAGGCTGCCTTTCTTGTTGGAAATCGACATCAGCAATACGCCTCGACAGCGCGCCTGCAGGTTTTCCTCGGTGGTATCCGGGGCCAGCCCGGCGAACTCCTGAGACAGGCTGGACATAAACGCCTCGTAGATGGGCTCGATAGAGATCACTCTATGGCGCACGCCCAGCATCGCGGATTGCGCGGCAGCATCTTCTACGCTCATCTGCGCCGTATAGCGAAAGGGCATCATGATCGCCTCCACCCGCTCCGCGCCCAGCGCGTCCACGGCTAGCGCCAACGTCAGTGCGGAGTCGACCCCGCCTGACAGGCCCAACACCACGCCAGGGAAACGGTTCTTGATAACATAGTCGCGCAGGCCAAGCACCAGCGCCCGCCAGGTCGCCTCAATTTCGTCCAAGGGCGCAGCAATCGCCGCTTCGGCAAGCGTCGCCCCATTGTCATCTGCGCTGCAACTCAGCCAATACTCGCCCTCATCGAAGTTGGGCGCGGCACCAACCACCTGCCCGTCCGCATTCACGGCGAAAGATCCGCCATCAAAGACCAACTCATCCTGGCCGCCCACCTGATTCACATAGATGATCGGCAGGCCGTTGTGCCGTGCCCGGCGCCCCACCAGTTCCCAGCGCTCGCTGCGTTTCCAGCGGTGATACGGGGAGGAGTTGATATTGAGCAGAAGCTTGGCGCCCGCCGCGGCCGCCTGCGCGGTGGGACCGTCCTCCCAGATGTCCTCGCAGATACTCAGGCCAACGGGTATGCCGCAGATGTTCACCACGCAGGCATCATGGCCCTCGGCAAAATAGCGCTTTTCGTCGAACACTTGATAATTCGGCAGATGCTGCTTGCGGTACTCCGCGAGAATCTCGCCACGGTGCAGCACCCCGGCCACATTGTAGAGAACGCCGTCGATCCTGCGGGGGTAGCCGAGCACCGCATAGGCATCCCCGCGCATCGCGTCAAGAATTGTCTCCAGCGAGCGCGCCACCCGCAACTCGAGACTTGGCCTCAGCAAAAGATCCTCAGGCGGGTAGCCGCTCAGCGTGAGTTCCGGAAAGACCACCACGGGGGAACGGTGATGGGTTTCGGCGCGCGCCAGCGTGGCAATCACTTTTTCAGAGTTGCCCTCGAAATCCCCTACCAGGGTGTTCATCTGCGCCATCAAAATGTTCAGGGTACTCATAGGAACTCAAGCCTGCAGGAGAAGGCGGCTATTGTCCGGAAAAGCGCAGCGCTTCGCCAGCCCCGGCACCCTTGCGCGCCACAACCGCTAACTTACCCGCAAACTGCAGGCACGATCATTTAACAATAAGGCCTGATACACTGTGGTCCACAGACTCTGTGGACAGGCACGCGCACGGTGAACCGCCCCTCCATTCTCACCAAACCTCTACCCCAGGTACAAAGCCAGCAAAATATCGCGCTGTTCCGGGTCTACATCGGCTATCGCTCCCTGCTCTCTATCGTGCTGCTGATCATGTTGGTCAGCCCCAACACCCGGCAACTGGTAGGCTCGCTCAATCCGACACTCTACACGGGCGTGGCGCTTGCCTATCTAGCAACCAGCATTCCACTGGTTGGCTCCTTATCCAGTCGTCTCAGCGAGAGCCAGCGGCTGATGTTGATCGTGTTCACCACCGATATTATTGCGATTACGCTGCTGGCGGATTCGAGTGGCGGCATGGTCAGTGGCCTGCCGGTGCTGCTGGTCGTTACAGTCGCGGCCAGTGCCGTGCTGATTGCCAACCGTACGCTCGCAACGCTGATTGCCGCGCTCAGCGTCCTTGCGATTCTTTTTGATACGGCCTGGCTCATCCTGCGGGGAGTGCTCGATAGCAACTCACTGTTTCCCGCCGGCATTCTCGGCGTGCTTATATTCGGCGTTTCACTGATGGTGCAGCCGATTGCCCACCGGCTTGGCAGGGCGGAGGAACTGGCACGCAATCGTGCCAGCGACCTCTACTCGCTACAGCGCCTGAACGAGCAGATCGTGCAGCATATGGACACCGGCATACTGCTGGTCGACAACGCCGGCGTAGTGCGCATCATGAACAAGGCGGCCAGTGGCCTGCTGACGCCGGACCGGCCGGTGGCGGTGGAGCAGGGGCGGCTGCTCAGGGACTACTCCAGCGACCTCAACGCACAATTCGAGCACTGGAAGTCTACCGGCGTTCACCGCGCCAAGCCCTTCACGGTTCTGGAAAACTCTCCGCCGGTTATCGCGCACTTCCGTGAACTTCAGCCCTACGCAAACCGCGAGGCACTGGTGTTTGTAGAAGACTACACACCCGTCACCCGCTACGCGCAGTCGCTGAAGTTGAACTCGCTGGGCAGGCTTACCGCCAGCATCGCACATGAAATCCGCAACCCTCTCGGCGCCATCAGCCATGCTGCACAGCTTCTGCAGGAATCCGTCGACCTGTCCGCGCCGGACAAGCGGATGGCGGAAATCATCCAGCACCACTGCGAGCGCGTAAACGACATCGTGGAAAGCGTGATGCAGATATCACGCCGCGAACCGCCGAAGCCACAATACTTGCTGCTGACTCCCTGGCTGACGGAACGAGTGCGCGACTACCTGAATGCGCTCAATCGCCCGGCTGAAGTCACCATCGACAGCGAATACCAGGAACTGATGATTGAGTTCGACCCCGAAAATCTGGAACGCGTGATGACCAATCTGCTGGACAACGCCCTCAGGCACAGCAAGCTCGCCACGGGCCGGGAGTCCGCTCGCGTGTGCGTCTCCCTCGACCTCGCATTGCATCAATGCCATATTGATGTGATCGACGCCGGTGTGGGTGTACCCGCCGGCGAGGTGTCCAAACTGTTTGAACCTTTTTACACTACCGTGCAGGAAGGCAGCGGCATGGGTTTATACCTGTGCAAAGAGCTGTGTGAGATGAACAATGCCGATATCAGCTATCGCACCACGACGGAAGGTGATAGCTGTTTCAGAATCAGCTTGAATCACCGGGCGCTGTAAATGACGCAAACCGTACTGATCGTGGATGATGAACCGGATATTCGGGAACTACTCGATATCACGCTGAGCCGCATGGGTCTGGAGACCCACAGCGCAGCAAACCTGCGGGAGGCGATGTCGATGGTCGCCTCCCTGCAGCCGGACCTGTGTCTGACGGATATGCGCCTGCCGGACGGCAACGGCATCAGTCTCATCGAGCATATCCAGAAGGATCATCCCAACATCCCGGTCGCGATGATCACGGCTCACGGCAGCGTGGAAGCGGCGATCGCCGCACTCAAGGCCGGGGCCTTCGATTTCATCAGCAAGCCTATTGAACTGGACAACCTGCGCAGGCTCGTGAGCGCAGCCCTCCAACTGGACATGGATACCAGCCGGGCTGAGAACGCGGTGGATCAGGAACTTATCGGCCAGGCACCGGCCATACAAACCCTGCGGCAGCAAATATCCAAGCTGGCGCGCAGCCAGGCGCCCGTGCACATTCACGGCGAGTCCGGCAGTGGCAAAGAGGTCGTTGCGCGCCTGATTCACAACAACGGCCCGCGCGGGGCAGGTGCATTCGTAGCGGTCAACTGCGGCGCGATTCCGCCGGAACTGATGGAAAGCGAACTTTTCGGCCATGTAAAGGGCAGCTTCACAGGCGCCACGCACGACAAACTGGGCCTCTTTCAGGCCGCCAGCGGTGGCACTTTATTCCTGGATGAAGTCGCCGACCTACCGCTACCAATGCAGGTCAAACTCTTGCGCGCGATACAGGAAAAAACTGTACGCCCAGTTGGCGCAGCGCAAGAAGAGGCCACCGACATTCGGCTGCTCAGCGCAACCCACAAGGACCTTGCAGCGGAAGTCGACGCGGGGCGTTTCCGCAAGGACTTGTACTACCGCATCAACGTGATTGATGTAAAAGTACCCAGTCTGCGCGAACGCCTGCAGGATCTTCCAGCACTCACGGACAGCATCCTTGAGAAGATCGGCAAGCAGGAAGGCCGCTCACGTGCCTTTCTGGAGCCATCCGCACTCGACGCCTTGAGCGAGTACAGATTCCCCGGCAACGTACGAGAGCTGGAAAACATGCTGGAGCGCGCACTCGCACTGTCCGATGGTGCACATATTACTGCCGACGACCTGCAGTTCTCCAGCGCCAGCACTCCGGCAACAGAAGCCGAAACACCCTCACCCGTGAGTGAAACCGGTGCAAGCTGGTCACCACGGGATGCGTTTGGCCGGATGGAAGCCTACCTCGAGGACATTGAGCGTGAAATCATCAGCGCGGCGCTGGAAGAATGCCGATGGAATAAAACCGCTACTGCAAAACTGCTCGGCATCGGCTTTAGAAGCCTGCGCTATCGGCTGAAGAAGCTGGGCATGGAAGATTAGCATTGCTCAGGCTGCAACTCGCGCGGCCTGTATTACCAGCAGCGGGTCAGCGGATGCGATCCACTTGCGGATTTCACCCCCTGGGACGATAAACTCAGTACCCCGCAGCCGGTATCCGCAGTTTGTGCCAGTTGCGGACGTGCATGCAGCCTGAAGGCGCTACCCAGCGGGATGATTTCGATCAGGTAGACCCGATCGGGTGCGGTCGGGGACGATGACACGTTTCCCTCTCCGTCGAGCGCAAACGGGCTGGCCGGATATCCCAGCGCTATTAGCGAATCCGCATACTGATGGTGCTCGATAAAGTACTGCTCCTGACGCGCGATTACCTCCAACAGTGTAATGCGCGCGACGGCGCGGTGCATACGCAGAAGATGGTCGCGATACCCGGGCAGCGCAATCAACACAAGGACAGTGCTGATCACTGCGACAACCAGTAACTCAAGCAGCGTGAAGCCGGCGACCTTGCGCATTCCGCCGCAGACGCCAGCCCTGTCGCCGCTACAAGGCATCCACACCGGGCTCACGCCAGTACACAGGCAACACGGCTCCGCCACCCTGCGGTACCGCCACACCGGCGATCACTCGTCCGTTCGCGGGGCCAGCCCCGCCGCCGCCAACGGCCACACTCACCTCAAACAGGGCCGCCCATTGCGGCACTCCCTCTTCCCCAGGGTACGCAGGCGGTAACTCAATCAGTGGCGGGTTTATGCGCATCACTCGTAGCGCCAGCTCACTTCCGGATTCGATCGGCACCACATTCGGCGGCGACAGGGAGTAGTCGTCGCAATCCGGCATACCACTGTGGGCGAGGCAACTGCGCCAGCCTACATGACGCGAGAGGTCAAAGTTCCCGGGAACCGACAGGACTTCATCGACTATTGCCTGCGCTTGTTGTCGTGCCTGCAACTGCATCAAAGCGTTCCCCGCCATGCGCGTTTGCAAGCCCGCTGACTGGAGTGCAGTGACACTCACCAGCGCCAGCAGCAGAGTAAACACCAGCGTCAGCGCGAGGACCGCTCCAAGCTGTTGATGCGCATGCGCCCGCGCCGGCGCCCGCCCTGAGCTACACATCGTGCCACGCGCGTGCGGCCACCAGGTTATTGAGGGACACCAGCGTGGAATACACACTGCGCAAATATCCATCACCCGGGGGATCAACCTGCCGGCGTCCCAGACGGTAAGACCGATTATCGATGTGGCCGGGCAGCGGATTCAAGCTGCGCAGAAGCACGTGCACTGCCGCAGTGACAGCACGCGATGCGTCCTCCGCGGATAGGGAATCGCGGTATAGATTGGCGACCCCGTCTCCATCCGTGTCAATCCCGAACTCAAACTGCAGGTCTTCTACGCCTTCCACAAGGCAGCGCACGGTCATGGCATTTCCGGCCAGCGTATCGACACATAGCGTTGGCACGCCGTCTGCCGGCTCAACCGCAAACCGGCGGATAAAGAACACCCTGGAGCTTGCCTCCCAGAAACTCAGGGTCGGATTTGCAACCGCCAGGCCCTCCAGATCACGGGAGCGATGCTGTACCCAGCGTGGAACAGCGCCCTCCTGCCTTCGCAGATACCAGAGCTCTACTGCGCCGCGCGTCAGGCTTGCCGCCACTTCACCCCGCTGCAGACTGGGCTCGCTGAAGGAACGCTTGATCGCCAGCAGATCTGTGCCAGCCTGGACGGTGCCGCCATCAATGCAAGTGTAGACGTGACCGTCGCCGCCCAGCGGCGCTAAAACGCCGCTGTGGTTATCAACGAGGCCCAGCGGCTGCGAAGTACTCAGCGCCCAATCGCCAGCCGCACAGTCACCTGTCACCGCCTGCGCAGCCACCAGGGATGCGTCGGGCAAGCCGCCGAAAAAACCCGCCATGGCCAGATCCCGGCTGATCAGGCCAAGCGCGTAACGTCCATTCTCTTGCATGCGTGCCATCTGTTCGGCGTACAGGAAATGACGTTTGCCGCCTAGGTAGGCAGCGACGACGCCGCTGCTCAGCAACACGCCCAGCAACAGGGCTATCAGCAGCTCCACGAGGGATAGGCCACGCTGCGGCTTGCGCGACTCCAACCACAAGCGCCCAGTCATGGCGACCCCGGCACGAAGCTGGATAGTTGCAGTTGACGCGCGAGGCGATTGTTTCCCGCCTCAGCATCGCCCGCATCATAGACTCCCTCTACGAGGGAGCCACAGGCCATCGCAGTGGACTCGCCGGCAAAAGAGCCCGCCGAAGACCGCCAGCTCAAGGTCAGGGTGAGAAGCGGCGCCGCATACTGAAAGCATGCGCGAGGCGCTATCAGACCTCCGGTTTTAACCTCATGGTCCGTGGCAGCCGCGCCCAGCAGCGCGCCCTCCCAGAGCCAGAGATCGAAGAGGACAAGTTGCTCGGGCGTGCAGAGGCTGTGATGGCAGTTCACTGCCGGCTCGGGCCGCGCGTTCTCCGCATCGCCCGCCGAGGCCGCTGCGTAGGCCGTCACCTGCGAGGGATTCGCAGCAATGCGCGCCAGCATATCGGCTGCCAGTGCGGCGGCGACTGATTGCTGGCGGGCGTCGAACATGGCGCGCTTGGAGGCTAGCTGTGCGGCCATTACGCCCGTCATGCCTGTGCTGAAAATCAGCAGAGCGATAAGAAACTCAAGCAGCCCGGCTCCGCGCAAAACGAAAGAAGGCCCGCGCTGGTTCAGCGCCGGGCGAGCAGCGGCCACGCGGTGGCGGAAAACCATTACAGCCGCTCCGGGCAATCGCCCCAGTCCCGCTCCAGCCGCGCTCGACCGACGATATTGAGCACTACGCTGATCGATCCTCCGCCGGGCGCGCATAACTGCAGCGTGAGATTACGGTGCGCCGACCCATCCGGCCGATAACGGATCACCTCAGTTGCCACACGTGTGCCCCGGCGGTTCGTCAATTCATAACCCCGGGGCAAACCCTCGAAGCTGCGCAGCACCGTGTCGGTGGCGGCCTGAAAGTGTGAATCGCCCTGCGCATCGGCGAACACCAGCCAACCCTGCGCGTAACCACCCGCACAGGCCGCCACATCGGTGCGTGCCATCGCCGAGGGGCAGATACTGACTACCGTGTTGCGCATCACGGCCTCGGTGCGGGCCAGGTTCACAGCCATGAGCAAGCGCTGAGAGCCGGCCAACAGCCGGTTTTCCTGCACGATGCCCGCCAGTACCGGCGTACCGGCCAGGAGCGTGACCGCCAGCATCACCATCACGACAAGGAGTTCGATAAGACCGAGACCACGGAGGGGCCTGGCTGTCTGCTTTCCCGGCATTTACGCATCTCCCCACAGGCAGCGATCGTTGCAGGCAATACCATAGCCCACTCACAGGTCGCTTCCAGCGTTTGCTCGCGGGTGACGAAAAATGCTCCTAAAGGATGGGGAAAAAGCCCCGATCTGTCTCACCGGCGTTGCGCGGGTGCGCAACCGGGGGCCGCATACGCTAAATGTTCTTGGCGTCGATACGCAACTCACGCGGCAGGGAGAACGTGATGTTTTCGGGACGACCCGCCACTTCTACAGCGCCACGCGCGCCCAGCGCACACAGGCCGTCAAGCACCTCCTGCACGAGGATTTCCGGGGCAGAGGCCCCCGCGGTCACACCAATGCGGGTTTTTCCCTCCAGCCATGCCGGGTCGATGTCCTCGGCGGCATCCAGCAGATAGGCTTCCGCGCCCATACGCTCGGCCAACTCGCGCAGCCGGTTGGAATTGGAACTGTTGGGCGAACCCACCACCAGCATCAGATCACAATTTGCCGCCAACTGCTTTACGGCATCCTGACGATTCTGGGTGGCATAGCAGATATCGTCCTTGCGTGGACCCTCGATGCCGGGAAAACGCTCACGCAGGCGTTCTATCACCCGCGCGGTATCATCCATGGACAATGTCGTCTGCGTGACATAGGACAGCTTCTGGGGGTTTTTCACCTGAAGTTCAGCCGCCTGCTGTTCATCTTCCACGAGGTATATCTCGCCGCCCGCAGAACGATCGTACTGACCCATCGTCCCCTCGACCTCTGGATGGCCACGATGGCCTATCAGCACGCACTCCCTTCCCTGAAGGCTGTAGCTCGCCACTTCCACGTGTACCTTGGTGACCAGCGGGCAGGTCGCATCGAATACTTTCAGGGCACGCTTGCCCGCCTCGTCCCGCACGGCGCGCGAGACGCCATGGGCGCTGAAAATCACGATGCTGTTATCGGGCACCTCGTGAAGTTCGTCAACGAACAGCGCCCCGCGCGCACGCAGATCATCTACTACAAAGCGATTGTGAACGACCTCATGGCGCACATAGATCGGCGCGCCGAACACCTCCAGCGCCCGATTCACGATATCGATCGCTCGATCTACCCCGGCGCAGAATCCGCGCGGGTTCGCCAGCTTGATTTCCATTGGCATTCGTCCTTCCCGCTCGCGCTCTTAATGCACGTCTACCGGTTCTATCCGGTGTACCAGCACGTCAAACAGTATTGTACGGCCAGCCAGGGGATGATTGAAATCGACGGTGACATCAGTGTCGTCGAAGGCTACAACCATGCCCGGTACTTCTCCGCCGGCCGCGTCCGCAAAGGAGAACACCAGGCCAGGGGTTAACTCCGTATCGTCGCCAAAATGCGCCAGCGGAATTCTCTGCAGGTTGTTCTCATTGGGCTGGCCGAAAGCGTCCTCAGGCGCTACCGTAAAGAGCTGGCGCTCACCCGGCCGCATGCCAAACAACAGGCGCTCAAATCCTGGCAGCAAGCTACCGTCACCCACTTCGAAATCGACCGGCTCGCCACCAAAGTTCGAATCCACCTCTGACCCGTCCTCCAGGCTGACAGAGAAGTTCAGGAAAACCCGCGTGCCCTCGCTGACCGTCACTGCACTCATTCGCGCTTCTCCGGCTGCTCTGCACGGTCGCCCTCTCGATGCAAAAAGCTATCGAGCAACAGACAACCCGCGCCCACGGTGATGGCCGAGTCCGCGATGTTGAACGTGGGAAAGTACCAGCCCTGATAATGCACAGAGATAAAATCCACCACATAACCCAGCGCAACCCTGTCCCAGAAGTTGCCCAGGGCACCACCCAGGATGAGGGCCAGGCCAAAGGCGAGCAGCCGCTGCCCCCGCGGCAGCAGATACAGCCAGACCATGACCCCTGCGCTGATCACGGCTGCGACCGTGCTGAAAAAGTACCTTTGCCAGCCACCGGCGCTATGCAGAAAGCTGAAGGCCGCGCCCGTATTGTGATGTAACGTAAGATTGAACCAGAAAAACACCGGCACGGGGCGCCCGTAGTCAAGCGACTCCGTTGCCAGGCATTTGGTGTACTGGTCCAGAAGCACCAGCGCCAGCGCAAGCCCGTACCAAGGTAGCGCGGCCTGCACATTACGCAAAGTGACGCACCTCCCCGCTACCGTCGACGTTCTCGACGCAGCGTTCGCACAAACCGGGATGTGCTGCGATGCGGCCAACCTCGGCGCGCCGGTGCCAGCAGCGCGCACACTTCTCATGAGGAGACGCCGTCAGGAGAAGGCGCAAACCATCCAGTTCGGTCGCTGCGCCATTCGCCGGGAATTCGCTAACGGCTCAAGGGTTGCTTCCGACGTGATCAGCACGAAGCGCAGTTCGTCCCCCAACTCAGACAACCGCGCATGCAGACCTTCATCGCAAAAAAGCGTTACCGCGGCATCCAGCGAGCCGCGGATCACGCCGGCGGCGCGCTGCGTTTCCATCTCACGATTCACTGCGGCGCGCACGGCCATCACTTCGCGCCAATACTCCGGGCCCATGGTCTCGTCGGGGCCCTGGCCCTGCAGCCGCTCAAACCACTGTGCGAGCATCACGGACACGCCGCGCTGCCCGGGCAGATTCTCCCAAATTTCTTCCGCTGTGAAACTTAGGATGGGTGCTATCCAGCGCACCAGCGCCTCCGCTACGAGATACATCGCCGTCTGCGCCGAGCGCCGGGCCAGGCTTTCCCGCTGTGTGGTGTACTGGCGATCCTTGATGATGTCGAGGTAAAAACCGCCAAGATCGTTGGCGCAAAAATGATGCAGCTTCTGATAGATCAGGTGAAAGTGATAGCTGCGATAGTGCTCCAGCAACTCGCCCTGAAGCTGGGCTGCGCGGCCCACAACCCAGCGATCCAGCGGCAACAGGTTCGCGACCTCCACGCTGTCACCGGCCGGCTCAAAACCGTTCAGGTTGGACAACAAAAAACGTGCCGTGTTGCGGATTCTGCGGTAGGCGTCCGCCGTCCGTCGGAAAATCTCATCGCTTACTGCCAGTTCGCCGCGGTAATCCGTCGCCGCGACCCACAGTCGCAACACATCGGCGCCCAAGTCGTTCATCACCGCCTTGGGAGCAAGGATATTGCCCAGCGATTTGGACATCTTGCGCCCGTCGCTGTCCACGGTAAACCCGTGCGTCAGCACCGTGCGATACGGCGCCGCGCCGTCGATGGCGACACTGGTCAGCAGCGAGGACTGAAACCATCCACGATGCTGATCCGAGCCCTCCAGGTACATGTCCGCCGGTACCGCGAGCTCATCGCGCCTGCGCAGGACGCAGGCGTGGGTCACGCCGGAATCAAACCAGACATCCAGCGTATCGCTGACCTTGTCATACTGCCCCGCGTCATCGCCCAGAAGTTCTGCCGGGTCGAGATCAAACCATGCGTCGATACCCCGCTTCTCCATTCGCCGGGCGACTGCTTCTATCAGCTCGGACGTACGCGGGTGCAGTTCACTGGTTTCGCGATGTACGAACAGCGCGATGGGCACACCCCAGGTTCGCTGTCGGGAGATACACCAGTCGGGGCGCTCCGAGAGCATGGCGTCGATACGGGCCTTGCCCCACTCGGGCAGCCAGCGCACACTCTCGACCGCCTCCAGTGCCTGCTCCAGCAAACCGTTCTGGTGCATGCTCACGAACCATTGCGGCGTGGCACGGAAAATGATCGGCGTCTTGTGTCGCCAACAATGCGGATAGGCGTGCTGGTAATCTTCCACGTGGAGCAAAACCCCGCGCTCCCGGAGCAAATCGACGATCTCATCATTGGCTTTAAACACATGCTGGCCGGCGAAATATTCCGTGTCCGGCAGGTAAACACCGTTACCGCCGACAGGATTATTCACTGACAAACCATAGCGCTGTCCCACCACGAAATCGTCCTGCCCGTGGGCGGGGGCCGTATGTACCGCACCAGTGCCCGCATCGGTCGTCACGTGATCGCCCAACACCACCGGCACCGTGCGATCCAGGTAGCAGTGTCGCAGTAGCTGGCCCTCGAGCATTCCGCCCGTGCAGCGCCCCAGCACCACCGGCGATCCAAGGTCGTAGCGCTTTGCGCAGGCTTCGGCGAGCTCAGCGGCCACCAGCAGCGCCCTGTCACCCGCCTGCAGCAACACATACTCGAAATCCGGATGCAGGCAAACCGCCATGTTCGCCGGCAGGGTCCAGGGCGTGGTCGTCCAGATCGGGATCGCGATGTCGCCATCCCAGTCTGACTGACAAACCGCAGCCAGCGCCGCAGGATCCTCCGCCGCAAATGCCACATCAATGGCCGGCGAGGTCTTGTCGCGATACTCCACCTCGGCTTCCGCCAGCGCCGAGGCACAGTCCATGCACCAGTGAACCGGCTTGAAACCCTTGTGCAGATGTCCGTTATCCACGATCCTGCCCAGAGCGCGCACGATATCCGCTTCAAACTGAAAATCCATGGTGAGGTAGGGGTTCTGCCAGTCACCCAGTACGCCCATGCGCATGAATTCCTCACGCTGGCCGTCCACCTGGCGCGCCGCATACTCTCGACACTTCTGACGGAACTCTGCAGGGCTGATTTTTACCCCGGGTTTGCCCACCTTCTTCTCAACGTTGAGTTCAATCGGTAATCCGTGACAATCCCAGCCCGGCACATAGGGCGCGTCAAAGCCGTCCAGCGTACGGGAGCGCACAATGATGTCCTTGAGCACCTTGTTAACCGCATGCCCGATGTGCAGTTCACCGTTTGCATAGGGGGGGCCGTCATGCAGGATGAACCTGGGACGGCCCCTGCAGTGCTCGCGGATCAGGCCGTACAGGTCCTGCTCAGCCCATTGCTGCAGGCGTTGCGGTTCGCGCTGCGCAAGGCTGGCCTTCATCGGGAAGGCCGTACTGGGAAGATTCAAGGTGTCTTTGTAATCAGTCATAGTGCCGTCATGTGCCTACGAGGCCGTCGAACCAGGCCCTGGCGTTGTTCAAGTCACGCGCGATGTTCCCGCGCAGTTCGTCCATCGAATCAAATTTAATCTCGTCCCGCAGCTTGTGGCGGAAGACCACCTCAATCCGCCGACCGTAAAGATTCAGCTCGCGATCCAGGACATGCACTTCCAGATTCGCCTTGATGCTGTCGTTCACGGTAGGCCTGACTCCCACATTCGCGACACCGGGCGCAGCGCGCAATCCGGCCCCGTTGACCTCAACGGCGTACACGCCGGACAGGGGTGCGCGCAAACGCCGCAGGTCGAGGTTTGCAGTGGGCGTACCCAGCTCACGACCCAGTTGCCGACCGAATACCACCCTGCCCGAGATGCCATAGGGGCGTCCCAGCAGCGTTTCCGCAGTGGCAAAATCGGCGTTCTCCAGCGCCCGCCGAATGCGCGTACTACTGACACGCTCGCCGCCCACTTCTACCGTGGGTGTAGATACCGCCTCATAGCCGTAGCGTTCGCCCTGCTCCTTGATGAACTGGATATCGCCCTGGCGACCTGCCCCAAAGCGGAAATCATCGCCGAGCACCACATAACGCACGCCGAGGGCACTGACGAAAATATCGTCGATGAAACGCTGGGCAGACATACCGCGCAGCGCCGTATTGAAGCGAATGCGCAGCACGCGGTCGACGCCAAGCGCCTCCAGGGCCCGAAACTTCTCGGCAAAACTCATGAGCCGAGCGGGCGCCTCCCTCGGGGCGAAGTACTCGCGCGGCAATGGTTCAAAGACGATAACCAGCGCAGGCAACGCAAACCGACGCGACTGTTCGAGCAGATGCTCGATCACAGCCTGGTGGCCGAGATGCACTCCGTCAAAGGCACCGATAGTGGCCACGCAGCCGTGGTGCCTTGGGCGCAGATTGTGCAACCCGCGAATCAGTTCCATGCGGTGGATTAGCCCGGACAAACCAAACGGGAGAGTATAGCGAAGTTGACACTACACGCCTATTGTCGGAGATCCCGAGCGCGTCCGGCTTCAGGCCGATATCGGTGCACGCAAATGCCGGGGACGCGTCCCGGTGAGCAGGTGCACCAGCACGTAAACGGCCACGCCCAGCCCGCATACCGCACCCATCTGCCATAATCTCTGTTGCCAGGACCACTGCAACCAGATATCGCTGTCAGGCGCGAACACCAGAAGCACAGCGCACATGACACCGGTAGCCAGCAAGAGACGCAGGCTGTAGATTGCCCAGCCTGGCTGAAAGCGGAAAATATGCTGGCGCAGCAAACCGCGCAACAGCAAGCCGGCATTCAGGTAGGCCGCCAGGCTGGTCGCCAGCGCCAGCCCCACAGGGCCAACGTTCCACAGCATCATCAGCGGAAAGACAAAGGCCAGATTCATCAGCATATTGGCGGCCATCGCGATGATACCGATCTTTACCGGCGTTTTCGTATCCTTGCGTGCGTAGAACCCCGGGGCAAGTATCTTCACCAGCATGAACGCAACGATGCCCAGGCTGTAGGCTTGCAAGCTAAGACTGGCCATCTGTACGTCCTGGGGCGTCAGTGCGCCATTCTGGAACAGCGTAATGAGGATGGGTTCAGCAAGCAGCATCAGCGCCGCCGCCGATGGCACGCCGATCAGCAGCACCGTGCGCAAAGCCCAGTCCAGAGTGATATTGAAATGCTCCTCCCGGGCTGCCGCGCGATGCGCCGACAGGCTCGGCAGAATCACCGTAGCCACCGCAATACCGAACACGCCCAGTGGAAGCTCGGCCAACCGGTCGGAGTAATACAGCCAGGATACGCTGCCCGTGGGCAGGAAGGATGCCAGTACCGTATCCAGCAACAGGTTGATCTGGCTCACCGATACCCCGAACAGCGCCGGAATCATCAGGGTGAGGATACGTCTCACACCCTCATCACGGGGGTCCCACACGGGACGCGGCACCAGGTCCAGGCGATACAGCGAGGGGAATTGAAACAACAGCTGGATGACCCCGGCGAGAAACACGCCCCAGGCAAGCGCGAACACCGGCTCTTCAAACCAGGCAGACGCCACCAGAGCTGCCAGAATCAGCGATATATTCAGAAAGACCGGCGTCAGGGCAGGCACCGCAAAACGCCCGTAGCTGTTGAGGATGGCGCCGCAGAACCCGGTCATTGAAATCAGCAACAGGTAGGGGAACGTGATGCGGATGAGATCGGTGGTGAGTTCGAATTTTTCCGGCTGGTTGATGAAGCCCGGCGCAAACACCGCGGTAACCAGCGGGGCCGCCATGACGGTGACCAGCGTAATCAGCAGCAGCGTGCCCCCCAGCATGCCTGCAACGCGATCCACCAGGGCTTTGGTCGCAGCGATGCTGCCTGCCTCACGGTAATCTGCCAGTACTGGCACGAACGCCTGCGAAAAGGCGCCCTCAGCAAAAAGCCGTCGCAGAAAATTGGGAATCTTGAAGGCTACGAAAAACGCATCCGCGGCGGTGCCCGCACCGAAAAACGCGGCAATCACGATATCGCGCACCAATCCCAGCACGCGAGAAATCATGGTAAGCATACCCACCAGGGCACTCGATCGGAGTAAGCCGGGAGCCGGAGGGCTGCTGCGCGGAGTGGCTTCGACGTCGGTCATGGCATAATGCAGTTTCGGCCGCTCACGCCCAACGCTCTCTCAGGGCTTCGGCATGCATCTTCAGCCACTGCAGCGCAATCAAGGTGTGCCCGTTGGGAATGCGGTCCGCCGCCAACAGCGCCAGCGCATCGGCGCGCGTCACGCTGTGAACGAGAATATCCTCCCCTTCTTCGTGCAGGCCATGCACTTCGCCGGGCGCTGCGGATATCACTCGCCCACAGTACAGGCGCACTCGCTCGCTGCAGGCGCCGGCGCTGGGAAACACCGTGGCGATAGGCACCAGTTCCGACAATTCGCAGGCTGCCTCTTCCAGAGCCTCACGGTGCGCGACCGCCCGGTCCGTCTCACCCGCCTCCACCACGCCGGCAATCAACTCCAGCATCCAAGGGCTTTGGGCGTCGCGCAAGGCCCCGGGGCGGAACTGCTCCACCAGCACCAGGGTGTCGTTCACCGGATCGTAGGGCAGGACACCCACCGCGTCTCCGCGCTCAAACACCTCGCGGATCAGCGGCTTGCTCCAACCGCCGCCGAACAGGCGATGCTGCAGCGTGAGCCTGCGCACGGCGTAATGGCCAGACCAGGCTACCGTGTCATCGAGCAGGCGTACGTCCTGTGCGCCGAACGTCAGCTCAGGCGGCATCAGAAGCGACTCGCGGTGTACCAGTTCACATCGCGCGCGTGGATATCCACCTGGTCCACCACGTCGAGAATGAGGGCGAACAGCGCCATGCGCACCAGCATGCCGTTGTCTGTCTGCCGAAAGATGGCGAGGTTGGGGTTATCGTTGAGATCGTCGTCCAGTTCCCGTGCGTTGACGCGCGAATCGCGCGGAAGCGGGTGCATGATCACGGTATTGGGTTCGCAGTGGTGGGTATAGATATTCTGGTTGAGGCGAAAACGGCCGCGGTACAGATCGGCTTCCTCCTGGCTATTGAACCGCTCCTCCTGAATGCGTGTTGAGTAAACGATATCCACATGCGCGATGCTGGATTCGAGCTGATCGGATTCCAGAACCTGGTGTCCGGTAACGCGCAGCTGCTCCACGATATCGCCCGGCATTCGCAGTGCGTCCGGTGATACCAGCGCCACCTGAACACCGGAAAACAGGCTGAGCAACTTGCACAGCGAGTGCACCGTGCGCCCGTAACGCAGATCACCCACCATGGCAATGCGCAACTGATCCAGGGACCGGCCACGCGCGCCGATTTCGTTTCTAATGGTGTACAGGTCGAGTAGCGCCTGGCTGGGGTGCTCGTTACTGCCATCCCCACCGTTGATCACCGGTACGCGACTCGCGGCGGCAAACTCGGCGACAGACCCCTCGGCGGGATGCCGCATGGCGATCACATCCGAATACCCGCTGAGTACGCGCGCGGTGTCGTACAGCGATTCGCCCTTGGCGATAGCGGATTGCTCAAAGCCGGTGGTTTCCCGAACTTCACCACCGAGCAGGTTGAACGCGCTGCCGAAGCTCACCCGCGTGCGGGTGCTGGGCTCAAAGAACATCGAGCCCAGGATAGCACCGTCCAGTACGCGGGTGACGCGCCGGCGATGTGCGTACGGCGCCATGCGGTCAGCAACCGCGAAGACCCGTTCCACATCGCCACGCTCGAACTGTTGAATAGAGAGTATATGGCTACCGGCAAACTGCACGCTGGCTCGCTCCTGAGATATTGCAGGCTGTGCTAATCGACATCGCCATTATAGGCAGCCGCTCCTGAACTGCCCATGTGCGTAATACCGATAAAAAACTGCCGTTCACGCAAGGAGCGCGTCGGAGTAATCCAGAAGCTGCTCAAGAATTCGCCGGGCAGCCGGCGGCAGTGAGGAATCGGCCTGAAGGGCCTCTATCTCCACGTGAAAAGCGTCCATGCAAATGCTTGCGCCGGCCTCAGGGTCAGTCAGCCGCTGGAAACGGTACTCCTCCCACTGGGCGCGCTCCGCCCCGGACAGGCTCTCGGGGTAGTTGCGCGCACGGTAACGGAACAGCATCTCCGGCAAACGCTGATCCGAGAACACCCAGCTGTGTTCCGCCAGCTCTTCGGGACTGGCCGCCCGAATGGCATCCATGCAGCGTTTGTCCTGATCGGCGAAGAACCCGCCGCTATACAGTGCCAGATCCGGATCAGTGACTGCGGGGCGCTCGCGGGGTTGATAGATGTCCGCAATCTTTTGGCGGAAGCCCTGCGCATCAGCCTGTCGGTATTCCCGCAGCATCGCCAGATGCCTGCGACAGCGTTCACCCTCAATGCCCAGTCGCTCCGCGATGGCCGGAGTTGCCATACCTGCCGGAATGATGACCGGGCAGCGATTGATATGCACCGATTTCAAACCCGGTCGCTGGCAGTCTTCGGCAAGATCTTCACTGCGGGTGTAAAGCCGCTCTCGAAGCGCATCGGCGGACAGCTCCAGCAACGCGCCGGGCTCTGCATCGAGGTCGTAACAGATCACTTCGTTGCGATTCACCGGGTGTATCGCAAGCGGCACTATCAGCGCGATACAGTGGCGTTGCGCACCGAACATGCCCGACACATGCAGTACAGGTTTCATGTTCTCGATGTCGAACTGCGCCAGCACTGAGCGCTTGTCCCTGTGGTCCAGCAGGTAATCGTAGAGCTTCGGCTGCCGCTCGCGCACCAGTGCGGCCAGCGCGATGGTGGCGCGCACGTCAGCCAGCGCGTCATGCGCCCCTGCGTGGCCTATGCCATTGGCCGCGGTGAGCTCCTCAAGACGGAAACTCGGCAGGCCGTCATCCCGCAGTGGCCACTCTATGCCCTCCGGTCGCAGGGCGCAGGCTGTGCGCAGCATGTCGATAATATCCCAGCGAGAATTGCCGTTCTGCCACTCACGTGCGTAGGGGTCGAAAAAGTTTCTGTAGAGCGTGTGCCGGGTCACCTCATCGTCGAATCGCAGCGAGTTATAGCCCACGGTGCAGGTACCGGGCTGCGCCATTTCCGCATGGATACGCGAGATAAACTGACACTCGGGAACCCCCTTTTCCAGCGCCAGCTGCGGCGTAATACCGGTGATCAGGCAGGCGCGGGGTTGCGGCAGAAAATCATCGGCCGGGCGGCAGTAAAGTACCAGCGGATCTCCCACGGGCTGCAGTTCGGTATCGGTACGCACGCCTGCGAACTGCACCGGCCGGTCACGGGCGGGATCAGCGCCGAAGGTTTCATAATCGTGCCAGAAAAAGGTGCTCTGGCGGGCACTAGACAAGGTCCAGCGCCTGCTCTTCGATTTTTGCCTGCCAGATTTTCGGGCCGATTTCATGCACGGAGCTGCCACGCGTATCCACGGCAACGCTCACCGGCATGTCCTTCACCTCGAATTCGTAGATGGCTTCCATGCCCATCTCCTCAAACGCCACGACACGAGCGGCGGTGATCGCCTTGGACACCAGGTAGGCCGCCCCACCGACTGCCATCAAGTACACCGCCTGGTGTTTGCGGATTGCCTCGATACCCGTCGGGCCGCGCTCCGCCTTGCCGATCATGCCCAGTAAACCGGTATGCTCGAGAATGAAATCGGTGAACTTATCCATACGCGTCGCCGTGGTCGGGCCCGCCGGGCCCATGACCTCGTCGCGCACCGGGTCCACCGGGCCCACGTAATAGATAAAGCGCCCCTTGAGGTTCACCTCCGGCGGCAGGCCCTCGCCGCTTTCAATCAGTTCCTTCATCTTCTTGTGTGCCGCGTCGCGCCCCGTCAGCATCTTCCCGGACAGCAGGAGCGTATCCCCCGGCTGCCAGGTCGCGGCTTCCTCGGCCGTTACGGTATCAAGATTGACGCGGCGCACACCCTCGCCCACCTCCCAGGTGATATCCGGCCAATCGCTGATATCCGGCGGCGTCTGCAGCGCCGGGCCGGAGCCGTCCAGCACGAAGTGCGCATGCCGCGTGGCGGCGCAGTTGGGAATCATCGCTACCGGCAATGACGCCGCGTGGGTGGGGTAATCCTTGATCTTGACATCCAGCACCGTGGTGAGCCCGCCCAGGCCCTGAGCGCCAATACCGAGCCGGTTCACGGCATCCATGATTTCCAGTCGCAGTTCCTCGACGCGGCTGGCCGGGCCCCGCTGGCGCAGTTCATGGATATCAATGGGGTCCATCAAGGCTTCCTTGGCCATCACCGCGGCCTTCTCGGCGGTTCCCCCGATACCGATGCCAAGCATGCCGGGAGGGCACCAGCCCGCGCCCATCGTCGGCACCGTTTTCACCACCCAGTCGACAATACTGTCGGATGGGTTGAGCATGACCATTTTCGACTTGTTCTCGGAGCCACCGCCCTTGGCCGCCACCTGCACATCTATCGTGTCGCCCGCGACCACCTCCATATGGATCACGGCGGGGGTGTTGTCGCGGGTATTCCTGCGCGCGCCGGCGGGGTCTTCCAGGATGGAGGCCCGGAGCACGTTGTCGGGGTGGGTATACGCGCGCCGAACGCCCTCATTCACCATCTCGGCCACCGACATCTCTGCGTCCCACTGCACGTCCATGCCAATCTTGAGAAACACGGTGACTATGCCGGTATCCTGACAAATGGGACGATGCCCCTGGGCGCACATGCGTGAGTTGATCAGTATCTGTGCCATTGCGTCGCGCGCGGCAGGATTCTGTTCGCGCTCATAGGCCTCGTGCACGGCTCGCACAAAATCCAGCGGGTGATAGTAAGAAATGAATTGCAACGCATCGGCGACGCTCTCGATGAGGTCGTTCTGACGTATAACGGTCATAGTGGCTTCCTTATGCTGCAACGGCAAAACAGGGCGGCATTATACATGGCCTCGCCCGCCCCATTGCTGACGCCCGGGCGCACTCAGGGTGAGGCCTGCAGGGTACGCACGGCGTTTTGCAGATCGGTGAGGCTGGCGTTGATCTGTCCGCGAAACGCGTTAATCGAACGCACCCACTCCTCGTTACCTTCCACGCGCTTGGCGAGTTTTGCCAGTTCCAGATCGATCCGGTTGAGCGTATCGGCCACCCGCTCCACTTCCGTCTGGTTGACCTTGGCGCTGGCCATCAGGCGGGAAAGATCACCTGCAACCCCGCGCAGTTTGGCGAGATCCGCTGCTGCGCTTTCAAGCTGGGTATTCACGGCCTGCATGTCCGCCTGCAGTGCGTTCAGGGCCTTGTCATGCCGGCCACTGCCGGCCTCAAGCTTGTCGAGACGCTCTTTGGAGCGCGCCCAGACGTTGTCCCACAACTTGCGAACCTCGGTATCCAACTCACGGATCTTCGCCGCCTGCACGGTCGCGTTCTGGGTCATCCCTTCATCCGTGTCAGACAGGCGCGCCTCCAGATCACCGATACGGTCGGCGTAATCGCTCATCTGCGCGCTGGCCTGCTGCAGTTGCTGCTGCAACTGCCAAGCCCAGGCGCAGGCTCCGGCGGCCACCAGCAGGGCGAGGAGGACGAACAGACGGCCTACCATCTGGCCGCCACGTCCGCCGGTCGACGCGGGCGAGGCCGCTGCTCCACGCCGACGCTCGGCCTGGCCCTTGCCGCGCTGAGACCCCCTGCGGGGCACCCCGTCACGGCTGGGAACAATGGAGGGGATTGGATCGAGATCGTCTTGAGACATAGCTACCGTCGATGAAAAATACCGCGTACCAGAACACGCCTGAACCGCGATTATACATACCGGCGCACCGGCCGAAATCAAAAAAGCCGGGGAAAACCCCGGCTCCGGTCACGCTTTCTCGCTCACAGGAAAGCGAGGATTGCCCAGATCGCGGCCGTGAGGGCGATGCTGCAGTGAATCACGCCTTTTACGCTAGCCATGGGTCCGAGCTTGCCGAACAGCGCATTCGCTTCCAGCGCCACGATCAACCCGAGACACAGCCAGAGACCAAACCCGTCGGAAAGCGCCATGGGCAGGTGCTTCGACGCGAGCATGCCAAACAGCATGGGACCGGACAGCAAGGTATTGGTGCGCGAGGCGAGCCCGGCCTTGGCCGCGCTGGCGGCGCCATCACCCTGCTTGAGGCCGATAACAACCTGCTGGTTTGGCCAGATGATCAACCAGACGTTGAGGAACATGAATGTGCCTGCCAGGGCGCCCATGTAGATCGCGGGCTGCACCACCTGCAACGCGCCGATCTTGTGGAACAGGTAAAGACCGGTGATAAACGTGAACATTGCTCCCCAGCGGAACCACCAGAGCGCCCTGGGAGCCAGTTTTTTCACCGCGTCGGCCTTCGCATTGGCCTCCGCTTCCTTGAAGTACTCCGTCTGGACGAAGTTAAAGTAATAGAGCATGCCTATCCAGACAATGCCAAACAGTACATGCGCCCAGCGAAAAATAAACTCGATCACGGGTTCCATTGGTCTCTCCTAATTGTTGTTTACGAACCTGCCGGGTATTGGTACATAAATTTATTCCGTTAGGGTTCTCATCTCCATCGTTCGCGCCCTCGGGTAAGGACTGCAGCCTACCCCGAAGCAGAATCAACAACACAAAAAAACCCCACCGTAAGGCGGGGTTTTTCTGGTCAGCCATAGGCAGGCTTTACATCATGCCGCCCATGCTGCCCATGCCGCCCATGTCGGGTATACCACCGCCAGCGGATTTTTTCTTCCGGGGCGTCCGCCACCATGACTTCAGTGGTGATCATCAGCGCAGCCACAGAGCCTGCCGCCTGAAGCGCAGTGCGGGTCACTTTTGCGGGATCGAGAATACCCATCTCGATCATGTCACCATACTCACCGGTGGCCGCGTTATACCCGAAGTTGCCCTTGCCCTGACGCACTTTATCGAGAACCACGGACGCCTCGTCACCCGCGTTGGTCACGATCTGACGCAGCGGTCCTTCCATGGCGCGCAGTGCAGCCGCGATACCGTGGTTCTGGTCTTCGTTGTCGCCCTTGAGGTTGGCGATGGCGGCTACGGCGCGCACCAGAGCAACACCACCCCCGGCGACCACACCTTCTTCCACCGCTGCACGCGTGGCATGCAGTGCGTCTTCCACACGCGCCTTCTTCTCTTTCATTTCGATCTCGGTGGCAGCACCCACCTTGATCACCGCGACGCCGCCCGCGAGCTTGGCAACCCGCTCCTGCAGTTTCTCGCGATCGTAGTCGGATGACGTGTTCTCGATCTGCACGCGAATTTCGCTCACACGCGCCTTGATCGCATCCGCATTACCTGCGCCATCAATGATCGTGCTGTTGTCCTTGTCCATGGTGACGCGCTTGGCGCTACCAAGATGCTCAAGGGTGGCGGACTCGAGATCCAGGCCGACTTCCTCAGAAATGACCGTACCGCCGGTAAGGATCGCAATGTCCCGGAAGCATCGCCTTGCGACGATCACCAAAGCCCGGTGCCTTGCAGGCCGCCACTTTCACGATGCCGCGCATATTGTTCACTACCAGCGTAGCGAGGGCTTCGCCTTCCACATCTTCGGCGACGATCACCAGCGGGCGCGAGGCCTTGGCAACCTGCTCCAGCAGGGGCAACATCACGAATGTTGGAGATTTTTTTGTCGACCAACAGGATGTAGGGGGTCTTCCTGTTCGGCACTCATGTTGTCCTGGTTGTTGATGAAGTACGGAGACAGGTAGCCGCGATCGAACTGCATACCTTCAACCACATCGAGTTCATTTTCGAGGCCGGAACCTTCCTCAACCGTGATAACGCCTTTGCCGACCTTTTCCATTGCCTCGGCGATGATGTCGCCGACCTGCGAGTCTGCGTTGGCCGAGATGGTACCGACCTGGGCAATTGCCTTGCCGTCTTCACAGGGAATCGACATCTTCTCGATCTCGGCCACCGCTGCAATCACGGCCTGTCGATGCCGCGCTTGAGCATCCATCGGGTTCATGCCCGCGGCGACGGATTTCAGGCCTTCATTCAGAATGGACTGGGCCAGTACGGTAGCGGTAGTGGTGCCGTCACCGGCCGCATCGGACGCCTGTGACGCCACTTCCTGACCATCTGTGCGCCCATGTTCTCGAACTTGTTTTCCAGTTCGATTTTCCTTGGCGACCGACACACCGTCCTTGGTGACGGTCGGTACCGAACGACTTGTCGAGAATGACGTCTGGCCCTTCGGGCCAAGCGTTGCCTTAACAGCATCCGCCAGGACATTGACGCCGCGAAGCATTTGCACGCGCGCATCGTCACCAAAATATACATCTTTAGCTGCCATGATCTTGTTCCTTTAATTTCTGTCCACAATTGTTAAGGGCGCACCGTTCAATCGATAACGGCGTAAATTTCACTCGCCCATGATGATCAGTTCCTTTCCACGATCTCGATGGTGTTGCTGCCGGCGTACTGGCTGAAAACGACCTTGTCACCCACCTTCACCGCAACAGGACGCGTTTCGCCGTTATCCAGGGCCTTGCCATCACCCACGGCGACCACTTCGCCCTGGTTGGGTTTTTCTTTCGCCGAGCCGGGTAGGAGGATGCCCCCTGCGGTGGTTTCTTCCTCTTCTTTACGACGGATGACCACGCGGTCATACAGCGGACGGATTTTCATCTCTGTGTATCTCCAAACTAACGATGTTATCGGAACCCCTGCCGGGGACTCAGCTAGGTGTATTGGGGCAGCGAAAGCGAATTCAAGGCCCGATTAGCACTCTTTTTGCGAGAGTGCTAATTCTAGACTCAGCGGCAAGTCAGTCAAGGGGGCGACGAAACACCCAACTGGACACCAAAAACAATGCTTTTTCTATAATTTACAAAGGGTTAGGAACCTAATCCTCATCGACCCGGCGGTAGCTACCTTCGATGGTCTGGTGGCCGGTTGTATCTCGCTCAGGAGCATAGGGCTCGGGCGGCGCAGCATACAACGCCCGGGCAATGCGGCGCCTGAGCGGGCCAAACAGCACCACAAGCGAAGCAATATCCGTGATCACGCCGGGCACCATCAGCAGCAGGCCCGCCAGACCCAGGGCCATATCATCCAGCAAGAGCTGAGGGCCCAGCACACCGGAACGCTGGCCCTCCCTGACGTGTTCGAACAGTTCGCGGCCCTGGCGCTGCAACAGGGCGAGCCCGACGAAGAGCGTGACAAAAACATAGGCCAGCGCCGTCAGCGCGCTGGTCTCGATGCCCAGTTGAATAAGCGTGAACAGCTCCAGCCAGGGGAACAGAAAGACGATGAAACGCATAGGACTTCTCCCTCTGCGTTAGTATGCGGGCTGAACCGGTTAATTCAAGCGAGCAGCGGCGAGGGCCTATCTTGCGTCGCGCTCGAAGGATATCCCAAAGGGACCCGCGCATGAGCGCAATTGACGCATCAATCCGAGAACGCATCTGGCAGGTAGTGGCGAGCATCCCGGCAGGGAACGTCGCTACCTACGGCGATGTCGCGCGCCTCGCGGGCACACCGGGCGCGGCTCGTCATGTGGGGGCCGTGCTGCACGCACTGCCCGCCGACTCCGGGCTCCCTTGGCACCGGGTGGTGAACGCGCAAGGACGGCTGTCCCTGAGGCCCGGGACAGCCGCCGGACGTCTCCAGAAAACACGACTGGAAGCGGAGGGCGTGCTGTTCAGCGTCAACGGCAGGATCTCGCTGCAACGCTTCCGGTGGCAACGTCTACCCTGAGGATCGGGGGGGAAGGGGACGTTTCCGCCAGCGGTGAATTTTCGCCGCATCGGTAGGTACGTGTCCGAGAAAGCTGAATCCGCTGTGGGTGACAATATCCCGGTCGCCACGAATGGCCTCGTACTGATCGAGATAATGCTCAAGCTGTGCGTTGCGCGCCGCCGTGGAGATGTTGGTGGTGGTTCCCCCGTGTATCTGGTGAAAACAGCCCTCACCGATCAACTGCACGGGGGTCGTGGCAGGGTGATCGACGGCACGCTTGAATATGTCGGAATTGATGAAACCGCCCCCCGGGAAATCAAACCGCTCGTCCGCGCCTCCGAGCGCCAGAAAGAGAGCTCGCGGCATGAAGAAACAGTTGGATTCAAAGAGCCGGTTCATCCAGTTGATGTTCTCGCCGCCGGTTTTCAACGGCGAGCCTATCTCAAACAGCCGGTACCCATCGTTGGGCCACTCGATGCTGGCAAGTAGTTGATCTTCAACTGCCTGGTTGTAGCCCTCTTCGATCGACACATTCTGCGCGTCGGGGCCAAGCCAGAAGTAGCGCGTTGCCACAACCGGGTTATCAAACGCCGCGAAGGCAGCCAGCGCGAGGTGAAAGACACCCGGGGTAAGGATATGGGCACCATCAATCATCACGCAGACAATCTCGCCCTGCGCTCGGTCAAGCGCGGTGTTAATGGCACGCGCAGGCGACGGTGGCGGATTCTCCATCTCAATCAGGGTGACCGGCACGTCCACGTGCTGCCAGCTTGCAGGATCCAGTGGAGCCGGTGAGCCGTTGTCCACTAGCACTACTTCGTAATCCAGCGCTTGTGCGCCGCGCTGATAACCGCGCGAGAGCCCCGTTAGCGTGCGCGGTATCTCCCGCGCCATATCGTAGCAAATCAGCAGTATCGACAGTTTCATACAGTCAGGCATCCTTGTGCGGCAGTGCGACCTGCGCGCGGCTGCGCTAGCGTTCTTCTTCCGGCACACCGGCGACCGCATTCACTTGCGGCCCCAACTTGCCGGCTGCCCGCGCCCTGCGACGATCACGCGCGGTAATGTTCGACGCCGGTGTAGGCAGGTGTCCCATGTGAAACACCCTCGCATCTGCCAGTAATGTGTCGTGACCTCGAATAGCCCGATAGTTCTCACGGTAGCTTTCCAGCGTATTCTGCCTGGTTTCGCCCCGTGAATTGGTTGTAATGCCACCGTGCAGCTGATGGAAGCTGCCTTCGCCAATAATCTGCAGTAGCGTCACCCCGGCTGCTTCCGAGGCACGTTTGAAAATATCCATATTGACGAAACCCCCGCCCGGCAGATCAAAGCGTTCGTCGGCACCCCCAAGATCTATAAACAGTGAACGCCGCAGGAACAGGCAGTTGGTTTCGCCAATACGGTTCATCCAATTGGCCAGCCTCGCGCCCTGACGCAGTGGCGTACCGATCTCGAACAACCGATAACCATCCCTGGGCCAGTCGATACGCTGCAGCAGGCCATCTTCGGCGGCCTTGTTATAGCCCTGGCTAACCGAAAGCGTCTGCTCCTCGGGCCCAAGGTAGAAGTAGCGAATGGCCACCACAGCGTTTGCAAACGCCTTGTAAGCCGCAAGCGCCATACGAAAAACGCCCGGCGTCAGCATATGCGCCGCGTCGCACATATAGCAGATGATCTCTCCCTGCGCCTCGGCCAACCCACGGTTGATCGCCGGGCTTGGCGAGGTTGTGGCGTTGTCCATGCGAATCATCCGCACCGGCACATCGATATCTTCCCAACTTTTTGGATCGGGAGGCACTGGAGAACCGTTGTCCACCAGAAGCACTTCGTACTCCAGCGCTTGCGCTCCGAGTTGATAGGTGCGCGACAGTGACTGAAGGGTACGGGGAATTTCCCTCGCCATGTCGAAACATACGAGGATCACTGAGAGTCTCATGGCTTTCCAGAAGCGCCCACTGCGAACATCGACACAACGCAGCTAATGATAGATTGCGAGCAAGTCGTAGAGAACCGGAATACTGGCCGATAGTCAAGAAACGCAGGACAAATCTGGTTGCCGGGGTTGCAACGGGCCAGGACGTCGCTATCCCTGTTCGACCTTCTCAGACACGTTAAAGTACACTACCTGCCACAGCGCGAGCCGAGTTGATCTACATGCAAACAACAGACATAACCCCGGAGTCACTGGCGGCACGAAATAGCGCATTAGACAACGCCAAATTGACCAACCGAATTGAAGCCTTCAGACAACGCCAGCCCAGCGACACACCCGCACTGCTGGTAGACCCCGGCGGCGATCTGCCCGATACCCAAGCGAAAATTCCCGAGCTACCGGCACAGGAATTGACCATTGGCGCACTACGCAGCGCTATAAGCCAGCACGGAGCCCTGATCGTGCGTGGCCTGTTTCCCCGCGAATCCATGAACGCCCTGATGCCGGTGATTGACCGGGTGCTCGCGGCCTGTGAAGCCAATAGCCTTGGCCAACCGCCGCCGGCAGGCCCCTACTTCGATCCGCCCACCAACATGGCCAGCATTATGCCCAACAAGGCAAGGGAACTCAGCAATACGCGCAGGTTCCACCGTGACTCCGGGTCTGCCATGTGCGTTGAAGCCCCGAGTGTTGCGGAATCACTACTCGACTGGTACGAGGCCAAAGGACTGAAACACATGTTAACGGCGTATCTTGGCGAGCCGCCGTGCCTGTCGATGAAAAAATGGGTGTTACGACGATCCAGGCTCCCAGTCGCCGAGGCTGGATGGCACCAGGATGGCGCCTTCATGGGCACCCATATCAACAGCCTGAACCTGTGGATACCGCTGAATCAATGCGGCGGAGAGACCGGCGCCCCCGGCATGGATGTGTTGCCACGCCGGCTGAATCGCATTGCCCCCGCCGAAGGCGCGCAATTCAATTGGTCAGTCAGCTCTTCACAGGTAACTGCTGCATCGGGTGATAGCCAATTGCTCAGCCCGGAATTTGAAGCAGGTGACGCGTTTTTCTTTGACCACTTCTTCCTTCACAGAACACAGCACGGCGTCGAATTCGACAAAATTCGCTACGCCATCGAAACCTGGTTTTTTGGCGAGAACCGCTTTCCGAAAAACCAGATTCCGCTGGCGTGGTAGGACCGTCGTGTCCCTGTGGCGGGGTTTACAGTCTTCAGGCGTCCTGCTTCTGCGACTTGCGACGTGAAAGCAAAACATTGAACGCTAGTTCTTGCTCGTAAGCCTCGTCAAAGTGATCCTCCGGCAAGGCATGAAGCGCTGCGTTCCATGGCACTTCAACGAAGGCCTTGTCACGCCAGTAGTACTGCAGATCGCTGGATTTCCAGTTCTGGTAAATTTCCTCCCAACTCACACGCTGGAAGTGCGGCTTGAGACAGCCTTCCGTCAATGCCTCGCCCTCTATCTGGTAGCGAAAATCGACTGACAGGCGCATGCTGCGTGGATTGTGGTTCTCCATTGCCTTGTGCACAGTAAGTGAGGGAAACAGCAGCACATCACCCAAGCGGTAATCCGCTCCGACCCAGCGCAATCCATCGAGTTGTTCATTCAAAACCGCGCGGCGGTTTCCTGCCCCCAGATGGAACTTAAGCGGCAATACGCCAAACTTGTGTGAGCCTTCCATCACCGCCAGTGAGCCGTCCTCCACAGGGCAGTCGGCCAGCGGTATCCAGGCCGCCGTAAGCTGCGGCGTACCCTGATTATTGGGATAGTCCTGGTGCGGCGGGGTAGCCAACTCGGGACTGTCGGGAAAAACCAGCCTTACGATGCTCAGCGGGTGCGGAAACGCGCTGTCACCAAGAGCCTTGCGCATGATACCCATCAGAGTCGGCTCGTGCGCCAGGCTGTGCAGAGCCTCGAGCCTCACGATCTGGTCGTGGGCCTTGAAGAAGTTTGCCTGTCCCTCGCGGCGGGGACGGCCTCGCGCAATTGCCTGCATGCGCTGGTCACCGTCTTCTATCCAGCCTTCGCGCGCCAGTATTCTCGTGAGTTGTTCGCGAAGCTCCAGCAAACGCTCTGGAGGGACGATATCGCGGAAAAACAGATAACCGTCTTGCGCGAGACGACTACGCAACGCAGTCACGTCGTGTAAGAGTTCGTTTGCTTCGTACATGGGCTGCAGGCTGATTTTTTCTGCGATTTTGTCAAAGCCCAGCGCACGCAACTCTATCAGGCGCGCCATCAGCGCCTCATTACCACTTGCACGTGCGATCTTCTGCAGAGCGGAGATTCCCGCCTCATAATCGCCTTGCTCAATCTGCGCTTCGGCTCTTCTGACATCTTCGGGATCATAAGTCTCCGAAGCTGGTTGGTCGGCCGGAAAACCCTCGTTCGTCATACACACCTCACACCACAGGCTTGCCAGGCGTCTGGCAGTTCACTCCCTCAGCCACAGCGTGCTTTAGTTTCGGTTTGATTCGCCTGGGAGCGGCCCAGCTGGCTCACATCCCAATGCAGCGTAGCTAGCTCTGCTGGGGTACCTGTTTGCCCTTTTTGCCGTCGCCGCCCAGCTTCTGGCCTCTGCGACGCTCGCGGACGATAGCCGCTTGCCGCCTGGAATCAAGGAACAGCCCGGCGTGGACATAGAATTGACGCAGACGCTTCTCCGTTTCTTCATCGCCCGAAAAAAGCATGTCGAGCAGGCGGCTGGGCTGCCTGTCGCCCCCAGGCTTTCGCAATACTCCAAGGCCGAAACCGTGATGAAACTTGAAGGTCTCTTCGTGCCGAACCTCCAGTTCTTCGAAATACTTCCAGACGCCAAAATCTTTTATTTTTGCCATGACATCATGGAACAGGACGATGCCGCCCGGCTTCACCTTGGGATACCAGTTGGTGAAATCTTCCTCGACCGCTTCATACGTATGCAGGCCATCGATGTGCAGCAAATCCAGCGATTCATCGTTGAAATGTCGCAATGCGTCATTGAAAAACATGCGCAACAGGTAGGTAGAACCCCTGTAGTGTTCACGGGCATGAAAAGCCACGTCCTCATAAATCGAGTCGTCATAGGCATCGGTGTGTTCATCACCTTCCCAGCAGTCTATACCGTAGGCGACACCATCAATGTCGTGATCAACCATCGACTGGCAGAAGGTAAAAAACGATAGCCCATTGTAGACTCCCAGTTCCGCAATCAACTTGGGGCGAATCTCTGCAACTAGATCATAGGCGAAGCAGATGTGGTCAACCCAGGTGCTGAACACCACCCTTTTCGGTTCAAAACGTTGCAGCGACGGCGGAAAATAAATACCAGTTTCCATAGACTTGAATTATCCTCTTTGCGTCTTTTGCATCAGCCAGCGGCCCAGTGTTCTATGTGTCTGAGCGCTTAGCCAGTGCTTCCATTTTTTTGGTGGAAGATAGGTGCAGAAATTTGTGAGCGTGGTCGGATACTTCACCGAGATATACCGTATCTGTGACCGGGCTGCGATGTGTTTCACCTCTGATTTCCTGATACTGATCCATGATCTCCGTGATAAAGCGTTGCCGCGCTTGTGCATCCTGCCCTCCCGTCGTCACGCCGCCATGAAACTGGTGGAAAGTCCCCTCACCATGCAGAAATACATGCATCGCGCCGGGATACTCGCAGGCCCGTTTATAAAGATCGAGATTCACTACGCCACCGCCAGGCATGTTGAATTGTACGTCATATCCCCCAAGCGCCCGCCACATTTCCCTTGGCAGGCTGATACAGTTGCTTTCGCTGTGCGGCAGGTAGAACCCAGCTGCGCAGGAACCACTAAAACAAGCGATATCAAAAAGGCGATAACCGTCTGACGGCCAGTCGATGGAGGCCATCAGCGACCTTTCCGTATCCTCGTTGTAACCGCTACCCACGGCCTTCTGCTGTAGTTCATGACCCAGATGGTAACCAGGTACCGACACTACCGCACGATCAGACAAACGATGCCCGAGAATGGTATTTTTGACCACTCCCGGCGTCAGAACTCGCGCCCCGTCGATAATCACGCAGATATACTCCCCACGGGCCTGACTGATGCCGTAGTTGATGGCGTGAACCGGTGTAGGTTGCGTCTCTTCCCGCAGGTGGTAAGAAAAGTTGGCGGGTAACGATTCCAGGAAAGTACGCGGCATGGTATTACCGGAAAAATTTTCTACCACCAGGACTTCGTAGTCTTCGCTTCGCGCATCGCGTTGGTAAGTGGGAAGCAAGGACCGGACGGTGTTCGCAGCCTGCTCTGGCATGTCGTAAACGATCAATACAATACTCAACAGAGGCTGCTGGCCATCGGCCGGCGAGGCAGCTTTCCACGACTTTAAAAACTTACGAAGCATCATTCAAACCGCTAATCGAGGCTTATTTTCTGCAGTTTTTTGTACAGACGCCGAATCTTCCAGGGCAGCCTGCGACCGGAGCCGGAGTTGTGCTTGAGCTCAGAGGTATAAAACTTCTCTTCAGTTTTTTCGCCCTGCAATCCGAGAGCGCTCACGACCCGCTCGATGTTGGCGTCGAGCTGATCCTCATCGACATCGAAGTCGATAATCGGGAAAGGTCTCTTCCGGTGCTCTCGATAAAGAATTGAATTGTAAACGAACCACAGCTCCATGCACGCTTCCCAGGGTTTGGGCGCGCGCTTGTCCAACGAGGCGGCAACCGCGTTGGGATGACGAAAAATACCCACGAATTCTATGGAAGGACAGAGGGTCTTCCAGCCCTCAAGCACCAGCAGGGCCCTGGGGTCCTTGAATCCGAACAGAGCATGGGCACTGTAGCTGGAAAGTAGCTCACGGGCACGGGCAAAGTGCTCATCGCGCCAGCGCGCCTGCGCCGGAGGTACATCCCAGGAACCACCATTGGCAGCAAGGATGGCATCGTGCAAATCCACGATTTTCTGGTTCTCGCGATTACCGCGCAGGTTGTGCTTGTTCCAGGTATGGTGCTCCCCCAGGAACAGGCCTGCGTTCTGCAGCGATCCTGTCAGGCAACTTGTGCCGCTGCGGTGCATTCCTAGGATCCCCAGAATCCTGGAGGGAGCCACAGCCCTCCCGGGGTTTTCCGCGCCGCCCATCAGACAGGCGTCTTTCGTTTCCTGCATCTGGCCAATCTCTAGTTTTCTCAGCAGTTTCATCGGAGTGGGCAACCCGGCACCTCATCATCGCCCGCGGGCACAACCCTTAGCAACCCTCTTTTCAAACACGATCTTTCGCGAAGGTACAGCCGAATTCAACACTCGCAAATAATCCCCAGGCAGATCTCAGGCATTGGACGCGCGAACTTCAGTGATCCCGCCGACCCCAGGGTGCCACCCAGAGCAGTAGCAACATACCCGGCACTGCCAGCAAGGCGCACAGAACGAAGAAGGCATACCAGCCCACCTCCTCGACAATCAACCCGGTGCTTGCGTTGGCCAGGGTTCGCGGCAGCGCCGCGAGTGCGGTGAACAGGGCGAACTGGGTGGCCGCGAAGGTTCGGCTGGTTTCCCGAGCGATGTAGGCCGTGAAAGCAGCCGTACCCATGCCCACTCCGGTATACTCGAAGGCGATCACGGCAGCCAGCAGCCAAAGCTCCGGTTCGCTGCGCGCCAGCAGCGCAAAACCGAGAATACTCACGAGCTGCACTACGCCAAACAGCCAAAGCGCGCGGTTCAGCCCGACTCTCACCGTCATGATGCCGCCCAGGATACCGCCTATGATCGCTGGCCACAGTGCTGCGTGTTTCGCCACAAGGCCTATTTCCGTCTTGGTAAAGCCGATATCCAGGTAAAACGGCGTGGACAGGGCGGTGGCCATATTATCGCCCAGTTTATAAAGCACCATGAAACACAACACCAGCAGCAGGCTGCTCCAGCCCTTGCGGGCGAGGTACTCCGCGAAGGGCTCCACAATCGATTGTCGCAGCCCGGCTCTGGGCGGCAGATCTGTCTCGGGTTCTGCCACCAGCAACGTCATCACAACGCCCACCGCCATGAAAGCGCCTGTCACCCAGAACACGACAGGCCATGGGTACACATCAGCCAGGATAAGCGCCAGAGACCCCGGTACGAGGCTGGAAATACGATAGGCGGACACGTGAATGCCGTTGCCCATGCCCAGCTCCTCGTCGTTCAGCAGAATCTCTCGCCGAAACGCGTCGATGACGATGTCCTGACTCGCGCTGAAGAATGCTACCGTCGCGGCGAGAGCCGCCACCAGATGGGTGGACTGTACCGGATCGAGCATGCCCATGCCGCCGATTGCCAGAACGAGAGCGACCTGGGTGATCAGCATCCAACCGCGACGGCGACCGAGAAAAGGCGGGTACCAGCGATCCATCAGCGGCGACCAGATAAACTTCCAGGTATACGGAAAGCCCACCAGAGCAAACAGTCCGATATCAACCAGCGACACTCCGCCGTCTTTCAGCCAGGCCGGCACCAGTTGAAACAGCACGAACAGCGGCAATCCGGATGCGACACCGGTAAAAACGCATGTCAGCATGCGTCGATTGAACACCACCGCACGCCAATCACGTTGCTGTAACGGGCTCAAGGGCTCAGGCGCCCCGCACTGTCGAAGGCCGGTGAGACGCCACTACTTCCCAACGATATCGTGCAGCGGGCGATGTGACAGCGAGCGCTTGATGGTTCTCTGTACACGAAACGGCACCATTGCAAGCATGCGAGAACCGAAGGGACGCAACGAAAAATGCCAGATACGCTTCAACACCCGCTCGGAGCGCGACAGCTTCAGGCAATTCGCAAACAGGTTCCGATCCAGGGTCTGTATGAGCCCGCTGTCGAGATGGGCCGGTTTGCGAGCAACTGCGCTGATGTAATCGCTGGCATAGAATTCGCGCCGCATGGAAGCGGGCACGGTATCGGCTCCGGGCGCCGCCGGCAACGCCCGATTCGCCAGCACCTCCAGCCAGAAACTGCGCCACCTGGCCGCAGGCGTGTCCCAGGCCACGACGGCCGAATGGGACCTGCCACTCACGCGCTCAACAAAAGCACCGATATTCGGCACGACCACAGGCAAGCCGTGATGCAGGGCGACGCTGAGGGTAAAACTGTAAGTCTCCGGCCAGAGCGCCGGGAACCAGACGATATCCGGATTGATCTTTGTCACCAGCGCATGCACCTGGGCGTTGTCATAAGGACCGTGTGAAACGACATGTGCACCAAGCTTGCGATAGGCGTAACCCAGCAGATGAAACTCGATTTTCTCATTTCCCATCGCCGCCGCCACACTGTCCAGCACTTCCGCGCCCTTCTCGCGACTCATCGCGCCCAGCACCAGCACGCGAAGCGGCCTGCCGCCTGCGAACCGCCACTCGGGTTGCGGATAGGGTCCGGGGCAGGCGTAATCCGGATGCCACGCCACCACAGGATTGTGTACCGTGAAAAACTTGCTGAAGCGCCTGCCCACATCGGCTGATGGAAAGATCACACGGGCCGCGCCTTCCACCAGCAGTCGTTGGTTATCGCGCCAGGTGGGCGCGTCCACACCCGGAGGGAGCGGCCTGTGCCCAGCGCAGCGCTGATCAAAGTCTGCGGCATCCTCCGGCACAAAACGCCCATGCTTGTCTGTCAGCGACGGATTCCCATTCACCAGGTAATAGTCGTGCACGGTAAGGTCGTACTCACAATCCAGATCATCGGCAACGCGCCAGAGGCGGGTGGGCAGCCCCATGGTGTGGTGAAAATGCACCCGGCCAATACCAAGACCGCGCAGCAGCTCCACCAGTTTGGCGTAGTCGGAGCCGATCTCAAAAAACAGGCCATCGCGCAAGCGCCTGCCGCCGTCATAGCATGATAAACGCACAGTCTGGCCATCCCGGTCTGGGATCATCAGCAGGAACAGCGCCTCATCACCATAAAGCCGCGCGATTTCATCCACATGCTGCTGCGCGCCACCGCCAAGCTTGTGCGAGATGAGCAGAACCTTGGGTTTGTCCTGAGAGGCAAACAGGCGCAGCCAGGCGCGAACCCGCGTTGCCCGTGCGGGGTCCCGGGCTATAAACCTTTGAATGTCCCCGTGATAGCGCGGGTACTTCTTGTCCAGTATGTCCAGCGCCCGCGTCAGGCGGGGACTGTACTCCGCGCCAAAACTGACGCCACCGCGGTGGTACACAAAACAGTTAGCCAGGTGCAGGTTCAGCCAACCCGCCTGAGCCGCGCGTTGACACCAGTCGTTTTCTTCACCATAGCCGCGGCCAAAGGCCTCGTAATCAAAATACCCTACCAGGTCGAGGCAATCGCGCCTGAGATACATGCAGCAGCCGACACCAGTGGGGATAGGAAATACGTCATCGGCGGTGAATTCCGCAGCGAACTGTGCATCGATTTCCGCCAACGGCAAATCGAATATCAGCTCGTTATTCTCGCAGATATCGGGAAAGCTGCAGACCGTGGCATTGTTGGAAAACGGGGTAATCGACCCGACCTTGTCATGTCGATAGGCCGCCTCACGCAGTCGCTGCAACCAGTCCCCCGCCACCTCGACATCACTGTTCAGCAGCACAACATCGCGTGCGCGGTCATAGCCCATACCAATATTTACTGTCGCGACAAAGCCGAGATTCTCCGCGTTTTCCAGCAAGAGCAAAGGCTCCGACTGCTCGGTTCGCTCTCGCAGATAGCGCGCAATTCGCGGGTCGGGAGTGCAATCATTAATCACGATCACCCGGCCCCACGCCGGTTCGATCGTGGCGAGCACCGATTCGACGCAGGCGACGGTTTCATCCAACCCGTCGTACACGGGAATGACGACGTCAACGTGTCTCATATTTCCACAGCGCCCTGAAAAGTAGCCCAATCAACGGTTTCGAAAACAGACTCTGCAGGTGTGCGTCCTTCTCTCGCAAAGTCTCGTCATACTCCTGCATGGATCTGGTCAAGGAAACAATCTGCGCATCCCTTTCGTTTAGTGTCTCCAGCGCCCCCATGCTCGCCCGCTAAACGCCCGATATCCGCATCGCGCTGATCGAGAGTCGCGAGAGCCTCTGAGTGCGCATTCCCGATGCGCGTCAGCTCGCGTCCGCGCGCAACAAGACGACGCGCAAAGTCGGTCAGCGTGTCCTCAACCGGATACTTCGAAGCCACTGTTTCGGTAAAGGCGTCGGTTCGGCTGTCGATGAGGGCGCTGCCAGCAATGGCGCATCGGCGGCGGCAACCTGATGCCTCAGATCGGCCCGCAACGCAGCATCAGGGCCGGTGAAAGCCGAGCGGCCGCACGGATCAACTCGGCGAGCGCCACAGCCGGGTTTGCCCAGCAGCCTCGTAGCTCACCCAGAATGTCCGCTCCGGTAGCGCGCGCAATAACGCCCGCAGATAACTCGCGTACAAGCGCAGGCCATAGCCGAGGAAACTCTGCGCTTACATAGCGACTGAGCCACCTCCAGGCGCTCTCTGGATCACGCATACGGACACCGGCAGGCACAGGTCTTCACACAATGACAGCCAGAACGCAGAGTCAGGCAGAATCTTGGATCATGACTGCTTGCATCTTGCCTTCACCGAATCCGCGCGCGAGCACCTCGCGCGCTGGTTTCTGAAGGCGTCAAACTTCGCCTCACTCCAGTCGAGATTCTCGGCGTCCGCAGGTGCCGAGAACCACTCGAAGCCTGCCGCGGCGAGGAGTTGCTCATTAATCGCCACCACCTCTACAGACTCCCAGAATCCCTCGTCGTTGACCCCGGCCATCGGCGGCAGTAGCTTATCGGAAAAACTCGCGCCGCAAGCGCTCAGCGCGGCACACAGGGCGGAGGTGCCCGCCCTGTGCATGCCCACCACGAACAACAGATGCCGCGATCCAGCCTCGCTCATATCCACTATTCATTTGCCCGAAAACCGCCCCCATCATAGCATGACAGATGGACTCGGAGAGCCAGTCACCATGAATGGCTCCCGACGTCGGGCAATCTCCGGGACGGATTTTGCGCTCGCCCGCTGAATGCGTCCACGCGTTTCTCACCTGTCCCGGTCTGTGTTTAAATAGCGCGACACGCGCGGCAATGCCCTGTGTAGGACTTTGCTAACGCCTATTGTTAAGCCGGCCCGATTGGTTGACGACACAGGATAAACCGCGTTCCCTGGCATGAGACACTTGTGTCACGCAGGTTCGGCAGGCCAACACAGCCCCTGCTCATCGTCATTCCCGTCTATAAGGACGTTTCAGCCACCCGGCAATGTATCGAGTCCGTAGCCGCCAGCCACCTGCCTGACAATACTGAAGTCCTCATCATCGATGACGCCTCGCCCGAGCCTGAGCTGAGCGCATACTGCAGGAGCATCTCCGATCAAACAGGCTATACGCTGTGCGTAAATGACGCCAATCTCGGTTTCGTTGCCAGTGCTAACCGGGGTTTTCAGTACAGTGAGGACGCCGACGTTATCCTTCTTAACAGTGATACACAGGTTCATGCTGATTGGGCCAGCCGCATGCGCCGCTGCCGCCAGTGATCAGAAAATTGGCACCGTCACCCCGTTTTCCAACAACGGCACCATCTGCTCTTACCCGAAATTCAACTGCGCTAACCCGTTACCGGCTCAGTGGACGGCAGGCGAACTGGATCGCCTGTTCGCCAGCGCGAACGCGGCACTTTATGCGGAGATTCCTACCGCAGTGGGTTTTTGCATGCTTGTCACACGGGAGTGTCTCAACGAAACAGGCCTGTTTGACGTAGAGCGATTTGGCCAGGGTTACGGCGAAGAATGCGATTTCTGCCAGCGCGCGAGCGCTTTAGGCTACACTCACGCCGTGGCAGCCGACGTGTTTGTTTTTCACCAGGGCGCCGCAAGTTTCAGCGACTCCTCGGACGCTAGAAAACACGCGGCGGACAAGATTATCGCGCAACTTCACCCAAAGTATCACTCGCAGGTAAGCGATTTTATTGACAGGGATCCGCTACAGGCGCTGCGCCAACGGGTCGATAGCTTGCGGATAGAGGAGCGGCCCCAAGACTGCATGCGCGTATTGGAAGAACATGACAGCTACCGACACCTGGTGACCAAAGAGTTGAAACTGCGCCTCGCGAGCAGCGAGGAACATGCTGAGGCGTATCGGCTGCAGGTATCCGAGGAACGTGAACAACGCGCTATCAGTGAACAGTTGCTGCAGGAATGTCGCCAGAGTTTCCACACAACAGACGCCGCGCTCGCCCGGGCTGAGCAGGTCGTGGCCGATCTCAACCAGGCGGTGGAGGAACTGCAAAGGGGTGTTGCTGAGCTGAAGACGGGGGTGGAAAACGAGCAGCGCTACTCTGCCAGCCTGCGGCAAAAGATCGAGTTGATGGAGCAGAGCCGTTCCTGGCGGTATACCCGGTGGCTGCGCCGCGGCGGCTAACTCACGGCTCAGGGCATGCCGCAGTCCTGTTTACACAGGCTGACCCTCCCGAGCAGCCAGTCGACCTGCACCTGCGCCGACATGCCGTTGGCATGGGTGACCGTCACATTTCCTCCGCTGGACGCGCCATCCGCATAGAAGCGAATCACGCCCACGCCATCGCGATTTAACTCCCGGCTACCGAGTACTGTCAGCTTGAAAGACTCCGGGAGCGAATGCACCTGCTGGCCGCGGGTGATGCTGCGCGCCACCGGGTCGATCATGACATCGTTGGGAGTGCCGCTTCGAATTGCCTGAATGCGCGCGGCATTGAGCTCGGAAACCACATCGCTAACTGCTGAACGATACTGCGCCGACTGATACAGGCGTTGCATGGCAGGCGCGCTCACACCCATCACCAGTGCTGCGATGGCCAGCACCGCTATCAACTCCAGCAGGGTGAAGCCTCGCTCACGGCGCCCCACCAGAGGAGCAGCGCGCACGTTTACATCCGGCGCCGCGTCTCGGGACTCACCAGTTGCCGACGTCGGAATCCTCACCCTCGCCGCCCTCGGCACCATCCTGGCCCAGGGAGAAGATATCCACTTCCGCCCGCGTACCCGGATAGACATAACGGTATTCCTGCTTCCACGGATCCAATGGCACGCCGGATTTCAAATATGGGCCATTCCAGCCGTCAGCATCACCGGGCTTGTCCACCAGCGCCGAAAGCCCCTGACTGCTGGTGGGATAACGGCCCACGTCGAGCTTGTACATCTCCAGCGCCTGCTCCAGATCCTTGATCTGCACCCGCGCTGTTTTGGTCTTTGCGCCACCCAGTTGATTGAGCACGTTCGGGCCGACCAGGCCAGCCAGCAGCCCCAGGATGACGAGCACTACCAGTAGTTCAATAAGCGTAAAGCCGCGCTGGTGATTAACGCGATTTGAGCAGGATCGAGCGTTCATGCACATCCCAGATGTCCTTCTTGATTTGTGAAGCGCCTCGCGGGCACCGATGTAACGACTTCGCGGGAATACCCTGAAACTAAATAGCCAGATTATTCACCGACATGATTCCCATCAGTATCGCGATGATTATCACCGCAATGACCGCCGCCATAGACAGAATCAGCAGTGGTTCGAGCAGGGTCAGGACGCGCTTTACGCCCGCCTGTACCTCTTCGTCATACACTGAGGCCAATTCTGTCATCATCTGACCAAGACTGCCAGATTCCTCCCCTACCCGGGCCATCTGTATCACCAGAGGGGAGAACACCTGGGCGTCCTCCAGCGCCACGGAGACACGCTGGCCACGTTTGACCGCTGGCTCCAGCACACCCAACGCCAACTTGATATGGCGGTTTTCCACCGTCTCAACCGCGATCGCGATCGCCTGCAGCAGGGAAACCCCGTTGCCGAGCAGCGTACCCACGGTGCGGGCAAACTTTGCCACTTCGTATTTGAATACCAGGGAACCAAACAGCGGCACATTCAACAGCCGTTCGTCGAAAATCGCACGACCCTCGGGGCTTCGAAACCAGCCGCGAACCAGGTAGGCCGCGAGCAGCATTATCACCAGCAGCAGCCAGCCATAGCGCGCGATAAAATCGCCGGCGGCAATCACTCCCCGCGTCAGTACGGGCAGCGCATCCCCCATATCGTTGAACAGGGTCTCGAACTGGGGCACCACGAAGCCCAACATCGCAATGATGGAGAGAACCGCGACCACCAGCAGAATAGCGGGATAAATCAGCGCGGACACGACGCTGGCGCGAACAGTCTTGGCGTTGGTCAAGTACTCCGACAGGCGCGCCAGCACCTCGTCCAGACGCCCGCTGGCCTCACCCGAGCGCACCATATTGACATAAAAAGTGCTGAATTCACGAGGATAGGCCAGCAATGCCTGACTGAAGCCCTTGCCCGACTTGACCGAACCAAGCAGGTCGTCCATCAATTCACGCAGACGCTCATTTGCGGCCATGTCGATCATCACTTTCAGGGCGCGATCAATCGGCAGGCCTGCCCGCAACAGCACCGCCAGTTCGCGCGTGAGCGCCAGGACGTCACTGGCATCGGCTCGGCCTTTGCCGCCGCCGGTTTCGCGCCCGGTGGCGCTCTCCGGCTCCAGGCGGAGCAGAGTCAAGCCCTGGGCGCGCAGTTCCCGCGATGCCAGTTCGATGCGGTCCGCCGTGATAGAACCATCAACGGGCTTGCCAGCCTGCGAAAGCGCCCTGTAACTAAAGTTCGCCATAGCGCGCAGTTACACCTGCGGTTCCAGATCCACCACGGCACCCACGGAGTCGGGTACGTCCTCCTCCTGCTGATCAAGCGTCACGCGCATTACCTCGTCAAGTGATGTAATACCGCTGGCGACCTTGCGCAGGCCGTCTTCGAACAGGGTGTACATACCGCGCTGGCGCGCCAGGGTATGCAGGCTCGTGGCATCCGCGCCACGGATAATCGCCTCGTGCATGGCGGCGTCCAACACGAACAGCTCATGGATACCGGTGCGCCCCTTGTAACCCGTGTGCTTGCAGGCGTCGCAACCCACGGCACGATAGACGATAGACTCCCCCGGGGTCATAAAACGCTGCAGCCCGTGGCCCTTGAGCATTTCGACCGAGGGCTGGTCAACTTCGCGACACACCGTGCAGAGCTTGCGCACAAGCCGCTGGGCAAGAACGCCGTTGACCGCCGAGGTAATCAGAAAACGTTCGATGCCCATATCTTCCAGGCGCGTGATCGCGGCGGCAGCCGTGTTGGTATGCAGGGTTGACAGCACGAGATGGCCGGTAAGCGCCGATTGCACGCCAATCTGCGCGGTTTCACCATCGCGCATCTCCCCGATCATGATGATGTCCGGATCCTGGCGCAATATTGATCGCAGGGCGCGCGCAAAATCCAGGTCTATCTGTGGTTTCACCTGGATCTGGTTGATGCCGCGCAACTGGTACTCGACAGGATCTTCAACAGTGATGATCTTTAGAGAATGCGCGTCCATGGAAGACAGCGCAGCATACAGCGTTGTCGTCTTGCCCGAACCGGTGGGGCCCGTGAGCAGCAGCACACCGTGGGGGCGCGACAGCAGCTCGCTGAAGCGCTCCAGCGTTTCCGCGTGAAAACCCATATCCGACAAGCTCAGCCGGATGCTCTGCCGGTCCAGCACACGCATGACAATACTCTCGCCATGTACTGTTGGAATGGTGGACACCCGCAGGTCAAGCTCATGACCTTTGACGCGAATCATGATGCGCCCATCCTGGGGCAAGCGCTGCTCGGCGATATTCAGATTGGCCAGCAGCTTGATGCGCGACGCTATAGCCGGGGCCGCACTGCCCTGCGGCGGGTCTGGTACCTCCTGAATGACGCCGTCAACCCGATAACGCAGGTGCAGGCCATCGTCGAAGGGTTCAATGTGAATATCCGAAGCGCCCAGGTCGACAGCGCGATGGATAATCTGGTTCACCAGGCGGATGATGGGTGCCTCGCTGGCCAGATCTTTCAGGTGTTCAATGAACTCCTGATCATCCACATAGAGATCGCCGGTCTCCCCTGCGTCCGCAGCTTGCTCTTGGTCGACCGAGTGTTTCTGCAGGGCGGCGAGAATCTCCGACTCAAGACCCAGTAGAAGGCTGACCTCCCTGTCCAGCGCCAGCCCGAGCGCCTTCTCGAGGAACGGATCCTGCGGCACGCTGGCTGCAAACTGCGCAGAACGCTCGTCAAGGGCAATCGGCACTACCGAATTGGACAGCATGAAGTCGAGGGAAAGACCAGCGACAGCCACCGGCTCTTCGGGATAATCGGCCACCAGAAGGAGGGGAATGCCCAGTAGGTCGGAGAGCGCGAGCGCCACATCGGTTTCCGATACAAGCCCGAGCTTTACCAGAATCTGGCCAAACAGCCCCCCATTTCGGCTCGGGCCACCAGGGCTCGCTCCACATCGCGTGGAGTGATCTTGCCCTGCTCTACCAAGTATTCACCTAGCTTCATCGTTCGCCCAGTCTTCAGGAGAGTGGCCTTACCGTGCGCCGCCTGCACTGACCCACCCTCTTCCACCCTCTCAGGAGTTTACCACTAAAGCCGCCGCCAGGATGCGCTGCACGCACCAGTAAGGCGCTCTCCCGCCCTGCAGTCAGTTCTTCAGCAGGAAGCCGGAGGGAGCAAAGGTAAATCCAAACTTTTGCTCACGCTCGGTATCGTGCGTGTAGTCATCCGGATACGTCGCAACGTATTCCCGGAGAGCTTCCAGCGGCCCCTCGCCCCAGCCGGGTAGCACCGGATTTCCATTGATATTCCCGTCCTCTACCACGAGGTAGTCACCGGTGCGTATGACCGGCCGCAACAGCATCAGTTCCGCCAGAACATGCGGCTTTCTGTGGTCACTATCGAGTATAAAAAAGACCTTGCCGGGGCGGGCATCGCGCATCTCGAGGATCGCATCGGCGACCCCGGGATCCGACGAGGATTGCTGTAGCAAGATAACACCAGGGTCGTCGCGCACGATTGGCGCCACCTCCGCATGAGAAACATCCACCGACAGCACCCTGAGGTCGGGATTGATCGCGCGGCCGATCACGCTGAAGTACAGGGCAGACCCACCAAAGCGTGTACCAAACTCGACCACCAGCGAAGGCCGAAGCTCGGCGAGTATTTCCTGGTAGTTCCACAGATCGGACACGGATTTGTTGGTTACCACCCCCAGAAAGCGAACGTCTTCCCAGACTTCATTGTCGTAGTACCACTTGTGGTACTCCTGGGCCGGGTCATAGCGTGTCATCGGTATACCTGCTGTTGCGTGTAGCTGTTTTCCCGCCTGCAGGTTGCCGGGCTAGCAACGCTCATGAGCGGTGACTCAAACGGCTCAACAGGCCACGAATTCCCAGGCGCACCCCGAAACGCCGGTAGGCAGTGGCCAACCTTCGAAATACCCGCCAGCTGATCGAGTGGTGAATCGCATCGAGTTCATGGCGCATTACGGCCATCACCTCTTCGTCGGCTTCAATCTTTTCGCTTCCCAGGACCCTGGCATACCAAGCCTGATAACCCCCGTCGCCAGTGCAATCGTAGGGGTCGGGAAAACGTTCAGCCAGTTCGGGGCGATAGCGATACATCAGTCGTTCGCCCGGCGTGACTCTGTCGCCATTGGAATACAGCCCGTAAACGCATTCCCGCGAACCCAGCTCTCGCTGACCCATCGCCTCGCACTGCGCCAAATACCAGGTTCGCAATTCTTCCAATACAGGATTCTGCTTGCCATACACGTCCATCATCACTTTCAGTGCACCGCTGTCCACGCCTGAGAAATGGTAGAAGCACAAGGGCTGCCCATTCACGAGTATGCCACGGCCCACATCGCCGCTCAGCGCCCGCTGATTGATATTCCAGGTCGAGACATTGAGCTGTGGCTCGCGCAAAATCCCCAGATCGGGGAAAAAGGCAGGCGCCAGATCCGCCCATTTCTGGTCGGTAAACAGTCCTCTGCCGCGATCGTCGAAACAAAAATCGCGCAGACGATCACTCCACCAGTCGACAAAACGACGTCCCTCGGAGCTGCGTCGAACCGCCAGAAAGCCGAGATTGAAAACACCGTGCTTCAAGCTGCTGACTTCGTTATCGAGGATGGCAGAGTGGTCATTCTCGGGTTCGGTCTGGTGAGGCGTCAAAAGCACGCTGTACGCGTCCAGTCGGTCTTCGATGACACTCAAATCCGCGAACAACACGATGTCCGGATCCAAGAATACGACCTTTTCTGCGTCAAACCGTCGAAAAAGCTCCTGAAACCCAAGCCCTTTCACCGCCGTGCAGAGCTCCACGACATTGTGTCGAAAGGTCCATGCACGACGGTCCTCAATCGGCAGGGATTCAAGCAGAATCAGGTGATCGAAATCTTCCTGCAAGATATCAAATCCCGCGGGTGGCTCATCACATAGCAGCAGCACAAATATCGCTCCAGGCTCGTGACGACGCACCGAGCGTGCCAGCACCCGAGCCTTTGGGATGTAGTTACTGGTGATGCTGGTGAAAATATGCATGAACTGAAGGAACAGTGCCGGGATCGCGCAGAATAGCAGAAGCCCAACCCAATTTCTTCCACGGAAACTGACACTTGTCACGGGCGCGGTCCCGGACACCTGACCTGCAGCGTATGCGGTGTCTGTTACGGCCTATCGGATCCGCAGTCCATACTGATTGGTGCTTAAACGCGCTTGCCAGCGGCGATCCGACGGGCACACCAGCGCATACCGCCGCCTAGCGCTCCTCCCAGCCAGCCAGGCAAAGACGGCGTCTGATCCGCCTTGGATGCAGTATGCAGGAGAAACTCTTCCAGGGCCTGCCGATAAGGCCGCTGCGGGTTGATATGTAATGCATAGGCCCCCGAAGATTGCCCGACGGGCCCATAGGGGTTGCTGTAGGAGCGTCTCGGCAGGTAATACCGCGCCAAGGGTACACCACCGTTCGCGGGTTCCAGCGCCAGGTAATCCGCAACCATCTCTGTCGAGGAACGCATCCCGGCACGCCCGAGTAGTATCGCTGTAGCGTCCAGAGCGGATCGATCGGCGTGCATTATGCGCAGCGCCGCCACGAGGTCAGGCGCGGCTGGCGTCACCAACCAACCCAGGCCGCTCTCCTCAATACGCTCTCTGAGCGCGCCCACGGGTGTTGCCAACACAGGAATGCCAGCAGCCCAGAGCTCGCTCAGGGTATAACTGAAGGATTCAGGAACAGTTGACAACTGCAGGCCAACGTCCGGCTGAATCTGGCTCAGCAAAGTACCCAACTCACCGCTCTCATAGTGGGACACCACAGTAACACCCGGGAGCGAGGTAAACCTCGCGCCACTCTCGCCAGTGCCGAGCAACCAGATGTCGGCAAACTCCGCGAGGGCCGCACAGGCATCGGCAATAATATCGCCGCCCTTTTCCCGGGTGAGCCGGCCCAGCGCCACGACCCGCAGGCGCTCTCCTTCAGCGGCGCCCGGGCGCGCCGTCGATCTGACCCTACTGAGGGACTCCAGCAACGCATCGTTAAGCCCGTGCGAGACCACGTGCACCGTCTTCCCTTCCAATCGGGGTTCAAGATCACGATATCGCGCCACGACCGATCGGCTTGGCGCAACCAGCGCCACGTTATCAGCCAACACGGCCTGCGCAAAGCGCTCGCGAACGTTCATCCAATGGTCATCGGAGTCGAACCGAAAAAACGCGTTATACGGGTTATTCCTGCCACAGGCGCTGAGCCTTTCCCGCGTGCATGAATGACACGGCGAATCGTACATTGCGTAGAGTGCGGGGCAAAACGGGAAGAACTCGTGCATGACCACTGTCGTGGGCAGCCCGGTCGCCAGCAGATCCAAAGAATGACCAATAAAGGACGATACCACCAACGACTCCACGCTGTAGGCGGCGATGATCTCCTGCAGCACCTCGCGATACTCAATACTGCCTGAGGACACCGATAATACGGGCTCACAAAGTGACCAAGTTTGCAGCGGCACATCCATGTCGGCACCACGATACAGAACAATGTTCTGTCCAAACGCCGAGAGATCACCTACCGAACGCAACACCAGGTGGTTGTGGTGCGTATCCGCGCCGATAAAGTCCTCCATCCATCTCGCCAGCCCCCCGCCCCAGCTATGACCTACATGGAGTTGAACAGGCAGACAACGCTTCATTAAAGGTGGCCGCTCGCAACGCTCGGCGAGTTCAGACAAGGCATGGCGCATTGCCGCCAGCGGGCTGCGGTAGAGATACGCATCCAGTAGCGGTGGCGGCAATGATGCAGTGCCGTCATCGTATTCCAGATGTGAGTCATCCACGTACACCTGGTCAGTTGCCACCAGGCTCAGTCCCGCGGTTCGCAGCTGATACGCCAACTCAGCATCGCTGCCGACTGGAGCGGGAAGACTGCGCCATGACGGCCCCTGCAGCAACATGCAACTCGGCAGGAGTACAGGCACGGGAAACTCGCGCCCCTGTGCGTAGTCGTTGAGCCACTGATCCATCTCGTCGACCGGCAGGCCCGGACGCCGAGCGCTTCCAGACAGCACCGTCAACAGCGCGTGGCGTGCGCAGACCGGCGAGACCGCCACCGCCGAATCAGCGCGCTGGCCTGCCGCCACAAGGCGCGCATCCCAGTGTTCAGGCACCTGCACGCCCGCGCGCACGACGATGTTGACGTCTCGCTGCGGCGTAAAGTGCTGGAGGAGTGTGATCCAAAAAGCCTCCCGCGGGATCATCGCCGGCAAGACGTAGATAGCATCGACGGCCAACGCGTCCAGTATCACACGCACGTTATGATCGTCCTCGGCAACAACCAGAAGGTCCGGCAAGAATGAGCGTGATCGCAGGGAATGCAGGTATTCAGCGAGATAGGGAGCATCCAGCGCGCATACCACGCAGACGATCTGCCAATCGCGACGCAGCGTTTTCAAGGTACGCTCCACATCGCGCGCCCTCCGCGAGGCTGAGCCAAGGTACTAGCGTCCTGCTGCAATGCCGGCCAACTTAGCCGAGAGGCGAAGCGCGGCAATGCCTACCCGCAGCACGCCGCGTTTAAACCGGCCTCGATTCGAGCCGGCCACCAATCTCTGATGAAACTGCCGCGCCAGATCCTCCAACACTACCGACAAGGGAGCTCCCGACTGGATCACCACCGAACCACTGGCGAGTTGCTCCGCTGGGTGAGCGTCGTACCAGGCCTTGTATGTCTGGGGCCCGGAAGACGCAAAGGGGTTGGGAAACGCCACCTGCAGATCAACTCGCTGACGGTAGAGTACTCGATAACCGCGCGCTATGCGTTCGCCGTTACTGAAAAAATCGTACTTCGCCGGCAAAGCGCCCAGATCAGACTGCCCATGACGCTCGCACTCGGCGATGTACCAGTCACGCAGCGCATACAGAACAGGGCTGTCACCACCATAGCGCTCCAGCATGGTTATCTGGTCTCCGCTGTCAAATCCTGAAAAGTGGTAAAATCCCAACGGCTCACCATTCACATAAATGCCGTCATGCAGGCTACCTGTGGCTTTGCGATTAACGATGTTCCAAGTGGCAACATTAAAAGCCGGAGAGCGAAGAATCTTCACGCCGTCAAAAAAACATGGGGCAAGATCTACCCATTTTTGATCCGTGAACAAGCCACGGGGAAGATCATCATGGCAGTATTTCTTGAGCCGAGACGACCACCAGTTGGCGAAGCGACGGCCCTCGGGCACGTTTCTGACGCCTACAAACCCAAGGTTGAAAACGCCATGAAGCAAGCACGAGAGCTCGTTGTCGAGTATGCCCATATCTGTGGTATCAGGATCTGTCAGGTGTGGCGTCAACAGCAGGCTGCACTCCGATAGCGACTGCTCCAACTCGTCCAGGCGGGAAAAGACTACCATATCCGGGTCAAAGTAAAACACGTTCTCCGCCTGGTAGACCTCGAACAAATGCTCCAGAGCAGCGCCCTTCACGGCGGTGCATAGCTCGACAACGGAGTGCCCGAACGCCCAGCAGGGAAATCCCTCGGTTACGAGTTGCTCGGCGAATATCACATTGTCAAACGGCTCCGCCACCAGATCAAAACCCACGGGCGTGTTGTCGCTGAGAATCACATGAAACTGAACTTGCGGCGCAAGCCGTTTCACCGATTCCGCGAGGACTCGCGCTTTAGGCAGATAGTTGGCAGTAATGCTGGTGTAAACGTGAGTGCCGGTCATGTTTCAGTTAATTCTTCAGTGATTACTTTTAGCCTGCGGGTCAAGCGTCGGGCCGCTTGAACAGCAAGGTCACATTGTCATTCCAGGCCCAGGTTGCATTTACCTGCCACAGCTTATCCGTGCGCCCCTTGAGCTGTTCCAGATAGGCTGTGTGACTTTCCAGAGTCTCGCTCATTCTCAGCGCCCAATTACGCCAAGCTTCATCGGATTGGCTCGCACGAGCTTGCGTCTGCAAACCCAGCACCGCGCAAAGTTTTTCCAACCAGCCGTCTGGCTCACTTGCCGGCTGCGGAAGTTCGGAAGGAACCAGCTTCGGCATCAGGGGTGGACTTGGGTCAAACCCGACAACGGTATGTGGTTGATCGTCATAACTGCTGCCTTCCAAAATCAGGCCGGCCACTGTCGCGATGGAGGACACAAGCTCCGGGTGATAGAAACGTACATGCTCGGGGTCACGCCAGAACCCCAGCAACTGCGATCTAATGGATTCCGGATCCGGAAACACCAGCACCAGACGCCCTCCAGGATTCAGCCGCTGGAAGAGTAACGCCATCAACTCCTGTACCACATCGATTGGCAAGTGTTCTACGAAGTGCGAGCAGTAAATGCCATCGAACGTATCGCTCGATGTTCTCAGATAATCCATAGCGTCCTGATTGACAATCGCCAGACCCATGCCGAGCCCGTACTCGGCAATAAGCGGATCGCGCTCTACACCGACGGCATCCACACCTGCTGTTCGTAAACAATCCAGGAAAATGCCCGATCCGCACGCCACGTCCAACACACTATTCGCGCCTTCAAAATACCGCACATCGGCTTTCTGCATAGCATGCAACAACGGATGATCTCGCGAGAGGAATTCGTAGGTGCTATAGCTAAACCTTTGCGGCCTAAACGCACGTTCGCTCAAACGCTCAATGCAATCGCCTAGTGCTGCCGAGGGCACAACCTTGTCCTGGTCGATAAGACCGCTCAACAATGCCGGAACAGTATCTATCGCAACATACTGACACCGCCCGATGGCATCTTTCAGCCAGGCGCTCGCGCCCTCGTCAATCTCATCGGGTAATGATTGCGCCTCGGGAATCACCAATATGGTGGGAATACCGAGCATATCCGCTATTCGTGGCAGGTCCACCGTGCATCCCCAGAGACCGCTGACAATCAACAGGGGCGCGCGCGATTCCATGAGCGCCGCTGCTACCGGACGATTGAGCGACTGCCGTGCGAAACCGCCCAGAAAAGACCTGCTTTGCTCAACCACTTCATAGAGGGCGGGGGTGGTTGTGCCACCTCCACCACTCTGCCATGCGGTGAACACTCTACCCTCCACAGGCGCAACGAAACGGTACTCCAGACCGACAGAGCATGGTAGCGGTACACCACAGCCTGTCTCATAGACGACAAACGCCGCCAATGGCTTGTGCCCGCTATCGCTATCCGGGCTCACCCGGTGAGGCCAGCCGCTCGACACGGTCGAGCTGGCAAGGCAGCATGGGTCACCACAGCGCGAGTTCTGCTACTATTCAACATCGCCAACATTAACAACGTATTTTTTTCGCAGCGCAGCAAGGATTTCTTCGTCCAATTGGAGATCTTTGGACGATCGCAGCTGAACCAGTCTGTCCTGCCATACCTGATTCCCCATCTTGCGCTCCAATGACTCAATGATCCCGTCTTTCACTTCCTCAAAGGGGATGGACCCGGCGGGCTTTCTGTCTCTAAGAATGATGATGTGGTACCCAAAAATGGACTCAACCGGTTCACTGAGGTCTCCTGGATTCTTGAGCGCGAACGCCGCCTCCTCAAATGGAGCCACCATCTTGCCGCGTTGGAAGAAGCCCAGTTCGCCGCCATTTGAGGCGGAGCCATCGTCTGAAAACTCCTTCGCCAGCGTGCCAAAATCTTCACCGGCCTTGATTCTCTCATACAGGGTGTTGGCGAGTTCTAGAGCTTCTTGCTTACTACGCCCTTGCGGCTTCACCAGAATATGCGCAGCAGATATGATCTCTCCGCGCTTGTAGCGATCGGGGTTTGCTCTATAAAACTCAAGCGCCGCCCCGTCCCAATCGACTTTTGCCAGCGCATCCCGAATATAAATTGCACGATACTGCTCCATAAGACGGCGTTCATATGCCATCCTGCCGGCCCACTCGGCCTGCTTCCTGTCGAAACCCAGCTGCTTTTCAGCTTCGTTGGCCAAAGCGCGAATGATATACAGGTTTTCCGCCATTTCTCGGTAGACACCTGGTCGGTTCAAAACACCTTGTCGCAACGTAGAGTCAGGAGGAAGGTTCTCGACCATGTACCTTTCAATGTCGTCTACCGTGACGTCAAACGAGGGACTGTCCAGCACCTTTTCTTCCGGCTTAAGCGGTTTTTCGGCAACAGCCATCGTCGCGTATAGCATCACGCCCAGAAGAACGGCGCCCCACTTGAACATTTTGAACATAGATCTTTTCCTACAGCATAAAAGAAAAACGCCAAACCGAAGTTTGGCGCATTATACCGGCAAAGAAGCTGCCGACTAAACCATGGCGACTAGCGCATCAAGGCCTGTTGTTGGTGTAGTAGGACCTGTACACGTCACAGGATGCCACACCACAATTCAGCTCTCTGATGTTCACGTAGTAGCGCGTGTTTCTATTCAAGTTGCACTGCCACGACGAGTTTGCGCCCTGAGTCCAGCGCAATACCGTATTGCTACTACCCTGCTTGGAACAGTTCGCCTGCGAAATGACGGGGCCTCCGGGGCACGTCGATATCCACATCTCCCTGGTGAACTGCGAAGTCCCAGTGACTGACGCGAGCGACACCTGGCCGGTATAGCCTGAGTTACCCGTGGTCGTGAACTCGGACGAACGTGTCGTTCCTTTCGGCACTTCAAGGTAATTTGCACCACCAGATGGCGCTCCCCAGTTAAGACCCTCTGTCATCACGACATTTGAAGGAGTTGCACCACATCCAGGGGGCGGCGTATCCGTAGGCGTGGTTGGATCTGTCGGGCCCGTGGGATCAGTCGGTTCGGTGGGATCTGTTGGACCCGTTGGATCAGTTGGATCAGTTGGATCGGTTGGGCTCGAACCGCCTGTCGTCGTAATTGTGATATTGCCATTACTATGGCTAATCGTAAAATCGTCAACCTGCTGGCCGTTCAAGTAAATAGCAGCAAGGGCCGATGCGGGCCCGAATGCGGCGATAGCAGCAATAGGCACTAAGAATCTCGTTTTCATTGTTTGTACACTCCGGTAGTCAACTAGGTCTGGTTGCTAAGATATAACAAATTCAAATATTACTTACAAGTTTTCTTGCGCTGTAAATATGTCTCTCTGCTCCCCTACAAAACAGACGACACAATTAGAGCACAAAAACACGTACAGGTTCACAGTTTTCGCTGCAAATGATTCAAATCTATGGACATTCAGCGCTTTCAAGTCTTCGAGTCCCGCTCAAGTTTAACGTGTCAGAGGTTATACCAAAAAAAACGCGGTCATATGACCGCGTTTTTTGTACTGCTTTACCTGACACATCAAGCCCAATACTTAGGGACCAGAAACTGACAGGCGAGTTGCTTTGTGAGTCACGTTGCCAACATAGTTGGACAGCAGACCACCCACATCGCCGTTCACGTACTTCTGAACCGCGAAGCCGATAACCGGCAGACCTTCCAGCAGCACTGCACCAGCATCCAGCGGCGGACGCATGCTGCCACCAGCCTGGGTGAAGTCGATCTGCATCCAGCCATTCACGAACCCGGGATCCAGGTTGAAGTTGGTGGCGATTGCAGAGCTCAACACGTTGCTGTTTTCGAAAGTCAGCACGTTAGCTTCGTAGCACAGAGATACCGGATCGGGGCCCGGCGGACGCGGAGAGAAATCCTCGTCTTCAATCGACTGAACTCCTTCCTCACGATCGTAATACGTTGCCTGGAAAGCTTCACACGCTTGAGACTGCAGCGGGTTCCACACATTGGTGAAAGGCTCGATTGCGTCAGGCGCTACGCCTACACCGTTCCAGCCAAGGTTCACGTAATCGCGCTTGGTGGGGAACGTAACAACCCAATCCGTGCCAGCCAGAATAGAGGGCTCAAGCACGTAATCGTTGTTGATGGTGTCGTGCATAAACAGCGCACTGACGGCATTCAGACCTTCACCCACCGGACCGTTTGAGTTCGCAACACCGCTGATCACCTGGTTGCCATCGATCACGTCGTACAGCGGGATCGAGTCGGCCAGGCTGGGCGACAGTGAACCGGGGTTGGTGTGCAGGATCGTGCCATCGGAGAAGTTATCCAGCGCTACCGCGTCGTACGTTGCATCGGTACCTTCATCAACATTGATGATGACGCCGTAACCGTACAGGCCACCGGTAGGCCCAACGAAGCCGCTCTGAGCGTTCGATGCCCAGACGCCTGAACTCCAGGACGCCGCCAGATCGGGACATCCCGGCGGTTTGCCATTGATATGCTTGATATCCTGCAGCCAGGGGCCGGAAACGATCCTACCCATTTCGATTACTTCGACGTAGCCTTCCAGCGTGCGCTCGAGGCCGTTCACTGAGTCGCCGACATACTCAAAATTCCGGAAGGGAATCGTGCTGCCGTTGGAAACAGCGTTCGGAACCGTACAACTGGTGTCTGCAGACGTGATCGCACCACCAACGCCATCGGGATCAGCGCTGATCAGGGCGGACCAGTGATCCTGCGGAGACAGGTAAAGGTTAAAGTCGAGAACCTCACGGCTGTTGCGCGACTCGAGAATACGCACTTTCACAGCCTTGTATTGGTTCGTCGTGTTGACGATCTGGATGTAAGTGTCTTGCCCATCTTGCGCTGTGTAGTATGGGAACAATAGCACCTGACCCAGCCCGTCAGAGTTTACGTGCACAGCTTGAGCGCTATTAACGCCAGCCATTGCAGCGAGGACTGCTACGGGAAGTACTTTCTTCATGTTTGTTACTCCTAGGTTTAACAAGTATGTCGTTGTTGCAAGTTAATTAATGCTGCATACAGTAAGGCGTAAGTATGCCCCCAAAACCTTACCCCTGTCTACCATCCGCCTGCAAAAACGTGGCTAGGGAGGTGTCTCACACATACATACGAGGCGAAAATTAGCACAGCGACTATAGGGCGTCAACTCAATAAATGCCAAATAGTTGCGTTCTCGAAGCAGCCTACCCAAAAGGGGTTCGCCTCTCCCGAAACCAGTGAAAAATCAAGCAGGAACGGGTCTCACGCACACCCGGCGATTGTACTCTCACGGTGCCACGTAAAGCCACCACTGCCCATCAGATTTTACCCACCTGTAGGTACGTGGGCGCCGCACATCGACGTTCACCTGACGGGCAAAATACTCCAGCATGAGAGTGACATCGCAAACGTCCTCGGAACACTCCACATTCGTCACTTCAGCCGTTTTCCAGGTCCCCGTACCAACAACACGGGCATGGTAAACGCCCATGGAGGCAAAATCGCGGTAATTGGGCGAAGTCAGGGCATAAGCGCCCTCAAGATCATTGTCGAGAAGTGCGTCTGCCCACGCCTGGGCGCGCTCGCGCACCTGCTCCTCGGCCGGCTTCTCCGGGCCCAGACTGGCACAGCCCGCGACGAGCAGCCCCGCCGCCAGCGCAATAACCCTATTAAAATTCTGGTTTAGTATGCTCATTTACCGCCGCCTCGCTGATTACCGCTATCGTTCACTTTCTGCGTCCCGCTCGATGAGAAAGGAGGAAGACTCCGACACATCGATTAAATCCAGGCCGCGCATCTGCCGGCGCATTTCATCGCTCACCTCACGCAGATCGGACTCATTGGAAATAACTCGGGGAGTGATTACCACCAGCAGTTCCGTGCGTGTACCATCGACCGTCCGGGTCCCAAACAGCGGGCCCAGAATAGGCAGCCGGTGGAGTCCTGGGATGCCGCTACTACCTTCACTCTTATTCTCGCGTATCAGGCCACCAAGCACGACGGACTGCGAACTGCGCACCGCCACCTTGCTGGTAATAGTGCGCTCGAGAAACGTACGCTGCCCAGCTCCCGCATCGTCAACCGGACCGACATCCGTCACCGACTGCTCTACATCCATGGTCACCATGCCACCGGCATTCACTGACGGAGTAACGGAGAGCTTTACGCCCGTATCCCGGTATTCCACTTGGGTAGTTACGACATCCCCCGTCTGGGCAGTGCCTGAAGAAACGGGCACCTGGTCGCCCACCTGAATGGTCGCAGTCTGATTATCCAGCACCATCACAGAGGGTGATGAAATGACGTTCAGCAGATTATCGGACGCCAACGCATTCAAAACCGCCTTGATCTGGCCACTGCCGTTTATGACCGAGTAGGAAAAGCCCGGAACCTGCGCGCCTATAGATACCCCGTTGACCAGCTGGCCGACGCCTTCATAACTGCCCCCGAGATCCCCATTGAACGACCATTCCAGGCCGTAACGCATTTCATCGGTTAGTGTCACCTCGATGATACTGGCCTCGATAATCACCTGGGTGGCGGCGATGTCAAGGCGCTCCAGCGCGGGCTGTATCTTGCGGTACTCTTTACCTGTGGCGTAGAGCAATAACGCGTTGTTTTCTTCGTCCGCGACCACGCGAACGTCACCCAGATTGAAGTTGCGGGACGCATCCGCAGTGTTGCGAGGCGCGGCACCACCGATCGCGTTCTCCCCGGAAGACGACACTGTTTCAGGCGTGAAGCCCGGTGCTACACCTCCACCGCCAGAGCGGCGACCAGAACCGTCCGCACCGGAAAAGATGGTACTCAACATATCTGCCAGATGAACGGCATTGGTATTCTGCACCGGGTACACGTACAACCGGCGCTCGAAGTAGGCGTCGGGCTCCTGATCCAGGCGCTTGATCCAGGTACCAATGCGCGACAGGTAGTGCGCCCGCGGGGTGACCACCAATAAACTGCTGAGGCGCTCTACCGGGATGATACGCACCATGCTCCCGATTCCCGCGATGCCGTCGGCCTCGCCCTCGCCGCCACTCTTGCCCATCAGTTGCGCCAGTGCCGCTTCTACATCTTCAATCGAGCTGTTCTCAATAGGGTAGATGCCTACCGACATGCCTTTCAGCAGATCCACATCGAAGGTTGTGATGATTTCCTGCCACCCCTCAAGTTGACTCCGGGTGCCAGCGAGCATGAGCACGTTGCGCAAGTTATCGATACGTACAAAAGCTTCATCCGTGGCAACGGGTGCCAGGATCTCAGCCATGTTCTTGGCACTGATATACTGCAGGGGCACGATGATCGTGCTGAACCCAACCGCCTCCGCCGCCGACCCCGCCACGCCCGGCCGCAAGCGACGCATTTCGGCAGATCCGCTCACAAAGAAACGGCCGTTGCCATCACGCACCAGATAGGCCTGATTTGCGGTCAGCAGAGACTCCAGAACGTCGAGCAACTGGTCACGCGGTATGGGAGAGCGCGTGCGCAAGGTCACCTGGCCATTAATCGGGTGTTCCACCACGTAATCAAGCTCGAGTATCTCACCCATGATCGCGTGCACCACCTCGGTGAGCGGGGCCTCCTCAAAGTTGAGGCTCACGGCGTCGCCGAGCAAGCGCACGGAAGGTTTTGCCGCCGGCCTGCGAAAGACTTCGTCCGTGCCGCGATAAATCGTGGGTTCGCTGGTTTCGTGCGCCGGCAACTGCTCAGGCGCCTGCTCGGCCAGCAGATTCGCAGACTCAACCGAAGTTGGCAGGGGAGCGCCTGTCGGCGGCGACGCGGAGACGTCCGTCGCCTGTGGCACCGGCTGCTCACGAGGCTCCATGGCGGTGCAGCTGGTGAGCAACAGCAGACTGGTAACCACAACCGGAAAAAGCTTATTGAGTGCGTGCAAGATCAATTGCCCTTTTGTTCGAGGTTATTATCGCGAACGCGATCCGCAGCAGGCGCCTGGACCCGTCTGTCGCCGGCACGCCGGTTGACTGCCCTGGCGGCAGCTGCAGGCAGGGCGTGCTCAAGCCGAAGCAACGTAGATTTCTCACCATTTTCGAATATTGCGCCGTCATCACTCATCATGGTGAACGTCCATCCGTCCACTTTCTGGTCTATTTTCAGACGACGCTGCTCTCCCCGCTGGGACACAATAATGCCCGAATTAGCGCCAGCCGAATACACTCCCAGCAGCTTGATATCCCTCAGGGCGGAGGCCTCGGATACGGGCGCGACCGAAGGTGCGGGCCCTTGCGCTGGCTCGTAAGCTTCTCTTCCGGGCCAGAACAGCGGGCGCGCGATGAAATCCCGTGCCTGCTCATCCACGGCCAGGGCGCCAAAATCTGCCGCACCAACCTGCAGAGCGGAATTCGCCGGTGCTATCGGCTCTGGTTCTGAGAGAAGCAGCAACCTCGCACCCGCGTATACAAGTTGCAAAACCAGAATGCCCGCCAGCAGCATCGCCGCTTTGCGTAATAGAGTTTCCGCCGGGTTATTCACGCGCGGCCCTCCATCTCTGCATCAGGCGCACTGGCACTCACGGTTGCACCTTTAGCGCGAACACCTGAAAGCGAGCGTTGAGCTGTCTGGGGTCACCGCCATCTGCCGAAGCCTCGGCGGCACCTCGACGTGTGCGTATCGGCCGGATTTTCAGGGATTCCACGAACACCAGCGGACGCATCAACTCCAGAGCGGCCAGCGACTCGTCCAGCGCATCGACATTACCCTCGGCGCTAATGTCCAGGGTGATTCTGTCGTAACCTTCCCCACGCCGCGTTGCCAGTATCTGGCTGCCGGTTACCGACATCCCCGCCTGCGTCATGACTTCCCGCACATCCTGTTGCAGTGAGGCCGCCACAGCGGCGCTGTCGCGTCCGGGCGGGAATGCCAAGTCGCGCAGAGTCGATTCCGCGGCGCTGCTGGCAGCGTCCAGCGCGTCGGCGCTTTCCAGTATGCCCAGCAGCCGGGCGGTGCGCGGTGTAATAGAGTCGATCTCCCGCACATAGTTTCCGCGCAAAGACAAAAAATACAGGATGCAGGCAAGCAGGAGGACGAGCGTTACGACAACGCAACTACCCACCACGATCGTGGGGCGGTCGGCTTGCAGCGCAGGCAGCTTCATTCGAGTTCCGCCGTGGCCAGGGTCAGGTCCAGCACGAATCGTTCTTCGCCCGAGCGCACGGTCTTGAAAGCCACGGGAGCTTCTACCGCGCTGTATGCAGCATCATCCAGAAGCTGCTGCATCACCGCCGACGCATTGGCAGACTGGCCCTCGATACGCAGTGTGGAGCCGCGGATCTCCGCGCCCGAAACCCAGGTATCGTCGCCCAGTATCTGCGCCAGGCGCTTGAGCTCCGCATGCGGCGAGGGATGCTCACGCATCAGCTCGCGAGTAATATCGATCAAATCGCGAGCGCCTACCATGGAATCGCGCAGGGCCACCGCAGCGCCTGCCGCGTTCTGCACCCGCTGCTGCATATCCAGCACGCGTTGTAACTCCAGATACTTGGCGCCAGCCGCCACAGCGGCTATCGCCACCAGCAAGATCAGGCACAACCCGAAAATGGAGCCCATCCGCGTCAGGCGCCTTGCGTTTCTGGACTGCCTGGTGTTTTCGCCAAATCCGCGCAGCATGACCATGCGGTCCGAAACCTGCGCCCAAACTTCATAGGCATGCACATCATGGGAGTCGAACCGTTGGCCGATGTGCGTCATTACCGCGCTCAGGGAACTGAGTACGAGCTGAACTTCCATGCGCTCGTCGCCACGCTGCAGCACAGACCAGCCGAAGCAGGTATCAGACCCCGGGAAGGGACTGCTTGCGTTCACCTCCATCGCGATCACGGATTCCAGGTTCGATTCCGCCGCAACAGGTAGCCACAGGGTTTTCGCGAGCACCAGCCGGGACGGAAGAACGACAGCCTCGGATAACGCGACAGCATCAGCCGGTCGAGGCGCTGGCCGTCCCGCCCTGAGGTACGTCTGCTCGCCGTTTTCCAGATGGGCCAGCACCACTTCATCGAGGATCGGCAAAATGGGTGACGTATCGGCCCAGAAAAAATCACGCCAGCCCGCTCGCAGGTAGTGCGCGATGCGACTGAGGTCGTAACCAAACAGGTTCCAGCGCTGGCTGGCGTCAGTCATTCCCGCTCTCCGAACTGGCCGCCTGCACTGTCAGGCCCACTGCTCTTACCGGTTCGGTGCGGAAAAAACGCCAGGGCAAGCGGTCGACCCCGGGGCTGCCGCGCTCCACCCAACGACGGCGCAGGTAGGTCTGGCCGCCAGCTTCCACGCGAGCGTCTGCCCGATAGAGCGGCAAACTCTCTCTCTGCTGAAAGGCGAGATCCAGCTCTGCGGGCGCAATGCCGTCTCCAGCGTCGCGCTCAGCCAACTCCTGCACTTGTTCGTCGGTGAGGCCGCCAACCGCTTTCAGCACAGCAGGGGGCGCAGCCTGCCAGTCGACACCCGCCTGGCCGCTCTGACTGACGTACACCGCCTCGCGCACAGCTTCAAAAATGCGTCTGTCCACGCCAGGCACCAACAGCAGATCCTCTATCGCTTCAAAGCGCGCATGGCGCATCGCACTCTCGCCTCGCACCTCTATTTCCCCAGTATCGGCACTCGCTTCACCCTCGACCACCGAGCGCCACTCTACCACATTGGCGGCGAGGATCAGCGCCTCAGCCTCCTCAATATTCTCCACTGCAGCAAACACCCTGGAGAGCAGTTCTCCGGGCGCCAGATTGATGTCGACCAGCCCTGCGAGCGGCACGAGCTCAACCTGCACAGGGAGATTGCCTTCGACATTTGCAAAGGTAAACGGCCTCGCTGGATCCAGGGTGTTCTCTACCTGCTCGATCAGCATCTGCACCAGCGCGAGCTGGATAGCACCATCTGCGATGGCCTCGACACGCGCCCGTTCCGCATGTAACTGCGTGAGTTTGATATCCACGCGCGCCTGCATGGCGATACCGCCGATCAACAGCGCCATAGCGGCCAGGAACCAGACGAGTATCGCCAGCGCAACGCCCCTCTCACGCTGAGAGCCGGGGACAGCCGACAACGCTCTCCGCGGCCCTGGCTGCGGGCTGAAATCCTTCACCGCAGATTCATGCTCTGGCCGCTGAGGCCGACCACCAACTCGGGCCAGAAGCGCTCATTGGCCTTGATGTTCAGGCGCACCGCCAGCGGCAGATTCTGCCCCGGCATCCATTCCTGCAACCATTCACCGCGAAATGCACCGAGATAGCCCACCTCAAAGGCGGTCACTGAGTTGAGTAGTACACGAGGCGGTTGTTCCTCCCAGTTGATGGCCGACGTTTCGCGCAGATAGGGATGCCAGCGCAACTCAAGCCTGTCTTCCACGCGCGCCAGGTGCATGACGAAAGCGCCACCCAGATTCGCGCCGGCCACCAACGGCGCAACCCATGTGAGCTCCCCGGCGCCACCGCGAAAGTACGTACCGTATTGCCCACCGCGCTGGTCCGCCGCGAAATTCCCGAGGCGCACCACGGGCATTGCCGCGCCGATGCTGTCGCGCAGGAAACCGCTAACGGCGCGCGCTTCATCCACGCGCCCAGTGACTTCTTCGAGCGTGGCCTGAGTGTTACCGAAGGTGCGCATGGCGGAAATAATCGCAAGCGTCATCATGGAGAACAGCGCCAGCGACACGACCATCTCCAGCAACGTGAAGCCGCGACTGTGCGTCAAGGCCGCTCCTCCACCCCGGTAGCGATAGACTGCAGAGCGAATTCCCTGTCGCGCTCTCCATCTCCCCATCGAACGCGCACGTCCAGCGCCTGCAACTGGCCGTCCTGCAATGGAAGCTGCCCGGGCAGCGGCAGGGGCGTGGCGGTGACCTCCCAGCGGAATCCGCCGTCGGTTTCACCACTCTCGCTCAGGCCGGTACTGGGAACCACGGCGTACAACGCGCGCAACGAACGCGCGAGCTCCACGCCGTATACAAGTTTTTCATCCACGCCTACCGTGCGGGTCGCGCCTCCTGCCACCTGGTACATCGCGGACAACGACATCGCGAGAATAGCGACAGCAACCAGCATCTCCAGCAAGCTGAACCCACCGCAAAAAGCGACTGACCTGTGCACACGCCCTGCCATTTGCACGCTCCGTGCCATTATCCGGGGTGGGTAACCGCGCCGCGGTCACACGGCAACAGACCCCAACCCCACGTTGCCAGCGTCGAAAAATGTGGCTCGACGAATTACGCCACTTCGAAAAGGCCCGCGGCACCCATACCGCCACCGATACACATAGTGATCACAACGTAGCGCACTGACCGGCGCCGACCTTCCAGCAGGGCGTGCCCTACCATACGAGCGCCACTCATGCCGAAAGGGTGGCCGATGGAAATCGAACCGCCGTTGACGTTGAGACGCTCGTTGTCGATGCCCAACTCGTCGCGACAATACACCACCTGACAGGCAAAGGCCTCGTTTAGTTCCCAAAGTCCGATGTCATCAACGGACAACCCGTGGCGACTGAGCAGCTTGGGCACCGCGAACATCGGCCCGATTCCCATCTCGTCGGATTTGCAGCCGGCCACCGCAAGACCACGGTATATCCCCAGTGGGGAGAGGCCCTTCCTGAATGCGAGCCCGGCATCCATGAGCACACACGCGGAAGCGCCATCCGAGAGCTGGGATGCATTGCCCGCGGTAATATATTTCCCCTGCTTGATGACCTGACCATCGGCAAACACGGGCTCAAGCGCCGCCAGATCCGCCAGTGTCGTTGAGGGTCGATTGCACTCATCACGGTCCACCAGGGCGTCTTCATAGGTGGTTTCCCGGGTCTCTTTGTTGAAAACCGCGCGCACGGTTTTCATGGGCACTATCTCATCGTCGAACAGGCCGGATTGCTGGGCGCTTGCCGTGCGCTGCTGGCTTTGCAGGGAATAGGCATCCTGCGCTTCCCGGCTGATGGCGTAGCGCTCGGATACCACCTCCGCCGTCTCCAGCATGGCCATGTAAGCCGTGGGGTCCACAGCCGTTACCGTTTTCGATACGTTGCGGTAGCTGTTCTTGTGCTTGGTTTGCACCAGAGAGATGGACTCGACGCCACCGGCCACGGCAATATCGTACTCGTTGCACATGATGCTCTTGGCGGCAGTGGCTATCGACATCAACCCCGAAGAACACTGACGCTCTATCGACATCCCCGCCACGGTATCGGGCAGGCCACCGGCGATGCCGCAGAGCCGGCCGATGTTGTAGGCCTGTGTGCCCTGCTGCGCGGCGGCACCAAAGATACAATCGTCCACCTCGGCGGGATCGATGCCGGCGCGCTCTACTGCGGCGCGCACGACATGCCCACCCATGGCCGGCGCCTCGGTATCGTTGAAGCCGCCACGGAAGGACTTGGCGAGCCCGGTGCGGGCCGTGGACACAATAACCGCTTCTCTCATCGTCTACTCTCCATTCACCACGTTGTTCAATTCAGCCTGAGACCCTTAAAGCCACCGACTCCTGTGCTATCCACGCTGGCTCGACACCGACACAATCTCGCCCGTCATGTAGCTTGAGTAGTCCGAGGCAAGGAAGAGCATCACGTTAGCCACTTCCCAGGCTTCCGCCGCGCGCCCGTAGGCTTCCCTCGCCTCAAGTTCCTGCAGCAATTCTTCGGAGGCTGACTTGCGCAGCATGGGGTGCAAAACGATGGACGGCGCAACCGCGTTGATACGCACATCGAACTCCGCAGCCTCCAGCGCCGCACAGCGGGTTAAAGCCATCACACCGGCTTTTGCCGCCGCGTAATGCGACTGTTCTTTCTGTGCCCGCCAGCCGAGTACCGACGCATTGTTGACGATAACGCCACCACGACCACGAGCCTTCATGACCTGCAGCATGTAGCGCGTCATACGCATGGTGCCATTCAGCGTCACATCGATGACCCGATGCCACTCGTCATCCGGCATATCAATCAGCAGCCTGGAGGTGCCCAGGCCCGCGTTATTGATAAGAATGTCCACACCGCCCATCTGTTCCTCGGCGAAGTCGATGAGCGCACGCACGTCTTCTTCCACCGCCACGTTGCCGACCTGACCATAGACCTCGGCCAGCCCCGTTTCACTCTTGAGTGTCTCGACAGCCGACTGCAGGCGACCTGCGTGAATATCACTGATCACAATCGCCCGGGCGCCTTCTTCAACGGCGCGCGTTGCAGCGGAGAAGCCGATGCCGGCGCCTGCGGCCGCGGTAACCAGCACGCTCTTACCCTTTATCAGGTCCTTGCCGCTGACATACTCAGGTGACTTGAGGCTCATACTATTGTCTTCCTTGTGCTTAGCGAATGTCGCCGCGCGGTTCCTTGGGCATACCCAGACCACGCTCGGCAATGATGTTGCGCTGAATCTGGTTGGTGCCGCCATAGATGGTGTCGGAACGCACGAAAAGATACATGGCCTGCAGCCGACTCAACGCATACGGCGCGCCCTCGAGAATTTCGCACTCGGGCCCCATCACGTCCATGGCGAGCTCACCCAGACTGCGGTGCCAATTGGCCCAGTACAGCTTGTAGATCAATGCTTCCTTCTGCAGGCCGCCATCACTACCGCTCTGGCCGGACAGCATGCGCATCGCGTTGTAACGCATGATCTTAAGCTCCGCGTGCGCGGCGGCGATCCGCTGGCGAATCACGGGATCGTGCGCCGCGCCGTTGCTGCGAGCCAGTTTCACGACCTCATCGAACTCGTTCTGAAACTGCATCTGCTGTCCGAGCGTGGACACGCCGCGCTCAAAACCCAGGAGGCCCATCGCCACTTTCCAGCCATCGCCGGGCTGGCCCACCATGTCGGCTGCGTCGCACTCGGCGTCATCAAAAAACACTTCATTGAACTCGGACGTACCGGTGATCTGCTCGATCGGGCGCACGGTAATGCCGGGTTGATCCATCTTGATCAGAAAGAAGCCAAGACCCTTGTGCGCCACCGAATCCGGATCGGTGCGCGCAATCACGAAACAGTAGTCCGACTCGTGGGCCAGTGAAGTCCAGACCTTCTGGCCATTGATTCGCCACTTACCGCTGGCCTCATCAAAACGCGCTTTGGTTTTTACCGCAGCGAGATCCGAACCGGCGGACGGTTCAGAATAACCCTGACACCACAACTCCGTACCAGCGACGATCCCCGGAAGATACTTTTGCTTCTGCGCCTCAGTACCGAAAGCGATCAGTGTCGGGCCTGTGAGGCCCTCCCCGATATGCCCCACCCGACCCGGCGCGCCCGCGCGGGCGTATTCTTCAAAAAATATCACCTGTTGTTCGATACTGCAGCCGCGACCGCCATACTCCTTCGGCCAGCCCACGCAGGTCCAGCCGCCTTCGGCCAGTTTGCGTTCCCAGACCTTGCGCTCCTCGGGATAAGTGTGCTCATCCCCGGGACCGCCGCGGTACTTCAGCCTGGCGAACTCGCCGGTCAGGTTGTCGGCGAGCCATCCGGCAATTTCCTCGCGAAATCGCTCGTCTTCCCGATTAAAACTCAGCTTCATCCTTTACCCCTATGAGTCCAGCAGCAGCGCGGCCAGCCGCTCCCGGTGCAGTGCGCCATTACCCAGCAGATGTTCGGACGACTTGGCGCGCTTGAAAAACAGATGCACGTCGTACTCCCAGGTGAATCCAACCCCGCCGTGCAGCTGCAACGCATCGCCGGCGATCGCGAAGTACGCATCGGAACAGTAGGATTTAGCCACACTGGCCGCCTCGGCGAGCTCACCGGCCAACGGGCCGCCTTCGAGCGCTTCCTGCGCAACGCAGGCAGCGTAATACACTGCGGAACGCGCCACTTCAGCTTTCAACATCATGTCAGCCGCTTTGTGCTTCACCGCCTGGAAACTCGCAATCGTGCGATTGAACTGTACGCGTTCGCCGGTGTAGGCCACGGTCATATCCAGCAGTCGCTGCGAGCCGCCCACCTGCTCACCGGCCAGCGCGACCGTTGCCAGATCCAGCACCCTGGACAGCGACACCCAGGCACAGCCTGCTTCGCCCATCAGCGCCGAGCCGCCCAGCGACACATCATGCAGCGCGACACTCGCCTGCTTGCGCGCCTGATCCATGCTCGGCAGCCAGCTGCGCTCAACCCCGGGTGTGTTCGCCTGCAAAATGAAGAGACTGATACCGGCGGTGCCCTGACTACCGACTTCACGCGCCGCGACCACCAGAAAATCCGCGGTATGGCCGTCTATCACGTAGCGATACTCGCCATTGAGGATGAAGCCATCACCATCACGTTGCCAGGTTGCCGTCACCGAATCCGCATCCCAGCGAGTACCCCTGCCGCACACCGCCAGCGCGCCGGTGGCCTCCCCCGCACAGACCTTACCCAGCCACTCGGATTTCTGTGACTCGTCGCCCGCCACGAGCAAGGCGTTACCCGCCATGCAGACGGTCGCCAGAAAGGGCGAGCACAGCAGATACCGCCCCATCTGCTCCTGCATGGCGACCACTTCCACGTAGCCCAGGCCCAAGCCGCCGAAGGACTCCGGCACATGTATCGCCTGCCAGTACATTTCACGACAGATGCGCTGCCATAGATCCGGGTCGTAACCTGCCTCCGTGTCCATCGCTCGCCGTATCGCAGCGCTGTCTGACACTTCGGCGAGAAATGCCGCCGCCGTGTCGCGGATCATCTGCTGCTCTTCGGTAAATGCAAACTCCATCAGTTTCTCCTGCGCAAAACGCTTCAGGTGCCCCAGACTTTCTGCGCGGGCACCTCTTTTGCCAGCAATTCCTGCATGACGTCACCGATCTCTAGCGGCGCCCACGCGCTGTCACGATCGACACCCTCGGTAGTGCGCCAACCGTCACAGATACAGATGCGCGCGCCCTCCGCCTCGAATACCCGACCTGTTACATGCGCGGCGTCCCCGGACGCCAGCCAGGCCAGCAGATTGGACACGTTCTCGGGCGCGAAGCGGTCAAAACTGCCGTCCTCGGGTTTCTTCATTCGCTCGGCCATTTCCGGAACCGCAGAGGTCATACCGGTTCGCGCGGACGGCGCGACGGCATTGGCAGTAATGCCATAACGCCCGAGCTCCGCAGCCTGGTTCAGTGTGAGAGCGGCAATACCGGCCTTCGCGGCAGCGTAATTCGACTGCCCGATCGAACCCTGCAGACCGGCGCCGGACGTTGTGTTGAGAATTCGCGCGCTGACCTCGACGCCCTCCTTTGCCTGTCCGCGCCAGTAATGCACCGCATGCGAACTGATGCAGAAGTGCCCCTTGAGATGGACCGCCATGATGGCGTCCCACTCCTGCTCGGTCATGGAGGCGAACATACGATCGCGGTTGATGCCTGCATTGTTGACCACGATGTGCAGACCGCCGAACGCGTCGAGCGCCTGCTTGACGGCATTCAGGCTGTCGTCATAGTTGGTGATGTCCGATTGGTTGACCACAGCCTTGCCGCCAGCGGCGACAATCCCATCCACTACCGCCTGCGCGGCCTCGCCATTGATGTCGTTCACCACGACTGCACAGCCCTCAGACGCGAAAACGCGCGCGTGCGCCGCGCCCAGTCCGCCCCCCGCGCCGGTAACAATCGCGACCCTGCCTTCCAGTATTGCACCCATATCTGTCTGTCTCCTAAAGTCGCTCAATAATCGTCACGTTGGCCTGGCCACCGCCCTCGCACATGGTCTGCAGACCATACCGTCCGCCGCTGCGTTCCAGTTCGCACAGCAGCGTCGTCATCAGTTTGGTACCGGTTGCACCGAGCGGATGCCCAGCGCAATCGCCCCGCCATTCACGTTGGTCTTCCTGGACCGGATACCCGGTATCCGCCAGCCAGGCCATGGGGACCGAGGCGAACGCCTCGTTAATTTCTACCAGGTCGATGTCCTCCAGTTGCATGCCGGATTTCTGCATCGCGTAGGCGGTAGCGGGAATCGGTGCAGTCAGCATCCAGATCGGATCGGCACCCCGCACGCTCATGTGCACGATGCGGGCTCGCGGCGTGAGGTTATAGCGCTTCAGCGCCGCTTCCGACACGATCAACATCGCCGACGAGCCATCACAGGTCTGACTGGACACCGCCGCGGTAATGGTACCCCCCTCGGCCAATGGCTCAAGTTCCGCCATCTTCTCCATCGAGGTGTTGCGTGGGGTTTCATCCATGCTAACGCCATTCAATGGCGCGATTTCGCGGTCGAAGCGCCCTTCGAATCGCCGCCAGCGCCCGTGTGGATTGCACGCGAACGCTTCCATGTCCTCGCGAGAAAACTTCCACTTGTCCGCTATCATTTGAGCGGAGGCAAACTGGGACGGGGGAGTGGCTCCATAACGCGCCACCCAGCCCTGACTGCCGGAGAAAGGATCCGGAATCCACGGCTGCGCTGCGATCATCGCAGAGGAGATGGGAATCTGTGTCATGGTCTGCACGCCGCCGGCAATGACCGTCGTTGACGCCCGCCATGATCGCCTGCGCCGCAAAGTGCACGGACTGTTGCGAGGATCCGCACTGACGGTCGACGGTGACACCCGGCACCACATCGGACAGGCCCGCAGCGAGCCAGCAGGTACGCGCGATATCACCGGCCAGCGGGCCTATGGCGTCCACACAGCCGAATATCACATCGTCGTAATCCTCTTCCGGGATCGCATTGCGCTGGACCAGCGTTTTCAGCACATGTGCGCCAAGATCCGCACCGTGCACGTCCGATAACCCACCCTTGCGACGACCCGTGGGTGAACGCACCGCGTCTACGATATATGCATCTGCCATGATCATTCGGCCTCTTCTGAGTATGTTCGTTGAAAAAAATCACACTGTTACTGAAACGTCGCTCCGGCGCCCAGGGCAGCGCCCGGCGCAAAAATGTCCTCGGCAACCCGGGCCTTATGGAAGCCGGCGTCGCCCCAGGTGTTCGCCAGCGCCCATGCCTTTTTCATAAAGATGTGCAAATCGACTTCCCAGGTGTAGCCCATGGCGCCGTGCACCTGGATACTGTTGCGAGCCGCGAGACTAGCGGCTTCACAGGCAACCAGTTTGGCATGCGACACCGCGCGCGAGGCAATCGGTTGACCGTGGGCCAGCGCATAGGCCGCGCGATACACCGGCGCCTTGGCATACTCGAGCCGCACCGCCACGTTCGCCATGTGGTGCTTCACCGCCTGGAAACTGCCGATAGGCTTGCCAAACTGCTGCCGCTCACTGGTGTACTGCACAGACATATCGACCATGCGCTGTGCAAGGCCGAGTGCCTGTGCGGCGGCGCCAAGCGCGCCGCAGTTCAACGCCTGCTGTGCGACACCCTCGGCGGCATCGCCGCGGGCAACCACGGTCGCTTCACCAGTGACGCTCACCTGATACAACCTGCGTGACGGATCGACCGATTCGTTGCGCACCAGCGTGACCGCATCCGATTCGGCGGCAACCAGTGTATCGCCCTGCTGCAGGAGCAACAGATCCGCCACGTGAGCGTCTTCCACCAGTACATTCTGCTCAAGACCCACAACAACCTGCGCTCCGCCGCCGGCGATTTCCGGCAACCACTTCTCGGCCAGTTCACCGCCAACGGCCTGCAGTGCGGGTACCGCGACCAGGGCGGTGTGCACCAGCGGTTCCGGCAAAGCTACATAGCCACACTCTTCAGCCAGCAACACGAAATCCACTGCTGTCATGCCGAGGCCGCCCTGCGCTTCCGGCACGGTCATTCCCGTCAGGCCAAGTTCAGCAAGCTGCGCCCAGAGTGCGGCGTCACGGCCACTCTCGGTATCCCAGCCGGCGCGCACGCGCTCCGGTGTCACCTCATTGCGCAGGAAATCCCGAACGGACTCCTGAAACAGCAACTGGTCTTCGGTAAACGTAAAATCCATTCCTCAATCTCTCAATTAACGCAGCGTGGATAGGGCGTGAAACACACGGCTTGTGCAGCGCGCTGTCAGCGGGGCATGCCCAGCATGCGCTCTGCGATGATATTGCGCTGTACTTCATTAGTACCGGCATATATCGGACCGGACTGGGCGAACAACCAGCCGTCCAGCCAGTTGCCGACGCCCCGGGCGGCGGGCGCATGCGGCAGAAGTTCCGCTCGCGCGCCCAGGATACTCATCGCGGTGGCGTGCATGTTCTGGTCCAACTCGGACCAGAAGATCTTGTTGGTGGACGACTCGGCACCGATCTTGCCGCCCTTGTCCAGGCGACAGGCCGTCTGATACGTCGCCAGGCAGTAACTCTCGGCGTCCAGATAGGCTCGCAACACGGCATCTCGCACTGCAGGGTCGCTGTCAGCTGATTCGCGGTTGGCGGTGTAAAGCTCAACCAAGCGTCGAGCCGTCTCCTGGAATCTCGCCGGGGACCGCAGCATCAAGCCCCGTTCAAACCCTGCGGTGGCCATCGCCACGCTCCAGCCGGCACCTTCATCACCCAGGCGGTTTTCCACCGCCACTTCCACGTTGTCGAAAAAAATCTCCGCAAAGCCGGGAAGCCCATCCAATTGTGGAATGGGACGTACGGTAATGCCCGGCGAGTTGAGCGGCACGAGGATAAACGTGAGCCCGCGGTGCCGCTCGGAATCGGGATCCGTGCGAAACATCCCGAAACACCAGTCCGCCCAAACGGCACGGGTGGACCATGTCTTCTGCCCGTTAATAATGTACCGGTCTCCCTCCAGCCGGGCTGTTGCCCTGATCGCCGCCATGTCGGAGCCTGCGCCGGGCTCCGACCAGCCCTGTGACCAGACCTCCTCACCGTTGGCCATCTTCGGCAGGATGCGCGCTTTCTGCTCTTCAGTGCCGTATTCCATCAGCGTCGGGCCGAGCAGAAAAATACCGTTCTGGTTAACCCGCAACGGCGCCCTGGCGCGGTAGTATTCCTCTTCGAAAATCAGCCATTCGATCAGGCTGCAGGCGCGTCCGCCCAGCTCTTCAGGCCATGTCACCATGCCCCAGCGGCCCGCGTTCAATTTCGCTTCCCACTCACGGTGCTGCGCGAAGCCCTCCTGCGTATCAAAGCTCTTCAAGGGCTCCGCCGGAACATTCGCTACCAGCCAGGCTCGCACTTCCGCACGAAATGCCTGTTGCTTCTCGGTATATGCCAACTTCATAGTGATCGAACTCTTTTCATAAAACTTTCAATGCCAAATGCTGCCGCGAGCAGCGCACAATCGCGCGTGACAGCCGAACAGTGCCAGGACTGGCCTGGTTCTGCGCTAGTCGAAGCTCGCTTCGCGCTTCTGCACAAAGGCGTCGCGGGACTCCTGCGAATCGCCCATCGTGTAGGCTTCCAGGGTGAAGCCCTGTTCCCAGCGATACTTGTCCTCCAGGTTGCCGTCTTCAATGCCGGTGAGTGCTTCCTTGGCCAGCCGCACCATCGCCGGCGATTTCGCGGCAATCTTCGCGGCAATCTCCCGCGCACAGGGCAACAGCTCTTCGCGGGGGACAACCCGCTCTACAGCACCCAGCCGGTGCGCTTCAGCGGCGTCGATAAATTCTCCGGTAAAGTACATGTAACGTACTTTCTGCACCGGAAACATGCGCTGCAGGTGAGCACCGCCGCCCATTGCCCCACGGTCGATCTCGGGTACGCCAAACCGCGCGCACTCGGAACACACGATGATGTCCGCCGCACCCGCCATACCGATACCACCGCCCAGCACAAAACTGTGCAACGCAACGATCACCGGCTTGGGGTTGCGGTGGATGGCGCGAAACGTTTCATAGTTGCCTTTGTTGACATCGACGATCTTGCTGCCATCTGCCGCCAGCTCCTTGATGTCCACGCCGGCACAAAAGCCTTTCCCGGCTGCGGCGATAATGATCACGCGCACGCTGTCGTCGGCACCCAGGGCGTCGATCTCCCGAGCGATGGCGAACCAGCCCGCGGAATTGAAGGCATTCACGGGGGGGTGATCGAGTATCATCTCGGCCACGCCATCGGCGATGGTGGTTTTGAAAGGTTGTGACATCTCAGTTCTCCGTGGCAAATTCACCGGCGCGTAACGCCAGGAGCGCAAGGCGCTGTTCAGCGTCCTCGACGATGGATTGAACAAGCGCTTCGCAGCTCAGCAGTTCGTCTATCACGCCAGCCACCTGCCCCGACGGCAACACCCCGTGCGCGGGATCACCATCTACCATCGCTTTCTGAATAATCATCGGCGCATTGGCCGACATAATCGCCTGTGCGGTGGTCATTTCGTCATCCCGGCCCATGGCAAGTGCCGACTTCATGAGCCCGAGTACCGAGGCACCCGTGTGCTTCCGAAACGCCAGGCCGTTGCGCATCGCGATAAACAATTTCTTCAGCGGGCCGGCTTTTTCCAGGTCGGCCAACAGCTCGTTCATGATCATGCGCTGCGGCAGGCCATCCATGGCACGCGATACAATAATGTCGCCGGGATTATTACAATCGATGTAACGCTGCAGCGTCGCTCTCGGTACCGGGCTCTCCTCGGTCATCAGGAAACGCGTACCCATCGCGATGCCGTCGGCGCCCCAGGCAAGCGCCGCCAGCAGGCCGCGGCCGTCCTTGAAGCCGCCGGCGGCCACCACCGGCACCTTGTCGCCAACGGCATCCACCACCTGCGGAATCAACAAAGTCGTGGGCACTGCGCCGGTGTGCCCACCGCCCTCGCCGCCCTGCACGGTCACGGCGTCCGCCCCCAGTTCAACCGCCTTGATCGCGTGTTTCGGCAGACCTACCGTGGGCATGCATACCACGCCCGCATCCTTCAGCTTCTTGATAAGTTCCGGCCCCGGAGAGCGTGAATAACTCACGGCACGCACGCCGTGGCGAATAACCATGTCGACAATGTCCAGGGCATTCGGCTGATACATGTGAAAGTTCACGCCGAACGGTTTGTCGGTGAGTTCCTTGACCCGCAGGATATCGCGCTCCATCTCATCGGCAGGGATGGTGGCCCCCGCGAGAAAACCGAAGGCACCCGCATTGCAACTGCCCGCCACGAGGCGTGGATCTGCAACCCAGCCCATGGCTGTTTGCACAATCGGGTAGCGACAACCCAGCAACTCGGTGAGGCGTGTTTCAAGCATCACGATTCGTCTCCTCAGGCGCCCGCGGCCGCAGGCCGAATGCCCGGGGGGTTGTCTTTTATCTGATGCGCCCGCTGATTATGCGGGTCCAGCGCGGCAATGATGTCGAGCTGTTCGCGCGTGGGCGCCTGCGTCACGGGAATATCGCCGTCGACATACACCGGGTAGCCGGTATTCGCCTGCACCTGCTCGACCGTCACACCCGGGTGCAGCGACACCAGGCGAATCTGGTGATCGGGCCCCTGGAAATCCATGACACACAGATCGGTGACGATCAGGCGAATATCCACCTCGTCAAGGCTGCGCCCGCGCGGCAGGCGATCCGGGTTGTAGCCGATGCTGGAGACAAAATCGCACTCGCCCTCCATAAACACGCGCGTGTTGTGCGCGGGCACGAAGAAGCTGTTGGGATGCGAAATCGAGTTGCCGGGAAAGCCGCGCGCACCCAGCATCATCACTTTGGGCTTTTCGTAGGTGCCGCCCAGTGCGGACGTGTTCGACTGCCCGAAGCGATCAATCTGGGTGGGGCCCAACATCGCATGCCGCTTGCCTGACCAGACGTTGTCGAAAATACGCGAGAAGCCCATCCACGATTCCAGGGCAGGTACAAAATCGTCAGCGCGTTTACCCAGAGGGTTGGGTTCGCTGAGCATCCAGGATTCGGAATCCGTCATCATCAGGTCCGGGTTGCTGGTTTTCATTGCCAGGCTGGCGGCAAGGCGCGGAATAACGCCAATGCCAGTGGCCAGTACTTCGCCGTCGTCTGCAAATGCCTTGCTCGCCGCGACGATGCACAATTCGGCCAGGCTGTATTCAGTTGCTGCTGTCATCGGTTTAACTCCCGTGGCCGGTTAATAAGTGGGCAGTTCAATGGCGCGAATGGCATCAAGGCCGCCGACGCTCTGCTGGTAGTCCTCTTCGGAGGCGCCCAGATAGGTATCGAGATAGCCCTGAATCCCGCCGTCTTCCTTTGCCGAGGCGACGTAAGTCTTGAAGTGCGGCACGTCGAAGCCGTAAAGCGGTGCACAGGACGTGGGGTGGGCGCCACCCGGGATCGGCACCACGCCGGTAGTTGCCGAGCGTTCCCAAAACACCATGCGCGCCTGTGCCGGGTCGTGAAAATACGCGGTATCCACCAATTCGTCACAGGACACGTACGTGGCCTGCGCGGCGCGTGCAAACCAGTCGTCCATGTAGTGATCCGGGCCGGCTATCTGACACACGCCGCGCGCATCTGCACGATCCACGTGAATCAGGGATGCATCGAGCTTCAGCGCCGGCATCGCCACCCACTCGCGGTCGTCGTAGGGGCTGTCGATGACCTTGATGCCGGGGTTGCGGCTGATGATGTCGGTGCCCAGACCCACCTCGGTAGGAATAAATGGCAGACCCCAGGCGGCGGCGCGCAACCCGAGGAGCATCATGCCCTCGTCGATCTCCATCACCTCTATCGCGCCGGTCTGCCGCGCTTCACGAAAGTACGGCTCGAGTGGAATGAAATCCAGGGAGACGAACGCGAACACTACTTTTTTTACCTTGCCCGCCGCGCACAGCATGCCGACGTCGGCGCCGCCGTAGGCGACAATCGTGAGGTCCTTGAGATCCGAGCGCAGAATTTCCCGCACCAGCGCCATCGGCTTGCGACGAGGGCCCCAGCCGCCAATGCCGATGGTCATGCCGTTTTCCAGCTTCGCGACCACGTCGGCGGCGGTCATTTGCTTGTCCATCCCGTTTTCCTTCTAGTTGACGATCCGCGCCATGCGGTAATCGTGTTTTACAAAATTGACGCCCAGCGCACTCTCCGTGCGACGCACACCCGGTATGCCACTGATGCGCTTGTGCACAAACTCCGCGAGGTGCTCGGTATTGCGCACCATGGTAATGGCGAGAATGTCGGACCTGCCGAGCATGACCCCGACAAACCCCAGTTCAGGCACCGCAGCCAGGGTTTCGGCAACCGCCCGCGTCTGCTGGCTGCGCTCTACCTCTATCCAGATATAAGCCAGCGCCGCACCACGAAAGCGATCGATGTTGGTAACCGCCGTGATGCGAATCTGTTTCTCCTCCTGCATGCGCTTGATGCGTGCGCGCACGGTTCCCTCCGTAACGCCGAGTTCTGCGGCGATACGGCCATTGCTACTGCGGGCATCCCGCGCCAGCCAGGCGACGATCGCAGTGTCCAGCTCATCCAGCCGGCGCCGACTCATGCGTCAGGGCTCCGCATGCAAGGGCACCCAGTCAGGCTGGTTTTTCAACACATCCACGGCCAGCGCAGGCGTGAGTCGACGCACCCCGGGCACCTGCGCGAGCCGCTGCGACATGAGTTCGTTCAGCGCCGCGTGATCTTCGGCCACCACCAGAATTTCAAGGTCGTGCGCCCCCACTACCACGTTCACCGAGAACACTTCGCTGATTCTCGCCATATCATGAGCGACGTCTTCCGGGGAACGGTTTTCCACCTGCACACCCACCGCCAACAGCATGCCAAACCCTGCCGCTTCGATATCGGTCACCGCCACGACGCGCATGGTATTGGAATCTTCCAGGCGCCTGACGCGAGCGCGCACGGTCGCTTCGGTGACGGCAAGCTCGCGCGCGATCGCACGATAGGGCATACGGCCGTCCAGGCGCAGTAAATCAATTATCGCCTGGTCGATGGCGTCCAGTTCAATCAGCTCGGGCGCGGTCGCGGCGAGGTCGTTCATCGGTTAACCCCGGCGGACTGCGCGGCAAGGGCGGCCTTGTCTACCTTGCCGCCCGCGTTCATGGGCAACTCGTCCAGGAACACCACCGAGCGCGGCACCTTGTAGTTGGCCATGTTGTCGCGTGCCCACGCGATCACCTGCGCTTCATCGAGTACGGCACCGGCATCCGTCACAATGAAGGCGCGCGCCACTTCGCCCATGCGCTCGTCCGGAACGCCGATCACGGCGGCGCAGGCCACGCCGGGCATGTCGCACAGGGCGTTCTCGATTTCTGCCGGGTAGCAGTTAAAACCACCGACGATAAACAGCTCCTTGATTCGGCCGGTGATGCGCAGGTATGCGTCTTCGTCCATCACGCCCATGTCGCCGGTTTTCAGCCAGCCATCGCTGGTGATGGCCTCGCAGTCGCCTCTTCATTGTTGAAGTAGCGCTGCATCACATTGAAGCCACGTTTCACCAGATCTCGCCGTCGGTGCCCGCAGGCACCTTACGGCCTTCGCGATCGACGCACTTCACCTCCACACCGTCCATGGCCCGGCCGGAGGGTAAATGCGCTCGGCACTGTCATCAGGGCGACAAATGGATACCACGCCGCAACTCTCGGTAAGGCCATAGGCAGTCACCACCACCTGGAAACCGAGTTCCTCGCGCATTTTGCGCACCAGTTCCACCGGCACGGGCGCGGCGCCCGTCACCGCAAGCCGCAGGCTGGAAAGATCGTATTTGTCGCGCTCGGGGTGCGCGAGCATCGACTGGTAGATGGTGGGCGGGCCCGGAATCATCGAAATTCTGTCGCGCTGTATCTGCGCCATGACGGCATCGAGATCGAAATTCAGCACCGGCAGAATATGCGCCCCACGAATGATTGCCGCCAACCAACCCGCCTTGTAACCGAATGAATGGAAGAAAGGGTTGATAATCAAATAGTTGTCATCCGAGCACAGGCCTACGGTGCCGCTCCAGGTCTCGAAGGTTCGGATATTCTGGCCATGCGCGGTGACCACGCCCTTGGGATTGCCGGTCGTGCCCGAGGTGAACAGGATGTCCAGCGCGTCGTCGGGCGTGAGTGCCGCCGCGCGGGACTCTACCTCGTCGACCGGGACCGTTTCACCGGCGGACAGGAACTCGTCCCAGGGCTGGGTATCTGTCGCATCGCCACTGAACAACACCGTGCGTTCAAGCGCCGGCAGCTCGTGGCCAACCAGCATCCCGGGATAACGTACGCCCAGAAACTCACCTACGGTGAACAACATGCGCGCGCCACTGGCGCGCAGCACGAAGGCCGCCTCCGCGCCCTTGTAGCGAGTATTGAAGGGGACCAGCACGCCGCCCACCGTCTGCGCACCCGTGGCGGCGATAATCCACTGATAAACGTTAGGCGCCCAGATGGCGATGCGGTCGCCCTTCTGTAGCCCGGCTGCCAAAAAAGCGCGCGCCGCCCTGATGCGTTGTGCATCAAGTTGAGCATAGCTGAGCACCACCGGACCATCGGTAATGGCCGGACGCTCGCCGTAGGCGGCGGCCGCCTGGGCCACGACCTGGGGCAGTGTTCGCGCCCGGTATGGCTGTTCGGGAGAATGGCGCTGCTCTGACATGGGGCCGCACTCACAGCTTGGGGTCACAGGGCACGCTATGATAGTCGGTAATTTGCCACATTAAAACCGCAATTCGTATTTTTATTTATATTATTCTACGAATAGTACGTCACGAGGCCGGTGCTGGCGGCTGTTCACTGCGACATTACCGCATCGCTATCGCGTCCGGAATTCGCCTGCCTTGGGGCCGCCTGGCGGCGCCCGCCCCCACGACTAGCTGTCAGCTGCTGAACTTGAAATCCTTGTAAATATCCCGGAGTTTCACCTTCTGCACCTTCCCGGTCGCCGTGTGCGGCAGTTCATCGGCGAACTCCACGGCGTCGGGAATCCACCACTTGGCGATCTTGCCCTCGAACCAGGCAAGCATCTCCTCGGCCGTCAGGTCTGCACCGTCCGGCCCTCGCACCACAATCAGCAGCGGTCGTTCGCTCCAGCGCGCATGATAATGACCGATCACCGCGGCCTCAGCCACCTTGGGATGATCGGTGGCGACGTTCTCCACCTCGATGGAGGATATCCACTCGCCCCCGGACTTGATCACGTCCTTGGTGCGGTCGGTAATGGTCACATATCCGTTCGGGTCGATCGTGGCGACGTCGCCTGTTTCAAACCAGCCCTCCTCCGCATGCGCATCCGAGCCTTCCAGTTTGAAATAGCTGGAACACACCCAGGGTCCACGCACCTTGAGCGAGCCGAAAGCGACGCCGTCCCAGGGCAGTTCTGTCCCTGCGTCGTCGACTATCTTCAATTCAACGCCAAAAATAGGCCGCCCTGCTTTCAGGCGCAGTTTGGCGAACTCCGCTTCACTGTAGCGCCCGGGATCGCTTGCGCTGGCGTTGATGGTACCCAGCGGGCTCATCTCCGTCATGCCCCAGCCAACCCGCGTCTCGACCCCATAGCTGTCCATATCTTCCATGATGGACAAGGGGCAGGCCGCGCCGCCAACGATAATCCGCTCGAGCGAATCGATGCGCTTGCCAGCGCTCTTCAAATGCGCCAGCAGGCCCAACCACACCGTCGGCACCCCGGCAGACAGCGTGACCTGCTCATCATTGATCAGATCGGCGAGCGTTGCGCCATCGCCCATTTTACTGCCGGGAAACACCAGCTTCGCGCCAGCCATGGGACAGGCATAGGGATTGCCCCAGGCATTCACGTGGAACATGGGCACAATTGGCAATACGACATCGTTGCTGGAGATACCGAGCGCGTCCGGCATCATGGTGGCGTAGGCGTGCAACATGGTAGAGCGATGCGAATACAGAACGCCCTTCGGGTTACCCGTGGTACCCGATGTGTAGCACAGGGCGCAGGCTTCGTTCTCATCCAGCGCAGGCCAGGTAAAATCCTGCGACCCGCCGGCGACCAACGTTTCATAACACAGGGCATTGGCGAGCTGCGTGTCGGGCATATGCGCCTCGTCCGTGAGAATGATCCAGCCCTGCACCTGCGGACACTCGGCCTCGAGACGCTCTGCGAGCGGCACGAAATCGGGATCGACAAACACATACCGGTCTTCGGCATGATTGATGATGTACACCAGCTGCTCCGGAAACAAACGCGGATTGATCGTGTGGCAAACATGGCCGCTGCACGCTGCAGCGTAGTAGGTTTCAAAATGACGATAGTCGTTCCATGCAAGGGTACCGACACGGTCGCCACGAGCCATACCCCAATCGGCCATGGTGCTCGCAAGCTGACGCGCGCGCGTGAAGGCTTCGCGATAGGTGTAGCGATGGCGCGGATTATCGCCGGTCACCGATACAATCTCCGTATCACCACTTATCCGCGACGCGTGCTCCACGATACTGGTGATCGTGAGCGGCATCTCCATCATCAAACCATTCATGCTGTCGTGTCTCCGTTATGTTATGTGGCGCTTATTGTACGAAAAAACCGGGTCGGCCGGTTCCAGGGCCCCGCTAGCGTGCACGCATCTCCCAGGCATCATCCTCCGCATGGTGCAACGCGCGTTTTTCCTGCACCAGCTTGATCAGATGCGCGCTGAGCGACAGCATCGCCATCTTGTGCAGGCTGGTGTCCACATCGTCGTAGACCACTTTCACCAGTTGATCCACCGATGCGCGGCCCAACTGATGCAGCCCGGCAACCACCTTCGACTCGCGCCGCAGCCGGTGCGCCACCAACCACTCGACGGTAGCACTCGGGTTGTCCATCAATTCGCCATGCCCGGGCGCGATAAACTTGAGCGGGTACTCCAGCAGGCGCTGCAGGGACTCGATGTAGGCCTTCATATCACCACTGGGCGGAATGATCACCACCGTCGAGCCATTCATGATGTGGTCTCCCGCGAACATCACGCCCTCTTCCTCCAGGAAGAAACAGAAATGATTGCCCACGTGGCCCGGCGTGTGTACGGCACGCAAGGTGAACTCGGCAGTGTGCAGTACATCGTCGTGGCGCAACTCGCGGGTGGGCGCAAAGGTGTCGTCCTGAAACATGTCATCCGCAGGCGAGGCCCCGATGACTTCCGCACCCGTGGCGGCATGGATCGCCTGCCAGGCGGGCGAATGGTCCGGGTGAGTGTGCGTGCAGACGATCCAGCGGATGCGATCGCCCGCCGTGTCGAGTATCGCCTGAATATGCGAGGGCTCGGCGGGGCCCGGATCGAGCACCGCCACGGCATCGTTGCCAAGAAGATAGGTGTTGGTGCCCGGGCCGGTCATTACGCCCGGGTTGGGTGCAACGATGCGGCGAATCTGATCCGTCAGGCGAAACGCTACTCCGTGCTCAAGCATCCCTTCCCACCAGCTGATCGATAGTGACATTGGGGTTGACATCGGCCGTGTAATCGACGCCATCAACCTCAAAACCGAAGAGCTGCAGGAACTCGCGCTTGTAGCCCTCGAAATCGGAAAGCTCACGCAGCGTCTGCGTATTGATATCTTCCCACAGCGCCGCTACCGCCCCCTGGACCTCCGGGTTGAGTTCCTTGGCATCCGCGCGCAGGCGACCTTCGTCATCCAGCGCGGGAGCGTCGCTGCACAGGGAATCGCGGAACAACGCATCAATCTGTTCAATACACCCCTCGTATTCACCGCGCTCGGTCATGACTTTCTTTAACAGAGCCAGGTAGATGGGCATCGCCGGTATGGCCGCGCTAGCCTGGGTCACCACGGCCTGCAGAACCGACACGCGCGCATCGCCGCCGCTAGCCGAGAGCCGCTCTCGAATGGCGACGACGCGCTTGTCGAGGTCTTTCTTCGCCGCGCCGATGGTGCCGTGCCAATAGATGTCCCAGGTGAGCTTGTCGCCAATATAGGTGTACGCCGTGGTCTTTGCGCCGGGCGCGAGAACATCGGCTGCAAACAAGGCCTCGATCCACATTTGCCAGTCTTCACCACCCATCACGGCAACGGTGTTGTCGATTTCCTCCTGGGTAGCGGCTTCGATATGGAAATCCTGCACTTCCTCCTTGTCGGTATTCACGCCTTTCTGCACCGTGGCCTTGCCGATCGGCTTCAGCGTGGAGCTGTGCACCACACCCGTCACGGGGTGTTGACGCCTGGGCGATGCCAGGCTGTACACCACAAGGTCCACCTGGCCCAGATCCTTGCGAATTGTGTCTATGGCGCGCTGCTTTATCTCATCGCTGAACGCATCGCCGTTAATGCTCCTGGCGTAAAGGCCCGCGTCGTCTGCAAAGCGATGGAACGCCGCTGAGTTGTACCAACCGGCGGTTCCGGGCTTGGTTTCCGTGCCGGGCTTCTCAAAGAACACCCCCAGCGTGGAAGCGCCCGCGCCGAAAGCCGCCGTAATTCGCGACGCGAGACCGTAGCCCGTGGACGCGCCAATGACGAGCACGCGCTGGGGGCCGTGCGGGATCTCCCCGCGGGATTTGACATAGCCGATCTGACGTCGGACATTGGCTTCACAGCCTGAGGGGTGCGTTGTCGTGCAGAGAAAACCGCGAACACGGGGTTTAATGATCATGCGATGCTGTGTCCTGAGCCTGTATCCGGCGCGTGAGTAAGTGACCAACGGTGCGGCAACGATCGCCGCGTGACAGAGGCAGCAGTTTAGCATAGCGCCGATGCGCGGCGGCAAGAGGGCTGGTATGGCCAGGGAGTCACGCCAGGCTGTCAGGGCGCGCTTTCCAGACGCTTGCGCTGTCCGCGGTTGTGTTCAGCGCATACTTGCCGTTCAATGACGCGCTGAAGCCCAGCTACGCAGGCCGCCATGTCCAGTTCACAGTCCGTTGCATCGTTCGCCTCACCACTGCGCCATGCCACACCACCGGCCTGGACAACTGCGGTTCTCGACGATTTCGATGCGTTTTTGCAGGATCACGCCGCGGCGGAGAAGAAAGCGTCCGGCATGGCAATCTCCATGCTCTCTCACTACCCGGACCGCCCGGAACTGGTCGCCGCGATGGCGGATCTCGCAGTGGAAGAACTGGTGCACTACCGCGAGGTGGTGAAATGGCTCCATCAACGTGGCCAGATCACCACTGCGGATTCCAAAGATCCATACGTCGGCGCCTTCCGGGATGTCATACGCCGTGGGCGCGATGTCTACCTGCTCGACCGCCTGCTCACGGCCAGCATTATCGAGGCACGCGGCGCGGAGCGCTTCGCGCTGGTGGCCTGCGCGCTGGAAGAAGGCCCGCTGCAACGTTTTTACGCATCGATCGCACGCTCCGAGGAGCGCCACTTCGAACTGTTTCTGCAACTTGCCGAGCGCTATTTCGACAAGTCCGTCGTCGCAGCGCGCTGGCACACGCTACTGGATATAGAGGCCGATATCGTGCGCAGCCTGCCCCTGCGCGCCGCGTTGCACTGAGCCTGCGCACCTCCGTGCGTGACGAACTGGCAACCCGACGTTATCTGCAGCGGCACATTGAACCGGATCTGCCGCGTTGCGGCGGCCCGGAAGATCACTGGCAGCAGGTCGTTGTGGTGCCGGCCTATCGCGAAAGTGCCGGGCTTATCACGAAACTCTCCCAGCGCGCGCCCTTCCAGGGCGGCAAGACTCTCGTTGTACTGGTGATAAACCGGCCGGAGAGCGATACCACGCCCAGCGCCAATAGCGCTCTGCGCGCCGCGCTCCAGGCACTGCCACACGCGTCCGCGCACTCGTCAGCTTGTGATATACGCCGAGCGGGTGAGCTCACGGACATCGTCGTTTACGATCTGGAGCAGCGTCGCGGGCCATCGCCTGCGAAGGAAGGCGTGGGTCTTGCGCGCAAGGCAGGTTGCGATCTCGCACTGCTGTGGATGCACGAGGGCCGTATAGACAGCAACTGGATCTGCAACAGCGACGCCGATGCGAGCCTGCCGGCCAGCTATTTCACGCAGCTGAATCGCGCGGCCCATGACGCGGTAGCCGCCACCTACCCCTTCTGGCACCGGGCGACCAACGAACCCGGCGTCCATATCGCTACCGCACTGTATGAACTGCGCCTGCAGCACTACCTGAGCGGGCTTGAATATGCGCACTCACCCTATGCATGGCACAGTCTGGGGAGTTGCCTTGCGGTTCGGGCGAGCGCCTACGCCCACGCGCGGGGTTTCCCACGGCGCGCCGCCGCAGAGGATTTCTACCTGCTGAACAAACTCGGCAAGCTCGGACCGGTGGCCAGCCTGCAAGGGTCTTGCATTGAGCTCGAGGCGAGAACCTCTGATCGCGTGCCCTTCGGCACCGGACCCGCAGTCGATACCCTCGCACAGGCCGCTGATCCGATCGGCGTTCCGCTCTTCGAACACCCACTGACGTTCGAGGCGCTACGCGTGTTGCTGCTTGCGGTGCCAGAGTTGGCTGACAACAGCGCCCAGGACCTGCCACTGCTGCTGTCCCTTCGCGGGTTGCCCGGCCCGGCGGCTGCCGCGGCAGCGCGCACGCTGCGAGACCTGGGCATCACCGCCGCGCTGGCGCATTGCCAACGCCAGAGCAGCGACCCGGCCACATTCCAGCGGCACTTTCACCAGTGGTTCGATGCGTTTCGCACGCTGAAATTCCTGCGCGGCCTGAGTAGAGCGGGCTGGCCGCTGGTTACCCTTGGCGAACTGCCCCAACTGCAACCCCGCCTGTGGCATTCTCCCGACTCTACCGATTTATGCGAAATGCGTGCAGCGCTGGCTGCGCGCCGCGGCTGGGACTGCAAGCACATCAGCCGCCACCTGAATGCGGACGTCGATTGATCTACCTGCCAGCTACGCGCCGTCGTGATCCGGGGCGTTACTGATCCACACGGTCTGGTATGGCAACAGCTCCATACTGTCACCATGCACCAACTCGAGCAGGCTGATCAGGTCGATCCAGTTGTGGGTGTCTATGAGATTGATCGTGGCGAGGTCCAGCCGCTGCGTCTCCACACTGATATTACTGATACAGAAAATGCTTTGTCGTCGATCCTGGCTCTGACGCCAGTAGCCAAATAGCGCAGTACCCAGATGCAGCGTGAACTGCGTGGCATTGGGATGGAATGCAGCCTGCCTGCGGCGAATCCGCAGCAGACCCTTGATACGCGCAAACACTTCGTGGTGCAAAGAAGACTCGAGCGCCAGTTCCCGTTCGAGCTCTGCGTAATCCCATTGGTGACGGTTGATCGAACGGAACTGTCCGGTATTTTCCACGCGTGCGTGGTCGTTGCGCGTTCCCAGCAGGCTGTGCACGTAGATTCCAGGGATGCCCTCGAGACCCAGCATGATGGCGTGCGCACAGACAAAACGTTGAAGACCCCAGTGGTCCGGCCCCTGAGTGGTGCCCTGTAACGCGTCGAACAGTGCAATATTGATTTCATAGGGCCGCGCCTGACCATCCTCCAGCGCGCGATACGACACGTGCCCACCGAACGACTGCATGGTCTGTATCAGGTCATCCAACTCTTCATCCGACAGAAGACCTTCCGCAGGCCGCAGTCCGATGCCATCGTGCGAGGCGATGAAATTGAAATAGGCAGTGCCGTCCTGTGCGGGCGGCATGCTCATCATCCAGTTCTTGAGATAACTGCAATCACCGCTCACCAGGGTTTGCAGCAGCAGCGGCGGCAGGGAGAAATTGTAAACACAGTGCGCCTCGTTGGCGTTGCCGAAATACGCGAGGTTTTCACGGTTGGGTATATTGGTTTCGGTAATCAGCATGGCATCAACCCGCGCGTGCTCAAGCAGGGTGCGCAGCAGCCTCACGACCTCATGGGTCTCTTCCAGGTTGAGACAGGTAGTGCCCGGCACTTTCCAAAGAAACGCGATAGCGTCCAGGCGAAAGATCCTTACGCCCATGTCGAGATAGTGGCGAATAATGGAGACGAATTGCAGCAGCACTTCCGGGTTACGAAAATCGAGATCCACCTGATCGTGGCTGAAGGTGCACCACACGTGCCGCGGTCCGACGTCAGTCTGCACACTCATCAGCAGCGGAGAGGTTCGTGGGCGCACCACCGCCCCCAGATCATCCGAGGGGTCGGCGGTAAAAAAGTACCTCCTGCCGGGATCGCGCCCGCGCAGGAAGTTTTCAAACCAAAGGCTGCGGCTTGAGCAGTGGTTGATCACCAGATCAGCCATCAAGTCATACTGTTCGGCTATCGCGCAGATGTCGGACCACTCACCCAGAGACTCATTCACGCTCGAGTAATCGAGCACCGCAAACCCGTCGTCCGAGCTGTACGGGTAAAACGGCAGGATGTGCACGCTGGAAAGCAGCCCGTCGGTGTGCTCGTCGAGAAAGGCCTTCAGCGTATGCAGCGGTTTTTCTCCCGCTCGCAGGAAGCTGTCGCCGTAGGTAATCATTACCGCATCGCGCTGGCTCCAGTAACTGACCTGCCTGGGCAGCGGCTCGGACTCGGCTTGCAGGCGCATCACGTCAAGCAGTTGCGCTGCGAGCGCCGATGCATCCGGCGCGGGCGAACATTCCCGATAAATAAACTCCAGATGGCGCTGGACGCGGTCTTTCAGTTCAATGTGCTCGATCACAAACGGGGCAACCGGCCTCAGCCAGCCGCAAACTCCGCATGATCAGCTTCAACCGCGTCGACCAGTTGCTGAAGGATATCGGGGATGGCGCTGATCACCCTGTTCCAACTGGGAATGAAGGGCCGTTCCATCGGGTTGGCCAGAAACGCCTCGCCGGCTTTCATAATATTCTCGGCGAACAACTCTACAGCCTGTTCTTCGTGGTGGATATCCAGGCTTAGCCCGTTGATCACCGCATCATTATGGTAGGTTTCAACGAAATCGAGTGCGATCCGGTAGTAGGTCGCCTTCAATGACCGGAACGTCTCGGTATTGAAGGTCACTCCGCGGCTGGCCAGCTTGCGAAACAGGGCCTTGGCGATGTCGATGGACATCTTCGACAAGCCGCCCTCGTCATTGTCCGCCGACAGGTCCTGGTGCTTGTGATCGTACACCCCGGCAATATCGGCCTGGCACAACCGATTGTTTGCGTAATTGCGACACATTTCAGACAGCACACCAATCTCCAGGCCCCAGTCGCTGGGGATCAGGATATCGTTGAGCACATCCCGGCGAAACGAAAACTCTCCCGCCAGTGGGTAGCGGAAACTGTCCATGTATTCGAGATATTCCATATCGCCCAGGGTTTTTTTCAACGCTCGCAACAGGGGCGTGACCAGCAGGCGGCTGACACGACCGTTGATCTTGCCGTCGGCCACCCGCGCGTAAAACCCTTTGCAGAACTCATAATTGAAACGCGGATGCGCCACCGGGTAGATCAGCCGCGCCAGCAGCGAACGGTCGTAGGTCAGGATATCGCAGTCATGCAGCGCCACGGACTCCGCGCGAGACGAGGCCAGCGTGTACCCCATGCAATACCACACGTTGCGCCCTTTACCCAGTTCACGCGGGGCAAGATCCAGCGACTCGAGTTTGCTATCCAGCGCCTGCAGGCGCGGCCCGTCATTCCAGAGTACGCGATGATGCTGCGGCAGCCGCGCAAAAAATGCCAGGGCGCTGCGATACTGTTCGCGATCGGCCCGATCCAGGCCGATGACGATTTCGTTCAGGTAAGGGACCTTCACCAACTCGTCGATAATATGTGGCAGGGCCTCCCCTTCGAGTTCCGAGAACAGTGACGGCAGGATCAACCCCAGCGGCCTGTTTCTGGAAAACGCTATCAGCTCGCTTTCCAATTCCTCAACAGGTCTGTCAGACAGGTTGTGTAACGTCGTGATAATGCCGTTCTGGTAAAAATCGCCCATGCGTTCCTCTGTGTCAGTCCCGGACCGGCGTCAGCTGTTCAAGCCAGCGCGCCACACCCTCGGCCCAGCCGCCCGGACCGTAATCCTTACTGTACAGCACACCCCCGGTGCGTTGCAGCGTGGGAAACTCGTGCACCGGTGAACGCACAAGCAGCGCGGTCTCCGCCTCTTCAAGCATGGCCACGTCGTTCTCGCTGTCTCCCGCGGCAAGATCGTGTATGCGATCGCCAGGATGCGCCCGACGAAAACAGTCGCGCAACCAGGCCAGCGCGCGGCCCTTGTCGCATCGTCCCGCCACCGCGAGAAACCTGCCGCCGGCCAGTACATCGGCTCCGCCTTTCGACAGCTGCTCGAGAAACACCCGCTTGCGCTCGGGCGTACCCTGCCAGCGCACAGGCTCGCTGTACTCGCGGTTGTTGGCATCGAGTGCCTGTGTTTCGTTGAGCCCGGTCATGCTGACGACACCTGCGGTGCCCGCGTGCGCAAAATTCTCGAATTCCCCGGGGAACTCCCGACGGAGTTCATCGAGCAACCCCAGCCAGCGGGCGCGAGGCTCGCACCACTCCCGAATCCAAAGGCCCGCCCTCTCAACCACACCATCCGGCGCCGTATCGAAGTACCCCACCGGCACGCATGCGGCCGCCCCGTTCTCCACCACGTACGGGCCATCCAGTGAAAGATCCTCGCGAAGCCGCTCGATCTCGGCCCGCGTCTTACTGCTGACGGGCACAACGGGGACGCCCATGCGCGCGAGGCGCCGCAGCTGCGGCACCGCATCTCGATAGCTGTAGCTGTGGTGATCCAGCAGCGTGCCATCCAGGTCGGTGAACACCAGCGGCAGTGCTTTCATATCGGGCAATACCTCGGGAAAGGCGCCCCAAAATGATGCACAGGCAGCCCGCGCGATGCCTGAGTCCGGTGTCGATTCCTCATCCGCGTCTTATACCACGACTATTCCCCATAGATGCACCACCGTTTATGCACCAACTGTGCCAGCGCCGGGGGCTTCTCCTGCGGATACGAAATCCGGTAAGCTGGCGACTCCGTCATATGGCACCGCTGCCCATGACCCAAGCCCCGGAACATTCCACGCATTGGCTACGGCAGATGAACGCCGGCCAGGCGTGCTTCCGTCAGGGTAATCTGGCGGGCGCGGCGCGCGCCTACTCCACCGCAACGGAAATCCTGCCAAACCGTCTGGAGGGATGGATCAACCTCGGCTCCGTGCTCCTGCAGTCCAGCAAATATGCCGATGCCGGCCGGGCGCTGCGCATGGCGTTGGCCCTGAATCCCAATGTCATGGCCGCACACATGCTGCTCGGTGACGCGCAGCGCATGCAGGGGCTCACTGAACAGGCGCTTGCGAGCTATCGCAAGGCGGTGGCGATTGAACGTGCACCGATTGCGCTCAACAAACTCGCCTGCGCCCTGCGTTCCCGCCTGGAAACCGAGGAGGCTGCGGCCCTGTACGGCGAGGCATTACATAAGGCGCCCGGTTTTTCCCTGGCGCGCGTCAACCTCGCGACGCTTCATCTGGAGAGTGGAGACTATCAGGCCGCCGCGACCGACCTTGCCGCACTCGAGGGCCAGCAACTGCCGCCGGCAGAACGCGAGGAGGTGGACTGCGCCAGGCACTCGCTCGCGGAGTATCAGCGCCTCAGCGCGTCCATCGAGCGAATGAATAGCAGCGGCGAGACAGCAGAACTGGAGCCGCTGTTGCGCAACCTGCCTGCAGATATACGCCGTATCGATAAGGGCGCACTGCACACTGTGCAGCATTACGCCGCCTGGGCCAGAAAAGCAGGCGAACTTCCCGCCCTGAAAGCCGATGCACTGCCCGCCGACTGGCCGATGATAGAGGCCCTGTGCACCGTGCCCCTGGCCAACTCAGTGGCCGACTATCGCGCCCTGTGCCTGCAGTTTGGAAGCCCCACCGAGAACCGCGCCGAACTGCGGGCCGCGAAAAGCATGGAGCCCGCGATCCGCGTTGCGCAGGCGCAGGCGGAGGCCATGCAGGACCCGGTGCACGCGGAGGCGCAGTTGCGCCTGTGGCATGGCATCGCCTGTCGCGATGTACCGGGCACGCTGGCGGGCCACTTCAAGTACACGCGCAACTGGTCGGCACAAAGTCCGTCACTGAAGCGTGTCGACCCGCATCTGGCCAGCGCCACGCTGCAACACTTCGTGCGCAACCTTTACTCACGCCTGCAACCGGGTATCGCACGCGCCGCGCTGGCCTTCATGGCGGTAACCGACCTCAACTGCTTCGCGGATGGCAACGGCCGGGTCGCGCTCATCTGGCTTAACCGCGAATTGGAATGGAGCGGTCTGATGCCTGCGCTGTTTCGGGAAGAGCTCGGCCCCGAGGGTGAACTCATGCGCGCAATGCACCAGGCGCGCGACGGCCAGGGCGACTTGTCTGCGCTGGTGGAAGTGATTCAGCGGGCACAGGACCATGCCAGGGAATTCTGCGTTGCACTGCAGAGTTCCGCTTCCGCGGCTACATGACGAGCTGGCGAATATCTCGCAACAGTTCAACGACCCTGGTCAGAAAACGCCCGCCATCGCCCCCATTCACAACCCGGTGATCGTATGACAGCGCCAGAGGCAGCAGTGTGCGCGGCACAAACTCCGAACCGTTCCAGACCGGCTGTGTCCGGGCGCGCGACACGCCGAGAATGGCCACTTCGGGGGTATTCACGATCGGCGTGAAACCGCTCCCGCCAATGTTCCCCAGGCTGGACACCGTGAAACTGCCGCCGCGCATGTCATCGGGCGATAGCTTGCGCTCTCGGGCCTTGCCAGCCATCACGATAACGTCCTCCGCCAGTTCCCACACGCTCTTGCGATCGACGTCGCGCAGTACAGGCACCATCAGGCCAGCGGGGGTATCGACTGCCATGCCGATGTGCACATACCGTTTGAAAACCAGCGCTTCACCGCCGCGGGCGAGAGAACTGTTCAGCCTGGGATTTTCCTTCAGCGCCATGGCACAGGCCTTGAGAACAAATGGCAACGGCGAGAGTTTGGTGCCGCGTCGCTCCGCTTCCGATTTCAGACTTTGGCGGAAATCTTCCAGTTCGCTGATATCGGCGTCGTCAAACTGGGTGACGTGCGGTACATTCAACCAGCTACGATGCATGTTGGCGGCTGTCAGCTTGTCGAGTTTGCTGCGCTCGCTGACCTCCACCTCGCCAAATTTGCTGAAATCCACCTCCGGCACTTCGGGCACCGCGCCACCGCGTGCCGCCGGCGCCTGCAGCCGGTCTCGCACATGCGCCTGTAAATCCTCCTTGAGGATGCGACCGTTCGGCCCGCTTCCGTCCACACCACTGAGCGGCACACCAAACTCGCGAGCCAGTTTGCGCACCGCGGGGCCGGCGTAGGTTTGCGCATCCGCACGAGGCGCGGCCTCGACGCTGTTCCGGCCGGACCTCGGGGGTGACGGCGACGCTTGTCCCGCGCTGGATGCGTCCGCCTTCCCGGCCTCGGTCGTCTCTGCGGACGCTATCGCCCCGCCGCCCGTATCGTCACCGCCGGGCGCGGCATCCTGCGGTGCTTCAGCTGACTTCCCATGCTCGACAGACTCCCCTCGTCCGGAGGAATCCCCCGCAGCTGCCTGCGTCTCGCCATCCCCGGTTGCGGCTGCCGGCTCGTCCTGGCCGTTCTCGGCAGTCGGCGCCTCCTCCTCAGCCGATGCGTCACCGGCGACCTCAATCTTCGCAACCGGCGCGCCTTCCACCAGTTGATCGCCTTCGCTCGCCAGCAGTTCAACGACCCTGCCAGCCACCGTGGACGGAATTTCCATCGACGCCTTGTCGGATTCCAGTACGATCAGGCCCTGGTCCAGCGCCACTTCATCACCCACTGCCACCAGCACTTCGATGACTTCGGCGCCTTCGGAGCCACCGATATCTGGGACGTTCACCTGTTCTATCGCCACGGTCGTTGTCCTGTTGCTCAGAGAGTGAAGGGGTCTGCCCGGTCCGGGTCGATGCCCAGTGCGGGAATGGCCTCGGCCACACGGGCGGCGTCGATGCGGCCATCATCCGCGAGCGCTTTCAACGCCGCGAGCACAATGTACTCCCGACTCACCTCGAAAAAGTTTCGAAGTTTGCCGCGGGTGTCGGAACGACCGTACCCGTCAGTGCCCAACACCGTATAGCTGGCGGGCACGAATTCCCGTATCTGGTCGGCATACAGCTTGATGTAGTCGGTAGCGGCGACTACCGGGCCACCCGCATCGGCAAGCAGTTGCGTGACGTAGGGAACACGCTGCTCTTCGTTCGGGTGCAATAAATTGTAGCGTTGCGCCGACTTACCCTCGCGCTGCAGTTCGTTCCGCTGGTCAGGCTCCAGACGTCAGCAGCCACCTGGTACTCCTCTCCAGGATGTCGGCCGCCGCCTCCCTCGCGCAGTATGGTGCCGCCACCCAACAGTTGAACACGCAGCTCACCCACAACGCGCGACTGCCGCAGCCGATACATACCCCTGATGATGCCCTCCTCGGCACCCTGGGGCATGTCAGGCTGTGTATAGTTCTCGTTCATCGTGGTCACGTAATAGAACTTGTTCTCACCCTCGGCAAACATGCGGCGCAGGCCGTCCTGAATAATAACGGCCAACTCATACGCGTAGCAGGGGTCATAGCTCACGCAGTTAGGCACAGTGCTGGCAAGCACCAGGCTGTGGCCATCCTGGTGCTGCAGCCCTTCACCGTTCAGCGTTGTGCGCCCCGCCGTGGCGCCGATGAGAAAGCCGCGGGCCTGGCTGTCACCCGCAGCCCACGCCAGATCGCCAATACGCTGAAACCCGAACATGGAATAGAAAATATAGAAAGGCACCATCGGATAATTACTGGTGCTGTAAGACGTAGCCGCCGCCAGCCAGGCCGAAAACGCGCCCGCCTCGTTGATGCCCTCTTCCAGAATCTGGCCCTTGATATCTTCCTTGTAGAACATCACTTCGCCGGCATCATGCGGCGTATAGCGCTGCCCTACCGAGGAGTAGATTCCCAACTGGCGAAACATGCCCTCCATGCCAAAGGTACGCGCTTCATCCGGCACAATAGGTACAACGCGTTCGCCGATGTCCTTGTCCTTGGTCAGTGTGGACAGCATACGCACGAACGCCATGGTCGTGGATATCTCGCGCTTGCCGCTATTCTCCAGCAGCTTGGCGAAGGCCGAGAGCGCCGGCACCTCGAGCGGTTCTATGCGCGCACGCCGCTGGGGAATGGATCCGCCCAACGCCTTGCGCCGCTCCCGCATATAGCGCATCTCGGGGCTATCCTCGGGTGGCCGGTAATAAGGTACCTCGGCCAGGTCTTCGTCGCTGATCGGAATGGCGAAACGGTCACGAAACGCCTTGAGGCTCTCGGTATCGAGCTTTTTCAGGGCGTGCGTTTCGTTGTCGGCCTCGCCATCCTTGCCGGTCCCATAGCCTTTCACCGTCATGGCCAGAATCACTGTTGGCTGCTGGGATTCCTGCACCGCCTTGGCGTAGGCCGCATACACCTTGTAAGGGTCGTGACCGCCGCGATTGAGGTACATGATGTCCTCGTCGGACAGGTCTTTGACCAGTTCCAGCAGCTCGGGATACTTTCCAAAAAAGTGTTCCCGCGTATACGCACCGCCTTTCTGTTTGTAGTTCTGCAGTTCGCCGTCGCAGACCTCGTCCATGCGCTTTTGCAGCAGGCCGGTGGTATCGCGCTCCAGCAGCGGATCCCACAAACGACCCCATACCACCTTGATCACGTTCCAGCCGGCGCCGCGGAACACGCCTTCCAGTTCCTGGATGATCTTGCCGTTGCCACGCACCGGGCCGTCAAGCCGTTGCAGGTTACAGTTGACCACAAAGATGAGATTGCCCAGACGCTCCCGGCCGGCCAGCGAGATAGAACCCAGCGACTCGGGCTCGTCGCACTCGCCATCGCCCAGAAAACACCACACGTTGCGGTCACCGTGGTCGAGCAGGCCCCGATCCTGCTGGTACTTCATCACGCGCGCCTGGTATATCGCCTGAATGGGGCCGAGGCCCATCGATACCGTCGGGAACTGCCAGTAATCAGGCATCAGCCAGGGATGGGGGTAAGACGATAATCCCCGCCCGTCCACCTCCCGCCGGAAGTTATCGAGCTGTTCTTCAGTGATACGCCCCTCAAGAAAGGAACGCGCATACATCCCGGGCGCGCTGTGGCCCTGGTAAAACACCAGGTCGCCGGGGTGGCCGTCGTCGGTGCCCCGGAAAAAGTGGTTGAACCCGATATCGTACAAGGTGGCGCTGGAGGAGAAGCTGGAAATGTGGCCGCCCAGGCCCTCGTCATTGTCGTTGGCGCGCATCACCATCGCCATCGCATTCCAGCGCACCAGTGAGCGAATCCGTCGTTCCATAAACAGATCGCCGGGCAGGGGTTTCTCTTCTTCCGGCGCGATGGTGTTGGAAAACGGCGTGACAATGGCCGCCGGCAGCCGCAACCGCGACTCGATGGCGTGCTTGGCAAGTTCCAGCAGCAGGAAGGAGGCGCGCTCAGGACCGGCAAACTTGACCACCTCGTCGAGTGCATCCAGCCATTCCCGGGTTTCCAGGGGGTCGGTATCTTCATTCATAACTGCGTTTGCCTTTTGCACAGCGTGCTGTGAGGAGAGGGGCGGTTATGCATCTGATACTATGCATTCCATTCTAGAACTTATTGCGCAGCATTCCCTGCTTCGCTCTTTCAGGACGCGCCGCCAGCCACCTGCGCGCGCCCGACACCACCCGAGACTGAACTGATGGTAACGCACGAGTATCGCCGCGTCAGTATTGTTCCATAATAGAACCCTGTTATTCGCATATTTCCCGATACCGACGGCGCTTCCAGGTGGCGCCCCCGCGGAACCCCAAGCCGGGGGACGCGCGCACCCGTCAATGTAGTTCGTAGACGTCGCGTCCCTGCTTGAGCTGTTCGGCGGCGGTGTAAGCCTGCCCTTCCCCCGCCGGTGGCAATACGCCAAAGCGCCCGGGGGCGACTACCTGCAACGAGTGTCGCTTGTTCAGGAATACCCGGGTGTAGTAGTCCCGCCAGTCGTCCAGCGTCAGGGCCTCCACCGCCGCCGCCAGCGTTTCACGCCCATCGAAGTCGTAGCGTTTACGCGCAATCGACGACCAGTAGAACTCCGCCCGTTCGTTCAGGTTTTTGTCCGGGCGCATGATTTCACTCACCAGCGCCGCACTGTGCCGCGCAAACTGCGCTTCTGTCAGCGTCGGCGACACCCGCTGCATAAAGGCATCCATGGCATCGGCTACGCCTGCGGCATCCTCGCGCGGAGACTGGATCAGCATCACCAGGCCGGGCACGTCTTTCTGCGGCCAGTTGAACGCGGCAACGACGTAACCAAGCTGTTGCTCGGTACGCAGTTGCTGGAAAAAGCCCGACTTGATGATTTGGGCGGTCAGCGCGGTGGCCGCCCGATCGTTCCAGGAATCTCCCGCCCCCTGCAAATACCAGGCAACCACCGAATCGTCATGGGGTACGTCCACCGCGTATTGCAGGGACTCTCCCGGCGCAAGCTTCAGCACCCTTGCCAACACCGGTGCCTGCGCGGGTTCGCTGGAGAGCAGTCGCGACAGCATTGAAGACACCTGTTCCACTGTGGATCTTTCGTAGTTGCCGAACACCAGCACCTCGGCGCTCGCATCGCGCCAGAACCCTGCTGCAAAGTCGAGCAGCTCCTGCAGGGTCACCGTCTCCAACTCGGCAATCAACGCCTGCTCGCCCCACTGTCCGTACAGCAGGGCCTCGCTGAGATCGTTCATCACCTGGCTACTGGGCCGCTCAGCCACAGCGTTCTGTAGCGCCCGCACCAGATCAAGGCGAATGTTCTCGAAACGCTCCGCATCAAACCGGGGCTGCTGCAACTCGTCCACCAGATGCTCAAGTAACAGCAACTGCTTGTCGTTATAGCCACTCAGGCGCAACCCGATACCACGAATCTGCTTGTAGAAACCGAACTGCAGTCCGGCGAGCCGCGCCGGGTAGGAGAACTCGTTGACATCGTCAGTGAGCACCGCCGTGTATAAGCCGGTCAGGGCCGCCTGGCGGGCGGTCTGCCCCACTGCCCCCGAACGAAAATTCACGTAGATCGCGCCGCGTGGCACACGAAACTCGTCGTCAGCCATATACCAGATGGTTTGGCGCCCCTGCTCCAGCGCCACGCTCGGCGCGTCCGGCACAGGCTGCGGCAAAGCTACCAGCGACAGGTCCTCGGCAATGAACTCATTCGGCGGCGGCAGCTGCAATTGCGCCACCCCCGGATCATCCGGCGCGGCCGAGGTCGCTGTCGTATCCAGCGGAGCCTGTGAATACGGCGTGGCATAGTAGCGCGAGACCGTATCCGTTTCTGCGGCCGCATCGCTGAACATTACCAGTGCATTGTCAGGACGCAGGTATCCCATCAAGTCGGCCAGCATGGCCTGGTCGTAGTCGCTCATCATGTAGGCACCGCGCAGCACATCCCGGGGCTCGTAATAGTGCATGCCATTGGCTAGCGCAGTGACATAGCTTGCCGGGTTGCCCGGCTCGCGGAAGCGAAAGCTCAGGTCTGCGAGCTGCGATTGCTCTTCGTACAGCCAGTCCTGTGGCCCCTTCTCGCGCAGCATGTCCAGGTAGGCAAACACCAGCTGTAGCACCCTGTCGTGCTGCGCCGCACCTTTCTCGGTCAGCGAAATGTTCACGCTGAACAGCGATCCGCCACGCCACGCCAGCGCGCCCCCTGCTCCCAGGCTCTCCGCCAGACCTTCCGACTTGAGCAGGGAAAGCAGACTCCCTGCGCCCTCGTGACCTACCAGGTTACCGATATAAGAGACTGGCTTGGCGCGGTAAGCATCCCGGTAATCGGGAATGGGGAAAGCCACCTCCAGTTCCCGGAGCGTTGCCAGCGGCTGCACCTGAACCAGCTTCGGCAGGCTCTGCGGGTCGAACAACGGCGCCTCGATGTCCTCGTGCGTAAACGCCTTGTTCGGCACCTCGCTGAACATGGGCGTTACCAACGCTTCCAGTTCATCGAGCGATTCATTGCCGAGAACGGCCAGACGCATGATGTTGGCCGAGTAGTGCGTGTTGTAGAAGCTGATCAGCTCGTCGCGAATACTGGCGTCTTCCCGGTCGGCGAGTGTCTCCAGACTACCCACCGAGAACTGGCTATAGGGGTGTTGCGGGTTCATCACCTCCTGCAGTACGTCGAGGTTGCGCCTTCCGTCGCTCTTCAGGCCCATCTGGTACTCGGCTTCAACCGCCTGTTTCTCCCGGTCTACGTAGACAGCATCAAATCTTGGCGAGATGAAGAACTGGGCAAAACGATCCAGCGCCTCGGGCAAATGCTCGGCGTTGATATCGAAAAAGTAGTTAGTGTGATCGAAGCTGGTATAGGCATTGCGCATGCCGCCGTGCTCGGTGATGTACTCTTCGTACTCGGCCGCATCGGGGTACTTGTCGGTGCCCAGAAACAGCATATGCTCAAGAAAATGTGCGAGCCCGCCGCGGCCCGGCGGGTTATCGCCGCTACCGACCATCACCGCCAGCGAAGCGGCCGCCTTGGGCGAATCGGGAGCCGAGATCAACAGCACCTCCAGTTCGTTGGGCAAGGTCAGCAGCCTGTAACCGTACTTGTCGTTCTCGCTTTGTATCGGCTGCAGCGCCCTGTCCGGCGTGGTGGCGCAGGCGGCCAGCAAGACAACGAGCAACAGGGCGGGGAACCGCAGCCAGGCGCTGCGGGGATTGGCTATGAACATCAACTACTCCAACAATTCAAGGTTCGTCAGGCAACATCCTGGACCACGGTATCCGATCGCGGCCAGGCGTTGAGCACGGCTTTGATCAGGGTCGCCAGCGGAATCGCAAAAAACACGCCCCAGAAGCCCCAGATACCGCCAAAAAACAAGACCGCCAGAATGATGGCGACCGGATGCAGGTTCACCGCCTCGGAAAACAGCAGGGGCACCAGCACATTCCCGTCCAGAATCTGGATGACAAAGTAGACTCCAACCAGCCAGTAAAATTCACTGCCGATGCCCCACTGGAAGAAGGCCACCGCCACCACGGGCAACGTCACGAGCGCGGCTCCGATATAGGGAATGATCACGGAAAGGCCCACCAGCAGTGCCAACAGCGCGGCGTAATTCAGGCCCAGCCAGACAAACGAGAAATAGCTCACCGACCCCACGATCAACACCTCGAGTGCCTTGCCTCGGGCATAGTTGGCCACCTGTTCGTCCATCTCGTACCAGATCTGCCGGAGCAGCGGCCGATGTGTCGGCAGAAAGCCCCCCATCCACGCGAGGATCTTTTCCCTGTCTTTGAGGAAGAAAAACACCAGCATGGGGATCAAGACCATATACACCAGCACCGTTAACAAACCGGGGATCGTCGCGAGCGTGCGAGTGAGTAACGCCTGGCCGAGGCCGGCAAACTGTGATTGCGCGGCGTTGATGACCTCGGCCAACTGCTGCTTGCTCAAAACGTTGGGATAGCGCTCCGGCAGTACGCCGAGAAAATGCTTTGCCTGCTCCAGCATCCCCGGCATTTCGCCCGCCAGGCTGATCAGCTGCCGCCAAACCAGGGGCAGCAGCCACAGGCTTACGCCAAAGAAGATTCCCACGAATGCCAGGTAGGAGACGGCCACACTGAGCCACTCCGGCAGACCCAGCCCGCGCAGGCGGCTGGCGAGACCCTGTGCCAGATACGCCAGCACAAGCGCCGCAACCACAGGCGCCAGAATGTGGCCGATGGTCATCAGCAGCACCAGGGCCACAGCCAACAGCACCAGCAGGAGAATGGACTCCTCCTCGAAAAAATACCGTCGGTACCACTTTTCAAAGATCGCGAGCATCAGCCCTTTCTCTCCCGCAAGCCGCGGGTATCACCGTGTCTTGTCGCAGAATGTATCGCCAAATCAGCTTTTTTCAAGCAGATACCGGTAGACCCCGTTTTCCTCGTCGCTGGACAGCAACCGATGCCCCGACTGTTGGGCGAAAACGCGGAAATCGCGCACTGACCCCGCATCCGTGGCCAGTACCCGCACCCGCCCCCCGGGGCCTACGGCGTTCAAAGCGCGCTTGGCCTTGAGTAATGGCAGCGGGCACTCCAGCCCGATGGCGTCTACAAGCACGACCCCGGTGTCACTCATTGCTGGCGTTGTCAGGTTGCGAAGGAGCGCCAGTATACGGGATACGCCCGGGCGCTTGAACTTTCATCGCGGCATTTACTCCAAACGCCAGATTACACATGTCCCGACCTCACGCCCATACAGTACAATGCGACTGTTCGAGACTATTAATGAGTGGTTCCAACACGGTGCACATACCAGGGAGGCTGGCCGCGGGGCTGCGGCGCTCCATTGCGGCGCTGGCGCTGTCGATGACAGTCGCCTCGCCCTCGCTCGCCAATACCGAAGAGCTCAAGCTTCCGGCGCTCGGAGAATCCAGCACAAGCCTGTTTTCGTCCGAATTTGAACATCAGCTGGGGCGAGCCTGGCTCAGGGCCTTCCGCAGCCAGGCGCCCGTGGTGGACGACCCGCTTTTGTTCGATTACCTGGAAGATCTCATTTACCGTTTGGTAACGCACAGCAAGTTGCAGGACCGGCGCGTCGAACTGGTGATCGTCGACAACCCGACCATCAATGCGTTCGCCGTGCCGGGCGGCGTGATCGGCGTGCACAACGGTCTGTTCCTGTGGGCGCAATCCGAGGACGAACTGGCGACGGTCCTGTCGCACGAGATCGCCCACCTCAGTCAGCGACATTTTTCCCGCGGAGTGGAATTCCAGAAAAAGCAGCAGCCTCTCGCGTTGGCAGCGATGCTCGCCAGCCTCATTATCATGGCAACGGCAGGCGGCGATGCCGGCATGGCCGCCCTCTCGGCCACGCAGGCCGCCACGCAGGATTCGGCCCTTCGCTACAGTCGTGGCAATGAACAGGAGGCAGACCGGATAGGGATGCAGACCATGGTTGATGCCGGCATGGACCCCAACGCGGCTCCCGCCATGTTCGAGCGAATGCTGCAGGCTTCGCGCTATGCCAGCAGCAATCGCATTCCCGAGTTTCTGCGCTCGCATCCCCTCTCCGAGAGCCGCATCGCGGACACCCGCAACCGCGCCCGCCAGTACCCCAAACAAATTCACCCGGTCAGCCTCAGTTACCAGCTCATGCGAACGCGCGCTGCCAACCAGTTAGCCAATACGCCGGAAGAGGCGGTGCAGACATTTCGTGGCGAACTGGAAGGCAAAACGCAATCGCGGGAAGCGGCGACCTATGGCCTGGTGCTTGCCCTCACGGACGCCGGACGACCCGATGAGGCGAGTCTTGAACTGGACAGCATCTGGTCGAAAAGCCCCGACCGGATCCAGATACATCATCGCCTCCGCGGAAATCGACATGGCGCGCAATCGCCCGGCAAGGGCCGTTGAGCCATAGAAAAAACTCGCGGTATCGCACGGCAACCATGCTTTGACAATGACCTACGCCAAGGCCCTGATGCAAAACCAACAGCCGCATATTGCCGAGGAAGTGCTGTTGGCGCAGAGCAAGCAGCGACCAAACGACCCGGGGCTCTGGTATCTGCTGGCGGAAGTGCAAAGGCTCATGGCAACATTGCCGGGCTGCACCAATCGCGGGCGGAGTACTTCATCCTCAACCGGCGTACTGGATGCTGCGGAGCAGCATCAGCTACACTGAAATTAACCAGGGCGATTACCCCACACCACAGCGCACATCCGCACTGAACGACTGCGAGACATCGCGCAGCTGCGGGAACAGCTGGAAAACTTCTGAACTCGAAGCAGCAGGCCCGCGGCTCAGGCGTTTTGCCGATCACCCGGGTATTCATCTTGCGCAGAAATCAGCATGCGCCGCGAGGGGCAGCGTGCGCTCGCCGAGGTCGGGGTCGACGAAAATTTCGTTGCTCATCGCGTTCGAACACGCCCGCCAACCGCTCAAGATCGTTCATCGCCATCGGGGCAGTGCGCGCAGCTGCGACAAGTCGCGCCGTTGCCGGCAGTGGGCGCGATAATAAATTCCTTGTCCGGGTTCAGCTGCTGCATCTTGTAGAAGATGCCCTGGTCGGTGGCCACGATAAACCGCCTGTTGGGCATCTCGCCCGCGGCGCGAATGATCTGCGTGGTTGAACCGACACGGTCGGCCTGTTTCAACCACGGCGGTGGGCGATTCCGGGTGCACCAGCACCGCCGCGTCGGGATAAACGCGCTTGAGATCCAGTATGCCTCGCGCCTTGAACTCTTCATGCACGATGCAGGCACCATCCCACATGAGAATGTCGGCTCCGGTCTGGTTGCGCACGTAGTTCCCCAGATGCTGGTCTGGCGCCCAGAGAATCTTCTTGCCCTGACCGGCAAGGTGCTCGGCGACATCAGCGCGATGCTGGGAAGTGACCACCCAGTCGGCGCGCGCCTTCACAGCCGCCGAGGTATTGGCGTACACCACGACGGTGCGATCCGGATGAGCGTCACAAAAGGCGGAGAACTCCTCGATCGGGCAACCGATATCCAGTGAGCAAGTGGCCTCCAGGGTCGGCGTCAGCGTTTCCGGGTGAGGATCTTCGCGGTTTCCCTAAACTTCACCCCGCCGCAATCAGCGTGGACGCAGGATGGTCGTGACCGAAACGGGCCATTTCCAGGGAGTCGGACACACAACCCCCGGTGGCCTCAGCCCAAAGCCTGAATGGCACGGTGCCGTATAGTAATGGGCCACAATGACGGCGTTCTCCTTGATCAACGTCCTTTGATGCGCTCGGTGAGTACTCTCTCCTGCTCTGGAGTGAGTGCCGCCTGCTCAGCACGTCAGATGCGACTGCACCTGCGGCACAGGCGAATGGCTCAAAGTTTGTCTGTGGCAATGCTCATAGCGTTAACGCAGTGGAATACAACGCCTGCTATTTTATCTGCAGGTGGCAGCGCCACGCGGTTGCTCTATGCTGCGCCACTTACCGGCTTAGCATGGAGAACTGCCATGGAATACGACTACGTGAAGACCCGACGCGAGGACGTGGCGCCGATCAAGGACAGCCAGGTACCCATCGCACGCTTCTTCATCCGCTGGGCCACGCGCTTGCAGGTAGCGGTATTCCGTGCCAGCAAAGGCCGCCTGATGAATACGTTCATTGGTGGTTACCCGGTTTGCGTCGTGACCACCAAAGGGGCGAAAACCGGCAAGACGCGTCGAATCGCCCTGATCCATCTGCCGCATGGCGAGAACAAGCTGCTGGTGGCCTCACAGGGCGGCATGCCGCGCCATCCCGTCTGGTACTACAACATCAGGGCCCATCCCGACATCAGGATCATGGTGGGCGGCGAAGAGAAACCCTACCTCGCTCGTCAGGTGAGTGACGAGGAGAAAGCGGCGCTGTGGCCCCATCTCCTGTCGCTGTATCCGGATTTTGACGAGTACCAGGCACGCACAGACCGCAACATCCCTGTATTTCTCTGCACACCCGTTGCGAGCTGATCAACCCGCCGGCGAGTACCAAACGGGGGAGGTCCAGGCCCGCTCCTGGATCACCGGCTGGAAAAACGGTGAAGCGCAATCCGCGGGCCGCAGCTCAGCCGGCAATTCAAGACACTGTCGCGCCGAGTAGCGACAGCTCGGATTTTCCACTGCGCGAACGTAGTACACGGCAGGCACCGCGGGATCAAACTGCGGGTCCTGCCAAACGGCGCAGAGCTGAGCAAAACCCTCGCCACGCGGCTGGCAGGTCTCCAGGTCTACCGATGCCCCGTTGTTCGCATCGCCCGCCACGTCATATACCGCCTGATGGTGATTCCCCGAGGCGTCTGCCCAGCCCTTGATCACCTGCAGGCGCTGCAGGGGCATGCCGGGATGGGCGACTGTACCGGGGTCGGCCGCGGCGGCCACCAGGAAGCGCGGAGCCGCACCCGCTGGCGCGTCCGGCAGATCGGAGCCCATAGGCACGCCCTGGGCATAGGCCAACTCCAGCATGTCGGCTTGCTCGCAAAGATCCGGCGCCAGAGCCCAGCCCGCAAACAGCCGGGGCGTAATGCGCGGGCCACTGGTACCAAATACCTCCTTGCGCCGCATTGCATCGAACAGGGCGTCCCGCGAATTCTGCTCTGCCCAAACGCCGATCAGACCGCCGGGATTGTTGCTGGCGTTGCCGGGAATGTCCTGGTCGAATTGTACGCGCTGCATAGTGGTGGCATCGCCCGTTCCGAGATGCCCATCAAAGCCTGTTTCCTGCACGCCCCCAGGCATAGCGTTATGGGTATCCGTACTGGCCATAAGGCCCATCTTGAACGGATTCACGCCGATCCGCTGCTCTTCGCGGAGCCCCTCGATCAGCGCGTAGCGCACGTAGCTTTTTCGATCCAGGCAATCTGGCCCGAGATGCGGCATCCAATCGGCGAGTGGACCCGAGTAGCAGTCGCCGGGATCTTCATAGTCGCCTTCGTTCCCGCGAAACACCTGGTTCTCGAACTGCTCGAAATCGCACAGTTCATCGGTCGCGCCGAGCACGCCGCTGAGGCCGTTGCGACACTCCGAGTCGCCCTTGTGCTGCATGATCTCCACCAGCGGCTCCATGTGTTGCCGAAGCCGCGCACGAGCCGCCTCCTCCTCAAGCCCCGAGGCGCCCGGATAATCGACCGCAAACATGCGCCCGTTGCTGATATTCGAATTGTGCGGAATGGCGAGCACATCGCAGCCCGTGTCGCTTTGCTGACACTGCTCCTGAAGGATCTTCCAAAGGCCCCACTCGCGCTGGCGATCAATATACGACACCGGGCGCGCCAGCACGGCCGAATTCCGGAAAATCACGTTGCGATGCAGGTTGGAACCCATGCGGAACGAGCTGTACTCATAGGCGATAAAGGTACTGCGCTCGCAGGCGCTGCTCGTATCCTGCCACTGCTGGGCCGCCGCAATAATCTCTCGCCAGGCATCGGCAGAGCGCTCGGCGCACGCCGCGCCGTCCTCGCCGCAGATTTCGCTGTCCCGGCCCGAAAACGGCAACATGATCTTCGCCAGCAGCGGAGGCGCACGCCCCTCCCCGCTGCGCATGGCCGCGCAGAAACTCGCGCCATAGGCCGCGGAACCCGGATCGTTGCACACCGACTGTTCGCCGAGGAACTCCGCGTGATCGGTCACCGCGACGAAGTCCAGCGGACGATCAATGCGTACCTCTCGCCCACCGGGGTCATCCGCCGTCGGCAAGCTCAGTGGCCCACCGAACGCGTAGCGATAGGCATCCTGTGGGCCTGCACGCAGGCCGAAGTTCCACGCATCGCTGGACAACGCGGTGTGCACGTGCAGATCGCCAAACAGCGCCTGGCGTGTCGGCACCTTGAGCGCACACGGCTGAGAATCCAGGGCGCCGAACTCACGCGCGGCGAACGCCGCGTCGGGCGGTGGTTCCACGCCTCCGCAGGCAGACAGGCTGCACAGCAGCGAAAACGCCAGACCCCGCAAAAGCATCGCCGGCCCTGCAGTCTCAACCGCAGATTCCCGCAGTGTCGTCAATGAGCGCATGACCACCTCGACTCAATCCTCGATCCAAGAGGGCCAGTCCTGCGACAGCGTGCCCGTCCACCGTGGCGGGCGTCGCTCCACGTAAGCGAGCCCGCCCTCCAGGGCATCGGGCTTCGCCATACTATGATTCAGGGCGCGGGACTCCAGCGCAGCCAGTTCGCCCAGCCCCGCATCCAGGCCTCGCCACATCAGGCGCTTGTGCAGGCCCACCGCAAGTGGCGCGCAGTTCACCGCTATGTCCCGGGCGATCTCCAGCGCTGTACCCAATACTAGCGAGGCAGGCACACACCGCGCGGCCAGGCCCCAGGCCACCGCTTCCTCGCCACTGAGGCGCTGGGCACGCACCAGCAGCTCGAAGGCGCGCTCAAAACCGATCAATCGCGGCAGCAGATATTCCATCGCAAAGTCTGTCACCACGCCGCGTCGAGCCTGCAAAAAGCCGTACTTGCCTTCAGCGGCGAAGACCCGCATATCGCACTGCATCGCGATACCCAGCCCGGCGCCCACCGCATGACCGTTGCAGGCCGCAATCACCGGCTTGCGAACTTGCCAGGCCTGGGTGGAGAGCGGGCAGGAATCAATCTGTTGCGCCTGCGCCGAGCCGTCGAATGTGCCGGCGCCGGCTGTCATGTCAGCACCCGCGCAGAACGCCTTGCCCGCGCCGGTCACCACGACCACGCGGACGTCATCGTCCTCGTCACAACGCTGGTATGCCGCACCCAACCCCTCGATAAGGCCGCTGGACAGACTGTTGTAGGCCTCCGGGCGATTCAGCGTCAGTACGGCTACGCCGTCGTTGAGTTCAAATAGCAGATCTTCGTTCATGTCTCGCTTCACAGGCTGCTGAAAAAGGTCTTTGCAAGAGTACCGGTGCCTCCCGGAGAAGCAATGGCAGCGCAGGCCACGATCAGTACCACTTTCTGTGGGACCGACGGGTAGATTCCGCAAGCGCCGCGCCAGCAAGAGAAACGCCCCGCCACGATTGGTAATTTGACATAAACATTTACTAGAATTTTTCTGAGTTATTCCGTATAACTCACTGTTATACATGATAATAAAGCACGTCAATTAACAATCCCTAACCGCAGCACCAAGGCCGCTTGGCCGCAGGCGGAATGGGCGAGAACCGATTGGGCACCCGGGAACCGCTAGTGGAACAGCAGACAATCCTGATCTTTTCCGAGGACAAGGCAGATCACCTGGTGCTGTCTGCCTGCCTTGAGCGTGCCAAACCGTCCCGCTTTCGCCTCGCATCCTCCGAATCGTTCAAGCGCCCGCTCGAGGCGTTGCTCGACCCCATGATAGACGCCGTGATCATGGCGCACGGCCCGGAAACCGAGTACCTGCTGCGCCTCGCCAGCAAGCACGAGGCAACCGCCCCACTGATTCTGCTGCTGGATGTGGAAGACGGCGCCGCCATCGCGCGGCTGCGGGAACTCGGTGCCCAGGACTACCTCATTCGCGGCCAGTTGCACGACGGCCTGGTGCACCGGGTACTCGACTACAGCATTCAATTGAAGCTGGCGCGAGAGAAAATCCAGCAACTGTCCAACCGCGACCCACTGACCGGCGCTCTCAATCGCACCGGCTTCCGAGCACACCTGGAACGCGCCATGGGGCGCTCGGAGCGCTACGGTTTCAATACCGCTCTGCTTTATATCAACATCGACCAGTTCGCCAACATCAATGATCACTATGGCGAGGCAGACGGCGACATTATGATCAAGTCGATCTCTCGTCGGCTGATCAACAAGATGCGCAGCACCGACAGCATAGCCCGCCTCGGCGGCGACGAGTTCGCCGTGGTGCTGGAAGACGTTTCCTCCGCCGATTCGGTCGAATTGATCGCCGAAAAAATGCTGAAGTCCATTTCCGCGCCGATGATTTTAAGTGATCAGCAGGTGGCGGTTGAGGCCAGCATCGGCGCGGCGATCCACCCCGAGGACGGGCTCGAATTCTCCGAGCTGGTTGAGCAGGCCCGCAGCGCCATGCAGCAGGCCAAGAGCATGGATGGCGGCCGCTTCGTGCGCTACTCGGACAAGCTGACCTTTGACGTGGCCGGCGACAATTCCCTGGCCGCGCAGCTTCGTACCGCCGTGCGCAAGAACCAGTTCGAACTGCATTATCAACCGCGTGTTGACCTGAACAATGGGCAACTCGTAGGCCTTGAAGCGCTGCTGCGCTGGAATCACCCGGAGCGCGGACTCATCGCCCCGGGAGAGTTCATCTCTGCCTGCGAAGACATGGGCCTGATGAAAACCATCGGCTACCAGGTGATCCAGCATGCCTGCAATGCACAGGTCTGGCTGGCGCAGGAGCGACTGCGTCACGTGGATGTTGCCGTAAACATCTCTTTCTCGCAGATTCAGGAAGACCGGTTCGTAGATATTGTTAAAGATATCATCTCTCGCAGCGGCGCCGATGCATCGCGTATCGAGTTTGAGCTGACTGAGTCCACTATTCTAAAGAGCCCGGGCGCAATCAAAGAGCGCATGGATGAACTTCGCTCACTGGGTATTTCGTTCTCACTGGACGATTTCGGTACAGGCTTCTCACAGCTGTCCCATCTCACCGAACTGCCGATCTCTGCGCTGAAAATAGACCAGTGTTTCGTGCGCGACCTGCCCAATAACGAGCACCAGGAGGCCGTGTGCACAATGATTATCGAGATGGGGCGGCGCCTTGGCATGCTGGTAGTGGCTGAGGGTGTTGAAACACATGAACAACTTGAGTTTCTGCGAGAAAACAATTGCCAGCAGGTGCAGGGCTACTACTACAGCCCGGCCATTCCGTTGCAGCAACTGCCGCGCTTCGTGCATGAGCAGGGCGTGAAACGCCGCGAGCAATTACTCTCCTGATGTAGAAGGCAGACGCCCGGAAGGGCTAGTACATCACGCGATTCCGGCCCGCCTTTTTGGCCTGGTAGAGCTTGCTATCCGCGGCCTTGATCACTGCTTCGACATCAGGGACGTCTTCGCACCGCTCCGCCAGACCGGCACTTACCGTCACCGCCACCTCATCGCTTGCGAGGCGGGTGGCTCCGCGTCTGCGGGTACCGTCGCGGGCGCGCGCAGGGCGCTGCGATCGATTGCGCAACAACATGCGATAGTTGGCGATCTCCTCACGTACCGCATTCACCGGGCCCACGCACTCCTCGATTGAGCGCCGCGGAAATACCACGCAGAATTCTTCCCCCCCGTAACGGTAGGCGGTGCCGCCACCGCCCACTCTACTCAGGCGCGACGCCACCAGCCTCAGGACTTCGTCTCCCACATCGTGTCCGTGGGTGTCGTTGAAGCGCTTGAAATGGTCTACGTCCAGCATGGCGATGCAATAACGACGCCCGAGCAGCTTCATGCGTTCATTCAGCGCGCGACGCCCGGGGATGCCTGTTAACTCATCGCGGTAGGCCATGGCATGCGAGCTCCGCAGCAAGCCCCAGACCAGCGTCAACGATGCAGCGATGCCCAGCACCACGGAGATCATCGGGTGCTGCAATTGTGCCAGCATCAGCGAACACGCCAGGGCTGCGGCTATGATGGCCACGTCGGCGTCTTCATTGCGCAAACCAATCAGTACAATGGCAGCCAGAGTCACCACGCCGACAAGCAGACTCGCCCCGCGAGACAGCACATAGTTCTCCCAAGGCCATATTGCGTAGTAACGCGCGGCTGATTCACTGTTTACGGGCAGCAGCGGCAGGAGATAGAGCGCGACAAGCAAAAGCAGCAGAAATCCGCCAGCGGCCGCAAGACCTCCACGACTGATGATGCCCTGCTCTGGCAGCAACAACAGATAAAGCGCCACCAGAGGCGAAGCGAGACTCAACGCAAAAAACATCTTCGCCGCTTCGGGGCGTGCAAGACTCACCTGCAAAAACTGCTGGACCGCCCAGTAAAACGCGGCAACGGAGACCACAGCCAGCAACAGTCTGCCCCGGTTGAACTGGAAAGCCATGAAACCGGCCACCAGACACAGCAGGTAAGGCAGATTCCTCAGCAGTAGCTGCCACTCTTCACTGGCCTCAGCCACATCACCGCGAAGTGCCAACGCGGCAGCCAAAAGCGCCAGGGGCACCACGAGTTTGAGCATCGCCACTGGAGACCACTGCATAAGGTTGGCTGCTCCTCCCTGAACGCTGTTTCAATGCTGCGAAAGTACCCTGCACGCAACGCCGGCCGTTCTTATTTGCACTAGGCGCGAGGACCCAGTAATGATAGCCTAGAACACCCTCGAGACGCATTATTTGCGGTAGCCGATGTCCAGTTCCGAACCCAACAGACACCAGGCGAAAATACTAGTCTGCGACGATGACCAGAACGTACGTCTGCTCACACGTCAGTGCCTGGAAGCCGAGGGCATGATCGTCGTTGAGGCAGCCAACGGACTCGAAGCCATCGACATGTTTGTGCGCGAGCGCCCGGATCTCGTATTCCTCGATGTCGAAATGCCGGGCATGACCGGTCTGGAAGCCTGCCAGCGCATCCGCCAAATGCCCCAGGGTGAATCCATACCGATTATGATCGTCACCGGCTCGGATGATCGCAGCTCCATCGACCAGGGTTTTGAAGCGGGAGCAACGCAGTACAAGACCAAGCCGGTCAACTGGTCGCTACTGGGGCGCGATGTTCAGTACATGCTGCGCGCCAGCAATGCCTTCAACTCGCTGAAACGCCAGGAAGACAGGCTACGCTACCTCGCCTACTACGACCCGCTCACCAGCCTGCCGAATCGCCGCAGTTTCAACGAGCAGCTGAATCGCATACTCAAGCGAGCGCAGCGGCACAACGAATCGGCTGCCCTGCTGTTCATCGACCTGGACCACTTCAAACGCATTATCGATTCGATCGGCCACGCGCGCGGTGACCGGCTGCTGGTGGAGATTGCCAGGCGGTTGACGCTGGAACTCCGCGAAGAAGACGCCATTAACTATTTCAGCGAAAGTAACGCGATCGAAAGCGACGAGAACAGCACCTCCACCGAAATCGCGCGCCTTGGCGGAGACGAGTTTACCGTCGTGCTCTCGGATGTGTCTGACATCAGTGATATCGAGAAGGTCGCGCGCCGGATCCTTGATAGCCTGTCGCAACCCATCGCACTTCAGTCGCACAACCCCGTGGTCACACCGAGCGTGGGCATTGCGCTGTATCCACAGGATGGCCGCGATGCCGATACGCTGATTCGAAACGCGGATACCGCAATGTATGTGGCGAAAGCCGAGGGTCGCGCCTGTTACCGTTTCTACAATGAAGAAATGAACGCGCAGGCGGTGGAACAGCTCAAAATGGAAGAAGAGCTGCGGGACGCGATGCGTAACCATGAGTTGGAATTGCGCTATCAGCCCCAGATCGACTGCCGCACGGGCCAGGTCGTCAGCATGGAGGCCTTGGTGCGCTGGAAGCATCCCGAGCGTGGCATGGTATCGCCGGTGGAATTTATCCCGGTTGCCGAGAGCACCGGACAAATTATCGAGCTTGGAGAGTGGGTGATGGACGAGGTCGCCCGCAACTGCCTGTATTGGGACAGCCTGGGGCTCAAATCGTTTCGCGTGTGTGTCAACATCTCGCCGCTGCAGTTCAACCAGAGAAACCTTCCTGAGTGGGTGGCGGATTTTCTGCAGCGTTCAGGCCTTCCACCCGAAAGACTCGAACTGGAATTGACTGAAAGCGCGATCATGACAGACGCAGAGACCAATATCGCCAGGCTGCGGGAACTCAAGGCCCTGGGCGTTGACCTGGCAGTCGATGATTTTGGCACCGGCTATTCATCTCTCAGCTACTTGAAGCGCTTTCCCATAGACACCTTGAAAATCGACCAGAGTTTCGTGTCTGACCTCGACACGCCGGACGGCGCCGCGATCGTTGATGCGATACTGGCGCTGGCCAAAACCCTGAATCTGCGTGTGATTGCAGAAGGTATCGAGAACGAGTACCACCTCTCCTACCTGGTACGAAACCAGTGTGACCTGCTCCAGGGTTTCTATTTCGCCCGACCGCTGTATCCCGAAGATGTGCCCGCGATGCTTGAGGAGAATTTCTCCCAACAGATTCGTCAGGTGGTAGACAATCAACTGAAGAAAGTCGTTGATAACTAGACGTTAGCACCGATGACGCACCGCAAACTGGCAGCGATTCTAACCGCGGCATTCCTGCTTGCATTCCAACCCGGCATGGCAGCAAACGGCGAGGCCCTGCACGTTCTGCTTCAGGGCGACTCCTCCGATATCGTAGCGTCAGCGGCCGAGGAAAACGGCGGGGTCATCACCCACCAATTACCTATCATCAACGCTGTCGGCGCAAAAATGACTCGCCAGCAGTTGGACGCGGTGCTGGCTACCGGCGTGGTGCACCAACACATGGACGACCTGGGGGACCCGGATCCGCCCACGGACGACCCCGTCGCCTGCCGCGTTCGCGGACAAATAGAGTTGAAAATTACCGACGGACACATCATCTGGCCGGTCTACAACAAAAAGCCCGAACCCGCCAGAATGAAAACCCTGGAGCTTTCCTGGCCCGAGTCACTTGGCAGGATCGTCGAACTGCGCCTGGGAGAGGTGGTGATCCCCGCTTCCCGGTACGAGCATGCGCCACCCGGACTGCTGAAATTGGAGTTCACAGAAGCCACTGGGCCGGTAATCGCTACGCGCGCCGATCTCAGGGTTACATTTTCCCCGGGCAGGGACGCCACAAGCGAGGAACCCACCCAGCAGAGCGGTTTCAAGATTGTTGCGAGATTTTTCGGCGACTGCGAGACAGACCTCGTACCGGGATACACCAACAACCACGAGGATTACTACTACAACACGGTGGCCGGAGTCGATCCACTGCACCTGGAGGGCATACGTGGCCAAGGCGTTACCGTGGCCATAGCAGACTCAGGACTCTGGGAACACCCAGCACTGATGCAAGACTCAACAGGAAAGCTCAAGGTGCTGGCGCGCTACGATGCAATGACAGACACGCTTGACAAGGAGTTGGTGGATGAGAGCGGTCATGGAACCCACATGACGAGCATCATCGCTCACAGCGGCCCTACGCTGAAAAACGGCAAACCCACCGGCACTTACAAAGGCGTAGCGCCGGATGCAGGTATCGTTGCGGTGAAGATTCTCGATCGCGCCGGGTTTGCGCACATGCTGGACATTGTGCGGGCCATTCAATGGGTGGTGGACAATCGAGAGAAGTACAACATCCGCGTGCTGAATCTCTCCATAGCACAACAGCCCCGCTGGCACTACTGGGAAGATCCGGTCAATCAAGCCGCAATGCGTGCATGGGCCGCCGGTATCGTTGTGGTTGCGGCGGCAGGTAACGAGGGCCCGGACCCGATGACTATCGGCTCCCCCGGCAACCTCCCCTATGCGATTACCGTGGGCGCCGTAACCGACTCCTGGACGCCCGAGACCCGGGACGACGACTACATACCCGATTTCTCATCCCGCGGACCCACGCCCAGCGGCCACGTAAAGCCCGACATTGTCGCACTCGGAGGCCACATGACCGGCCTGATCCACCCTGAATCGAGTCTGGCAGTAGATCAACCGGAGGATCTCCTGCTCACTGGAGAATATGCCTCTACCGGGTCGTCACAAGCCGCCGCCTTCATCTCCGGCCTTGTCGCGCTGCTGCTCCAACTGGAGCCTGAACTGACCCCCGACGACGTGAAATGCAAATTGACCAGCAGCGCTGAACCCGCCATCAACCGCGACGGCAAGTTGGCCTACAGCCCTTTCGCGCAGGGCTACGGCTACGTGACCGCCAGTCGTGCCGTCACACTCGGGGAAACCGGTTGCGGAAATACAGAATTTGACGTGATGGCAGACATCCGAGGGGAGCGGCATTTTTACGGCCCTGCAGCGATGGATGAGAAAGGCAATACCAGTCTGCCGGGCGTGGAGAGCATCATCGCCAGCGAACCGAGCGAGAAAGGAATGAGCGCTACCCGCAAATGGGGCGCAAAAGACCACATAGAGCGCATGGCAAAAGAGGGCCTTGATCCCTCAGCGGGCAAAAACGGGTTATTTGACTGGCAAGCGCTCTACTTGATGGAGAAGTCCAGGATTGAGGCGCTCTCCCGTGGCAATTCAGACGGGCCACCTGCGGACCGTTAGAGAACAATTTCGCGTCAGTAACCCGGCCGGGTCATCGCAAACCTCCCTGCAAACCCCATTCTGCTGTTTAATCACTCCCCACGCTGGTCAATTCACCGCTCCCAAATGGCCCTCTTCACATCCTTTCTCATAGACCTACCCAAAATGGGTATTGCACCAACTACACAGCGCCTAGCCCAGGCGGTATAACTACGTCAACGATCGCATCACAAGAATGCGAACTCGACCCAGACTGTGGGTATGAGCTGTGAACTGGGTCACAACTGGTGGCGCAGTAACTGATTCAATAAAAGGCAGGAAGTAGCTATGAAAACCATGAAAAAGATGGGCTTCGCGAGCATCGCAGGCGCAGCACTTGCCGTTCTGGCACCTACGGCTGCCATCGCAGACACTTCTCAACCGGCAGCCACCAATACCACCGGTAGCCTTGTGCACCGCGTGAGCCACGCGCTGGCGACCACCCAGCAATACACCGTGGGCGAGACTGGCACGGGGTACAAGTGGGGTACTGGGGAGGCGGCGCCTGCTTCCTGGTCGGAACAGGCCCCCTCGCCGTCAGGCAACAAGTGGAGCCAAACCAATCCGGCAGAAGCTGTTGATCTGCGGACCTACAGCCAAACGGGCAATCGTTGGGGGCGCGGCAATTTCGCTGAGCAGTCCGGCAACCGCTGGGGACGTGGCAATTTCGCTGAGCAGTCCGGCAACCGCTGGGGGACGGGCAACTTCGCTGAGCAGTCCGGCAATCGTTGGGGACGCGGCAACTTCGCTGAGCAGTCCGGCAAACCGCTGGGGACGTGGCAACTTCGCTGAGCAGTCCGGCAACGTTGGGGACGCGGCAACTTCGCTGAGCAGTCCGGCAACCGGCTGGGGACGCGGCAACTTCGCTGAGCAGTCCGGCAACCGCTGGGGACGTGGCTAGCAGCAGCAGTTGCTCATAGAAAATGCTCTCGTGGTCTGAAGCAGCCTCTGCGAATTCCGCTGTCAAGCACCACAACGCATGTAGAAAAAGGACGTATTTAAAGATGCGTTCTTTTTTTGCCTTTAAAACCGCCGTGCTAGCTACGTACTTTCTGATGGATTAGACTGAGTTCCGGACTAGCTCACTTCCGGGTTAAAACATGTGGCGCAAGCTCACATTCGCTCTAGTCGTACTACCTTACCTTGACGCGCGTGATTGCGGCCGACCTCCCACTAGTTGACGTAACCAATCCCGTACCGTTTGCCACTAAATTGACGCGCAGACGGTCCGTCAGTCCTTTCAAGATAGCCGAGGAACCCTTTGGTTTGTCACACAAGAGGGCCTGAATAAATACAACGGCCATGAGCTCCAAAACTTTAAGCACTCCGCGCAGAATCCAAGCTCATTGCCGACAAACTACGTCACTAGAATCGCAGAGGCTGCAAACGGGGACATTTGGCTCTCAACCTTCGGGGCAGGCTTGGCGCGACTCAACAGTATTTCGAACAGCTTTGAGGTGGTCGATTCGAATCCAAACGACCGTAACACGCCATACTCAAATAACATCAACACGATCTTTGCAGACACACAAGGCTACATATGGATGGGGTACTTAGATGGATTCAGCCAGTTCGATCCTGAAAACCGAACGTTCCACCATTTTATTTCCGGTAACAATGATGTGCCAAGAACTGGCGAAGTTACAGGTTTCACAGAAAGCAAGGATGGTGCGATTTGGGCAGCCACTGAACTAAGTGGGCTGCTTCGAATAGAGCCGAGCAAGGGGAAAGTCACAAAAGTGCAGCACGTCTCAGGCAATGAAACATCAATTTTGCCTGGCGCGCCTTATCGAATAACCACAGATCTAGAGGGTAATATCTGGATCGCATTTAAAGAAAGCGGTGTTAGCAGATTAAATCCAAAAACAAAAACATCCACCAATTTCGCCCATGATGCACATGATCCTGCAAGCTTATCCTCAAACAAGACAACGGACATTTATACCGACCTTGACGGAAATATTTGGATCGCCACCTTTGATGGCCTAAACCTTTTTTCCAAAGACAAAGGTAAGTTTGTACGATACACGCAAAAGAACTCGAATATTCCTGAAAATCTCATAGTCAGCGTTTATCAAACTAGAGAGAAAAAGTACTGGGTGGGCACCATGTCGGGACTTGCTTCAGGTATGAAGACTGACTTTCAAAAATATGATCAGTCTCAGGGAAATCTCTCCCACAACTCAGTAAATTCGTTTGCGGAAACTAGAGATGGAAGTCTATGGGTCGCCACAGACGATGGACTAAACAGACTCTACCCCAACGAGGAGTCCTTCATTTGGATTAACGAGGCCACATCTCCCGCCATATCCCAGCCTCGGGTAATGAGCCTTTTTGACGACGATGAAAGCTTGTGGATTGGTACCTTTGACGGCGGGTTGAACAGGCTAAATCTCGACACTTCTGAAGTCGTGATTTATCGTCACAGCCGTTTGCGAGAAGATAGCATCGGCGCAAATGGCATAACATCAATGCTGAGGACATCCACCGGAACGTTACTCATCGGCACCTATGGTGGCGGACTAAGCCTTTACCAGGAAGAGACCGATAATTTCTTAAACTTTCAAAATGACCCAGCCAACCCCAGAAGCATTAGCAATGATGAAGTTCTCGCTCTGTTTGAGGACTCTCTAGGCTACATATGGGTCGGTACGGGGCGAGGGCTCAATCGCTTTCATCTCGAGGAGCGAGTTTTTGATCAGTATTTTGCTACACCAGGACGTTCAGGCGGACTCTCAAGCGACATGCCGTGGTACCTATGGGAGGATGCGGAGGGCACGTTATGGATCGCGAGCGCAGCCGGGGGCATTAATCTTTGGCGACGAGAACACAGGGGCAAGGGAGTACTAGAGATCGAACGACTGCCCGCCACGATCCAACTGCCTAGTTCAAATATATACGGGATTCAGGGTGACAATGCAGGCTGGGTTTGGCTGTCCCATGGCAAAGGCCTGACAAGGATTAACCCCAAAACGCTAGAAGCACATCAATACGGCGTTCGAGACGGATTGCAAGCTGCGGAATTCACTCTTGGTGCATCCTACAAATCCGACGACGGAACTATCTATTTTGGCGGCACTAGCGGCTTCAATACTATAAATGCGAGCGAACTTCGCTCAGATAGAGTGCCACCATTGGTGGCTATTTCTCAAATAAAAGTTATGAACCAGCGCCGAGAGTTCAATGCGCCTTATCACTCGCTAGAGTCGATAGACTTAGGCTACGAGGACAGGATGCTCTCCGTCGAGTTTTTCGCAGCAGATTATTCCAGTCCCGACCTTATCAACTATGCGTACAAGCTTGAGGGCATTAACCCAGATTGGGTGATATCACCGGATTCACGCATTGCCTCATTCACGACACTACCACCAGGAAGCTACAAACTTAAGCTAGCAGCAGCTGGCCCAGATGGGACATGGAACTGGAACGCCACAAGCATTATGGTGAACGTCGCAGCGCCACCGTGGAAGAGCCCGGTCGCGTATGGCATTTATGCGGCCATAGCTGCATCAGTTGTTGCATATTACTTTTACAGACAAAGGCGGCAGGCACATCAAGCCTTGCTTATCCAGAGGGAGCTAGAAAATAGAGTTGATGAACGAACTCGTGATCTAGAACAAGCCCGGAAAGTGGCCGAGGAAGCAACCAGAGCAAAATCAGACTTTCTCGCAACAATGAGTCATGAAATAAGAACTCCTATGCATGGGATCATAGGTATGACCGAACTATTGCTGCATACAGGTCTAAATAACCAGCAAAAGCAATTCGCGAGTGCTGCACATAGGAGCGGAGAATCCCTTCTGGGGCTAATCAATGAGATCTTGGATTTTTCAAAAGTTGAGGCGTCTAAAGTCGAACTCGAGGCAGTCGAATTCGACTTGATCGCCTTAATTGACGACATATGTTATTTGCAAGGCGAGCCCGCGAGCAGGAAAGGACTAAATCTTAGTAGTATTTGCCATCCCGATATACCTATGAAACTAATCGGAGACCCCACCAAAATACGCCAAGTTATAATGAATTTGGTTAGTAACTCCATAAAGTTTACGGCAGAGGGAAATGTAACGGTAAGAATCGAGCCGAAGTTCAGTCCAGGAGTTAAAAACAAAGCTCTCGTCTACATTTCTGTAGAAGACAACGGGATTGGAATGGACTCAGAAACCCAAGCAAAAGTATTTGAACCCTTTACACAAGCAGATACCAGCACTACCAGAGAGTATGGCGGCACCGGGTTAGGCCTTTCGATTTCGCGACATTACATCGACCTGATGGGTGGCGATATCGTGGTTAATTCAACCCTCGGCGAGGGCTCAAAGATAACCGTTGCCATACCACTGTCAATCCCTTCGAGTGTAGGCCCTCGGCCCATGCCTTTTTTGGGCAAGACATCAGAAGTACTAACCTCCAATGACTCCACGTTTGAAATGATATCGACGCACCTGGCTTGCCTTGGGATTGAATCTGAAATGGTTTGCTTAAGCTCATTAGAATCCAATCCTATCCGCAATTGTTCAGCTATCAGTATAGATTTTTCCGAAATTGACGCAGTAGAAGACGCGAGTGGCCTTCTCTCCCAATTAAAGTGCGATTGCTGCATAGTATTGAAACCTTTCCACTCTCGCAACGTGCTACCCGCATCGCAGACGTGGATCCAACTGGATAAGCCAATCACACTTCAAGCATTGACTGACGCAATGCAATCCTTGTCACCAACAATATTTCCCACGGATGCAACAGCACAATCATCTATAAAAGACAATCAGACAGTTCAGGAATCTAATTGCAAGCCACGGGTCCTGGTTGCCGAAGATATTGAAACCAACCAAAGAATAATAATGGAAATGCTGAGCTTACTAGGCTACCGCGTAGATATCGCAGAGAATGGCAGCACTGCTTTAGAAATGTTCAAACGAAACAAGTATGCGCTGGTTTTCATGGACTGCCAAATGCCAGTTCTTGATGGCTATGCTGCTACTAAAGCTATGCGAGAATACGAGTTTGAGCTTGGACTTGACCCTACGCCTATCGTTGCCATCACGGCAGGCTTTGACGATAAGGACCAAGACAAGTGTAAAAAGGCAGGCATGAGTGACTACATTAACAAGCCCTTTTCTCTATCGGATATAAAGGAATCCCTCTCGCATTATGCAGGCTTTTTGGACGAACATGGCGCGACGGTAAGCGTTACAGGCGCGAGCGCTACGATTGTGAATGACATAACTTCGGAGAAGGAACCTGAGAGAGAGATTCTAAGTATTTCCGCTATCGAAAGTATAAGAGATATAGAACGTCAAACAGGCCGATCAATACTTCCGTCCATTTTCGATGGATATAATGAACAGATGCAAGAAAAGCTCGAAGAACTGTATCAGAGCATACAGAGCAAAGACTGTAACCTGCTTTATAAAACTGCACACGCCATCAAATCAATGAGCGCCAACATTGGCGCTGAAAGAGTACGCTACCTCGGCTCAACTATTGAGAAACTCGGAAGAGAGGGCTTACGAATGGTGTTGAATCAATGGTTGCAGATTTGGTGGACGCATATACCGAATTTTCAAAAGAGTTTCATGAGTTAATCACTGATTAAGCCAGCCCCAACAGCCCATGAAAACTCTAGAATTCTCTGATTAATTCCAATGTTCAATCATAATTGGCCCGGTCCTAAAAACGAGTTGAATCCCATGCGCCAAGATTCCTTTTCCGATGCCGGTTTCGAGAAGTACCGCAAGAAGACCTGCAAGGAGCAGTTTCTGGAAGAAATGGAGACAATCATTCCTGGAAGGAACTGACTGAAGCCATCGAGCCGTTCGCATCCCGCCGCAGGGCGCCGGACGTAGGCCAATCGGGATAGAGCGCATGCTGCGAATTCACTTCATCTTCAGCACTGGTTCAACCTGTCCGATCCCGCCGTCGAGGAAGCCTGCAGGACTCCCGCACTGCGTCAATTCGTCGGAGTTGATCTGGGCAGGAACCGGTGCCCGACGAAACCACGATTTGCAAGTTCCGTCATTTGATGGAGAAGCACAATTTGGGCGACCAGTTGTTCCATTCAGAATCAAATACCCAGAGAACGGAGCGAAGCAGCATCCGGGTACCATCGTCGACGCCAGCATCATCAGCGCACCGAGTTCCACCAAGAATAAGAAGAAAGAGCGCGATCCGGAAATGAAGCAGACGAAAAAGGGGAACCAGTATTTCGGGATGAAGGCGCATATCGGCGTCGACAGCAAGACCCGACTCATCCACTCTGGTGGTCGCGACAGCGGCCAATGACACGATTCTCAAGTCTTGCCTGACCTGCTTCACGGTGAAGTAACCCGTGTATGGGGTGACTCCGCCTATGCTGGGCTGAAGTAGACGATTACCGATTACGCCCCCGAGCTCAAGACTTTACCTGTGCCAAAGGCAGTCGCAACCGGAAGCTGACCGAAGATGAGCTTGCCAAAAACCGAACAAGTCGCGCGTCCGGGCACGTGGAGCATCAGTTCGGGATTATCAAACGGCAGTTTGGCTTCAACAGTCCGCTACCGTGGGCTGGCGAAAACGCTCATCGCCTGTTCGCCTGTGCCTTGAGTAACCTTGATGGCAAGAAGACGCTGCTGGGTAGAAGCCGAATGGAATTGCAGGGAAGCAGCCTGGGATGCGCAGCTTACCGGGGCAGAATTGCCCGGAATGACGAAATATACCGGCGATTCCGCACGACGTTTCCGCGGAAACGCCCCAGAAACGATGGTAAGAGTAAAAGATACTGGATCGGTCCTCTGTTCATCGGTGATTAATCAGATGATCCCTAGGTAAGCATTCATGTGTAGTTTTACAAGGCGAGATTTAGACCTGATCTACCAAGCTGATAACCACAAGAGCACCACAGGCAATCAATGCGCTATTAGAATATGACATCTCGAACTCTTATAGCGATCATGGCTAAGATTTCTGTCCTGTCTCGCGCTCCGACCAGCCTCTTGCTTCTTGTATCAATTCCAGCTGAACTTGTAACTGGTGCCAACGGTATGATGCACAAGGATATGCACGGCTTTTGGCCGGCACCCAGAACGGTCTGTATATGTAATGATGGAACACGTTTGACTTCATTTAGTTCGAGGCAAAGCGAAGACAGTGGATATGAACCTGACATTCTGAGTATTACTGAAGACAAAAGGACGCCTACTTGTGGCGACCTACGGTGGAGGCCTACTGCATTGGAACGATAAAACTAAAGAATTTGCGAGCATTTTCGCTTTGTGATCGAGATATTCTATATCAAGAGAATTTTCGTAGGCGATGATGGCCATATCTGTTAGCAACCAATGATTTCGCAATTAAACATAGTACGGAAAGTAATGCCGTGCTCGTTCGCCACATCTCACATCTCGCCGGAGCAATATCGAGCCCAGTTTTCTTCGAGCGCTCAATGGAGAATTCAGTATATATTGCTCAGTCAAATACAATCGCGACCGTAAACAAAGAAAACGAGATTACTGATCGATTCACGCTAAATTCAGAATCGGCATCTCCAGAACTCAAGATCACGGCACTCTCAAGTCACTAAACAATCATCTCTTCTGATTGGCACTCAGCACGGGCCAAATTTGATCTTTGATTTAAAAGCGGAAAACGGTCACCATGAAGCTTCATCAAGTAACTGTAATGATCACGGGCTTTTAGTCGGCGAGCACGGAATTCTTACAGCGACTGACAATGGTTTGTATCTGCTTAACCACGAACTGACATTTCTGCATCAGAGAGAAATGTCTGATCTGCAGCTGTCAAGCAAATGATATTTACAGCCTACATCCATACGGAGATTACGTTCTTGTAGGAACCTACAACGGCCTGAATGTTTTAACTTTCTCGCCGTTTGAATTTTTTCAAGTAGGTGATGATCAATACAGAAGGACACCTCGCTTTTGTCGAGGACAACTCTGATCGCTTATGGATAGGACTTACGATGGCACTATTTATTTGGGACGATTACGAAAGCGCGCACGTGAGGGTTGGCAGTGGTTTAAAAGTGGATTCTAAAGAGCTCGTGGATCAAAGAATTACTACTAGAAAGCTAGGAGAATGCATGGAAGCCGGAAGTGGTGTCCATGTGGTTAACCCACACAACTTGTCTATAAAACCCTTTAATTACGCACAGAACTCATGATGGCAGTTGTCGACCTTCAGGTTGATAGAAAGTCTAACTACATATGGATTGCGACATAATATGGGACTTTCGAGCAGGAGGCGACGAAATCAAGGAATACCTTGATACTGGCGTGCTTACTGAAACAATTGTAACTCGAATATACTTAACCTCGACTCAGAGTTGTATGCAACAAGCCTTCAAAAACTCTACCGATATAATCGTGCGACCGATGAATTTCAAGAGCTGGTTCGTGATTTCGGTCCAAGGTCAGAACGCCCATTCATAAACGTGCTTAAGGAACTTGCGTCTGGGGACATACTCATTGGAACTGCGAACGCGGACTCTATAGATGGAGTCGAGATTCTCAGATTTCCTTGGATCAACGAAGCTCAGTCGAATAGGCAGCGACATTGTCACTCAAAACTTACGATTTACGGATTAGGAGGTAAGCCGTGACGGGCAAATTTGGTGCCTGACCGACGCAGGAATCATTCAACTTGAGAACACAGGGATCTTTATCTAGGGTTTATACTGTTGCCGATGGGCTTCAAGGAAACGACTTTACTTTGAGCGTCATTCGCTGACTCTTTAGGACGAATCTACTTTGGCGGTCCCAGTGGATACAATCGATTTCTTCCAACTAATATAGAAGGAAATAATAACTCACCCAAAACTGTGATAACTAGTATTCTCTCTCCCAGTGACTCATATCGACCAAATGATTTTTCATCACCTGTACAGAGACTTTTTTTTTCACACAAAGACTACTTCATAACCTTCGAATTTAGCGTAATGGATCTGGTCGCCTCCAGCAGCACTAAGTTCCGTTATTTCGTCGAAGGCTTCGATCAGGACTGGATCGACACGGGTCAGAACCATTCGGCAACGTATACAAATTTGCCACCTGGCAAATACACGTTCCGTGTTCAGGGCATGAATTCGGCGGGTATCTGGGACAACCAAGGAGCCGAGATTGCATTTTCCGTTTTGCCTCCCTTCTGGAAAACCACCTGGGCGTTCGCGATCTACGCTCTCCTCTGTGTCCTTTTGGGATGGATGTTACATCGCGTTTATTACAGCTATTTGGTTGACCGGCGAGCAACCGCCGTTGCTCTGCAGCTGTTCGAGACCGAAGAGCGCGCCGACGATGAAATGCAGGAGCAGATCGAGTATCAAGATCAACTAATAGAGCTGGCCTATCGCCACAAGCTCGACACGCTTACGCTCGTGCGGTCCTTTCTTCCTGTACCGGCAGGGTCGCCAACGGCAGAAGGTGACCCAGATTACGTTTCGAGCAGCCATCGACGCGTTCGAGTGCTCTCGATACTGGAGGAGCACATCTCTTACGGTCCAAACGGACCAGCCGCCAACCTGTATAACTTTGTCGATGCACTAATACCCGAACTCATCCACAAGGCAGATGTCCCGACCGGCTCCATCATCACGGTAAACCAATTGCCGCAGAAGTTGATCACCTGCAGGCTGGCATCTCCACTTGCGATCATCATTTATGAGCTGGTCGCTAATAGCCTGGAGCACGCTTATCACGTGGATTCCCTGGCGAACTATCTTTTCGTTGAACTGGAACTGAGTTCAGACAATGAGGATTCCCAGCTCCGATACCAGCTCACAATTAGCGATAATGGTATTGGCTGTCCAGGCAACCTGTTTGATATTTCCGAGCCTGGCTCGGGTATCGGCGTAGTGCTTTCAATTGTCCGCGCCTTCGACGGAGAGATCAGCATGAAAGTCGACGAAGGCACGCGCATATCCCTATCTTTTCCGGCAGGCGATTAGCCTCGCTCACCTTCCGTATAGCCTACTGCCCCAACGCGATGTAACATTGATGCCGCGTCAACTCGCCGTTTACTTCGCAGCAAAGGGCGACGCGTATGAACCGTCTTTACGATCAAGTGGGATTACGGGTGAAACCATAGTGGATGTAGATGAGCTTCGGCTGCACGCTTTCGGACGATCCTGCAGGCTGGTAGTAGACAACACACGGGGCCAGGGCCAGGAACTTCTTGCGCTTTGCCAGGAGGAACTTTCAAGGTTGGAGAGCAAGTTCAGCTCTTATCGACCGGAAAGCCTAATCAGTCGCTTGAACGAGTCAGCCGGCACAGGCGCTTTCCTGCCGCTGGATGCCGAAAGTAAAAGCCTGTTCGATTTCGTTAACGCGCTTTGGAATCGGAGCAAGCACCTGTTTGATCCAACCAGCCATATTCTTAAAAACTGCTACGACGATGGTGGACGCTTGCGAGCATCCGGAGAGCAGCTTCAACGTATCATCAAACTTGTGGGCATGAACCACCTTGAACGCAACGAGAAAGGCATACATCTCTCCCGTAAAGGCATGGTCATTGAGCTGAACAGTTGCGTTAGGCCATACGCGGTGGATTCTCTGCGCCGAATACTTTCCAAAAATGGTGCGCAGCATGCCCTGATCGAGATGGATCACGACATCGCGACTATTGGCAAACAGCCCGGGGGAGCCAATTGGCTGGTCGGGGTGCGGCTACCGAAGGGGTCGAGTGTGGCGATTTCGCGCTTGAAGCTGAACAGCATGTCATATGCCATGCGCGGCGACTTCGAACACGCTACGCTTCATAACGGCGAGCGCTTTGGTCGCGCCCTTAGCCCGGTAGATGGCCAGCCACTACCCGGCTTGCTAAGCGTGGCCGTCACCGCGGAAAGCTGTCTCGCCGCCTGTAGCGCAGCCAGCATCGCACGGCTGAAAACGGAACCGGCGGGGCTCAAATGGTTGGAGTCTCTGGGCCTTCCCTGGCTGGCCGTTGACCGCAATTTGCAGTGTCATGGGCCCCTTTCCTGAAGATCAGTTGGTCTAAAGGCCTTTGAACCTTGGGCTACGCCCCTCGCGCTGCGCGGCCAGCCCTTCCTGCAGGTCCTCAGACTCCAAGCACTTCTGCATACACGCACTGGCGGCGCGCATGTCCAGCGCATCCCTGACAGAATGTCCAAGTATGCTCTTCATGGATTGCACGGCCAGCGGCGCCAGCCCGGCTATTTGCTCTGCCCACTCGGTTGCGGCGGTTTCCAGATTCTGTCGCAAGACTATGTGGTCAGCAAAGCCGATATCGATCAACCCCTGTGAATCAAACTCCTCAGACGCAACCAGTATCCTTCGAGTTATACGGGTCCCCAGCGCATTGATAAAACGCTGTATTCCCTCGGGCGGGTAGCACAAGCCAAGCCGGGCGGCAGGAACTCGCATGCGCATCCCTTCCACGCCAATACGAAAATCACAGCTAAGCGCGAGTTCCACGCCCCCGCCGAATACGTTTCCATTCATTGCGCAGATCGTCGGCACACGCAGCATTGAAATCTTTGCGGCTACCCGTTGGAACGCGTGTGTGGAAAGGTCTTCTCCAGCGATTTCCTTCAACGAAGCGCCAGCGCAGAAGGTTTTTTCACCAGCGCCAGACACCAACAGCACTCGCACGGCATCGTCCAACGATGCGTGCTCCAGATACGCTTCCATAGCCGACAACTGCTCGTTACCCAGCGCATTGTGTTGCTGGGGGATATTCAGGATAAGCCTGGCCACGTGGCCTATTCGACTGTAAAGAATTGTGTCTGTCATAGTTGCCCGGTGAATGTAAACTCTTTACGGAGGCCGTCGGTGGATCCAAGTGTGGCACACCACCTAAATGAACGCCAAGCGCAATAGGCCAACAGCCGGTACAAGCGCCACAGTAATCACAAGCCAGGAAGCATACAGATGAATCAGCGCTGCCAGTGGTGTGGAGACGACCCTCTCTATACGCTTTATCATGACGAGGAGTGGGGCGTACCGGTACGAGACGATCGGACGCTGTTCGAGTTTTTGTTATTGAAGGCGCTCAGGCCGGGCTTTCCCGGATCACGGTCCTGCGCAAGCGCGATGGCTATCGCTCCCTGTTGATGGGTTTGACGCGGAACGCGTCGCACGCTTCAGCGATAGAAAACTGGATTCCCCTGCTCACCAATCCGGGCATCATTCGCAACCGCCTGAAGGTTTACGGCGCGCGGCAGAATGCGGGCATTTTTAGGGTACAGGAATCGTTTGGCAGCTTCAGCGCTTACATCTGGGGGTTCGTTGACGGTGAGCCAGTTCAGAACCAGTGGTCGGCGTTCGCAGAGGTCCCCGCCACTACCGCCGTCTCGGACAGGCTGAGTAAGGACATGAAGAAGCGCGGTTTCACCTTTGTCGGCTCCACGATCATGTACGCTCACATGCAGGCCACCGGCATGGTCAACGACCACACCACCGACTGCTTCCGCCACAGCGAGTGCCGGGCATTGGCCTGAGTCGCATCGAGAAGCGACGATAGTGCTAGAATGTGGCGCTCAAAAAGAGTGCCCGCATTGTCTTCACCTGTGATCGAGAAGCCCGCCTCCGCCAGCCGCACCGTGTGGCGCCTGGCCTGGCCGAATATCATCTCCAATTTACTGTTCACCACGGTCGGCTTCCTGCATATCAAGATCGTTGCCGAGTTGGGCACGAGTTCAGTCGCCGCCGTGACCACAGGTCACCGGGTGTTTTTCCTGGTTCAGGCCATACTGATGGGGGTATCCGTGGCTGCCACTGCCATGGTGGCGCGCGCCTGGGGTGCCGGCCACCGGGAGCGGGCCGAGATGGTTGCCTGGACGTCTATACTACTGGCCGTCGCGCTGGCGCTCTGCCTGAGCATCCCGGTGATACTGGCGCCTGAAGCCATTGCGGGCCTGTTCGGTCTTGATGAAGAAACCACCCGGCTGGCGGGCAGATTTATTTTCTGGTTGGGCATCTTCAACGTTTTCTCGGCTGTAAGCATGATGCTGAGCACCGCCCTGCGGGCCATAGGCGATGTCATAACCCCCCTGTTTTTCCTGTTTTTCAGCTCCGTGCTGAACATCCTGTGCGCCTATTTGCTCGCATTTGGGATCGGCCCCCTGCCCCAACTCGGCGTCACCGGCGTTTCCCTGGGAGGTAGCGCCGGAGCCTCTCTTATCACGCTGGCGTTCGCAATCGTCTGGTGGCGCGGCCATTTCAGCCTGAGGCCCATCAAGCGCCTGGCGGTCGATTGGGTAACCGCGCGCCAGATCGTCAACATCGGTGCGCCCTCGGTGATCGAACAGGGGATCGTGCAGATCGCCTTTCTCGCTTTTTTTGCGATCATCGCACAGTACGGAACCGAACCGTTCGCAGCCTATGGCATCGGCATCAGCCTGGTGGCGTTCTCCATCGTCATCGGGTTCGGTTTTGGAATCGCAACGGCCACACTGGTAGGCCAGCACCTGGGGGCGGGGCAGCCTGAGCAGGCCGTGCTGGCAGCCACCCGCTCGCTCAGAATGGCGCTGCTCGCCATGACCATGCTGTCTGTTCTGCTGGCCTGGTTCGCGGTTCCACTGGCAGAATTTATGATAGATGATCCGGTGGTGGTGGATCTCACCGTAGCCTTCATCTACATCATCGCCATCGCCCAGCCGATGATGGCGTTCGAGTTCACGCTGGGCGGCGCCCTCAGAGGCGCAGGCGAGACGCGCTTCCCGCTGCGCGCCACCTTCTTCGGCATAATCTTCGGACGCTTGATCCCAGCCCTGGTCTTCATGTGGATGGGCCTCTCCATCTACTGGATTTTTGCTGTCATGTTGTTTGACTACGCGATCAAGGCCAGCATGTTGTTCATGGAGTTTCGCTCTCGCAAATGGCTGGACGTGAACATCGGGATTGCGGATACCCCCTTGCCCATAGACAGCGACAAAAATAATACCTAAAGTTGGAATATCCGAATTAATGGTAGGTTCCGGGCGGCTTCAGCAGGCCCCTCCACGCGATGAGAGAAGGCACACCCTCCGGTCAGGGCGACTCCATTTCGCCATTCAATCGCAGCGCCCAGCACGATGCGAAGCGCACGGCTATCCTGTCGCAGGCCGCCAGGCTCTTCAACTACAAAGGCTCGCGAGCCACGACGCTGCATGATATCGCTGAAAGCCTTGGACTCACGAAAACCAGCCTTTACTACTACGTCAAAACCAAAGAGGAATTGATCTACCAGTGCTATATGGCTGCACTGGATCACCATCAGCTGCGCCTGGACGCCATTGAACTTGAGCATGCAGACCCGAAAGAGCGCATTCGGGCATTTATCTTCCACCACTTTGACGACTGGCTGGCGGCGCAGGAAGGTCGCGCACCGCACTGGGCCGTTCTGCTGGAGATCGCGGGATTGCAGGCACCGCACCGCGAGGCGGTAGAGCAACGATACATTGAGATTTTCAAGCGCCTGCGGGAGTACATCAGGCAAGGCATCGAGGATGCCTGCTTTCGCAGCTGCGAACCTACTTCCGTGGTACTGGGCATACTCGGCTCGCTGGATTGGACATTCTCCTGGCTGCAACGCGTGCCGCGCGAGGATGTTCACAACACCGCCGAGCAGGCGCTGGATCTCATCAGCAACGGACTTTATGCCGGAGAAGGCTGCTATACCCCACTGGCGGGTCTGCGAGATAACACGGGAACACCCCCGCTACCGGGTTTTAACCGAGAAGAGCAGAATCGCCTGAAGCAGCAGGCCTTCTTCAAGACGGGCACCTGGTACTTCAACAAACAGGGATTCAATGGCACGTCGCTGGATGAGATCGCCGAGCGTTTGAGTGTCTCGAAAGGGGCCTTTTACTATCACATCAAGAACAAGGAAGATCTCCTGTTCAATTGTTACCTACACTCGCTGGATATTTCCGAGAGAATTCATACGCTGGCGGCGGCGCATCCAGGCACTGGGCTGGAAAAGGTCGAAATGGCCTGCCGGCATATGTTCTATGTGCAGAATTCCGAAGAAGGGCCCCTTATACGCTACAATTCCATCACCGCGCTCCCGCTTGAGAGACGCCTGCCCATACTGGAACGCACCGAGAAGGCGAATCAGCGCTTCGGGGATTTCCTGCATGAGGGACAACAGGACGGCAGTGTTCGCCAGGTGAACACCGTTGTGGCGCAGCATATGATCGCGGGGGCCATCAATGCGGCGATGGACATAGACCTCTGGCGTCGCGTCGAGTCCATCGAGAGCGCTGCCAACAGCTACTTCGATGTGTTTTTCAACGGTTTGCTGCCTCGCTAGCAAACGATAGTTACAACACCCACAGGAGAATTATTGTGGCCAGTGATCTGGAAAAACTGCTCGCGTATCTGGAAGTCGAGCAGGTAGACAAGTACCTGTTCATCGGCCAGAGTCCGAAGCAACCCTCGCGCATCTTCGGCGGGCAGGTTCTGGCTCAGGCGCTCAATTCAGCGATTCGTACCGTTGAGGGTGACGACCGCAGCGCGCACTCCATGCACGCCTATTTTCTGCGCCCCGGAAATCCAGAAAAGCAGATCGTGTACGATGTGGATCCCATTCGCGACGGCAGGAGTTTTACCACACGGCGTGTGGTGGCGAAGCAGGACGGCATCGCCATTTTCAATACCGCTATTTCCTTCCATAAGGCCGAGCCCGGCCTGTCGCATCAATCCGAGGCACCCACCGTAACGCCTCCCGAGGAGCTGGAATCAGACCACGATTACTGGACGAGACTGGCGCTGGAGTATCCCGACAGGATCGACAAACCCACGCACAACCCTATTGAGCGCAAGCCGGTAAAGCGCCGCGACGTGGTGCAACCCGACCCCCGTGAGCCGGCGCAAAACGTCTGGTTCAGGGCGCTGGGCGATCTCGGCGATGACATAGCACGCCACCAGACTTTGCTGGCCTACATGTCTGACTACGCGCTGCTCAGTACCGCGTTATATCCGCACCCCTATTCAGGGTTCAGTCATGAAGTGCAATCCGCCAGCCTTGATCACGCGTTGTGGTTTCATCGTCCGTTTCGAGCCGACCAGCACCTGCTGTACTGCCTGGACAGCCCCAGTGCAGAAGCTGCCAGAGGTTTCAGCCGCGGCAGTTTCTACACCCGGGATGGCGTACTGGTGGCCTCCAGCGCGCAGGAGTGCCTGCTGCGCCTGGTGGAGAACACGTAGCCGGGCGGGCAGCCACAGAGCGCCTCTCAGTTGACCACACTGCGCATCTGCGCACCGAGCGCGACCAGTGACAGCTGCCCTTCACACAGTCGGAGATGCGTCACCGAACCATTGTCGGGCCAGAAGCACAGCGTTTCCGACCGGCGGGTAAGCTGACCCACCACGGCGTTGATCACCAGGAAATGCGTAAAGACTACTGCGGGACACTCGAGGGCCTGCAGCTGCTGCAAGGCGGTGTCGCGCCACTGCAGAAGGCGTTTATCCTGATCAGGCCATCGCTCACGCATGAACTGCCGGAGCCAGCGTTGGCGCTCGGACAGCGCCACCGGTGAGGGGATTTCGCGGAAGGCGTCCGCCAACTGAACGGTACGCCCCAGTTCATCGGCCAGGGGCGCCGCTGTTTCCTGCGCTCTCGCCAAAGGGCTGCTCAGCAAGCGGGTGTCGGGCGCAAGCACGGGCAGCAGCCGGTGCGCAACAGCCTCGGCCTGCTGTTGGCCAAGGTCACTCAAGCCCGGATCAGATTCCTCGCCCCAACTCGCTGCCGCCTCGCCATGCCTGACCAGATAGATGTCAATCATGCGGTTTCTACCGATAGCTGATCAGGTCATCGCTGCGCTGGGCCCCCAGCACCTGCAGAAACGAACAGTCGTTGAAGTACGACAGCGAAACCCGCGATCCACTATAGAACAGGCGGGTAACGGAGCAGTTCATCACCGGCTCGTAGAACTGGTAGGCTTTATCGCCTCCCAGCCCCAGCACCTGAGAGACGATGGTTGCCAGGGTGCCCCCTGAAGTAAAAATCGCCACGGTCTTCCCTGCGCCCTGCTGCTGCATGAGCTCAGACAGCGCGTCACGCACCGCACCGGAGTATTCCTGCCAACTCTGGATCTGGTCGTTGCGGCAATCGGGCGAAACCCAGTAATTGAACACGGCATCAATCACTTTCTGGTAATCCTTGCTGTCGCCGAGACCCCTGTCTACCAGCGCTTTAACGCCGGGGTTCAGCTCAAGCACCGCGGGCAGCAGATGCGTGATCTGGGCGTCGTTTTCAATTTCGTTGAAACGCGGGTCGATGTGGTGAGGTACATCAACCGGCTGCGCCTGCAGTGCCAGAGTCGCAGTGTCGCACTGTCGAGAGAGGTCACCGCTGTAGGCGGCATCGAGCACGATACCGCAGTCGCGAAAATATTCACCCACCACCTCGGCCTGGCGGCGCCCGAGAGGCGAGAGCTTGTCGTAATCATCCGCGCCGAACGAAGCCTGGCCGTGGCGCACGATGTAGATTGTTGCCATCAGGCCGTCTCTGCGTGCTGTAACGGCTCCCTGGAGAATCGCAGCTCTCGCCGGTACGGGAAGAAATCCTCCACGTATCCGCTGTGAATCTGGTCCTGCAGACCTTTCCAGAATGCCACGTCATATATATCGCTATGCAACTGGTCGAACACCTTGCGTGCCCGCTGGTTGCCCGAGAAGAAAAGCGAGAACTCTTCCGGGAATATGTCATTGGGTGCTACCGTGTACCAGGGCTTACTCGCCATCTCCTCTGCCTCGGTGCGCGGCTCGGGAATCTTGCGAAAGTTGCACTCGGTGAGCGGTACGATCTCGTCGTAATCGTAGAACACCACGCGACCGTGCCGGGTGACGCCGAAATTTTTCAACAGCATATCGCCCGGGAAAATGTTGGCGGCAGCCAACTGCTTGATGGCGTTACCGTACTCGTCCATTACATCCCACACCTGCGCGTCAGTGGCGTTACGCAGATAGAGGTTCAAAGGCGTCATGCGGCGCTCGACATACAAATGCTTGAACACCAGCGCCTTGCCGTGTTCTTCGATCACGGAGGGGGCCACTTTGTGCAACTCGTCCATCAGCTCATCCGAGAAGCGATCACGGGCGAAAGCGAGATTCTTGAACTCCTGGGTGTCGGCCATACGCCCGGCGCGATCCCAGCGTTTTACCAGGGCATACTTGGCTTTCACCTGTTCGTGGGTCATTTCCTTGGGCGGGGTGAACCGGTCCTTGATCACCTTGAACACGAAATCATAGGAGGGCATGGTAAACACCGTCATGACCATCCCCTTGATGCCGGGGGCGATAATAAATTTGTCGGTAGTACTTTGCATGTGCCGGAACGCACAGCGGTGATAATAGGTTTTACCGTGCTTGTTATAGCCCATTGCGCTGTAGATTTCGGATATCGGCTTGGCGGGCATCAGCTGCTGCAGAAAAAGCACATACTGCGAGGGAATACTCGCATCCACGAGAAAGTAGGAACGGGTAAAGCTGAACAGCACGCTCACTTTATCGGCGCCGAACAGGATCGTGTCTACGTACACACCGCCCGCTTCGTTATGCAGAATGGGCAACACGAACGGCATGGACTTGCCGCCGGAGAGAATGCGACCTACAACGTACGCGCCCTTGTTGCGGAAAAAGTGATGCTCCAGCACCTGGAATTCCAGACCTTCGTTACTCAACTCAAAGCGCGGCGCAAGGTACTCGTCGATCGCGGTGCGGATATTGGCGATATCGCGCTGCATATCCTCATAGGGAATGGAAAACGCGTAGTCCGTCAGCACCCGCTCCAGTAGATTCTCCAGTGACCCGTTGAGCTTGTACGTGCGGTATACACGGCTGACATCCGCTGGCGGCATGTCGCCCAGTGGGGAGAACACAAACGCGTACTCGTCGCGTATTTTGCGGTGCTTGAATACCGCGCAGTACACGGAATTGAAGAACGTCTCCGCTATCTCGAAATTGTCATGCCCTTTGATAAGCTGCGAATAACGCTCGCGCGCATCGCGCCAGAAGTCGAGATCACGCAGATCATCGCCGGCAATGAGTTCAACGTACTCCAGCACCTTCGACGTTTTCGCCTTGTACATGTCGATGCGCTGTATGGACGCACGCCGGATGCCATGCCAGTCAGCTATTTCAAAACGTGATTTCGCCGCCAGGGTGACGTTCTGGAAATCGGCAAAGTAGGATTCAAAGCCATTGAGTATGGTGCGCACGAAGCGCTCAACTTTTTCCACCGGGCTGATCACAACCTCACAGGTAGTCGAAGGTGGGCAGACCCCTGACGCTATCGATTCCCATGCCCGACCCCGACGCTGACCACCGGGGCCCAGCAGCGGCCGGCGTCAGAGCAGTTCTTTGGCAAACAGCTCCATGATGGCAGGATCTCCCACGCTCAACAGCATGGAACCCACCTCCCCGCGTTTGCCGGCCTCTTTCCATCGGGCAAGACGTTCAACGATGCGTGAATGCGGGCCAATCAGCGCCACCTCATCCAGCAGGGCATTGGGCACCAGTGCCGCTGCCTCGTCTTTCTTGCCTTCCAGATACAGATTTTGAATCTTCTCCGCCGCATCGCCGTAACCCAGGCGCGTGGCGTAATCATTGTAGAAGTTCTTGTTGCGCGCGCCCATGCCGCCGATATACAGGGCCAGCCAGGGTCGCAGCGAATCAAACGCCGCGTCCAGATCGTCGTTCGCCGCCACCATGACGAATGGGGCCACATCGAAGTCTTTCAGGCTTTTGCCGTTGCCAGCTTTGGCGAAGCCCGCCTCGAGATGTTCACCGATGATCTCGTATTTGTCGGGATCCATCCACACCGGGAACACGCCATCGGCTACCTCACCCGCGCAGCGCAGGCCGGCGGGCGTGATCGATGCGGTGTAAATCGGGATTTCCGGCGCAGCTTCAAGGATCGACTTCAGCGGTTTTCCCAGCCCCGTGGTGCCCTCGCCCTGGTTCGGCAAGTGGTAGATTTCGCCGTCGAACTCCACGGGGCCTTCGCGCCCCATGATCGCACGCATGATCTGAATGTACTCGCGCGTGCGCGTGACCGGCTTGCCATAGGGCACTCCATGCCAGCCTTCCACCACCTGCGGGCCCGAAGCGCCCAGGCCGGCGATGAAGCGGCCTCCCGAGAGCTGGTTCAGCGACATCGATGTCATGGCGCACATTGCCGGTGTTCTGGCTGGCATCTGCATGATTGCCGTGCCGACACGGATTTTCGTGGTTTGCGCAAGCACCCAGGCTGCCAGCGAGACGGCGTCATTGCCGTACGCCTCGGCGGTCCAGACAGAATCAAACCCGATGGATTCTGCCTTCCGAATGAGGTCGATAGGTACATGGATATTCTTGCCGGAGTAGCCGAGCAGAAAGCCCAATTTCATAACACATCTCCTGTCTTGGCCGCCCGCGGCCGGTTGCCAAATGCTAAGGCCGAAACACTAGCGACATCGCTGCGGCAACACAATACCCCCACACCACAGATAAATTGACTCTGGAATACAAGCCCAACACCCCGGCATTGCCGGACGCTGCAGCGCATCAGTATAGAAGGCTGTAGAGCTTGCGCTGATACTCCACCGCCAGCGGATCACCTTTACCCAGACTCGCGATCGAATCCAGCAGCATCCGCTTGGTTGATCCGTCACCGTGGTCCAGGTCAACGCGCAGGATGGTGATGAATTGCTCCATGGCGTCACGGTGCTGCCCCGCGTTGGTGTACTGGACGCCAAGCTGGTGGCGCACGTCCAAATCATCCGGATTGGCGGCCAACTGCTGCTCCAGCGCCTCGATCTCGGGCGACTTCGCCGCTTCCCGCTTGATCTCTATCTGCGCCCGTACCTGCTCGAAGGCCGCGTCCTGGTCCGCAAGGCGCACCTCGGCCAGCACCGCTTCCGCCTCATCCAGGCGCAGGTTCTCGACCAGTGCGCCCGCATAATTCACGGCAATGTCATAGCGGTGACCGGACTCTTCCCAGGCCTGTCGCAGCGGCGGCAACGCAGCAGCGGCCTCACCACGCTCAAGCGCCTCCAGACCCTGCTGCACCAGCCCGTCGAACGGGCTGGGCAGGTACTTCTCGAGCATTTCCCGTACCTGCGCCTCGGGCTGCGCACCGACAAAACCGTCGACCGGCTGGCCGCCCTGCATCACCATGACCGTGGGCAGGCTGCGAACGCCAAGCTGTTGCGCGATCATTCCCTGTTCATCGGCGTTCACCTTGGCGAGCAGGAATGCGCCCTGGTACTCATTTGCGATTTTTTCCAGCAGGGGCATCAGCACCTTGCACGGCTCACACCAGTCGGCCCAGAAATCCACTACCACGGGGCGTTTGTGCGACTCTTCGATCAATAACGCCGCAGCGTTACTCTCATCGATATTGACAATGTATTCGTTCACGCGCTTCTCTCTCGCTCTCTCAGGGGTCGGCAAACGCTGTGCGCTGGCGCGAGCACCTTCACAATGACAGGCCGAGCACATCCTGCATGTCGTACAGGCCCGGCTCCTTCTGCGCCACCCAGGCGGCGGCGCGCACGGCGCCACGCGCAAACGACATACGACTTGACGCCTTGTGCGTAATTTCCACGCGCTCGCCGTCGGCGGCAAACGTCACGGTATGGTCGCCAACAATATCCCCGGCCCGTACAGTCGCGAAGCCAATGGTCTCCCGCATGCGGGCACCCGTCTGCCCTTCCCTGCCGTACACTGCCACCTGTTGCAGGTCGCGACCCAGGGCATCGGCAACAACGCGCCCCATGCTCAACGCCGTGCCAGACGGCGCATCGATCTTGTGCCGGTGGTGCGCCTCGTACACTTCAACGTCCACCTCATCACCAAGTACGCGCGCGGCCATATCCAGCAGCTTGAAGCACAGGTTTACACCGGTACTGAAGTTGGAGGCCTTACAAATCGTAATGTGCTTGGCCGTGCGGTCGATCAGCGCCTGCTGCTCGGGCGTGAAGCCGGTAGTGCCAATGACCATGGCGACCGAGTGGGCGGCGCACTGTTCGAGATTGGCCAGCGTGGCCGCGGGCACGCTGAAGTCGATGAGCACGTCGATATCGCCGATCACGGCCGACAGATCACTCGCGATGCAGACACCGTTTCGGCCCAGGCCAGCGAGCTCGCCCGCGTCGGCCCCAATGAGACTGCTGCCAGGCTGCTCAAGCGCAGCGGTGAGGCTGAGGTCTGCGTCGGACACCTGGATGGCCTCGACCAGGGTCCTGCCCATGCGTCCGGCGGCACCGGTAATGCCAATACGCGTTGTCATAATTTCATGTCTTCGAAGAAGTTCTTCACGCCCTCGAACCAGCTCGTCTGGCGTGGGGAATTGTTTTTGCTACCCTGACCCAGGCTCGCCCGGAACTCCTCCAACAGCGCCTTCTGCTCTTTGTTGAGCTTCACCGGGGTCTCCACCACCGCACGACACAGCAGGTCGCCGACGCTGCCACCACGCACCGGCTTCACACCCTTGCCACGCAAGCGGAACAACTTGCCTGTCTGCGTTTCGGGCGGAATTTTCAGCTTGACGCGCCCATCCAATGTGGGCACCTCCAGTTCACCACCGAGCGCAGCATCAGCATAGGTGATGGGCACTTCGCAGTAGAGGTTCTTGCCGTCACGTTCAAAAATGGGGTGCTGGCGCACGGAGATCTGCACGAACAGGTCTCCGGGCGGCCCGCCTTCGGGCCCGGCCTCGCCCTCACCCGAAAGCCTGATGCGATCGCCGGGTGTCGATACCGGCGGCACCTTGACCGACAGCGTCTTGGTTTTCTCCACACGACCCTGGCCACGACACCCCGTACAGGGATCTGTGATGGTTTTGCCGCGCCCGCGGCAGGTCGGGCAGGTTTGCTGCACCTGGAAGAACCCCTGCTGCATGCGTACCTGGCCAACGCCCCCACAGGTGCCACAGGTGGCGGGCGAACTGCCGGGCTTGGCGCCGGAACCATCGCAGGTGTCGCAGGTGTTGAGACTCGGCACGCGAATTTCAACAGTGGTGCCGCGCACCGCATCTTCAAGGGAAATATCCAGCGTATAGCGCAGATCTGAACCGCGTTGCGGACCACCGCGTCCACGCCCGCCGCCACCGAAAATATCGCCGAATACGTCGCCAAAAATATCCGAGAAGTTGCCGCCGGAGAACCCGCCGCCGCCCATGCCCTGGTCCACGCCCGCGTGGCCGTACTGATCGTAAGCGCGGCGTTTTTCCGGGCTGGTCAGTATGTCATAGGCTTCGGTGGCCTCGCGGAACTTGTGTTCTGCATCCGGGTCATCCGGATTGCGATCCGGATGATATTTCATGGCTACCCGACGGTACGCCTTCTTGATTTCCGGTTCTTCGGCATTTTTGCCGACACCGAGCACCTCATAATAATCGCGTTTTGACATAGACCCGCGTTCTTATCTGGCTGTTTCTCAAACGACTACGCGGGCACTGCGTCCCGCGTCGTCTCCGTGTTTTCTGGCCGTTCCGTGCACTTTCGAGCAGCGGGGCGGCCGTGCGTTTCCCGTCGGCAATTCCACCGACGGGAACCGACCTCGGCTACTTCTTGTCGTCTTTCACTTCCTCAAACTCCGCGTCCACCACGTCGTCCGCGGCTTTGCCGTCGCTTTGCGAGTCAGAGGCACCCGCATCGCCTGATTCGGCCTGCGCCGCCTGCGCCTGATACATCTTCTGGGCCACAGGGCCGGTCGCCTCGGTCAGCTTGTTGGACGCCGCCTCGACGGCGTCCTTGTCGTCGCCCTTGAGCGCTTCCTCAGCCTCGGTGATGGCCGACTCTATCGCCGCCTTCTCGTCGTCCGTGGCGTGCTCACCGGCCTCCTCGAGCGTCTTGCGAGCCGCATGGACCAGACCGTCACACGTGTTGCGTGCGGTAATCAGCGCCTCGAACTTCTTGTCCGCTTCGGCATTTGCCTCGGCGTCCGCCACCATCCTCTCGATGTCTTCGTCCGTCAGGCCGCCAGACGCAGTGATGCGAATGGATTGCTCCTTGCCGGTGGCCTTGTCCTTGGCCGACACGTTAAGAATACCATTCGCGTCGAGGTCGAAAGTCACCTCGATCTGCGGCAGGCCGCGCGGCGAAGGCGGAATGTCCGCGAGGTCGAAACGGCCCAGCGACTTGTTCTGGCTCGCCTGCTTGCGTTCGCCCTGCACCACGTGAATGGTCACGGCAGTCTGGTTGTCTTCCGCGGTCGAGAAAATCTGCGACTTCTTGGTCGGAATCGTCGTGTTTTTCTCGATCAGAGGCGTGGCAACGCCGCCCATCGTCTCGATGCCCAGCGTCAGCGGGGTAACGTCTAGCAACAACACGTCTTTCACGTCGCCCGCCAGTACCGCGCCCTGGATAGAGGCGCCCATGGCCACGGCTTCGTCCGGGTTCACATCCTTGCGCGGCTCCTTGCCAAAGTAATTGGCAACCGCTTTCTGCACCATTGGCATGCGGGTCTGCCCGCCCACCAGAATCACGTCGTTGATATCGGACGGCGACAGGCCCGCATCCTTCAATGCTATTTTCACCGGCTCCATGGAGCGGGTCACCAGCTCTTCCACCAGCGACTCCAGCTTGCTGCGGCTCAGCTTCACGACGAGGTGCTTGGGCCCGGTGGCGTCCGCAGTAATGTACGGCAGGTTCACTTCCGTCTGCTGTGAGCTGGACAGTTCGATCTTGGCTTTCTCGGCAGCCTCTTTCAGGCGCTGCAATGCCAGCGGGTCGCTATGCAGATCGATGCCGCTCTCTTTCTTGAATTCTGCCGCCAGGTATTCGATCAGGCGCAGGTCAAAATCCTCGCCGCCCAGGAAGGTATCGCCATTCGTGGACAGCACTTCAAACTGATGCTCGCCGTCCACTTCGGCGATCTCGATGATCGAGATATCGAAGGTACCGCCGCCAAGGTCGTACACGGCGACCGTGTGGTCCCCTTTCGCCTTGTCCATGCCGTACGCGAGGGCCGCAGCCGTCGGCTCATTGATGATGCGCTTAACCTCGAGGCCGGCGATCTTGCCCGCATCCTTGGTAGCCTGACGCTGCGAATCATTAAAGTAGGCCGGAACGGTAATCACCGCCTCGGTGACGGGCTCGCCAAGGTACTCCTCAGCAGTTTTCTTCATCTTGCGCAGCACTTCAGCAGACACCTGGGGCGGCGCCATTTTTTCGCCCTTCACTTCCACCCAGGCGTCACCGTTGTCGGCCTTGGCGATCTTGTAGGGCACCATTTTGATGTCCTTCTGCACAACATCGTCGTCAAACTTGCGTCCGATGAGGCGCTTCACCGCATACAGTGTATTCTGCGGGTTGGTCACCGCCTGCCGCTTGGCACTCTGACCCACGAGGATTTCGCCCTCCTCGGTATAGGCGACGATCGAAGGTGTGGTTCGGTCACCCTCGGAATTCTCGATAACCTTGGGTTTACCGCCCTCCAGCACGGATACGCAGGAGTTCGTTGTACCCAGGTCGATGCCGATAATCTTGCCCATTGTGTGTCTCCAGTCTGTATTGGCGGTGGCAACCGCCGATTACGTCGATATTCCTGATATGGGTCCGATCTGACCCGATTCAACCCCGCTCACAGGCGTTTTAACCGCCGTTCTTACTCACTACGACCATCGCAGGCCTCACCAGGCGCCCGTTCAGCGTGTAGCCGCGCTGCATTACTGTGAGCACCGTATTGGGTTCCACATCATTGTTCTCAACCATGGTCATGGCCTGGTGGAGATTCGGGTCGAACGGTTCCCCCTCGGGATCCACCACGTCGATATTGAACTTGCGCATGGCATCGTGAAAGCTTTTCAGGGTCAGCTCCACGCCTTCGGCGATGGGCTTGTGCGTCGCGTCATCGCCCGAGGCAGCCTCCAGCGCCCGCTCCAGGTTGTCCACAACCGGCAACAGCTCGCTGGTAAAGCGCTCCAGCGCGTACTTGCGCGCTTTCTCGACATCCTGCTCGGCTCGCCGCGCCACATTCTGGGCATCGGCCTGGGCCCGCAGGGCAGCGTCACGGGCCTGGGCCAGTTCGGCTTCCAGGCGCACTACCGTATCTTCAATACTCTCGGCAGCAGGGCTCTCTGTCGCGGCGTCACCCGGGGCTCCCGCATCGGATGCCTCGACCTGCTGCTCGGCCATGTGTTCTGCTTCTTCCTCTGCCGCCTCGGGCTGCTTCTGATCGTCTTTCGCCACGCCAGTACTCCATTCAATGGCTCAGGTTTGCTTCCCAACAGACAGGCGCCAAGCGCGTGCCTGCCGCAGATATGGGGGCGAGTGGGGCGGATTCAAGGGGCCGTTGCCCCAAAATACCGGGCAATCGGACGAAGCCGGCAGCGGACGCCGCGGCAACGCTGGGGCGGTTCAGGGAGTGAGCGCGGAGGACAGCATCCTGGCGGTGACATCCACAATCGGGATAACGCGTTCGTAGGCCATCCGCGTGGGGCCGACCACCCCCAGCACACCCAGCGTGGCGCTGCCGTCGCCGTAGGGTGCCGTTACCACGCTGTAGTCGCCGAATACCTCGTACCCGGCCTCCTCGCCGATGAAAATCTGCACGCCATCAGCGCGCGTACAGCGCTCAAGCAGGTGCAGAATGTCTTTTTTTCGTTCAAAGGTGTCGAACAGCTCACGCAGCTTCAGCATTTCCTCGGCGGTAGCATTACCCAGCAGGCGCGTTTCCCCCGCAACGACGTAGTCTTCGCGGGAGTCCCCGTGGTCCAGCGCCTTGTTGGCGAGAACCAGAGCGTCTTCGAGATACTGATCAATGGTACTGCGCGCTTCCTGCATCTCTCGCAGGATCTGTTCCTGCACCTGGCGCAGCGGGCGTCCCGCAAAGCGCTGGTTCACCATCGCGGCCGCCTCGCGCAGCTGCGCCTCGCTGAAGGGCCGTTGGGTATGGATGATGCGGTTCTGCACCTCGCGCTCGTTGACCACAAGAATCACCAGCACGCGATCCCCCGAGAGGGGCAGGAACTCCACCTGACGCAGTTCCTGCGCCTCCTGGCGAGGCACGGTGACGAGCCCCACCTGAGAGGTAATCACCGACAGCAGCGACGACGCGGACTGCACCAGCTCAGTTGAGGATTTGTCCGGGTTGAGCGCCCGGCGCAGGGCCGCGACGGCTTCGTCTTCCAGCGGCTGCACCTGCAGCAGCGTATCGACGAACAGCCGATATCCCATGGCCGTGGGCACGCGTCCTGCAGAGGTGTGGGGAGAATGCAGGTACCCGCGCTCCTCCAGATCAGACAGCACGTTACGAATCGTCGCGGTGCTCACGGGCAGGCCCGCTGTTTCGCGCAGGGTACTGGATCCGACCGGCTGGCCGTCGCGAATGTGGTGCTCCACCAGCGCCTTCAACAACACCCTCGCGCGTTCTGATATACCTCCGCCTGTCATGCGCTCCTCACGTTTGACCTCACGGATTTGTATCACAGCGCAGGCGAAATACAAACTCCAGCGGCGACCGAAAGCGCTGTTTATTGCACACCACAAGTGGAGTATAACTAGCGCAAATCCCTGCGGGCCCGCACATGCTCACTCAGATTCATATCAGTAACTACACCATCGTCGCAGACCTCGAGATGGATTTCTCGCAGGGCATGACGGTGATAACCGGGGAAACCGGTGCGGGCAAATCGATCATGCTCGACGCCCTGGGGCTGTGCCTGGGTGACCGCGCAGACACCGCCGCCGTTCGGGCGGGCTGCGAGCGGGCTGAAATCAGCGCGGCGTTCGATGTCGCCGCTATTCCCGCAGCCGTTGCCTGGCTGCGCGAGCGCGATCTTCACCTGAGCGACGAATTACTGCTGCGCCGCGTGATCACGGCGGAGGGGCGCAGCCGTGCCTATATCAACGGCACGGTGTCCACGCTGCAGGATTGCGCCGCGCTCGGCGCCCTGCTCATCGATATTCACAGCCAGCATGCTCACCAGTCGCTGCTGCGCAAGGCCACGCAACGCGAACTGCTGGATGCCTACGCCGGCCATTTGCCTTTGACGCGCGAGGTAGAGCAATGTGCCTCCGAGTGGCTCAGGCGTCGGCGGGAACTGGATTTACTGGCCGGCGCAAAAGACGAACGCACGGCACGCATGCAACTGCTGGCCTACCAGGTGGATGAACTCGATGCACTCAACCTGAAGGAAGGGGAGATAGAGAAGCTCGAGGGCGAGGAAAAGCTGCTGGCCAATGCCAATGAGATCCTCAGCAGCGCGCACGCGGCGCTGGAACTGTGCGAGGAGCACGAGAGCGGCGTGCGTCGAGCCCTGCAGATGCTGCGCGACGATGCGCATGCCTCCAGCGAGGCGGCCGACGCGCGGGAAATGCTCGAATCGGCCGCCATACAGATCAACGAGGCCAGCGCGCAGATTCAGCGGCATATCGATGCGGTGGAGGTAGACCCCGAGAAGCTTGCAGACGTGCAAGCCAGGCTAGAAAGCATCTACGACGTGGCGCGCAAACACCGCGTCATGCCGGAACAGCTCGCCGAGCGACACCGCGCCCTGCGCGAGGAACTCGACGGGCTTGAGAACGGCGGCAGGCGCATTGAAGCGCTGAAGAACGACATGGACGCACTGGAGGAGCAGTACACGCAGGCCAGTCAGAAGCTGAGCAAGCAGCGCGCCAGCGCGGCGCGCAAACTGGTGAAAAACGTTTCCGCCGTGCTTTCCACGCTGGCCATGGATCAGTGTCAACTGGACATTGCCCTGCCCGCCCTGAAGAGCCAGCATCCCCACCCCCAGGGTCGCGAAGAGGTAGACATACTGATCAGCACCAACCCCGGCGCACCGCCAAGGCCACTCGGCAAAATCGCTTCGGGCGGCGAATTGTCACGCATCAGCCTGGCCATACAGGTGGTGACCGCCAGCAGCACCACCGTACCGAGCATGGTGTTCGACGAGGTCGACGTCGGCATCGGTGGCGCGGTGGCCGAGGTGGTGGGCAAGCTCCTGCGGTCGCTGGCGGGGCAGGCCCAGGTCCTGTGCGTGACGCATCTGCCCCAGGTGGCGGCACAGGGCCACGCGCATCTGCGCGTCAGCAAATCGAGCAGCGGCAAAACGGTGGAGACCCGCCTGGACAGGCTCAACGACGAGGAGAAGATTCAGGAAATCGCGCGCATGCTGGGCGGGGTGAAGATCACGGCGCAGACCCTGGCGCACGCGCGGGAAATGCTCGCCGGTTGAAAACTCCGGCACAGCGCGCGGCGGGGGTTACTGCTTTTTACGCACGTACAGCACGAGGGAGTGATCCACGAGCTCGTAACCGTGCTCGGCAGCAATCTCTTTCTGCCGTTGCTCGATCACTGAGTCGGTAAACTCCACCACCTCGCCGGTAGCCGCACAAATCATGTGGTCATGATGGCCGCCCTTGGCAAGTTCGAAAACGGAATGCCCGGTTTCAAAATTGTGCCGAATCACCAGCTTGGCGCTTTCAAACTGCGTCAGCACGCGGTATACGGTGGCAAGGCCGACGTCTTCGCCAGCATCGCGCAGGGCATCGTACACGTCTTCCGCGCTCATGTGCTGGGCGCCATCGTGCGTGGATTCCAGTACTTCCAGGATCTTCACGCGCGGCAGGGTGACTTTGAGCCCCGCCTTGCGAAGCTCCTGATTGTGCTCAGCCATGGCCCGAGGGGTTCTCTGTGCAGTCCAGTGGCTGTATGATGCCACCCCATCGAGGGAAGTGGAAGTTTTACCCGATGCGTATTGTATGGATCGCCCTGTTCACGGCGCTACTGAGCGCCTGCGGCTTCGTCGGGTTTCCTGGCGTTTACAAAATTGATGTCGAACAAGGCAACATCGTGACACAGGATCTGGTTGATCAACTCAAGCCGGGCATGAGCCGCCGTCAGGTGCGCTTTATTCTCGGCACGCCGTTGGTGGAAGACAGCTTCAATCAGGATCGCTGGGACTACCCCTACGTCAAGCGCAACGGGCAAACCGTTTTGAGTCAATCGCACCTGACGGTGCGCTTCTCCGGCGACAGCCTGGTTGCTATCGAGGGCGATTTCGAGCCAACGGCCTTGCCGGACACGCCCGCCCCGCAACCATGACCGCGCCTGTCGTAAACGGCCTGCATACGTTCCAGATAGACATTGTGCACGGCTGCCAACTGCGCTGTGTGGGCTGTCCCAATTCCACCATCATGGACAAGGTGCGCCGCGTAGACCCCGAGGAATTCAGTGCCTGCCTCGACAACGTCGACGTACAGCACATCAAGCACCTGCGGCTTTTCAATTTCGGCGAACCCCTGCTGCACACCGATCTCACCAGCATCTTCAAGATCATCGCCCGCCAGCCCTGGAAAGCCGAGGAGACGGAAATCTCCACCAACGCGCAGTGGTGCGACTGGGAGGATCTGGAACAGGCGCTGGCGCTCGGCGTGCTCGACAGGCTCGTGGTGAGCTGCGACGGCGACGGCACGCCCGAGCAGTACGAACGGCTGCGGCCGCCGGCGAAGTGGGACAAGCTCATAGAGTTTCTCGATCGTGCAGCGGACATCCGCGCGCGCGTCGCGCCGCAGCTCCAGCTGGTCACACGCACCATTATCGAGGATGAAGCCGCGATGGAACGTTGGGAGCAGGTGCTGCTGCCGCGCGGCTGGAGGCCCGAATTCCGCGACTGGAAAGTACTACCCGAAGCCCAGGAAAACCGCACTGGCAGGGCGCTGGAAGTGCCCAACGCTATCTGCACCTTCGTGGCGCCCTCGGAGCACTTTCAGGAGCAGTACCACGGGGGGCTTTACCAGCTTTACGTGGATGCCCAGGGTACCGTGGTGCCCTGCTGCGCGCATCCGAGCGCGGCCAACCTCGGCAGTCTGAAAGAATCGACAGTGAGCGAGCTGATGCATAACTCGGCGCGCCAGGCGTTCATTCACAGGCTCGCTACCGACCGCAAGAACGTTGCCGTGTGCAACGTCTGTGAATTCGGTCCACCGGAGGCGCCCGGGAAATCCTTTGCGCAGCTGGACCCGGAGAAAATCCGCAGCGCCACGGATACCGTGCAGGTGGTTAACCTCAGCTAGGCATCGTCCTTTGCGCGGCGCTCTTTTACGCGTGCCGCACGCGCCTTGCGCACCTCCTTTGGATCTGCCTTGAGCGGACGGTAGATCTCCACCCTGTCGCCAGCGCTCAGTTGCTGCGTAGGCGCCACGACCTTGCCGAAAATGCCCAGCTTGGCGTTATCGAGATCGATCTCTTCAAACTGCGCGCATATCCCTGACTTGCGGGCTGCCTCAAGCGCCGTGGTGCCCAGCGGCACATGCAGCCCGAGTATGCTCTGCTTGTGCGGCAACGCATACGCCACCTCTACTGCAATCATGGTTTCTTCCGTCATCGCCCTAACCGTATAGCTCCCGCGCGCGCCTGGACACCGCATCCACCAGATCGTTGGTCACGCGCTCAAACAGGCGGGTTGCCGCCATCCCCAACACAGCGCTGTTGACACTGAACCTGAGATCCAGGCTCAGCTTACAGGCTGCGTCGCCCAGCGGATAGAAATCCCAGCGACCGCTGAAGGTCTCAAACGGGCCGTCGATCAGCTCCAGGGTGATCTCCCTGCCCGGTACCAGGCGGTTGCGTGTGCTGAAGCTCTGTCGAATGCCGCCGCGGGCAAGATCCAGGCGCGCTTCCAGCGTGTCCTCCCCTCGTCGCAGCACGGCGGCTCCCACGCAGCCATCCATATAAAGCGGATACGCTTCCACATCGTTCACCAGTTCAAACAACTGCTGTGGCAGATAGGGCAATAACGCGTGGCGGCTGATAATCGTCATCGGTGGTCCCGGATCTCCATCCTTCAGGCTGGCTGCCATTGCCCTTTAAAACAGCGGCGCCAGCAGCAGACAGACAATAGCCGGCACCGCGATGTACCGCAGTAGAAACCGCCACTGGCCAAAAAACGCCGCTGACTCCCGCGTGAAGTAGGTACGCAACAGCTCGGGCTTCATACGCCAACCAACAAACACCGCGGTGAGGAACGATACCAGAGGTAGCAGGACAACGGCGGTGAGACTGTCCAAAAACTGAAACAGGTTCCGATTGCCATACCAGTTCCCCGGACCTTCCGCCGTCAGTGACAGCACCACCGCCAGGGACAGCAGCCACACAGCACCCCCTGCGAGAATGGCGGCAGTGAGCCGCTCTACCCGCGCGAACTGCATGACCGCACTGATGATCGGCTCCATGATGGCGACGGCAGAGCCCAGCGCCGCCAGCGTCACCAGCAGAAAAAACAGGGTGCCGAACAACTCGCCCTGCCCGAGATTGCCGAAGGCATAGGGCAAGCTCACGAACAGCAGGCCGGGGCCCATCGCCGGCTCCATGTTGTTTGCGAACACGATGGGGAAAATTGCCAGCCCCGCGAACACGGCGATCATGGTGTCAAACACCGCCACCGAAAGCACAGTGCGTCCTATCGGGATACGCTCGGGCGCATACGCCCCGTAGCTGATGCCGGTGCCCACCCCAACGCCGAGGGTGTAGAACGCGTGCCCGAGCGCCACCAGCGCTGCCTGCGGCGAGAAATCCATCAGCCGCGTGGTGAAGAGAAACCGCCGCGTTGCTTCCATGTCGCCATGCTCGAGACCGAAGAGAATCAGGTAGGCCAGCAAGGCGAGCAGCGCCGGCACCGCCAGCCACACCAGCATGCCCAGCCCGCGCCGAACCCCGAGTACCAGCACGCCCAGGGTCACCAACAGGAACAGGCTCTGCCAGTACAACTGCTGCATGGGCTCGCTGACAAACCGGCCAAAGTGCTGACCGACCTCAAGCGCGGGCGCGGCGGCGAATACGCCAAGATGCATGAACCGCGCATAAGCCATCGCCCAACCGGCCACCACGATGTAGAACGCCAGGATCAGCAAGCCCGTCAGACACGCCAGCACGCCCAACCACATCCACGCACGCGAGAGCAGCGAACGATCAGCCGCGCGGCGAACAGACAGCAGCGGCCCCGCCCTGCCCTGGCTGCCGATCACCACCTCGGCGATCATCACCGGCACGGCGATCAGGAACAAACAGAGAATATAGGTGACAAAAAACGCCGCGCCGCCGTTCTCGCCGCTGAGGTAGGAAAAACGCCAGAGATTGCCCAGACCCACCGCGGAAGCGGACAGCGCCAGCACAAAGGTGGTGCGTGAGCGCCACCGCACCGCTTGCCCAAAACCCGGGGAACTCATGAGTGATCAACGCCAGGCATCATGGTTTCAGGTTGCCGTACCCCGGTGTCTGGAAAAAGGGAAGGATTCACGTTCCGCCGCTAAGTATACGCCGCGCTTACCCGTATAATGCGAGCCATGGCGAAAAAGACCGCAAACAAATCCGACAACACCATAGCCCGCAACAAGCGCGCCAGCTTTGATTACCAGCTGCTGGAAACGTTTGAAGCCGGTGTCGCGCTGCAGGGCTGGGAAGTGAAAAGCCTGCGCATGGGCAAGGCGGACCTGGGAGATTCCTACGTATTGATCAAGGACGGCGAGGCCTGGCTGCTGGGCGCCAGCATCCAACCGCTGGACACCGTCTCGACGCACTTCGTGTCCGATCCGATCCGCACCCGAAAACTCCTGCTGAAAAAGCGCGAGCTGGCGAAAATTCTGGCCGCCACCGCACAGAAAGGCCAGACCTGCGTGTGCACACAGCTGTACTGGAAGGGCCACCTTGTGAAGGCGCGCATCGCGCTGGCAACGGGCAAGAAATCCCATGACAAACGCGACACCGAGAAAGAGCGTGACTGGAACCGCCAGAAGCAGCGGGTCATTCGCGAGAACGTCAAACAGTAGGCGAGGCTTCTTCAACGGGCCGCAGGGCTTGATACCACACTACCACTTGTATCCCAGCTTCAGATTATAGGTTTCATCGGTGTCGTCCACATTCTCAACTGCCCCTCCGTCATACTCGTAAGTGGCTTCCGCTGAAGCCTCGAACCCGTAGATCAGCGGGAAACGCAGGCCTACAGTAGTGTTCAGGATGAGTTCGTCTGCCGCGGTGAAGTTGTGCACACCGGTCTGATCAACATACAGCTCCAGGCCAGGCAGGACTTCACTCGTAAGGCGCAACTCCCAGTTGGCGCCCCAGAAATCGTTATCCTCGGCCACATCAAAATCTTCTTCAACCCACACAATACCCACTTCACCGTGCAGCGTGAGAAAGGGCTTCTCAAAGAACTGCCTGCCGATGTACGGGCCGAGGCCGGTGCGCAAATCGAGATCGGCGAACTCATCACTCTCGAACACCACCTGGAATCCACGGTAGTTGTCCGGGTCATCGCTGGAGAATCGATCGTATTTGTTGCGCAGCAACCAGCGATACTTGTTGCGTTCGTTATTGGACTCATCGATCTCCCAGTTGCCGCGAACGGTGTAGCGATCGTGCAGGCTGCGCCACACGCTCTCCAGGTTCATATCCAGTTCATCCGTATCGGTATTACCGCGCTCGGACTCCAGCGCCGCGGACGCACGGCCGAACCACTTGTAGCCTTCGCCGAGGCGCCAGGGCTCAGGGTTGATGAGGCGAATGTCGGGCACGTCGAGACGCACCGGGCTCTCGTCGTCGCTGAATACGATCAGGTCGTTCTCCTGCTCGACGATGCGCTTGCCTTTGAAAACAGAGCCATCCTGCAGCAGAAGATTGACGTTGCCGTCTGTGGTAATCGTTTTGATATTCGTTTTTTTGATTTTAATTTCGCCCGCGAAGGGCGTATCCAACACCACGTGGGTTTCGTCGGCACTGACAAGCTTGCCTATCAGCAATGAGCCGTTTTTCATCGCCAGTTGATCGGCATGTACCACGCCACTGAAAAGACACAGCACAAGGCAAGAGATGAAACATCTGGAGAGCATGGGTTCGACCCTGTCGCATAAGAACAGGGCGCCATTATAGCGGTGATCGCGGGCTGTGCGTCCGTCGCCTGACGCCGTTTGGGACGCTCCCACCGCGGTGGCGAAGCGGTCGGGGCGTTGCTACCATTCCCGGCTCGTCCTGATGGACTTTGCCGTGAACAAGCCCGCAACATTCCTGCTCGCCACGCTCGCTCTGCTCGCCCTGCTGGCGGTCTCGGGCAACCGTCTGCTTGCATGGGCGCTCGATGCGACGTTAGCGCCGCTGCTGCAGGACGCGCTGGACCTGCCGGTAGCGATTGCGCCGCTGGACGTGAACGTGTTGCGTATGCGGGCAGCCACCCGCGAGCTGTTGCTGGGCGACGCGGGCAACCCCGCAGTGCGTGCGGGAAACATCCAGGTCTCGGTGTCCTTGAGCGAGTTGCTGCGCGGGCGCCTGCACGTTACCGAGGTCTCCGGCGATTCACTTCAATTAGCGCTATCGCGCTGGCCCGATGCCCAGGAGCCAGCCGCGGCCGCCGCTACCCAGTACCTCTGGCTGCGGGACTGGTTGCCGGACCAGGTGACTCTCCAGCGCCTGGTGATCGACCGCGAGCAGAACACAGGCATGGCGTTCGAGCGGCTCACATGGCAGCTGCGCGCGGACGGCGCCGCCCACGCAACCGGCTCGCTGGATACGGGCAGTGCGCGCATTGCGCTGCGCGCCACCCTCACCTCCCTCCACCCGTTGCTGGCGATGCAATCGGCCGAATTCACGCTGCATGGCGCGATAGCGGACGACCCGCAGTCCGACATCAGCGTGCAGGCGCGTATCGCGCCAGCTCCCAACTCGGGCTACACACTGACCGCCGCCATCGCGGCACCCGGCATCTCAGGAAAGCTGTCAGCCTCCGGCGATCAAGCATGGAGCCCGCCAGGGCAATCACACATCACTTTGAGTGAATTGCTTCCAGAGACGCTGGCATCCCTGGTTGCCAGCTACTTTCCGCGGCAGAACCCGACGACCCTGGCGCAGCAACTCGAATCAAGCCTGCCTCACCTGTCTCTGCCAGTGCACCAGAGCACGCTGCAGCTCGCTGCACTGCGCTGGCGGGGCCAGACCTTCACCGATACCACCCTGAACATCACAACGCATGCGCATGGCCTGGAGCTAATGCAGCTGGCCAGCAGCGCGCCAGCGGGCGCTGTATTGGGAAGCGGGCATGTTTATAGCGACCACGGAGGCTGGGAGGGGGCGCTTGCCGCAATGCTGGAGTCGACCGAGAACACCCAGGGCGAGGGCAGCGATGATGGACAGCTCGACCCGGAAGATCCTGGCACCCGTCTGGCGATGACATCCGGCAGCGCACGGCTCACCGCCAGAGGAGCCACCTGGGGCGAGCTTCTCTACTCACTGGCTGGCGAAGTGAATGTGGCAGGTAACTACCGTCACCCTCACGCTGAGGCCGAGGCCGTGCCGATTTCGCTGACCGGGCGACTGGACAACCAGCCCGGCGCCTTCGCCCTGGAAGACCTGGCGGTGGGTGTCGGCAATGGCAAAATTACAGGCAACATCAGCCTGCACGGGCTCAAGCGCCGCACCCTTGAACTTGCACTGCGGGCTCACAACCTGGACCTGACCTTCCTGGACGAGGCGCAAAGCAGCCCTGCCCAGGCGGATAACGCCACGCGCACCGATGCGCCGTTATTTGCCATGCCCGAGGTTCTTGCGGGCATGGACATAACCGCCAGTATCGCGGTTTCCGGATTACGTGCGCCGGGCATGGCGATAGCCACTGCGAAGGCGCGGGCCATCATGACGCATGATCAGGATGAGCGCTGGCAGGCGGCACTCACGCTGGACGCGGCAGATTACAGCAACGGCGCCTACCGCCTGACCGCTGAAGCGGGTGGCCTCGCGAGCCAGCCCTCTAATCTGGCAGTGCGCGCCGAGTTGCAACAGGCAGATTTGCCCGCCCTCCTTCGCCAGAGCGGGCTCCCGCCGACACGCGCGAGCGGCACGCTGCGGTTGCAAAGCGACACTCGCGATAATTCGGGGGCGCTGACAACGCTACAGGGCAGCGCCGAGATCGCGCTGGCACTGCGGCCGGACAATCACTGGGAGCGCGCGCCGCGTGCCGGTGAGGATTTCCAACTCAGCGCCAACGCCGGGCTCGCGCTGGAGGCGGGATCAAACGGACGACAGCGCATTCACTCGTTGCTTGTCGACAACCTCAGCATTCTGGGTGAAGGGCAGCATCTCTCCGGCAGCGCCTCGCTGGAGCGCGGCCGCACGCCCTGGCTGCGGGCCTCGTTCGATTCACAAAAGCTCAACCTCCCCGAACTCCTGGCCCTGCTACCCGAGGGTCCGAAAGACACCGGGAAGGACACACCGTTGAGCGGCCTGAGGCGGCTCGTCTCCTCGGAGGTGTCCTTCGAGGCCAGCAACGTGGTGCTATCGCAAACCAACCTCAGCAATATCAGTGCCGAAATCACAAGCCGGCAGGATCGGATCAACCTCGACACGTTGACCTTTGACACCCCCGGCGGCGGTTTCAGCAGCACGGGCAGCCTCGCGTGGGAAGGCGATAACGCCACCCTGCAGGGCTCTGCGACGCTGACAGACGTGGACCTGGACCAGTTCCTGATGGGCGGTATCGGCGAGGATTCGGTACCGGTTTCCGGCGCGCTGCATTTCGGCAGTTCGGGCTCATCACAGAGCGAACTCATTGCCAACCTCACTGGCAGTCTGACGCTGGCCGCCAGCGAAAACGCCGGGAACGCCTCTGCACTCTCGCGGCGACAGGTGGCAATGCAGGTAGAACGCCTGCCCGACGGCATGCAGTTGAACGTGAACACACTCCTCTGGGGCGAGACGGATTTAAGCGGCCGGGTCCGCTACCAGCGAGGCACCCCGGCAGCTCTCAGCATTGAGGAGGTAGAGGGCACCTTGTCGCTACTGCCCTGGGAGGGCCGCAGCGCCAATAAGGCCACCGCTGACAAGAATACCGCCACCAGCACCATCGCAAACGCGGCGAAGACCAGCGCCAGCTTCGTCGGCAATCTGGTGCTGTCCCCGCTGAAAATGCTGGTGGGAGATGCGCCGGCCGCGGCGGGCGAGCGCCTCTTCAGCCAGGAGCCGCTGCCCCTGGACGCCCTGGGAGACCTGGATATTACGCTCAGCGGGAAACTCGATGCGCTCGAGAGTCGCGTGCTGCGCGCGCGAGACATCGACCTTGCCGCCAGTATCGCGGGGCGTTCGCTCTCCATCTCGGCCAACAGCGCCGACATGAACGGAGGCCAGGCAGACGTCACGCTGCGCTTCGACGCCCGCAACGGCGTGCCGAGCCTTGCGTTGCAGAGCCACTTTTTCAACGTGATGGGCCTGCTGGGAGAGGCAACCTATCCGCGCTCGGGCTATATCACGCTCACCTCGGAAGGCGCCAGCACGGCAGAACTGGCCGCCAACACGTCGGGTATTTTTTACCTGGAGCTGGGCAGCGGCCCCTTCGACTACGCGCAGATGAGCCTGCTGAATGCCGACATTGCCACTACCATGTATCGCACGCTGCTGCCGGGTTTCGAAGAAAAAACATCGACGCTGGACTGCGGCGTTGCCCTGTTTGTGGCCGAAGACGGCATCGCCACCACACCCTACGGCCTCGTGGCCCGCACCAGCGAGGCCAACCTGGTGGGCCGCGCAGAACTCGACCTGAAGAAGGAAACGGTGCGCCTGAAGCTGGATTCCCGTAGCCGCGAAGGTGTTGGCCTGTCCGTTGGCAGCGTCTTTTCCAACACCATTGAAGTGCGCGGCCCTCTCTCCGATCCGCGCGTGGAACCCAACACCACCGGCATACTCTGGCGAGGCTGGGCGGCTGTCATGACCGGCGGCCTCTCCGTTGTGGGCGAAAGCGTGCTGAAGCGCGCGCTGGCCAGCAACAAACCCTGCCAACGCATGCAAGGGATGATTCAGAAGGAGCTGTGCCCGGCCAACAGCCTGGCTGCAAAATCGCCCCTCATGTGCCCCGCCAGCGAAGCCGGCACGCCCTGAAGTGAACTAGTCGTCCGAAATGCTGTCTACTAATGGAAGGTTAGTGACTCAGGAGGTATTGACCACAGCTACTTGCGCTATACTATGCGCGACACTACGGGGGCGATTCGGATTCGACGACGGTAACGAACCCTTCAGGTGCATGCCGTGATGGTAGCCAATCACGTTAATCCAAAGCTGCAAACTATTAGTTGCCAACGACGACAACTACGGTGCTCAACTGGCTGCGTAAGCAGTCACGCGAAACACCTTCTAGTGGCTTCGGCCCTAGCGGTCTATAGCAAGGTTCCAGCCCCGCGCTTGTGACTGTCATATAGAACTGGATCGCGACGAGGTATGTTCTGGGCCAAGTCATTAAACATTTACAGAAGTAACCCGTCCTGACCGTTGGGCTGTGAGCGGCTAAATCAAGCGGAAACTAAGCATGTAGAGCCTAAGGCAGAGTACTGGCGGACGCGGGTTCAACTCCCGCCGCCTCCACCAATTTATGGCTCATAAGATACTGATTAATAACGATATCAATTCTGAGTTCAATTCCCGATCTGTGGTTCGACATTCCACATCGCACCCCCTCCTACATCACCAAGAACCGGCTTGGAAGGTACGTTTTCCAGACGAGGATTCCTTAGCGAGTAGGAAGCACATTCCAAATTATTCAGGAAATCGCTTTCCACTCGTGGCCTGTAGATATCCCCTGATCAGGTCCACGTTCGACCGCTCTGAACCCGGACTGCTTACCCCGGCTTTGATCTTCAATATTTGTTCTCTACGAACACCCAGGCTAAGACTCTAGAAAAATATGATTACGATCAGTGGAGCAGAACAAAACCACAATCTCAAGGCAGATTCTACTGATGGCTGCCCATACCTGGCACCCGCTAACAGACCCGGCACGGCTTGACGTCAATCTCCTTTATAGTTAGGATTCCTTCCTATGAAATTTGACCAGATCACAGAACCCCTTGATAGCAGGCTGGCCGACGGCTTGACCCGGCTGGCCGCCGTGGCTCGACAGCTCGACTGGGAGACCGCCGAGAGCGCCGGCCTCTCCCCCACACAGGCGGACATTCTGCGGTTCGTGTCCAGCCGCCCGGAGGGCGCACGGCTCACGGCCGCCGCCGCGCACATCGGAGTGCGCAAGGCCACCGCCAGCGATGCGGTGGCATCTCTGGAGCGGAAGTCGTTGGTTCGCAAATATCCGGATGCCTCAGATGGCCGCGCCATGGCTCTGAAAGCAACCGCCAAGGGCCGGAAAGTTGCGCAGACATGGCCGAACAGCTTTGGCCCGATCGTCGCCTGCCTGTCCGACACCGAGCAGGAAGCGCTGCTTGGTATGGTGATCAAAATGATCCGGCAGTTGCAGCAGCGGCAGCTGATTGCGCCACTGCGCACCTGCGTGACCTGTCGACATTTCCGGGAGAACGTAGCGCCAGGTACGGCGACGCCACACTACTGCGCGTTTGTCGGCGCAACGATGGCCGAGCGGCACCTTCGTGTGGATTGTACGGAGCACGAATCCGCCGCCTGACGGAGGCTTATCGACACCGTTCAATACGACCGGGATTTTCCTTGGGCATTACAGTTAGGAGTCCTAATATGAAAAGACACACGACTATCTACCACGCTGGCTACCGTCCAGGTATCGCGCTCAACCACCCGAAAGAGGAGAATCGATCATGAACACGAAAATTCTGGCCCTGCTGGGCATATCCGTCGCCACCAGCGCTGTGTTCGCGGTGGAAACCGAGGTTCCTTACCCTTCAGGCTATCGAGACTGGCAGCACGTCAAGAGCATGGTGATTGAGGAGGGACATCCGCTGTACAGTGCCTTCGGCGGGATTCATCACCTCTACGCGAACGACAAGGCGTTGCAGGGGTACCAGGAGAACACCTTCCCGGATGGAGCCGTGATCATCTTTGATCTGCTTGAAGCCGTCGAAGGCAAAAACACCGTGACCGAGGGTGCGCGCAAAGTAGTGGGCGTCATGCATAAGGACGCGAAGACCTTCGCTGCGACAGGCGGCTGGGGCTTCGAGGCGTTCGCTGGCGGCGACCCGGGCAATCGTCTGGTGGGCGCTGATGCCGCTTCAGCTTGCTTTGCCTGTCACGCGCCGCAAAAGGAGCAAGACTACGTATTCAGCCGGCCACGTGATTGAGCCAGCCATGGATCAACCTCTCCTAGCGCCGCGCTGGCACATCGCGGAATGGCTGAACACCGCCACGGCCATAGACCTGGAGGCGCAGCGCGGTCACGTCGTGATCGCCTGTGCGTTCCAGATGCTCTGTCCGGGTTGCGTGAGCCATGCCATTCCCCAACTCAAGGCAGTACACCAACAGTTCACGCCGCTCGGCGCCATCGTGCTAGGCCTGCATACCGTCTTTGAGCATCATGAGGCCATGACGACAGCCGCGTTGCGCGCCTTTCTTCACGAGTATCGTGTCCGGTGCCCGGTCGGCGTGGACACCGCCGCGAAGGATGGCGGCCCGATACCTGAAACCATGGCCGCTTATGGGATGCAGGGCACACCGACTTTTCTCCTGATCGATCGCTCAGGACACCTGCGCCGGCAAATCTTCGGTCATATTCCCGATCTGCAACTGGGCGCCGAGATCATGCAACTGTTGCTGGAGCCGTCTGAGCCTGGATGGATGGGGTAACAAGGGTTCAAGACACTTTCAGAACGCCGGTTCTGACGACCCTTGGCAAAGCTGGCCGGCTCCACATCGAGATCATCCGCTCAAAAAAAAGATCCCTCGTCTGTCCGCAGACTTGTCCGTGCGCGTTCAGTGACACACCTGATGTGCGGCCGCTTACGGAATAACCAGCAGATCGCACTGCAAGTGATCGAGCACCAGTTCTGCGGTATTGTTGTTCACCGTGGCGGCCAGCCCGGTGCGCGCGGAGTTGCCGATCACCACAAGGTCGACATCCAGTTCATTGGCAGACTCCACTATCACCTTGCCCGGCTCACCCATTTTGATATGAACAAACTCGCTCTCAACGCCGCACGCGCGGATCATTGAGCCGCGATCAGGCCGGCTCGGCAGATCCTTGTAGGCATTGAGAAAGTGGATTTCTGGGCTGCTGATGCTCGAATAGTGTTTACAGAACTCGAAAATACTCTTGTTGATCTCTTCGTAGGTGTCTTTTCCACGTCGCAAGTCCACCGCCACCAATACCCTTCGCCTGCTGTCCTCTCGCTGCGATTTCACCAGCAGCACGGCACATTCACACTGGCGAATGAGTGTCCAGTCGGACGTCTTCTTGAACAGGCGTTGCGTAGCCGAATGACGGTGAGACGCTTTGAATACAGCATCCACACTGTACCGCGCCGAAGCGTCCACCACCGCCTGGTACCAGTCTTTCTTCCACTCCACTTCAACGGTGACCTTGAGTCCGTCAGCCACCAAGGGCGCAGTAGCCGCCTCGACTATGTCTTTCTGGGCTGCAACCAGCCTCTCGACCTCGGTCTCTCGTGCATCCGATTTCGGTAACTCTGAGTGAATACAGGAAAAAAGCAGCACCTCGCAGCCTTCCTCCCTGGCGAATTCGTGCGCGCGCGCCAACGCAGGCTGTTTATCGGTTGTGGGATCGAACACCACAAGAATCCTTGTCACTTCCATACTGCTGCTCCGAACGTGAGAATGCCGTCTCGCTTGGCGTTTAGCCTACAACAACGCCGATCGTATGCGCTGATCTGGGTCAAGGCCGACCCGGTTGCCCTAACCGCCAGCTGTGAAGACACCCTGGTTTTCACCAGTACCAAGTGCGATGTCCGATCGGCATCAGCATTCAGAAAGAGGATGGCACAGGCATCACCCAGACTATGGTGCGGCACCTGATACAGAAGGGCGCACGCCGTGGCTCACGGCGCCTGCCAGAAATCACCTTCATCATCCTTATAGCCCCCTCCCGGATTTCAACCACAAACCGCTGCGTTAATACGATTGATTATCATTTGTGTTTAGATTACGCTACCGATCACCCTGACACCAACGGAGTTCGGCCAGCACATGAAACATTTTTCTCTATACCTTCACGCGTTCGGGTTGGCAGCCCTGACCGGGTCCTTTTCCTCGGCGCAGGCCTCGAACCCGGCCGATCGCGTTCTCCAGGAGGAAGTGATCGTGAGGGGCCAATACCTGCAGTCGAACAGGGTAAATGCGCTGAGAACCCCTACCCCGATCCTGGAGGTGCCCCAGAGCCTGTCCATTGTCACCTCGGAACTCATCCAGCGGCAGGCGTTTACGACCCTCGGCGACATCGTGAACTACACTGCGGGTGTCAACAATTCGCAGGGTGAAGGCCATCGGGATGCGATCGTTTTTCGCGGCATCCGCTCCACCGCCGACTTCTTCATTGATGGCACGAGAGATGACGTGCAGTACTACCGTCCGCTGTATAACCTGGAGCAGGTGGAGATCCTGCGCGGCCCAAATGCGCTGCTCTTCGGCCGCGGCGGCGCCGGGGGCATTCTCAACCGCGTGACAAAAAAGGGCCTCATCGGCGTAAATGCTAACGACTTCCTTGCCACGGCAGACTCTTTTGGCGGTTATAACCTGCAGATAGACACCAACCATGCGATAAGCGACAACGCCGCGCTGCGGTTTAATGCTTACTATGAGGGGGTTGAGAGCGAGCGCGACTATACCGATGGTGATCGTCTGGGCGTCAATCCCACGGCGAAGGTCCTGCTGGGGGAATCGACCGTAGTCGACCTGTCCTATGAATACATCGACCACCAGCAGTTTATCGATCGCGGCATTCCTACCGGTGCCAACGGCAAACCCGTAGGGGATTTCGATGACATCGTCTTCGGCGACAGGAACCTGAATGAGTCGACGCTGGAGGCTCACCTGCTGCGCGCCATGTTGCAACATGCGTTCTCCGACGCGCTTAAAGCCAACGCAAGCCTCTTCTATGGTGATTATGAAAAGGCATACACAAACTTCTACGCCTCAGCCTATGACGAGCAGGCATCCCCCGACGTGGTGACACTGGATGGATACATCGACACCACAGATCGCCAGAACCTCATATTCACAGGCAACCTCGTAGGACAGTTTGATACCGCCAGCATAGGACACACGGTTCTTTTCGGTGCGGAGTATATCGACACCGACTCTGACCAGGACAGGTTCAACGCGTTTTGGGACACCACCCAGGATGACACCGAAGTCTTTGCGATATCGCGACCGCTCAAGCTGCGCGGCGGAGTGGGTGTCAACGCGGCCGGGCAACTGGCCACGAATGACTTTTCAGCAGATCTGAATGACGATACGCGGGTCGAGCTGGAGGTCTACTCCATCTACCTGCAAGACGAAATAGCACTGACAGAACGTTTAGACATCATTCTGGGCGCCCGCTACGACAGCATCGACATCGAAGTGGATAACGTACCGCAAAGCGAGGTTCGTAGCGCGAGCGACGAGGAAGTGTCACCGCGCGGCGGCCTGGTGTTCAAGCCTGCGGAAAACCTGTCGCTCTACGCGGCCTACAGCGAGACTTTTCTGCCGCGCAGTGGCGAACAATACGACAACATCAACGGCGACAACGACAGCCTCGCCCCGGACGAGTTCAAGAGTAAGGAAGTGGGTATGAAGTGGGACTTCGCCCGCGACCTGAGCCTCACCCTCGCTTACTTCGAGAACGAGCAAACCGTTGCCGGCCGGGACAACGATACGGGCGAGAACTTTGAAGTAAGAGGTCTGGAGGTCGACGGCTTCGAATTGCAAGTGGAAGGCAGGATAACCGACGATCTGTTTATTCGCGGCGGCTACAGCTATTTCGATGGGAGTACCGGTGGTGGCGAGGAACCCCGGGAGTTACCTGAGAACATGGCCTCGATCTGGGGCAACTACCAGATTGATTCCCAGTGGGCCGTCGGCCTGGGAGCCACGTACCAGGACGAGTCACTGATCAACGACGGCGGCTCCGCGAAGCTGCCCGCTTACACCCGGGTCGATGCCGCGGTGTACTACCAGCTCTCGGAAACACTGCGCATTCAGCTCAATGTCGAAAATTTGCTGGACGAAGAGTACTACCCCTACGCACACAGTACCCACCAGGTCAGCGTGGGCGAACCGCTGAACGTGCGCCTTACCGTGACGGGATCATTTTAACTGACGCTTCCCATGGCATCCAAAGCAGCTCCGGGCGGAAACCGTCACCACGACACGGTCCGTTGGTAAGAAGGCACAAAAAAAGGGGCTCCCCCGAGCCCCTTCCGCACGAGCGCTGTTAACCGCGCCTTTTTCACGTCCCCTGGCGCCGGGTCTTCGCCCGGCTTTCCCCCTAGCTTCTCCCCAGAGTACTTCGGCAACCCCCACGCTTATCGCTGTTGAAACGCGCTGTTGAAGCCTCTCGTCACCGGCTTCATCAGGTATTCCATGATGCTTTTCGAACCAGTGATGATATCCACCTGAACGGTCATGCCCGGGATGATGTCCATCTCACCCTTTTGGTCTCCCATGAATGCCTTGTCGAGTGATACCTTTACCTTGTAATACGGATTGGCATTTTCATCCAGGTAGGTAGACGGAGAGATCTGGCGCACCAGGCCTTTTATCGTGCCGAAGCGGGTGGCGTCGTAGCTGTCCACCTTCACTTCGGCCGTCTGGCCCGGATGAATATAGCCGACCTCATTGGGCATCAGCCGCGATTCAACGATCATCTCGTCGTCTACCGGCACTACCTGCATAATCACATCGCCAGGACGCACCACCGCGTTGATCGAGGTAACTGTCAGACCCTGCACAATGCCTGTGACAGGCGCGTACACCTGCAAGCGATCGACCTTGTCCTTGGCCTTCACCAGGGCACTTTGCACTTCTGCAAGCTGGTTCTCCGCCCGGGCGGTTTCCTGTTCAATCTCCTTGCGATGCCGTGCCAGGGTTTCCTCGCGCCGCTGACGCTCCTCGGCCAGCGCGGTCTCTGCCACGGTGACGCTGTCGGCCGCCTGGCGCAAGTCGCTCTCCATCGACGCCAGCTGACTTTGCACGCTGAGCAGGTCGGTTTGCGAAATTGCGTTCTTTGCTGCCAGCTCGCTGCGAATATCCACCTGCCGCTGTAGCAGGCCGGTTTCCTTTTTCAGCAACTGCACCTGATTGCGCTGACGCTGCAGCTCACTGCTGCGTTGCGCGATGCGGGCGTCAATCACGTTGAGTTCGCTGGCATAGCTTGAGGCCTGTATCTCCACGGCTTCCGCTTCCTTGGCGGCCAGCTGCGGATACTGCATCAGTTCGTCGCTGAATGTCGGTTCGCTACCGTCGCGTAACGCCGCAAGACGCGCAAGATCAAACTCCATAATCACCTTGCGAATCGCGAGCTGATCGAAATCTGCCTCGGTGGCAGGGGGGGCAAAGCTCACCAGCAGGTCACCAGCTTCTACCCGGTCACCATCCTGCACATGGATGTCGCCGACGATGCCGCCTTCCAGGTGTTGAATATTGTGGATATAACCACGCGGCACCACTTTCCCCGGCGTCACCGTGACTTCACTGACGCGCGTGAGTGACATCCACACCATGACCAGCACGAGCAGCCCCATGATGGTGTAGACCGAGTATTTCACCGTTTCCGAGATCCCTTCTTCTTCAAGCTCGATTGCCTGGGCCAGAAACCTTGCCCTGGCACGCGGCAGTCGCGCATCGATACCGGACTGTTGGCTGCTAGTTTCTTTACTCATGACGGCATACTCATCAATAGTTCAACGGCTTTGTCGGGGCTGCCAAGATGCTTCACGCTACCCTGCTCCAGTAATACGGCCTTGTCGGCCAGGCGAATGTGGCTGGGACGGTGGCTTACCATCACCACGGTGTGTTCTCCCTTGAGTTTTTTGAGCTGCTCCATAAAGCGCTGGTCACTCGCGATATCCAGCGAGGCGCCCGGCTCGTCCAGCAATACGACCTTGGCATTGCAGGAAAACGCCCGCGCAATGGACAGCGCTCGCATGAACCCGGGCGGGAAGCGTTTGATGGCCTTGTCGCCGAGTTTGGTATCGAAACCCTGCGGCAAACTGAGAATGTCGCTCAGGATGCCGGCCTTGGCCGCGGCCTCTTCAAGTTTGTCGTGCGATGCCAGGCAGTTGTTCAACCGGATGTTCTGCGCGATCGTGCCGTGGAACATGCGAATCTCCTGTGGCACATACGCGATGGAACGGCGCAGTTCCATCGCGTTCAGCTGCCTCAGGTCCACACCGTCGAGCAACAGAGTGCCGGCCTGCGGTTTGTACATGCCGGCAATCAGTTTCAACAGCGTGGATTTTCCCGAGCCTGTAAGGCCCACCACCGCAAGCATCTCGCCGGGCTCTACCTTGAAGCTTACGCCAAGCAAGGCAGGATCGCTGTTGGCGTCGTAGCGAAAGCTCACACGATCCAGCACCAGGTCGCGTGACTTGGGCTTCTCGTGCAACTCCGCGTGGCTCTCGTCTTTCTCCACCTTGAGCTTCATCAGATTGTTGATCTGGCCAATCGATTTCAGCATCTGCTGGAGCTTGGAGTAGGACAGGAACATGCCCTGCAGCGGTGTCAGCACTCGCCAGGCCAGCGTCATGGTAGCTATTAGCGCGCCCACCGTCATGGCGCCCGACATAACCTGCAGCGCGCCAAGCGCGAGAACGGCAATACCACAGAGCGTCATCAGCGCCTGTGAGAGATTAGTCATCAGCGCGTTGGCGATGAAGATGTCATAGTTGGAGCGCACGGCTTCGCCTGACACTTCACGGAATCGCTCGCGCCATACCGCCTCGCCGCCAATCGCCTTGATTTCCCGGCGACCGTCAAAGGTCTGCATCAGCATGGCCTGCTTGTCAGTGCGCGCTTTTCCGGATCTCAGCACCTTGCGATCCAGCGGCGGGCGCAGCACCAATCCAAGAAGCGCATACACCACGATCATCACCAGCGGCACAATCGCCACAGGTCCCGCCAGCACCGCCACCGCGAGAATGAAGATCACGATGAAAGGCATATCCAGCACGAAGCCCGCACTCGGTCCGGTGAAAAAATCCCGTAGTGAATCAAACTGCTTGAGGCGTGTCAGCTGCGCAGATACGGTGGAGCGCTCGGTAAATCCTGGCGGAAGAAACAGCAGCTGCTTGAAGGTCTCAACGCCTATCAGATAATCCAGCCGTCCGGCCACAGCGCCGAGCGCCTTTGCTTTCTGATAACGCAGCATCAGATCGGCGGCAATCAATATGCCCACGCCCACCAGTATCATGGGCAGGCTCTCAAGCGACTTGGCGCCAATCACCTTGTCATAAATCACCATGATGAAGATCGGGATCGCGAGTGCGCTCAGGTTGATCACGAACGTCATCAGCAGGAGATGGCCAACCACCTTGCGAAAACGCCCCGCGAGACTGGTAAACCACTCTGCATTGCCACCCTGCTGCTGCCGCACACCGTGAGTGGGGTGTTTATCCGTGAACAGGTAGGCGGTGCCCTTACAGGCGAGCTCGCGCACATTGGCGCTCAGGTGCCTGCGCTGCTGCGCGTCGTAGTAGTGCACTGTATCGCCGATACGTTCACACAACACCAGCACCTCACCATCCCTGGACTGGTAGAGCACGGGATAAAGTTCCTGACGGATATCCTCCAGCGGTATCTCGGTCGCGTCACTCTCGTAACCCAGGTTAACGAGAATATTGCGCAGGTCTACGAGATCCAGTTTGCCGGCAAAATGCGGGATGGATTCTAGCAACTCGCGATTGATACCGGTCCTTCCCAGTGCTTCCAGGATGGGGAACAGGCACGCTGCGAAGGGCGATACCTGTGCAAAGGCCTCGGTATCGCCGTCGCGCAGTGCTTGAACGATATGGTCTTCCCAGGGCTTGTTGTGGCGGCTGGCGCTCGCTGCCGGCGGTATGGTACCTACGATGGAGTTCATGATCCTGCTATGCCCCCGCCAGGCTGAGTGAATTTGCACGTGTGACTCTGTCTGCGGGTTCGCGGGCGCTTTCAGGCACCAGCACACCATCGCGCAGCACAAATCGTCGGTCGCAGACCCTGAGAAACGACGGACGATGGGATACGACAATCATGGTGCGGGAACCCTTCATTTCCTCGACCAGCGCCACCAGCTTCTTGTCGTTCTTGATATCAAAGTTCGCATTGGCATCGTCAAAGAAAATAATGCCCGGGTTCCCGATGAGTGACCGCACAATAATGATTTTCTGTTTCACACCTTCCGATAGACGGCCCGCTGCCGAACCACCAATGTAGGTGTCCAGACCGTCCGGCAGTTTGGAAATGATTTCGCCCAGCCCGAGCTTTGCGGCCAACTGCATCGCCTGCTCCGCAGCCCTGCCCTCGCGGTACAGGGTCATGTTCTCCAAAATCGTCCCCTCGAAGATCACACCCTGCTGCGGCACGATGCCGGTTTGCGCTCTCAGAAACTCGGTATCAAACTCCTCCAGATTCACGCCATCTATGCTGATCGAGCCCGATTGCGGGCGCAGGAATCCAGACAGTAACGCCAGCAACGTGCTTTTACCGGCGCCGTTGTTGCCTGAGATACCGATAATTTCACCGGGCTCCACCGTCAGGGACAGCTTGCGCAACAAGGGTTCTTCCTCACTGTCGTAGGTAAACTCGACGTCTTTCACCTCGATGCGGCCGGTCATGGCTTTCTCACAACTGAAGGTGCCCGACACTTCTGCAGGTATCGAGAACAGTTCGTTGACCTTGGAGATGGCCAACCTCACCGACTGAAACTGTGTCCATACGCCCATCGCGCGCAGGCCGGGCTGCAGGGTTCGACTGGTTAGCATGGTGCAGGCGGCCAGGCCACCCATGGTCAGGCTGCCGCTTACCACGGCTACGCTGCCCACTCCCACAAAGGAGATGACCGCCAGTTGTGAAAACGTCGCGCCTATACCCTGGGACACGCTGTTGATCCTGCTCAGGTCGTAGATACCTTGCGCACTTTGCGCCTGCAGCTTCTCGTAGCGACGCAGCATCAGAGATTCCATGGCCATCGACTTGGCGGTATGAATGCCCTGTAACAGCTCGATCACGAAGTTCTGCCGACGGTCTTCCATCTCGGATTTGGCAACCAGGCTCTTATGCAGGCTGCGGCCGGTGCGCACGGAAACCAGGAAGAAAACCGCAACCAGACCCAAAGGAATTGCGACCAGTGGCCCGGCAATCATCGCGATCAGCGCAAGATAAATCAGCACAAATGGCAGGTCGATGAGCAGCAGCATGGACTGCCCTGAGTAGAACTCCTGGATATTTTCCAGCGCATGTATTCTGTCGATATAGAAACCCGCCGGTTTGGCGTCAAAGGCCTGCGTGTCTGCCTGAAGAATGCAGTCCATGGCGTCGACACTGGCCTTGTGATCGAAACGCGCGATTTCCCAACTGAGAATAACCGACCGCAGCATCTTGATGAGAACATCCAGGCAAACCACTACAAACATGCCTGTCATCAAGGCAGTAAACGTGCCAATCGATTGAGACGGAATTACCCGGTCGTAGAACTGGAGGATCACGATCGGCAGTGCCAGCGCCAGCAGATTAATGGCGAACGAGGCAACCAGAACATCTGTTCTGCGCCATGCCTTTGGCAACGAATACCTTTTCACACCCCTACCCCTTCTAATCCATCAGAGACTTCCCTGGCCTGGCGCGCCGTGCGCACAGCGGAGCGCGCTTACCGGCATTCGGAAGCAGATCACAACTTTCTGTTTTTCTTCACTTTTCTTGTGTTTTTAGTTTGCTTTCCTTGCTCTTGCCGAGATAATCAATTCTCGACCGGGGCTACCCTGAATGCGTTTCTCACCGCGCACAGGCCTGTTTATCGGCCAATTCAGACAGAACTTTAGCCTCGGGTGTGAACATGAGTACTGATAAAACGAACGATCGGGATGCGTCTACTGAGCAACTCTTTGCGACTGAGCAGCTAAAAGAGCGACGCCTGCGTGATGAGAACGAAAACATTGCGCCAGGCGGTTCAGGGGATGAAGAACTCTCGCTGCAGAACATCTTCATCGATAAAGGTGAAGCTGCGGAGAAGGAGTCTTCTGGCAATCCCGCTATTGTTGAAGCTGCCACTGCGGCGAGCGACGCATCTGCTGGTGGCTCTGCGGGTACTGAAACCCAAGGAGCGGAAACACCAGAGACAAAAACAACGCTCCCTGGCAACGACACTGCGATGCAGCAGCCGGCAGATCAGCCGGATGCCGCCGGCAACGCCAGCCATGCGCAATCGGGTAGCGCGCTGGTATTGACCGCCAGCGATGTGCTGCCAGCCCTTGGCTATGACAGCAACAGTGGCGTTACCCTCACATCGCTTTCTGTCGACTTAGAGTATGGTGCCCTCGTTACCAATGACGACGGCACGTGGACGCTATACACCAACCCGGAACACACCGGTGGGCAACTGGTACTGCATGCCCAACTCGATGACGGGGGGGACGTAAAGAGCGCTGAAGGCTCTATCGAGCTACCTGCCGACTCACTGGCGGCAGGTGCACCGGCACACGAGGAAGCCCTTGCGGGTGCACCGCAGGACGCTGTGCTTGAAACCACCACGAACGGTATTCCCCAAGGCGTGGACGATCCCGCAACGGAGGCTGCGGCTGATGCGCCGGACTCGCCAGTGGAGAACCGCAGGCCAACGGTTGAAAATATTGACCTTGGTACAACGCGGGAAGACACCGCAATCACCTTTACTTCCGAGGACCTGCTTCGAGGCGCCGTAGACCTGGATGGCGACGCGCTGACGATAACTCAGGTGAACGTCGACCCAAACTTCGGCAGCATCACCGCCAATGGCGACGGAAGCTTCACGTTCAACCCTTCCGAAAACTATCACGGAGAATACGTCGCTCTAACATTCACTGCATCCGATGGCCTGCATTTGGTAGAAAGCAACGCTTCTCTCAACGTACTGGCCGTGAATGATGCGCCTGAGGCCGGGATCGTCGACCTGGGCTTCATCGCAGAGGACACCTCAATCACCTTCAAGGCCGACCAGCTCCTGGTCGGGGCCAGTGACATCGACGGTGACGATCTGAAGGTCACCAGCGTCTCGGTGGATGAGAAGTTGGGTTCCATTTCGGACAATGGTGATGGGACCTACACCTTCAAACCCGCCGTGAACTTCAATGGCGACGACGTGCCATTGAGTTTCACCGTTTCAGATGGCGTGGCCGAAGTTCAAAGCACTGCGTTTGTCGATGTCGCGGCTGTCAACGACGGCCCGGTCGCAGAAAAAGTGGACCTCGGAGCCATCAAGGAAGACACCTCGATCACCTTCAAGGCTGACCAGCTCCTGGCCGGGGCGTCCGACATAGACGGTGATGACCTCAAAGGTGCAGCGTCTCCGTGGACGGAAGTTTGGATCTATCAGCGAGAACAGGGACGGCAGTTTTACGTTCAAACCGAATGAGAACTTCAATGGCGACGACGTGCCATTGAGTTTCACCGTTTCAGATAGCGTGGCAGAAGTTCAATCCACTGCGTTTGTCGATGTCGCGGCTGTCAACGACGGACCGGTGGAAATTACTTCGACAAGGTCGACCTGGGCGCGCCATCAAGGAAGACACCTCAATCACGTTCAAGGCCGATCAGCTCCTGGCCAGGGGCGTCCGACATGAACGGTGATGACCTGAAGGTCACCAGCGTCTCGGTGAATGAGAAGTTGGGTTCCGTGTCAGACAATGGCGATGGGACGTTCACTTTCAAGCCGACGGAGAACTTCAATGGCGATGACGTGCCCTTGAGTTTCACCGTTTCCGACGGCGTGGCCGAAGTTCAAAGCACTGCATTTGTCGATGTCGCGGCCGTCAACGCGGCAACCGGTCGCCGACAAGGTGTCGACCTGGAGCGCCATCAAGGAGACACCTCAATCACCTTCCAAGGCCGACCAGCTCCTACGGCGGGGCGTCCGACATAGACGGTGATGACCTCCAAGGTCTCCAGCGTCTCCGTGGACGAGAAGTTTGGATCTATCAGCGAGAACGGGGACGGCGGTTTGCGTTCAAAGCCGAATGAGAACTTCAATGGCGACGACGTGCCATTGAGTTTCACCGTTTCCAGATGGCGTGGCCAGTTCAATCCACTGCGTTTGTCGATGTCGCGGCTGTCAACGACGGACCGGTCGCCGACAAGGTCAGTCTGGGCGCCATCAGGAAGACACCTCAATCGTTCAAGGCCACGATCAGCTCCTGGCCGGGGCGTCCGACATAGACGGTGATGACCTGAAGGTGCCAGCATCTCGGTGGATGAGAAGTTGGGTTCCGTGTCAGACAATAGCGTGGGACGTTCACTTTCAAGCCGACGGAGAACTTCAATGGCGATGACGTGCTGGTTCTCGTTTCCAGATGGCGTGGCCGAAGTTCAATCCACTGCGTTTGTCGATGTCGCGGCCGTCAACGACGGACCGGTCGCCGACAAGGTCGACCTGGGCGCCATCGGAAGACGCAATCGTTCAAGGCCGATCAGCTCTGGCCGGGGCGTCCGACATAGACGGTGATGACCTGAAGGTCACCAGCGTCTCGGTGGATGAAGTTGGGTTCGTGTCAGACAGCGATGGGACGTTCACTTTCAAGCCGACGGAGAACTTCAATGGCGATGACGTGCCCTTGAGTTTCCTTTCACCGTTTCCGACGGCGTGGCCGAAGTTCAAAGCACTGCATTTGTCGATGTCGCGGCCGTCAACGACGGCCCGGTGCTCGACAAGGTCGACCTGGGCGCCATCAGGAAGACACCTCAATCACCTTCAAGGCCGACCAGCTCTGGCCGGGGCGTCCGACATAGACGGTGTTGACCTCCAAGGTACCAGCGTCTCCGTCATGGACGAAGTTTGGATCTATCAGCGAGAACAGGGACGGCGGACGAGTTTCCGTTTCAGCCGAATGAGAACTTCAATGGCGACGACGTGCCGGTAGAGGTTTCACCCTTTCAGATGGCGAAGTTCAATCCACTGCGTTTGTCGATGTCGCGGCTGTCAACGACGGACCGGTCGCCGACAAGGTCGATCTGGGCGCCATCAAGGAAGACACCTCAATCACGTTCAAGGCCGATCAGCTCCTGGCCGGGGCGTCCGACATAGACGGTGATGACCTGAAGGGTCACCAGCGTCTCGGTGGATGAGAAGTTGGGTTCCGTGTCAGACAATGGCGATGGGACGTTCACTTTCCAAGCCGACGGAGAACGCCTCAATGGCGATGACGTGCCCTTGAGTTTCACCGTTTCCGACGGCGTGGCCGAAGTTCAAAGCACTGCATTTGTCGACCATGGTAATGGCCGTCAACGACGGCCCGGCCGCCGACAAGGTCGATCTGGGATCAATCAAGGAAGACACCTCCGATCACCTTCAAGGCCGACCAGCTCCTGGCCAGGGCGTCCGACATAGACGGTGATGACCTGAGGTCGCCAGCGTCTCGGTGGATGAAGTTGGGTTCCGTGTCAGACAATGGCGATGGGACGTTCGCGGAGAACACAATGGCGATGACGTGCCCTTGAGTTTCCACCGTTTCCGACGGCGTGGCCGAAGAAGTTCAAAGCACTGCATTTGTCGATGTCGCGGCCGTCAACGACGGTCGCCGACAAGGTCGAGCCTGGGCGCCATCAAGGAAGACACCTCCAATCACCTTCAAGGCCGACCAGCTCCTGGCCGGGGCGTCCGACAGAGACGGTGATGACCTCAAGGTCACCATATCGTGGACGAAGTTTGGATCTATCAGCGAGAACAGGGACGGCGGTTTTACGTTCAAACCGAATGAGAACTTCAATGGCGACGACGTGCCGTGCGAGACTCACCGTTTCAGATGGCGTGGCCGAAGTTCAATCCACTGCGTTTGTCGATGTCGCGGCTGTCAACGACCGGACGGTCGCCGACAAGGTCGACCTGGGCGCCATCAGGAAGACACCTCAATCACGTTCAAGGCCGATCAGCTCTGGCCGGGGCGTCCGAGCATAGACGGTGATGACCTGAAGGTCACCAGCGTCTCGGTGGATGAGGAAGGAAAGTTGGGTTCCGTGTCAGACAATGGCGATGGGACGTTCACTTTCAAGCCGACGGAGAACTTCAATGGCGATGACGTGCCCATACAATTTCACCGTTTCCGACGGCGTGGCCGAAGTTCAAAGCACTGCATTTGTCGATGTCGTGGCCGTCCAACGACGGCCCGGCCGCAAGGTCGATCTGGGATCAATCAAGGAAGACACCTCGATCACCTTCAAGGCCGACCAGCTCTTAGCAGCGAGCGCCAGCGATATCGACGGTGATGACCTCAAGGTCACCAGCGTCTCGGTGGATGAAAGTTGGGTTCCATTTCGGACAATGGTGATGGGACCCTACACCTTCAAACCCGCCGTGAACTTCAATGGCGACGACGTGCCATTGAGTTTCACCGTTTCAGATGGCGTGGCCAGTTCAAAGCACTGCGTTTGTCGATGTCGCCAGCGGCTGTCAACGACGGCCCGGTCGCAGAAAAGTGGACCTCGGAGCCATCAAGGAAGACACCTCGAATGCCTTCAAGGCTGACCAGCTCCTGGCCGGGGCGTCCGACATAGACGGTGATGACCTCAAGGTCACCAGCGCTCCGTGGACGAAGTTTGGATCTATCAGCGAGAACAGGGACGGCAGTTTTACGTTCAAACCGAATGAGAACTTCAATGGCGACGACGTGCCATTGAGTTTCACCCTTTCAGATGGCGTGGCCGAAGTTCAATCCACTGCGTTTGTCGATGTCGCGGCTGTCAACGACGGACCGGTCGCCGACAAGGTCGATCTGGGCGCCATCAAGGAAGACACCTCAATCACGTTCAAGGCCGATCAGCTCCTGGCCGGGGCGTCCGACATAGACGGTGATGACCTGAAGGTCACCAGCGTCTCGGTGGATGAGAAGTTGGGTTCCGTGTCAGACAATGGCGATGGGACGTTCACTTTCAAGCCGACGGAGAATTTCAACGGCGACGATGTGCCATTGAAGTTTACGGTGTCTGACGGTGCGGCAGAAGTGCAAAGCGTTGCGACGCTGGATGTCATTGATCAGCCGGACGATATGAGCCTGAGAGGCACGAATCGCGCCGATGTGTTGCAAGGCGGCGATGGTAACGACACCATTGAGGGGCTACGCGGCGATGACTCTCTATCGGGTGGTGCCGGCGACGACACCTTTAAGGTCCGCGGCAACGCAGGCTACGACAAGATCGACGGCGGCGAGGGTCACGATACCATCGAAGGCTCGAATCGCAACGACACCATTCAGGTGGGCGACAACCTGGAGAACATCCAGAACGTAGAGACCATTGATGGAGGAAAAGGCTACGACACGCTGCAAGCGGGTAGCGGCGATGACACCCTGGATTTCTCGAAGGGCCCGGAACTGAAAAACATCGAGGAAATCGATAGTGGCCGCGGCGATGACACGATTATCGGCACCAGGGGCGATGACACCATCGAGGGTAACCTCGGGAATGACACGCTCATCGGCGGCGCCGGCAACGATACGTTTAAAGTCGCCGGCAACGCCGGCTACGACAAGGTCGACGGCGGTGAGGGCCACGACACCATCCAGGGCTCACGCTACAACGACACCATCCAGGTGGGCGACAACCTGAACAACATTCAAAACGTGGAAACCATTCACGGCGGCAAGGGCTACGACACGCTGCAGGCCGGAGATGGCAATGACACGCTCGATTTGTCGAAGGGCCCGGAACTCAAAAGCATCGAGGAAATTGACGGTGGCCGCGGCGACGACACCATCATTGGCACAGATAGAAGTGACACTATTGAAGGCAATCTGGGCAACGATTCGCTTTACGGCGGCGCCGGCAACGACACCTTCAAAGTCGCCGGGAATGCCGGCTACGACAAAGTCGATGGAGGAAAAGGCCGCGACACCATCCAGGGCTCGCGCTACAACGACACCATCCAGGTGGGAAGCGATAACTTCGAGAATATCAGGAACGTCGAGGTGATCGATGGCGGCGACGGCTACGACACCCTGCAGGCCGGCAGCGGCAACGATACCCTGGACCTGTCCAAAGGCCCCGAGCTCCGCAACATCGAGGAGATCGACGGTGGCAAGGGCGACGACACCATCATCGGCACCAAAGGCAATGACACGATCGAAAGAGAGGTAACCTGAAGCGATGACACGCTGATCGGCGGGGATGGCAACGATACGTTTAAAGTCGCCGGCAACGCCGGCTACGACAAGGTCGACGGCGGCGAGGGCCACGACACCATCCAGGGCTCACGCTACAACGATACCATCCAGGTAGGCGATAACTTCGAGAATATCAGGAACGTCGAGGTGATCGATGGCGGCGACGGCTACGACACCCTGCAGGCCGGCAGCGGCAACGATACCCTGGACCTGTCCAAAGGCCCCGAGCTCCGCAACATCGAGGAGATCGACGGTGGCAAGGGCGACGACACCATCATCGGCACCAAAGGCAATGACACGATCGAAGGTAACCTGGGCGATGACACGCTGATCGGCGGCGATGGCAACGATACGTTTAAAGTCGCCGGCAACGCCGGCTACGACAAGGTCGACGGCGGCGAGGGCCACGACACCATCCAGGGCTCACGCTACAACGATACCATCCAGGTAGGCGATAACTTCGAGAATATCAGGAACGTCGAGGTGATCGATGGCGGCGACGGCTACGACACCCTGCAGGCCGGCAGCGGCAACGATACCCTGGACCTGTCCAAAGGCCCCGAGCTCCGCAACATCGAGGAGATCGACGGTGGCAAGGGCGACGACACCATCATCGGCACCAAAGGCAATGACACGATCGAAGGTAACCTGGGCGATGACACGCTGATCGGCGGCGATGGCAACGATACGTTTAAAGTCGCCGGCAACGCCGGCTACGACAAGGTCGACGGCGGCGAGGGCCACGACACCATCAGGGCTCACGCTACAACGATACCATCCAGGTAGGCGATAACTTCAGAATATCAGGAACGTCGAGGTGATCGATGGCGGCGACGGCTACGACACCCTGCAGGCCGGCAGCGGCAACGATACCATGGACCTGTCCAAAGGCCCCGAGCTCCGCAACATCGAGGAGATCGACGGTGGCAAGGGCGACGACACCATCATCGGCTCCCAGGGGGACGACAAGCTGGATGGTAACTACGGCGATGACACCTTGTTCGGCGGTGAGGGCAACGATTCTCTGATCGGCGGACACGGCAATGACAGTCTCATGGGGGGCGCTGGTGACGACTCAGTCGACGGAGGGCACGGCAGCGACACGCTGGTGATGCAGGGCGAATGGCGAGAGTACACCGTTACCCAGAACGAGGATTCGAGCTTCACGATCACCGATTCCGTTGAAGGACGGGACGGCACCGACACGTTTCAGGGTATTGAATCTGTACAATTCGCCGACCAAACCCTGTCGGTAGATGAAATCATGCGCGCCGGATCCTCCAGCTCTCCGCAGGCCGGCCCCGAATCCGCAGAAGACATGCTCTTCCTGATGAGCAAGGACGGCCCGGGGATGGCCGAGGGCGGCTGGACGGAAAGTATCGACAGCGAGCAGCTCGACGGCGCTTACCCGGCTGATGGCGGATGGGAGGACGGCGAAGCAGACGGCTTTGACGACATGGACGCCGCCGCCAGCGCGCTTGATCTCGCACCCGATACAACGGGCGTCATCAATTTTACCGAGGGCACCGACGCAGACGGCCTCGCTGGATTGCAGGAAGCTGGCCAGCTGTGAAGTTGGGAGGAGACCATGTGCGCGGTTGGTAGGCTGCGCAGCAGGTGTTTATACTGAAGTGATCGCCGAGGGCAATTCTCACTCACCTTGAATGGGCGCTTCAGCATGGCAACTCTTACCATCAACAACCAGGAACAGCGTATCGACGTTGACCCGGACATGCCGCTCCTCTGGCTGCTGCGCGAGCAGGCAGGTCTTACCGGTACCAAGTATGGCTGCGGCATCGCCCAGTGCGGTGCCTGCACAGTGCTGCTGGATGGCCAACCGGTGCGGGCCTGCGCCATACCCGCGTCTGCATTGAAGGGCCGCAGCGTCACCACGATTGAAGGTTTATCCTCTCCCGTCGCAAGCGCCGTCCAACAGGCATGGATCTCGCTCGACGTCGCCCAGTGCGGGTACTGCCAGTCTGGCCAGATCATGTCCGCGGTGGCACTTCTGGAGGGTAACCCAACACCTACCGACGCCGATATCGATGGTGCGATGGGCGGTAACATTTGTCGTTGTGCCACCTATCAGCGCATCCGCGCCGCGATTCACCTGGCCGCGGCCACGCTAACGGCCTGAGAGGTGAGCATGCAACCCATCGACGACCGGGGCACATCCGACACCGCCGGCATCAGCCGACGGCGGTTCTTGCAATCCTCAGCCCTATCCGGTCTGGTGCTGGGCCTATACCTCGCGCCGCAGGGGCCACGCACAGCTATCGCGCGCGATACCGGAGTCTTCGCACCCAACGCCTTCATTCGGATCGCGCCCGACAACACGGTCACGCTCATCATCAAACACCACGAAATGGGCCAGGGTGTCAGCACCGGTCTCGCCACTTTGTTGGCGGAAGAACTCGACGCAGATTTGTCGAGCATTGCCGTAGAGTTCGCACCGGCTAACGCAGCGCTGTACGGCAATATGCTGATGGGAGGCCAACAGGGCACAGGCGGCTCCACGGCCATGGCCAACTCATGGCTGCAAATGCGTACCGCTGGGGCGCAGGCCAGAGCCATGCTGGTGCAGGCCGCCGCGCAACGCTGGCAGGTTCCGGTTACCTCTATCACCGTGGAACGCGGCATGCTCAGCACACCAGGCCATACCGCCACCTTTGGCGACCTGGCGTCCGCTGCCGCCGGGCTTTCGGTACCTGACAAAGTCACGCTGAAGACACCCGACGCGTTCCAATACATCGGCAAGGAAGATACCCGTCGCGTGGACGCTCGCGAGAAGTCCACGGGCAAGGCGGTCTACACGATCGATGTCACGCTTCCCGGGCTGCTCACCGCGGTCGTCGCCTGGCCACCTGCTTTTGGCGCTTCCCTCACGTCGTTCGATGCCAGCAGTGCGATGAAGGTTTCGGGCGTAAAAGCCGTGGTGCGCATTCCGGAGGGCGTGGCCGTCGTTGCCGAGGGCACATGGCAGGCGATGAAGGGCCGGGATGCTCTGGCACTTCAGTGGGATACCTCCGGCGCGGGGCCGGTTTCCAGCGAGAAACTATACGCAGACTATGCCGCACTGGCCGATCAGGCGGGGCAAGTAGTCGTCAGCAGCGAGCAAACTGATGCCTTACTGGCCGAACCCGCCACGCGCATAGCCGCTACGTATGAGTTTCCCTACCTCGCGCATGCCGCCATGGAGCCGATGAACTGCGTTGCCTGGCTCCATGACGGACAGCTGGAAACCTGGTCGGGGCACCAGTTTCCGTCCATCGATCTGCCGGCTGCCGCTCGGGCGGCAGGCCTGCCCACGGAGCGGGTCACCCTGCACAGCCTCCCGTCCGGCGGCAGTTTCGGCCGCCGGGCGAACCCGTGGGCAGACTTTACGGTGGCGGCCGTTCATATTGCCCGGGCGCTGCGGGAAGAGCACGGTTTGGCAGTGCCGGTACGCATGCAAATGACCCGGGAGGACGACATGCGCGCCGGACAATATCGGCCGCTCGTGGTGCACAAGGTCACTGCCGGGCTGAACAACGCGGGCGAATTGAGCGCCTGGAGACACGCCATCGTCGGCCAGTCGATCATGGCGGGCGCAGGCATGTTGCGAGAGAACGCCATCGATCACTCCAGCGTCGAGGGTGTGGAGCCAACACCTTATGCCGTGCCCCACCACAGCGTGACCCTGCACTCACCGCAACAGGCGGTGCGAGCCCTGTGGTGGCGTTCCGTGGGCCACACGCACACCGGCTTCGTGATGGAAACCATGCTGGATGAGCTTGCCGAACGCGCGGGCAAGGACGCGGTAGAGTTCCGACTGGATTTGCTGCAGGGCGCGCCGCGCATGGCCGCGGTCCTGCGCGCCGTGGCGGAACAGTCAGGATGGGGAGAACCCCTTCCGGAAGGCCGCGCCCGGGGCATTGCGGTTCACCACTCGTTTCGCAGCTACGTGGCGCAGGTTGCTGAGGTGAGCGCTGGAGACAACGGACAACCCCGCGTCCACCGCGTGCATTGTGCCGTGGACTGCGGTGTGGCAATCAACCCGGACCAGATTCGCGCGCAAATGGAGGGCGGCATCGGCTTTGCGCTCGCAGCGGCGCTCTATGGCGAAATCCATATCGAAAACGGCGCACCCTTGGAAGACAATTTCCACAACTACCGCGTGCTGCGAATTCATGAAATGCCCGAGGTGATCGTTCATATCATGCCCTCGAAGGAAGCGCCCACCGGCGTCGGAGAACCCGGTGTGCCACCGCTGGCACCTGCGGTGGCCAATGCGCTCTATAAACTTACGGGCCAGCGTGTCAGGCGCTTGCCCTATGTCGTCTGAGGCGCCTCCGTTTTGTGCTTGGGTATTAACACTGCGGGGGTGGCTGACGGCGTGGGCTGGCGCAATCCACTACTGGCTATCGAGTGAACCTACTCGACGAAAAAGGTTCCAAATGCGCATGGCAACGTTTACACACCTTTTTCGGCGACGCCCGTCATCCCCTGGGTTGTCCATTGTGGTACTGGGAGCCGGACTGGCCCTGGCTTTGCTCAGCGATCCGCTTTATGCACGCGAGGTTTCCAGCTCCGCCCGCGTGAACGAGGATGGTAGCCTGCGCATCAGCGGCAAGACCATCCACCTTTTCGGGGTTCACCTTCCCAACCTCGATCGCACCTGCAATACGCGGAAACGCCCTACTTACTGCGGCTCCCGCGCCGCGGTCGCCCTCGATTTCAAGATTAATGGCTTTGTGCGCTGCGAGTTGCTCGATGAGCAAGACGACGGGAGCTACACGGGTCGCTGTTATGTGGACAGCTCTCACTTCAACGCCGGTGAAGATCTCAGCGCATACCTGCTTGAGCGCGGTTGGGCCGTGGCCCTGCCTGATGCGCCGGTGGAATATCAGGCGCTGGAGAAAATCGCGCGCTCAAGGCAAGTCGGCATCTGGGGTACTCCCGTTGATCGCGTAGCACCCGCTCAACGCTGAAGCGGCGGCATCCCTGCGACGGGTAGGCGGCCGGGCGCGCTGGCTCTATACTGATTGCCAAAATTTTCACACGATAAGGTCAAGGCGCCCTGATGAAGCTCTGGTCTAAACCACTACTTACCCTGACACTTGCACTGCTGCTGGCGGGATGCGCTGAAGAGAGCGCAGAAAGCCATCTGGCCAAGGCTCGTGAATACCTTGCAGCAGGCGAGCAGAACGCCGCCGTCCTGGAGCTCAAGACTGCCCTGCAGAAAGACCAGAACCTGGCCGAAGCACGCTGGTTGCTCGGCTCAACCTACCTCAATAGCGGTGATCCTGCCTCCGCCGAGAAAGAACTGCAGCGTGCCATGTGGCTCGACTGGGATCCGGAGAAGACGCTGCCAGCCTACGCCATGGCGCTTGCCGCCACGGGCAAGTATGCCGACGCGCTGAAACTGTCCGCCGAGGGCCTGACGCGTGGCGCCCAGGCGAGCCTCTACGTCAGCCAGGCGCTTGCAAAGATCGGCCTGGGCGAAAACCAGGATGCAAGCGACCTGTTGGACCAGGCACTGGCCGTAACCCCGGCGGATTCGCGTGCGCTGTTGGCCAAAGCCGAGCTGAAGGTGCGCATGGGCGATCTTGAAAACGCCAACGCCGCGATCGACACAGTGCTCGAGCGCGAACCCGATAGCGCGAGTGCCTGGCTGGCCAAAGCCGAGCTGAATGGCACGAGTGGCGACCGGACCGCAGCGGCTAAAGCCTACGACAAGGTGCTTGAGCTGGAGCCCGACAGTCTCACGGCGCTGCGCGCCCGGGCGCTGCTGGGGCTGGACGAAGGCGATCTGAAAACCGCGCGCCAGAGTGCCTCCCGGTTGCTGAAAGCGTCACCCAAGGATCCCGCCGGGAATCTGGTTATGGGCGTGATCGACATTCAGGATGGGCGCTATGAGCGAGCAGTCAAACGCCTGGTGCAGGCAGAGCCTATCGGCAAGGACTATCCGATGCTGGCTTATTTTCTTGGCAGCGCACACCTGTCAAACGGCAATATCGAACAAGCTGCGGCCTTCGCATCCAAATTCTACGCGCAGGTTCCGGGCAGCATCCGTGGTCGCAAGCTGCTGGCAACAGTGCGCCTGCGAGAGGAAAACTACGCCGCTGTGGAGGAACTGCTGCGCCCGGTGGTAAACGAACGCCCGGACGAAGTGATCACGCTGAAGTTCATGGCGCATGCGCTACTTCGGCAGGGCAAGAACGACGAAGGTATCGAGCTGCTTTCACGCATTGCGAAGCTGGAGCCAGAGTCGGCCGAAGCCCAGGTCAGTCTGGGTGCCGGGCTGCTGCTGGAAGGCCGGGCCGAGGACGCGGCGCAACATATTTCCGCGGCACTCGAGCTTGATCCGCAATTCCGTCAGGGCGACATGTTGCTGGTGCTCAGTCATGTGCAACGCGGCGATTTCGATGCTGCGATGCAGGCGGCGCAAAGCTTTGCGGAGCGCAATCCCGAGGCCGCCATGCCCCGCAACCTGATCGCCTGGGTGCACGCTCGCGACGGGAACATGGAGGCGTCGCGATCCGCTTACGAAAGCGTCCTGGAGATCGATGCGGGCGACCCGGGAGCAAACCACGCCCTGGCCCAGTTTGACCTTGCCCAGGGCAAGCTGGATGCGGCGGCCGCCCGCTACAACAGCATCCTCGCCACGTATCCGGAAAATCTACCGGCGCAGCTGCAACTCGCGAGCATAGACGCCCGGCGTGACGACTCCGACGCGGTTATCGCTCGCCTGGAAAAAGCGATAGAGACGCATCCTAAAACGCTCGAGCCACGGCTGATGCTGGCGCGCCACTACCTGAGTGAAGGAAGACCGGATAAAGTGTCTACCATCTTTCTGGGGCTGCCGGACGCCCAACGTCAACAACCTGCCGTACTGCAGGTGATGGCACTTGCCCAACTGGCGGAGAAAGAGCACAGCCAGGCCCTGTTCACTCTGGAGCAACTCAGCGCCAGCGACCCGACCAGTGCCGACGCCCACTACCTGAAAGCCATGGCCGCCGCCGGTAATGGCGATGCAGACAGGGCTGAGCGCGAACTGGACAGGGCCCTGGAACTGCAACCGGCGTTTCACGCCGCTCGCCTGGCGCGCGCAAAACTGCGACTACAACTGGGCCGCGCCACGCCGTTCGAAGAAGACCTGTCAGTTCTCATACGCGAGGTGCCCGATAACGCGGATGTGTTCCTGCTGCAGGCCGCCGCGGCCGCTCTTGCAGGTGACGCGCCTGGCGCGCTCGGGTTCGCGCAACGCGCCTACCAGGCGCTGCCGGCCACCAGTACGGTGTTGGCACTGGGTAGCTACCTCGAGCGAGCGGGCGACATGCAACAGGCGCAGAATACCTATCAGGAATGGCTGGAGACGCACCCGAAGGATGTCCTGGTAAGGATGAAGCTGGCCAACAACAGCATGGCCCTCGGCCAGGACGCAACCCAACAGTACCGACGCATCATCGAAAAAGAAGCCGACAACGTCATTGCGCTCAATAACCTGGCGTGGCTGTTGCGGGAAAGTGCGCCAGAGGAAGCCCTGGACTACGCGCGCCGCGCCGGCAAACTGGAGCCTGGCAACTCCGCCGTACTCGATACGCTGGCGGTTGTGGAATACCTCAACGGCAATTTGGAGTTAGCCGGTCGAACGATCAGGCGCGCGCTGGAACTGGCGCCCGAGCAACCCAGCATGCTGTATCACAGCGCCATGATCGCAGCGGCACGCGGGGCAACCGATGAAGCCCTGCAAACACTCACTGCACTGTTGGATGGCTCCGCTGAGTTTCCCGAGCATGCGGAGGCCCAGGCGCTGTACGCATCGCTCAAACACTAGGCGTCCACGCGCGGGCACATTGCGTTGTTCTGCGCGCTGTCCTATAAAGGCAGCTGAAACAACCAGAGGTTTACCGCATGCGAAGAATAATAATCCCGGTATTGTGTGTACTGTCTGCCAGCGTATCGGCAGGCGAGAGGCAACTGCTGTGGGGTGACACCCATCTGCACACCACCTATTCGTCAGACGCCTACACCAACAATAACCTCACAGCCGATCCCGACACCGCTTTCCGCTATGCCAAGGGCATGCCGGTAGTGCACCCGTATCACGGCGCTCGCCTGCAGATCGGCACGCCACTCGATTTTCTCGTGGTGTCCGATCACGCAGAGTTCCTCGGCCAGATTCGCAGCATCCATCGCAACGGCGCCGACACGTCCGATTTGGGACCGTGGGATGCACTCAAGGCCCGAGTCGCGGCATTTATCCTGCGCCGGGCGATAGACCGCGGGGAGGGACGGGAGCTGTTCGTATCGGTACTGCCTGATCCGAACCTGACACCGGAGCAGGATGCCAAGGAAAGCACGGTGGAGAACAGCGACATCGGTCTGCTGCCGATGCCGAAACAGGTTGAAATCGATACCTGGAAGACCATCACCGATATCGCCGAGTCGCACAACGTTCCCGGCGAGTTCACCGCCCTGATCGGCTGGGAGTGGAGTTCCATTCCCGCCGGGGCCAACCTGCATCGCGTGGTTATCACCGACAGTAACGCCGCTACCGCGCAGCAGTACGACCCGTTCGGTCTCGACGACAGCCCCTACCCGGAAGACCTGTGGAACTGGCTGGAGAAAACCAGCGAATCCACCGGCGCAGACTTCATTGCCATTCCGCACAACTCGAATATTTCAAAAGGCTACATGTTCTCAGATACCTCACTACGCGGTGCGCCCTTCACGTCCGAGTACGTTGCAAATCGTGCGCGCTGGGAAACCATCGCAGAAATTACGCAGATAAAAGGTGATTCCGAAACGCATTCGCGGTTTTCCCCGGACGACGAATTCGCAGATTTCGAGAACTACCCTTACTACATACAGCGCCACTGGACGGAATACCAGCCGCAGCCCGGCGACTTCGTGCGGCAGGCCCTGAAGCTGGGCCTGGCCCTGGAACGCAAGCTGGGCCAGAATCCCTACAAGCTCGGTGTCATCGGCTCAACCGATTCACACACCTCGCTCACCTCTGCCGAGGAGGACAACTTCCACGGCAAACTGGCGACAGATTCCATACCGGCGAACAAGCAAACGCGCTGGACACCGGACGAGCCCGGCGCCAGCGGCTGGGCGATGTCCGCGTCTGGCCTAGCGGCGGTTTGGGCTGAAAGCAATACGCGCGCAGACATTCTCGCGGCGATGAAGCGGCGAGAAGTGTACGCCACAACCGGGCCGCGCATCGGCGTTCAGTTCTTTGGCGGATCAGGTTTTACACAAGAACATCTTGGCAACCCCGACCTGCAGGCATGGGCGAGGGACCGCGGCGTGCCCATGGGCGGCAAACTGCGCCTGGATGCGCCGCCCTCGTTCATCGTGGTAGCCACCAAAGACCCGGTGGACGCCAACCTGGATCGCATACAGATCGTCAAGGGCTGGATTACACCCGATGGACAAACACACGAGAAAGTCTTTAACGTGGCCTGGTCAGACGAGCGCAGCCTTACGGCGGATGGCGCACTGCCCGCGGTGGGCAACACGGTGAACAGGAGCACAGGCGACGTCAGCAACAGCATCGGGGCACCCGAACTCAGGGCGGCATGGACAGACCCGGAATTCAGCGGCAACACACCCGCATTCTACTACGTTCGCGTGCTGCAAATACCCACCGCGCGCCACTCGCTGCTGGATGCCATCGCATTGGGCAAAGAACACGCGGACGGCCAGCCTGACACCATACAGGAACGCGCTTACACGTCACCCATCTGGGTTGAACCGACCACGTCGGTCGCGACCTCAGCACTCTGATCCCGCATTACGGATTAGAGGATTTATCGCCCGCAGATGCCTTGAAGGCCAGTATCATTGAATTAGGGGTAAGGCATTGCAGGCCCAGCCGCGACAGCGGCACGTACTTCATGCCGCGCGCGAGACTCCCTTTCGAGCTGTCGCCTATTCTTAGCACTATCATATCGAGACGATCGAGAAAGCGGTCAAAGCCGCGCGCGCGCAATGCGTCGCGAAGGCTGTAGAAGGTGAACCAGTTTACTGCCGGATACTTGGCGTAATTGGCCACTTCAGGGCGAGTCGTGACGGCGAGCCGTTCGTAACGCCGCTTCAGGAACGCCGGGTACCAGCTGTACAGTGGCAAATTAAATTCGTCCTGAACCGGGCACAGCGTGTTCGTGGTGCTCAAGAACAACACACCACTCGGTCGCAGGATGCGAGCCGCTTCGTTGAGCACTCCCTCCCAATCGACCACGTGCTCCAGTAGTTCCGGCACGACGCAGATATCCACGCACGCGTCCGGCAAGGGTATATCGGTAGCGCTGCAGTTGATGAACTTGACCTGAAGCCCCTGCTCCGCGGCGCGCTGCTTACCGACTGCCAGAAGGTCGGCACTCAAATCCACACAGGTTGCTCGGTGCCCGTCGCGCGCGAACATGCGCGCCAGCGTGCCTGCTCCGCCGCCAACATCGATCACGTCGAACGGCCCCTCACGCCCATGCGCCTGCATGGCCTTGAGAATGAGATCCTGTAATCGTTCGAAACGGCCGATGGTCGCCTCGGACTGGCTCTGCGCCTGATAGTAATCAAAGAAACGCTTGTCGGTAGAGGTATCGAAGTTGTCGCCGGCCGTCTTGGCCTCACCGGTTTTCTCGCTGGTCATTAACAACACTCTCCGACGGCAGTACTGAGGTACATGGCGGGTTCTGGGTGCATGTCTGCTAGTAGCGATGGAGTCTAAAGCAGCACCCACAGCGGCGCAACAACAGCGCCACATCGCGGTCAGTCCAGCTTCACCACGCTGGTTACTGGCAGTAGGACGCTCCACAATGCAGGGAAGTGCAGTGTCTACCATACTTCCCGGGTTATACTCAGCGCCAGCCCAATGTGTTGCAGATCCACGCGCAACCTCCTGAAACGATGGAGTACTGAACAATGAAACACTTGATGATCCTGCTGCTTGCCGCCGTGGCTGCTGCCACCGGCTGCAGTGACTCCAGTGATAACGCGCCGGGCGTATCACTATTGCAACGCTACGTGCTTAGTAGCGCGGACTCCGTGCCTGAGGGTATTGCCTATGACGGGCATGACGCTGCGTTTTATGTCACCAGCCTGCAGGGCGCCAGCATCGTGCGCATCGCCGCAGACGGTAGCGAGAGTATTTTTCGCCCCGCAGACAATCGTGCCGCCATCGGCGGCGCAAAGATCGACAGCGAGGCGCGGCGACTCTGGGTGTGCGCACAGCGAGTAGACGGCCTCGATGGGCGCGTGTGGGTCTACAACCTGGACAGCACCGAACTGATGCACGAGTTCCTGCTCGGAGCCCTCAGCACAGGCGGTACCTGCAATGATCTCGCGCTCGATGCCAACGGCAGGGCCTACGTGACAGATCCGGCCAATCCCTTTCTCTACCGGCTGGATGCTGACACCGGCGAAGGCGACGTGCTCGCCAGCGACCCGCTGTTCAACGATCTCACCGGTGCAGGCCTGGGCCTCAACGGTGTCGCCGTCACGCCCGATCGCAGCGCTCTCATCGTCGCCAAGTTCTTCCCGGCGGGCCTGCTGCGGGTGAGCCTGCCCGATGGCGAGAACATCTCCCAGGTGCAACTCTCGGGCGATACGCTGCCACCGCCGGACGGGCTGGTATTTCTGGATGACGATCTCTACGCCGTTTCCGGCGAGGCAGTGAGCCGGGTGCGCTTCGCTACTGACTTTACCAGCGCACAGGTACGCGTGGCGCCGCAGATCAGCGGTCTGTCGACCGCGACCGTCGCGCAGGGCAGGGTCTACGTGGTGAAGAGTGGCGTGGTGAATTTCGTGCTGGGCCGGCCGCTCGACACACCGTTTGAAGTGTTCGCGCTGGATTTGAACGCCTTCGAGCAGAATCCCGCACCGGGAAGCTAGGGAAGACCTATGGCCTGTAGGCAAAACGAGCAGGTGCTACTGGGCGCCCGGCCGGTTGGGGACATCAAACCCGAGGACTTCGCATACACAGCGGCAGCCATGCCCGCGCCAGCCGAGGGCGAAGTGCTGATACAGGTTCAGTACCTGGCCTTTGATCCCGCGATGAAGGGCTGGATGGAAAACCGCGTGGACTATCTTGCACCCCTGCAAGTCGGCGACGTGATGCGCGGCCAGGGCAGCGGCAGCGAGAAGTGCGCCTGGCTGCTAGACGAACTGGGCTTTGACGCAGCTATTGATTATAAGTCGGAGCACGTCGAAGCGCACCTGGCCAGCGGTGAACTGCGCAGCCACGAAACGGTGCTCACCGGGCTTGACCGGTTACCCGAAGCACTCGGCCTCTTCCGTGGCAGCAACCTCGGCAAGCAGCTGGTGGCCCTGGAAGCATAAGCATGGACGTGATCGCTCATCACGCGGCGGACAGGCTGCTCACCGTCGGTCGCGGACATCCCTATTCGCGCGAGGCCCTCTTCCAACTCACAGCCGGGCTTGAAGGTTTCGACGTATGCCATGTGGAGCAACCGGTCGCACAGCGCCTGGTCGGCGTGCAAACCGCCGCTGAGTTCTCCGCAATGCTCTGCTACGACATGCCGGGCGTAGACTTCACCGTCGAGGACGCGCCAAGGGCAATTGAACCGGATGCAGCGTTCGTGGCGAATTTCCATGCCATGCTGGAGGCCGGTATCGGCATGGTCTTCCTGCACCACGCGCTCGCCGCGTGGCCTGCCTGGCCCGGGTATGCCGAGGTTGTGGGCGGACGCTTCCACTATCGCGGAGCCATCCTGCGCGGCACTGAATGGCCCGACTCAGGCTATCGCCACGGTGTCACACACCGCATCCGCCGAGTTGCGCAGCATCCGGTTACCGAAGGCCTGCCCGATGTCTTCGAGATGACGGATGAACTTTACCTGTGCCCGGTTTTCGAGCGCGACGTACTACCCTTGCTCGCCAGCGACTACGATTTTCGCGCTGAAAACTTTTATTCCGCTGCGATGGCCGTCGCCGGGCAGATGCACAGCCGCGAGGGCTGGACGCATCCGGCGGGCAGCTCACTGGTAGGTTGGGCGACGCACGCGGGCAGCAGCCCGATTGTCTATCTGCAGGGCGGCGATGACGCCACGGCCATGGCCAACCCGCACTTCAAACGACTGGTGCACAACGCCGTGCGCTGGGTTAGCGGCGACGAGGCACGGGCATGGGCATGGGCCCGTGCTCGAACCAAAGGCACAGCACCCGGCGCCGCGATGGGCGCACAATAGTTTCCGCGGAAGCGCACCGCCGGATCAGGGGTCTCGATCGACGCGGACCGACGCTCAGCCTTTTCCCACATGCGCAGGTAGCCCTCTGCGGAGCGGAACAACGGCTCGAGTTCCGCATCAGTCACGCCGTCGCGACGCACATCTTCAATCAACTCGGCCACCAGGCCCAGGTGCACCATTCCCTCGGTATTGAAATCCAGCACCCGGTTGCCCACGCGAGGTCGTTCGAGTGTCACGTCACCCGCATAGGACGTGAAGGGATAGGTAATGCCCGCATCCGTTTGCGCTTGGCTGCAGCGACTTTCCGGCCCGAAACGCGCGCCCGGCGCACCGGCAAAGCCATTCAGGTCAAAACCGAAGCCTTCGGCGGGATAACCGCCGTTATCCCGAATGAGTTGAATGCGCGCCTGGAAACCATCGTCCATGGTGCCGGCCTGCTGTGGATCGCGACAGCGACCAAGATTGCTTTTCGAGATTCCGCCAAGGGAGTACAACAGACCGTTGTAGTTGCGTCCGTGAGTGCCCGCCGCCGGATAGTCGTACTGCTGCAATAATTCGAAAGCGCGCTTGTAGCCCTTGCGCGGCAGGTGGTCCACTTCGATGATCATGCCACGCTTCATCATCTCGAGCATCAGGAACTCACCCAGGTCGGTGAGCCCGTGATTCTGGCAGTATTCGCCCTCCAGCGAACCACCCCCCAGAAGGCCGATGTTCGGAAGCAGCGTACCCAACGGGTCACTGTCAAAATTGCTCATGTCGAAAGGTGGCGGTGAATCGTAGACCGCGCGTGGCATGTTGAGGTTCGCAAACGATACGCCACCCCTGTCGAAGCCACCGGGAAAGTCCAGAAATTCATCAGGACAGAGCACGAAGTTGCTGAAGTGCCCTGTATGGCCAAAATTGGAAATATCGCTGATGCGTCGGTCGCCATCGCCCGCGGAGAAGCCGTTATCCAGTTTATGTACCGGAAACAGCACTCGCACTCCGCGCTCGTAATACTCATCGAGCTTCGCCACCACGTCTTCTTCCGTGCACCGCTGGAACCCACCGAAGGGCACCAGGAAGCAGTCGAAAAGATCCGAGGTTTCGATACCCAGAATCACGGCGAGATTACCCGCTCGAATCTCCTCGCGCGCTTCTTCCGGGCTGTAAACGATACGGAACCAGCCCTTGCCCGGGCCACCGGAAAGCGCATCGATATAGCGTTCCAGTGCCTCTGTGGCTTCAAAGATCCTGTCCACGGTGACCATGTCATTACAGCTTTCCCGCAGCGACTGGGTGCCGATGCCCACTACCAGCTGACACAAAACCTGGTTGGTCGTGGCGTGCTGCACCATCAGACGCAAACCAGATTTATACGCTCGCTCTATCCAGGTGTAGTACTGCATCTGGTGCGTGGCGCTATCAGGCGCGTCCGGCCAGTCGGTAAAATCCGGATAGCCCGCGGTCTGGTGGTCATCCTCGGCGAGTTGACCGGTCAGCAATAGCGGAAACAGCTCGGTGAAATTGCCCAGGCCATCGTTGAACGCAAAACCGATGAAATCCTTGCGGCCACCCTCACCGTGCGTCAGTTCGCAATCCGGCAGTGCATGTTCAACACCCAGCGGATGAAACGGCGCCCCATGAAACGCGCCGCCACCGCCAAACGCGAGATTGGTAAACAGGTGCGCATGGGTTTCCACGAAGCCAAAGACATCCCCGTCGTCGAATTCCGTGACAGCCACCTCACCCGAGGCGTCCACCGATAGCTCGGGAAAATCAGCACAGCCCTGCTCCGGCACGAATTCGAGTGCTGCCGCACCCGCCTGGGGTGCAAGGCCGCCATCGGCGGCGATATAGTTGCCCGACAAAATGTGCTGCAGCCGGAAGCGCCCATCTTGCGCTGCCTCCAGTAGCCACTCCCCTTCAGACTGCATGCCGTTTTCAATCACCACCTCTGCGCCCACGAGCCGGGTATCGGATGTGAGCTGCGGTTTGGCTGCCAGCGACTGTCCAACCGCAAACAGGTAATTGCCGTCTTGAGTGTACAGCAGGTACTTGCCCAGGTCAGAAGGCCGCATCCGGATGCGGTCGGCCTCGGCGGCGTTGGTGTTCAACGATGCGGGCAATACCTCGCTGCCGGTTACTGTGCCGGAAACCACCGGCGCTTCCAGAAACGCCTTCCCGTCGTCGGGGGAAATGAGATAGCAGCCGTTGGCAACAGCGAACACCGCGCTCGGGTCTGCGGGTACGGGGGGGGCGGGTGCACCGGCCCCACCGTCGCTACCATCGCTACAACCCGCTATCACCAGCGCCATCGCGCCCGCCATGAGAAGGGAATTCCATTGTGTACGCATGTTGATACCGTTCGTTATCGTTGTTGTGGGTGCGACTGCAGGAGGCCAGAGCCGCCTGCAGCACTCTGTCAGGGTGTATCAGTGGCCATCGACAGCTTTCTCGCTTTTTCTTCATAGGCTGTGCATTCGGCCGTGGGCGGATTTCCGGAAGCCTGCATTTGAGCACAGGACACATCCGCAAGACTACGCATACAGGCTACGGCGTGGGGATACAGCGCATGCCCCTGGGGCACGTCAGCCACGTTGCCCTGCAGGCTCGCACACATGGTGTCTACCATGGGCTGCATCATTTGCAGCATCTCAGGGGTAAGGTTCGCCTGCGACATCTGTTCAGTCGCGCAGGATTTCACCTTTTCGCAGAGTTGCAGCGTGGCGTCCGCCAGCTCATCAGCCATGGCAGGACATGCCAGCCCAGCGCAGGTAAACAACAGTATAGCCAGAGAATTTTTATTCATGTCAGCACCTCCGGCTCGGGAGCATAACGCGATTGTGGGCGCTTGTGGAGCACCAATGAACACGTCGCAAAGCAAGCAGCTCCGCCATTACAGGCGTAAATTTTTCACAGCCAGAGATATTTCATTGACGCGCACCGCGCGCTCGCGCAGAATCTTGCGCCTGCTTTTCGAAGCGAATCTCATACAACACGCCAAACTGTCAATTTCAGGAGCGAGCGCCATGAACACCCTGTTCATGTCACAGACCTGCAGCCACGCGCGCCACGGATCGATCACCGTGAAGCCCGTCTGTCTGTGGGCGCTCGCCCTGGAACTGGAACGCACTTGAAGTAGACCACTTTAAAAAAGCCTCCGGGAACCAGGATTCCGGAGGCTTTTTTTCCATACCCTGAATGTCTCCGTTGTCCGTGGTCCCGCCGAGCCGGGAGTACCACTGTGAATACGTCATTGCACAACAACATACGCGCCATCTACCTGCTGGGCTTCTTGCACAGTTTCATGGTGGTGGTACCGGTTTTCGTGCCGCTGCTGCAGGGCTACGGGCTGTCGATGAGCCAGGTGCTGCAAACCCAGGCCGTGTTCGCCCTGACGATAGCCCTGTGCGAAGTGCCCTCCGGCTATCTCGCCGATGTATGGGGTCGCCGTCGGGTCATTCTTTTGGGGTCGGCACTGAACGCCATCGGCTTCTTCTCGCTACTGTGGGCGGATTCCTTTGTCGATTTCCTGGTCTACGAAGTGATACTCGGGATCGGTTTCAGCCTGATATCCGGCGCTGATCTGGCCCTGCTGTATGACACGGAAATCTACCTGCACGAAAACGCGCTCCCGGGCGGCGCCGGAGCGAGTAAATCGCTGAGCAGGCTGATCGCTGTGGAAGCTGCCGCGTCCGGGCTGGCAGGCATTACCGCCAGCGTACTGCTGCTGTGGTCGATGGACGCCGTGATCGTGGTGCAGGCCTTTACCGGCTTCGCTCCGCTACTGATTGCACTGGCGCTGGTGGAAGTGCCACGGCCGACCGTGCTGCAGGGGCATCGCGAAAACGCCAGGCGCGTGATCGAACTGCTGCTGTTCGGCAAACCGGTTGTGCTCTGGACGGCCTTTGCCATTGCCGTGTTCGGCTTGCTGGCGGTTTACGTATTCTGGGTGTACCAGAAGTACTGGGAGTTCCAGAATATCCCGGTCGCGAGCTACGGCTACATCTGGGCGGCTTTCGCCTTGACGGTGAGTGTCGCGGCGCGCTACGCCAGCGTGCTCGAACAGTACCTTGGCACGCAACGCCTGCTCTGTGTGATCGGGGTTTTGCCGCTGATCGGCCTGCTGGGCATGGCTACTACCGGTGGCTGGCCCGGCGTGATGTTCGGGTTTGCCGTGCAACTGGCGCGCGGCATGAGCATGACCCTGTTTTACGAGGCGCTGAATCGCCGGGTACCGGGCGATTTTCGCGCCACAGTGAATTCCCTGGTCAGTCTCGGTGTGCGTACCGTGTTCATTGGCACCGGGCCGCTACTGGGCTATGCGCTGGACAGCCTGGGCGTGACCTCGACGCTGCTGTTGCTGCTGGCGGTCTTTACCCCGCTGATTGCGCTGGTGCTGATTCCGCTGGTTGTTCGCATCCGGCGAGAGCAGGCGCAAAGCAGCTCCCTCATCGCCCCCGCCGCCTGAGGTGGGGGCGACCTCTCCGGGTCTTACCCGGGGCCACCATAGGGCCTCAACCGGTTTTTCGTTACACTGCAGGGCTGGAGGACAAGGCGCATGGTCAACTCACCCCACAGGTTCGCAATCAGCGCGCCTGCCGTTTTCGACGGCGATCAATTCCGTGAGAATCACTGCGTCGTGATTGAAGGCGGTTGTATCACGGAGCTGATTCCCGCGCGTGACTGTCCGCCCGACCTGCCGCTGACGCAATTACCCAGCGGCACGCTGGCGCCCGGCTTTATCGATCTTCAGGTAAACGGCGGCGGCGATGTCCTGTTCAACAATGCGCCCGATCCACACACCCTGGCGACGATGCTGCAAGCGCATCGCGGCAAGGGGAGCACCTCCATCCTGCCAACCCTGCTGAGCGCCACGCGCACCGACCAGGAGGCCGCCGTTAATGCGGTGAGGGCCGCGCGCAGCATGCCTGACAGCGGCATTCTGGGCCTGCACCTGGAGGGCCCGCACTTCGCGCCGGACAGGCGCGGCGCGCACAGCGAAAAACAGCTCCGTGCACTGCTTGCGGAGGACGTCGAGTGGTTGTGCGGCCTGCGCGATATTCCGCTGATGGTGACGCTGGCGCCGGAATGCGTGGCGGCCGACGCACTGGCGCGTCTTGCTGCCAGCGGCCTCATACTCTGCGCGGGTCACAGCGACGCCAGCTTTGAACAACTGGCCGCTGCCGCCGCAAGCGGCCTGCAGGGCGTAACGCACCTCTACAATGCCATGCGCCAGCTGCATGCGCGCGCACCGGGCATGGTAGGCGGCGCACTCACCCTGGATCTACTCTGGGCAGGCATCATCGCCGATGGACACCACGTTCATCCCGCCGCGCTGCGCCTGGCCTATCAGGCCAAACCAAGAGGCAGGCTCATCCTGGTCAGCGACGCCATGGCCACAGTGGGCGGCAGCAGCGGAGTGTGCGAACTCTACGGCGAAACGATCAGGGAAGAGGCTGGCCGACTGGTCAACGACCGGGGCGTACTCGCGGGGAGTGCCATCGGTCTGATAGACGCGGTGCGGTACGCGCACGCCACGGCAGGATTGCCACTCGACGAAGCGTTGCGCATGGCCTCGCTCTACCCGGCCGCGATCATGCGCCTCGACCACTCACTGGGGCGGCTGCGTCCGGGCTACCGGGCGGACCTGGTGCATTTCGATGACAGTTTCACCGTCACCGATACCTGGCTGGCCGGTAGAAGCCTCCCGCAACCCGGCACCGGCGGTGCACCTATACGCACTGTTTGAACCTGCTAAACTGAACCCGAAGGCGCTGGATCCGAAACCTGCGGTCCAGCCACGTTTTTTCAGCCCCTATGCAGGAGTCAGCAGCATGCAGCAGTTATCCGGCCAGGACGCCATGTTCCTGCACGCCGAACTCGAGGGTCTGCCGCAACACATCGGCGGCGTCAGCGTTTACGATCAATCTACCGCTCCGGACGGCAAGGTCCGCTTCAAACAGATATTGAGTATGCTGGAAGACCGGGTGCATCTCTCGCCCATTTTCCGCCGCAAGCTGGTGTTTGTGCCCTACAACCTGGGCCGGCCCTATTGGGCGGAAGACCCGGACTTCGACATGGAGTATCACGTTCGACACATCGCCCTGCCGAAACCGGGCGACTGGCGCCAGCTCTGTATCCTGACCGCGAGGATTCACTCGCAGCCGCTGCGCCGTGACAAACCGCTGTGGGAAATGTATGTGATCGAGGGGCTGAACAACGTAGAGGGTTACCCGCCCGGCTGTTTCGCGGTGTTGCTGAAAGTACATCACTGCGCGATGGATGGGGCCACCGGCACCCAGTTCATGAATATCGTCCACGATCTCTCACCTGAAACCAAACACTACGGCCACGCACCGCCCTGGATCGTGGAACGCCCGTCGCGCGCACGAATGCTCGGGCAGGCCTATATCGATGCCTGGCGCAAACCCGCCCGGGTGGTGGATATGCTCAAGGAAGCAGGCCCGGCATTCATGCGCATTCGAAAAGGCCGCCGGGACGCTGAATTCCACTCTCTGGAAGACAAACAGAAAACCCGTTTTCAGGGTCGCATCTCGCGCCACCGCGTGGTGGAAGCGCGCAAGTTCGATTTCGAGACGATTCGCGCCATCAAGAATACGCAACCAGGCACAACCATCAACGATGTCATGCTGACCATCGTGTCTGGCGGCCTGCGCCGCTACCTGCAGAGCAAGCAGGAGTTACCGGAGCAGACCCTGGTCACTGGCTGCCCTATCGATGTGCGCTCGGCGGAAGAACGCGCCGCGGGCGGCAACATGGTGGGCTTCATGACGGTGGCGCTGTGTTCCGATATCGCCGATCCGCTCAAGCGCATGACAGCAGTGCACGAAGAGGCGCAGAACGCCAAGGCTTATGCACAGGCCCTGGGCCCGCGCTTCGCCGTTGATCTCGCTGACGTGATGCCCGGCAACGTGCTCTCGCTAGCCATCCGCACCGCCGCCGCCACCGGCCTTGCGGAAGCCAGCACCATGTTCAATACCATCGTCACCAACGTACCCGGCGCACCGTTCCAGCTCTATCTGTGCGGCGCCGAGCTGATCGACTCGATCAGCCTCGGGCCGCTGCTGCCCAACGTGGGCCTGTTTCACATCGTCTACAGCTCGGTGCAGGACAAGAAAGGCTCTGTGACCTTATCGTTCACCGCCTGCCGCGACATGCTGCCGGACCCCGGGTTCTATGCGGACTGCCTGCAGGAGGCGTTTGCAGAACTGCGCGACGCCGCGCTCGCGCCACCAAAGCGCAAACGCGCCAAACGCAACAACCGCAAAACCGCTTAGCCCGCGCCGCTCTGCCCGTTCGGGCAGGGCTGGTTGCAACGCGCAATGCTTACAACCAGCGCTGTATCAGCGACTGCACATCCACGCGTGCCTGCAGACGGGTTGCGAGCATGAACATGCCACCGAGCTTGCGATGGAAATACACCGCATCGGTGGGCGGCGCCTGCCAGAAATCGCGGAACTCTGTGACGCTTTCACCCAGTTCGGCAATCCTGCCGGCCAGGTTGGAGCGCGCGAAATCGTACGGCCCCGAATGCCGCAGCGGCTCCAGCGCCAGCAGGAACAACTCCAGCAGCAGCGCCCGATAGGCGGTATTTTCCAACCCGGTGGAGTAACCCAGGCGCTCGGCAGCCGCCATCACCCGATCGCCGTCTTCAGCGATAGCAGCAACCGCCAGCTTCTTGTAGTTATTGGCAAATGCCGCCTTGAACCGCCGGGTTGCGCCAAAATCCAGCAGCACGATTTCACCCGTCGCAGGGCGGTACCGGTAGTTGGCAAAATTCGGATCGGTCTGCACCATGCGCAGCTCAAACATCTCCTTCAGCATCAGCTCAATCAGCGCAGACACGACACGATCACGCTCCTGTTGCGGTTGCTCGGCCAGGCTGTCGATCGGGCTTCCACTCACATACGTCATCGCCAGCACGTTCTCGTGCGTGAGTTCGGGCAGAACTTCCGGCAGCACAAACCTTTCATCGCCGGCGAGCAGCTCGCCAAACGCGGTGAGGAATTCCGCTTCCTTGAGATAATCCGCTTCATCACGCAGCTGTGCCTTGGCGTCATCCAGCAGCGGCTGGATATCAATGCCGGAAGGCAGCAGCGAGGACAAACGCAACAGGCTGGCAATGTTGTCTACATCGCTGTCGATACTTCTGGCAACGCCCGGATACTGCACCTTCAACACGATTTCCCGGCCATCGGGGGAGATCGTGCGATGCACCTGGCCGATTGAGGCCGCCGCGATGGGTTTGCTGTCAAAGCCGTAAAACAACGTTTCCCAGTCCGGTCCGTACGCACCGCGCATTACTGCCTGCAGTTGCTCATGCGGCATGATGCTCGCTTCCTCGCGCAAACGCGCGAGAATCTCGGCCAATTCCCTGGGGAGAAAGTCGCCGGTGTCCATGGACAGCATCTGCCCCACCTTCATGGCGGCACCGCGCATACTGGCAAGCTGTTCCGTTACCCGACGGGCGTTGGCCGGCGTGAGCAGCATGTCGCGCGCACGTGGACGCCTGCCCGCGCGCAGCTGCCTGCCGCCTTCCGCCAGCATACCCCCGGCAACGCCGCCGGCCATCCGCGCCATGCGCGCGAGGCGCCCGGCCCGCGAGGCAGGCACCGCCTGCCGCTTGCCATCTTCGTCAGAACCCATCCGTTTCCCTGCGCTGCCAGCGGTCTATGTGAGCCATTACCATAGAGTACGCGTTGAACTCGGCATCCAGCGCGGCGATGAAGTTATATAGTCCGGACAGTTTGCGGGCAATCAGTGCAAAGTCCCGCGAAGGCGTAGTGAAATGGCGGCTGGTAGCGGAGATTGCCGCCGATTTTCCCGCGCGCCGCATCAGGGCGGATTTTCCCCAGCGGTACTCGCCCTGCGCGTTCAGGTATTCCGCGGGCAGGTGTTCCGGCGGCCGCAGCGGCTCCAGCAGGTGCAGGCAGAAATCCGCGAACATGCGCCGTCCCTCTTCGCTGGCGTCCTCGCGCAGGCAGCCCAGGCCGACCAGGCTGTCTACCAGCCGCGGCACCTCCTGGCGTAAACCCGCGTCGATGGCGTGTCGCAGGTGAAACAGGAAGCCCTCTTCCGGCTCGAGCACAGAGCCGAAATCCAGCAACACCAGGGCATCGCTGCCCTCGGTACGACGTCGGTCGTCAAGCCGCAGCAGGTAATTGCCAAAATTCGGGTCCGATTGCAGCAGCCCCCAGTCATAGAGTTCGTAGAAGAAGAGCTCCAGCATCCCCTTGGCGAGCGCATTGCGCCGTGTTTGCGACAGACGCGAGACGTCCGGATCGGCCACCGAGAACCCCTCGATGTACTCCATCGCAAGCACGCTGTCGGTGCAGAATCGCGAGTACAGGTGCGGCACGTGATAGGGCACCGGCGCCTCGCGCACCCCGCCCACCAGGGCAGCCATGCGCTGTGTCATCGCGGCCTCCCGCTGGTAATCGATCTCATGCTTCAGGTGAACGCGCATGGACTCAAGCCAGGCATCCAGTTCGCGACCGGCGCTCACCCAGCGCGCCAGCAGCAGCATGCGCACCACCGCGTCAAAGTCGTCGTCGATGACCTGCGCAAGACCGGGGTACTGCAGCTTCAGACAAATCCACTCGCCGGAGGCGCGCACTTTCGCCAGATGCACCTGCGCCAGAGAGGCCGCCGCAACTGCCTCGGTGTCAATCTGCAGCTCATCATAGCGCGAGCCGAGGCTTGCACGTACCGAGGGCTCAAGGACGTCCCAGTGCAAGGGCTCGGTCTGGTCGGAGAGATCACGCAGGGCATCCACCAGCACCGCCGGCAGGAACTGCTCGCCGAACAGCGCGAGCATCTGGCCGATTTTGATATAGGTGCCCTTGAGTCGGCCGAGCTCCTGCACAAAGCGGCGCGCCTCCCGACGCGCCATGCTGGACGTTGCCGCATCGCCGGCGGAACGTCCGGTCACTCGCTGCACAGCACTGTCTACCGCAAGGGCGCCGCCCGCCCGCAGGCCCGCAAGCGAAAGCGCGAGGCTGCGCGGCATCGGCCTGTCTTTCAGACCGCGGCGTTTCTTTGTCATGGGGGAACCAGTATTACGCGTTGGCGCCTATTCTAATCGATACCACCGCCGTGTCCCAACGCTGGCGCGGGGCGACAGCTCAGTCGTCCAGCAGCAGGGCGGCCAGTCGTCTGCAATGATGCTGCGGATCGCCAAACTGCTGCTGGCTCCATTGCGCACGACGCAGATAGAGCTGGGCGTCACATTCCCAGGTGAACCCCATACCCCCGTGGAACTGCACGGCACGGTCGCCCGCGTAGGCCAGTGTTTCGCAGGCCTGCGCCTTGGCCATGCGGCAGGCAATTTCGGCATCCCTGTCGAGCCGGCCGTCACCCACCACGGAACCGGCGTGGTAGATAAAGGAGCGGGCAGCGTCCACGCCCAGCAGTATGTCGACGCAGGGATGCTTTAACGCCTGGTAAGAACCGATCAGTTTGCCGAACTGCTTGCGCGTATTCAGGTAGCCCACCACCGTATCGAGACAGGCTGCCGCGCTGCCGGTGGCTTCCGCGGCCACCAGTAAAGCGCCGAGCAGGCGCACATCGGCGAGCGCGACGGCGACCTGTGGCCCGATGATCACACTTTGCTCTTCAATCTGCAGCCCGGTGAAATCTACATTCGCCGCACGTTTGGTAAGGTCCACCAGCGTATTGGGCGCCAGTGCCTGCGCTGACAACTGCGCGGATTCCACCACCGCCAGGGCGACTTCGCCGCGGTGCATGACCGGCACCAGCAGGTAGCGGGCAGCCAGGGCGTCCGGCACAAATCGCTTCGCGCCCTGCATCACGTATTGCGCGTCGAGTTCCGTCGCGAGACTGACGTCCCCCCAGTCGCCACTTTCCAGCCACGCCACCGTGGCCACCGCACCGCCCGCGATCTCGGCGAGCCAGTCTCCACACTGTGATTCGCCTCCCGCGCGCAGGAGAAGCTGCCCGGCCAGCGCGCTGCTCAGGAGCGGCGCAGCGACCAGTGAACGACCCATGCTTTCCAGTACCGGCACCAGCGCGGCCACACCCAGCCCAGAGCCTCCTACCGATTCCGGCAGACTGATACCCGCCCACCCCAGTTCAACCATGTCGTCCCACAGGGCCGTATCGTAACCCGCCTCGGATTCCAGCTGCTGGCGCGCGGCATCCACCGGGGCGCGATTGCGACAGAACTCCCTCGCCACATCCAGCAACATGGCCTGTTCTTCGCTAAAATGCAGCGTAGTCTCTCCAATCACCGACATAACAGCCCCCTACTTCGGCAAGCCGAGCACATGCTCGGCAATAATATTGGCCTGCACCTGGCTGGTACCGCCGCCAATCGTGGCCGAGAAACTGTTGAAATACGCTCGCTGCCAGAAACCGCCCTGTCGCGCGCTCTCATCGCCGACATACAGGCCGCCCTCGGCGCCCTGCAGGTTGATCGCCAGCTTGCGCAGGCGGCGCGTGCCTTCCGAGGCACGCAACTTTTGCGACAAGGGCAGCGAACCCGGATAATCGGTGGTGAGCGGCCCGATGCGCGCGCGCCGATCGCCCAGGATCAGGGCTTTCTCATCCATGATGGCCTGCACAATGGCGTCGCGCACAATCGGATCCTGCAGTAGCGGTTCGCCGTCGCGACGCACGCCGGCGAGATCCTCGATCAGATCGTCTACCGTAACGCGCACCATGGCGAGGCCACCGGCCGCGCCTGCCTCCGCGCCGCGCTCATACTGCAGGGTCTGCATCGCGATGCGCCAACCCTGGCCTTCCTCGCCCATCAGGCAGTCTGCGGGAATACGCGCATCGGTAAAAAACGTCTCCGTAAAACCGTATTCGCCGGTCAACTTGCGGATCGGTCGGGTTTCGATGCCGGGCACATCCATCGGCGCGAGAAAAAAAGACAGGCCGTCGTACTTTCGTTCCGCCGCAGGGTTGGTGCGCGCCAGCAGAATCATGTAACGGGCAAAGTTGCCCATAGTGGTCCAGATTTTCTGGCCGTTCAGCACATACTCGTCGCCCTCGCGCACCGCACGGGTCTGAGCGTTACCCAGATCCGAGCCGTGCTCTGGCTCGCTGAACCCCTGGCACCACACATCTTCCGCGTTGAGAATGCCCTTGAGATAGCGGGCCTTTTCCTCCTCGGTACCGATATCATTGATGAGCGGGCCCGCCCAGCCCAGCCCGATCACGTTGAAGCAGATCGGCACGCGATGCCGTCGCATCTCCTGGTCCGCCACCCGCTGGAAGGCAGGATCCACACCGCCGCCACCGTATTCCCTGGGCCATGCCATGCCCAGATACCCCGCAGACCACACCTTGTGCTGCCACTCGCGCAGAAACGCCAGCTGGCGCTCGTCGCCCACCTCCATGAAGGTCTGCGGCAGCAGAAAACCCGGGTCAGGGGGATTATTGTCGCGCATCCAGGCGGATACCTCCGCGCGAAATTCGGTCAGTTCCTGTTCAGAGACACCCATGCTGTTACTCCACGTCAGGGAATACGAGAGGATCGCCCTGGGCGTCAGCGCGTTTGAACGCGGGACGCTGCATCAGGCGATCAAGATAGTCGGCCGTCTGCGGCTGGTAGCGCTTATCCAGCTTCAACGCGCGCCCCAGGTACAGCGCGTAGCCAACCGCGATATCGGCGATCGTGAAGCGCCTGTCCACGAGATACTCGTGATCCAGCAGGTGCTGATCGAGACGCCGCAACCTGGCAATGAACCATTTCACGTAGTCATCCGCTACGGCCTGTTTTTCCGGCGTAGGCTCCAGGTAGTAATAGCGCATGGCGATGGTCTGCGGGAAGGTCAGGGTGGCATCCGCATGGTGCAGCCAGTTCAGGTAGGCCCCGTATTCCGCATCGCGGGGCGCCAGGCCGATATCTCCGGGGCCATAACGATCTACCAGGTACTGGCAGATACCCACCGATTCCGTCATCTGCGTGTCGCCGTCGACAAAAAAAGGCACCGTCCCCAGGCTGTTCACCGTCAGGTAGTCGCGGCGAAACACACGCGGCGGAAACGGCAGAATCTCCAGCTCGTAATCGAGCCCCAGTTCCTCCAGTGTCCACAGCGGTCGCAGGGAACGCGCGCCGCTGCAATGCCAGAGCTTCACGGCTTACAGCCCGTACTGGCGCGAGGCCAGGTCACGCATGATTTCTTCCGAGCCGCCGCCGATGGCGTTGACCCGCACCTCGCGATAGATCCGCTCGACCCGGCTGCCGCGCATATAGCCCATGCCGCCCAGTATCTGCATGGCTTCCCGCGCGCAGAATTCCATCGTTTCGCTGGCCTGCACCTTCAGCAGCGCAATATCGCCCGGGTCGGGATTGCCGGCCTCGAAAGCCTCGTAGCACACACGGATATACGCCTGGGTGGCATTAAGTTTCTGCTTCATCTGCGCGATTTTGTGGCGAATAACCTGGTGATCGGCCAGCCGCTTGCGGAAGGTTGTGCGCTCGCGCGCCCAGGCCACCGCCTCTTCCAGGCACACCCGCCCGAACGCCTCCATCGCCGCCGCCATGCCCATACGCTCGCTATTGAAATTGGTCATGATCACCAGAAAGCCCTGATTCTCCTCACCGATCAGGTTGCTGGCCGGCACCCGCACGTTGTCGAAGTAGAGCGTGGCGGTGTCGGAGGCCCACCAGCCCTGCTTGCGATCCAGCTGCGTGCGGCTGAAACCCTCGGCATCAGTGGGAATCAGCAGCATGGAGACACCCTTCGCCCCCTCACCGCCGGTGCGTACGGCGGTAGACACCCAGTTCGCGCGCATACCGCCCGTGATATAGGTCTTTGAGCCGTTTACCACGTAGTCATCCCCGTCGCGCACCGCCGTGGTGGACAATTGCGCGACATCCGAGCCCGCACCCGGTTCGGTGATACCCAGCGAGATATGCTTTTCTCCCGCGAGCACCGGCGGCGCCACCATCTCCTTCAATGCATCCGAACCCCAGTTGAGCACCGGTGGCAGGCCTATGCCATGCACCATCAGGCTGGCCGGGATGCCGCCCGCGCCGATACGCGCCAGCTCTTCGTTGGCGATCCAGCCGTGCCAGGAATCAATCCCCTCGCTGGTACCGCCATATTGTTCGGGGTAGCCCAACCCCAGCAAACCCACCGCCGCAGCCTTCGGCCACAGTTCAATCGGTATATGCCCGGCCTCGTCCCATTCCTCGGCGTGAGGCATGATCTCGGCGTCAATGAACTTGCGCAACTGGGCGCGCCAGGCGTGGTGTTCCTCTCGAAGGTTCGGGTTGGGCAGACGCGCCGTGTCAAAATCCAGTGCCATGCAGTGACTCGCTCTTTGGACCGCAATCAGGGAGACTAATAGTAATCAAGCCAGAGCAACAGTGCATGTGCCCAGGCGCCAATGTCTTGGGCAAACACGACAGCGCTAGCGCGGTACGCTACTCTCTTGCGGCGGCAAAACGGGCAGCACAATGCCGCTAGCCTTTGCACGCGGCCTCCGGCCGCTCGACCGGAAACAACGGGACTGGAGAAATAACACCCGATGATCGATCTCAGGATGTGGGGTCGCGCGCTGGCGCGCATGCCCCGACTCAGCGAAAGCGAGTGGCAAACGCTGGACCCGGTGGCCCGCTGGCTCATCGCCTGCCGCGCTTCCGTCCTGTTCATGACGCTCACGGCGGCCGCACTCGGCGGGCTGCTCGCCTGGCGCGCCGGACACTTCAACTGGCCCCTTTGGCTGGCCACCGCCGCCGGCTTGCTGTTTGCCCACGCGACCAACAACCTGCTGAACGACTTTACCGACTCGCAGGGGTATCGACAGGGATAACTACTACCGCAACCAGTACGGCGTTCACGTGCTGGAGCAGGGCCTGATGACGCAGGCAGAATTCTGGCGCTACGTGGGCGTGACCGCAGGCATCGCCCTGGTGCTGGGCGCTGGCTGATCGTGCAACGCGGCGGGCTCACCACCGACCTGATGGTCGCAGGCGCGTTTTTCGTGCTGTTTTACACCTGGCCGCTCAAGTACTACGGCCTGGCGAGCCGGCGGTGCTGCTGGTATGGGGCCCGCTGATGGTCGGCGGCAGCTGCTACATCCTCACGGGCCAGTGGAACTGGGAAGTGGCCTGGCTCAAGCAGCGTGTTCGCGCTGGGCCCGACCACCGTGTTGTTTGGCAAGCATACCGACAAGCTGGAAGCCGACCGCGCCAAGGGGGTGAATACCCTCCCGGTGCTGTTGGGCGAGGCCCGCGCGCGCCACTGGACCCTCGGCATGCTGGCGGCGCAATACCTGTTGTGCCTGGCTGGTAGTGACCGGCGCCTTCGGCTGGCCGCTCCTGCTGGTATTCGGCGGCCTGCCGCTATGGCCCCGGCTACTGCAGGTATTCGCACGACCCAAGCCGCTGTTGCCGCCCGCCGACTACCCCGAGGGCATCTGGCCCCTGTGGTTCTCCGCGCATGCCTTTCGACATACCCGGCTGTTTACCTCGCTGTTTCTACTCGCGGTGATTGCCGATACACTGCTTTCTTGACCTGTGTCAGTGCTGAACGTTGAGAAAAATAGTCTCCTGATATAAGACACTCATAGCTTCTTCACGGCTCATCGGGCAGGCGCTCCCTGGGGCGTGAGCAGGTCCGTCGACTGGCAGACACCATAATGACAAAACCGACATTGCGAGACCGTTTACGTACCCTGCTGCAACCCTCTGCCAGCCGCTCGGTGCTGTTCCTGGTGGCTGTAGGCGCCGCGCTGGGCGTTGTCGGCATGGTGGGTTTCAACTACTCCATGCATGTCACGAGCACCGATGCCTTCTGCGTGAGCTGCCACGAAATGTACGAACACCCCTACCAACAGCTGCAGCGAACCAGCCATTTCAACAATGTCACCGGGATACAGGCCACCTGCGCCGACTGCCACCTGCCTCAGGAATTCGGCCCCAAAATGGTGCGCAAGATTGAAGCCGCACGCGAGGTGTGGGGCAGCATCACGGGCATTATCGACACGCCGGAGAAGTACCGGGCACACCTGCCGGTGATGAAAGCGCGCGAGATCGCAAGGATCAAGGCCAATGATTCCCAGGAATGCCGCAACTGCCACGACCCTGAGCGCTGGCTGACGGCGATGCAGAGTGTCAAGGCCCAGCAGTACCACGAGGTCCGGCAGCTCAACGACAAGACCTGTATCGATTGCCATAGCGGTATAGCACACCCAAGGGCGCTACCGAACACCGCCGGCACTGTCCCGGGCGTGCCGCACGATGAGCTGGAAGGCAAACGCATGCCGGGCGCGCAAGCGGTCGCAACCACACATGAGGATTCCGGGCAATGAATAGCGCACTGCGCATCGTGATCGCAGCCATCCTGTCAACCTTCATTACCGCGGTAGCGGCCGAGGATGCCGGCTATGCGACCGAAGGCAGTGCCCTGTGTGTCACCTGTCATGATTTCGGGCCGCAATCGCCGGTACACGCGCTCATGGAAGGCTCTCACGGGCTGCACGAGGACGCGGAGGCGATGCGCGAACGACGCGGTTGCGAAGACTGCCACGGGCCGAGCGCCGGACACGCGGAGTCGCCGACGCAGGTGGCACCGGGCGTCAGCTTCGGGCCGCGCTGGAGCGCTTCAGGAGCCGACCAGGACAGCGCCTGCCTCAGCTGTCACGAGACGGACATCGCCGCGCACTGGTCGGACGCCATTCATATGCTCAAGGGCATTACCTGCGTGAGCTGTCACGACGTCCACACCGGCGGCGACAAAGTGCTGTTCGAGTCCCGGCAGGCGGAGGTGTGCACCATCTGTCACAAGGCGCAGAAGGAGGGCATGCACGGCCTGGGCGGCAAGCTGGATAGGCAGCCGGCCTGCAGTAGCTGCCACAACCCGCATGACCATGAATCCGCGGAAACCGAAATGCTGCTCACCCGGTCAGAAGGCTGCCGGACCTGCCACGACCTGGTGGCGATGGCCTCCGATCCCGTCGTGAGCGAGAAGGCCACCAACTACCACAAGTGATGGCCAGCCCGGAGCGCACTTGCGTGGAATGCCATGGCGGCATCGCCCATGCGCCCTACGATTCGGTGACCGCATTCGCCCATCGCGCCAGTCATCACGCCACGATCACCCTGTTTTCACCGGGACAGTCGGACAGTGAGTGGCTGACCGAGAACCACCCCGGTTCACAACCCTTGCGTCAGGGCGCTAACTGCCAGCTCTGCCACCGCGGGGAAGAGGTCAATATGGGTCGCGCCCTGGCCAGTCCGGCCACCACCTCCTCGCGCAAGGTGGATATCGGCTTCCAGCGCGCCGGCGGTAACCTGGCCATCACCCTGCGCTGGCAGGGCGAGGCGGACGATAGCAGCGTGTCACTCATGTGGGGCACCGACAGCGACGAGAGCTTCCGGCGGGGCGGCTGTTTCGCCGCCTGCCACGACGATATGCAGGGCATGTCGAAAGACCGTGGCCAGGCTACCGGCAAGTACCTCTGGGCCTCTCGCTCGCAACAGCAGCGACTCGGCCAGCCGGCGATCATCAAAGACGAGGAGGCACTGGCGGAACTGATGCAGGCCGGCGCTTATGCGGCGCTGTGGCAGGTGGAACTGACTTCTGGTGAGGCACGTGCGGCAACCGTGCTGGATCGCGTCAAACGCGCGAGCGATACGCCACTTAAAGCCGATGCCAGTTTCAAGGATGGCTGGTGGCGAGTAAGTATCACACAGCCGCTCGCGAACCAATCTCCCGCGCTGCTCGCTCTGGATCCCAGCCAGCGTTATACCTTCGGCGTGGCGCTGCACGGCGCCGCGAATCCCGGCGCTGCGCACTGGTATCGCTACCCTTTACCCTGGGCGCTTCGGGTAACGACACTGATTTTGTTGTGCAATAGGGCCATGCGCAATCTCTGTCTCAGGTTTGCCTGGCTGTTGAGCCTGCTGGCTGGCTCTGTCAGCGCGCAGGACGGCGATCCGCAGGCGGTGCTCAGCTGCCACACGGCCAGTTCAGACACGGCCGTGCACGCCATTTTCAACACCTTTGCACGGCGGTATCGCCGGCGGCGGAAACGCGGCCTGCACCAGCTGCCACGGCGACAGCCAGGCGCACCAGCGGGCACCCTCTCGCAACACGCCGGATGTCAGCTATGGCCCGCAGTGGACGTCAGCCCTTCAGACGCGCAATGCCGCCTGCCTCGGGTGTCATGAAAGGGCGAGGTGAGTCACTGGGCCGGCAGCGCGCACCAATCGGAAGAGCTGGGCTGTGACAACTGCCACAGCGCCCACCGCCAGCGAGACCTGGCGCCAGCGGCAGCGATGCTCAGGACCAGTGCCTGGCCTGCCACACCGAGGTGAGCTGAATTACACCTGCCGTCGCGACACCCGATCGCCGAGGGAAAACCGCCTGCATCGACTGTCATAACCCCCACGGGGCCTGGCGATGCGGACCTGCGCCAGGTCACGCTCAACGACAACTGCTTCAGCTGCCATCAGGAAAACGCGGCCCCTTTCTGTGGGAGCATCCGCCGGCAGCTGAAGACTGCAGCCTGTGCCATCGACCGCACGGTTCGGTACATGGCAGTCTGCTGACCGCGCGCGGCCCCGCCCAGTGCCAGCAGTGCCACGCGGCAGCCTTTCATCCCAGCCTGCCGTTTGGTGCCGAGGGCCTGCGCGGGCGGCACTGCCAATGGCAACCTGCTGGGCAAGAACTGCCTCAACTGCCACGGTCAGGGTACGGCTCCAACCACCCGTCCGGCGCGAGGCTGACGCGATGACACGACGGTTCGCCAGCGGACTCGCCGTGCTTGCGGTAACGGCCTGTCCGACGCAGGCAGCGGAGCCTGACCGCCGGCGCCGCTGGCAATTGACACGGCCACCGCCAGCCCGCTGGCAGACCGACTACCGCGGCGTCCTGGAACTGGGAGCCGCCTATGTGAGCGACGACAGCAGTCAGTTCGGGCAGTACAACAGCCTCCAGGAGGCCGGAGCGAGCCTGATAGGCCAGCTGCAGTGGCAGACCTACTCACCGGGAAACAGCTACTGGCAGGGCTCGGTGTCCGACCTCGGGCTCGACACGCGCGAGGGTACGCTCACCTGGGGCCTCGCGGACACTTTAACCATCTCGGCCGGCTTCGATTCCCAGGTGCAGGTGCGCAACGACAGCGGCCGCACGCCCTTCCGAGGCAACACGCAACTGCGGCTCGCGGATGACTGGACCAGCGGCCTCACCACCGCAGATTTCGACACGCTGGAAGCATCGCTACGCAAGGTTGAACGCGAGCTCTCGCGGGATCGGCTGTTTATCGATGTGCAGGCCAAGGTGGCCGAGCAATGGCGCACGCGTGCGAGTGCATCCTATGAGCAGAAGAGCGGCACCGGCGACATCGGGGGTGCGATCTATATCGACGCGGCCGCCGGCGACGCGGTGCTCCTGCCACTGCCGGTGGACCAGGACACACTGGACGTTGCGCTCGGCGTGGCCTACGAGGGCCGGCGGCTGTTCGTGGACAGCGAGCTGAGCTACTCCAGATTCGACAACCAGAACGACCTGCTGACCTGGCAGAATCCCTACAGCGCGTATGGCACCGATGTCGCCTTCCCTTCGGGCATCGGCGGGCTCGGCCTCGCACCGGACAACGACTACCTGAGCGGGCGCCTGAGCGCCAACTGGGTGATCTCCGCCACCACGCGTATGCAGCTTGACGGCAGTTACGCCCGCGCCACCCAGGATCAGGACTACGCGCCCTATAGCGTGAACCCCGCGCTTGCCGTAACGGAGCCGCTGCCGCTAACCCACTTCGACGGCGAAGTGGACACGGCCACCCTGCGCGCCCGCCTGCTGCTGCGTCCACTGCCGAAGCTGGATACCACGTTGTCCTACGCGCTGCGCGACCGCAATTACAACGCGCCTCGCGACGGTTATCGCTACATTCGCGGCGATGCGGATGCGCAGCCGGATGCGGCGTTCACCGTGTACAACAGCAGCCACGACCTCACCGAGAACACGGTGGGCATCGAGGCCGATTACCGGTTGCCCGGCAGTAGCCGCCTGGGCCTGGAATACGCCTACCAGGAGACAGAGCGCCGCAATGCCGCGGTGGCTGAAACCCGGGAAGACACCTACACGCTCAAATACCGGGTGCGGCCATGGCAAGGGGTAACGGCCCGGGCGCAACTTGAGTTCGCCGATCGCGCGGCCAGCACCTATCACTGGGATCAGGACTACTATGCCCTGCTCGACAGCGAACTGATCAACGCCACACCGGACAACCAGCGTTTCAATAATCACCCGGCACTATTTCAGTATTACCTTGCCAACCGCGAGCGCAGTGAAGCAACGCTGGATATCAGCGCGCTGCCGTCCACCGAATGGACGCTGAGTATCAACCTGCGCTGGCGCGATGAGCACTACGACCAAAGTGATCTCGGCCTGACAGACAGCCAGTGGGCGCGAGTGCATGGCAGCGCGTCCTACACAGCGGGTGAAGAGCTGACCCTGACCGTCTATGCCGGCGTGGACCGATTCGAGTATGCGCAGGACAGCCGCGCATTCCGGGGCGGGCAGGAAAAAAACCCCTTTGCCATCCATCCACCGCTGCCGCAGGCCAGTGATCCCGCGCAGAACTGGTCGCTGGACGCCACCGACACCAGCCTGACCGCCGGCGCCTCGCTCACCTGGCAGGTGGCACCCAGGCTGTCGCTGGAGATGGATTACAGCCTCGTGAGCACCACTGCTGAACAGGATTTTTCCTCGGGTGTCGCCGCAGGGCTTGCTCCGTCTGACCTGCCCGAGGTGGACACTCGTCTGCACGAACTTGACCTGAGCGGACTCTGGCAGATGCGCGACAATCTGGCGTTTCGCCTGAGCTACCGTTTTTACTACTACCAGTCGGATGACTGGGCCCTCGACGGCGTGGCGGTAGATACGATCGACAAAGTGCTGAGCTTCGGTGCCGAGAATCCGAACGAGGATATTCATTACTTGGGCGCGTCAGTGGTTTATCGCTGGCAGTAGCGCCCCCGGGAGAGCGACACATGCTGAGATTAATACCTTCCTGCTGCCTCGCGGCCCCGCTGACGGCACTCGTGGCCTGCGGCGGTGGCGGCGGAAACAGCGCGTCCGGCGTTAATCCGGGGCCTCCCTGGCTCGGTGGTCCTGTGGATCCGCCGACGCCTGAATTCCCGAACACCAATCCAGCGCCCTACGCGGATGCCGAGGCGCTGTTCGCGTTTATCAACAGCGCCGAACTGAACGCCGAAGAACAGCCGGTTGTCACCTTCCAGCTGACGGACGGCGCACACGCGTGCCGATTACCGACCTCGCGCTGGAAAACCTGCGCTTCGTGATCGCCAAACTGCAACCCAGCCCGCCGGTGCAATCTCACCGGCAACTGCAATCCTACATCAACCGCATCGAGCGCCCCGGGGTGGGCCCGGGCAACGCGGCAAAATTGCAGGCCACTGCCGAAAGCGGGGGCGAATTGCACAACAATGGCAACGGCAGCTATACCTACACTCGCAACCCGCCTGACGGATCTGCCGGCGGATATGCTGGCACAGGCCGCCGAGGAAGGTCTGGATCTCAGTTACGATCCCACTTCACGCACCGCGTTGCGATCCAGTTCGACGGCTCGCGCGACACCGCCAATCCGCACTACGACTGGGTTCCGGCGAGTGGCGCCACGCAGGGCATTTTCAGCATGGATATCGCAGCCACGGCCAGTTGCAACCGCTGCCATGATCCACTGGCGATTCACGCAGGCAACTGGCGTGAAATGGCCTACTGCGTGACCTGTCATAATGCCGGCTCGACCGATGCCAACAGCGGCAACAGCGTGGACATGAAGGTCATGATCCACAAAATCCACCGCGGCGCGGCGCTGCCCAGCGTGGAGGCGGGTGGTGAATACGCCATCTACGGCTTCCGCGACAGCAAACACGACTATTCGAAACTGCATTACCCGCAGGACATCCGCAACTGCGTGAACTGTCACGCGGGCACCGCCACGGGCGGAGATCGCGACAACCTGGTCTCCTGACGCCCCAGGGCGACAACTGGGCGAACATGCCAGCGCTGCCGTGCGGCAGCTGCCACGACGATGTGGATTTCGGCACCCACAGTGCGGCCAGCCGGACGATTCGCGCTGCGGCCAGTGCCATGCGCCAGACAAGAAATACGGCACTTCAACAGCCACCGGCTGCTGGTCGACGAGGCGCGCAACGCCTTTCACGCGGAAATTCTCAGCGTGGATAACACCCCTGCCGGGCGATCAGCCCGTAGTCGGTTTCAGAATCAGCAACCCGCTGACCGGCGACGCTTACGACATACTCAACGACCCGGTATTTACCGGGTCGGGCGCGAGCCTGCGGGTCGGCATGGCCTGGAATACGGTTGACTACACCAATACCGGCAACGGCAGCGACGACGCAAGCTCCGTGCTTACCGATGCACTGTCAGGCGCCATCGCCAACGGTGACGGCAGTTACCGCCTGACCCTGGCATCGCCGGTGCCCGATGGCAGCGCGGCGCCAGGTGAGCCGGCCACCGGCAGCGGGGTGGTGACCGTAGAGGGACACCCGGTGGTGGACACCAACGGCGACGGACAGACGGAAAACGTGCCCGTGGGCGATGTGGCCCGCTTCTTCTCCATGGACGAGCCAGACGGCCGGTCGCCCGTCGCGAAGTCGTGGAAATGAAAGTTGTTCCGCCTGCTACAGCACCCTGGTACCGCACGGCAGCAACCGCGCGGACAACATCGACAGCTGTGTGACCGCCACAACCCGCGCAATACCGATCGCGGGTGTACCATCGCGCGAACCCCGCCGACCGGCAAGCCGGAGGAATCGCTGGATTTCAAAACCATGATCCATGCCATTCACGCCGCCGACATGCGCGAGAAGCCGTTGCAGGTTGTCGGCTCGCTTCACGACCTATGTCTACGACGAAAACCAGGTGCACTACCCGGGCAACCTCGCCAACTGTGTTGCCTGCCACGGCGAACAGGGTTTCACACTGGCAGACGGCGTACTGGCCACCAGTATCGACACCGGAGACAATCGAGCGGATCCGGGCGATGATACCGTTGTCAGCCTGGCCACCGCCGCGTGCGCAAGCCGCCACGACGACAATGTTGCGCAGCGCACATGACAGCCAACGGCGTTTCGCTACCTCACAGCAAGCCATCGACAGCGGCGAGGTGGTAGAGCAGTGCGCCCTGTGCCACGGGAAAGGGCGTAGCGCGGATACTGCCCAGGTACACGGCATCCGATGACTTGGCAGCCCTGCAGCGCGCCAGTATAGTGCGCCCGCATGCAATACATTGGCACCGACAGTTTTGAGCACGGCCAGCCGGCGCGCATCGGCGTTCTGGTCACCAACCTTGGCACGCCTGACGCGCCCGAAAAGCGTGCGCTCAAAACCTATCTCAGGGAATTCCTCTGGGATCCGCGCGTGGTCGAGATTCCGCGCGCACTGTGGTGGCTGATACTGCACGGGGTGATCCTGAACGTTCGGCCTGCGCGTTCCGCAGCGGCGTACCGCTCCATCTGGACGGCTGAAGGTTCACCGCTGCGCGTACATACCGCGGCGCAGGCAGACGCGCTAGGCGGCTTGCTGCAGGAACACTTCGGCGACAGGGTCGCCGTAGCCTATGCCATGCGTTATGGCGAACCCTCCATCCGCGCTGCGCTGGACACGCTGCTGCAGCAGGGAGTGCGGCAACTTCTGGTGCTGCCGCTTTATCCGCAGTACAGCTGCGCGACAACGGCATCCACCTTTGATGCGCTGGCGGCAGATTTCACACGCCGGCGCTGGTTGCCCGAACTACGCTTTGTCACCAGCTATCACGATCATCCCGCGTATATCGCTGCGCTCGCAGACAGCGTACGCGCCTACCGGGCGCAGCACGGTGGCGCAGACCGGCTGGTATTTTCCTACCACGGGGAACCCCGAAGGTACCTTGATCGGGGCGACCCGTATCACTGTCAGTGTCACAAGACCACGCGCCTGGTCGCCGAGGCGTTAGGCCTTGGGGAGGCGGATTACTGCACCACTTTCCAGTCCCGCTTCGGACGTGCAGAGTGGTTGCAGCCCTATACCGACGCGACGCTGAAGGCTCTCCCCGGCGAGGGGGGTCAGGTCGGTGCAGGTAATCTGTCCGGGCTTTTCCGCGGACTGCCTTGAAACGCTCGAAGAAATCGCGGTTGAGAATCGCGAGTATTTCCTTGCGGCGGGTGGTGCGGATTTCCAGTACATCCCGTGCCTCAATAGTGAGCCCTGACACATTGCGGCGCTTGCCAGTATAGTGCGGAAGAACTCTCGGGTTGGCTGAAGCAACCCGTTGACAACTACGACAGCAAAGCCCGGGCCATGGCCCTGGGCGCGGAGAAATGACGATGGATACAGCGAGCTTGTATCGTGATTACTTGAAGCGATGTGGGGCACTACTAGCCGCACTGTGTATATTATGAGTATTGCGCAACTGAGCGGTTGTGCAGGTCTGGCAACGCCCACCGCGCAGGCCCGTTTGGATCGATGTGTTCGCACACAGCAGGAATTCGACGCCGGACACCTGGACGCGGCACTGCATATCCCCTACGACGCGATCGAATCAGGCATCGCGCCGCTGTCCCTGGACCCGGATACGCTGATCAACCTGTACTGCGGCTCTGGCCGCAGGGCAGGCCTGGCCAAGGAGCGGCTGGAGGCCCTTGGCTTCACACAGGTGACCAACGCGGGCTCACTGGAAAGCGCGCGGCGCTTGCTGCGGACCGAGCGGGCGCAGCGGGTGAGTGATCTATAGCCAGCGCCGCACGCGCTGGCAATAGGCGGCGTATTCATCCCCGAACAGGCTATGTAGCAGCGCCTCTTCCGCCCGGATAAAACGCACCTGTACGATGCCCGCGAACAGCGGTGGAATGACCAGCGCATACACCGACCCCACTGTGACCGCGCAGCCCAGCAAAACCAGCAGCATTCCCAGATACATGGGATTACGCGTAAAGCGGTAAACACCATTGGTGACCAGCGCACTCACATTGCGAAACGGGATAACGTCCGTCCCGGCCCGCGTGAACAGCCCGTTCGCCAGTACCAGCAGCACAAGACCTGCCAGAATCATCGCACCGCCGACGACCTGGGCCGCCACACCGGAGAAACGCGGCCGGGGAGGAATTCGTTCAGGCCAAACACCGCCACCAGGCCTAACACCAGCCAGATCGGCGGATAGATAACGCGTTTTACTTGCATGGCATCTCTCCTGGGTCAGTGCAGGCCTGCATGTATCCCTGCGGGCTCTATGGCAACCATCGCATAGGCTAAAGCAATACCCAACAGGAACGCCAGGCTGAGCTTACCGCGATCATGACTGTGGAAGTGCACCTCCGGCAGCAAATCGCTCAAGGCGATGCAAATAAAGGCGCCCGCGGAGAACGCGAGGCTCGCCGCCACCACATGGCTGGCATCCGGCAGCGCCCCTATGCCGAAGTAGAACAGTAACGCCCCAATCGGACACATCAGCGCGAACAGCAGGTTCACCCGGCGACGCGCGACCGCGCTCCACCCACCCGATTCCAGCACGGTGGCGATCGACATGGAATCCAGGGGTTTGTGCAGCAAAATGGCAAGGAACACACCAATACCCAGCCACCCGCCTGCTGCGTTCCCCCCCAGCATGACGGCGCCCAGGGCGACGCCGTCGATTAACGTATGCAGGCCCAAACCCAGGCCGATACCAATGCCACTCAAGCGGTGTGCCGCCACGGGGCCGGACTGGACCACATGCGGCTGATGATGATCGTGATGCGCGGGGTGCTCGTGATGGTCATCTTCTTCATGGCTGAAGTCATGCTGGTGAAAATGGAACAACCTCAACAACAGCAACATTGCAATCAAACCCAGCATCAGCCACCACACGCTGATGTCGGCGGCGCCCGGTACATGCTGCATGGCAATACTGTGCGGCAGCAGGTGATAGAAGGCAACACCGAGCATGAGGCCGGACACCAGGCTCATCACCAGTTGCGTCCGCGTATGGGTCATACGCACGAGCGAAGGCAGCAGCCCCCCCGCCAGGGAAAAGCCGGCGATTGCGACACAGTAGCCGAGCAGTAACCACGTGGGTGAAGTCATCGTTATTATGGGCCCTTGAAACAGCGCGCCATTATTCCACAAACCACAGGGCATGCAATCGGCGCTCGGGGCGCAAACACGCTCGGTACCGGCGCTGCCCGAGGGTGCACAGCGAAAGACATTGACAGCTAAACTAATGACCATTAGTTTAGTCGCAACTCACAGGGAGGCTGTTATGTCCATCTACGAAGTCATCGAATCCACCGACTCAAGGCGCCACCTGAAACTGCGCAGCCCGGTCACGCTCGAGCCCACGGGCGAGCTGGTATGCGCCAACGCGGAAGATGTCGCACAGGCGATCGCCAGGGCACGCACCGCACAGGCGAGCTGGGCGAAAACCAGCATGCGCGAGCGAGCCGACATCGTGCAGCGTGCCCTGAAAATCGTCATCGAGCGCCAGGACGACATCATCGATACCGTCGTCAAGGAGACCGGCAAGGCGCGTACGGACGCCATGAGCATGGAAGTCTTCTCGGTCGCGGACCAGCTCTGCTACTACGCCAAAAACGCCGAGAAGTTCCTCAAGCCGCGCAAGCGCAAGGTGCACGGTCTGCTCGGGCTCATGAAACAATTGCGCATCGTGTACAAACCGCTAGGCGTGATCGGCCTGATCACGCCCTGGAACGGGCCCTTCGTGCTGGTGATGAACCAGGCGGCCCAGGCGATCATGGCGGGCAATACCGTGGTCGCCAAGGGATCAGAGGTCACCCCTTATTCCGCCAGGCTGGCTGAGGAAATCTTTCGGGAAGCCGGCCTCCCCGATGGCGTTTTGCAGGTGTTGCTGGGCGACGGCGAAACCGGCGCAGCCATCGTCACCGGCGGCGTGGATAAAGTCTCGTTTACCGGCTCGGTGGCCACCGGTCGCAAAGTGGCCGAAGCCTGCGCCCGGCAACTCATTCCCTGCACGCTGGAGCTCGGTGGCAACGACGCCATGATTGTCTGCGCCGACGCCGATCTCGACCGGGCTGCTGACGGCGCGTGGGTGGGCTCATGCATGAACACCGGGCACTATTGCTGCGGCACCGAGCGAATTTACGTGGTGAAGGACGTCTACGATGAGTTCCTGAGGCTCATTCTGGAAAAGGGTAAAAACCTGCGCCAGGGACAGCAATACGGCTGGGATGAGGACGTTGGCGCGGTATTCTGGGACCGACAGATGGCCATTATCGAAGCCCACGTGGAAGACGCACGGGCAAAGGGTGCCACGATCCACATGGGCGGCCGCCGCAATCCCGATCTTCCCGGGCTGTATTATGAACCCACTGTGATCACCGGCGTCGACAACAGCATGGACATCATGGTGCTGGAAACCTTCGGACCGATACTGTGTATACAGAAGGTCGACAGCGAGGAAGAGGCGCTGCGCCTGGCGAACGATTCGGAGTTCGGCCTGAATGGCAACGTGTGGACGCAGGACAAGGAGAAGGGCTATCAGCTGGCCGCAGCCATCGATACAGGCTCCTGCAGCGTCAATGACATGGCCGTGAGCTACGGCATTCCCGCCGCGCCTTTCGGTGGGCGCAAAAACTCAGGCGTTGGCCAGGTCAACGGCAAGAAGGGCCTGCGCGGCTACTGCCACGAAATGCCCATTGTGATCGATCGCTTTGGCGGCAAGCTGCAGAACGGCTACCCCTACAGCGCGAAAAGCGCCGAGGGAATGAAGAAACTGATGAATTTCTTGTGGGTTAAAACCCCGATCGGACGCTGGATGAGTTGAGACCCCGGGCTATACCAGCACCAGGTTATCACGATGCACCAGTTCCTCATCGGCCTGATAGCCGAGTATCGACTCGATGGCCGATGAGGGCGACCCCATGATTCGCCGCGTTTCGTCGGCATTATAGTTCACCAGTCCGCGGGCCACTTCGCGGCCCTCGGGACTTTTCAGCGAGATCAGATCACCGCGCGCAAACGCACCGTACACAGCGCGCACGCCCACCGGCAACAGACTGCGCCCCGATTCCCGCAGCACCCTCACTGCGCCATCGTCCAGTTCCACGCTGCCTGCGATCTGCAGCATGCCAGCCAGCCACTGTTTCCTGGCGTTCTGTGGCTGTTGTCCCGTTCGCAGCCAGGTACCCACAACCTCACCAGCGGCGATTCTCCCCAGAACACCACTGGCGCGTCCTGAGGCGATAATCGTCTCCGTGCCGGAGCGCGCGGCCAGACGCGCCGCGCGCAGTTTGGTGAGCATGCCACCGCGCCCCAGTGCGCCGCCCTCGCCGGCCATGGCATCCAGCGCAGGATCGTGAACATCACACAACTCAACCAACTCCGCTGCGGGATTGTGACGCGGATCCTCGCGATACAGGCCCTGCTGGTCGGTCAGCAGGACCAGCACATCCGCATCTATCAGATTGGCGACCAGGGCAGCCAGGGTATCGTTGTCGCCAAAGCGGATTTCCTCCGTCACCACGGTGTCGTTTTCGTTCACCACGGGCACCACTCCCAGGCCGAGCAGGGTTTTCAGGGTACTGCGCGCGTTCAGGTAACGCGCGCGCGAGGTCACGTCATCGTGCACCAGCAACACCTGCGCCGTGACCGTATCGTGGGCCTTGAAGGCCATCTCATAGTTCTGCACGAGAAGGGACTGCCCCACGGCGGCCGCGGCCTGCAACTCATGAATCCGGTGCGGGCGCGTCGCCCAACCCAGGCGCACGACGCCTGCCGCCACGGCACCGCTGGATACCAGTACGACCTCACTGCCCGCGGCACGCAAGCCGGCGACCTGGCTCACCAGACTCCGAATCATCGCCTCGTCCAGGCCGCGGCCATCGTCAGTCAGCAGCGCGCTGCCCACCTTGATCACCCAGCGCCGCGAGGCGGCTATGTCTTCTCGCTCTGCCACGGGCATCCCTAGGGCCGATATTCCACTTCGACCTCGAAGTCATCGTCATCGTCGTCGTCACGCGCCTGATCGGCCAGGCGCGCAGCGCGCCGGCTCTCGCGCAACGCATCGATACGCTCTCGCGCCTCCTGCTGCATCAGCCGCTCCCGCTCCTGCTCCAACTCAGCCAGCGCGGGATCTTCCAGTTCTGCGGCACGCTGATCCTCGATGGCGCTCATCAGATCAGCGCACAAGTGACCCGTGCCTTCACCACTGATGGCGGAAATCCCGTACACCGGTCCCTTCCAGTCCAGGGCGGCCAACACTTCACTGCGACGCTGTTCAAAACTGTCTGCATCCAGCAGGTCGCGCTTGTTCAATACCAGCCAGCGCTCGCGCTGCGCCAGGGTCGGACTGAAGCGCTCAAGTTCACGCACAATCGCCAGCGCGGATTGCGCCGGGCTACTACCGTCAAACGGCGCGACATCCACCAGATGCAGCAGGATCCGTGTGCGGGTGAGGTGTTTGAGAAAGCGGATTCCCAGGCCTGAGCCCTCGGATGCTCCTTCAATAAGCCCAGGAATGTCCGCCATCACAAAGCTGCGGTGTGCCTCTATTCTCACCACACCAAGATTTGGCACCAGCGTGGTAAACGGATAGTCCGCGACCTTGGGCGTCGCTGCAGATACTGCGCGAATCAGCGTTGACTTCCCCGCATTGGGGAGGCCCAGCAGCCCCACATCGGCCAGCACTTTCAGTTCGAGCTTCAAATTCCGCACCTCGCCCTCGGTGCCTGGCGAGGTCTGCCGCGGAGCGCGATTGGTACTGGATTTATAGCGCGTGTTGCCGAGCCCGTGAAAGCCGCCCTGCGCCACCCGCAACTGTTGGCCGGGTTCGGAGAGATCCCCAAGCACTTCATCGATATCGATGTCGATAATCGTCGTGCCTACCGGCACCTTCAGCACGAGATCCGCGCCGGCCCTGCCGGTGCAGTTGCGTCCACGCCCCGGCTCACCGTTCTCTGCACGGTAGCTTCTCTGGTAACGGTAATCGACCATGGTGTTCAACGCCGGATCGGCCTCAATGATCACGCTACCGCCATCACCCCCGTCGCCACCGTCCGGCCCGCCCCTGGGAACGTACTTTTCCCGGCGGAAGCTCAGGCAGCCGCTGCCCCCGTTGCCCGCCTGGACCTTGATCGTTGCCTCATCTACAAATTTCATGCCTGAACCCGGGGCTTGCTGTGATCATCCTGAACACAAAAAAAAGCCCCGTCAATTTGACGAGGCTCCTGTTGATTCGCCGTGGCGTGCCTCTCAGGCGCTCACCACCTGCACGAACTTGCGGCTTTTCGGACCCTTGACCACAAATTCCACACGCCCGTCAGCAGTGGCAAACAGCGTGTGGTCCTTACCGATACCGACATTGCTGCCTGCATGGAACCGTGTTCCGCGCTGACGCACGATAATATTCCCGGCCTTCACCACCTGCCCGCCAAAACGCTTCACGCCCAGACGCTTGCTTTGCGAGTCACGCCCGTTACGAGTACTACCGCCCGCTTTCTTGTGTGCCATTGTCTGCTTCCTCCCTTACGCCGTGATTCCGGTGATCTTCACCTCGGTGTACCACTGGCGGTGACCGGTTTCCCTGCGATAGTGCTTGCGACGGTTGAATTTCACGATTTTGATCTTGCCGTGACGGCCATGCGCAACCACTTCGGCTGTCACTTTTCCGCCTGCTACCAGCGGTGTACCGATCTTGACGCTATCGCCGCCGATCAGCAGGACCCTGTCAAACTCGATCGAACCCCCGGTGGGCACATCGATCTTCTCCAGCTTCAGGGTTTCACCCTCTACCACCCGGTGCTGCTTGCCACCGCTTTCTATCACTGCGTACATTGCTTTCTCCGTTCAATTAGCCTGCTCGCAGTCGCAAACATCCCTCGCAAACACCGAGGGGGCAGAGCCAGGCACAAACAGTCTGTGGGTACGGTGTGCACTGCCCTGATGCGCAGTACGCCCCGAAGGGCGGCGATTGTACGCAAACACACCCCTTTCGGCAAGCCTTGAAACCACCGCTGATTGACAGGCACAAGCCCGGATTCCGCGGCCTGCAGGCCCAGGGCAGGTTGCTTGACAGCCATTCGGACGCGGCCTAGCATGCGCGGGCACTGCCAAGGTCCCCTGCTTTCTATGCAACACATACGCGCCGTGGTCGACCGCGAGTTCCAGCGGGTCAATGAACTCATTGTGGAGCAACTCCATTCTGACGTGGCCATGGTGGAAAACGTAGGCCATTACATTGTCGATGCCGGCGGCAAACGCCTGCGGCCGCTACTGGTACTTCTCACCGGCAGCGTCCTGGGTGGCTGCAAGGAGTCACATATCCGTTTCGCGGCGACGGTGGAGTTTATTCACACGGCAACCCTGCTGCATGACGACGTCGTGGATATCTCCCAACTGCGGCGCGGACGCGCCACGGCTAACGCCGAGTTCGGCAATGCTCCCTCGGTTCTCGTCGGCGACTTCCTCTATACCCGCGCTTTCCAGCTCATGGTGCAACTGGACAATGTCGACATACTGCGCAACATGGCCGATACCACCAATTCGATTGCCGAGGGCGAGGTGCTACAGCTCACCCGCGCCGGCAACGCCGCCACGACCGAAGCGCAATACCTGGACGTGATCACGCGCAAAACCGCCATTCTGTTCGCCGCCGGCTGCTTTGGCGCCGCCACTCTGTCGGGCGCCGACGCACGGCAGCGTCAAAGCCTGCAGACGTTCGGGCTGAATCTTGGTATTGCTTTCCAGATGATCGACGATGTGCTCGACTACGACGGCGACCCCAATGCCATGGGCAAAAACGTCGGCGACGACCTCGCCGAGGGCAAGGCCACGCTGCCACTGATTCACGTGCTGGCAAACGGCACAGCGGCGGAGCAGCAACTGGTGCGTAACGCGATCGAGCAGCGCACCGCCGAGGACTTGCAGCAGGTACTCGCCGCAGTACAGCGCTGCGGCTCGCTCCACTATACGCGTGAACGGGCCATGCACTATCACAATCTGGCGCTGGATGAACTGCGCTGCCTGCCCCCGGGCGAAGCCCGATCCGCCCTGGAGTCCGTCACCGCGCTGTCTATCAACCGGGATCACTGAGACCGCGTCATTCCACCACAGCCCCGATTGCAGGCCCCTGTCCGGCTGCCTATACTCAGACGCTCGTTTTCCACGCGGCGCTTTCACCGATGACAACATTTACCCCGCTCTCGGCCTTCCCAGTGTGCTCGAAACTCGGATCCCACGCGGAGTCCATGTCAACCTTCTCCATTGCAAGCGCCTTGGACTCGGATAACACCCGCGCAAAGGAATTCACGCTGAGCGCGGCGGGGCTGGAACTGGATTATTCCCGCCATCTGATAGATCGGAAGGCACTGTCGTTGCTGCTGGACCTTGCGAAACAGTCTAATCTGACCGAACGAGCTGCCGCCCTCCTGCGCGGTGCCCACCTCAACAATACCGAAGACCGCCCTGCCCTGCACACGCTGCTGCGCGCACCCAGGGCCAGCGGTTCGTTGGCGCCGCTATTCAGCGAGGTGGAAGCCACGCTGGCTCGCATGAAAACCCTGTCCGTCAGGCTCAACGGGGGCGAGCACACAGGCTTTTCAGGTATGGCCATCACTGACATTGTCAATATCGGTATCGGCGGCTCAGACCTGGGGCCGCGGCTGGTAACCGAGGCGCTTCGCCCATTTCACGGCCACCTACGCTGTCACTATGTCGCGAATGTGGATCCTGCGGACTTGCAAACCACGCTGCAGAACCTCAACGCCGCCACTACACTGTTCGTTATCTGCTCAAAATCGTTTCGCACCGAAGAAACACTGGCCAACGCTCTGGGCGCCAGGGCATGGTTACTGCAGGCTGGCGCTAACGAAGCGGAGCTCAGCAGGCACTTCCTGGCGGTAACAACCAACCTTCCCGCGGCCCAGGAGTTTGGCATTCCCCCGGACCACTGCCTGCCGCTTTGGGACTGGGTTGGTGGACGCTATTCCGTGTGGTCCGCGGTGGGCATCAGCTGCGCCATTGCAGTCGGTTGGGAGAATTTCGGCCGCCTGCTTACTGGCGCACACGCCATGGATACACACTTTGCGACCGCCCCTCCCGCCGCGAATATGCCAATGCTAATGGCGCTCCTGGAAATCTGGTACACCGGCTTTTTGGGAGCCGGCAACCATGTGGTGTTGCCCTACGACCATAGTCTGAACAGGCTCCCGGATTTTCTGCAGCAGCTGACTATGGAAAGCAATGGCAAACGCGTCAGTACCACGGGCGCGACCCTCGACTACGACACCGCACCCGTCATTTGGGGCTGCGCCGGCACGCTGGGACAACACTCATTTCACCAGATGTTGCATCAAGGCACCCGACTGTGTCCCGTAGATTTCATCCTGCCACTCACGACTCACAGCTCGATATCCGAGCAGCACATGAGGCTTGTAGCAAACTGCCTCGCACAGAGCCGGGCCCTGATGGTTGGGCGTTCGCTTGAGTCTGCGCACGATGCGCTCTTGCGGCGCGGATTCAGCCAAGCAAAGGCTAAGGAACTTGCTCCGCACCTGGTCATGCCCGGTAATCGACCAAGCAGCACAATCAGCATGGCCTGTTTAAACCCGGAAACACTCGGCGCACTGCTTGCACTGTACGAGCATCGCACGTTCTGCAGCGCGCAAATCTGGGACATCAACCCATTTGACCAGTGGGGCGTTGAACTCGGCAAGGAATTTGGAGAGGACATTCTGCGGCGCCTGCAGGGGAGCGGGGACACCTTCCCACCCTTGGACGGGTCAACCGAACGGCTGATCCTCGCCTGGCTGGCAGAGCACCCTCAACCAGAGGAGCCATGAGCATCGATAAGCGCCAGTAACTCGGTCGTCTTGGACTCCATCAGTTGTCGATCCCCGCGACTTTCCACGTTTAGACGCACCACAGGTTCCGTATTGGACATGCGCAGGTTGAACCGCCAATCGCCGAGTGACATGCTCAGGCCATCGACCCGCTCGACCGATTCGGCTTTGTCGCTGTACCTCGCTTCTATCTCCGCCAGTACCGCAGCAGGGTCACCGATCGTGCGGTTTATTTCGCCACTACAGGGATAAGCCGACATACGCTGCGCAATCATGCTGGACAACGACTGGCCTCGGCTGCTGATCAGCCCCGTTACCAGCAGCCAGGGGATCATACCGCTGTCACAGTAGGCAAAGTCACGAAAGTAGTGGTGCGCGCTCATCTCCCCCCCATACACTGCGTTCTCAGCTCTCATACGCTCCTTGATAAACGCGTGGCCGGTTTTGCTTTGCACCGCTTCGCCTCCCAGGGACTCGACAATGTCGATAGTGTTCCAGGTAAGCCTCGGGTCGTGAACAATTCGGGCGGGGCCGTGTTGCATCAGGAAAGCCTCGGCCAGCAGACCGACCACATAATAGCCTTCTACAAAGTCGCCGTTTTCATCGAAGAAGAAACAGCGGTCGAAGTCTCCATCCCAGCCAATACCGAGATCGGCGCCGTGCACCTTTACCGCATCTATCGCCGCTGCGCGATTCTCCGGTAGCAGCGGATTCGGTACGCCGTTGGGGAAATTCCCGTCCGCTTCGTGTCGCAGCTTGATAAATTCAAAAGGCAGGTGTGGTTCCAGTAAGTCCACCACCCGCCCCGCACCACCATTGCCGGCGTCAACCACGATCTTCAGTGGTTTCAGTGCGGCCACATCCACGTAGGACAGGAGATGCTCCACGTAAGCGGCGCTGGTATCAAGGTTGTGCAGCTTTCCTCGTTCGGGCGCGCTCTGAAACGCATTTTGCTCCGCCAACGCCTGAATATCGAACAATCCGGTGTCACCCGAGATGGGCCGCGATTCCTCTCGCACAAACTTCATGCCGTTATAGTCTTTGGGGTTATGACTCGCCGTTACCGCAATACCTCCGTCCATTCCAGCATGCGATGTGGCGAAGTAAATCTCCTCGGTACCACACAGACCGATGTCATAAACATCCACGCCCTGTTCCACCAGACCATCCGTCAAGGCTCGCTTTATCGCTGGGCTGCTAAGACGAATATCGTGCCCTACAACAACCTTGCGCGGCTTGACCACCTCAGCATAGGCTCGCCCTATACGCCGCGCGATATCCTCATTGAGTTGATCTGGTACGCGCCCGCGCACGTCATACGCTTTGAAACAGTGTAATTCCTGTGAGGTCACTGCGTTCAGCCCTGTAGGTAGTAGTGGTCGTAGATGAAGTTTGTTGCCTCGACAAAGCCAGGCACGCTGCCGCAATCGAAGCGTCTGCCCTTGAAACGGTACGCTATCACACAGCCCTGGCGGGCCTGGGTTTGCAATGCATCGGTAATTTGCACCTCGCCGTTCGCGCCCGGCTCGGTTTGGCGCAGTATGTCAAAAATATCCGGGGTCAGGATGTAACGACCGATAATCGCCAGATTGGAGGGTGCATCCTTCGGGTCTGGCTTCTCGACCATTTCGTCCACCCGAAATACTCCGTCCTTGAGGCTCTCGCCGCGGATAACACCATACTTGTGGGTTTCTTCTCGCGGCACCTCCTGAATTGCCACGATAGAACAGCGGAACTGTTTGAACAGTTCGGCCATCTGGCTTAGCACTCCCGGACCATTGTTGATACACAAATCGTCAGACAACAATACGCCGAACGCTTCGTTGCCGATGAGAGGTTCGCCCGTCAGTATTGCGTGCCCCAGGCCCTTCATTTCGCGCTGGCGCACTGTGGTGAATACCCCTTTCTCCAGCACCGAGCGAATGCTCGAAAGATACGCCTCCTTGCCGCTGCCGGATATCTGGTGCTCAAGCTCATAGCTGATATCGAAATGATCGGTGATTATGCGCTTACCACGACCTGTCACCATCGCGCAGGTGGTCATTCCCGCTTCGATCGCCTCTTCCACGCCATACTGAACAAGCGGCTTGTTGACGATAGGCAACATCTCCTTCGGCATGCTTTTCGTAGCCGGCAAGAACCGGGTGCCATACCCAGCGACCGGAAACAGGCATTTCTTAATCAATTCCCGCAGTCTCCTTGATCCCGGATACTATTTGCTTCGACCGTAGACGTCTTCAAATCGAACGATATCGTCTTCACCGAGATAACTTCCCGACTGAACCTCTATAATCTCAAGCGGGATGTGGCCCGGATTAGCCAAACGATGTTTGTTACCGAGCGGTATATACGTCGATTCGTCCTCCGCCAACATGAACACTTTATCACCACAGGTTACCTCGGCAGTCCCCTTCACCACGATCCAGTGCTCCGCCCTGTGGTGGTGCATCTGCAGAGACAGCGATGCTCCCGGGTTTACTACAATGCGCTTGACCTGAAAACGGTCTGCACTGACCAGCGACTCGTAAGATCCCCAGGGTCGATAGACACGCAGATGCAATGAGGCTTCACTGCGCGCCTGTTCTTTTAACTGATTAACAATCTGCTTTACATCCTGAACCTGATCGCGGTCTGCCACCAACACCGCGTCAGCGGTTTCTACCACCACCAGGTTGCTCACCCCTGTGACAGCCACAAGACGAGAGTCACTGCGCACATAGCTGCCACTGCAATTGTGCAGTATCACGTCACCCTTGCAGACGTTACTGTTCTCGTCGCGTTGACTGACCTCCCACAGTGCGGACCAGGCCCCAACGTCACTCCAGCCACAGTCAAGCGATACGACGCCACCCAGGGCGGTCTTCTCCATGACCGCATAGTCAATACTGTCCGAGGGACAGTGGCTGAATATATCGGCATCGGGACGCACAAAATCCAGGTCACGGGTGGCAGCGGCCAGGGCCTCGCGACAGCGTGCCAGTATGTCGGGAGCCTGCTTTTCCAGTTCATCCAGATACGCTTGGGCGCCCAGCAGGAACATCCCACTGTTCCACAAATAGTCACCCGATGAGAGATACTTCGCAGCAGTTGCCGCATCAGGCTTCTCAACAAAACGTTCCAGTGCAAACAGCCCATTTCCGACGGCATCTCCGCACTTTATATACCCGTACCCCGTCTCCGGGTTGAGGGGCACGACGCCAAAGGTCATGAGGCGACCCTCACTGGCGGGCTGCAGCGCCTTGCCTATTGCCTCAACGAACGCATCGACGTTCTGGATCAGGTGATCCGCCGGCAAGATCAGCAGCAACGCATCAGGATCAGATTCCAGCGCATGCAGGGCGGCCAGTGCGACCGCCGGTGCCGTATTTCGTCCCATCGGCTCAAGAATCAGCCCGCTCGGCGTTATCTCCAACTGGCGCAGTTGTTCGGCCACCATGAAACGGTGTTCCTCATTACAAACCACTAGCGGCCCTGATGCCTCCAAGCCGGCGGTTCGCTGCAGTGTTTCCTGTAACATGGAAAGCTCTCCCGCCAACGGCAGGAACTGCTTCGGATGGGATTCCCGCGACACAGGCCACAGCCTGCTGCCGACGCCGCCGGAAAGAAGTACGGGTGTTAACATTGGGTTCCCCTGTCTACAGGCACTAACGAGCTGGTGAGAGAGAATATACGGAATCTTCGTATTTGTTTAAACCGCCGGTTCATACTAGCGGAAGGCCGGTTTTTTGGCTACAGGCCGGGCATCTCGCGTGAGATAAAGCCACCTTTAGCAGACTTCGCACAGATTTCCCACACTGCCGCCTGTAGGCAGATCGGGTAGAATACCACCTGATCGAAAACGTAGCGGCCAGGCAGGAGCCTCACAGACCCCATGACAATGAAACACGCCTTTTCGAAAAATGATCTCGTGGCCTGCGGCAACGGCACATTGTTCGGGCCGGGCAACGCTCAACTCCCCACCGACAATATGCTCATGATTGACCGGATCGCGCATATCAGTTCGGAAGGCGGCGGCTACGGCAAGGGCGAAATCATCGCCGAGCTCGATATTTCACCCGAGCTGTGGTTTTTCGACTGCCACTTTCCCGGCGACCCGGTCATGCCGGGCTGCCTCGGTCTGGACGCGATGTGGCAACTGGTGGGGTTCTTCCTCGGCTGGCGCGGTAATCCCGGTCGCGGTCGCGCACTTGGCTGCGGCGAAGTAAAATTCAGCGGCCAGGTGCTGCCGAGCGCGGCAAAAGTCGTCTATACCATCAACATCAAACGCGTGATCGAGCGCAAGCTCATCATGGGTATCGCCGACGGCGCCCTGTCGGTGGACGGCAAAGAAATCTACACTGCGAAAGACCTGCGCGTTGGTCTGTTCAATACCACGGAGTCTTTTTAACGCTATGGGAAGAAGAGTCGTAATCACAGGCCTGGGCATCGTGTCCTGCCTGGGCAATGACGCCGCTACCGTCACCAGCGCACTGTGGGAAGGTCGATCAGGCATTCGCACGCGGCAGGAACAGATCGACATCGGCATGCGTTCACACGTGGCCGGCGCGCCCGACATTGACGTGACGGAGCACATCGACCGCAAACAGCTGCGTTTCATGGGCCACGCCGCCGCCTATGCCTACATCGCCATGCAGCAGGCGATTGATGACGCCGGGCTTGCCGAGTCCGACGTTTCCAATGTCCGTACCGGCATCATCGCGGGCTCCGGTGGCGCGTCTTCCGCCAGCCAGACTGAAGCGTCCGACATCATGCGCGAGCGCGGCTTGCGGCGCGTCGGGCCGTATCGTGTCACACAGACGATGGGCAGCACGGTTTCAGCCTGCCTGGCGACGCCTTTTCGCATCAAGGGCGTCAACTATTCCATCTCTTCGGCCTGTTCTACCAGTGCGCATTGTATTGGCAGCGCGATGGAACAAATACAGCTCGGCAAACAGGACCTTGTATTCGCAGGGGGCGGTGAGGAATTGCACTGGTCACTGAGCTGCCTGTTCGACGCGATGGGCGCCTTGTCCACCGGTTTCAATGCCACGCCCGACCGCGCCTCGCGAGCCTACGACGCCAATCGTGACGGCTTCGTCATCGCCGGCGGTGGCGGTATGCTGGTCGTTGAGGAACTGGAACATGCCATCGCCCGCGGAGCGAAGATTTATGCCGAGCTGGTGGGCTACGGAGCAACTTCCGACGGCTATGATATGGTTGCGCCCTCCGGAGAAGGCGCCGTGCGCTGTATGCGACAGGCGCTATCGACCGTGGACGGCCCCATCGATTACATCAACGCACACGGCACCAGCACACCAGCCGGCGACATGCAGGAATTGAAAGCAGTGCGCGAGGCCTACAGCGACAGCGACGCGATCCCCATGGTGAGCTCCACCAAATCACTGTCCGGGCATTCACTCGGCGCCGCCGGCGTCCAGGAGGCAATCTACAGCCTCCTGATGCAGAAAAATGATTTTGTCGCCGCATCGGCCAATATTGACGAACTGGATCCACAGGCTGCAGATCTGCCCATCGTGCGCGAGCGCATCGACAACGCCAACTTGCATCGGGTCATGTCAAACAGCTTTGGCTTCGGGGGCACCAACGCTTCCCTGGTATTCCAGCGATACAACGCCTGATGCGCCGGAGCCGGCTAGTTCACCAGTAAATCCAGGGGCAAAACCTGCACGCTGTCGCCCACGGCTATCGTCGAGCCCACCGGCACAACCGCCAGGGCATTGCTGTGACTGAGTGAACTCAACACGCCTGAACTCTGGTTGGCAAAGCGGCTGGCCTGTAAACCCGTCGGCCCGCTTTCCAGCGTGACGCGCAGATAGTCCTGGCGTGTCGCGGCCCTTTTCACCGTGAAGTTCGCCCGCGCGACCAGGCTTGGCAGCGCGGGTTCCTCTACACCCTGCAGCTTTAAGAGAAAAGGCCTCGCTACCAGGCAGAAAGTGACGAACACCGAGGTAGGATTCCCGGGCAGGCCGATAAAGGGGGTATCCAGGACGCGCCCGAAAGCCAGCGGTTTGCCCGGTTTTATCGCTAGTTTCCAGAAATCGAGCCGGCCGAGGCGCTCAACCTGCCCGCGCACGTGATCCTCCTCGCCCACCGATACACCGCCAGAGCTGATCACGCAGTCGGCACTGCGCGCCGCATCGCCAAGCGCGACCGACGTTGCTTCGGGGTCATCGGGCACAATACCGCAGTCGATAACCTGCATGCCCAGACTGCGCAGGAGTGCCGCCAGAGTGTGGCGGTTGGAATTATAGAGCTGCCCCGGCCCAGGCCGGCGCTCTCCAGGCTCAACCAGCTCATCACCGGTGGAGAGCACGGCAACGCGCAGCGGTCGGCGAAGCTCGACCCGCGCGAGGCCAACGGAAGCCAGCAGCCCGATATCCTGTGGACGCAACCGCCTGCCGGCGGCGAGTACCGTCGCGCCGGCGGTGATATCCTGGCCACACGGGCGTACGTTGTCTCCCTCCGCTACCAAGTGACTGACAACCAGCTCACCGTTTACCAGTGAACAGTCTTCCTGCATTGCCACCGCATCCGCTCCCGGAGGCAATGGCGCGCCGGTAAATATCCGCGCGGCCGTGCCCGGAGCCAGCGGCTCGCCCTGCACGCCAGCCGGGATTCTCTGCGCCACCCGCAGCGGCCGCTGCCCATCCGCAGCGCGCAGCGCGTAGCCATCCATCGCGCTGTTGGCAAAGGACGGCACATCGATAGGCGACACCACATCAGAGGCAAGGACGCCTCCCAGGGCCTCCTGCAGATCGACCTCGCGAATATCAGGCAATGGCAGCGCAGACGCCAGCATGCGCTCAAGCGCATCCTCCAGCGGCAGCAGAGCACTCAAGCGTCATCTTCCCGCACGGACAACACTCCCACAAAATTACAGGGGCTGTGCCGGCTGTCGAGCTGCTCGCGGACGAGGCCATTCCAGGCCGTCCTGCAGGCCCCGGTGGAACCGGGCATGCAAAAAATGACCGTGTTGTTGGCAAACCCCGCGAGCGCGCGCGACTGCACCGTGGAGGAGCCGATTTCCGCGTATGACAGTGCCCGGAATACTTCACCAAAGCCGTCGATGTCTTTGTCGAACAATGGGCGAACCGCCTCTGGTGTGCTGTCACGCCCGGAAAAGCCCGTGCCACCGGTGATCAGCACGGCATTCACCTGCGAATCGGCAATCCATACCGAGAGCATCCCGCGAATCTGATACACATCATCTTTGACAATGGCTCTTTCGGCCAGTCGGTGGCCGGCTTCCTCCAGCGCCGTTATGAGAAAGTTGCCCGAGGTATCCGTTGCCAGGTCGCGGGTATCCGATACCGTCATGACGGCTATGCCGAGGTTACGCGTTTCCCCGCCCTGTGCTTTGCTCATTCGCTTTCCCCTGCCTGTTGTCTTTGATAGTACTCCTTCACCATATCGCTCACAGCACCACGCCAGGGTACCTGGCGCACGGCGAAGGTATTCAGGATCTTGGTGCAATCGAGCGTACGATTGAGCGATCGCAGGCCATCGGGCTCCCGCTCAAGCTGTACCGCCGATGCGCTGAACTCGAAGAACTGGGATGCGGAAGCCAGCAGCGCCTCCGCAAACTCGTAATAGGTGGCGGTGTCGGAGCTACCGTAGTGATAAGTGCCCCAGGGTTCTATTTCGGTGCTGAGCTGGTCCAGCAGCGCCATGACCACCCGCGCTCCGTCCTCGGCCGCAACCGGGCAGCCACGCAGGTTATCGTCGAGTATCAGACTATCGCCATCGCGCAGGGGGCCCAGCATCTGGGAGATAAGATTGGCGCCCTCATAGGAGAATATCGGCCCCATCCGCAGCAGCAGGTGACGTTCGCAGGTTTGCGTGACCACCTCCTCCGCGCTGCGCAGCAGACGGGCTACCCCTTCATCGTTGTCGGGGACATCCCGTTCGTTGTAGGGACGGCCCAGATGCCCGGAGAACACCCTGGAGCTGGAGATGTAAAAGTAGGCCGTACCGGTTCTCTGGCAGGCTTTTGCGACCCAGTGGCAGCGCTTGAGGTCGAACTCGCCGATCTGGCTGCCCCCGTCCCCGGCCGCTTCGATGCGCACGTCCAGGACGATGTCACACTTGGCACGCACCACGCTCTTCTTGGCCTGACGCTCGCTCTTCCATCGGCAGGCAGACCGGCTCAGTGCAACGACTTCATGCCGTTGCAGTTGAGCCTGACGCGCCTCCAACGCCCTGCCAAGGGGTGTATCTGACCCCAGCAACAATACGCGCACTAGCGGGGCCCCATGGATCAGGCACCGAGGCAGACACAGGACAGCTCGGGCATGCTAGAAGGGGATGTCGTCGTCAAAATTATTGAAGTCGCCGGGAGGCGGTGCCGCTGCGCCTGCCCCGGCGGCAGAGCTCGGGGAAGCGACTGCCGAAGGCGCGCGCTGCTGGTTGTCGGAGGGCGAATCGTAATTGCCCTGGCCCGCGCCGCGACTGTCGAGCATCTGCATCTCATCCACCAGAATCTCGGTGGTGTAGCGATCCTGACCATCCTGGCCCTGCCACTTGCGGGTTTGCAGCTTGCCCTCCACGAATATTTTCGAGCCTTTTTTCAGGTACTCGCCGGCAATCTGCCCAAGTCGATAATTACCGCGGTCGCGAAACACCACACGGTGCCACTCGGTGCGCTCTTTCTGCTCACCGGTCTGCTTGTCGCGCCAGGTTTCGCTGGTTGCGAGGCTGGCATTGGTGACAGCGCCGCCATCGGGAAAGAAACGGGTTTCCGGATCGTTACCGAGGTTGCCCACCAGAATTACCTTATTTACGCCCCGTGATGCCATAGGACCTCCTCAATAGAGTCGCGAAAATAATGCCAGAATAGACAGGAGACTATAGCAATCCCCTTGTGCAAATGCGACAACACGGGCGTTCAAAGTCATTCTAAAACGCTCTATCGGACAGGCTGCTCTAAAGACGCGAGGGTGCTTCTCCGGCAGCGGGAGCGGGCGCCAGCAGCACCGACAATCCCCAGACCGATACCAGCACAAAACAGGCGAGAACCAGGGCACTTTCGCCCAGATGCTGCAGTAGCCAGCCCCCGGCCGCGCCGCCTGCGAAGGCCCCAAGGAACTGACAGGTGGAATAGACACCCATCGCAGTGCCCTTGCCGCCGGCAACGGCGGTTTTGCTCACCAGCGACGGCAGGGTGGCCTCCAGATAGTTGAATCCCACGAAAAACAGCCACAGACCCGTGTAGAAACCCGCGCCTGCAGGGGCGATACCCAGAACACCCACCGCAGCCAGCAATACCAGTATGCCAATCAGAAACGCCTCCCTGGGGCGGCCGCCCCGTTCAGCGAAGCCCATCAGCGGCACCATCCCGATCAGCGACAGCAGAAGTACCGGGAGGTAGACCATCCAATGGCTGTCACGATGCACACCGGCGGTTTGTTCAAGCCAGCCCGGAATGAGCAGAAAAGCCGCCATCAGCGTGAAGTGCAGGCTGAAAACGCCGAAGTTGAGTCGCGCCAGCGTCGGATTCACAAGGCTGCGACCTATCAGGCCCCGCCGCAAGCCCACATCCGCGGAGTCGACCACCTGTTTGCCCGGTGTGGGCACCAGCATCACCACGATTACAATCCCGATGAAGGCGAGCGCAGCGGTAAACCAGAATACGGCCGAAAGCCCGCCGAAAGACGCCAGGGCAGGCCCCAACACTAGCGCTACCGCAAACGACAGACCTATACTGATACCGACCAGGGCCATCGCCTTGGTGCGCTGCTCGGGACTCGTCAAGTCGGCCACGAGGGCCATCACCGTACTGGCAATGGCTCCAGCCCCCTGCAGCGTGCGCCCGAGAATAATGCCCCAGACACTGTCGGCAAGCGCCGCTATGACGCTTCCCAGCGCAAAGATCAATAGGCCTGCGACAATCACCGGCTTGCGACCCAGCCGATCAGACAGCCACCCAAAAGGTATCTGCAGCGCCGCCTGCGTGAGGCCGTACACCCCCAACGCAAGGCCAATCAGCACGGTGCTGGCGCCGGCCATATCGCCCGCGTATAGCGCAAGCAATGGCAGGACCATAAACAGCCCAAGCATTCTAAAGGCGTACAGAAGTGCGAGAGAGGCGACCGAGCGCCGCTCCAGCGCTGTCATGGGGGATTCAGTTATCACTCAAATGCTTCGCGCAGACGGGTCTATCACAGTGAACCGCCTATGGTACCAGCTTCACTGAACGCCGCACACAGGGCCGTCGTCAAATGACGCGGGGTTGTCCCGGTTGACTGCCCTTGCGCTTTTGCCTGACGGGCAGGGCTGGGCCTATACTGTGGGGTTTACGTTTTCCGGCCAGATCAGGGGGCTCATGGATAGCATTCAGCTGCGTGGAGCGCGCACGCACAACCTCAAGAACATCGACCTCGATATCCCAAGGGACAAGCTGGTAGTGATCACCGGGCTGTCGGGCTCCGGCAAATCCTCGCTCGCCTTTGATACGCTGTATGCAGAGGGCCAGCGTCGCTATGTGGAATCGCTGTCGACCTACGCCAGGCAGTTCCTGTCGATGATGGAGAAGCCCGACATCGACCATGTGGAAGGTCTGTCCCCGGCCATTTCCATTGAGCAGAAATCCACCTCACATAATCCGCGCTCCACCGTGGGCACCATCACCGAGATCTACGATTACCTCCGCCTGCTCTTCGCGCGCGTCGGCGAGCCGCGATGCCCGGAGCACGGCCTTAACCTGCAGGCTCAGACCATCAGCCAGATGGTGGATACCGTGCTGGCCATGCCCGAAGGCACCAAGCTCATGCTGCTCGCGCCGGTGATACGCGACCGCAAGGGAGAGCACCTGCACATCTTCGAGGAACTGCGCGCCAGCGGATTCGTGCGCGCGCGCATCGACGGCATCGTCACCGACCTCGATGACGTCCCTGACCTGGACAAGAAACGCAAACACCGCATTGAAGTCGTCGTGGACCGGTTTAAAGTGCGCGACGACCTCGGTCTGCGTCTGGCGGAGTCTTTCGAGACTGCCCTGGAGCTGACCGATGGCCTCGCCACCGTGAGTTACATGGATGAAACGGGTGAAGACCTCAGTTTCTCCGCCCGCTTTGCCTGCCCCAAGTGCGGCCACAGTATCGACGAACTGGAACCCCGCCTGTTTTCATTCAACAACCCGGCCGGCGCATGCGGCAGTTGCGATGGCCTGGGCGTGCGGCAGTTTTTCGATGCGGAGCGCCTGGTGATGTATCCCGAAGCCAGCCTGGCAGAAGGCGCCATTCGTGGCTGGGATCGCCGCAATGTCTACTATTTTCATATGCTCACGTCGCTCGCCAGACACTACGATTTTGACATCGACACGCCCTTTGAGAAGCTGTCGAAAAAACATGTGCAGATCATCATGCACGGAAGCGGCAAGGAGGAGATTGCATTCTCCTACATCAATGATCGCGGAGACGTATTCAAGCGCACACATCCGTTCGAGGGCATCATCCCCAACATGGAGCGGCGTTACCGCGACACCGAATCACAATCCGTTCGTGAGGAACTGGCAAAGTTTCTCGCCAGCCAGCCCTGCCCGGAATGCGAGGGGACGCGACTCAAGCAGGATGCGCGCCATGTGTTCGTGGACGAGCGCAACCTTCCCGAAATTACTGCATTGCCGGTAGGCGACGCCCATGCCTACTTTGAACAACTCAAGCTCAGTGGGCGAGCGGGTGAGATCGCCGACAAGATACTCAAGGAGTTGCGCGCGCGCTATCGCTTCCTCGTGGACGTAGGACTCAACTACCTGTCGCTCAACCGCAGCGCGGAAACGCTTTCCGGCGGCGAGGCGCAACGCATTCGGCTGGCCTCACAGATTGGCGCCGGCCTCGTTGGCGTCATGTATATTCTGGATGAGCCATCCATCGGCCTGCACCAGCGCGACAATAGCCGCCTGCTGGCCACGCTGACCCACCTGCGTGACCTGGGCAATACCGTGCTGGTCGTGGAGCACGACGAGGACGCCATTCGCACCGCAGATCACATCATCGACATCGGCCCGGGCGCGGGAGTACACGGCGGCGAAGTGGTCGTTGCAGGCACGCTCAGTGATGTCTTGAGCAGCGAACACTCCCTCACCGGAGCCTATCTGTCGGGCAAGAAACGGATTGAAATTCCCACGAAACGCACGCCCCGGGATGAATCGCGTATGCTCTGCCTGGAAGGCGCCGCAGGCAATAACCTGCAGAAGGTGCGACTGGAACTGCCGCTTGGCCTGCTCACCTGCGTGACGGGTGTTTCGGGTTCCGGCAAATCCACACTGATCAACAGCACTCTCTACCCCATTGCCGCTACGGCACTCAACGGCGCAACAACACTGACGCCTGCCGCCTATACTGGCATCAGCGGCCTTGACCAGATCGACAAGTGCATCGATATCGACCAGAGCCCGATCGGCCGCACGCCGCGCTCCAATCCGGCTACCTATACAGGGATATTCACGCCCGTGCGCGAACTGTTCGCAGGCACGCACGAGGCACGCTCTCGCGGTTACAAGCCTGGTCGATTCAGCTTCAACGTCAAAGGCGGACGCTGCGAGGCATGCCAGGGCGACGGCGTGACCAAAGTAGAAATGCATTTCCTGCCCGATATTTACGTACCCTGCGATATCTGCAAGGGCAAACGGTACAACCGGGAAACACTCGAGGTTCGCTACAAGGGCAAGAGTATCCACGAGGTATTGGAAATGACCGTGGAAGACGCACTGGTCTTCTTCGAACCAGTTCCGGCTATTGCACGCAAGTTGCAGACACTGATGGATGTAGGCCTGTCCTACATTCGACTCGGCCAGGCAGCCACCACCCTGTCTGGCGGTGAAGCGCAGCGAGTGAAACTGTCGCGAGAGCTCTCCAAACGCGACACAGGCAAGACCTTGTACATCCTCGATGAACCCACTACGGGGCTGCATTTCGAGGATATTCGACAGCTCCTTGAGGTGCTGCACAGACTGCGCGATCACGGCAACACGGTGGTGATCATCGAGCACAACCTCGATGTGATCAAAACCGCCGACTGGATCGTGGATCTCGGACCAGAAGGCGGCAGTGGCGGTGGGCGTATCATCGCCCAGGGCACGCCTGAAGCGGTTGCGAAAACCCGGGGCTCTTTCACCGGCGAATTTCTGGCACCGCTACTGAAAAAGCGTCGCAAGCAAAAAGCTGCCTGAGGCGGGTCCGTCAACGGCAGGCTGACGCCGAACAGCCGCGATCTCAACAGCATTTACTGCGATCATCCGGGCATTGCGCTAAACTGCGCACAACTACTTTTCGCAGGAGCCAAGGTGATCGCCATCAACGCATGCGCATCGAACGCAAGAATGCCTCTAAGGACAATGAACGCCAGGGGCGCCGTCAGTCGCTTGCGAGGGGCGTCCCTCGCCGCTCTATGCGCTCTGCTGATCGCCTGCTCCTCCGACGACTCTCCTTCGAAAGCTGACCCGCCTGCTGAATCCACCGCACCGGTTCCGGTTACCGCGCGCCCCCCTGAAGCGGTCAACGCTGTACAGAACGACCCTCCTCCTGCGGTCGTCGCGCCCGCAGACGGCAACGCGCGTGCGGTGGCGAAACTGGGCGTTGCACCCCAGTACCAGGGCGAACTCGAGTCACTCTCTCTGATCAACGTGCGGGATGCGGTTCTGCAGCATGTTCTGCCGCCCATCGATTACGCCTGGGCGTTTGAATTCATCAGCGAGGACGAGATTTTGCTGAGCCAGATATCAGGCCGTTTAACACGCGTCATTCTGAGTACCGGCGAGGCAACCGTTATCGAAGGAATGCCTGAGATCGGTTCCGGCTTTACGCAGATTGGCCTCATGGATGTCGAGTTACACCCGCAGTTCAGCCGCAACAAGCGTATCTATTTTTCCTATGCGAAACCGCACCCGGAATCCGATAAATACCACCTGACCGAAGTCGCGACCGGCATTCTGGAAGGTAGCAGGATCACCGGTCTGACAACACTGATCAACAACGAGGATTTTGGCTGGGCACCGTCCAACTTTGGTGGCGCACTGGAGTTCGATGAGTCCGGCCATTTGTATGTCAGCATCGGTGATCGTGGAGAAGACGTGCTGTCCCGCCAGGGTGACAGGCTGGAAGGCAAAATATTACGACTCAATGCAGACGGCTCCATTCCTGAAGACAATCCGTTTATTGCCAACGACAATATCGATTCACGGATTTTTGCGCTGGGCGTACGCAATTCGCAGGGCATCTACTTCGACAAGCCTACCGGCCTTCTGTTTGCCACGGATCACGGCCCGCTCGGGGGCGATGAGATCAACATCATTGAGGCGGGGCAGGATTACGGATGGCCGACAATCAGCTATGGAGCCAACTACTCAACAACAAAACCTATCGGCGAAGGGACGCACAAGCCCGGGCTGCAGCAACCCATTTTCTATTTTTTGCCTTCAATTGCCGTTTCTCCCATTACCGTGTACCACGGCGACATGTTCCCGGAGTGGGAAGGCGACATTTTCGTGGGCGCCCTGCGCGCCGAGCGTATTTCGAAACTGGATTTCGACGCGGGCCTGGTGCGCAGCAGGCAACGTATCTTATCCGAGGTCGGAGGGCGGATTCGCGATATCAAGGTCGCATCGGACGGCTCCATTTACATTCTCTCCCAGACATCCGGCCTGCACAGGCTCTTACGTCGCTCGGCCGAGGAGATCGCTGCAGCGGCGGCAGCGGCAGCGGCACAGGCTACCGTCCTGAACGGCGATGAGACCGCTGCAGCGGTCCCCACTGTCCACCCCGGCAAGAAATACTATGATCTGGTGTGCTCGGGCTGTCACAACACTGGCGCCACCGGCGCTCCAGTGCTCGGCGACTATGCCGCCTGGAAACCCATCATGGAGCAGCCCACGGCGCTGACTCGTGAGCGCGTGCTGAACGGTTACAATGCCATGCCGGAGCGCGGATTCTGCTATGTATGCAGCGATGCAGGCATTATGCAGATGGTGGACTACATGTTTACCGAGGCAAAGAAACAGGCGTTATAGGGCGTCAGGCACCGCGCGCAGCTCAATGCTGCGCATCGGCACACCCACCAGGCCGTGCACCACGGAACTCGCCTGCACCCTGAACACCAGTACATCGTACTTCCAGTTCAGCATCTGATGGTTGTCCTGGTCGCCATTGGATATGGAGACGTCCAGGCTATACTCGCCGGTAGGCAGCATGGGCATGCGAAAGCTGAAGCTTGCGCTGCATACCTGGCCGGCCGGAACAGGAACCGGTGCCTCGCGATAGCTTAGATACGTATTGTCCCCGAACACATGCTGTCCCAGCCGATTTTTCACAAAAAATCCGATGATCGGCCGGTCCAGCGTCAACGCACTGACGCATCGGATCGTAAGCTGCACGTCTTCTCCACCGACCATCCAGCTTAGTCTTCCACCCGCGCTGAAAAAGCCGACGTCGACAATATCTGCCTGCCCATCGGTAAACGCAGCGGCATCAGCATCAAAACCGAGGACCTCGATGTCGTTGCGCAGATTGCTGGCATTGATAAACGCCTGCCGCTGATCGATAACCTCGACCTCGCCGCCGGTCTCCTGTGCGGGCAGTGCGACATTCACGGCAGGCTCATCCATTGCGGCATTTCCGTAAAGCCCTTCAAGATACTGGCTGACAACCCCCTTCGCCGGACCCATCGATCTGATCGCGCCGCTTTCCAGCCAGATTGCGCGGTCACAGAGGCCAAGGACGGTCGATGCATCGTGCGAGACGAACAGTAATGTGCCCTTCTCTCGGAAGCCGCGCAGAAACCGCATACACTTCTGTACGAAGTAAACATCTCCTACCGCCAGCGCTTCATCAATCACCAGGACATCGGCATCAACGTGCGCGATGACCGCGAATGCAAGTCGCACTACCATACCGCTGGAGTAGGTCTTCACCGGCTGGTCGAGAAATTCTCCAATGTCGGCAAACGAGACGATACTGTCAAAACGTGCGGCGATCGCCGCATCGTCCAGACCAAGAATGGATGCATAAAGCGCTACGTTTTCACGTCCTGTAAACTCGGGATTGAACCCGGTGCCAAGTTCCAGCAGTGCGGCCACCCTACCCCGAACGCTCACCTCACCAGAGGTCTGCTGCAGAGTCCCGCAGATCAGTTGCAGGAGCGTAGACTTTCCGGAACCGTTCCTGCCGATAATGCCGACGGTCTCACCCGGCGCAACGGAGAAACTGACGTCGCGCAACGCCGAAAACTCCGTATAGTACCTGCGGCGACCACGCGCCAGCATCTGCAGAAACCGGTCCTGAGGGCGTGCAAAGACCTGGTAATTCTTGCCCAGGCCGTCCACGGAGATGACCGAGTCAGATGACATCGGCAAACCCCCTGCGCGTCTTCTGAAACCAGGCGAACCCCAACAGCGCGACCACGACACTGATTGCGCTATAGACCAACAATCCCTGCCATGCGGGAAACTGGCCGAACACCCAAAGCCCCCGGAAGGCCTCGATCGCGTAGGTAAGCGGGTTGATATAAAACCAGTGTCGGTAACCCTCCGGTATCGCCGAAAGCGGGTAGAAGACCGGCGACAGGAACAATAAAACAGTACTGAACAAGCCGGACACTTGCGACAGATCCCTGAAATACACCCCTGACGCGGCAAAAAACCAGGAGAACCCCATGGTGATCAGCACTAGCGGCAGCAGTACCAGCGGCGCCAGAACAGCGCTCCACGGCCAATGGCCAAGCAATACCAGTTGCCCAATGAGCAGCACGAACAGACTGATCAGCGCGTGAAATACCGCCCCGCCCATCGTTATCCACGGAAGAATTTCCAGAGGAAAAACCACGCGCTTCACGTAGTTGGCATTCCCCGTTACCAGGCCCGGGCTACGCACGAAGCACTCGGCAAACAGGCCGTGCACAATCATTCCCGCAAAAATCATAATAGCGGGACTTTGAGCTGCATCCGTCGCGAAACGCGAATCACCCCAGCGCGCTGCAAACACTACCGTGAAAACGAAGGTATACACGAGCAGTAGCAGCACAGGATTGAAAAAAGACCATGCGAGGCCGATCAAAGAACCACGGTAGCGAGCCACCACCTCACGTCTGGCCATGCGAGCGATCAGGGTCCGGTTGAGCAGCAGACTGGACACAAGGCTCGTTGGTGAGCCGCTATACGTATTCATTGCTCAGTCTGGTCAACTCACGGCTGGTAACGGCTGAAACGGGCGAAAGCGTACAAGACAGCCTGCGAAAACTCAATCGCGCCTCGCGTTACGCACGCCCGCGCAAGCGCGAGCCAAAAAAAAGCCGGGTATTTACCCGGCTTTCTGTCAACTTGTGCGCTCAACCCGCGTCCTCATCGTGCGCAGGTTTATTCGCCATCGTCGTCGTAACCGGCCGGTTGCGGGCGGTCAACCAACTCGACATAAGCCATCGGGGCCTTGTCGCCAGCACGATAGCCTGCCTTGAGAATACGTATGTATCCGCCCGGCCGCTCCTGGTAGCGCGGACCAAGCTCGGAGAACAGTTTACCCACAGCCGCCTTATTTCGCGTGCGGTCGAATGCCAGGCGACGGTTCGCCACGCTGTCATTCTTTGCCAGGGTAATCAGGGGCTCAGCGTAGCTTCGCAGTTCTTTTGCCTTGGGCAGCGTGGTCTTGATCAACTCGTGCTCAACGAGCGATACAGCCATGTTCCGGAACATGGCCTTACGATGAGCGCTGTTGCGGTTAAGTTGTCTTCCGCTATGACGATGACGCATTTTTCCTGTCCTGTACTCGGTGCTGTCTCAGCACGTGTTTAGCAATAAACGCCGGGATGCGCTAGGCGCTCAGAACCCGATCATCATTCTTCAGGCTTGCCGGTGGCCAGTTGTCCAGGCGCATGCCCAGAGAAAGACCACGCGAAGCCAGCACATCCTTAATTTCGGTCAGCGACTTTTTGCCCAGGTTGGGTGTTTTCAGCAGTTCGACTTCAGTCCGCTGCACCAGATCGCCTATGTAGTAAATATTCTCCGCCTTCAGACAATTCGCCGAGCGAACCGTCAGTTCAAGATCATCGACGGGGCGAAGCAGAATCGGATCAACCTCGTCCTCTTCCTCCACGGACTCGGACTCACTGTCGCTCTCGAGATCGACAAACACAGCGAGCTGCTGCTGCAGGATAGTTGCAGCGCGACGAATAGCTTCTTCGGGATCAATGGTGCCATTCGTTTCAAGGTCAAGAACGAGCTTGTCGAGGTCAGTTCGCTGCTCGACACGCGCCGCTTCTACAACGTACGACACGCGATACACCGGAGAAAAGCTGGCGTCTAGCTGAAGACGGCCGATAGATCTCGTTTCGTCTTCAGGGTCCTGACGGGAATCAGCCGGGGAATACCCGCGGCCCAGGGCCACGGTCAGCTTCATATTGATCTCGCCGTTGTCATTCAGGTGACAAATCACATGATCGGGGTTACGAATCTCAACATCATGATCGAGCTGAATATCTCCAGCGGTGACTGTGCCGGGCCCTTTCTTGCTCAGGGTCAGCTCAGCCTCTTCCTTACCGCTCATTACCAGGGCAACGCCCTTGAGGTTGAGAAGTATTTCGATAACGTCTTCCTGAACACCTTCGATAGCGCTGTACTCGTGCAGCACCCCATCGATTTCCACTTCCGTAATAGCGCTTCCGGGCATGGACGACAGCAGTATCCTGCGCAGGGCATTGCCCAGCGTATGACCGAAGCCACGCTCCAGGGGCTCCAGAGTTACCTGCGAGCGGGTGCTGTCCTTCTCTTCTACATTAATGAGCCGGGGAGTCAAAAATTCGTTCACTGCACTCTGCATTGGGGCACCTGTACTGTAGGTTTATCCTAAGGTGGGTTACTTCGAGTAGAGCTCGACGATCAGGTTTTCATTGATCTCGGACGAGAGATCCTGACGATCGGGCACTGACTTGAATACACCTTCAAGCTTCTCGCCGTTCACTTCAATCCACTCCGACTCTCCGCGCTGTGCGGCAAGAGACATCGCAGACTGAACGCGCAGTTGCTTTTTCGCTTTCTCCCGCAGAGTGATCACGTCGCCTGCGCTAACCTGGTACGACGGGATGTTAACAACGGAGCCATTCACCAGTATCGACTTATGACTGACCAGTTGCCTGGCTTCCGCTCGCGTGGATCCAAAACCGATGCGATACACGACGTTGTCCAGGCGGCTCTCCAGAAGCTGCAGAAGGTTCTCACCAGTGGCGCCGCGACGCCGCGCGGCCTCACGATAATAATTACGGAACTGCTTTTCCAGGATGCCGTAAATACGACGCACCTTCTGCTTTTCGCGAAGTTGCACGCCATAGTCTGAAAGGCGCCCGCGTCGAGCACCGTGCTGCCCGGGAATAGCCTCTACTTTACATTTGCTTTCCAGCGCACGAACACCGCTCTTCAACAGCAGGTCTGTGCCCTCGCGGCGGGAAAGTTTGCACTTGGGTCCAATATATCGAGCCATGTCAATTCAATCCTGCTAGCGCTACACGCGACGTTTCTTGGGAGGACGACAACCGTTATGTGGAATCGGCGTAACGTCCGTGATGTTTCCGATCTTGTACCCACAGGCATTCAGTGCGCGAACCGCGGACTCGCGACCGGGGCCGGGGCCTTTCACCTGCACATCAAGATTCTTGAGTCCGTACTCCTTGGCCGCCTCGCCTGCGCGCTCTGCTGCCACCTGCGCGGCGAACGGCGTGCTCTTGCGTGAACCCCGGAACCCTGACCCACCTGAAGTGGCCCAGCTCAGAGTATTGCCCTGACGATCCGTGATGGTGATGATGGTGTTGTTGAAAGACGCGTGCACATGGGCAATGCCATCGACAACCGTCTTGGTAATTTTCTTGCGAGTGCTCTTGGCACTTGGCTTGGCCATACTCTTTTCCTACTTTAATATCGACACTGCAATTGGATGCAGCTACACCAAACAGGATTCGCTAATTGACAGTTCTATTTGCGAATCGGCTTACGCGGGCCTTTACGCGTTCTTGCATTCGTTTTCGTACGCTGACCCCGTAAGGGCAGGCTCCGGCGGTGCCGAAGACCACGGTTACAGCCCAGATCCATCAGACGCTTGATATTCATGGACACTTCACGGCGTAGATCACCTTCCACAAGCATCTCTCCGACCTTGTTGCGCAGTGAATCCATTTCCTCTTCCGTCAAGGCATTGATCTTGACGCTTTCGGCCACTCCGCTCTCCGCGCACAGCCGCTTCGCCTGACTACGACCCACGCCGAAAATGTACGTCAGCGCTATCACTGTGTGCTTGTTATCCGGAATATTGACGCCGGCTATACGGGCCATTCAAACTCTCCAATCATTGTGTCGTCGCAGCCTGCTGTACCCGGGCCAGGACCCTGAGCACGCGCACAAAAGGCGCAGCATTCTAGCGGCAACATCACCAAAAATCAATCGCGCGGCGGTTCAGCTTTAGCCCTGGCGCTGCTTATGACGCGGGTCGGTGTTGCAAATAACACGGACCACGCCCTTGCGGCGCACAACCTTGCAGTTCCTGCACATTTTTTTTACCGATGCTCTTACTTTCACGCTTCCTACTCCTTACGTCGCAATCAGACGGGCCTAACGAGGCCGCCCCGCGCCGCCGTAATTCTTCAAGTTTGCCTTTTTCATGACGGACTCATACTGGTGAGACATCAGATGACTCTGCACCTGGGCCATGAAATCCATCACTACCACCACCACGATCAGGAGCGAAGTACCACCCAGATAGAAGGGCACGTTCGCGGTGACGACCAGGAACTGCGGGATCAGGCACACTACAGCGATATAAGCCGAGCCGAATACCGTCAACCGGGTCAAAACGCCGTCTATATAGTTGGCCGTTTGCTGACCAGGCCTGATTCCCGGTACGAACGCTCCCGAGCGCTTCAGGTTGTCCGCCACTTCGGCCGGATTGAACATCAGAGCCGTATAAAAGAAGCAGAAAAACACAATGAACACTGTAAACAGCAATATGTTAAGGGGCTGCCCTGGGCCAATGGCGACGGCAAGATCCTGCAACCAGTCGGCGGACCCGCTCGTACCGAACCACTGGGCGATCGACGCCGGAAACAACAGGATACTACTCGCAAAAATTGCGGGAATTACCCCAGCCATGTTCACTTTCAACGGCAGGTGGGAACTTTGCCCCTGGTACATTTTCCGCCCCTGCTGCCGTTTTGCGTAGTTCACCGTAATTCGCCGCTGTCCGCGCTCAATGAACACGATGGCAAAAATGAGCGAAATCGCCAGCGCCAAAATGCCGAGCAACAACAGAATATTCAACTCGCCCTGCCTGGCCTGCTCGAGCGACTGACCAATAGCCGAGGGCAATCCCGCCACAATACCGGCAAATATCAATAGCGATATCCCGTTGCCTACGCCTTTCTCGGTGATCTGCTCGCCCAGCCACATCATGAACACTGCGCCTGTCACCAGCGAGGTGATGGCAATCACGAAAAACAGCGGCGATGCGTCATAGGACATGCCCTGGTTCGCCATGCCCACTGTCATACCGGTAGCCTGTACGATTGCCAGCACCACCGTGAGGTAGCGCGTATACTGACTAATCTTGCGCCGACCTGACTCGCCTTCTTTCTTCAGCGCCTCAAGCTGCGGGGTCACCGCGGACATCAGCTGCATAATAATCGACGCCGAAATATAGGGCATAATGCCCAGCGCCAGGATACTCATTCGCTCCAGGGCACCGCCTGAAAACATATTCGCCAGCCCCAGGATCGTTCCCTGGTTCTGGTTAAACAGCGCGGCCAATTGCCCGGGATCGATCCCCGGGACAGGTATGTGCGTCCCTATCCGGTAAACGAATATGGCCAACAAAACGAAACGCAAGCGCCTGAAGAGTTCGCTCAGCCCCGCTTTGTTAACTGAAGGCAGTTGCCCCGTAGCCATTTAGTCCTCGACCTTTCCGCCGGCCTGCTCAATAGCCTCTCGAGCTCCCTTGGTCACGCCGAGGCCTTTTACCGTCACGGGCCTGGTCACTTCACCTGACAGAAACACACGTGCGCGCGTAATGTTGTCCTTGATCAGATCGGCGGATTTCAAGGCCTCAAGATCAATCACTTCAGCTTCTACCGCGTTGAGCTCAGAGAGACGAATCTGAGCCGACGTACGCGAGATCCTGGAGGTGAAACCATACTTCGGCAGCCGCTTCTGGAGTGGCATCTGGCCACCCTCAAACCCAGGCCGTACTTTGCCGCCTGAGCGGGACTTCTGGCCCTTATGCCCACGGCCTGCCGTTTTGCCATCTCCGCTGCCAATGCCGCGGCCAACACGCTTCGGCTGCTTCTTGGTGCCGGGCGCGGGCGCGAGCGAATTCAATCGCATTACGTCTGACATAGGTTACTCCTCCACCCTTACCAGGTAGTTCACCCGGTTGATCATGCCGCGCACTGCGGCAGAGTCTTCCACCTCCACAGTGTGCCCAATACGACGCAGGCCCAAGCCCGAGACGCACGCCTGGTGATTCTTAAGTCGGCCCGCAGTGCTTTTTACCTGCGTGACCTTGATAGTAGATTTAGCCATGACCGCTCAACCCGGTAATCAGTTCAGAATTTCTTCGACAGTCTTGCCACGCTTCGCGGCAATGTCCTCAGGCGAGGACATATCGCGCAGACCATTGAAGGTCGCACGCACCACGTTCACCGGATTGGTGGAGCCGTAGCATTTTGCAAGCACGTTGTGGACACCGGCAATTTCCAGCACGGCGCGCATCGCACCTCCGGCAATTACCCCGGTACCCTCGGAAGCGGGTTGCATGTAAACCTTGCTTGCGCCGTGAGAGGCCTTCACCGGGTATTGGATCGTACCGTTGTTCAGTTCAACCTGAATCATGTTCCGGCGAGCGGCCTCCATGGCCTTCTGGATAGCAACAGGCACTTCGCGCGCTTTTCCGCGACCAAAGCCCACCTTGCCCTTGCCATCGCCCACGACAGTCAAAGCGGTAAAGCCGAAAATACGGCCGCCTTTCACAACCTTGGCCACACGGTTTACCTGGACCAGCTTCTCCTGCAGGTCGCCTTCCTGTTGCTGCTTTTTCTGATCGTTAAAAGCCATGTTCCAAACCCTTAGAATTCCAAACCGGATTCACGTGCCGCATCTGCCAGCGCTTTGACACGCCCGTGGTACTTGTAGCCACTACGATCGAACGCCACCTTGTCGATGCCGGCCGCCTTTGCACGCGCGGCCACCAATTTACCCACCTCGGCAGCCGCTCCAATATTGCCTGTGCTACCGCCACGCAGTTCACTGTCCAGTGTCGACGCGCTGGCAAGGACTCTGTCCCCACCGGGCGAAATAATCTGCGCATAAATATGGCGCGGTGTACGATGTACGCTGAGACGAGTTTGTCCCAGACCGCGCATGCGCGCACGTGCACGGCGGGCACGTCGCAACCTTGAATCGTTTTTTACGCTCATCTCTCTACCTACTTCTTCTTCGCTTCTTTACGACGAACGTGCTCGTCCGCGTAACGAATGCCTTTACCTTTGTAAGGCTCCGGAGGACGGAAACTGCGAATTTCTGCAGCAGCCTGGCCCACGGCCTGCTTATCGATCCCTTTCAGCACCACCTCGGTTTGCGTGGGGCTTTCGGCGGTCACACCCTGCGGCATCTGGTAGTCCACCGGGTGAGACAAACCAATAGTCAGGTTGACCGCATTGCCGGTCGCCTTGGCACGATAACCGACCCCGTTGAGGACGAGCTTTCGCTCCCAGCCATCACTGACACCGATGACCATGTTGTTCACTAGCGCACGCGTAGTGCCGGCGATTGCACGATACTTGTCATGCTCGTAGCCCACTGTCAGCACGTCGCCATCCTGTCCCAGGGTTACACCCTCATTCAACGAGAGCTGGAGCGACCCAAGGCTTCCCTTCACCGTGACTTCACTACCATCCAGCTTGACCTGGACACCACCGGGAACTTGTATCGGGTTATTTGCGACTCTAGACATCTGAAACGCTCTCTAAATACATGTATCGATCAATAAACCGTGCAGAGCACTTCGCCGCCCACACCTGCCGCGCGTGCTGCACGCTCAGTCATCACGCCACGAGATGTCGAGACAATGGCGACACCGAGACCTGCCCGTACAGATGGCAGTTCATCCTTATTGCGGTACTGGCGCAAACCGGGGCGGCTGATGCGATCAATCTCCGCAATAACCGGTTTGCCTTTGTAGTACTTCAACTCGATTGCCAGACGCGGCTTGCCATTTTCCTCGGTCGCCGAAAAGCTGCCAATATAGCCCTCCTCCTGCAACACGCGCGCAACTGCCGCCTTCAGCTTGGACCCGGGCATCTCGACACGGGTCTTCCCGGCCATCTGGGAGTTGCGAATACGGGTCAGCATATCTGACAGTGGATCTTGCATACTCATAATTTGTCTCCGTACGACAACTCTTACTTACCAGCTCGCTTTAACCAGTCCAGGCACATCGCCGCGCATCGCTGCTTCTCGCAGTTTGTTACGGCACAGCCCGAACTTGCGATAAACACCATGAGGACGACCCGTCACACGACAACGCCGCTGCTGACGCACCGGACTCGCATCCCTGGGCAGCTTCTGCAACTTCACCTGCGCGTCCCATTTCTCTTCATCGGACGCGCTCGTATCAGCCAGAACCGCTTTCAGTGAGGCGCGCTTTGCAGCGTACTTTGCTACCATAAGAGTGCGCTTCTTCTCGCGCGCAATCATTGATTTCTTTGCCATATCTAACGTCTCTCAGGCCTTGAGCGGGAAGTTAAAGGCGCGCAGCAATGCACGACCTTCTTCATCTGTTCGGGCTGTAGTGGTGATCGTGATGTCCATACCGCGCAGGGCATCAACCTTGTCGTACTCAATCTCCGGAAAAATGATTTGTTCCGACACGCCCATCGCGAAGTTGCCCCTTCCATCAAAGGATTTCGGGCTGATCCCGCGAAAATCTCGGATTCGGGGAATGGCGATACTGATCAGCCGCTCCAGGAATTCATACATCCGATCAGAGCGCAAAGTGACCTTGCAACCGATCGGCCAACCGTCACGCACCTTGAAACCGGCAATTGATCGACGTGCTTTGGTAATCACCGGTTTCTGCCCGGCTATCATCTGCATATCTGCAATAGCGCTTTCCAGAATCTTCTTGTCGCCAATTGCCTCACCCACGCCCATGTTCAGCGTGATCTTGGTGATACGCGGAATATCCATCACGTTATCCAAGCCCAGTTCTTCCTTGAGCCGTGGAGCGATCTCTGTCTTGTACTTTTCTTTCAAGTTAACCATGTCTGTTTCCTGACAACCTTTCAGCCAATCGGCCTCAGGCGCCAATCACCTCGCCACTGGATTTGTAGATTCGAACTTTCTTGTCACCTTCAACCCTGAAACCCACCTTGTCGGCCTTGCTGGAAGCAGGGTTGTAAATAGCCACATTTGACACTTGGATCGGTGCCTCACGCTCCACGATACCGCCAGCGACTCCCGCCTGCGGATTGGGGCGCGTGTGCTTCTTCACCATATTTACGCCTGACACAATCACGCGGTTGTCGTCCAGCACACGACGCACCTTGCCGCGCTTGCCTTTATCCTTGCCAGCCAGGACGATAACTTCATCGTTGCTCTTGATCTTCAACATGTCGCTGCCTCTTACTCGCCGCTTCAGATGACTTCGGGAGCCAGGGAAATAATTTTCATAAACTTCTCGCCACGCAGTTCACGCGTAACGGGTCCAAATATCCGGGTTCCGATCGGCGCCTGTTGCGCGTTGAGCAGCACCGCGGCGTTGTCATCAAACTTGATGAGCGACCCATCGGCGCGACGCACCCCTTTCTTTGTACGCACCACTACGGCCGTCATCACCTGCCCTTTCTTGACCTTGCCGCGAGGAATCGCTTCCTTCACCGTGACCTTGATCAGGTCGCCAACCCGGGCGTAACGGCGCTTGGAACCGCCAAGAACCTTGATACACATAACGCGACGTGCACCGCTGTTGTCTGCCACTTCCAGATAAGACTGTGTCTGAATCATTTTCTACTCCACCTGCGGCCCTGACACGACCGCTAACATGAGAACGTCGACACCGGATTAAACCGGCGTGGCGCTCTCCACAATCTCAAGCAACTTCCAGGTTTTCGTTCTGGAAATCGGACGCGACTCCGCAACGGTTACCGTGTCACCAATTCCACACTGGTTGTCTTCATCGTGCGCATGAATCTTGGAAGACCGCGTAATGTACTTGCCGTACACAGGATGCTTCACCCGACGCTCAATCAGAACCGTAACAGTCTTATCCATCTTGTTGCTGACGACTTTACCCGTCGCAACGCGCGTACGCTTCTCAGTACCCGACATAATCAGTCACCTGCCTTTTCATTCAGCACAGTCTTAACACGCGCAATCGCACGCTGGTTCTGGCGCAAGAGATGCGTTTGGCCCAACTGACCAGTGGACTTCTGCATACGTAACTTGAATTGCGCCTCACGAAGACTGAGCAGTTCCTTGTTCAGATCTTCCGGAGACTTGCCACGTAAATCGCTCGCTTTCATCACATCACCGACCGTTTAACGAATGTGGTAGCCACGGGAATCTTGGCGGCAGCCAGTGCAAACGCCTCCCGAGCCAGCTCTTCAGACACGCCCTGGACTTCGTACAAGACTCTGCCGGGCTGCACCTGGGCAACCCAGTACTCGACGTTGCCCTTGCCTTTGCCCTGCCTGACTTCCAGGGGCTTACCGGTAATCGGCTTGTCGGGAAACACACGAATCCAGATCTTGCCGCCACGCTTGATATGACGGGTCATTGCACGACGCGCAGACTCGATCTGGCGCGCAGTGATGCGGCCGCGACCTGTCGCTTTGAGGCCATATTCGCCGAAGCTTACCTTGCTGCCGCGCAGCGCCAGACCGCGATTTCGGCCTTTGTGCATCTTGCGGAATTTTGTACGTTTTGGTTGAAGCATCTGCCTAACCCTTAACTAGTTGCTGACTTCTTGGCCCCTTCATGCTGGCTATCGTCGCCGATAACCTCGCCTTTGAAGATCCAGACCTTTACACCCAAAATACCGTAGGTCGTAACCGCCTCGTAGGTGGCGTAATCAATGTCGGCGCGCAACGTATGCAGGGGAACCCGGCCCTCGCGATACCACTCGGTACGCGCTATCTCGGCACCACCAAGGCGACCGCTGATCTGCACCTTGATACCCTCGGCACCCTGGCGCATCGCGTTTTGCACCACGCGCTTCATGGCGCGACGAAACATCACCCGCCGCTCAAGCTGTTGGGCCACGTTCTGCGCCACCAACCGTGCGTCCAGATCCGGCTTGCGGATCTCTTCAATATTGATGTGAACAGGCACACCCATGCGCTGCGTCAGCTCCTGCCGCAGCTTGTCGACGTCCTCACCCTTCTTGCCAATCACGATACCGGGGCGAGCCGTGTGGATCGTAATCCTGGCTGTTTGCGCCGGACGCTCAATCACGACTCGACTGACCGAAGCGTGATCCAGCACTTTCTGAATATGCGCGCGTGCATCCAGATCGGTAATCAACTGATTTGCGTAGTTCTTGCTATCTGCATACCAGATCGAGTTATGATCCTTGACGATGCCCAGGCGTATCCCGGTGGGGTGTACTTTCTGACCCATTAACTTTTCTCCTAACCCTGGCTTTCGCCGTCGGCGACCTTAATGGTGATGTGGCAGCTGCGCTTCAAAATACGATCCGCTCGCCCTTTTGCCCGCGGACGCAGGCGCTTCAGGGTCATTCCCTCATCAACATACACACTGGACACCTTCAGCTCGTCTACATCTGCGCCTTCGTTGTTCTCGGCATTCGCAATAGCAGAATCCAGCAGTTTCTTTACGATATGTGCAGCCTTCTTGGGGCTGAACTCCAACAGGCTGAGCGCCTCTTCCACGGGCAACCCACGAACCTGATCCGCTACCAGACGTACCTTCTGGGCAGAAATTTGCGCGCCCTTCAGTCTTGCTGCAACTTCCATTATCTCAACCTCGTCTCGCTACAGTCGCGCCTAGCGCTTTGCCTTTTTGTCGACAACGTGCCCGCGAAAGGTACGGGTCACGGCAAACTCGCCCAACTTGTGGCCCACCATGTCCTCGTTGACCAGAACCGGCACATGCTGACGCCCGTTATGTACCGCTATCGTGAGACCCACCATATCCGGTGACACCATCGAACGACGAGACCAGGTCTTGATGGGACGTCGGTCGTTAGCCTGGACAGCAGCCTCTACCTTCTTCATGAGGTGAAGGTCGATAAACGGGCCTTTCTTGAGTGAACGCGGCACAGTGTCTTCCTCTAAATATCGTTACGTATTCGTAGCATCAACGCGCACGACGTCGGCGTACGATGAGCTTGTCAGTACGCTTGTTCTTGCGAGTCTTATACCCTTTGGTCGGCGTGCCCCAGGGGCTTACCGGATGGCGACCGCCGGACGTACGACCTTCACCACCACCATGCGGGTGGTCCACCGGGTTCATCGCGACACCGCGGACGGTGGGGCGAACACCGCGCCAACGCGCGGCCCCGGCCTTGCCAAGCTTGCGAAGACTGTGCTCCGAGTTCGACACCTCCCCCAGCGTGGCTCGACAGTCGGCCAGAATCTTGCGCATTTCACCCGAACGCAGCCGCAGTGTTGCATACTGCCCTTCGCGAGCGACCAACTGAGCAGACGAGCCAGCGGAACGTGCCAACTGCGCACCCTTCCCAGGCTTGAGCTCCACACAGTGGATGACCGAACCGACGGGAATGTTCCGCAGCGGCAGACAATTACCTGTCTTGATAGGGGCGGATGAACCTGACTGCAGCGTGTCCCCCGCACTAACTCCCTTCGGCGCAATCACATAACGGCGCTCACCATCGGCAAACAACAGCAGGGCGATGTGCGCGGTACGGTTTGGGTCGTACTCAATACGCTCCACTTTTGCGGGAATGCCGTCTTTCGTGCGCTTGAAATCTATGATGCGGTAGTGCTGCTTGTGACCGCCGCCAATGTGCCGGGTCGTGATACGGCCATTATTGTTGCGTCCGCCATTGCGCGTTTGCTGCTCCACCAGAGGAGCGTACGGTGCTCCCTTGTGCAGCTCCTGGTCGACAACACGAACCACGTGGCGGCGACCGGGGGATGTAGGCTTACTCTTTAACACAGCCATTTCAATACTACTCCTTACTCCGCCACTGCAAAGTCGATGTCCTGACCCTGCTGCAATCTGACGTATGCCTTCTTCCACGTGGACTTGGTGCTGTAACCGTAGCGATTACGCTTTACCTTGCCCTTCACCTTGAGCGTGTTCACATTGGTGACCGTCACCTTGAACAACTGCTCTACGGCACGTTTAACCTCGGCTTTGGATGCGTCGCTCGCAACCTTGAATACGTACTGGTTGTTCTCGTCTGCGCAGATAGCCGCTTTCTCGGACACATGCGGGCCCATCAGCACCTGGAATATACGCTCCTGGTTCATGCCAGCATCTCCTCAATCTTCTTGACGGCATCCACCGTGACCATGACTTTGTCATGGCCGATCAGGCTTACGGGGTCGACACCCTCAACATCACGCACATCCACCTTGTGCAGATTGCGTGCAGCGAGATACAGGTTCTCACCCACCTGGTCCGCAACGATCAGCACATTATCAACACCGTAGCCGTCCAACTGCTGAACCAGCAGCTTGGTCTTGGGCGCTTCCAGCTCCATACTGTCGACAACAATCAGCCGATCCTGGCGCGCCAGCTCGGACATAATCGAGCGCAGAGCGGCCCGATACATTTTCTTGTTCACCTTTTGCGAGTGATCCTGCGGCTGAGCAGCAAAGGTCACACCGCCACTGCGCCAAAGCGGCGAGCGGATGGTTCCGGCGCGCGCACGACCGGTGCCCTTCTGGCGCCAGGGCTTTTTGCCACCACCGCTGACCGCAGCACGGTTCTTCTGCGCACGGGTGCCCTGGCGAGCACCAGCCAGATAGGCAGTTACCACCTGATGAACCAGCGCTTCGTTAAATTCTTTTCCAAAAGCGGCATCAGAGACCGACACTTTGCCTGCCTCCGCGTTACCCGGCTTCAGTACGTTCAATTCCACGTTACAGACCCCCTCGCCCTATGCCTTGACCGCGGGACGTACGATAACGTCGCCACCCGGTGCACCGGGCACTGCGCCCTTGATAAGAATCAAATTGCGCTCGACATCGACACGAACCACTTCCAGGCCCTGAGTCGTTACGCTGGCCGACCCCATGTGACCGGCCATTTTCTTACCCTTCCACACACGACCAGGAGTCTGACACTGACCGATAGAACCGGGTGCCCTATGCGAAAGCGAGTTCCCGTGCGTGGCATCCTGCATGGAAAAATTCCAGCGCTTCACGCCGCCCTGGAAGCCCTTGCCCTTGGATTTCCCGGATACATCGACTTTCTGGCCCGCCGCAAATCGCTCCACGGTCAACTCGGCACCCACTTCAGGCGCATCTTCCGCTTCTCCCAGCCGAAATTCCCAGAACCGGCTACCAGCCGCCACACCCGCCTTGGCGAATTGACCGGCCTGTGCCTTATTCACTCGCGAGGCCTTGCGGGCGCCCGCTGTTACTTGAATAGCTCGATAGCCATCGCTATCGACTTCTTTGATCTGAGTAACACGGTTTGGAGTCACCTCCACTACGGTTACTGGAATTGATTCGCCGTCTTCGGTAAACACGCGCGTCATACCGGACTTACGGCCGACTAAACCAATAGTCATTTTACTAACCTCAACAGTGTACGGGGCTAAACCCTCTATGGCCGCCCCGCCAGATGGCCGCTGGCGGCCAGTTACGGGGCATTACACACCCGGCAGTGTTGCCGACCGGGCAGGTCTTACATTGTGGTCTGCTGTTAACCCAGGCTGATCTGGACTTCCACACCCGCCGCCAGATCCAGCTTCATCAGGGCGTCCACAGTCTTTTCCGTGGGCTCGACGATATCCAGAAGGCGTTTGTGGGTGCGAATCTCGTACTGATCACGCGCATCCTTGTTCACGTGCGGCGATACCAGCACGGTAAACTTCTTTCCGGGTAGGAAGGGGAATCGGACCTCTCACCTGGGCGCCTGTACGGCGAGCGGTTTCCACGATCTCCTGAGTCGAGGAATCGATCAACCGGTGATCAAAGGCTTTGAGGCGGATACGGATACGCTGGTTTTGCACCTGACTTAACTCCAAACACTAAAAACCAGGGGTTCGCCAAGGAACCCCCGAAAAAGGAACGCGAATTCTAAAGACGGACCCCGGCCCTGTCAAGCAGGCTACCGAATAAAAAGCGCCTGCGATCGAGAACCGCAGACGACTTATGACGCCAGCGTCACGCGCGAGGCGCTATTCGCCAGCCAGAGGCCTGTTACGCAGCACAATTCAAGCAGCGAGTGGCCTCGGGAATAGCTGCCAGGCGAGCATCACCAATCGCCTCACCACAGGCCTCACACTCACCATAGGTGCCCGCCTCGATTCTCGCCAGTGCAGTCTGGATTTCCCGGATAGACGCCCTGGTTTCATTTCCGATCGCGTCAACGACTTCGTCGTTCTCCCGCTCTTGCGCCTGCTCCGCCGAATCACCCGAATGCGCCTGCGTGACATCGCGGCGGATGCTGGCGAGGCGAGCCTCCAGTTCAGCCAGTCGCGTCTCCAGTTCTGTCTTCAGGGCCTCATAGGCCATAACACCCCCTTTTACTCAGCTCGCAGCAGTCAGCAAACGATAAAGCTCATCCTTCAGATGGACCCGCCGCAATTTGGCTTCTTCTTCGGTACGCGTGGACACCGGAGTCACCTCATTCTCCATGTTCTCCACCGAACGGGTGAGTTCATGGTACTCGTCAAACAGACGACGGAAATGATTGTCGCGGGTTTTCAGGTCATGTATCCGGTCTTTCAACTCCGGGAACTCGTGAATCAGGTCGTGATGCTCTACAGACATACTTTCTCCAAATCAGCCATTGCAGATACTACGATCACAGCTTAACGCGCTTGCAACTGAATACCATGATCCAGCTCAGTATCCTCGCCAGACGGGTGCCGAACGCATGGCAGGGGGGCCTTGACGCACCACCCACCAACCCAGACTATAGGGAGACCGAACTGCATAAAAGGGGGCGCAACCAGTGAACGAACGCCAGGATACTCATTCAGTCTTATTGGGCTATCTGCTCTGGATATTCGGATTCATCGGAGCACACCGCTTCTATTACGGCAAGCAGATCTCCGGGGTGATCTGGTTTTTCACGCTGGGGCTTTTTTTCATCGGATGGATCATCGACCTCTTTCTGATCCCGTCCATGCATCGACAGGCAGAGAGACGTTTCGTGGCTGGCCCGAAAAGCTACGACCTCGCGTGGATCCTGTTGACCTTCCTGGGTGTACTCGGAATTCACCGCTTCTATATGGGAAAAGTGTTTACCGGGCTTCTCTACCTCCTCACACTCGGCCTGCTCGGTGCCGGCATACTGTATGACTTTCTCACGCTGAACGAGCAGCTATCGGAAGCCAACCGGGACGCGAGGTAAAAAAAACCCGGCACCAGGGCCGGGTTTCTGGAGCGTGAGCTGCGAATCGATTACTCGAGGATTTTGGCCACTACGCCAGCACCCACCGTACGACCGCCTTCACGGATCGCAAAGCGCAGACCTTCTTCCATCGCAATCGGCGCAATCAGCGTCGTCACCATCTGCACGTTGTCGCCCGGCATTACCATCCGACACTTCAGGCAGCTCGCAGGCGCCCGTGACGTCCGTGGTCCGGAAGTAAAACTGCGGACGGTAACCCTTGAAGAACGGCGTGTGACGGCCTCCCTCTTCCTTCGACAGCACATACACCTCGGCCTCGAACTTCGTGTGAGGGTTCACACTGCCCGGCTTCGACAGCACCTGGCCACGCTCAACGTCTTCACGCTTCGTACCACGCAGCAACACTCCCACGTTCTCGCCCGCGCGACCTTCATCCAGCAGCTTGCGGAACATCTCTACGCCCGTACACGTCGTACGCTGCGTATCACGGATGCCCACAATCTCTATCTCGTCGCCAACCTTCACAATCCCGCGCTCTACACGCCCTGTCACCACCGTGCCACGACCTGAAATCGAGAACACGTCCTCCACCGGCATCAAAAACGGCTGGTCAATCGCACGCTCCGGCTCGGGAATGTAGGAATCCAGCGTCTCGACCAGCGTCTTCACCGCCGTCGTGCCCAGCGAATTCTCGTCTTCGCCGTTCAGCGCCATCAGCGCTGAACCACAAATGATCGGCGTATCGTCACCCGGAAAATCGTACTGGTCGAGCAGCTCACGCAGCTCCATCTCCACCAGCTCCTTCATCTCCTCGTATTCCTCGGAATCCGCACCGCCGCAATCTTCCGCCAGCAGGTCCGCCTTGTTCAGGAACACCACAATGTAGGGAACACCCACCTGACGTGACAGCAGAATGTGCTCGCGGGTCTGCGGCATCGGGCCGTCCGTCGCACCACACACCAGAATCGCGCCGTCCATCTGCGCCGCACCGGTGATCATGTTCTTCACGTAGTCCGCGTGCCCCGGGCAATCCACATGCGCGTAGTGGCGGTTCGGGGAATCGTATTCCACGTGCGAGGTCGCAATCGTGATACCGCGCTCTTTCTCTTCCGGTGCGTTGTCAATGCCATCGAACGCTACCGCGGAACCACCCCAGGTCTCCGCGCAAACGCGCGTCAGGGCAGCCGTCAGGGTCGTCTTGCCGTGGTCAACATGGCCAATCGTGCCTACGTTGACGTGGGGTTTGGTACGCTCAAATGCTGCTTTTGCCACTTTTCATCACCTCTGTCAGACAGCCCGAATCAGCTGGTTTGGTTTTTGGAAATAATTTCTTGTGCAACGTTTTGGGGAGCCTCCGAATACTTGCAGAACTCCATCGTGTACGTTGCCCTACCCTGGGTTGCGCTGCGCAGATCGGTGGCGTAACCAAACATCTCCGCCAGTGGGACCTCTGCAGTCACAACCTTGCCCGATGGGTTCTCAGTCATGCCGCCGATCAGGCCGCGACGACGGTTGAGGTCACCTACCACGTCACCCATGTTCTCCTCAGGCGTCACCACTTCAACCGACATGATGGGCTCCAGCAATACCGCTCCGCCCTCTTTCGACAGTTTCTTGGTCGCCATGCTGGCCGCGATCTTGAACGCCATTTCGTTAGAGTCGACATCGTGGAAGGAGCCATCGTAAAGGGAGGCCTTGAGACCAAGCAGCGGATAGCCGGCCAGGACGCCGTTCTTCATCTGCTCTTCAATCCCCTTCTGCACGGCAGGGACGTACTCCTTGGGAACGACGCCCCCCACAATCTCGTTGACGAACTCCAGGCCTTCGGCGCTTGCGTCTTCCGCGGGCTCAAAGCGAATCCACACGTGACCATACTGGCCGCGGCCACCGGATTGACGCACGAACTTACCTTCGATCTCCGAGGTATTACGGATCGCCTCGCGATACGCGACCTGCGGCTTGCCAATGTTCGCTTCAACGCCGAATTCGCGCCGCATCCTGTCAACAATGATATCCAGGTGTAACTCGCCCATGCCGGAGATAATCGTCTGCCCGGTCTCTTCATCAGTTTTCACACGGAAAGACGGGTCTTCCTGGGCCAGTTTGCCCAGCGCGATACCCATTTTCTCCTGATCCGGCTTGGACTTTGGTTCCACGGCAACCGAAATGACCGGCTCGGGGAACTCCATCCTTTCAAGCACGATCGGATTATCGGGGTCGCACAGGGTATCACCGGTGGTCACATCCTTCAGGCCAACCGCGGCGGCAATGTCTCCAGCCAGAACTTCCTTGATTTCTTCGCGGCTGTTTGCATGCATCTGCACCATACGGCCAACGCGTTCTTTTTTCTCTTTTACCGAGTTGTAAACGCCCGTACCACTTTCCAGCTTGCCGGAGTACACACGGAAAAACGTCAAGGTGCCCACAAACGGGTCGGTTGCGATCTTGAACGCCAGGGCCGCAAAGGGTGCGTTGTCATCTGCTTTACGCGTTGCAGGCGTGCGATCCTTGTCGAGCAGTTCGCCGTCAATCGCTTTCACTTCAGTGGGCGAAGGCAGGTATTCGATCACCGCATCCAGTACCGCCTGCACACCTTTATTCTTGAAAGCGCTGCCACCCAGCACGGGCACGATCTCGTTCGCCAGCGTGCGAATACGAATTCCACGCTTGATCTCCTGCTCGGTGAGCTCAGTGCCCTCGAGGTACTTTTCCATGTACTCTTCCGTGGCTTCTGCGGCTGATTCGATCAGGAACTCGCGCATCTCCGCCACTTCATCGGCCATGTCCTCGGGCACATCCTGGTACTCGAAGGTCATACCCTGGTCTTCTTCGTTCCAGATGATGCACTTGTTCTTGACAAGATCCACGACGCCCTTGAACTCGTCTTCGGCACCAATGGTCATCTGTAAGGGCACTGCGTTGGCGTTCAGGCGCTCCTTGAGCTGCCTGACAACGCTCATGAAGTTCGCACCGGCGCGATCCATCTTGTTCACGAACACCATCCGCGGCACTTCGTACTTGTTCGCCTGACGCCAAACGGTTTCCGTTTGCGGCTGCACACCTGAGGAGCCGCACAGCACCACTACAGCGCCATCTAGAACGCGCAGCGATCGCTCTACCTCAATGGTGAAATCCACGTGTCCGGGTGTATCGATAATATTTACACGGTGCTCATCAAACTGCGCATCCATACCACGCCAGAAGCAGGTGGTGGCCGCGGAGGTGATGGTAATGCCGCGCTCCTGCTCCTGCTCCATCCAGTCCATGGTGGCAGCACCATCGTGCACTTCACCAATCCTGTGGGAGAGGCCGGTGTAAAAGAGTACGCGCTCCGTGGTGGTGGTCTTGCCAGCGTCCACGTGAGCGCAGATCCCGATATTGCGGTACCGGTTGATAGGAGTTTTACGAGCCACGATTAGATCCCCAATAGCAGGTTGCAGAACAAAAAAACTAGAAACGGTAGTGTGAGAATGCCTTGTTCGCTTCAGCCATTCGGTGCACGTCTTCTCTTTTCCGCACGGCGTTCCCCTTGCCCTGGGAAGCGTCAATGATCTCGCCGGCAAGACGCTGACGCATCGACTTTTCACCGCGTGAACGCGCGTACTCAACCAGCCAGCGCATGGACAAGGCAACGCGCCTTGCGGGTCGAACTTCGACGGGAACCTGGTAAGTCGCGCCACCCACCCGCCGTGATTTCACTTCAACCATCGGCGCAATGTTCTCGAGAGCCTCATCGAAGGCCTCAATCGGATCCTTGCCAAGGCGTTCCTTCACAATATCCAGAGCACCATACACAATAGTCTCGGCAACTGACTTCTTGCCGCTGACCATCACATGGTTCATGAATTTTGCGAGGGTCACGTTGCCGTATTTCGGATCTGGCAGGACTTCCCGTTTTGCTACTACTCGTCTTCTTGGCATGTGTTTGCCCTATCTCTCTTCAGGTTACCCGGACACCGACCTGCCACAAATGCGGGGGAGGCAGGGGTCCGGCCTTACTGTTTTCAGTGACGCCCGGTCAAGCCGGGCACTAGACTACTTTGGACGCTTGGCACCGTATTTGGAACGGCCGTTACGACGATCTGCAACACCCGAGGTGTCGAGACTGCCGCGCACCGTGTGGTAACGCACACCCGGCAGGTCTTTCACTCGACCGCCGCGTATCAGCACCACGCTGTGCTCCTGCAGGTTGTGCCCTTCACCGCCGATGTACGATGACACCTCGTAGCCGTTTGTAAGGCGTACGCGGCACACCTTGCGCAGAGCGGAGTTCGGCTTCTTCGGCGTGGTCGTATAGACACGCGTACACACGCCTCGACGCTGTGGGCAGCTTTGCAGCGCCGGCACGTCGCTCTTCTCTACTTTGCGCTTTCTGGGCTTACGAACCAATTGGTTGATCGTTGCCATCCAGTTACAACTCCAAATAAATGTGTGGCCCGGCCCAATCGCCGGCACCTCGTAAAGGGCTACTCCGCAACAAAACAACGGAATACACAAACCCGCCCCAAAATGAGGAGGCGGCATTCTATAGACGCCGCCTCAGGTAGTCAAGACACGCACTGCCTCACCACCCCTCCCACGCACCTGCCGGCAAGCGTCACCGCCAGGTGGACATTGATCGGGAAGGGTTCCGGGGCCTAGTCGTCTCCGCGCAGCGCCTCCGTGAGTGCCGCCTCTATCTCTTGCGCCGACACTACCGATTCGCCCTGGTTCTCCCGCGTGCGCTTGCGCTCGGCATGATAGGCCAGACCGGTACCCGCCGGAATCAGACGGCCTACGACCACGTTTTCCTTCAGGCCACGCAGGTAGTCTCGCTTACCGGTGACCGCCGCTTCGGTGAGTACTCGCGTGGTCTCCTGGAAGGAGGCGGCGGAAATGAAACTCTCCGTCGCCAGCGACGCCTTGGTGATACCCAGGAGTTCACGCTCGCCCGCAGCCGGCACAAGGCCTTCCGCCAGAAGTCGCTCGTTCTCCTCCAGCAGGGTGGTGTACTCCACCTGCTCGCCTTTGATCAGGCTGGAATCCCCTGAGGCCGTGATGATGACTTTGCGCAGCATCTGGCGAACGATCACCTCAATGTGCTTGTCGTTGATCTTCACACCCTGCAGACGGTAGACCTCCTGGATCTCATTGACAATGTACTTGGCCAGCTCCTCAATACCCTTCAAGCGCAAGATATCGTGGGGGTTGGGAGCGCCCTCGGACACCACTTCCCCTTTCTCCACATGCTCACCCTCGAACACTGACATATTGCGCCACTTGGGTATCAGCGCTTCGTAGTGATCCGAGCCATCTGCCAACGGCTTGCCGTCCATGGGAGTAATGATCAGGCGGCGCTTGCCCTTGGTTTCCTTGCCGAAACTCACGGTACCGGTAATCTCGGCGAGAATGGCCGGTTCCTTCGGCTTGCGTGCTTCAAACAGGTCGGCAACGCGGGGCAGACCACCGGTAATATCCTTGGTCTTCGAGCCTTCCTGCGGAATGCGGGCGATAACGTCGCCAGCGCCGATTTTGGCGCCATCCTCAAGCGACACCAGAGCCAGCGGCGGCAGGAAGTAATGTGCGGGCACGTTGGTACCGGCCAGAGACAGTTGCTTGCCCTTCTCATCCACGAGGCTCACGGCCGGACGAATATCCTTGCCCGCCACCGGTCGTTCTCCAGACTCCATCACTTCGATATTGGAAAGGCCCGTCAACTCATCGGTCTGGCGCTTGATGGTGATGCCATCGTCCATACCGCTGAACTTCACAATACCCGCCACCTCAGTGATGATCGGGTGAGTGTGCGGATCCCAGCTGGCAACGGCTTCGCCCTTCTTCACCTGGGCGTTGTCCTTCACTTTCAACACGGCACCATAGGGCAGCTTGTAACGCTCTCGCTCACGGCCCATTTTGTCGAGTACAGACAATTCGCCGGAGCGGCTAACAGCGATCAGATTGCCGTCGCTGCGCTCAACCGTCTTGAGGTTGTGCAGACGAACGACGCCCTCGTTCATCACTTCAATATTGTCCTGGGCTGTTGCCCGCGACGCCGCGCCACCAATGTGGAAGGTGCGCATGGTGAGCTGTGTACCGGGCTCGCCAATCGATTGAGCCGCTACGACGCCCACCGCCTCGCCCATGTTGATGCGGTGACCACGAGCCAGATCGCGCCCGTAACAGGCGGAGCATATGCCGTGGCGGGTTTCGCAGGTAATCGGCGAACGAACCTCGATTTCATCAATGCCCATTTCCTCGAGCCGCTTGATCCACAACTCGTCCAGCATGGTGTTGGCGGTAATGGCTATTTCATCAGCGCTACCGGGCTTGTACACATCCTTTGCCACCTGGCGACCCAGCACTCGATCACCCAGTGACTCGATGATGTCGCCACCGTCAATAACCGGAGTCATGAGCAGGCCCGAATCAGTACCACAGTCCTCCTCCGTAACCACAAGATCCTGCGCGACGTCTACCAGGCGTCGGGTCAGGTAACCGGAGTTCGCAGTTTTCAGTGCCGTATCGGCAAGACCCTTACGAGCCCCGTGCGTGGAAATAAAATACTGAAGTACGTTGAGGCCCTCGCGGAAATTCGCCGTGATCGGTGTTTCGATGATGGAGCCGTCCGGCTTGGCCATCAGGCCGCGCATGCCCGCCAACTGGCGAATCTGGGCGGGTGAGCCACGCGCACCGGAATCCGCATAAATGTAGACCGAGTTAAACGAAGCCTGCTGCTCTTCCTTGCCCTCACGGTTAATAACGGTTTCCTTGGACAGCCCTTCCATCATCGATTTCGACACCAGGTCGTTTGCGCGCGACCAGATATCAATCACCTTGTTGTACTTTTCGCCCTGGGTGACCAGGCCAGCTGCATACTGTTCCTCGATCTCCAGCACCTCGGCTTCAGCACGCTCGATGAGCGCCGCTTTTTCTTCCGGGATTTCAAAGTCGTTTACGCCGATAGAAGAACCTGAACGCGTGGAATACTCATAACCGGTGTACATCAACCGATCAGCAAATATAACCGTGGCCTTCAGACCTACCACGCGATAGCACTGGTTGATGATTCGTGAAATCGCCTTCTTGGTCATATCCTGATTGACCATGTCGAAGCCAATGCCCTCCGGCACAACTTCCCATAGCAGTGTGCGGCCGACCGTAGTCTCCGCCAGGAAGGTGCGCGAGTTGGTCTCACCCTCATCGGTTTTCACTTTTTCGGAGATACGCACTTTCACCCGCGCCTGCAGGTGCACATGCCCGCTGACGTAAGCGCGGTGAACCTCCGACACGTTGGCAAACGCCATGCCTTCGCCCTTCGCGTTGATGCGCTCACGGGTCATGTAATACAAGCCCAGTACAACATCCTGCGACGGTACGATGATCGGCTCACCGCTGGCGGGCGACAGGATGTTGTTGGTGGACATCATCAGGGCGCGCGCTTCCAGCTGCGCTTCCAGCGTCAACGGCACGTGTACAGCCATCTGGTCGCCGTCGAAGTCAGCGTTGTAGGCCGCGCACACGAGGGGATGCAGCTGAATCGCCTTGCCCTCAATGAGTACCGGCTCGAACGCCTGGATGCCAAGACGGTGCAGCGTGGGCGCGCGGTTCAACAGCACCGGGTGCTCGCGGATCACCTCGGCGAGGATATCCCACACCTCCGGCGGCTCACGCTCTACCATTTTCTTGGCGGCCTTGATCGTTGTAGCCAGGCCACGCGCTTCCAGCTTGCCGAAGATGAACGGCTTGAACAGTTCCAACGCCATCTTCTTGGGCAGACCACACTGATGCAGTTTCAGCGTCGGGCCCACCACAATCACGGAGCGTCCGGAGTAGTCCACGCGCTTGCCAAGCAGGTTCTGGCGGAAACGTCCCTGTTTGCCCTTGATCATGTCGGCCAGCGATTTCAGCGGGCGCTTGTTGGAGCCGGTGATGGCGCGACCACGACGACCGTTATCCAGCAGGGCATCGACCGACTCCTGCAGCATACGCTTCTCGTTGCGCACAATAATATCCGGTGCGTTCAGATCGAGCAGCCGCTTGAGGCGATTGTTCCGATTGATGACGCGGCGATACAGGTCGTTGAGGTCGGACGTCGCAAAGCGGCCTCCATCCAGCGGCACCAGGGGTCGCAGATCAGGCGGCAGCACCGGTAATACGTTCAGCACCATCCACTGCGGCTTGTTACCGGAGCTGGCGAAGGCTTCCATCAGCTTGAGACGCTTGGACAGCTTCTTGATCTTGGTTTCGCTATTGGTGGCAGGAATCTCCTCACGCAGAGTCGCGATCTCCTGCTCCAGGTCGATCTGCATCATGAGATCCTGAATCGCTTCAGCACCCATTTTGGCAGTGAACTCGTCGCCGAATTCCTCCATCGCCTCGTAATACTGTTCGTCCGTCAACAGCGAACCCTGCTCCAGCGTCGTCATACCCGGGTCAGTGACAACATAGGATTCAAAGTACAAAACCCGTTCGATATCCCTGAGCGTCATGTCGAGCAGCAGGCCGATGCGCGAGGGCAGTGACTTGAGGAACCAGATATGTGCCACCGGGCTGGCGAGCTCGATATGGCCCATACGCTCACGGCGCACTTTGGCGAGAGCAACTTCCACACCGCACTTTTCGCAGATGACACCGCGGTGTTTCAGGCGCTTGTACTTACCGCACAGGCATTCATAGTCCTTCACGGGACCAAAAATCTTGGCGCAGAACAGACCGTCCCGCTCCGGCTTGAAGGTGCGATAGTTAATCGTCTCCGGCTTCTTTACTTCACCGAATGACCAGGAGCGAATTAGCTCCGGCGACGCAAGGCCGATGCGAATCGCATCGAATTCGTCGTTCTCTCCCTGGGACTTCAACAGATTCAGTAAGTCTTTCAAGGCTTTTCCTCCACGAGGTTTTGTCTACCGGGCGGCGCGCCAAGCGCGCACCCGCCGCCAAGTCCGTTTCCAGATGTGTCAGTCGTTCTCTAGCTCGATATCGATACCCAAAGAACGGATTTCCTTGACCAACACGTTGAAGGACTCGGGCATGCCCGGTTCCATCCGATGGTCGCCATCGACAATGTTCTTGTACATTTTGGTGCGTCCCGCCACGTCGTCCGACTTGACCGTCAGCATCTCCTGCAGCGTGTAGGCGGCGCCGTAGGCTTCCAGCGCCCACACTTCCATCTCGCCGAAGCGTTGTCCGCCAAACTGCGCCTTGCCGCCCAGCGGCTGCTGGGTAACCAGGCTGTAGGAGCCGGTGGAACGCGCGTGCATCTTGTCGTCCACCAAATGGTTCAGTTTCAGCATGTACATGTAGCCAACCGTCACCGGACGATCAAACGCCTCGCCGCTTCGGCCGTCGTACAGCGTAAACTGGCCGCTTTCAGGCAGGTCAGCCAGCTTCAGCAGGTCCTTGATGGAATCTTCCGCTGCACCGTCAAATACCGGTGTGGCCATCGGCACACCACCCGACAGGTTGCGGGCCAGTTCCATCAACTCATCGTCGCTGAGCGACTTCAGGTCTTCGCTTCGGCCGGCGCCGTTGTTGTAGATCTCTTCAAGAAACTTGCGTATCTCGGCCGCTTTGCGCTGTTCCTGAACCATGGCGTTGATCTTGTCGCCAAGGCCCTTGGCTGCCATGCCGAGGTGGGTTTCGAGAATCTGCCCCACGTTCATACGCGAGGGCACCCCCAGGGGGTTGAGAACGATATCGACCGGCTCACCGTTTTCGTCATAGGGCATATCTTCCACCGGCATGATGACCGAAATAACGCCCTTGTTCCCGTGGCGTCCCGCCATCTTGTCGCCTGGCTGGATACGACGTTTGATAGCCAGATACACTTTGACGATCTTGAGCACACCGGGGGCGAGGTCATCACCGCTCTGCAGTTTGCTCTTCTTGTCCTCAAACCGCTCTTCGAGCAGACGGTTCTGCTCTTCAAGCTGACGTTCTGCGGAAGCGATCGCGTCGTTCAGTGCGGAATCAGACATCTTCAATTTGAAGTACTGTTCGCGGTCAAGGTCTGCCAGCACGGCAGCCGTGAGCGCTGTACCCTTCGGCAAACCACCACCGCTGACAGTGGTGTTTCCCTTGAGCAACCCCTGCAGACGCGAGAACGTTGCCTCTTCAAAGATCCGGAACTCCTCCTTGAGATCCTTGCGATAGTCGTCCAGCTGGTGTTTTTCAATCTGCAGCGCCCGGGCATCTTTCTCCAGGCCGTCACGGGTGAACACCTGTACATCGATCACCGTACCTTTGGTGCTTGTGGGCACCCGCAGGGAGGTGTCTTTCACATCGGACGCTTTCTCGCCGAAAATCGCGCGCAGCAGCTTTTCCTCGGGGGTCAGCTGCGTCTCGCCTTTGGGCGTAACCTTGCCAACGAGAATATCGCCCGCTTCCACCTCGGCGCCGATGTACACGATACCGGACTCGTCGAGCTTGGCCAGCGCGCTTTCACCGACATTGGGAATATCCGCTGTGATCTCCTCGGACCCGAGCTTGGTGTCGCGAGCGATACAGGTGAGCTCCTGAATATGGATAGTCGTAAAGCGATCTTCCTTTACCACCTTCTCGGACACGAGGATCGAATCCTCGAAGTTGTAGCCGTTCCAGGGCATGAACGCGATACGCATATTCTGGCCAAGCGCCAGTTCACCCATATCGATAGACGGCCCGTCGGCAAGAATGTCGCCGCGCGCGATCACATCGCCCTCTTTCACGATGGGGCGCTGGTTGATGCAGGTGTTCTGGTTGGAACGGGTATACTTGGTCAGGTTGTAAATATCCACCGGCGCTTCGTCAACGCCGACGTCTTTATCGTTGACACGCACTACTATCCGGCTGGCATCGGCGGAATCGACCACGCCACCGCGCAGGGCTACGACGCATACACCGGAGTCTGCGGCAACGTGCCGCTCCATGCCGGTACCCACAAGCGGCTTGTCCGCCACCAGCGTAGGCACCGCTTGACGCTGCATGTTGGAACCCATGAGAGCACGGTTGGCGTCATCGTGTTCAAGGAACGGAATCAGTGCAGCCGCCACGGACACCACCTGCTTGGGTGAGACATCCATGTAACCGACGTCTTCCGGTGACTTCACAGTGAACTCGTTCATGTAACGAACGTTGATCAGTTCTTCCGTGAACTTGTTGTTCTTGTCCAGTGGCGCGGACGCCTGGGCAATCACGTGTTCGGCTTCATTGATTGCCGACAGGAACTCGATGTCGTCTGTGACCTTGCCGTTCACGACCTTGCGATAGGGGCTTTCAAGAAAACCGTAATCGTTGGTGCGCGCATAGGTGGCAAGCGAATTGATAAGCCCGATGTTCGGACCTTCAGGCGTTTCAATAGGGCATACACGACCGTAATGTGTGGGGTGCACGTCACGCACCTCAAACCCTGCTCGTTCACGGGTCAAACCACCCGGGCCAAGCGCGGAGACGCGACGCTTGTGAGTCACTTCCGAAAGTGGGTTGTTCTGATCCATGAACTGCGAGAGCTGGCTGGAGCCGAAAAACTCTTTCACGGCAGCCGACACCGGCTTGGCGTTAATCAGATCCTGCGGCATGAGACCTTCGCTCTCCGCCATGGAGAGGCGCTCCTTGACCGCTCTCTCGACGCGAACCAGGCCGACGCGGAACTGGTTTTCCGCCATCTCACCCACGCTGCGCACGCGCCGGTTTCCGAGGTGGTCGATGTCGTCCACCATGCCCTTGCCATTGCGGATATCGACCAGCGTCTTCAGTACGTCGACTATGTCTTCGCGATCCAGTACACCGCTGCCTTCCACTTCCTCACGCCCCAGACGACGGTTGAACTTCATGCGCCCCACCGCAGAAAGATCGTAGCGATCAGCAGAGAAAAACAGGTTCTGGAACAAATTTTCCGCCGACTCCTTGGTGGGCGGTTCGCCCGGACGCATCATGCGGTAGATCTCTACCAACGCCTCGAGCTCGTTGCGAGTTGTATCCTGGCGCAGGGTATCGGAAATGAACGGACCACAGTTCAGCTCGTTGGTGTAGAGCGTCTCGACATTCTTGACTCCGGCATCCGTCAGAGTCTTCAAAACTTCCTCGGTGATTTCCGTGTTGCATTCGACCAGAATCTCGCCGGTTTTCTGATCCACGATGTTCTTGGCGAGGGCCCGCCCGTACAGATACTCCGGCGGGATTTCCAGCTCGGACACCTTGGCATTCTCGAGTTCACGGATATGACGAGCCGTAATACGTCGGCCCTGCTCCACCACTACTTTGCGACCGGCCTTGATATCAAAGGCGGCAACGTCACCGCGCAGGCGCTCGGGAATGAGCGCCATGGTGTAAGTGCCGTCCTTGGTGACTTTAAACGTGTTGACGTCGTAGAACATATCCAGCACTTCCTCGGCCTCATAGCCAAGGGCGCGCAGCAGGATCGTCGCCGGCAGCTTGCGCCGCCGGTCGATACGAACATACACCATATCCTTCGGATCGAATTCGAAATCCAGCCAGGAGCCACGATAGGGAATCACCCTGGCTGAATACAGAAGCTTGCCGGAGGAGTGGGTTTTGCCCTTGTCGTGGTCGAAAAAGACGCCCGGGGAGCGGTGCAGCTGCGACACGATCACGCGCTCGGTACCGTTGATCACAAAGGTACCGTTCTCCGTCATCAGGGGAATCTCCCCCATGTACACTTCCTGCTCTTTGATGTCCTTGATGGTTTTGTTCGACGACTCCTTGTCGTAAATAATGAGGCGAACCTTCACGCGCAGCGAGCAGGAGAACGTCACTCCGCGCAGCTGACATTCATTAACATCGAACACGGGCTTGCCGAGGCGGTAATCCACGTATTCAAGAGCGGCATTGCCGCTGTAGCTGACGATGGGGAACACCGATTTGAATGCGGCATGCAGACCGTAGTCGCCGCGCTCTTCCAGCGGTATACCCTGCTGGGTGAACTTGCGATAGGAATCCATTTGAATCGCAAGCAGGTAAGGCACGTCCATCACCTTCGGCAGGGTGCCGAAATCCTTGCGAATGCGTTTTTTCTCTGTGTACGAGTATGCCATCAGTACTCCCCAGCCTATTTAGCCTGTAATCGCCCGTGTCGGCGATTGATCAGTCCCTTTCGGACCAACAGAGGCGCCGTGCTCGGGGCACAGCGCCAGAAATTCTTTGCGCTTGAAGCGGGAAAAGGCCGACGAGCAAACTGCCCGCCAGCCTAGTCCGTTTGGCCGAAGCCCTGACACCTGCGAACTTACTTCAGTTCGGCTGTGCCGCCCGCTTCTTCCAGCTGCTTCTTGATGTCTTCCGCTTCTTCCTTGGAAGCCCCTTCCTTGATAGGAGAGGGAGCGCCGTCTACCAGACCCTTGGCTTCTTTCAGGCCAAGACCCGTGACTGCGCGCACAACCTTGATGACGTTCACTTTCTTTTCGCCAGCGGCGGTCAGAATCACATCGAACTCGGTTTGCTCTTCGGCGGCACCGCCGGCATCGCCGGCAGCTGCTACAGGCGCAGCGGCAACCGCGGCAGCAGCGGTTACACCAAACCTTTCTTCCATCGCTTCAATGAGTCCTACAACATCCATAACACTCATTTCTGAGATTGCATCCAAAATTTCTTCTTTAGACAGAGCCATGACTCCATTCTCCTTTCTAGCTGACTATTCCACTGAGTGCGGGGGCTTACGCCGCCGCTTCTTTCTGATCGCGTACTGCAGCGAGCGTGCGAACCAGTTTTCCAGGTACTTCGTTCATCGTCTGGACCAGCTTGGTTGCCGGCGCTTTCATAACACTCATCAGCATCGAGAGTGCCTGGTCACGCGTGGGCAGCTTAGCCAGTACATCCAGTTGATCTGCACCCAGCATCTGGCCACCAACCGCCAGTGCTTTAACCTCAAACTCTCCATTCTCCTTCGCAAAGTCCTTGAAGAGTCTTGCTGCAGCGCCCGGATCCTGCATTGAAAATCCGAACAGGGACGGTCCTACCAGCGCGTCATTGACGCACTCGTATTCAGTCCCGGCGAGGGCGCGCTTGGCCAGGGTGTTGCGAATAACGCGTATGGTCACCTGGTTTTCGCGCGCTACCTTGCGCAGCGCAGTCATGCCATCCACCGGTACGCCGCGAGAGTCGGCGATTACCAGGGACAGCGCACTGGTGGCAGTCTCGTTAACTTCAGCTACGATCGCTTTCTTGTCTTCGAGTCCAATTGCCACTGGATTTACTCCTGGGTTACTAAGTTGAGCAGGACCACATCTATGGTCATGCCGCTAGGGTGTGGTGAACAGTTTCACCATCTGCGTAGGCAAGGCGAGGCCACTGGGCCCATACCTGATTAAGCGGCCAATGTCAGACATTGGCGCATATCGCACCTACGGTCTTTGATGGTCTTCAGTTCGCAGCCAGATGGGCAAAATGCCCGGAGCCTTGTCCAAAGACCTCAAAGTGGACCGGAAAAAGCCAATTGGCTTTACCCGGCCACGTTCCTTTCCATCCGTGGAAAGGCTTGAGAGACCACCCCTCGTGAGGGCGGCCCGATCAAATGCATTACAATTCCAGTGAAGCCTGATCAATCGTGACGCCCGGCCCCATCGTGGTGCTCAGGCTGACCTTCTTCATATACACGCCTTTGGCTGCAGTAGGCTTGGCCTTTTTCAGATCAGCCAGAACAGCCTCGAGATTGCCTTTGATCGCCTCAAAGTCAAAATCGATCTTGCCGATACCGCCGTGGATGATGCCATTCTTGTCGGTGCGGAAGCGCATCTGGCCCGCCTTGGCGTTCTTGACCGCCGTTTCGACATCCGGCGTCACCGTGCCCGTCTTGGGGTTCGGCATCAAACCGCGTGGACCCAGAAGCTGACCCAGTTGACCGACAACACGCATGGCGTCCGGCGATGAAATCACCACGTCGAAATCCATCATGCCGCCCTTGATCTGCTCGGCAAGCTCCTCCATACCCACGAAGTCGGCACCGGCCGCTTTGGCCTTTTCCGCAGCTTCGCCCTGCGTGAATACAGCAACCCGCACGTCAGAACCGGTGCCGTGCGGCAAGGTGGTCGCGCCGCGCACTGCCTGATCAGATTTCTTGGCGTCGATACCGAGATTCACTGCAACTTCAACCGTTTCGCTGAACTTGGCATTCGCCAGCTCCTTCAGCAGGCGCACCGCTTCTTCCAGCGGATAAGCCTTCTGCGGATCGACCTTTTCCTTGAACGCGCGCACGCGCTTGGACATCCTGGCCATCTTACACTCCCTCCACATCGATGCCCGCGGAACGGGCGCTGCCGGCAATCGTGCGAACCGCAGCGTCCATATCAGCGGCGGTGAGATCAGGCCATTTCTGCGTAGCGATCTCTTCCAGCTGGGCGCGGTTCACCTTCCCTACTTTGCTGGTGTTCGGCGTGCCCGATCCTTTCTTGATCTTGGCAGCCTTGCGCAGCAGTACAGCGGCGGGAGGCGTCTTCTTGATAAACGTGAATGAGCGATCGTTGTAGACCGTAATCACCACAGGAATCGGCAGACCGGGCTCAAGGCTCTGGGTCTCGGCGTTGAACGCCTTACAGAATTCCATAATATTGACACCATGCTGACCCAACGCCGGCCCAACAGGGGGGCTGGGGTTGGCCTGGCCAGCAGGCACCTGCAGCTTGATATAAGCCTGTATCTTCTTTGCCATGTTTACTCTCCCGGGTGCAAACGCCGTTTCGACACGCTATGCCTACTGGGGCTCCCCATTGTCCACCGAGGCAGCAGAGGCCTCGCGTGGCAGTTACATATAACGGGGTCTCTGCACCCCGGCACAATCAGGCTTTTTCGACCTGACCAAACTCCAGTTCGACCGGCGTTGACCGACCGAAGATCAGCACCGCCACGTTCAGACGGCTTTTCTCGTAATTCACTTCCTCAACAACGCCGTTGAAATCGTTGAAGGGGCCATCCACAACCCGCACCATTTCGCCCGGCTCGAACAGTGTTTTGGGTTTTGGCGCCTCTACACCGTCTTCGACTCGCTGCAGAATTGCCGCGGCTTCCTTGTCGGTAATCGGCGCGGGCGATTCCGCCTTGCCACCAATAAACCCCAACACGCGCGGCGTTTCCTTCACCAGGTGCCAGGTATCGTCGTCAAGCTCCATCTGCACCAGCACGTAGCCGGGAAAGAACTTGCGCTCACTGCGCCGCTTCTGCCCGCCACGCATTTCCACTACTTCCTCGGTTGGCACGAGGACATCGCCGAAACGATCCTGCATATTGTGCAGTTCGATCCGCTCTCTCAGGGTGGCGGCAACCTTCTTCTCGTACCCCGAATAGGCGTGAACGACGTACCAACGCTTTGCCATCAACAATCCCTTTTCAATCCTGTTAGCCGATAAACTGCGAAACCACCCAGCTGAGGAAGGTATCCAGACCCCAGAGCAGCAGCGCCACCAGTATCACAAAGACCACGACAATCATGGTGGTTTGCACGGTTTCCTGACGCGTTGGCCAAACCACCTTGCGTATCTCGGTTCTGGAACCTTTCACCAGATCCCAGAATGCAGCGCCCTTGGCGGTTTGCAGGGCGACCAGACCGGCAACGATAGAGATCGCCACAATGCCGAGCACCCGGTACAACAGCGACTGTTCGGAAAAATAGCTGTTCCCGATCACCGCCACGGCCACGAGGGCGAACACTACTACCCATTTGACCGTGTCAAACCGACTCTCGGTCGCTTCAGAACTCATGCACTTCTTCCTTTCAACAACCTGCCCGATTCCGGGCCTGAAGGCTCGATCGATCGAGCGCTCTCGGGTGTACGCAGCCCATCAGCCGCCATGCCAACAGCCACCTGGTTAGATACTGCAACTCCCTGCCATTCAATAAATGGCAGGCCAGGAGGGAATCGAACCCCCAACCTGCGGTTTTGGAGACCGCTGCTCTGCCAATTGAGCTACTGGCCTAATACTCCTGCTTAGACAACGAAGCCGAACTGCTCCAACAAGCGGTTCGGCTCAGTCGGTAACGGGTGCCAGCATGCCGCCGACTCCCGGGCTTCGCTGGCTTTACTCGAGGATTTTGGCCACCACGCCAGCACCCACCGTACGACCGCCTTCACGGATCGCAAAGCGCAGACCTTCTTCCATCGCAATCGGCGCAATCAGCGTCGTCACCATCTGCACGTTGTCGCCCGGCATTACCATCTCGACACCTTCAGGCAGCTCGCAAGCGCCCGTGACGTCCGTGGTGCGGAAGTAAAACTGCGGACGGTAACCCTTGAAGAACGGCGTGTGACGGCCTCCCTCTTCCTTCGACAGCACATACACCTCGGCCTCGAACTTCGTGTGAGGGTTCACACTGCCCGGCTTCGACAGCACCTGGCCACGCTCAACGTCTTCACGCTTCGTACCACGCAGCAACACTCCCACGTTCTCGCCCGCGCGACCTTCATCCAGCAGCTTGCGGAACATCTCTACGCCCGTACACGTCGTACGCTGCGTATCACGGATGCCCACAATCTCTATCTCGTCGCCAACCTTCACAATCCCGCGCTCTACACGCCCTGTCACCACCGTGCCACGACCTGAAATCGAGAACACGTCCTCCACCGGCATCAAAAACGGCTGGTCAATCGCACGCTCCGGCTCGGGAATGTAGGAATCCAGCGTCTCGACCAGCGTCTTCACCGCCGTCGTGCCCAGCGAATTCTCGTCTTCGCCGTTCAGCGCCATCAGCGCTGAACCACAAATGATCGGCGTATCGTCACCCGGAAAATCGTACTGGTCGAGCAGCTCACGCAGCTCCATCTCCACCAGCTCCTTCATCTCCTCGTATTCCTCGGAATCCGCACCGCCGCAATCTTCCGCCAGCAGGTCCGCCTTGTTCAGGAACACCACAATGTAGGGAACACCCACCTGACGCGACAGCAGAATGTGCTCGCGGGTCTGCGGCATCGGGCCATCCGTCGCACCACACACCAAAATCGCGCCGTCCATCTGCGCCGCACCGGTGATCATGTTCTTCACGTAGTCCGCGTGCCCCGGGCAATCCACGTGCGCGTAGTGGCGATTCGGGGAATCGTATTCCACGTGCGAGGTCGCAATCGTGATACCGCGCTCTTTCTCTTCCGGTGCGTTGTCAATGCCATCGAACGCTACCGCGGAACCACCCCAGGTCTCCGCGCAAACGCGCGTCAGGGCAGCCGTCAGGGTCGTCTTGCCGTGGTCAACATGGCCAATCGTGCCTACGTTGACGTGGGGTTTGGTACGCTCAAATGCTGCTTTTGCCATTACGACAATCTCCTCTAAACGACGGACCGTGCTATGCAGTTAAAAAGTAAAAAAACCAACTAAATACAAAACGTTACGATGCTACCCAACCACGCAAATGGAGCTCATAACCGGATTTGAACCGGTGACCTCTTCCTTACCAAGGAAGTGCTCTACCGACTGAGCTATATGAGCGCGTCCTTTGCACACTGGAGCGGGTAGCGGGAATCGAACCCGCATCATCAGCTTGGAAGGCTGAGGTTCTACCACTGAACTATACCCGCCGATCTGCTTCTCGATACCATTCACCACGCACGCGAGCGGCGGGCACTGCTACAACGCCTGTCTCAAACATTGCGGCCTTCGTCGGCGAGACACCCATCACGCTGATTTCACCGCCTGACCTGACGCGCGGCTCGAATCCACCGAGCGCCAAACCCTCTCGCACTACTTTGCCCCTTGCGGCTCTGGCGCTTCCAATCCTGGTGGAGGGGGGTGGATTCGAACCACCGAAGCTTTCGCGTCAGATTTACAGTCTGATCCCTTTGGCCACTCGGGAACCCCTCCGAAAGGCGGCATATTGTCCTGATGGGCACTACCATTGTCAACCGCAAAGCCCAGTATAATTGCCGCAGCCTGACCAGACCGGGGAATCGCAGACGTGGCGATCTGCACCTCGAGGCTTGAGTGATCTGGCGATACCTTGCGCGGCGGCTTGAATAGCGATTTTCGGCGAGAAAAAGAACTAATCCCGCGCCTTGCGCGCGGCAAACTGTTCCCGCAGCAGATCTTTACGCACCTTTCCCATGGCATTGCGCGGCAACTCCTCTGTCAGAAACACCGCCCTCGGCACTTTGAACGCCGCAGCGCGTTGGCGAACCGCCTCTCTGATCGCGTCCGCATTCAACTCCGCAGGACCGTCGGGCACCACGATCGCGGCCACGCACTCGCCGAAATCCTCGTCGGGGAGGCCAATCACCGCCGACTCAAGCACGCCCGGCAAGGCATCGATCAGCAGTTCCACTTCCCTGGGGTACACGTTCAGGCCGCCACTGATGATCATGTCCTTGCCCCGACCAACGATAGACACATACCCGTCCTGCGCGATCACCCCTTTGTCACCCGTGTTGAAGAATCCGTCGGCGGTAAAGTCTTCAGCAGTCTTGTCGGGCATCTTCCAGTAACCGCAGAACACATTCGCTCCCCTCACCTGCAGGTCGCCCACCTCGTTCGCGGGCAGCACCGCCCCACCCTCGCCGCATACGCGAACTTCCACGCCAGGCAGTGCCAGCCCCACCGTACCCGGTCTGCGCTCACCCACGAGCGGGTTAGAGGTGTTCATACCTGTCTCGGTCATACCGTACCGCTCGAGGATGCGGTGGCCGCAGCGCCGCTCGAAGGCCAGAAAGGTCTCCGCCAGTAGCGGGGCCGACCCGGAGATAAAGAGGCGCATGCTGCGGCACCGTTGTGCATTGAAATCATCGGCAGCCAGCAGTCGCGTGTAAAAAGTGGGTACCCCCATCATCACGCTGCTGTGGGGCAGGTGCTCAAGCACCGTATCGACGCGGAAAGCGGACAACCAGCGCATACTCGCCCCGCTCATCAGCACGCAGCCGATAGCCACAAACAGGCCGTGCACGTGGTACACCGGCAACGCGTGCAGGAGGCAGTCGTGCTCGCTGAATCCCCAGAGCTGGGCGAGCGTGCTTGCGTTCGATACCAGATTGCCGTGGGTCAACATGATCCCTTTGGGCCGCCCGGTAGTGCCTGACGAATACACGAGCGCGGCAACGTCGCCGGTGGCCGTCGGGGCATCCACAAACTCGACGCTGCATCCGGCCGCCGCAGACATCAGCGAGCCTGAACCGTCGGTGTTAAGGGTAAAAAGCTCCCCGACGCCGGCGGCTGCGCACAACGGCTGCAGACCGTCGCGCCGGGCGCCGTCACACACCATGACCGCAGGCTCGGCATCGCGCAGGAAGTAATCCAGTTCTTCATCGGTGTAGGCGGTGTTGAGCGGATGAAACACGAGCCCCGCGCGAATGGTGGCGAGAAACAGCCACAGGCTCTCGGGCGACTTTTCAACTTGAACCGACACCCTGTCACCAGGTTTCAGACCCAGCGAGACAAGGTAATTGGCCAGTTGCGCGGAGCAGTATTCTGCATCGCGATAGGTGTACGTTTCACCACCCTGGGTCGTCAGCAGAAGGCGCTCAGGTGCGGAGAAATGTGCGGCGTAGCAGGTGTAAAGGTTCAGGAATGGTGGCTGATCGGCCATGCGACTACCTTGTTCGGCGGAAGGTACAGAGCGCAGCCGCTGCCTGCCTGTCGAGCGCGTTTCAAGCGATACAACCTGGAGCTGGCGAGAGGAATCGAACCCCCGACCGGCTGATTACAAATCAGCTGCTCTACCTACTGAGCTACGCCAGCCTTGATCAGATCAGCTCCTGCTGAAGCCGTGCCGATTGAAGGTGCAGGAGTTTATGGAAGGAGCAGGGCCGATGCAAGCGCTGAGACGACCCTATGACCATACCGGCACATAGGTTGCACTTTATACCGGGCACATAGGTTACACAATTGAGCATTTGGAGGAGGACTCCAAATGCCCTGGAAAGAGTGTAACCGTATGGATGAGCGCCTCAGATTCGTCGCCAAGCTGCTCGATGGCGAGAAAATGTCAGTGGTCTGCCGAGAATTTGGTATCTCTCGTAAAACGGGCTATAAAATCTTTAATCGTTACAAGGATTTTGGTCTTCGCGGACTGGAAGACAAGGCCAGAAGTCCATACCGCCACCCGAACAAAACACCCTTTCAAGTAGAGAAAGCCATCTTGCAGATCAAGCGAGAGCACAAGACCTGGGGTGCTCCGAAGATCAGAGACAAGTTGATCAAGGCATTTCCAGTCATTACGCCCCCTGCCCCAAGCACCATTCATGCAATCCTGGACCGGCATGGTTTAGTCAAGCGACGCAAGCGTAGACGCCACAAAGCCAAGGGCACTGACTTGAGTACCGCAACGGCCCCCAACACGCTGTGGTGCGCAGACTACAAGGGCCAATTCATGCTGGGAAACAAACGTTATTGTTACCCGCTGACCATTACCGACCAATTCTCGCGCTACCTGCTGGCCTGTGAGAGCCTGGAATCTGTGAAGGAATCCGGCGCTTTCCCTGTATTTGAGCGTGTTTTTAAAGAATTTGGGCTGCCAACGGCCATTCGTACTGACAACGGTGTGCCGTTTGCCTCCGCTCACGCATTGTTTGGATTAAGCCGCCTTGCCGTTTGGTGGCTACGCTTAGGGATAAGTATCGAAAGGATCAAGCCAGGCCGCCCACAGCAGAATGGTCGTCATGAGCGGATGCACCTGACGCTCAAGAAAGAGGCGACCAAACCGCCCAGCTACAACTTCCTGCAGCAGCAGTCGCGCTTTGAGGAGTTTATCGAGGGTTACAACAATGATCGCCCTCATCAGTCGCTTGAGGGTCGCTACCCCGGTGAGCTGTATACACCTTCAGCGAGAGAGTACTTTCATCCGGAGCCTCCCGAATATCCCTTTTCCGACCGCACCATCCAGGTCACGCAGTGCGGCAGAATCTGCATTGGGCGACGAAAGGTGAGCTTCAGCAGAGTGTTTGCAGGCCAGTATGTCGGCATTAGAGAGATCGCTGACGAGATCTGGCTTGTCAGCTTCATGGACTATGATCTAGGATTCTTCGATCAGGACGTCAACAAGGTGGAGCCGGTGGGTGAGAATCCGTTTGCTCCGAAACTGTTACCTATGTCCTCGGAATAAACTGTTACCTATGTGCCCGGAAAGGACACTAGTGTTGATGGTGCCGGAGATAGGAGTCGAACCTACGACCTTCGCATTACGAATGCGCTGCTCTACCAACTGAGCTACACCGGCAAGTGTCAACGAGGCGCACGGCCTCGGCGCGGCGCGCATGTTAGCACAAAGCCCTCGCGGGACAACACGCGTAAAAGCGCACAAAACCGGCGACCCGACGTGACCACCGCTACCGATCCGTCGTCAGGTCATCGGCGAGACTCGCCATAATCTCCAACCCCTCAAATACCAGGTCGGGTATGTGCGTACCACCGCGACACAACAGGGACATGAGGGTTGCGCCCGCTCCGCCGCAGAAAAACAACGCGGGCGGCTCGCCGCCTGAACAGTCCAGCGCCAGCGTAACCGCGCCCGCCTGCGCCAGCGCAATCCCGTGGCGCACTGCCTCTGCGGTTGAAGTACCGGGCGAGAGCGCGTAGTCGGTGTCGTCGTCGAAGCGCACGCGATGGGTATCCAGCAGCAGGGCACGCTCCATCAATGCCAGGCCCGGGATAATATAGCCGCCCTCGTGGACCCCGTCCGCAGCCACGAGGTCGATGGTCAGCGCGGAGCCGGCGTCCACGACGCACAGCCGGGTTTGCGTGCGAGCGCGGGCCCCCAGCATCGCCAGCCAGCGATCGACGCCCATGCGGGCAGGCTCACGGTAACTGTTGACCAGGTCGCGGCTGCGCGCCGCGCTGCGCGCAAACCAGGGCGTCAGGCTCCAGAGTTCCGTGACGGCGGCGGCAAGCTCTGCTTCTGCCGATGGCGAGGCAACGCTCGCGATCCAGACGGTCTGTGGAGCCGGGTGAATGTTCGCGAGTTGCGCCAGTGAATCGCGATCGCCGCATGCGTACTGTCCGCGCAGCAACACCTTGGCATCGCTTACCAGCCGCCACTTCGCGCTGGAATTACCCATATCGAACTGCAGGCAGATGTCCGCCGTCACTGGCTGTCACCGCGCAATGACATTTCCCCACCATAGACGGGCTGTATACCGCCCGAGGTTTCCAGCAGCAGCGCGCCGCGTTCATCCACCCCGCGCGCAACCCCGGCCAGCTTGACAGAACCCGCACTCATTACGACGCGGGCGTCGGCGAAAGCATCCAGGGCCTGCCATTGTTGTCGCCAGGATGCGAATCCACCCTCTGCGAAACCGGCAAGCAGCGGCAACAACTCGTTCAACAGAGCAGCCGTGAGAGCATTGCGTCCGGGCGCACCGTCACCCGTGACGGTCGCGACATCGGTCCAGTCCTGGTCGATGGCACTCGCTGCCGCAGCTGGCATGGCGACGTTAAGCCCAACACCCACCACGACCGCGCATGGGCCGGCGGCATCTCCTGACATTTCCAACAGGATGCCGCCGAGTTTGGCGCCCTTGTGCAGTATGTCATTGGGCCATTTCAGGCTGATGCCACTGACAGCGCTTGCAGCAAGGGCACGCGCAACAGCAACCCCCACGGCCAGGCTCAAGCCTTCAAGCGCGGCGGCGCCCTGGTCGAACCGCCACAACAGGGAGAGATAAATGTTGCAGGCGTAGGGACTGACCCACTGTCGCCCGTGCCGGCCACGGCCGGCACTCTGGCGCTCGGTGGCACATGCAAGCCCACGCTGCGCGCCCTGCTCTGCAGCGCGCAAGAGATGTGCGTTTGTGGAATCGACGTTGTCCAGCAATTGCAGGTCGGCGAGCAGGGCGGCGGCGGCAGGGCTGAGGCGTTGCTCAATGGCATCGCGCTGCAACAAATCCAGTCCGCCGGGAATGCGATAGCCGCGACCCCGAACCCGCTCAATGACGATACCGGATTCCTCCGCCAACTTTGTCAATTGCTTCCAGACCGCGGTGCGACTCACGCCGAGCGCATCCGCAAGTGCCTGACCGGAGCGGAATTCACCATCGGCCAGCAGTGGCAGGAGAGTTGATGTGGGCATTGCGGTGCGAATCTCCCAAAATCGGCCTGGGCGGCGCACGCGCGCAGATAATAGCAGATAACGGCCGGGCGACAGGCCTGTCGCAACGGGCAGTGACCCGCCGCGTGCGCAGCCTCCAGCCAACTCCTGAGCACGCGAGCGCGCACGCTTGCAGTGCTGCGACCGTTTTCGCCCTGATCAGCCCCCTATTGACGTTTACGTTAACGTTATGAAAGGCTATAGTTCTTTCATCTTGCCCACAACAGCGCATCGGTCGAGCGAACACATGCCCGAAAAGACCTTCACCATTTCCGAGCTGGCGCAGGAATTCGACGTGACCACCCGCACCATCCGTTTTTATGAAGAAAAGGGCTTGATAGCGCCGCGGCGCGAAGGTCGGAAACGCCTCTACTCACCGGCGGACAGGGTTCGCATCAAACTCATCCTGCGCGGCAAACGCATCGGTATGAGCCTGCGGGAATGCGTGGAAGTCATCGACATGTACGATCCCGCCAACAACAATACCGAGCAACTTCACGCGTTACTCAAGCGCATCAGTGCACGCCGGGAAACGCTGCTGCAGCAGAAAACCGACATAGACCAATTGCTGCAGGGACTCGCACAGGTAGAAGGCCTGTGCAAAACGGCGCTGCTGGATGCAGACGCTGCGGCAACCGGCGGATTCGAGACAACAACGACCCGAACGCTACAGGGGACAAAGCCTTGAACACACACTATCCCACCCTCAACTTCGGCCTGGGCGAAGAGATCGATATGCTCCGGGACGCGGTCTACCAGATGTGCCAGCGCGAAATCGTACCGCGGGCTGCCGGGATCGACCGGGACAACGCCTTCCCCGCCGACCTCTGGCGCACCTTCGGCGACATGGGCCTGCTCGGCATCACGGTGGACGAAGCCTACGGAGGCAGCGGCATGGGTTACCTGGCGCATAGTGTCGTCATGGAAGAAATCAGCCGCGCCTCGGCATCGGTCGGCCTGTCCTACGGCGCCATGTCCAACCTGTGCCTGAACCAGTTGCACAAACACGGCACGGAGGCACAGAAGCAGCACTACCTGCCCCGATTGTGCAGCGGGGAACACGTGGGAGCGCTGGCCATGAGCGAGGCAAACGCCGGCTCAGACGTCGTCAGCATGAAACTGCAGGCGACGCTCCGGGGAGATCATTACGTTCTGAACGGCACCAAGATGTGGATCACCAATGGACCCGATGCCGACGTGTACGTGATCTACGCAAAAACCGACCCACAGGCCGGGTCGCGCGGTATTTCCGCGTTCATCGTGGAGCGAGACACGCCCGGGTTTACCCGTTCGCCAAAGCTGGACAAACTGGGCATGCGCGGCTCCAACACCTGTGAGCTCGTGTTCGAGGACTGCGCTGTGCCCGCGGAAAACGTGCTGCGCGCTCCCGGCGACGGCGTGCGCATACTCATGTCGGGTCTCGACTACGAACGCACGGTGTTGTCCGGCGGCCCGGTGGGCATCATGCAGGCCTGCCTGGATGAAGTTCTGCCCTACCTGCACACGCGCAAGCAATTCGGCCAGAGCATCGGCGAATTCCAGCTCATGCAGGGCAAGCTGGCGGATATGTACGCGGATCTCAACGCCTCGCGCGCCTACCTCTACGCTGTGGCCGCGGCCTGCGACCGCGGTGAGGAAACGCGGCAGGACTGCGCCGCGGTCATTCTTTATACCGCGGAAAAAGCCACCCAGATGGCGCTGCAGGCCATCCAGGCACTGGGCGGATTCGGCTATACCAACGAATCCAGTGCCGGTCGCCTGCTGCGCGACGCCAAGCTGTATGAGATCGGCGCCGGCACATCCGAAATCCGTCGCATGCTGATCGGACGTGAACTCTTCAACGCCACCGCCTGAACAGGGAGTACCACCATGGCCGTGCTGCAATCACGTATTACGACGCGAGACGACACCTTCGCCAGGAACCGGCGCCACATGCAGGCGCAGGTGGATGATCTGCGAAACGTGTTCGCCGCCATTCGCCAGGGTGGCGGTCCCAAAGCGCAGGAGCGCCACACCGCTCGCGGCAAACTGCTGCCGCGCGAGCGACTGAATGCGCTGCTGGACCCGGGCTCGCCGTTTCTGGAGCTCTCACAGCTCGCGGCCCACGAAGTGTACGACGACGTGGTGCCGGGCGCCGGCATCATCACCGGCATAGGGCGCGTGGCGGGCCAGGAATGCATGATTTTCGTGAACGACGCCACGGTGAAGGGCGGCACCTATTATCCGCTTACCGTCAAAAAACAGGGCCGGGCCCAGACGATTGCCGCGGAAAACCACCTGCCCTGTCTCTACCTTGTGGACTCCGGTGGGGCGTTTCTGCCGCTGCAGGACGAGGTGTTTCCTGATCGTGATGACTTCGGCCGCGCCTTCTACAACCAGGCAAGAATGTCTGCCGCCGGCATACCGCAGATCGCCGCGGTGCTCGGTTCCTGCACGGCGGGCGGCGCCTACCTGCCGGCCATGTCGGATGAGGCGATCATCGTTAAAAACCAGGGCACCATCTTTTTGGGCGGGCCGCCACTGGTCAAGGCCGCCACCGGAGAAGTCGTCAGCGCAGAGGAGCTCGGCGGGGCGGATGTGCATTGCCGCACTTCCGGCGTGACGGATCACTACGCGAACAACGATCATCACGCGATCGAGTTGATGCGCCGCGCGGTCTCACGACTGAATCGCAACAAGAAGGTGTCGCTGGAGATCGCTCCAAGCGTACCGCCGCTGCATCCGCCGGAAGAGCTGTATGGCGTGGTGCCGGCCGATCCTCGCCAACCCCTCGACGTGCGCGAAGTGATCGCGCGCGTGGTGGACGGTTCGGAATTCGATGAGTTCAAGGCCTTGTTCGGCGAAACGCTGGTGTGCGGCTTCGCGCGCATCCACGGCTACCCCGTGGGTATCGTGGCCAACAATGGCATCCTGTTCAGCGAGTCGGCATCCAAGGGTGCGCATTTCGTAACGCTTTGTACGCAACGCGGCATACCCCTGGTGTTTCTGCAGAACATCACCGGCTTCATGGTCGGCAAGCAGTATGAAGCCGGCGGTATCGCGCGCCACGGCGCAAAAATGGTGCACGCGGTCGCCTGCGCCAATGTACCCAAGTTCACCGTGATCATTGGCGGCTCTTTCGGAGCCGGCAACTACGCCATGTGCGGTCGTGCCTACGAGCCGCGCTTTCTTTTCATGTGGCCCAATGCGCGCATCTCGGTCATGGGTGGCGAACAGGCCGCGGCCGTCCTCGCCACCGTCAAGCAGGATCAGCTGGCGCGCGACGGCGAGGCCATGAGTGACGCGGAGGTGGCCAGCTTCAAAGCACCGGTCATTGAACAGTATGAGCGGCAGGGCCACCTACTACGCCTCCGCGCGCCTGTGGGACGACGGCATTATAGACCCGGCAGATACCCGCACGGTGCTCGGGCTGTGTATCTCGGCAACCCTCAATGCGCCGGCGCAGGACACGCGCTTCGGCGTATTCAGAATGTGAAGGCAGGTACGACCATGCAGAATGACACCGTCATCACTAACGTCAGCGACGACGGCATCGCGCGTGTCACGCTGGCCCGTGCAGACAAGCACAATGCCTTTGACGACAGCATGATCGCCGAGCTGCGCGAGGCATTCGACAGCCTTGCCGTGCGCGATGAGGTGCGCGTGGTTATTCTTGCCTCCGAAGGCAAGCACTTCAGCGCGGGCGCTGATCTCAACTGGATGCGACGCATGGCCGGCTACGACCAGGTGCGCAACCTGCAGGACGCCCGGCTGCTCGCCGACATGCTGCAGGCGCTGTACGCCCTGCCACAACCCACGATCGCCAGGGTGCAGGGCGCTGCGTTCGGCGGCGCTGTGGGCCTCGCGAGTTGCTGTGATATCTGTGTGGCGGAAGACAGCGCCAGTTTTTGCCTGTCGGAAGTCAGGATCGGGCTGATTCCTGCCACCATCAGCCCCTACGTGATACGCGCGATAGGCGAGCGTGCGGCCAGGCGCTACTTCACCACGGCAGAACGCTTCTCCGCAGCGGAAGCACAACGACTCGGCCTGGTGAGCCAGGTCGTTGGCGCGGGAGACCTGGATGCAGCGGTTGAGGCCCTGACCGGCGCCATCATGCAGAATGGACCGCATGCGGTACGCCGGGCAAAGCGCCTGCTGAATGACGTGGCAGGACGCGATCTGTCGCCGGCCTTGATTGCACACACCTGCGAGGAAATCGCGCAGATTCGAGTGTCAGAAGAAGGCCAGGAGGGTCTTGACGCCTTCCTCAACAAGCGCGCCCCAAACTGGGTGAGGCACTGAGCATGTTCAACAAGATACTGATCGCCAATCGCGGCGAAATCGCCTGCCGGATCATCAAGACAGCGCGTCGAATGGGTATCGCAACCGTCGCGGTGTACTCGGAGGCAGATGCAGATGCCCTGCACGTGCAACTCGCAGATGAAGCACTGCATATTGGCGGGGCGGCGGCACGTGACTCTTACCTGCTCGCGGAAAGCATACTCAAAGCAGCCTCCGCCACCGGCGCGCAGGCTATTCACCCCGGATACGGCTTCCTCTCGGAAAACGCGGCATTCGCCCGCGCCTGCGAGTCGGCCGGCATCACATTTATCGGCCCCACCGCCGACGCGATAGACGCCATGGGCTCCAAGGCCGCCGCCAAGCGCATCATGGCCGAGGCAGGGGTACCGCTGGTGCCCGGTTATCACGCGGATGATCAGTCACCCGAACGACTGCGCGCCGCGGCGCTCGAGATGGGATACCCCGTACTGCTCAAGGCCAGCGCAGGAGGCGGCGGCAAGGGCATGCGTCAGGTGTGGGCGGACGAGGAGTTCGACGCAGCCCTGGAAGCCGCGCAACGGGAGGCACGCGCCAGCTTCGACGACGACGCGATGCTGGTGGAAAAGTACCTCACGCGGCCCCGCCATGTGGAAGTTCAGGTGTTCTTCGACAGACACGGCAACGGTATCTACCTCGCCGAACGCGATTGCTCCATCCAGCGTCGGCACCAGAAAGTCATCGAGGAGGCGCCAGCGCCCGGCTTGTCCGGCGAACTGCGCAGCGCTATGGGCGAGGCGGCGCTGCAGGCCGCCCGAGCGATCGATTACCTCGGTGCCGGCACCGTGGAATTTCTGCTGGACGAAGACGGCCGCTTCTACTTCATGGAGATGAACACCCGCTTGCAGGTAGAACACCCCGTGACGGAAATGATCACCGGCCTGGACCTGGTCGAGTGGCAGCTGCGCGTGGCCCATGGTGAAACGCTGCCGCTGGAACAGGCCGCCCTGCAACTGCAAGGCCATGCGATAGAGGCGCGTGTCTATGCGGAAGATGCGGACAACGATTTCCTGCCTGCCACCGGCACCCTCAGCCACCTCCGCCCGCCGGAAGAATCGCGCAACGTGCGCATCGATACCGGCGTGCGCCAGGGCGATGAGATCAGCATGTATTACGACCCGATGATCGCCAAGCTGATTGTCTGGGACGAGTCGCGCGAACGTGCGGTGCAGCGCATGGCTGGTGCTCTCGCCGATTACCGTATCGGCGGCACCACCACCAATATCGAATTTCTCTACAACGTGGTGACCAGTGCGCCCTTCGCCCGCGCGGACCTCGACACCGCCTTCCTGCACAAACACCGCGAGCTGATCTGGCGCGAGCGAACACCGGACCTCACCCGGGAACTGCCACGTGCAGCGCTCGCGCTGCTGTTGCACAGGCTCGCGGGCAACGCAAGGTATGCGGCGGAAGACCCCTTCTCTCCCTGGGCCGCCGGCAACGCCTGGCGCCTGAACGAACCGTCGGTGTATCGCGTACTGCTCAACTGGCATGGGCAAACCCACACGGTAGACCTGGAGCGCTGCGGCGATGCCTACCGGGTTGTCATCGGTGACAGCGAGACGCGCTTGAGCGGCAGTCTCGACGGGGACACACTGCATCTTGAGCAGGACGGACACCGCCAGCGCGGCACCCTGGTCAGGCACGACACGCAATTCGCGCTATACCTCGCGGACGGCGCATACCACTTCCAGGCCGCGCAGCCCGATACCGGAGAAAATGCGGCCAGCGATGCGGGCGCCGGCCTGAGTGCGCCCATGAACGGCACTATCGTGAGCCTGCTGGTCGAGCCCGGCATCGAGGTGGCGGCACATACCCCGCTGTTGATCATGGAGGCCATGAAAATGGAGCACACGATTCGCGCGCCGGCTGCGGGCAGTGTTGACAGTTTTCACTTCGCGCCAGGCGACCTGGTCGATGGCGGCGCAGAATTGCTGGCTTTCACGGTGAAGGAATAAACCATGCCGCCCATGCGACTGCCTGAAAGTGTTTCGATCGTGGAGGTTGGCCCGCGCGACGGACTGCAGAATGAGTCCCAGGCAATCAGCGCGGCGATAAAGGCCAAGCTGGTGGACGACCTGGCGCGAGCGGGGCTCAGACGCATCGAGACCGGCAGCTTCGTCAACCCGCAGTGGGTGCCACAGATGGCCGACAGCGAGGCCGTGTTCGCCGCCATCACCCGTGTACCCGGAGCACGCTATGCCGCGCTGACGCCGAATGTGCGTGGACTGGAGCGCGCGCTGTCCGCCGGCGCCGACGAAGTTGCGATTTTCGCCGCCGCGTCCGAGGCGTTCTCGCAGAAAAACATCAACTGTTCCATTGCCGAGAGCCTGCAACGCTTTGAAGCCGTGATGCGCGCCGCAGGTGATCACGCAGTCCCTGTGCGCGGCTATGTGTCCTGTGTTCTCGGCTGCCCGCTGGAAGGAGACATCGCACCGCAGCAGGTCGCCGATGTGAGCCGCGAGTTGCTCGCCATGGGCTGCTACGAGGTATCGTTGGGCGACACCATCGGCACCGGCACGGCAGGCGGCATGCGGCGGCTGCTTGGCGTGCTGCTTGAAGAATTCGAGGCTTCGCAGCTCGCCGTGCACTGCCACGACACCTACGGGCAGGCACTCAGCAACATCCTGGTAGCGCTGCAGCATGGCATTGCAACGGTGGATGCATCGGTGGCCGGCCTGGGCGGTTGCCCGTACGCAGCGGGTGCCACCGGCAATGTCGCCACGGAAGACGTGGTGTACATGCTGGAAGGGATGCAGATCGACTGTGGCGTAGACCTTCAAGCCCTGGTTGACGTGGGCAATCGCATCAGCGCCGCATTGCAGCGCGCGAACGGGTCTCGCGCCGCTCGCGCGCTGACTGCGAAACGCCAGGCCTAGCAAAAAACCGCTCAGCGCAACGCGGCGGCGCCCCGGGAATGTTATGCTACAGCCGCGTCGTCTGATGTTGATAGGTCTATGTCCGAACGGGTCACCCATGGGCTGCGTCTCTATGCTGCCATTCTCACTACGCTGTCCGGCGCAGCCCAGGTGGCAACGCTGTGGTTACGCAACCTCGACGCGGCGGCCGTGCTGGCAGCGCTCCTCGGCGCGACTTACCTGATCATCGGCATCGGCCTGTTCGGCCGCTCCCGTTTCAGCCTGTTTGTCGCGATCGCGGTACCCGGCACGGCTGCCGCAGCGCTGTTGCACTGCATCGGCACGCCAGCGCCGGCCAATCTATTGCGTATCGCGGTGGATGGCCTCATTGTGCTGCTGAGTGCCACCGTGCTCTGGCGCGTGCGCCATACGCCGACACCCTGAGCACATGCCGTTGACCAACCAGAATAAGCGTTGAATCTTTGATGCTGGATCCTGTCATTTTAGTGATTGCTCTCGTCTGCGGCATGGCCAGCCAAGCAATCGGGCTACCCGCACTCATCGGCTACCTCGCTGCGGGTTTTATCCTGCATGAGCTCGATATCGGCGGCGGCGGGCTACTCTCGGCGCTGTCTGACCTGGGGATTACGCTGCTGCTGTTCACCATCGGCCTGAAGCTGCAACCCGAGAAGCTACTGCAGGCGCGAGTCTGGGGCACAACCTTTATCCACATGCTGGCCATGCAACTGCTGTTCGTCGCCCTGCTGTTCGCCGTAGACGCGTTCTCCACGAGTATCAATCTCGACATGATGACCAAGGCGGTTGTGGCCTTCGCCCTCACATTCTCCAGCACAGTGTTCGTCATCCAGATCATGCAGGCCCGTGGGGAAATGGCTTCCAGCCACGCGAGCCTGGCCATCGGCATACTGGTGATTCAGGATCTTGCCGCGGTGATCTTTCTTGCAATCGCCGCGGGGAAGGTGCCGGAACCCTCCGCTCTGCTGTTGCTCCTGCTGTTGCCGCTGCGCGGCGTGCTGATGCGCTTGCTGGCGCTATGCGGTCACGGTGAGTTGTTCACCCTGGCAGGGCTGGTGCTCGCGCTTGGCGGTGCCGCGCTGTTCGAACTGGTGGGCATCAAGGGCGACCTTGGGGTTCTCATCCTCGGCGCATGGCTGGCCGGTCACCAGAAAACCAAGGAGCTCTCCCGCAATCTATTGCAGTTCAAGGATCTCTTCCTGGTCGGATTCTTCCTGACCATCGGCCTGCAGGGCTGGCCGGAGCAGGAATACATCCTGTTGTCCCTGCTGCTGGGCGCGCTGGCGCTACTGAAACCCCTGCTCTATTTTCCGCTGCTCACGTTGTTCCATACACCACCACGCACGGCCCTGTTGAGCGCTATTTCGCTGTCAAATTTCAGCGAGTTCGGGCTGATAGTGATCGCGGTCGCGGCCGCAAACGGCACGGTGGACGCACACTGGACTGCCACCCTGTCGTTGGTCATCGCCGTGAGTTTCATCCTCAACTCACCCCTTAGCCGGCAGTCGCACACGCTGTATCGACGCTGGCGCAGCCGCCTGTTGCGATTTGAATCGGCCCGCGTGCGCCGCGCCCTGCCGGATACCTCCGGCGCACGGGTTATCATCCTGGGTATGGGCAACATCGGCACCGGCGCCTACGAGTCCATTGCCGAGCACTATGGTCCGGAGGTGGTGGGCGTCGACGAAAACCCGCGAAAACTGGCCATGCACCGCGACTCGAACCGGCGCGTGGTGGAGGCCGACGCCAGCAACCCGGATTTCTGGCTGCGCGTAAAGCTCGATGACGTCGAGCTGGTGATGCTCGCCCTGACCAACCACGAGGAAAACCTGCTGGTGTGTAAACTCCTGAAAGAGCTGGGTTACCGGGGCCGCGTATCCGCCGTGGTGCGCTTCGATGAGGAAGCCCGGGAGCTGCGCGAGCTGGGCGTATCGGTGTTCAATCTGTATGCACAGGCCGGTGCCGGCTTCGCCGCGCACTCCGCGGAGCAACTGGCTGCGGCAGCCGATGCGCCGAGACCCTGAACCATGGCGCTGAAACCCACCATCTACAAAGCCCAGGTTGCACTCGCCGACAGCGACAAGGGCCACTACGAACAATTTTCACTCACGCTGGCCTGCCATCCGTCGGAGACTCTGGAGCGAATGACCGCCCGCCTGCTGGTCTACTGTCTGCAATGGCAAGCGGGGCTCGCCTTTACCCGGGGACTTTCCAGCGCCGATGAGCCGGACCTGTGGTTGCGTGACGACAGCGGCGACATCCTGCACTGGATTGAGATCGGGCAACCCGAAGAACCGCGGCTGCGCAAGGCCTGCGGCCGCGCGAGCGCCGTTTCCGTGTTTGCTTTTGGTAATGGCGCGACGACCTGGTGGAAGCGCAATGCAGACGCTATTTCCATGCTGGAGCGTGTCACAGTATGGTCGTTCGACTGGCGCGAGGTCAGCGCGGCGAGCACACTGATAGAACGCAACACCCAACTGAGCGTGAGCATCTCCGGCGGCACGCTGTACGTGGACAACGGCTCACGCAACCACAGCCTCGACGTAACGCTGCTTCACGGCGAGCAATAAACACTCAATGCGCGGGTAAAGGCCCGGCGTTCTCGTCACGCCTGGCCAGTATCACCAGCCAGAACAGGTTCAAGACGCAGTAAAACCAGGCCAGCGCCGCGGGTGCCAGCGCGAACAGTGCACCACCTGCTGCCACGATGATACGCAGGCACTCCCAGAACAGCAGCCTGTTCGCCGCCCTGCCCTCCAGCCAGAGCGCGGTGAGCACTGTGGTTGCGAGGATGAACGCCCACAGCATCACGCCGGGCCAGTAAGCAAGCTCATTGAATTGCATAAACACCAGCAGAGCCACCACGGCCAGCAGCTGGAAGGCAGCATAGACCGATACTGCCAGGGGCACCACCGGGTCGTAACGCTGGAACTGCGCCAGGTCGGGCTTGTTCACCGGGAACCTGGCGGCTACGTCGGCAGGCCGCCAACCGGTGCGCGCCACCCACACCCGCACCTTGTCGCGCCAGCGACGTGTGTGCCAGCTGTCGCGCGCCATGTCGACATAGATATGCGTGAGCGCTTTCACCGGATTGAAACTTCTGAGCGGGCCGCGTATGCCGAACACGACCGGCTCCTCGTCCAGCTCTTCCTGAAAGGTGCCGAACAGGCGGTCCCACAGGATGAATAGACCACCGTAGTTGCGATCAAGGTAGCGATCATTCTGCGCGTGGTGCACGCGATGATTGGAGGGCGAAACGAAAAACCACTCAAACCACCCCAGCTTGCCGATGTGCTCGGTATGCACCCAGAACTGGTAGATCAGGTTGATGGAACCAACGGTAACCACCACTTCGGCCGGGATACCCAGCAGATACATGGGAATATAGAAAATCCAGCCCAGCAGGAACCCGGTACTGGTCTGCCGCAAGGCCGTCGTCAGGTTGTAATCTTCACTCTGGTGATGCGCCACATGCGCCGCCCAGAGAATGGTTCGCTCATGCCCCAGCCGATGCAGCCAGTAGTAGCAGAAGTCATAGACGATCATCGCGAGCACCCAGGTAAACCAGTGGCCCGCATCCATCAGTGGCAGGGAACAATATTCGGTGATGAGATAGTAGACGTAACCGCCCACGCCAAGCGTGACAAAACGCCGGGCCTGGCTCAGCACGCCAAGCGACAGACTACCGACGCTGTCATTCAACCGGTAGGTATTGCGGCCGCGCTTCATGCCGTAGGCGAGTTCCAGCAACATGGCGAGAATGAAGAAGGGGATGGCGTAGGCGACGAGATCCATGGCGTTGGGCTGCGCCTATTGCATACTGTCGATAAAGGCGTCGGAACTGGCAATCGCCGCATTCATTTCACGGATCAGGGCTTCGATCTGGCCTTCGATAGCCCCGAATTCCACCTTCAGCGACGCCACCGCTCGCGCATTCAGATTGTGCTTCAGATACATGACATTGTCATTCATGGCCGTGAGCACCGGCGCCATTTTCGCTTCAGAGCGGCGCATGGCCGACAACATGGAGTCGTACCTGCGGCGGGTTTCACGTAATTTGGCGGCGCTATCGGCTTTCAGGCGCGCACTGCTGTAATCCTCGATTTCCTCCTGCCACTCTTCAAACAACGCCGTGGCCACATCGTCGACGTCATCGATGCGCCGACTGACTTCCGCGGCGGCGGCATCGGAACGTTCGTACTCCTCTGCCAGATCGTCGTAGGCGTCCTCCAGATCGCCACCGTCAAAATTCACCAGCGACGAGAGTTGCTCGAGCGCGGAGCCGAACTGTTCCTGCGCCGCCTCCTGCGCATCGCGCGAGCTCTCTACCCGGTCGACCAGAATGTCGCGCTTGTGATAACCCACCTGCTCGGCGGCGCTGTAATAGGCCGATTGACAACCCGCCAGCAGCAGCGCTGCGGCAAGGAACACAATATTTTGCATGCGCGTCTCCTTCATGAATAATCCTGTCACTCTTTCGTCCGCGGGAATTCTAACGCGGGACGCCCCCAGGGGACAGCGCGGCAGTCGCGGGTTTACAGGGCCGATTCTGGCTGGTGGGCAATCCGGGAGAGCGCTATATTGCCTGCTATGCCAAACCCGCCCCACACGATGCACAGCATGCATGGCCTCGACAGTGACGTATGCCGCCGCGCAAGGCTGTCGCGCGATTCACGCTTCGATGGGGTGTTTTTTCTCGCCGTGCGCACAACGGGCATCTATTGCCGGCCCATCTGCCCCGCTCGTATGCCGGCCGAGAAAAACGTTCGCTACTACGCGAGCGCGGCGCTTGCAGCAGCCGACGGTTATCGCCCGTGCCTGCGCTGCCGCCCCGAGTCCGCGCCCAACAGCGCCGCGTGGCAAGGCACATCCACTACCGTCAAGCGGGCACTCAGGTTGATCCACGAAGGCGCATTGAGCAGCGCGTCCGTGCCGGAACTCGCGGATCGACTGGGAATCGGCGAACGCTACCTGCGCAAGCTGTTTCAACGCGAGCTTGGCGTCACACCCAGCGCCGTTGCGGGCAATCAGCGCCTGCTGTTCGCCAGCAAACTGCTCGCCGAAACATCGATGCCGATGACCGACGTAGCGCATGCCGCCGGTTTCAATAGCCTGCGACGCTTCAACAGCGCCGTGCTGGCGCACTTTCGCCGCCCCCCGAGTGCATTGCGGCGCACGCGCGACAGGCGGGCGAGCCCCACTATCACCCTGCGGCTGCATTACCGGCCGCCCTACGACTGGGAGGGGGTGGCGGGGTTTTTCGCGCGCCACGCCATCGATGGCCTGGAAACCGCCAGCCCCCGGGAGTACCGACGCGCACTGGAACACGAGGGGCAGGCCTACTGGATCGCAGTGCGCCCACTGTCAGGCGAGAATGCCCTGCAGCTCGAGGCCCTCTTGCCGGATTGCCGCCTTTTGCTGCCAAGCGTCAATCGCGTACGCCGCATGTTCGACCTGGACGCCAACCCGGCGGCCGTGCGGGCCGCCCTTTCAACAGACGCGCGGCTCGCCCGCCTGCTGCAACAGTATCCAGGCATCAGGTCTCCCGGTTTCTGGTCGCTGTTTGAGGCGAGTGCGCGTGCCGTGGCAGGCCAGCAGGTCAGCACTGCAGCCGCGCGCGGTATTCTTGCCAGGCTCGCCAGCGCATCGGGTTCTGCCGCCTCGCCGGCATTCCCCACACCGACGGCACTACAGACACTCGGCGACGAACACTTCACGATGCCGGGACGACGTCGCGCAACGCTGCGCGCGCTGGGGCGGGCCTGGGCGCAAGTCGCTGACGATACGGCGGGGCTGGACTCGCGGGCGCTGGCCGCCCTGCCCGGCGTGGGCCCGTGGACGGTAGCCATGGCAGACATGCGAGGCGCGGGCGACCCCGATTGCCTGCCAGATGGCGACCTGGGATTACGCAAAGCGTGGCGAGCCTGCGCGGGGGATGTTGCGCTGAAAGCGGCGGCGGATCACTGGCGTCCCTGGCGGGCCTACGCCGCCAACCTGCTCTGGAGGAGCCTGGCATGATCAACTATCGGTATTGTGCGTCACCCCTTGGCCAGCTGCGCCTGGTGTCGCGCGCAGGCTTCCTGGTACGCATCGAGTTCCCGGGCCAGCGCGCCATGGGCGACGAGGGAGACCAGCGCAACGACACGACACTGGACGCGTGTGCCCTGCAGCTTGGGGAATACTTCAGTGGCACGCGCCGCAGCTTTGAACTGCCCATGGCCACTTCCGGCACGGCGTTCCAGGAGACCGTATGGCAGGCGCTGCGTAACATCCCCTTTGGCGAAGTCCGCAGCTATCGGGATATCGCCACTGCCATCGGCAACCCCGGGGCAGTGCGCGCAGTGGGCGCCGCAAATGGCAAAAACCCGCTGCCGATCGTGGTTCCCTGCCACCGCGTGATCGGCAACGACGGGCGCCTCACCGGGTTCTCGGGTGGCCTCGCCGCCAAGCGGTGGCTGCTCGAGCTTGAAGGCGCCCCGTGAGACGCTAACGGTGATCGGCGGCGATGGTGGCGATCCAGGCGGGTTCGTCGATAAACCCCTTGCCCCAGGCGGCCCACTTGGCGCCGAGCGTCAGGCCGGTTATCTCTTCAATCGACATACCCTTGTCGAGCGCGCCCTGTACGGCATTCGTGGTGCTCTTGAGCATGCCCAGGTAGCGCTCAAGATCCGCACGAGAGGCCAGCGAGCCGTGGCCGGGTACAATCAGGGTGTCATCATCCACACGCGCCAGCACCGCTTCCACGTTTCTGATATACCCCGCCACGGTACCGCCAGAGCTCAGATCAATAAATGGAAACCTGTCTTTGAAAAACAGGTCGCCCATATGTACCACGTTCTCCCTGGCATAGAACACCACGCTATCACCGTCGGTGTGACCGCCGGGATAGTGTTGGACCTCCAGCGTGTCGCCGTTGAAGTGCAGGGCCAGTGAATCGGCAAAGGTCACCATCGGTAGCGCCAGGGGCGGGCTGGGAGCGATTTCCCGATCCAGCGCCTCGATCGTCTGGCCGGCCGCCATGCGCACGCGCACGTTGTCGTGCGCCAGGATCACCGCCCCGCGACCGGCCCAGTATTCGTTGTTGCCGCTGTGGTCAAAATGCCAGTGGGTGTTCACCACGAAACTGGGCAGCAGGGCGCCCTCGGTGAATTTCGCAATCACTTCTTCGTAAACAGGCCCCCATTCGCTGTAGTCATTGTCGATGAGGAGTATGCCGTCCAGGCCCACCGAGGCCACCACGTTACCGCCCTGCCCCTGCAGCAGCTGCAGCGGCCCGCGCAGAGCCTGCACTTTCACGGTTTTCTCGTCCGCGCCCGCGGCGAGCACCGCCGATGCGCTGGCGGCGGCAAACATGCACGCGGCCAGCACTGCGACTTTCAGCTTGTTCATGAATATCCTCTCATTTCAGGTGGTGCAATACAGTTCGGATGAACGACCGCCGGGCCAGTTGCAACGTCAGGCATTGAGATCCGGAATCATATCGTCCTTCAATCGCGCAATGGCGTCTTTCAGGCGCAGTTTCTCTTTCTTCAAACGCTGCAGCAGTATCTGATTCTGGTAGGGATAACCCTGTAATTCAGCGATTTTTCGATCCAGGGAGCGATGCCTGGACTGCATCTCCAGCAGTCGCATTGCCGGCGTCATGGTCTCGTTGGCCGCAGCAGCATCTGCGTGAGTGCCTGTTTCAGGTGGCTCGTTCATTCTATTTGTGGTTGCACCGGGTAAGGTTTTGCGCCAAACCCCACTCTATACCCAGCGGGATTAACGGCACAAGCCTTGCCGCGCTGCAGGCCATTGGCAAGGAATCAGGCATGTTGAGGGAATTCCTGCAACAGACGTTGCCAGAGCGGGTGGGCTGAATCGGCAATCGCAAGGAAGTCCGGACTGTATAGCGACGTGCGCTGGTTGTAGCGCAAGGGTTTGCCATCCAGACCCAGCAGACAACCGCCGGCGGCTTCCAGCAGGGCTTGCCCCGCCGCCGTGTCCCACTCACAGCAGGGAGAAAAACGCGGATAGAAATCGCCATTGCCCTCTGCCAGTTCGCAGAACTTCAGGGCGCTGCCGCTATCCTGGCGCTCAAACCCTCCCCAGTGCTCCGTCAACCAGTTCAGGCAGTGTTGCAAATGGCGGTTACGATGTCGCTTACTGGCCAGCACTACCACCGGACGCCCGGATTCAAGCGGCCGCACGCTCAGCGCACGGGACATCCATCTTCCGCTGCCGCCCAACTGGTAACGGCGCGCCGCCCGGCCCGGTATGCCCACATACGCCAGCCGACGCAAAGGCAGGTATAACAAGCCCAGTACCGGCCTGTTGTGGTCGATCAGCGCAATGTTGATGGTGAATTCCCCGGTGCGGGCAAGGAACTCCTTGGTGCCATCCAGCGGGTCTATCAGCCAGTAACGCTGCCACTGCCGGCGCTGAGCGCGCACGCCGGCGTCGGATTCTTCAGACAATACGGGTAATTCGGGCGCCAGCGCCCCCAGTCCGGCCTGCAGCACGCGGTCGGAAGCGAGGTCGGCCAGCGTAAGAGGCGAATCGTCGCCTTTCGCCCGGAAATCCGCCGAATCGGGCCCGTGATAATGCTCGCAAATGGCATCGCCAGCCCGACGGCTGAGGTCAAGCAGCGGCCTTACCAGAGCCTGCAGTTCTTGCACCAGGAACCTCCACTGTAAAGCGGCTTACTATACCATCGCGCCACACGGGCGGGAGTCCGCGCCGGGTCAGCAGTGTGCCGCACGCTGCCAGAACGCGGGAAAAAAGGCATAATCCCGTGCAACCCGCCGAAGAACCCACACAACACGGAACAGGCCATGATTGACTGGAGTTGCATCGACACCGTACTGCTGGACATGGACGGGACGCTGCTGGACCTGCATTTCGACAACTTCTTCTGGCTGGAACATCTGCCGCGGGAGTACGCGCGGCTGCACCGTATTACCGAGGCGGAATCCACCGAGCGTCTGCATGGGCGTTTCAGTGCCGAAGTGGGCTCACTGCAATGGTACTGCCTCGACCACTGGTCGAAGCAGCTCGACATGGACATCGCCGCGCTCAAGCGGGAAATGCAGCACATGATCCGAGCCCGTCCCTTTGCGCTGGAATTTCTTGAGCGCCTGCGCGCCAGCGATCTGGATGTGGTGATGGTCACCAACGCGCACCGTAAAACACTGGAAATAAAAATGGCCGAGGTGGATATCACGCACTGGTTTGATCGGGTGGTGGTGTCGCATGACCTGCAGGCGCCGAAAGAACAGCAGGCGTTCTGGCATCGGCTGCAGGCGCTGCACCCCTTCGATCCGGCGCGCACCCTGCTGATCGACGATACGGAACGTGTGCTCGAGTCTGCCCGGGAATACGGTATCGCGCATTTACTCACGCTCCTGCAGCCCGACAGCCAGCAGCAGAAGCGACTCGACACCCGCTTTCCCGGCATCCACCATTTCGATGAGATCATGCCCTCGGAGACCGCACTGTGAGTGAAGCACCCGGCCGACTGCGCCTCGACAAGTGGTTGTGGGCTGCGCGTTTCTTCAAGACCCGCAGCCTGGCGAAAGCGGCCATTGAGGGCGGCAAGGTGCAACTGGATGGTCAGAAGGTGAAAGTGTCCAAGGAGATTGCCGTGGGCGACCTGCTGAGAATCCGCCAGGGCTGGGACGAAAAAATCGTCGTGGTAAAGCAGCTCAGCGATCAGCGGCGCGGCGCGCCCGAGGCGCAGAGGCTCTACGAGGAGACCGAGCAAAGCGCAACGCGCAGGGAATCCGAGGCCGCCGCCCGTAAAGCGGCTGGCGGCATGCTGGAGCGTCCGGCGCAGCGTCCTACCAAGAAGCAGCGCCGGCAGATTCACCGGTTCAGGGATTCCGCAGATGGCGAGTAAACACTGGCCAACGCCGGCCGCCGGACTTATCCCGCCGGCGGTGTCTTCACCACAATGGCGTTGCGGCCACGCGCCTTGGCGCGGTAAAGCATCGCGTCCGCAGCCAGGATAAGATCTTCCGGTTGCAACTCCGCGTTGCGCCGGGCAGTCACCACCCCCTGACTTACTGTGAGGTACGCAGCCGCGGTGGAAGCGCGGTGAGCGATGCGCTCCTGGCGCACCAGTTCCTGCAGGCGCGCGGCAGTGTGCTGAGCCGCTGCGGATGAGGCACCCGGCAGAATCAACAGAAACTCTTCGCCGCCGTAGCGTGCCACCACCTCGCCGGCCCGCCCGCAGGCGCGCTCCATCAGGCGACCGAGCGTTTTCAGCACGACATCTCCCGCCAAGTGCCCGTAGGTGTCGTTATAGTCCTTGAAAAAGTCTACATCCAGCAGGATGATCGAAATGTCGCTATGGTTGCGACGCGCGCGATTGATCTCCTCCTGCAACACACTGTTTGCCAGGCGACGATTGCCCAGGCCGGTGAGCTCATCCACATTGGCAAGATTGCTGAGTTGCCGACGCGCGGCCTGCAGCTCACGATTGCGCAGCCGCAGGGAGCCTGTGAGATCACCCAACTCCCGGGCAGTCTGTTCACGCTCCCAGTTCAGCGCGATCATATTCCTGAAGGCCGCGTAGGCCTGGCTGCACACCATCATGAGAATGGCGCAAAACGCCAGTAACGCGAGGCCAATCACCAGGTTGTGGCTTTGCTGCCAATAGTTTGCGGTGTTCCACCAGGCGATGGGCCACAGGGAAGTAAACACCTGAGCCAGGAAGTACTCGCGAACGACCACCGAAAAGCCGATTGAGAAGGCGGCGATACTGGTGATGGTCAGCAACAGCACGTGCTGAAGTGCAACGGGTACGACAGCGGCGGCGGCGATATAAATGACCGCCCAGAGCGCGCCGGTCAGTGCGGCGCCGGCCAATAGCTGCCAGAAAAGAGGGCCGGGAGCACTTTCGAAGCGCCGCTGCAGCATGCCTTGCGCATATGGGCGACGCACCAGCAGCAGCGCCAGGAAGCCGGCCGCGCCCAGCAAGGTGGCGCCCCATCCCAGGTACGGCCATAGCAGGAAAGCCGCAACTGCCACGCCCACCATGTGCGTCACGACCATGGTCGAGCGCCCGCTGTGCATGAGCAGCTCAAGCTGCGCGCAGAACAATTCACGGTGAGGCATGCGACGCTGGTAGACCATGTCTGAAATCGTACACCGCGCGCCGCTACCGGCGGCAAAACCGCGACCAAGCTGAGAACCGCGTCACAGCTGTGCCGGTCGCAGAGTTGTCTCTACCGGCGAAGTGTTCAACACTTTGCTGCCACCCCTTTGGCAGAGCCACGCATGCACTCATGGAGGACCACACGCGCCGTTTGCATCGTGCTGCTATTGCTGCCGCTGATTCACGTGGCCTATCTGATGTCGCGCGACACCCTGGCGCTCCTGAACCGTCACCGCAAGCCTGGCAAGCCGAGCTGGACACCTACATTGCTCAAGACGCGAGCGCCCAGCTGCCGGAACACCCGGTGGTGGTGATTGGCGGGCTGCGCGTGACCCTGTGGAAGGGCCTCGAGCAGGCGTTGGCCCCGACACCGGTACTCATGCGTGGCCTGGGTGACGCGATTATCGAGGATCTCAGCCACTACTACCCGCGCCTGGTGGCCTTTTATAGACCGTCCTCAGTGGTGCTGTTGCCCGGAAACAGCGAGTTCCTCATCCGGGATAACAAATCGGCGACTGATCTGGCCGACGCCCTCTCGGCCCTGCTGCGGATAGACGCGGCGCAAGGCTTCAACCAGCGTTTTGTGATTGTGTCGCCACTGAAGACGCCCGGCCCGGGCGCGCACAATGCCACCATCGACGAAGCCATGCCCTTGCTTGAGCACATCGCCAGCCGGGAAGCGCGCGTAACCCTGCTGGACGCCAACGCGCTGCTGGCGGGAAGCGATGGCGAACCCGACCCGGGCCTGTTCCGTGGTGACGGAATTCACCTGAACGAACGCGGTTACCTGCGCCTCACGCTGCAGCTCAGGCACCACTTGCAGGGGCATACTGCCCCCGGAAAGAGCCTGACCGCGCAGCGCTGAAAACTCGCATTTGGCGCGTTATGGGGTAGAATCCGCCAATGCTCAGCGAAATTCCCACGGCTCCGCCCACCACTCCCCTGCTGGACCGGGTCGATGCCGGCTGCCCGCTGCGCGAGCTGGACACGCAGGAGCTGGTTGCCCTCGCCGAAGAGCTGCGCGCCTACCTGCTATACAGCGTTGGCCAGACCGGCGGACACTTCGGCGCCGGGCTGGGCGTGGTTGAGCTCACCCTGGCGCTGCACCATGTGTACAACACGCCGCATGATCGCATTGTCTGGGATGTCGGGCACCAGTCTTACCCGCATAAAATACTCACGGGGCGTATGCGCCAGATGCACAGCATGCGCCAGGCGGGCGGCCTTGCCGGCTTCCCGAAACGCGCCGAGAGCGAGTACGACACCTTCGGTGTCGGGCACTCCTCCACCAGCATCTCCGCCGCAGTGGGGATGGCGCTGGCCACCCGCAGGCAGGAGCTGGCACGCAAGGTGGTGGCGGTTATCGGCGACGGGGCGATTACCGGCGGTATGGCGTTCGAAGCGCTGGCACACGCCGGCCACACGCGGCCCGACATGCTGGTGATACTCAACGACAACCAGATGTCCATCGGCCACAACAAGGGCGGTCTGGCCACTTACTTCGCCAAAATATGGGCAAGTAAAACCTACATCGCCATGCGCAAGGGCTCCAAGCGAATACTGGAAAAGATTCGCCCGGCCTGGGAACTGGCCAAGCGCACGGAAGAACACATGAAGGGCATGGTGGCGCCCGGCACCATGTTTGAAGAGCTGGGTTTTCATTACATCGGCCCACTGGACGGTCACGACCTGCCAGGCCTCATCCATACCCTGGAAAACATGAAGGACCTGGAAGGCCCGCAGTTCCTGCATATCCGCACCATGAAGGGCAAGGGCTTCCTCCCGGCAGAGCAGGATCCCGTGGGCTACCATGCGATCAACAAGATTGACGCCAAACCCAAACCGCCTGCAGCCACCCCCGTACCCGTCAAACCGGCCGGCCCGAAATACCAGGACGTGTTCGGCGCCTGGCTGTGCGATATGGCCGAGCGGGACAACCGCCTCATCGGCATCACACCGGCGATGTGTGAAGGCTCGGGCATGGTGGCGTTTGCGAAGCGTTTTGCCGACCGCTACTACGATGTGGCCATCGCCGAGCAGCACGCGCTCACACTTGCCGCAGGCATGGCCTGCGAAGGCCTGAAGCCGGTTGTGGCTATCTATTCCACGTTCCTGCAACGCGGCTACGACCAGCTGATTCACGACATAGCCCTGCAGAACCTGGACGTGACCTTCGGCATAGACCGGGCCGGTTTGGTGGGTCAGGACGGCCCGACGCATCACGGCGCCTTTGACCTGTCGTTTCTGCGCTGTGTTCCGAACATGGTGATCGGCGCGCCCTCGGATGAGAACCTCTGCCGGCAGATGCTCTACACCGCCTTCCTGCATGAGGGGCCCGCGGCAGTGCGCTACCCAAGGGGCACCGGACCAGGCGCAGAGATCGCCAGCGACATGACCCAACTCCAGATTGGCCGGGCGATAAAAGTGCGCGCCGGCGAACAGGTGGCGATCCTCAATTTCGGCGCGCTGCTTGGCGAGGCGCTGGATGCCGCGAGGCAGCTGAACGCGACGGTCGTGGACATGCGGTGGGTGAAACCGCTGGACGAAGACATGATCCTCTCGCTGGCACGCAGCCACGCCCTGCTGGTAACGCTGGAAGAAAACGCAATTGCCGGCGGCGCCGGTGCCGGAGTAAATGAATTTCTCGCCGCACAGGGCATCGCCATGCCCATTCTCAACCTTGGCATTCCAGACCTGTTCATAGAGCATGGCAGCCATGCCGACCAGCTTGCCTGGACGGGGCTGAATGCGCAGAGCATTCAGCAGCGCCTGCAACAGCACATGAACAGTCTACATTTGCCTGGGCCTGCAAACTTCAGTTCCTCCGGGAATGCAGAGCTGGCCCAGAAAACCTATTGAGCCCTTGCACCTCTTCAGGCACCCTAACCTCACGCCACGCGGTGAATCAATAGAAGATGAGCAAGCAAGCAGTGCCTGATGTGATCACGAATGACGATGTCAAAGAGATCAAGCATTTTTATGACAACGTCTATCACGCTAATGCAGAAGGTGAGCACGCGGATTTCAGCTCGCACTATTCGGCTCTGTATCGGCGGCTTGGCATCCAGCAGGGAAGTCGGGTGTTGGATGTGGCATGTGGCACCGGTGGCTGGCTTCAGATTTGCCATGACAGTGGCTGCGAGGTCAGCGGCGTGGACATTTCAGACCGGGCGATCGACCTTTGCAGGGAACGACTGCCCAGTGGTGCGTTCCATGCCCAACCCGCCGAAACACTACCGTTTGAGGAAAACAGCTTTAACCTGGTGAGTTGCCTCGGCTCCCTGGAACACTTTATAGACCCACTGGCGTGTTTGATGGAAATGCGGCGTGTCGCCAAACCTGACGCCCTGCTGGTAATCCTCGTTCCCAACAAGGACTTCCTAACCCGAAAACTCGGCCTTTTTGGAGGAACCTATCAGGTAGACGCCAAAGAAGTTGTGCGAACACTACCGGAATGGCAGGCGCTATTTCATGCCGCAGGGTTGAACGTTCAGGAGCGTTGGAGAGACCTGCATGTTCTCAACCGACACTGGATCATGCGCGGCAGCAAGGCGTCCTGGCCATTGCGCTTCGCCCAGGCGGCGGCACTGCCTTTCTGGCCACTCAAGTGGCAATATCAGGTCTATCACCGCTGCAGCATTCAGAGCCATGGCGGCGACTAGCCAACGAACCGCGAAGTGCCTGCTAATCACACGCAATCTGCCTCCTCTGGTAGGCGGAATGGAGCGCTTGATACAGAATCTCGCCCACGGCCTGGACGAATTCGTCGAGCTCACGGTTATCGGTCCGAAGGGCTGTAAAGCACATTTGCCAGCCGGGATCGCGGTGCTGGAAGCGCCCGCGGCACTGGTGCCTTTCCTCTTGCAGTCTACCCGGATGGCGCTTGTACTCTGCGCGCGCCAGCGCTTCGACCTGATTGTGGGCGGCAGTGGGCTGGTAGCGCCCACGCTCAGATTGCTATCCCTGCTTCGCCAATGCAAAACGGTACTGCTGATCCATGGGCTGGATATCGTCATAGACAATCGCATATACCGGCGTGTGTTCCTGCGTGCCATCCGAAAAATGGACAGGATCGTCGCAAACAGCAGTAACACCCGGCGCCTGGCCGTTGAAGCCGGCGTTGATGCTAGCCGCGTATGCGTCATTAATCCGGGCGTGGGCATACTACAACCGCCAGATCTGCAGAAACGCTCGGGATTCCTGGCGGAAAGCGGTATCGCGTTCGATCACTATATCATTTTTGTCGGCAGGCTGACCAAACGGAAGGGGCTCTCGCGTTTTCTCAGGGACAGCTTTCCTCACATTCTAAAGAGCCAGCCGGAACTGGGGCTCGTCGTTGTGGGTGAGAACCCTGCCAACAGCCTCAACAGGCTGGGCGAACAGGCGGAGGTTTTCCAGGCGCTCAAGGACACCGGACTGCGGCATAAGGTGCGGTTCCTCGGCGAGGTGAGTGATGCAGATTTGCGTGCGGCCTACAGTGACGCTGAGGCGCTGATATTCCCGCTGGTGGATGTGCCCGGTGACGTAGAGGGCTTCGGTATGGTGGCCGTGGAAGCCGCAGCCTGCGGCACGCCGACTGTGGCATTTCGTCTCGGCGGCGTCGAGGATGCGGTATCAGAGCAAAACGGCCGCCTGGTGGCACCCGGCAACTATGCGGAGTTTACTCGGGCAGTAGTGCAAACGATTGACAGCGGACTCCCCGGCGAGGCCAGCTGTATGGCCTTCGCCCAGGGCTTTTCCTGGGACCGATATCACGCGCAGGTACGCGAGGCCATTTCCCCTTTGCTGAACCGCCCGACGTGATGGACACGTATCTTGAAGATAGATAAAGGGCGCCCCCTTCACTGGATGCTCCTGGCGCGCCAGGCGCTGTTTACGGCCCTGGCCATTGGCTTGCGACCGTGGCTACGGGCACCGTCAAAGCCTGTCGTCATCCTTTACGGCCATCAGTTTTCTGGCAATCTACGGGCGCTCTACCAACAGTGGTGGGCGGGCAACTGCGATGCCTTCTCAATGTATTTCCTGGCGCTGGACCCAACGTTGGCCCAGGCTCTGGAGCGTGACGGCATCGCGACCCTCAGTTTTGGCCGGCTCGCTGATCTGCCCAGATTGGCCAGCGCACGGGTTATCGTTAGCGACCACGGATTGCACGCCATGTCGCCTTTGACCCGCCTCACAAACCTGCGTTTTATTGACGTGTGGCACGGCATACCGTTCAAAGGCTTTGTCCCGGAAGATTTTACGCTACAGCATCGCTATGACGAGGTCTGGGTAAGTTCGCCACGCCTGAAAGCGCTCTACGAGGAACGCTTCGGCTTCCGCGCAGAACAGGTGCGCGCACTGGGATACGCCCGCGCTGACAGGCTGTTCCGCCGGCCACCACCTGCGTCTGTGTTTCGCAGCCAACGGGCGTTATCAGCAGCTACACCGCTGGTGCTGTATGCGCCCACCTGGCAGCAGGACGACGCCGGCCGCGAACAGTTCCCCTTTGGCGAAACCCAGGCGTCATTTACCGCCGCCCTGTCCGACGCCTGCGCGGCGTCCGGTGCCCGACTGGTGGTGCGCTCGCACCTCAATTCGGATATCGGCGCACAGGACGACCGTGTAATCTATTGTTCCCAGCGCGACTACGCCGACACGGAGGACATGCTGCTGGCAGCCGATCTTCTGGTGTGTGACTGGTCGTCCATAGCTTTCGACTACCTGGCACTGGCGCGGCCTACCGTATTTTTGGACGTACCGCCGCCATTTCGCCATGGTTTCTCGCTGGGACCCGAGTATCGCTTTGGTTGCGTGGTAGACAATACCGCTGACCTTTGTGCGGCGGTAAGCGAATTCCTGCAGACTCCGGAGCGTTATCATCAGCGTTACGCAGAACAGTGCAGGGCCATCACCGAAGAACTCTATGCAGACTCCACTGCGGGAGATGCGGCACAAAAACAAATTGAGCGGCTGCAGGCGATGCTGCGCGAGGGGTCAGCATAACGTTAATGGCGAATTTTCTCGATCACCTCGGTGGTTGAAATCGCTGGCGTCCGAGGCAGGTAGACTACCTCGCAGCTTGCGCCAAACTGATCGAACTTGCCCGCCCAGTCGTCCCCCATAACCAGCACAGCAGCCTGGTGCTGCGCGATGTATTGACCTTTGAGCTCCAGGGATTCCTCAAAAAAGGTGGCGTCAACGCACTTCAGTGCCGCCACGATTTCCTGCCGCTCCTGCTGGTCGTACACAGGAGGCCGGCCCTTTTTGGCGACATTCAATGCGTCGGTGGAGACGCCCACCACAAGCCGATCGCCAAAAGCCCTGGCGCGCTCCAGAATACGGAGATGCCCCACGTGGAAGACATCGAAAGTACCGAAAGTGATGACCGTCTTACTCATGGAACATAGACTCTAGAAACCGCCGCACGAGCCTATCTCGAGCGCGCGCAAAGTAGCGTGGCTGCGTCACCTCGTTGAGGCAGAGGGTCTTATACTTGCCTCTGCGCAACGGCGAAAAACGGTGTATCAGCAATGGAAACAGAGGGTCGCCGATATCCACATAACGCGCGGCGATATCACGCAACTCACCGCAGCCGGTCGCCACGGCATAATACGCCTGCAGCGTCGTAGCGGGCGGTATGTCGCTATTATCTCGAAACTTGTGAGCGCGTGTGGATGAGAACAAGTCAGAGTACTTAAGCTCCAGTTCAATGAGATTTTTCTTTAACAGGGGAAAGGGAGCGTGGTGAAGCTTTCTCTCCGGCTTGTAATCGAAGTCTCTTGCAAGTAACGCGCAAGCATTCAATGCGCCATAATCGACAGGCCGCAAACCCTGCGTCCTGCCATAGGGTATAGGGTGCTTGGAGGGAAACACCGACACAGCGTGATCACCCGGAAAAAAGAACTCCTTGGGCAAGGGCTGACAGAGAAATACGTCGTCATTAAAGTAAAGAATTCTTTCAGCCACGCCTTCGATACGGTGCAGATTGCACTCAATGGCTCTTGAATTGAAAGTTGGCAATACTGAAGCGTCGGGAAACAATGCCTCATGACTCACCGCTATCACCTCATCCAATCCACGCAGTTCAGGTGGAAGAGCACAGTTGGATACGATAAAGATTCTATCTATCCACGATGCGTAACGCCTGATGGATCTGACGGAATAAACAATTTCGTTGCGACTCTTGAACCTTGCGGGATTATCCACGCTCTCGTGGGCATGCTGAATTGAGAGCCTGTCTTTCTCGTTGGCATAGAGCTTCTGCCAATTGGGATCATCGCTATTGACCCAAGTGTAAACCGCGTCAACCCCGGAGCTCACTAATCAACTCCCTCAATCATGTACCTGCTTGATTACTAATCGTAGTCCCAGGAAAGAAGCTGCGCATAGCATTTTCATCCGATGATATCCCTGATAGCGCTGCGTAAGCCATCGAAACGCGTGTAGCCCCCCGAAAACCAGTACCGCAGTACGCCGGGCATTCGCAGAATCAAGGATCGGCTTCTTAGCTCGCTCCGGTAAGAAAGCTCCTTCAGCTTCAGTCGTTGCTGCAAGATCGCCTCAGCCAGCCGTTCATCATAAGAGCCTCCGCAACGACCCGCAGCTCGCTTGAAACCTTCCAGCAGTTGGGTACAAAAAGCGATCTCTTCGGCAGCGTGCAGCGATCCCTTTGAAGAAATCGCTCTACCGAGCTGCATCCATGCTCGCTGCCAGCGTCCAACTGGAGTCAGTCGATTAGGCAATACATGGGATTGGTTGTCACCATGCCTGCGGTACAGCTGCAGTACCTCATCCGATACGTGCTTAGCGTCCAGGCTGCCGGCGAAGCCACCAACCAGTTGTCGTGACCTCTTACTTCAGTCGGGATGGGAAGACACAACTGCAATAGTTCCTTTCTAGCGGCGGCGCAGCAACCCATTACGTATGCCTCCGGAGAATACCCCGCAGAATTCATCTGCCCGAGTTTGGTCAATCCCGTTGGATTAAGATTTGAGTTGCACAACGCCGCATCGTTTAGAAAAAGCAACTTCCGGGGATACCGACCCTGCATATGCTGAACGGCAGCGATCTTACCGGGAAGCCATACGTCATCCTGATCACTGAGAAACACCATATCGCCGGTGGTTCCGGACAAAGCCCTGCTAAAACTGGCGACCGACCCCTGACGAGATTCGTTTTGCAGGAGAACAACACTGAATGGTGCTTCCACCGCAAAGGACTGAAGAATCCTAACGCTGCCGTCCGTCAGAGCTATCGTCACATACAACCAATTCATCCGGAAGGCAGTCTTGCGCAAGAAAACTGCTGAGTTGGTCTTGCAAGTACTTCTCGCCATTAAATGTCGCCATTGCAATCGAGATCTTCACGCTCGACTTCCAGATAACGCCATCGCGCTTGAACGAGACCCGCGCACTGCAAACACCAGCTCGCTTCGAGCATATGAAAACCGGCATAGTCGAAGGTCATGCTTTCTCATTTATGACCACATTCGAAGTAGATGTTCTTTCTCCAGGCATCATTAGAGCAGGCCTCGGAATGAATTCTGTAAAGACACACAGGAATCTCCTTGAGCTTAAGCAACCGAGCCAAGGCGAGTCTATGTTCTCCTGTCTGCCAGATTATCTCGCCATTGAGAAATACTGACACCTATACCACCTCTCTCTCGGAAATTTTCATGGGAAAGTTCTTTGCGACTGTATAGCCGACCGCCCTGCTCAAGGCTAGCCTTCAAGGCATCAAACGCCGAACAGCGCGCCAATACATCCTCCAGATTTCGACATCCGTCCTGAACACCAAGCTCGTCGATATTATCCATCATCCATGACACCTCCCTACCGAAGCCCAGTCTCTCTGGTATTTAAATCGTTCGAGTGTTCTCAAGATGTGCTTCACATCCTCTATCGGGGAAGTGTGCTTATCCCAGTCTCCTGAGACGATAAAACGATTGCGATGCTTTCCAAGTGATTCAGCGGATAATTCGCTATTACTATGCAGGTACCCACCCTTTTTGGATATGAAGTATCGGGTACTGAGGCCGATATCAGATGGGTCACACCAAGCAAGACCAAGAAATTTTGCGCGAGGCCAGACTCCTGCAGAAATCGCTTGCAAGTCGTTGAGCGCCACCAAAGCGGCAAATCGCATTGCAGAAAACGATCGACTAGCTCGCGATTCTCCCATTACGTATGATCGCTTGAACTTAGCGTCTCTTTTACCGCCCGCAGCCGATTTAATACGATGGCGATATAATGCCGAGAAAATAGCTCTAACCTCTCTAAAGAAGTGCTTCAGTGTTGTGGGCGGTGCAGATACCAGCCTCCAAAGCGATGAGCCAAGCTCTAAAGATTTTTCGTGATTGAAGTACACAGACCAATCAACGGGTCTTACGAAACGGTAACCATTCTCCGACATGAAAAACTCAAGCTTTTCGGCCACATAGCCCAGGTGGGAACAAGCTGGATCGGAGCCATCAGAGCCAGATAACATCGGCACCAGCTTTCCTCCGTAATCAGAGGCCATCGTGCGCTTGTGCATCAGCACATGGTACGCGAGCGAATGCAGGTAATCCTCTTCACTCGGAGTATATAAACCACGAACCAAAACCCGATGACGAATGATGTTGAGCGACCACCGAGAGCAGTAGTACTGCTCTTTGTCATCGCGAATATCCAGCGCAACATCAACACCTTGAACCTTGACGGTATACAAGCGTCGGTAAGCTTGTGGAAATACTTTCTGTGCATTTGCGAGCAAGGCAAACTCACGGTGGTCGGTGCATAGTATATCGATGTCACCGTGTAGCTTGGTATCATGCTTATCGGGCAACGTGTCAAAGTTCCTCAGCACCACATACTTTGCACAAACGTTCATTACTGAGAACATTTCTTTGAGTGAAGCCCAAGAATTGGCGCCCGTGAGGTCTCTGCAGAGCACATGGTCCGGCTCTTTCGCCTCTGGAAGTTCGTCGCCAAAAATCAGCACTGCGTCCCGCAGAGTCTCAGAGTGATTGTTTGAGGCATGTATTCTGTGCCCTCCGCCCGTCATTTCTCTATAAAGATCTTTTGCCTCAAACACGTGTTTATTAACTACCTGAAGCCCTGAAGACGTTTCCTGTACCTGCCAATCGGCGCACTATCATTGATAAGGTAAACGACAAAATCACCTGCGCCACAATGGGAAACTTTATGAGCAATGTCAGGTAGTTTCTTGCCATAGAACCTACCCATGTTTTCATGCGCGCGATCTTCAGACCATCGAACTCTCACCGTGTGCAGCAGCTCAAACCTTCTCTTCAGGTCCAATTCAATATCCGGAAGTCGATGACGCGCGGACTCCCATACAATCAGAAGATGTGTACCGTTTTGAATTCGATCATAAAGCTTCATCTAGATTAGCACTCTCACTTCCCTGCATTAGAGAACAACTCATCGTTCTCCAAGCCTGCCCCGAGGATAATCATCGTTACCGCGATGATGAAAGCAGGCAACGATGCTCTCAATACCGACATTTCGCTGACATGTATCTCTCTTCGCATGTAATACTGACAGATAATCCGACTGGTAGCGTAATGGATAACAGTGGCCCAAGCCGCGCCGGCAGTTCCGAAGCTCTTAGTCCCAATAAGCAAAGCTGGAATTCCGACAAGAATCGTGTTCCACAAAGAAATATTGAAAGCAATGTCAGGCTTCCCAATGCTGCGTAGAACCACAGAAGGATCGCCCGATAGCGCAAACAACATGCTTGCGACCGAAAGTATCTGGACAGGTAAAACCGCATCTCGCCAGACTTCACCGAGCAACATTGGCACAAGGTAGTCGGCGTATAGAATCAGTAAGATCGCCACAGAGGTTATCAGCGTTGTGTACCGGATAACCTGAAGATAAGGCGGGCGACTTCACCCTTATCATGCTGAAGCCGGCTGTAAACAGGAAACATAACGCGGCTGACCATGCCTGTGATTCTGCTGCGTATGGTCTCAGTCAGCATAAACGCCAAAGTGTAGACCCCTAACGATGCCGTACCCAGTATTGCGCCGATGAGAGCCCTGTCCATGTTCGTTCGTGCATAGTGAATTAGCTGGTTACCGAGCATATAGCGACTGAACCCGGCTAACTCTCGCAAGGGTTCCCAAGAAAAGCGCATTGTTGGACGCCACCGAGCAAATCGCCAGATGAGCCCAGTGCGCAGAAGGTTAGCGCTGAGTTCATGTACAACAAGGGACCACACACCGAAGCCAGCGAACGCCATAGAAATCGCCAGTATCGATGCAGAAAGAGTAGAGGCCATTTCCGCGGTGACCAGACTCTTAAAATGCATATCCCGGATTAGACGAGCTTCAGGTACGACTACGCTGCTCTGGAGTGGTATAACGAGCCCCATTATCAGTGCAAGATCAACAAGGCCCGATTCATCGAACACCATAAGCATCAATGGAATGCCCGCGATCATGAACAGTGCAGTCCAGAAAAAGCCTCCACACAGCAAAAGCCAAAAAACACTGTCGTAGGTACTGCCTGCAGCTCTTTCATCAGAGCGCTGAATCAATGCGTTCTTAAGTCCGAAGTCACAAAGTATCCCGATTAAGCCGAGTACGACGGTAATCATGGCGATTACGCCAAAATCCTCGGGAACCAGCAGGCGCGCGAGCACCAATCGAACAATAATCGATGCTCCCTTATTCACGAACAGACCAATTACATTCCAGGACAGCCCCAGCTTGATCTGCTGTTTGCTCTCTTCTTGTGTCTTATTCAAAGTTCGATGCAACCCTGGCCTTGCTTTGTGCACATTATCAACGGGTATCCGACGGCATTTTCCCCGCTTGCCTATATCGACCAAATAATCCTGGAGAAGCTATACGAGTAGAGTACTGTCTGACTATATTCTTTTTCACTTAGCTCGCGACGCAGGTTACTATATCGCGCAATGTCGTCTGTTCGGCGGTCGCACCCCCGAATTACGGATTATTACCCGTAGGTTATGCCAACATTATCCCCCTGGTCCGCTGCACCATCCAGTAGCTGAGTCCTATTCTTGAAAAGAAACACCGATGCGTATACTTTTCCCTCACCAGCCATAGCGGTGGCATCCCTGAAAGCAGGAGCACATGACTAAACGCCAGAAGACGAGTAGTTTCAACACTGTTTTGGCCGAGTTGCAAGCCATTGTCGAGCAACTTGAGAACAACGAGGTACCCCTGGAAGACGCGCTGAAAGCCTTTGAGAAGGGCATCGCCCTCACCCGCAGCGCCCAGAAGCTGCTCGCGGAGGCTGAGCAAAAAGTGCTGCTGCTGACGGAATCCGGCGATGGTCCGGTGGAGGAGGAATTCGAACCCGGAGACGGGCAGTGAGTGGCCGCGTAGCCGGCTTCATCCAGCACTGCCAGTCCCGCCTGCAAGACCTTCTGCCACAGCTTTCCATCGTGGACGCACCGGGTACGGGCAGCGACCAGGTACTGCATGCACTACGGGATCTCGAGCGGGCCAGCCATTACGCCGTGGGCTCGGGCGGCAAACGCATCCGTCCGGTGCTGGTGTATGCAGCGGCGGCTGCCGTGAATACGGATACCCCCGAATCCGCTCTGGATGCTCTGGCGCTGGCGGTGGAACTCATGCACTGCTATTCGCTGGCGCACGACGACCTGCCCGCCATGGACGACGATGATCTGCGCCGCGGCAAGCCCAGCCTGCACCGCGCGTTCGACGAAGCCAGCGCCATTCTCGTGGGTGACGGCCTGCAGGCGCGCGCCTTCCAACTGATCGCCGAGGCGCCGTCCCTGGAGGCCGGCCAAAAGGTGGCCATGCTTGCGACGCTGGCGAAGGCCGCGGGACCCGCCGGCATGGTCGGTGGGCAGTTCATCGATGTACACGCCGCCAATTCACCGATGGATCTGCCCGCATTGCAGCAAATGCACGAGCTGAAAACCGGGGCGCTCATTTGTGCCTCTGTGGCGCTGGGCGGCATAGCCGCCGGCGCAAGCGCGACCCAGCTTGCCGCTCTGGAAGCTTACGCCAGTCATATTGGCCTCGCGTTTCAGGTGGTGGATGATGTTCTGGATGTGGAGGGTGACACCGCAACGCTGGGGAAAACCAGCGGCAAGGACATCGCGGCCAACAAAGCCACCTATATCAAGCTGTTGGGGCTCGAAGGGGCAAAGGCGCAGGCGCAGCGATCACTGGCCGCGGCGCTCGCGGAAATCGAGTCCTTCGGGGATTCGGCGGACCTGTTGAGAGACCTTGCGCGTTACATCGTCGAACGTGACCGTTAATCCGTGTCACCACCGATCATGTGTCCCAGCTTGCCGGCCTTGGTGCGCAGGTACTTCTCGTTATGGGGGTTGCTATCGGTATGCAGGGCTATGCGTTCAACGACGCTCACGCCCTGCTCTTCGAGCGCGGCCACCTTGCGCGGATTGTTGGTCATGAGTCGAACCGTCTTTACACCCAGGTGCGCCACCATAGGCTGCAGCATGCTGTAATCGCGCATATCGGCGCCAAACCCGAGCTGCTCGTTCGCCTCCACCGTATCCGCGCCTTCATCCTGCAGCTTGTAGGCGCGAATCTTGTTCAGCAGGCCGATACCCCGGCCTTCCTGCCGCAGGTAAAAGAGCGCCCCGCGCCCCTCGCGGGCAATCGCCTGCAGCGCAGCCTGGAGCTGGTTGCCGCAGTCGCAACGCAGGCTGAACAGGGCATCGCCGGTAAGGCACTCGGAGTGCACCCGGGCCAGCACAGGCTCCCCGTCCGCCACGTCCCCCATCGTCAGGATCAGGTGTTCCTTGTTGCCGTCTGTGTCTTCGAAACCGTGCATTTCGAAATCACCCCAACTTGTGGGCAGGCGGGAGGATTCAACGTAGCGTACAGACACGCGGGTTATCCGTCAGAAAAAAGGGGGCCATTCTAGCAGTTTTGACGCGCGCTGGGCGAGCATGCCTAACGCAGCCGGGAAAGCGAGAGAATCCCGTTGTTCTCTTCCAGCGTAACATGGCGCAGATAGCTCATACCGAGCAGAACCGTGGCCGGATAATTCCCTTCAATTACCGCCGCCTCCACGTTGTCCACACGAATATTCCCCACGCTCACTGAACGCAGGGTGACCATGTAGGCACTGGCAAGGCCACTGGCGGTTTGCACCGTGGATGCCTCGCCGCTTCGGTAGTCGATACCCAGCGCGCCTGCGTGTTCGGTACTCAGGGCCATGGTGTTGGCGCCCGTATCCACCAGCACCGGCGCGCTGCGTCCGTTGATCAGGGCGGCCGTGCGATACTGGAGGGCGCCGTCCCGCACGATGGATACTGCCTCCGTGTCAGGCGCCGCATAATTTCCGTCGATGCGCTGCGAGAGCCCGAGCACCTGCCGCTTCCCGTCAACCTCTATCGTCACGTTGTCCCGTGAGGCGGCGGTCACGCTTACACCGCCAAACGACTGCCCTACCCGCAGCAGTTTGCGCTGGCCGTCCACTTTCAGTATCGCAGCATTCGGCAGCAGGCCCTCCACGGTGACGGCGGGCTCGGCACGCAGCGTTACAGCCGCGAGCAAGTACAGCAGCGGAACGCTCAACCAGCGCATCACGGGCATAGCACGGGACTCCTGAGATGGGTTCATAGCAGCCAGAGTGCAATGTGCAGGGTCAGACAGGCCATGAGTCCGGCGACAATGTCGTCCAGCATGATTCCGAGGCCACCACCAATCCGACGATCTATCGCGCTTATCGGCCAGGGCTTCACGATATCAAACACCCGAAACACAATGAACCCGGACACGACCCATACCCACTGGGCGGGCACCGCCCACAGCGCGATCCAGAGCCCGACAAACTCGTCCCAGACGATACCGGGATGATCGTGCACCCCGAGCTGGCGGCTGGCGACCCCGCACACCCAGATGCCAAACAGCGCCGCCAGCGCCACAAGGGCGCTGTACGCCAGGAGGGACCAGTCTGCGATCAAAAAATACAGGGGAATAGCCGCAATAGTGCCCACGGTGCCGGGCGCGAGCGGTGACAGACCGCTGCCGAAGCCGAACGCTATGCACTGCGCGGGGCTGCGCAGCAGCGCTGGTTTGACCGGTACCGCGCTTGATTCACTCATGGTTGATCGCCCATGTCCGTGGAGGCTCCGCTACGCGGACTCTCCAAAATGCCGGTATCCCTGCGCCCCGTCAACCGCCAGAGTACAGCCGATTCCCTCGCCTTCCACCACGCGCCCGATGCAACTGACCCCTGCCAGCGGCTCCCCCGGCGGCATGCAGAAGCACAATTCGTAATCATCGCCGCCGGTGAGCGCCCACGCCAGCGCCTGTTCCCGACTGGAGTGAGAGCGCAGCGCCGCGGACAACGGCAGGGTCTCGGCATCGATCTCTAACCGCACGCCGCTGGCCGCCGCGATGTGCCCGGCGTCTGCGAGTAACCCGTCCGAGACATCTATCGCGGCGCTGGCACGCGCCAGCAGGCTCCGGCCAAGCGCGAGCCGGGCTTGCGGACGATGAAACCGCTGCAGCAGATATTCCGCATGCTGTGCCTCGGGCTGCCACTCGCCGCGCAGAAACGCCAGCGCTCCGGCCGCATCGCCCAGCGTACCGGAAACGTACACCGCATCGCCGAGGCACGCGCCGCTGCGCAACAACGCTGCATCCCTGGGCAGGCCGCCCAGTACCTGTACGGTGATCGTAAGCGGGCCGCGCGTGGTGTCGCCACCGACCAGGGGCAGGCCGTAGTGCGCTACTGCCGCGCCAAGGCCCTGGCTGAAGGCATGCAACCAGAGTTCATCCGCGTCGAGGAGCGTCAGGGCGACGGTCATGCCGAGCGGGCGCGCACCCATCGCCGCGAGATCGCTGGCGGCCACCGACACGCAGCGGAACCCGATATCCTCGGGAAAGGTATCGACGGGGAAGTGCACGCCCTCTACCAGCGTATCCACGGAAGTCGCCAGACGCTCGCCCGCTTGCAGGCTGAGAATTGCGCAGTCATCGCCCACAGAGAGTTCCACACCGTCTCCACGGCCCAGCGAGGAAAAATAGCGATAGATCAGCTCAAACTCGGACAGGGGTGGCATCAGGATGCCGCTTCCACCTCGGGCTTGCGCAGCTGCCGGGCAGATTTGTCGAGCACACCGTTGATGTACTTGTGACTGTCGGTTGCGCCGAACTTCTTCGCCAGCGCCACCGCCTCGTTGATAACCACCTTGAAAGGCACATCCACCCGGTGCTTCAGTTCAAACTGGCCCATGCGCAGTAGCGTGTGCTCAATGGGATCGAGATCTTTCAACGCCCGGTCGAGCAGCGGCACCAGAGACGCATCGAGCTCGTCCAGATGCGCCGGCACCCCATGCAGCAGGGCCTGGAAGTAGGCCGTATCGACGTGCGTAAAATCGTAATCGGCAAAAAACTCGGCTTCGATATCGCCAAGCGCAGCCTGCGCCATGTACCACTGGTACAGGGCCTGCATGGCGTAATGACGCGCCTTGCGGCGTTCGGCACCCAGCCGATTGGGAGCCACCTGTGCCATTCAGTCGAGCTTCGCCATCAAACTGACCATCTCCAGCGCCGACAGCGCCGCTTCCTCACCCTTGTTGCCGGCTTTGGTGCCGGCGCGCTCCACCGCCTGCTCGATAGTGTCTACGGTCAGCACACCAAACGCCACCGGCACGCCGTATTCCATGCTCACCATCGCCAGGCCTTTGGTACATTCGCCCGCAACATACTCGAAATGCGGCGTGCCGCCGCGGATGACAGCGCCGAGCGCGATGATGGCGTCTACGCCGCCAGCGGCGGCCACTTTTTTGCAGACCAGCGGAATTTCAAAGGCGCCCGGGGCGCGCACGATACGTATCTGCTTGTCGCTCACGCCATGCCGGCGCAGGGTGTCCAGCGCACCCGCCAACAGGTGCTCGACCACGAAACTGTTCCAGCGCCCCACTACCAGACAGTACTCGCCCTTGCCGGAAGAGAAGTCGCCTTCAATGGTTTGAATATTGCTCATGCTATTGCCCCTCTGGCCTGACTAATTTCCCGAGTCGCCCGGGTCCACAAAATCCAGCACCTGCAGGTCGAATCCCGAAATAGCATTGTACTTTATCGGTGCTCCCATCAGGTGAATTTTTCCCACGCCGAGGTCCTTGAGAATTTGCGATCCGATGCCGACGGTGGTGTAAATGTCCGGCGCATCCTGCGGTGCGCCGGCGGTGTCGCCCAGTGCCATGCCGATGCTTTCCAACAGTTGTTCCGGACCCTCCGGGCGCGCCAGCACCACGATCACCCCGCGCTCCGCTGCGGCCACGGTTTTCAGGCATTTCGCCATATTCCAGGCTGGGCGGCCCGCAACGCGACTGGTCACGAGATCGCGCATCAGTGATTGCACGTGCACGCGCACGAGGGTGGGCTCCTGCGGGGAGATCGCGCCGCGTGACAGGGCGATGTGCACATCGCCGGCGGTCTGGTCGCGGTACACCGTGAGCGTGAAAGGGCCGTACTCGGTATCGATCTCGCCTTCGCGTACGCGTCTGATCGTGCGCTCGTTCACCATGCGAAAGTGGATCAGATCGGCTATCGTGCCGATCTTCAGCGCATGGCGAGCGGCGAATTCGCGCAGCGCGGGGCCGTCGGCCACCGTGCCTTCGGGCGTGAGGATATCGGCAATCACCGCCGCGGGCCTCAGCCCCGCGAGGCGCGCGTAGTCGGAGGCCGCCTCGGTGTGGCCGGCACGGGTCAGCACCCCGCCCGGCAGCACCGTGAGCGGAAAAATGTGTCCTGGCTGCACGATGTCGGCGGGCACGGCATGCGGCGCTACCGCAGCCTGCACCGTGCGCGCTCGGTCGGCCGCCGAGATGCCGGTATCAATGCCGCTGGCCGCCTCGATCGACAGGGTGAAATTGGATTTTTCCCCGCGCGCATGCTCCACCATCGGCGGCAGGTCCAATTGCTGGCAGCGTTCCTGGGTGAGCGTCAGGCAAATCAGCCCGCGCGCCTGGCGAGCCATGAAATTCACGTGACTCGCCTCGCAATGCTCGGCCGCCACCATCACCACGCCCTCGTTGTGCCGATCGGCATCGTCATCGAGCAGAACCACCATACGGCCCTGGCGAATGTCGCTGATCAGTTCGTCTACCGTATTTACCTGCATAAGCTGTTGTCCCGTTGGCCCGCCCGCATCAGACGTAGCCGTTTTCGGCAAGCGTGCCCAGCGTCAACCCGCCGGCGCCGGGCGCGGCGGCCGCATCGCCCTGCAGCAGGCGCTCCAGATAGCGCGCGATCACGTCCACCTCCAGGTTCACGCGCGTGCCTGCACGATAGCTTCCGAATACCGTCTCGGCCATGGTCTGCGGAATAATGTTCAGATCGAACTCGGCGCCGTTGACGCTGTTCACGGTGAGGCTGGTGCCATCCACGCAAATGCTGCCCTTGTGGGCGATGTAACGCGCCAACTCCGGCGGCGCGCGCAACACGACCCGCACCGAACGCGCGTCCTCGCGCAGGCTCACCACTTCGCCCACGCCATCCACATGGCCGCTCACGATGTGACCGCCCAGGCGACTCGAGGGCGTGAGGGCTTTTTCAAGGTTCACCCTGGCGCCCGGCTTGAGATCGCCCAGAGTCGTGAAATTCAGGGTTTCCACCGAAACGTCCGCCCAGTAGCCGTCGCCCGGCAGCTCCACCACCGTGAGGCAGGCGCCGTTGGTGCAGATGCTGTCGCCCAGCGCCACGTCGTGCAGCGGAAGCTTGCCCGTGCGCACGCGCAGGCGCACGTCGCCGCCCCGTGGTTGTAGCTCGGCGATTTCACCCACCGACTGGATAATGCCTGTAAACATGCTGTTATGGGGTCTCCCTGTGGTGTCTGGCTGAGCCGAGTGGGGCCCGCACGCAGCGTGCAACCCTGGGCCGCCTACTCGCGCGTGCCCGATTGAACCCTGACGGTAAACCGCCAGTCGGCCCCGACCCTGCGCGCGTCTTCTATCTGGAGTTGTACCTTTTCCGCCATGTCATGCAACGGCAGATCAAACAGGGGGCGGGCAAGATTGCCCAGCAGCGCGGGCGCCATATAGACAATCAATTCGTCCAGCAGGCCGGCTCGCAGCAGCGCCCCGGCAAGGCCTGGCCCGGATTCTACCAGAATTTCATTGCACTGCCGTCGCGCCAGCTCATCCATCAGGACGCCGAGGTCGAGGCCGTCCGCCGCCCGTGGCAGTGCCAGCAAACGGTCGGCAAGCGGGGCCAGAGCCGCAGGCACCTCCGCACCCCGCGCATGGCACAGGAGCGAAGGCGCCGACGCGTCCAGTATGCGGGCCGCAGCCGGAGTGCGCAGTGCGGAATCCAGCACCACGCGCAATGGCTGTCGTTGCACGGCGAGGGCCGCTGTCTCTGCTGACACGCCCAGTTCATCGGCCCGTACCGTCAGTGAGCAGTCGTCCGCGAGCACCGTGCCGACGCCGGTGACAACAGCGCAGCTCATGGCGCGCAGGCGTTGCACGTCGCGACGCGCGGCAGGCCCGGTGATCCACTGGCTGGCGCCCGAGGCCATCGCCGTACGTCCGTCCAGAGACATGGCCAGTTTGGCGCGCACGCGGCCACGGCCGCGGGTCATGCGTGCAATGAAACCGGGAATGAGTGCCTGTGCTTCGGCTTCCAGCAATCCGCAATGCACGCTGATACCCGCCGCGCGCAGGGCTGCCAGGCCCCTGCCGCCGACATCGGGATTGGGGTCGGCCATGGCGGCCACCACCCGCTCCACGCCCGCGGCTATCAGCGCCTGCGTACAGGGGCCGGTCTTGCCCTGGTGACAGCAAGGCTCCAGCGTGACATACACGGTGGCTCCCTGCGCATCCCCGGCGCTGGCAAGCGCCTCGATCTCCGCGTGATTGCCGCCGGCCGGGCGTGTGTGGCCTTCGCCGATTATCTGGCCGTCTCGTGCGATCACGCAGCCGACGTGGGGATTGGGCATGGCGATGAAGCGGCTGCGACGCGCCAATTGCAGCGCGCGGGCCATCATGCGGGTATCGAAGTCAGTGATCATAGCCCGTGGCGGTTGCGCCGGCTCAATCGACCGCCGGCTCCCGCTCCAGCCGCTCGATCTCGTCCCGGAACTCGGCAATATCCTGAAAACTGCGATATACCGACGCGAAGCGCACGTAGGCCACCTGGTCGAGTTTTTTCAGGTGATTCATCAACAGCTGACCCAGTGCCAGCGATTGCACTTCACGCTCGCCGGTGGAGCGCACCGCGTGCTTGATCTGGGTGATGACCGCTTCAATGTCTTCCACCGGCACCGGGCGCTTCTCGAGTGCGCGATCCAGGCCGGCGCGGAGCTTGTTCTCGTCGAAGGGCTCACGACTGCCGTTCTGCTTGATCACTCTCGGCATTACCAGTTCGGCGGCTTCGTAGGTGGTAAAGCGCTCGCTACAGCTCAGGCATTCGCGGCGGCGGCGAACCTGGTCGCCCCCCGCCACCAGACGGGAATCGATGACCTTGGTGTCATCCGCGGCGCAAAACGGGCAATGCATGAGCTGTACTCACCGAGCTAAGTTGCTGAAGAATAACACGTTTCCCGCCATCGGTGGGCTTTATTGGCAAGCCCGTTTCGCCAACGGGCGCCGCGCGTCAGCCGTACACCGGGAAACGTGCACAGATTTCCAGCACTTTGGCTTTCACCTCGGCGATCACCGCCTCGGAGGTGCCGTTTTCGAGCGATTCCAGCACGTCACACATCCAGCCGGTCAGTTCCACTGATTCCGCCTCACGGAAACCGCGCGTGGTGATCGCCGGCGTGCCCACGCGCAGGCCGGACGTGATGAAGGGCGAGCGCGGATCGTTGGGCACAGCGTTCTTGTTCACCGTGATGTTTGCCGCACCCAGGGCCGCATCGGCGTCCTTCCCGGTGTAGGGCTTGCCAATCAGGTCTACCAGCATCAGGTGGTTTTCGGTGCCGCCGGACACAATCCGGATGCCGCGCTCAATGAACGTCGACGCCATCGCCTTGGCGTTCTTCACAACCTGCTTCTGGTACTCCACGAACTCCGGGCTCATGGCCTCCTTGAACGACACCGCTTTCGCCGCGATCACGTGCATGAGCGGGCCGCCCTGCCCACCGGGAAAAACCGCCGAATTGAACTTCTTCTCCAGCGCTTCGTTCGCACGCGCCAGAATGATGCCGCCGCGCGGCCCGCGCAGGGTCTTGTGTGTTGTCGAAGTGACCACGTCGGCATGCGGCACCGGGTTGGGGTAGACACCCGCGGCCACCAGCCCCGCCACGTGCGCCATATCCACCAGCAGGTAGGCATCTACCTTGTCGGCGATCGCGCGAAAGCGTGCCCAGTCCATTATCTGCGAGTAGGCCGAGAAACCCGCGACGATCATCCTGGGTTTATGCTCCAGCGCCAGCGCCTCCACCTGGTCGTAATCCACCTCGCCGGTTGCGGCATTCAGGCCGTACTGCACTGCATGGTACATCTTGCCGGAAAAATTGGGCGCCGCGCCGTGAGTCAGGTGCCCGCCGTCGGCCAGGCTCATGCCCAGAATCGTATCCCCGGCCGAACACAGCGCGAGATAGACCGCCGCGTTGGCCTGAGAGCCGGAGTGCGGCTGCACGTTGGCATAATCGGCACCAAACAGCGCCTTGGCGCGCTCGATGGCAAGCTCTTCCGCTTGGTCGACAAATTCACAGCCACCGTAGTAGCGCTTGCCCGGGTAGCCCTCGGCATATTTGTTGGTGAGCACGGTGCCCTGCGCCTGCATCACGCGCGGGCTGGCGTAGTTTTCCGAAGCGATCAGCTCAATATGCTCTTCCTGGCGTCGCTCTTCCTCACCGATGGCGGCAAAGATTTCATCGTCAAAACCTTCGATACTCATGCCTTTGTCAAACATGCTGCTTCCCCGCTGATGGATTCGGGCACCGGGCCCGGTGAAAGCGCGCAATCTTACCGCATCGAATGCGCCGGCTAAAGCGCCGCATCGGAAAAGTGCAGACCCGGCCCGGCTCCCGGTGGCGGCGCAGATACTGGCGGCAAACATGCCCAACTGCCGTACTAATACCCACGGCCAACAATTGCGCGCGCTGCATCCGCATGGCACTCTGACCTTGCCAGCCTGACCGCGTCTTCTGCTGGCGCTCGACAGCAGGCGCAAGGGCAGCCCTAACCGTTCATGACCAACATTCGCTGGAAGACCGATAATACCGCCGCATTCTACGACGAACTCCTGACACCGGCGGGCAAGCCAAGGGTTGCCGCCAGGCGCCTCGTCAATCTGCTGCAAAGCCTGACACCTGAAGAAATGTCCACCCGCCGCGCCGCCGCCGAACTCGCCATCAACGAGATGGGCGTCTCGTTCACTATTTATTCCGAAGGCAAGAATATCGACCGGGCCTGGCCGTTCGACATCATCCCCCGTGTTATACGTGGGCGCGAGTGGGACAAGGTCAGCCGCGGCCTGTCGCAGCGCACGCGGGCGCTGAATGCCTTCATCGATGACATCTACAATCGCCAGCGAATTCTCAAGGCGGGCATCGTGCCCGCCGAGATCGTGCTCGATTCCAGCAACTACAAACCCCAGTGCGAGGGTTTTTCGCCGCGCTTCGGCGCCTGGGCCCACATTTGCGGCTCCGATCTGGTGCGCGACAAAGACGGCAAGTTCTATGTGCTGGAGGACAACCTGCGCGTGCCCTCGGGCGTGTCCTACATGCTGGAGAACCGCGAGATCACCAAGCGGGTGCTGCCGGAGCTGTTTGAAAACTACAGCATCCGCCCGCTGGACGACTATCCGGCAAAGCTGTACGCCACGCTCGCGTCACTGTCGCCACGGGATCGGCAGCGCCCCTGTATCGTGGTGCTGACGCCCGGCATCTACAATTCGGCCTATTTCGAGCACTCATTCCTGGCGCGCGGCATGGGCGCGGAACTGGTGGAAGGTTCAGACCTGTTTGTCGGTGAGGACGACTGCCTCTACATGCGCACCGTTGAGGGGCCGGAAAGAGTGGATGTGGTCTACCGCCGCATCGACGACGAGTTCATCGACCCGGAGTCATTCAACAAGGACTCGGTTCTCGGCGTGCCCGGCATCATGCGCTGCTGGCGCAAGGGTAACGTCGCCATCGCCAATGCCCCGGGGAGCGGCGTGGCCGACGACAAGGTGGTCTACGCCTACGTTCCCGAGATGATCCGCTTCTACCTCGGCGAGAAACCCGCTCTGGACTGTGTGAAAACCTACCTGTGCATGCACGAGCCGGATCGCGAGTACGTGCTCAAAAACCTGGATAAACTCGTCGTGAAGCCTGCCAACGAGTCGGGCGGCTACGGGCTCATGGTAGGGCCGCACGCCAGCCGCGCCACCCGCGCGAAATTCGCCAAACTGATTGAACAGTACCCACGCAACTATATTGCGCAGCCCACGCTGACACTGTCGACGGCGCCCACCTTCATCAACGACACCATCGAACCGCGCCACCTGGACCTGCGGCCATTCATCCTCAGTGGCAAGGACACCTGGGTCACCCCTGGCGGACTGACCCGCGTGGCGCTGACGAAGGGCTCACTGGTGGTGAATTCCTCCCAGGGCGGCGGCAGCAAGGACACCTGGATCGTGGAGGACGCACGATGAGGCTGCTCTCACGCGTGGCCGACAGGCTGTACTGGACCGGCCGCTACATGGAACGCGCCGAGGGTATCGCACGCTTGACCCAGGCCTATACGCACCTGGTCATGGATATTCCGCAGGGCAGTGAACTGGGCTGGGACATTCTGATAAAAATCCTGGACGCCGGCCCCGCATTCGAAAGCCGCTACAAGGTATACAGCGAGCAGAACGTGCTGTACTTCCTGATCGCGGATGAAAAAAATCCGGGCAGCATCTTCCAGTCCGTCACAGCTGCGCGCAGCAACGTACGCACCACCCGCGATGTGCTGCCACAGGAAGTGTGGGAGCAGGTGAACGAACTGTATCTGTATACCCAGGAGTTCGCCGAGAAATCCGTTGGCCGACGCAACCGGCACCGCTTTCTCGACCGCATCCAGGCACGCTGCCAGGCGATCAGCGGGCACAACATGAGCACCATGTGCCGCGACAACGCCTATCGCTTCATGCTATTGGGACAGTTGCTGGAGCGTGCCGACATGACCACGCGCATCATCGACGTCGGCGCGGGAACGCTACTGGACAGCGAACGGCACAACGTGAGTATGGACCCCCTCATCTGGGGTGCCCTGCTGCAGGGTCTTTCCGCCATGAGCACCTACCGGCGCCAGGTGGGGCCGCTGCCGGAGGCCGCTCAGGTGGTGAATTTCCTGTTCAACGAGGCTACCCTGCCGCGGTCCCTTAAGTTCTGCCTCAACGGCATGCGCACCGAACTGGGACAACTCAAAAACCACACCGCCGCGGTTCGCCACGTGGAGCGCGCACGCCGGCGACTCGCGCGTTTCGACACCAAGGCCACCGACTGGGACGCTCTGCACCCCTTCATCGATCGCATCCAAATTGACCTGAATAATCTCAGCGACTGTATCAGCGAGAGCTGGTTCCTACCCACCGAGAGGTAAACCGGCCGTGGCCATCCGTGTCGCCGTAAGGCACAAGACCCGCTATCAGTTCGACCGCCCCGTGAGCATAGCGCCGCACCTGCTGCGCTTGCGACCCGCGCCGCACTGTCGCAATCGCATCTACAGCTACTCGCTGAAAGTGCTGCCAAAAGACCACTTCATCAACTGGCAGCAGGATCCGTTTGGCAACTTCCTCGCGCGCCTCGTGTTTCCGGAAAAGTCCAGCGAACTGGAAATCGAAGTGGAGGTCATCACCGACATGACGGTGGTGAACCCGTTCGACTTTTTCGTGGAAGACTCGGCCGCGCATTATCCGTTCACCTACAACAGCACCCTGCGTAAGGAACTCGGGCCCTACCTGGAGATCACCGAGGACGGCCCGCTGCTGCGCGCATGGATAGGCAGCGTGGCGCGCGACAAGCAGCCGATCATCGATTTCCTGGTCAGCGTGAACCAGCGCCTGGAACAGGACATCGCCTACAACCTGCGGATGGAGCCCGGTGTACAGACCTGCGAGGAAACCCTGAGCCTGGCTCGCGGTTCCTGCCGGGACACCGGCTGGCTGATGGTACAGATACTTCGACACCTGGGCCTGGCCGCGAGGTTCTGCTCCGGCTATCTGGTGCAACTGGCGCCGGATGTGAAATCCCTGGAAGGCCCGTCCGGACCCGAAGCGGATTTCACCGACCTGCACGCCTGGTGCGAGGTGTATCTTCCGGGCGCCGGCTGGGTGGGCCTCGATCCCACCTCCGGCCTGTTCGCGGGCGAGAGCCACATCCCGCTGGCGTGCACGCCGAGCCCGGGCTCCGCGGCGCCCATCAGCGGCGCCACCGATCCCTGCGAAGTGACTTTCAGCTTCAGCAATACCGTGGAACGTATTCACGAGGATCCGCGCGTCACGCGTCCCTACAGCGAAGACCAGTGGCAGGCTATCGCCGCGCTGGGCGATGCGGTAGACGTGCAACTCGACGCGGGGGACGTGCGACTGACCATGGGCGGCGAACCCACCTTCGTATCCATTGACGACATGGATTCGGCGCAATGGAACGTGGACGCACTGGGCGAACACAAGCTCAAGCTGGCAAAAGACCTGCTGATACGCCTGCGCGATCGATTCGCGCCCGGCGGCCTGCTGCACTACGGCCAGGGCAAATGGTACCCGGGCGAGCCGACCCCGCGCTGGGCGCTGGGCTGCTTCTGGCGCGACGACGGACAACCGCTCTGGCGCAATCCGGAACTGCTGGCGCGGGTAGACAAGACCTACGATCATGGTCGGCCCGAGGCGAAGGCCTTCATGCAACGGCTGGTAGAGGCCCTGGGCGTGGATGCCGCGCACGTGCAAGCCGCCTACGAAGATCACCTGTACTACCTCTGGCAGGAGCGGCAGGTGCCGGACAACGCTGATCCCGCCCGCGCTTCACTCAAGGATTCCGGCGAGCGACGGCGGCTGGCAACGCTGCTCAGCAGGGGCCTGGATGAGGAAACCGGCTACCTCTTGCCACTGGAGAAGCACACCCGCTGGCGCAGCGGGGAGTGGCGCCTGCGCGCAGATCGGGTCTACCTGATACCGGGCGATTCGCCGATGGGCCTCAGGCTGCCGCTGGATTCTCTGCTGACACCCGAACGCCCGGGAGATGCAATACAGCCGGAGCGCGATCCTTTCGAACCGCGAGGGCCCCTGCAGCCGGCGGCGACGTCAGCCGGGGCCGCCGCCAGGGCACAAACCACCACCGCGCAGCGCAACGACGATACCGCAGGGTCCGACGCGTTGCGCATCGTGCGCACCACGCTGTGCGTGGAGCCGCGCAACGGCAAACTGCACCTGTTCCTGCCGCCGGTCACGCATCTCGAGCACTTTGTCGAGCTCATCGACGCCATTGAAGCCACCGCGTCCGAACTGGCAGTGCCCGTGGTCATCGAGGGTTACGAGCCGCCGCGCGACCCGCGGCTGATCCGCCTTCTGGTCACGCCAGACCCCGGCGTGATCGAGGTGAATATTCACCCGGCGAGCAACTGGCGCGCGCTGGTGACCAATACCGAAATTCTCTACGAGGAGGCGCGGCAGGCGCGCCTGGGTACCGAGAAATTCATGTTGGACGGGCGCCATTCCGGCACCGGCGGCGGCAACCACGTGACGCTCGGCGCAAAAAAACCGGAGGACAGCCCGCTGCTGCGTCGACCGGATCTCCTGCAGAGCCTCATTACCTACTGGCAGCACCACCCTGGCCTGTCCTACCTGTTCTCGGGCCTGTTTCTCGGCCCTACCAGCCAGGCGCCACGAGTGGATGAAGGCCGCGATGAAATGCTCTATGAGCTGGAAATCGCCTTTAGCCAGATGCCCGAGGGGGAGGCGCCCGCGCCCTGGCTGGTAGACCGGCTGCTGCGTAACCTGCTCATCGATATCACCGGCAATACCCACCGGGCAGAATTCTGTATCGACAAGCTGTATTCGCCCGGCACCGCCACCGGACGGCTCGGCATACTGGAATTTCGTGGCTTCGAGATGCCGCCGCACGCGCACATGGCCCTGGTGCAGGTGCTGCTGCTGCGCTGCCTGGTGGCGCGCTTCTGGCAGACGCCCTACAAGGGCAAACTGGTACGCTGGGGCACGCTACTGCACGACCGCTTTATGCTCCCTCACTATGTCTGGTCCGATATTGCCGACGTGGTGGCGGACCTGCAGGCGCACGGGCTGCCCTTTCAGCTGGAGTGGCTGGCGCCGTTCGAGGAATTCCGCTTCCCGCACTACGGCAACGTGGCGATTGGCGACGTCAACCTGGAACTGCGCTGGGCGATCGAACCCTGGCACGTACTGGGCGAGGAAATCGGCAGCTTCGGCACCTCGCGGTACGTCGACTCCTCCGTGGAGCGCCTGCAGGTAAAGCTCACCGGATTGACACCCGAGCGTTACGTGCTGGCCTGCAACGGCCGCCGTGTGCCACTGCGCTCCACCGGGCGCCACGGCGAGTTCGTCGCCGGCGTGCGCTATCGCGCGTGGCAACCACCCTCAGCGCTGCACCCGCGCATCGGGGTGCACTCACCGCTGGTATTCGATCTGATCGATACCTGGAACGGCCGCTCCGTGGGCGGCTGCACCTATCACGTATCGCACCCCGGGGGGCGCAGCTACGATACGCAGCCGGTGAACGCCTTTGAGGCGGAATCGCGCCGCGTGAACCGCTTCCAGGATTTCGGTCACACGCCACGCGTGGTGCCGCCGCTCGCGGCCTTCGATTCCATCCGCGAGTTCTTCCCGAATCAACAGCCCCCGCGACCCATGGCGCCCCCAGTAGCGGAACCGGACCCGGAATACCCGCACACCCTGGATCTCAGGCGACCGTTAGCCTGAGCCGGGGAAGTGAGCGATAATCGGCCATTCATGCGAATGCTGTCGGAGTAGAATGTTGCCCAGGGAGCAGAACAACGCCGTGTCGTCGGCCCAGTCAGCGACACCGCCCTACGACGAGGCTTACGGCCTCGACGGCAGCGTCAGGCCGCACTGGCAGTACCTGCTGGATAGTCTTGAAGAGCTCGGTGCGGAGGAATTCCAACGCCGCCATGACCTGATGCAGCGCATACTGCGAGACGACGGCGCCACCTACAACGACTACGCGGAGGGCCTCGTAGCGCGGCCCTGGGCGCTCGACCCTATACCGCTTCTCATCGACAGCCAGGAATGGAACGAGATCGAATCGGGCCTGCAAGAGCGGGCCGAACTGCTGAACCTGATCCTGCGCGACCTTTATGGCGCCCGCAGCCTGTTGAAACACGGCGTGCTGCCGCCCGAGCTCATTCTCAGCCACCCGGGCTTCCTGCGCGAATGCGACGGCCTGCTACTGGCGGGCGATGCGCAGCTGGTGCAGTACGCCGCCGACATGGTACGCGCGCCCGACGGCAGCATGCAGGTGATGTCTGATCGTACGCAGACGCCCAGCGGTGCCGGCTATGCGCTGGAGAACCGGCTCGTCATGAGCCGTATCTTTCCCAGCCTGTTCCGCGACAGCCACGTGCACCGATTATCGCTCTATTTCAACAGCCTGCGGCTGAAACTCGGCGCAATGAACCCCAACGGCGATGTCGGCCGCGTGGCCGTGCTGACGCCCGGCACCTACAACGAAACCTATTTCGAGCACGTGTTTCTCGCCAATTTCCTCGGGTACCAGCTGGTGCAGGGCAGCGACCTGATCGTGCGCGACGGCTACGTCTGGCTGAAAACCCTGGACGGGGTCAGCCGCGTGGACGTGATCCTCAGGCGCATCGACGACAGCTACTGCGACCCGGTGGAGCTGAAAAGCGATTCACGACTTGGCGTTCCGGGCCTGCTCGAGGTCATGCGTATGGGCCATGTGGCGATCGTCAACCCACTCGGTTCGGGCATTCTCGAAAACCGCGGCCTGATGCGCTACCTGCCCGCCGCGGCGCAGCATTTCTTCGGTCGTGAACTGCGCCTGCAGTCGGCCGCGACCTACTGGTGTGGGGACCCTCAAGACCGGCGCTTCGTGCTGGACAATCTCCAGAATCTGGTCATCAAGACCACACGGCGCAGCCCGTCCGCCAATCGCCTGCTGGGCAGCACTTTGACGGCGCAGCAATTGCAGGAATTGCGCGCGGCTATCGAGGCAAGACCACTGGACTATGTCGCACAGGAACACCTGCAACCGTCCGCAGCACCGGTGTGGGAGGCTGCAGAAAAACGGGCGCTACCGGCGGTTCTGCGCGGCTTCGCCGTGGCAGGGGAATCGTCCTACACGGTGATGCCCGGCGGGCTGACACGAGTGGGCACGCGGGCCGGCGAATTCGAGATCTCCAACCGGCTCGGCTCCCTCAGCAAAGACACCTGGGTGCTGGCGTCCGAACCGGAGCGACGCGCTACGCCCGAAGCCACCAGCCTGCCGCAGGCGACGTCGTCATCCGCCGGAACCATGGAGCTGCCCAGCAGGGTGGTGGAAAACCTGTTCTGGGTTGGCCGCTACACCGAGCGCGCCGAGGCCGCGCTGCGCCTGCTGCGCACCGTCATGACCAAACTGCATGGCGAGGAGTCCATACCTGCGGCGGCCCGCCCGCTGTTGCTGCGCGCGGTCACCCAGCTCACCTGCACCTACCCCGGCTTCATGGATGACAAGACTCTCGGCAACTCGCCGGATGACGAATTGCTGTCGGTGGTGCTGGATGCCAAACGCGCCGGCAGCGTCGTATTCTCGTTGCGCGCCCTGCAGGGGGCGGTGGACCAGGTAAAAGACTACATGTCTGCGGACACGCAGCGCATACTGAATGAACTCCAGGACGCCATCGACCAGCTACCGGCCAGCTTGTGCAATGCGCACTACTCGGCCTCGGAGGAGGCGCTGGGGTCCCTGGTGACGATACTGCTGGCGCTCGCCGGCCTGGCGAAAGAATCGATGGTGCGTGGCCACGGCTGGACGTTCCTGGACATGGGCCGTCGCATCGAACGCGGCTTGCAGACAGTGTCCCTGTTGCGCTCGCTATGGGTACCCGCGCTGGACCCGCCTCAGCAGTCCGTGACCATCGAGACCGCATTGCTCAGCACCGAGTCGCTGATGACCTTCCGTCGCCGCTACCAGGGTGATCCCAGCCTCGCGAGCGGCCTGGACCTGTTGCTGTTGGCACCGGATAACCCGCGCTCACTGTGCTTCCAGCTGGAACGCATCGGCGAGCACCTCGAATCCCTGCCGCCCGGCAGCGATGGCAGCCGGCTGTCCGGCGAGGCGCGACTGGTGCTGGAGGCCACGACGGCGGTGCGCCTCGCGAACCCCCAGCTACTCACCCAGGTCAAGAAAGACCAGTACCTGCGCGGCAATCTTGACCAACTGCTGGCGCGCATCCAGCGCCTGCTCAACGACACTGCCAGCCTGCTGCACACGCGCTACTTCGAACACGCCAGCGGGCCCCAGCCGATGACGCCAGCGGAACAGGAACGGGTACTGTGATCTACCGCGTGCGACACCACACCCGCTATCTCTACTCGGAACCTGTGAGCCAGTGCTACAGCGTTGCCCATCTGCTGCCGCGCAATACCTATTTCCAGCGCTGCTCCAATGCCGTTGTCCGGGTTGACCCCCTGCCGGTCACTGCGGCGGATCGAATCGACTACTTCGGCAATCGCAGCTATCACTTTTCCATACAGCAACCGCACACCGTGCTGGATGTGACCGCCGAGAGCGAAGTAGAGGTGCTGGCCGAGCGCCAGAGCCTGAGCCTGGACTTCGGCGCCACCTGTGCAGATGCACGCCAGCTGATGAGCAGCGGCCAAAATGAAGTGAATGCCAGTGCCAGGGAGTTCCTGCTGGATTCACCCATGGTGGCCGCCAGCAGGAACCTCGCCGACTACGCGCGCAGTTCGTTCAGCGACGAGCGGCCGTTCCTGTCCTGCGTGCGCGAGCTCACCGGGCGCATATTTACCGACTTCACCTATGACCCGCGCTTCACTGAAATCGCCACGCCATTGGAGGACGTTCTCGCACATCGACGTGGCGTGTGCCAGGACTTCGCGCACCTCGCAATTGGCTGTCTGCGTTCGCTGGGCTTCCCCGCGCGCTACGTGAGCGGCTACCTCGAAACCGTCCCCCCGCCGGGCGAGCAGAAGCTGGAAGGCGCGGACGAGAGCCACGCCTGGTTCTCAGCCTACTCGCCCTCGGAGGGTTGGGCCGACTTCGACCCCACCAACAACCTGATGGCAATGGAACGTCATATCACCACTGCCTGGGGGAGGGATTATTCCGATGTGACACCCCTGAAGGGGGCGATCATCGGCGGCGGCGGGCATGCACTGGAAGTGTCGGTAGACGTGAAACGTATCGACCAGGCGGCAGCCTGACGATCAGGCGTCCTTGCTTTTAACCTGGCCTTTGGACTTGCGCTTGAACACCTCGTCCAGCGGCGGCAGGTCTTCAAATGCCCGCCGGATATTTTCATCCCAGGCCCGGCGCAAACTGACCAGGTAAGGATCGATCTCCTCCAGCTTGGCGTAGAGCGCCGGCGCATCCAGCGCGTCGGCGGGATAAAACAGCAGCTCGATCGGCGGCCCCACCGTGGCGTTGCTGCGCATGGTGGAATCCATGGATACCAGGGCACAGCGCATGGCCGTTTCATAATGGGTATCGGGCCGGATAATACGATCCAGAATGGGCTTGCCGTACTTGGTTTCACCGATCTGCAAAAACGGGTACTGGCCGGAGACGGTGATGTGGTTCCCCTCGGGATACACCAGGTACATCTCGGGACTCTGGCCCTTGATCTGCCCGCCCACCACAAACGTGGCCTGCGCGTCGAACCCGGCGTTCGGCGCGTTTTCGGAAAACCGGCTCTGCTCTTCCCGCCCCAGGCCGCCGATGTAATCCGCCATGTCCGCCACGTACTCGGCACGGGAGATATTCTTCTTGGCGTCGCTCTTGAGATCGCGCTCGATGCGCGCGATCACCGCCTGGCTGGTCGCCAGGTTCCCGGCGGTCATCACCATGAGTTGCCGATCACCCGGAATGGAAAAGCGGTGCAGCTTGCTGTAGGTGCTCACCCGGTCAGCGCCCGCGTTGGTGCGTGAATCCGAGCAGAAAACCAGCCCCTCATCGAGCTTGATGCCGATACAATAGGTCATACCTGTAAAATACACTCCCGGGGTGGCTTGGGCCGAACTGCGGCGACAGCGAGCATAATTGCTCAGCGACTGAAATGCCAGATAAGCTCTGCTAGAATCCGCCGCTTCATCGCCACAGCAAGTATGGGGAACCATGGCTCAATACGTCTATACCATGAATCGTGTCGGCAAGGTCGTGCCGCCGAAGAAAACCATTCTGGAAGATATTTCACTGTCGTTTTTCCCGGGTGCGAAAATCGGCGTCCTCGGCCTGAACGGATCGGGTAAATCCACGCTGCTGCGGATCATGGCCGGGCTGGATACCGATATCCTCGGCGAAGCGCGCCCGCAGGCGGGCATCAAGATCGGCTACCTGCCGCAGGAGCCGCAGCTCAACCCGGACAAAGACGTGCGGGGCAACGTGGAGGAAGGCGTCGCGGAAGCTATTGAAGCCCTCGCCGCGCTGGAAAAGGTGTACGCGGATTACGCCGAGCCGGATGCCGATTTCGAGGCGCTGGCGAAAGAACAGGCGCGCCTGGAAGACATCATCCAGGCCACCGATGCCCACAATCTGGAGCACAAGCTGGAAGTCGCCGCAGACGCGCTCAGGCTGCCGCCCTGGGACGCCAGCGTGGACACACTCTCGGGCGGCGAGCGGCGGCGCGTGGCGCTTTGCAGGCTGTTGCTTTCCAATCCCGACATGCTGTTGCTGGACGAGCCCACCAACCACCTGGACGCCGAGAGCGTCGGCTGGCTGGAGCGCTTTCTGCATGATTTTCCCGGCACCGTAGTGGCGATCACCCACGACCGCTACTTCCTGGACAACGCCGCCGGCTGGATCCTGGAACTGGACCGGGGCCGCGGCATTCCCTACGAGGGCAACTACTCCGACTGGCTGAACGCCAAGGAACAGCGTCTGGAACAGGAAAAACGGCAGGAGGCCTCACACCAGAAGGCCATCAAGGCGGAGCTGGAATGGGTGCGCAGCAACCCGAAAGGGCGCCAGGCCAAGAGCAAGGCGCGCCTGCAGCGCTTCGAGGAGCTGCAGTCGCAGGAGTTCCAGGCACGCAACGAAACCAACGAGATTTATATTCCGCCGGGGCCGCGCCTGGGCGACAAGGTCATCGAGGTCAAGGGGCTGAAGAAATCCTTCGGCGACCGCCTGCTGTTTGACAACGTGAGCTTCTCCGTGCCCCGCGGCAGCATCGTGGGCATTATCGGCGCCAACGGGATGGGCAAATCCACGCTGTTCAAGATCCTCATGGGCGCAGAGCAGCCGGATGCCGGCGAGGTCAGCCTGGGCGACACCGTGCAACTGGGCTACGTGGATCAGTCCCGCGACGACCTCGACGGCAGCAAGACGGTGTGGGAGGAGGTGTCCGACGGGCAGGACATCATGCGCATCGGCAACTACGAGGTACCCTCACGGTCCTACGTGGGGCGCTTCAACTTCAAAGGCTCGGACCAGCAGAAGTTCGTCAAGGATCTCTCCGGCGGCGAGCGCAACCGCCTGCACCTGGCGAAGCTGCTCAAGCAGGGAGCCAACGTGCTGCTGCTTGACGAACCCACCAACGACCTGGACGTGGAAACCCTGCGCGCGCTGGAAGAGGCGCTGCTGGCGTTTCCTGGCGCGGCCCTGGTCATCTCGCACGACCGTTGGTTTCTGGACCGCATTGCCACGCATATCCTGGCCTACGAGGATGACGGCGGCGTGGTCTTCCACGAGGGGAACTTCTCCGACTATGAGGAAGATCGCAAGGCGCGCCTCGGTGCAGCGGCCGATCAACCGCACCGCGTGAAGTATCGCAAGCTCGCCTGAGCAGGCAGACGAACGCGGCTCGCAATCGCTCGCCGCGCAGCGCCGCAGCCCGCATGACGCTGCGGCCGCTTTCGCGTTATAGTCGCTGCTGATTCAGGTGCGACGGATGCCACTATGAGCGACAGATCAAGGGAAAGACGGCGTTTCACCCGCGTGGAGCTTGCCGTGCCCGTGGAAGTGCACCAGGGCGGCAGCGTCTGGCAGCAGAACCTGGTGGATATCTCACTCTCGGGCGTCACCACCGATCAGCCGAAAGACTGGGACGCGCAGTACAACGAGCCGTTTACCCTGATCATCGCCCTCGACGACGACAAGGAACTGGAACTGCACGCCTATTTACAGCACGTGGACAACGGGCGGCTGGGGTTTGCCGTGGAACACGTGGATCGCGAAAACATCGGCCCGCTGCGCGAAGTGCTGGAGGCGCACCTGGACCTGGCCACGCTGCACGACGAACTGAGCCAGCTTCGCGACTAGACCCGCGACGCCACCTGTCGCCGGCGCAGGGCGACCCCTCACTCCTCGAGCGCGGCGAGCGCTGCCGAGAGCGTCGCTACCGCCTGCACCCGCATGCCCCTGATTTCGCCCTTGGGCGCATTCCCCCGGGGCACGATCGCGCGCGTGAAACCGTGCTTGGCCGCTTCCGCCAGGCGCTCCTGGCCACTCGGGACCGGACGAATCTCGCCCGACAGGCCCACCTCACCGAAGACCACCAGTTCGGGGGGCAACTTGCGGTCGCGGAAACTGGATACGATCGCCAGCAACAGCGCCAGGTCGGCGCTCGTCTCGAGCACCTTCACGCCGCCCACCACGTTGGCGAACACGTCCTGGTCACCCACCTGCAGGCCGCCATGCCGGTGCAGCACCGCCAGCAGCATCGCCAGGCGATTCTGCTCCAGGCCCACCGCCACCCGGCGCGGATTGCCCAGCTGGCTGTCGTCCACCAGCGCCTGGATCTCTACCAGCAGGGGCCGCGTGCCCTCCCATACCACCATCACCGCACTGCCCGGGGAAGGCTCTGAACCACGGTCGAGGAAAATGGCCGACGGGTTCTTGACCTCGCGCATACCGCGGTCCGTCATGGCGAATACGCCGAGTTCGTTCACCGCCCCGAAACGGTTTTTCTGTCCGCGCAGGGTACGAAAGCGTGAGTCGGCACTGCCCTCCAGCAGGATCGAGCAGTCGATCATGTGTTCCAGCACCTTGGGGCCGGCGAGCGACCCATCCTTGGTGACGTGTCCCACCAGAAACAGCACGATGCCGGTTTGCTTGGCGTGGCGAATCAGGTAGGCCGCGCATTCGCGCACCTGGGACACGGAACCCGGCGCGGAGGTAATGTCATCGGCATGCACCACCTGGATGGAGTCGACTACCAGCACTTTGGGACGAAACTCCCCGGTGGCGGCAACGATCGCCTCAACGTTGGTTTCCGACATCAGGCGCAGACCGTCGGTGGGCAGCTGCAGGCGCTGGGCACGCATCGCTACCTGTTGCAGGGATTCCTCACCCGTGACGTACAGCGCCGGCATGGATGCCGCAAGATGGCACAGGGTCTGCAGCAGCAGCGTACTCTTGCCCGCCCCGGGGTTGCCCCCCACAAGAATGGCGGAGCCGGGCACCAGGCCGCCACCGAGCACCCTGTCGAACTCCTCCGCCCCCGAGGAAAAGCGCGGCAGTTCCTCGAGGTCGATATCCTTGAGCATACGCGCGCCACTGAGCACGCCCGCGAACCCTGCGCGAGCGCCGCCAACGCTGCGCGAGCCCCCCTTGGATGCGGCCGGCCCCAGGCGAATTTCGGACAGCGCGTTCCAGGCGCCGCAATCGCTGCATTGCCCCTGCCATTTGGCGTGGTCGGAGCCGCATTCATTGCAGACGAAGGCTGTTTTCTGTTTTGCCATTCTGTTTCACCGCGTGGATGCGGTATCCTATCAGGATGTTGAGCAACTATCTGCGTTGCCAGAGTCTGCCGTCCTTATGCCTGAATCCAGCCTGATCCCGGAGCGCCAGCTACTGTTTTCGCCCACGCTGGCGGCGACGATCGGACTCGAGGAAGCCATCCTGCTGCAACAGCTGCAGCTCGTGTTCGACCACCAGAAACCGCAGCAGCGCAAGGGCTACGCCTGGTATTGCGTGGAGCGCGACTTCCTGCTGCGCACGCTGCCTTTCTGGCACATCGAAGACCTGCACCGGGTGAGCCGCAGCCTGGCCGACAAGGGCGTGCTACTGCTGGATTCGCCCCCGCTGCTCAGCGCCGAGCAACTGGTGTTCGCGGTCAACATGCCCGCGCAAGCGCCGACCCGGGGGAGCGGTGCAGCAGAACACACAGCGCCTTCGGAAGTACCGACTCGGCGCAGCGCCGGCCTGCTACCCGTGCACTGGACCCCCAGTGAAGATTTGCTGCAACTCCTCGCCCTGAATCACAACATACCGCGCCAGTTCGCCCTCGACCTGCTCGAGGATTTCATCTTTTACTGGCGCGAGCGCGGTGAAACCAGCCACGCCTGGGAAAACAAGTTTCGCCAGCACGTCACCGCGCACTGGCGTCGCCGGCAACAGCATGACGCGCAGGGCTTTCAGCCGCCGCAGGCGGCCAAACTCGACAATGACTGGCTGCCGAGTCCCGACGCCATGGAGATCATGGCGCGCGCCGGCATCGACCAGGATTTTATCGAGCAGGCGATTCCAGAGTTCATTCTTTACTGGCGCGAGCGCGGGGCCGCGCCCAAAGAGCTAAACTCCAAGTTTATCCAGCACATTCGCATTCAGTGGGCCCGCTATACCTCCAGCCTGGAGCACAGCACTGAACCGCGACGCATCAGCGACGACTGGCGACCCTCCAGCGATGTCTTCGACATTCTCGAGATGTCGCATATCGACGCGGACTTTGCACGCTCGCTGCTACCCGAATTCATCGTATACTGGAAGGAGAGCAACCAGACCCAGACCTCCTGGAACAGCAAGTTCCTGCAGCACGTGAAATACCACTGGGCCAAACGCCACCAGCTAGCGCAAACGGAAAACACCAATGCCGGATACCAGGGACCTGGTGGAACAGGTCGCACAAGGGATAGAAGCCTCAGGGAAGACCTCACAGACACCTCCTGGGCGGACTGACAGCCGGGGCCCGTCCAGCGCCGCTCAGGTAGAGGCCATCAACCAGGTGTTCGCGCTGTTCCGCCTCAACTACCACAACCAGTATTACGCCGCTTTTCCGGACGCCGAACAGCTCAGCCAGATCAAGAAACTCTGGCTGGAGGCTTTGCTGGGCTTCCCCACGGAACAGATACTGCGCGGCGCACGGCGTGCGATTGAAACCGGTGAGTATCTGCCCACGCTGCACCGTATGCTGGTGTGCTGCCGCCAGGGGCTGGACGAACACGGGCTGCCGACGGTGCACGACGCCTACGTAGAGGCCTGCACGGCGGCGACGCCCAAATCGGCGCAACCGTGGAGCCATCCCGCCGTCTACCTTGCGGGGCGTGACAGCGACTGGTTTTTTCTGGCAAACCGACCCGAGAGCATCGCCCTGCCGGTGTTCCGGGAGCACTATGAACGTTACTGCGCGCGCGTGGTGCGAGGTGAGCGGCTTGCGGTACCCGAGCCGCAAGCCCTGGAGAAAGCCGCCTCCAGACCGCTGCCGCGGGAAGAGCAGCTTGCGCGCCTGCGTGCGTTGCGCGAAGACACGGGGCTGTAATCGTCGGCGCGTTGGCAGCCGTGTCGCTCAGTGGTCGTCCTGCGGCCCGCGGGCCAGGTTTTCGAAGCGGGTGTGCTGGCCCATGAACGCCAGGCGGCAGGTCCCGATAGGGCCGTTACGCTGCTTGCCGATAATGATCTCCGCGGTGCCCTTGTCGGGCGAATCCTCGTTATACACTTCATCACGGTAGATAAACATGATGACGTCCGCATCCTGCTCGATGGCGCCCGATTCCCGCAGATCGGAGTTCACCGGGCGCTTGTTGGGCCGCTGCTCCAGTGAGCGATTGAGCTGCGACAGCGCCACCATCGGTACCTTGAACTCCTTGGCGATGGCTTTCAGGCTGCGTGATATTTCGGAAATCTCCGCGGTGCGGCCCTCGGAGGCGCCCGCCACCCGCATCAGCTGCAGATAGTCCACCATGATCATGCCCAGCCCGTCGTTCTCACGAAACACGCGTCGCGCGCGGCTGCGCACTTCTGTGGGCGTCAGGGCGGGCGTGTCGTCGATATACAGGGGCACATCCTTGAGCTTGTTCACCGCCGCTCCGAGGCGCGGCCAGTCTTCGTCCTCCAGCTTGCCGTTGCGAATACGCGTCTGATCGATACGGCCCACCGATGACAACATGCGGATAATGAGCTGCTCGGCAGGCATTTCCATGCTGAATACGAGAATGGGCTTGTCCTGATTTAGAATGGCATGCTCCACCAGGTTCATGGCGAAACTGGTTTTGCCCATGGAGGGACGCCCTGCCACAATCACCAGATCGGAGCCCTGCAGGCCCGACGTTTTCTTGTCGAGCTCGATAAAACCCGTGCTGAGGCCGGTAATCGATCCGCCGGATTCAAACAGCGTCTCGATGCGCTGCACGGCGGATTTGAGCAGCGGGTTGACACCCAGGGGCCCGCCGGACTTGGGGCCCTGCTCGGAAATCTGCATGATGCGCCGTTCGGCAGCGTCTATCAGTTCCTCGCTGGAGCGTCCCTCGGGATTGAAGCCGGTCTCGGCGATATCCTGTGCTGCCTCTATCAGGCGCCGCAGGCTCGCACGCTCACGCACCACCTGCGCGTAGGCGCGGATGTTGGAAGCGCTGGGCGTATTCTGTGCCAGCTCAGCGAGATAGGACAACCCGCCGGCGGACTCCAGCTCGCCGCTCGCCTCCAGCTTGTCGGCCACCGTGATGACGTCGATCGGCTGCAGTGCCTCGGCCAGTTGCTGTATCTGACGAAATACCAGCCGGTGCCCCGGACGGTAAAAGTCCGCCGCAGTGACCGCTTCCGCTACCGCATCCCAGCCATCCGCGGACAGCAGCAAGCCCCCCAGCACCGACTGCTCGGCCTCCACTGAATGCGGCTGCATTTTGATACGCGTGAGCTCGCCATCACCGTAGGACGGAAGTTCGGAGACGTTGGCGGGGTAATCAGGGTCGGCCATGCGCAGAGCTGAAGGATCGTTGATGCGAGCCAGACAGAGTAGCCGAACTGGCTACCAGAAAACAAATGGCATCGGCGGAGAGCCCCGCCAGACACCACGGTAAAGCATCAGGAGAACAGCGCCACAGCCTGGCGACGCTGCTCATTGGGGGTCTTACTCGGGTACGACTGCCACGCGGACTTCCACGGTCACGTCACCGTGCACCTGGATCGCCACGTCGTACTCGCCCAGCTCGCGCAGGGCGCCCTCCGGCAGGCAGACCTCGGACTTGTCGACTTCGCAACCGGCTGCGGTGATCGCCTCGGCGATATCACGGGTGCCGATCGAACCGAACAGCTTACCCTCTTCACCGGCGTTGGCGCCGATGCTGATTTCCGCGAGCGCGCTGATCGCCTCGCCGCGCGCCTGGGCCGCGGCAAGGGCGGCAGCGGCGGCGGCTTCCAGCTCCGCACGACGCGCTTCAAACTGGGCGGTGTTCTCGGCGGTAGCCGGTACGGCCTTGCCCTGAGGCACCAGGAAATTACGGCCGAAGCCGGATTTCACGTTCACTTTGTCACCCAGGCTACCCAGGTTGGTGATGTTCTCCAACAAAATGACTTCCATCTCACTATCCTCTGTTCGGGAGATGTCTCCCACTACGTCACTGATCTCGTTGATCGTTGTCGTCTGGTTTGTTGCTGTCTTCGTCAGGCCGCTGTCGCGGAGGTTGCCACCGATTGTCCCGGCGCTATGCCCCAGCGTTTGCGAAAATCCCACCAGCCATCCACCACGGCCAACAACACCACCAGCATCTGCATGGCCCCGAAAAGGAACCACGCCACATAAAACAGCGCCAGCACCCCGCTGCTCCAGGCGCGGTGCCTGGCGCGCGCATGCACCAGCCCGAGGCCCGCAAACATCAGCGGCGACACACCTATCATGGCCCAGGTACGCAGCTCCGCGCCCTGGCTGAACACCAGCAACACGGCCACCAGCAGCGCGATGCCCGGTATACCGGGGTAACGCAGGGCGCGAAACTCCTGACCAAACCCGCCCGGGTTATACAACGCGGCCTGCCAGTAACGCGCCAACAGCAGGCATAACACCGACACCGTGGCCGTGCCCGCGCCGATCATGCCAGCGATCGCCACACTGCCGGGTCTTGCAAGCGTCACCGTTTCGCCGGCGCGCGACGCATAGCTTTCGAGGTAGGCCATGTACGGGTCTACCAACTCGCGGCCGATCTGCTCCAGAAAGGCCTCGCCGAAGCCCAACACCATGAATCCGGCGGCAAGGCCTACCAGCACGCTCGCGAGCACCGCCAGCGACAGACTCACCGATGCGCGCAACACCAGCGCCAGCGCGGTGGTACCCACCAACAGCGACAGCGCACTGGTATCGCCAAACTGCCAGGCGACGATAGCCGCCGGCAACAGGGCCCAGGCCAGCAGCCAGAGACCCTCTCCCGCGCCCTTGCGCAGGGTGACCAGCGCCACCACCGCGGCGCTGACCCAGGAAAACAGCACTACCAGGGAGCCGGCGACTGCCACCAGCAGCGCCTGCGACCGGCCGCGCATGACGAACTCCGCCAGGCCTTTCATCGCCAGCCAATTGCCGGTTGAGTCAGCCGCCCCCCGGGCACGCCAAACTACCGGTGCGCGTCGGAATAGGGCAGCAGGGCCAGAAAACGAGCGCGTTTAATTGCCGTAGCCAGTTGGCGCTGGTAACGGGCCTTGGTACCGGTAATACGGCTGGGCACGATCTTGCCCGTTTCAGACACATACGCCTTCAGCGTTTCGAGATCCTTGTAGTCGATCTCCTTGGTACCCTCCGCGGTAAAGCGGCAAAACTTGCGGCGACGGAAAAAGCGTGCCATCACATTACTCCTGCAAAAAACTCAATAGTTGGGACCAACGAAGAGCGTTACTCGTCGTCCGCCTCTGAATCATCCGAATCGTCGGCGTCGCTGCTGTCGTCGGTATTCCTTGCAGCATCTGCGGCCTGGCGCTCTTCGTAACGACTCTTGCGCTCGCGCGACTCCTTCTCGGCCTTCATGATGAACGACTCCTCGGTCACCGGCTCGTCGCGACGGATGACCAGGTTACGGATCACCGCATCGTTGTATCGGAAAGTCGTGGTGAGCTCTTCCATGGCCTCGTTGCTGGCCTCAACATTCATCAGGACATAGTGCGCCTTGTGAATCTTGTTGATGGGAAAGGCGAGCTGGCGACGGCCCCAGTCTTCCAGGCGGTGCACTTTACCACCGTCTTTCTCGATGCTGCCGGTGTAGCGCTCGATCATGCCGGGCACTTGCTCAGATTGATCCGGATGGACCAGAAATACGATCTCGTAATGTCGCATACGAAAAGGCTCCTTACGGGTTAATGCCACCCACTCATGATGGTGTGGCAAGGAGGATCGGCCGCACAGGACAGCCGGGCAAATTTTAAGGCAGCGGAGTTTAGCGGCTTTGCCGTTGGGAAACAAGCGCGGCCAACCGCGTTCCTGCCGGGCGTATGCCCACTCGGCGTTAGCCCACTCGGCGTTAGCCCACTCGGCGTGTGCCCACTCGGCGTATGCCCACTCGGCGTTAGCCCACTAACCGCGCTGGCGCTGACGGACCACTTCGAACAGGCAGACGCCGGCAGCCACCGACACGTTCAGACTGCTCACCGCGCCCGCCATGGGCAGGCTGACCAGAAAATCGCAGGATTCCCGAGTCAGACGACGCAGCCCGCTGCCTTCGGCGCCCAGCACCAGCGCCACGGCACCCCGGAGATCCGTGTCATACAGGCTCGCGCCCGCATCGGCATCGGCACCGTACAACCATACACCGCGCTCTTTGAGGGACGCCAGCGTGCGACTCAGGTTGGTCACCTGCACAAAGGGTACCGTCTCGGCGGCGCCACAGGCCACCTTGCGCACCACCGGCGTCATCCCGACGGCATTGTCTTTCGGGGCCACCACCGCCAACACACCGGCCGCATCGGCACTTCGCAGGCAGGCGCCCAGATTATGCGGGTCGGTGACGCCATCGAGCACCAGGATCAGCGGCGCCACGCTGGCCGCCTCAATCGCGGCCATCAGATCAGCTTCTCGCCACAGGATGTCAGGCGCGCGCCCCGCTTCGTCCGCGACATCGGCGGTTTCAGCAACCGCGCCCTGGTGACGCCCCTGAACCAGCTTGTCCAGTTCAGCGCGCGTCACCCAGGTCACAGCCACATCCTGCGTCCTGGCCAGGGAGGCCAGCGCCACACGCCGCTGATCACCTCGGCCGCGCTGCAGCCAGAGGCTGCCTACCGCCGAGGCATTTTCGCGCAGCAGACTTTCAACCGCATGAATGCCGTACACCCGGGCCATGTTCAGTGTCGCCTTCTCAGCCCCGTCTTGCCCCGTGACTTGCGTCCCCCGGGGCCGCGCTTGTCGCCCTTGGCAGGCTTCTCTCCGCCGCTTTTACCCGCCGGGGTTTTCCCTCGCCGGGCAGCAGCTCCCCCAGCCGTTTTTGACCCCTTCGACGGCTTGGCCTCGATCAGTTCGAGGTCGATCTTACGATCGTCAAGATCCACCCTCGCCACCTGCACCCGCACCGATCCTCCCAGGCGATAGCTGCGACCGCTGCGCTCTCCGGTCAGGCGCTGCTTGGCGGCATCGAACTGGTAGTAATCGCCGGGCAGCGCCGTGATGTGCACCAGGCCTTCTATATACAGATCCTTGAGTTCCACAAACAGGCCAAAACCGGTAACCGCGCTGATGACGCCTTCGAACTCCTCGCCCACGTGCTCCTGCAGGTACTCGCACTTCAGCCAGGCCTCCACTTCACGCGTGGCATCATCCGCGCGGCGCTCCGACATGGAGCAGTGCTCGCCATAGGCCACCATGGCCGCAATGTCGTAGGGAAAGATCTCTCGCGTCTCCAGCGGCCGGGCGCCAGCGACCCGCTGCAGGCCGTCGGCCTTGCCGGCACTGCGGAGCAGGCAGCGGATACCGCGATGCACCAGCAGATCGGGATAGCGCCGGATGGGCGAGGTAAAGTGCACGTAGGCTTCGTAGTGCAGACCGAAATGGCCCAGGTTTTCCGGCTGGTACACCGCCTGGCTGAGCGAGCGCAGCAGCATGGTCTGGATGACGTGGGCATCGTCCCTGGACTGTATCTGCTCCAGCAGGTGCTGGTAATCCAGTGGCGTAGGTTTGGCCCCGCCCGACAGATCCAGCGCCAGTTCGCCGAGAAACTTGCGCAGACCCTCCAGTTTCTCCTCGGTCGGCCCCTTGTGCACGCGGTACAACATCGGCAACTTGCAATTCTGGTAAAACCGCGCCGTGGCCACGTTGGCCGCCAGCATGCACTCCTCGATGAGCTTGTGGGCGTCGTTGCGCATCACGGGCACGATGGCGTCGATCTTGCGCTGTTCATCAAACAGTATGCGCGTCTCCTCGGTTTCGAAATCGATCGCGCCACGCCGCTCGCGCGCAGCCCGCAACGCATGGTACAGGTCGTGCAGGCGTGTCAGCTCCGGCACCCGCTCGGCGTCCACGTCGGGGTGCCCGCCGCTGGCCAGCACCTCACCCACCTGGGTATAGGTAAGCCGCGCCGCCGAATGAATCATTCCCTCGTAGAACTGGTAGCGGCTCAGGTTGCCGGCGCGGCTGATCTCCATCTCACACACCATCGCCAGGCGATCGACCCGGGGCTTGAGGGAGCACAGGCCATTCGACAACGCCTCGGGCAGCATGGGCACTACACGACCGGGGAAGTACACCGAGTTACCGCGGTTCGCCGCTTCGATATCCAGCGCTGACCCGACCCCCACATAGTGGGACACGTCGGCAATCGCCACCCACAGCGTCCAGCCGCCGCCACGGCGCTGCTGGCAATACACCGCGTCGTCGAAATCCCTGGCGTCCTCGCCGTCAATGGTCACGAAGGGCAGTTCGCGCAGGTCGATACGGTGCTGCTTGTCTTCCTCGGTGGGCTCAGCCTCGAGCGAGGCTGCCTCGGCGAGTACCGCATCGGGCCACTCCCAGGGAATGCCGTGCGAGCGGATGGCCACCTCGATCTCCAGCCCGGGGTCGAGATGTTCACCGAGGATCTCCATCACCTCACCCTTGGCTCCCAGCCTGCGGGTGGGGAAATCGGTGATCCGGGCGGTCACGATCTGCCCCGACATCGCGTCGCCCCTGGCTGCCGGCGGAATCAGGATATGCTGGGTGAGACGGCTGTTATCGGGCACCACGAAGCCGATGCCGCTCTCCTCCTGGTAGCGCCCGACGATCTCGCTCTGCGCGCGCTTTAGCACCTCCACAACCTTGCCTTCAAGCCGGCCGCGACGATCCTCGCCGGTCACCTGCACCAGCACCTCGTCGCCGTCGAGCACGAAGTGCATCTGGCGCGCGCTGAGGTATATATCGTCGCCCTCGGCAAACGGCATCGCAAACCCATAGCCATCGCGATGGCCCTGCACGCGACAGCGCACAAGCTGCAGGCGATCGACCACCGCAAAGGCGCCCCGCCGGTCCTGCATCAACTGGCCGTCGCGCACCATGGCGCGCAGGCGCTTGCCCAGCGCGTCCAGCTGCTCCGGCGCCGCAAGCGCCAGCTTCTTCGCCAGTTTGTCCTGGTTCAGGGGCTTTTTCGCCTCGGTGAGCACCTCAAGGATCAGCTCGCGACTCGGTATGGGGTTATCGTAGTTGGACGCCTCGCGCTCTGCGTGGGGGTCGGCAATGCTGCCTTTTTTCGCCATTCTGGTGAAGCCTTGCTTTGAGTGAATAAAGGGCGACTCGGGGCAAGCCCCGGAACAACACTGATCGTTGCGGAAAGCGGCCTGCCGGGCGTCGAATCGCCATAGCCCTCCAGTATACGCGAGGAAGACGCTCGCCGCCCCACCGGGCATTGACAAAGCAAGGCCGGAAAAGTAGAGTGCCGCCCCTCAGAACCCCCGGTCTCTCGCGGCTCCGGGTTCCACCTGCCCAGGTGGTGAAATTGGTAGACACGCTAGCTTCAGGTGCTAGTGCTCGAAAGGGCGTGGAGGTTCAAGTCCTCTCCTGGGCACCATTTATCCCCAACGAAAACCAGTGACTCGGCTGGCTGGCTCTGCGCGGTCAACCAGGCATCGGCAATATCTGATCGCCGGGGCAGGGGCACCCGGCAAACAGACTCTTACATCGACGCGCACCCAGGGAAACCTGCGCGCAGTCCGGGCTCATGATCAACGCGCACATTCGCCGTAGCCTTTAGAGACATGGATGAAGTTCTGTCGGTTGGTTTCGGGGCCGGGCACCTTGTGCAGGTAGTAACCTGGAAAACTGGAGCCGCTGGGAGGCAGCAAGTCCATCCAGCGCAGATTCAGCTTCATTTCGGGGCGAATTGAGGGGCGCGCCCAGTTGATGGTGACGCGGCCGAGTTCGACAGACTCGGTTCCCGAACCGACAGGCACCCAGAGGCTGTCATAGATGAGCGGGCTTGTAGTGAGATACTCGTCTCCATTGAAATCCGCGGGATCCAGAATGTACTGCGGCTCGGTGGTTTGCACGGTATCCGGGGGGTTTCGCATCACGCTATCCAGATGCGTCGGCAACCCTCCGTTGTAGTCCTCACGCACAAATACCAACTCCAACAGTAACTGATCGTCAACGCTACTGGTTGCCCGCCAACCGGATTCGGTTTGCTCCAGCCGTGTTCTGGTATGAAATTGTTTTTTCCAGCCGCCATAGAAAGCCGTGGGCTCATAAAAATACCGCACGTTCTCGGGAACGAATATGCCCTCGTTCTGCCAGCCCAGCGTGCCGTAGTGATCCGCGCGAAGGTCGATCCAGGTTTCGTATGCAGTCAGGCCTTGCGCGGGCGCATTGGCAAACCTGTAAGTGCGCAGCAATGCCGTCCTGCGCGCAGGGGCGCAAAGCGGCAGCGACAACTCATCGAACAACCCATGGGCGTCAGGCGCCACATCAAATGCCACGCCGATGATCTTGGTATCGTTGCCGAGCCCAATAACATCGTTGCGATCAATGCCGCAATCCTGCGTCAGGGCATCGCAGCCATCGCAAGCATCCTGAATGCCATCGCCGTCGGTGTCAGTCTGCGCGGGATTGGCGCGACGCGGACAACCATCGCAGGCGTCGATGATGCCATCGGCATCGCTGTCTCCCCGATGCAGGGGCGCGTCACAGGTACCGGGGTCGCCCAGCTCCAGCACCGCCTGCTGTACGATCGTCTTGCCGTCGCCGTCGGAGGCATCATCACACCCCCAAAGCGCGATCACTAACAGGGCGGAGGCAAACCCGATTATTCCTCTGCGTATTCTCTTGGCAGTTCCCATGATCCAGTTCTCGTCAGGTAGGCTGGTTGAGTCCGGAAAATGCAGGATATTACATGAATCTGCGCGCGGCGTGATATCGTCCTTCCCAACGAACGGGCGCAGTGCTCCACGCTCTGAACGGTTCTTCTACTGCGAGGGAAACGTATCTCTCGCCCCACCAGCAGCGGGGGCTATGTCTGGAACCGTGCAAGCGGCCCCTCTCAGGACCATGACAAAACGGTTTTCACCAGCATCCACAGCCCCATGCCGATCATCATCAGGTTTTCGGTCAGGGACACGAAGCCCAGCGGCACGTTGCTGGCGCCGCCCACGCAGGCGCACTTGAGTTCGCGCTTGTCGATGTACACCGCCTTGAACACCGAAACCGCCCCCACCGTACCAATGAACAGGGCGATAGGGGCTGCGAGCCAGAGGGCAACCCCCGCGAGCATCAGCACACCGGCAAGCGCTTCCCCGTAAGGGTAAAGATAGCCGTAGCGCACCCAGCGCCTGGCGAGCAGATCGTAATTGAGAAACATCGTGGAAAAGCGTTCCACATCCTGCAATTTTTGCAGCGCCAGCAGCGTCATGGCCATCGCGACAAAGCTCTCAAATACACTGAGAGGGGTTGCAGGGCCGGGGATGGCCCAGGCCATGGCCAGCGCCAACGCCAGCGCCACCGCGAACAGGGCGATCACCGGTCGGTAGCTGGTCTCTTCCGCCTGCCTCAAGGGTTCGCCGAAATACGCTCGCAACGCTCTGTAACCGCCGATCCGTTGCCCGTCGATCCAGGTCTGCGGGGTTGTGTCCACGGAGTGGCGCTGCTTGAAGGCATCGGTTTGCTCGCGGGTCGTGAGGTGATGGTCATCCACCTCAAAGCCCTTGCGCTGCAACAGTGCTTTGGACTTAAGGCCATAGGGACACAGGTGATCATCCATCACCATGCGATAGAGTTCCGCCTGTTTACTTGCTGTCGGGCCCATGCCGAAAACCTGCGTAATGTATGGACAGGTACATAACGCAAATTCTATGCCAGCAGTTTCTCCCGTGCGTGTGTCAGCCGGATGCCAAAACAACCAGGCTCAAGCCGGCCGCGCATTGCCGTTCAAGAGGGCCTGCCTGCCGCGTTCAACGACGACTTTCGATCAACTCAGCCAGCCTTGCCAAGCGGAAACTGGCCCAGCACCAGTTTCACGCAAACCAGCAGCGGTACGGCGATCAGCACGCCGGCAACGCCCCACAGCCACCCCACAGCGTGAGCCAGAGCATGATCACGAGCGGATTCATCCGCATATGCCTGCCAGCACGGCGGGCGTGACAAACTGCGCTTCCACGGCGTTGATCATGAAGTACACCGCCGCCGGCAGCAATGCCGACCAGGCCAGGCCAAACTGCGCGAGACCGGCCAGCGTGGTCACGACTGTGCTCACAGAGGCCCTACGTAGGGCGCGAAGTTCAATAGCGCAACCCATGGTGCCCCACAGCAGCGGATCCTCGAAACGCAGCAACCACAGGGCACCCGCGGTCACCACGCCTAAACAGGCGTTGATCACACTCACTGTAAGTATGTAACGCGAGAGCTCGCTCTGGGCGCCCCGCGCCAACTCCACCAGGCGCCTGCGGTCTTCATCCAGCGGCAGCACGCGCAGCGCAGTCTCGTAGAGGGCGGGGCCGTAGACACTGAGAAAAATCAGCAGAATCGCGGCGGTGATCACCTGCGCCACCAGCACAGGCGCCTCCGCAAGGACCGTGAGTGTCAGGTCGACGCCGCCGAGCATGAGCTGGTTATACACCGTTTTCCCGGTTTCGGGAGCGGGCTCCTCCGCGGGCGGCTCCGGCTCCGGCGTCTCGCCTTCAAGCCCCGCCCACGAGAGAAAGCTTCGCCATGGCGACGGATCAGCCCTCTTGGTGACAGGCGGCGATGTCTCGGGCTCAGGCGCCACCAACGCCACGCTCAGGTCTTCAATCTGCTCGCTTATCGTTGCCGCTAGCTCCGGCACCTGTTGAATCCAGCGCTGCGCGGGTTCAGCCAACTGCGCACCCAACAGCGTAAAAGGCCCACCGATCACCAGCAGCAGCAGCAGAGCCGACATACTGCGAGGCACGTACGCGCGACCCATAAGATTGATGAGCGGGTTGAACAGAAGAGACACCAGGGATGCAACAACCAGAGGGATAAACAGCGAGGCCGCTGCGTGCAGTGTATATATCACCGCCAGCGTCGCGAGCGTTATCACCGCCACGTCGACTGACTGCGAGCGCCCTCCGCGCGTTTCCCCCGGGCGATCATCACGCGTAGAGCGAATATGCATGCGACGAGCTCCAATGGGGAATCAACGGCGTTGTCGGCGCGCCAGGGGCACCGGCTTTCGGTCAATCGGCTTCTTTCAATTTGCTCCGCACCGAGTTGGCCAAGGTCGAGCCAAGGCTGGCATACCGGTAGGCCGACCAGCTCAGGCCGAGTACAGTCTGCCAGCGGGTCCGCTGCAGAGCAACGCCAGCCACAAATCCTCCCACCAGCAGAACCGCCGGTTTCAGCCCACGTATCGCCGCCCGGACTCGCATCTTGTGCAGCGCAATCCGCTGCTGGCGCTCCCGCAACCCGGCCTCCAACTGTTGCAGCCGGTCACGCTGCTGGCGTGCTGTGAGCCTGCCCATGGGCGAGATCTCCATCTCCTTTCACCAGGTTTGCGACCTGCCTTCGGGTGTGCGGCAGGCTCAGCCGACGGACGCAGCGGTTCAGTGCGTGATAAGCGCCATACAAGCCAAGGCACTGTAACAGCGTGAAAGCAGCAAGACCGACGAACACCTGTTGACCCGCCAGAGCAAAGGCCAGCCAACCCAAACAGGCTGAAAATCCCAGCCATGCGAGGATGAGCAGGCCAAGCTGGGCAAGGCCCAGCATTACCATCGTAGGCACACTGCGCACTGCCAGCTTGATTTCCAGCGTTGCCAATTCAGCCAGCTCTCCGCCTACCGCCAGGTACTCGGACAACCCGGCATGCAGCTCAGCGTGAAGCGATGTCTCGCACTCCGCGCGGTGCTCGGCTTTCATCGTGTCACGGGCCTCCGCCGCGTGCGTTTTCATCACGCGCTACCGCTTCACTTGCGGCTAAACAGCGCGGACAGTAAAAATCCGGTGACCACCGCTATCCCCAGGGCACGCACCGGGTTCTCCCGTACATTGGAGGCCAGGCTTTCTTTCGCTTCCTCCAGTTTCGCAACGCCGCGATCAGCGCGCAGCATGGCGTCGGCCGTGAGATCACTGCCGGCCGACTCTGCGGCTTTCTGGAAATGCGCTTTCGCCTCCATCAACCGCTCATAGGCTTCACCAACGGCGTCTTTGCCGGCACGAACCTCGTCCTCCCTGTCAATACTCGCAGCGCGCACGGACTCGGCGCTCCTGTTACTGTCACTGCCTGTTGCTTTTGCAGAATGCATCGCTTTCTCCCACGGCACGCGGAACGGACCCGGTGCTTCACGTTAACGACGACCGGACGCTGTTCACACCTATCATCGGCATGTTGCGCAGCGCCCTTCCGACACCTGTGGCAGCGCATGAAATGCCCGCCAACCCTTGCTACACCTACTAGCCACTGCGAAAATCGTGCCAGTCGACGCCCGCGCACCCTCACCGGCCGACGCTCTCAAGTCCGGACAGCGGCGAGGCGGCTTTTCGCGCGGCGAAAAACCTTTACTTTCTTGTAAAAGCAACACGCGACGCTTCGGTTTTTACAATGCACTGCGGAAGAAAACCAGGGGGCCCGAATCCCGCAGCGGCAGCGGGCAAAGGGCATACGCCTTGCTTTTTTCGCCGTCGGTGAGCATTCTGAGTCTGTCTTGGCCGCGCGACGTGAAGGAGAGCTATGCATGGCTGAATACGTTCCGATGCCAACACCATTGAGCGTCCTGCCGCGTGCAGGTCGAAGCGCATGAGTTCCGGCAAACCCGCGCGTCAGCAACACCTGAGGGCCTGCCACCTGTGCGAAGCGATTTGCGGGCTGGTGATAGAAACCGAGGGCGACAACATCGTCTCTATCCGCGGCGACAGGAACGATCCCCTCAGTCGCGGACACATCTGCCCGAAGGCCGTTGCGCTCAAGGACCTGCACGAGGACCCGGACCGGCTGAGACAGCCCATGAAGCGCATCACCGCGCCCGACGGCCAGCCAGAATGGGAAAGCGTTAGCTGGAACGAAGCGCTTGATCTCGCAGCCCGCGGGCTGGTCGACGTGCACCGCCGGCACGGTGTGCACGCCATCGGCGTCTACATGGGTAATCCCGCCGTGCACAATTACGGCATGCTCACCCACCAGAACCAACTGTTCCGTCACCTGCGCACCAACAACCGTTTTTCCGCCACATCGGTGGATCAGCTGCCGCATCACCTGGCCTCACTGTGGCTGTTCGGCCATAAACTGCTGTTTCCCATACCGGATATCGACCGCTGCGACTATTTCCTCATGCTCGGCGCCAACCCGATCGCCTCTAACGGCAGCATCTGGACAGTCCCCGATGTCCGCAGACGCATCAAGGCCCTGCGCGCGCGCGGCGGCAAGCTGGTGGTGATAGACCCGCGCCGCACAGAAACCGCGGAACTGGCGACTGAACACCACTTCATCCGCCCCGGCACTGACGCCCTGTTCCTGCTCGCACTACTGAACACGCTGTTCTGCGAGAAGCTGGCCAACCCCGCGCACCTGACGCCGTTCATTACCGGCCTGGATACGGTGCAGGTGGCCGTGCGTGACTTCACACCGGAGTACGCGGCCGTGCACACCGGTATCGCAGCGGACGCTATCCGTGGTGTCGCGCGTGAGCTGGCCGCCGCCGGCGCCGCCGTCTGCTACGGGCGCATGGGCGTTTCCACGCAGGCCTACGGTGCGCTCAATCAGTGGCTGATACAAATCATCAACATCGCCACCGGCAATCTCGACAAGCCCGGCGGCTCGATGTTCACGCTGCCGGCGATCGACCAGATCCAGAACGTGGGAGCCGGCGGCTTTGCGCGTCACCACAGTGCCGTGAGAGGCCTGCCCGAGTTCGACCGGGAACTGCCCACCGCGGCCCTCGCGGAGGAAATAGAAAACACTGGCGAGTATGGCATTCGCGCACTGTTCACCGGCGCGGGCAACCCGGTGCTGTCAGCGCCCAACGGCCGACGCCTGGACGCGGCACTGGCCGGACTGGAGTTCATGGTTGCACTCGACCCCTACCTGAACGAAACCACGCGCCACGCTCACGTCATACTGCCGCCCACCTCACCGCTGGAGCACGATCACTACGACCTTGCATTCCACATGAACGCCGTGCGCAACACCGCGCGCTACAATCCGCCCGTGTTCGCAGCGCCTGAAGGGGCGCTGCACGACTGGGAGATTTTCACCGAACTCGGGGCGCGCGTGGCCGCGCTGCTGGGGCTGGACGCGCAGCCCGCAGCGGCCCCGGATCAGATCGTCGACATGGGTTTGCAGCTGGGGCCGTATGCCGGGCAGGGCCTTTGCCTGCAGGTACTGAAGGACAATCCCTCCGGTATCGATCTCGGGCCGCTTGCGCCACAGTTGCCCGCGCGACTGAAAACGCCCGGGCAGGTGATTCGCTGCGATACGCCCGACACCCTGGCGGATCTCGCTCGCCTGCGCCGCGAATTTCCGCACGAGAGCACCCCTTCGGCTATTGATGGCCTCCAACTCATTGGCAGACGTCACGTGCGTTCCAATAATTCCTGGATGCACAATTTCCGCCGCCTGGTCAAAGGTCCTGATCGCTGTACGCTGCTGATGCACCCCCAGGACATGCGCAAGCGAGGGGTGGAACACGGCAGCATCGTGGCCATCAGCTCACGCGTCGGCAAACTCGAGGTGACGGTGGAAGCTTCGGAAACCCTGATGCCCGGCGTGGTGAGCCTGCCGCATGGCTACGGCCACCAACGAGCAGGCATTCGCATGGCTATCGCGTGCGAGCACGCCGGCGTGAGCTGCAACGACATTACCGATGAACTCGCGCTGGACGAACTGTCGGGCAACGCGGCGGTCAACGGCGTGCCGGTAGAGGTCAGGCCGCTTTGAGGGACAGCGCTGCGCGGGGATGACTCATGCACGCGCCCGCGGGCTTTTTAGACTGCACATCAGGAAAACTGAGGAACGCTGCTATGGAAGTCACTACAATCGTCATCTGGCTGGTTCTGCTGGGACTGGTTATCTACGTCATCAGTATCTACAACACGCTGGTTACGCTGAAGAACCGCTATCTGAATGCCTTCTCCCAGATCGAAGTACAGTTGAAACGTCGCTACGACCTGATTCCCAATCTGGTGGAAACGGCGAAAGCGTACATGACACACGAGCGCGAGACGCTCGACGCGGTCACCACCGCGCGCAACGAGGCGGCGGCCGTGCTGAAGGCCATGGGCGACGGCAACATCGGCGGCGCGGAAATGGCCAACCTCGCGCGGGAAGGCGCCCTGCAAAACGCGCTGGGCAAACTCAACGTGACGATGGAAGCGTATCCCGACCTCAAGGCCAACGAAAATATGCTGCAGCTCAGCGAAGAACTCACCACCACGGAGAATCGCGTGGCGTTCGCGCCAGGGCTTCAACGACGCGGTCATGGCCTACAATACCTATCGGCAGAGCCTGCCGCCGGCTGTTTGCAGGCGCATTCGGTCATCCCACGGATGCACAGTTACTCGAGTTTGAAGATTCGGCCGTCATTGCGCAGGCGCCTGAGGTGAAGTTCTAACTCACAGGGTAACGAAGCGCCAGGGAGCAGGGCCCGATGGATTTCTTCGCGCAGCAGGATGTCGCCAGGCGCAACACGGATGCTCGTGCTGTTGTTCGTGGTTGCCGTCCTGCTGCTGATCCTTCTCACCAACGCACTCGTCGCCGGCTTTCTCTACATCAACCAGGACTACAACCTGTACGGCGGCTCGCACGCAAGCCCCGGCGGATTTCTCACGTTTTTCAGCTGGGAGCGCTTTGGCGGTATCGGCCTGGCCATCACCGCTACCGTGAGTCTGGTGGTGCTGTTCAAATGGATACAACTCTCAACCGGCGGTAAAGCGGTGGCCGAGAGCATGGGTGGTGCGCGCATCGTGCCACAAACGCGCGATCGCGCAGAGCGGCGTTGCCTGAACATCGTGGAAGAGCTCGCCCTGGCGGCAAATATGCCGGTGCCCGCCGTATACGTGTTGAACGACGAGCGCGGCATCAACGCTTTCGCAGCCGGCATCACGCCTGCGGATGCCGTGGTGGGAGTCACCCGGGGCGCTATCGAGCAACTGCAACGCCATGAGCTGCAAGGCGTGATCGCGCATGAGTTCAGCCATATCCTGGGCGGTGATATGCGTCTTAACATCCGCCTGGCCGCCATGCTCAAAGGCATCACGTTTATTGGCGATGTGGGCTATCTGCTGCTGCGAAGCAGTCACCGCGTTCGCACTGGCAGCAGTGCGCGCAACAGCGAGGGCGCGGCGGCACTGCCGCTGCTGGGGCTGGCGCTGTGGGTGATCGGATGGCTCGGCGGGCTGGTAGCCGGCTTCATAAAATCGGCTATCAGTCGCCAGAAAGAATATCTGGCCGACGCCAGCGCCGTGCAGTACACGCGCAGCATCGACGGCATTGGCGATGCCCTCAAGGTCATCGGCGGCTACATACCCGGCACACTCATTCACGCGGCGCGAGCCACCGAGATGTCGCACATCTTTTTCGGCCAGATAGAACACCCGCTGTGGCACCTGTTCCCCACGCACCCGCCGCTGGACAGCCGCATACGGCGCATAGATCCTCGCTGGAACGGTCAGTACATCAAGCGAAAACCGAAGGTGTATGCCGCAGAACCCTCGCGCCCCGGCGATGGCGCCGTGGGCGTGGGCCGGGCGGCGCTGGTGGCTGCCGCCGCGGCCTCGGCGGCCGTGGCGAGCGAACAAATGACGCCTCCCCCGGACACCGCCGAGGTGCCTGATGCAGACTTTTCCGCAATGGCACCGGCGGGGGACGAGACGGCAGGAACGCCCGATATTCCCGTTGGCCTGGCAGAGCATGCCCGCGATCCGCTTGGCGCGCAGGCATTGACGCTGGCCCTGATGATAAATGACGAGCAGGCCGTGATCGCAGCGCAACTGAAAATAGCCGGTGAGGCCGGTGTCCAGGGGCTGGAAGCCCTGCTGAATACGGTCTATCCCGGCGTCAGAGCGCTGGGCCCACCGCACAGACTGCCCCTGCTGTAAATCTGCCTGCCGGCCCTCAAGGCGATGTCACCCCGGCAATATCGACAGTACAAACGCACGCTGCTTGCCGTGATTCGGGCAGACCGGCGGATAGACCTGCACGAGTGGTGCCTGTTCCAGCTTCTACGCCATTACCTCGACCCCGAGTTCGAGCAGGTGCGCCCCAGCAGCGCGCGGCACCGCAGGCTCGGCAAGGTGGCAAAGGAGGTGATTATTGTGCTTTCGGTGCTGGCGCACGAGGGCAACGGCGACGCACAGCAGCAGTTTGCGCTCGGCGCAGAGGCACTGGGCCTGCCGGAGCTGTCGCTGATCGACAGGCAGCAGGCCAGCGTAGCGGCCTTCGGCAAAGCGGTGCACGAACTCGCCAATTGCTACCCGCTGCTGAAACCCAGGCTGATCAAGGCCATGGCGCTGGCCGCGGCGGCGGACGGCAACCTCAACCCGGTAGAACGGGAGATCATTACCAGCGTCGCAGCGGTGATGGACTGCCCCATTCCCGAACTCGACGCGCTGCGCTGACAAGCCACCAAATACGAGCATCCCGTACAGCCAGCTTTACGCTCGGGCAGCATGTGCTAAGTTATATTCATCGGTCCTGCGCAGTAGTGCAGAACGCGCCGAAAACAATCACTGATTTTCCGTTCACCACGACAAGGATGTTATGGCTATGGAACAACTCGCTGTCTCTTCAGCATATCGACACCCTATTCCCCCACCGCCCGACAAACCCTCGTACATGCCGCTCTCGCGGACGACCGACGCCGTATTGGAGATACTCCTGAACGGCGATCTAGCGCGCCTGCGCGCAGACTCCGTGGCGGAGTCACTGGGCATGAGTTCAACGACACTTCGCAGGCGACTGCGCGCCGATCACACCTGTTACCAGTTTCTGCTGGATCGCGCGCGTCAATACCGCTGCGAACAGCGTTTGCACAAGGTCTGGCTACCGGGGAAATGTCTTGCCGACGAGCTGGGGTACCTCGAGGTGAACAGTTTTTACCGCGCCTTCAAGCGCTGGACGGGCATGAGCTACAGCGACTACAAACTGCGGCATCTCATGTAACGCGCTGGCGGCAGAGGGCTGAATTGTCTGGGAAGCGCGCGCGGCCGGCGCGGAATCAAAGCGACCCTGCCACTGGTATACCAGGTAGCCGGCAATCTCGTGCAACGCATTCGTACTGCGCGCGAGATTATCTACGCCCGGCAGCCAGCCGGGCAAAGTGCCCGTCACCACCAGGCGCTGAAAATCCGTGGAGCAGGAATCACCTGTAGACCCTCGGCCCTGAACAGCCTCTCCGCGCGGCGCATGTGAAAGGCAGAGGTCACCAGAAGCACACGCTGTAGATCTCGATCACGCAGCAGTTGCCCGCTGAACTGCGCATTTTCTGCGGTATTCCGGCTTTGGGTTTCGAGCAACATGGCCTTCGCAGGCACACCCATCACGCGCAGCACATCACGCATCTGCCCTGCCTCGTGCTTGTCGCCGCGCGGCGCGCCGCCGCTCAGCAGGATCACCGGCGCCTTATCTGCCTTGTACAATTCCGCCGCGTGCACAAGGCGGTCCGCGTGCTGGTTCAGGTCGGCCAGCCTGCCCATGTGGGTATACCCCCGGGTACCGCCGCCGAGCAGCACTATCGCGTCTGCTTTCTCTAATACGGACAGGGCACGCGGCGTGTAGCCCAGCTCCAGCTCGCCCATCAGAAAATCGGCGAACAGCGCCGTAGAGCACAGATACAGCCAGGCTATCGCGACCGACAGCAGGCCGGCGCCCAACCTCGGTCGCCGACACCACACCAGCAGCAAGCCGACAATCGCCACGATCAGGCTCATGCTGAGTGGATACACCAGTAGCGATAGCAGTTTGCTCACGAAGAACGACACGCGTCACTCAGCCCGGAGCACCCGCAAGCCGACGTGTCACCGGTAACCCCGCGGATTGTCGGACTGCCAGCGCCAGCTGTCTTCGCACATCTGGCTGAGGCCACGGCTGGCGCGCCATCCCAGCAGTTCGCTGGCGTGTCGCGGGTCGGCCCAACAGGCGGCAATATCCCCGGGCCTGCGCGCCACGATCTGGTACCGGATAGTGCGCCCGCAAGCCACCTCGAACGCGCGCACCATTTCCAGAACGGACACCCCTTTGCCTGTGCCGAGGTTCAGGATATGCCGGCCCGGATTTGTCAGCACATGCTCGAGCGCCACCACGTGTCCGTCCACCAGATCCATCACGTGGATGTAGTCGCGAACCCCGGTGCCGTCGGGCGTATCGTAATCGTCACCGAAGACAAACAGCTTGTCGCGTTGACCCACTGCCACCTGGGCAACGAACGGCATGAGATTGTTAGGCGTACCCTGCGGGTCCTCACCGATCCGGCCACTGGGATGAGCACCGACCGGATTGAAATACCTCAGGAGGCCTACACTGCGACCCTCCCCGGCGCTCTGCCAGTCGCCCAGCAGCTGCTCTACCACGCGCTTGGTCCAGCCATAAGGACTCGCCGGCGCCAGCGGAAAATCTTCCCGGATAGGCACCGAGGCGGGGTCCCCGTAGACCGTGGCCGAGGACGAAAACACCATGCTCGTAACGCCCGCACGATCCATTGCCGCCAGCAGGTTGAGCGACCCGGTGACGTTGTTATCGTAGTACTGCAGCGGCATGTCTACCGATTCGCCAACGGCCTTGAGGCCGGCAAAGTGCATGACCGCGGCAATATCCGCATCGCGAAAAACCGCATCGAGGCAAGCAGCATCGCGGATATCACCGCGCACGAATCGAGGCGCGCGGCCACACAGCTCGGCGATCCGGTCGAGCGACACCGTGCTGCTGTTGCAGAGGTTGTCCAGCACCAGAATGTCGTAGCCGGCCTCAATGAGCGCGACGCAGGCATGACTGCCGATGTAGCCCGCCCCGCCCGTCACAAGAATGGTTGTCGCCATGCAGTCAGTCCTGGCACTGTTTCTGAAATAGGTGCGAGCGAAGTATACCCTGAAGCGAGCGCCTTGCGCGGCAGCCCCGCGTCACTGGAAAAAAACACTCCGGCAACTACTGTCCCGGCGTCGCTCAATAGTAGAATGGCCCTCATGCATATCCTGGTGACCGGCGCGGCCGGCTTTATCGGCTACCACCTCAGTGAGCGGTTCCTGGCCCGCGGCGATACCGTCGTGGGACTGGATAATCTCAATGACTACTATTCGGTATCCCTCAAAGAGGCGCGTCTGGAACGACTGCAGCGGCACAACAATTTTCTGTTTCTCAAAGCCGATCTCGAAGACAGAGCGGCGCTGGACTCCGCGTTTCACACGCACCGCTTCGACGCAGTGGTAAACCTGGCGGCGCAGGCAGGGGTGCGCTATTCGCTGGAGAATCCGCGCGCCTACATCGACAGCAATATCGTCGGCTTCGGCAACCTGCTGGAATGCTGCCGCGAACAACGCACCGGACACCTGGTGTATGCCAGCAGCAGTTCGGTGTACGGTATGAACAGCAGCATGCCGTTCTCTGTTCACGACAACGTCGATCACCCCATTTCACTGTACGCCGCCAGCAAGAAAGCCAACGAACTGATGGCGCACACCTACTCCCACCTGTTTCAAATACCCACCACCGGCCTGCGCTTTTTCACGGTTTATGGCCCCTGGGGCCGTCGCGACTGGGCGTTCTTCCTGTTCTCCCGCGCATTACGGGCCGACGAGCCCATCGCGGTTTTCAACGAGGGGAAAATGTTGCGCGATTTCACCTACATCGATGACATCGTTGAAGGCGTCGTACGCGTCACAGACCAGCCCGCCACGGCGAATCCACGCTGGAACCCAGCGACCCGGACACCGGCAGCAGCAGTGCACCCTATCGTTTATACAATATCGGTAACAATTCACCGGTACGCTTGAACGACTTTATCGCGGCAATCGAGAAGGCGCTGGGCATGCGTGCCAGGCAACAGTTGCTGCCGATGCAGCCTGGCGACGTTGCCGCGACCTGCGCGGATATCAACGACCTGTTCGAGGCGGTCGGCTACCGGCCAAGCACGCCAATCGATGAAGGCGTCCGTCGCTTTGTCAGCTGGTACACGGACTATATGCACAAGGACACCCTATGAACGTTGTGATGATAGGCGCGGGGTATGTCGGCCTGGTGTCCGGGGCCTGTTTCGCGGAGTTCGGCGCCGACGTCACCTGCCTCGACGTGGACGAGGCCAGGATTACCGCACTGCAGGCCGGCGCCATTCCGATCTATGAGCCCGGGCTGGAAGACCTGGTGAGCCGCAATGCAGAAGCCGGTCGACTCACGTTCACCTCCAGTTTTGAACAGACGATCGGCGCGGCTGATCTGATCTTCATCGCCGTGGGCACACCCAGCCGTCGGGGCGATGGGCACGCGGATCTGAAGTATGTGTATGCAGCGGCCGAGCAGATAGCGCCTTATCTCGATGGCTATACGCTGATCGTCGATAAATCCACCGTACCGGTGGGCACGGCGCGGCAGGTGGCGCGCGTAATTCGTGAGGCCAACCCGGCGGCAGACTTCGACGTTGCCTCCAATCCGGAATTTTTGCGGGAGGGCTCCGCTATCGGCGATTTCATGCGCCCCGACCGGGTGGTGCTGGGCGTGGAGAGCGCGCGCGCCGAACGTCTGCTGCGCGAGTTATACCGCCCCCTGAACCTCATTGAGGCGCCCATCGTTGTCACCGGACTGGAGAGCGCCGAAATTACCAAGTACGCATCCAACGCCTTCCTTGCAACCAAGATCAGCTTCATCAACGAAATCGCCGAGCTCTGCGAGAAAACCGGAGCCGATGTGCATGCGGTCGCGAGGGCCATGGGCCTCGATGGGCGGATCGGCAAGAAATTCCTGCACCCGGGCCCCGGTTATGGAGGCTCCTGCTTTCCCAAGGACACACAGGCCATGATCCGGATGGCAGAGGAAGCCGGCGCGTCGAGCCGTATCGTGTCCGCCGTGGTGGATGTCAACACGGCCCAGAAGCAGCGCATGATCACCAAGATCGAAGCGGCGTTAGGTGGCGATTTGCGGGGCAGGACGCTCGCCGTGCTGGGCCTGACGTTCAAGCCTGAAACCGATGACATGCGCGATGCCCCGGCACTCACGATACTGCCGGCGCTCATTGACAAGGGCGCTGTCGTAAGGGCGCACGACCCGCAGGGCATGCACGAAGCGAAACGCCTGTTGCCAGAGGCCGTTAGCTACGCCGGCGACATTTTCTCGGCGATCGCCGACGCAGATGCCATTGTTCTGCTGACCGAATGGAACCAGTACCGTGCGCTGCCACTGGAACGCCTGAAAGCCAGCATGCGCGGTAACGTGTTCGTGGATCTGCGCAACGTGTACGAGCGCGAGCCCATGGAGCGGCAGGGCTTCAGCTACCATTGTGTGGGACGCTGAAACGTCAGAGCATCTTCCTGAAATACTCAATCGTGCGCGTGAGCCCCTCTTCCAACTGCACCTGCGGCTCCCTAACCAATCACCGACCTGGCCAGAGAGATGTCGGGTTGACGCTGCATCGGATCATCACTCGGCAGGGGCCGGAACACCAGCGACGAGCGCGAGTTGGTTAACTGAAGAACTTTCTCGGCGAGCTCACGGATGGTGAACTCATTCGGATTGCCAATATTGACGGGGCCGGTAAAGTCGCTGCCCGTATCCATGAGCGCGACGAAGGCCGCTATCAGATCATCCACGTAGCAGAACGAACGCGTCTGCGTGCCGTCGCCGAAGAGCGTGATATCCTCGTTGCGCAACGCCTGCATGATGAAATTGGACACCACCCGCCGTCATTGGGATGCATGTTCGGGCCGTAGGTGTTGAAGATGCGCGCGACCTTGATCGGCAGCCGGTGCTGCCGGTAGTAGTCGAAAAACAGCGTCTCCGCAGCAGCGCTTGCCTTCATCGTAGCAGGATCGCTCACCCACGGGATTCACATGCCCCCAGTAGGATTCAGGCTGCGGATGCACCTGCGGATCTCCGTACACCTCACTGGTGGACGCCTGAAAAATCTTCGCACCGGTGCGCTTGGCAAGGCCGAGCATGTTGATCGCCCCATGCACGCTCGTCTTGGTCGTCTGCACCGGGTCGTGCTGATAGTGAATGGGCGACGCCGGGCACGCGAGGTTGTAAATTTCATCCACTTCCACATACAGGGGAAAGGTGACATCGTGGCGCACCACTTCGAAATGCGGGCGCCCGAGAAGATCGAGGATGTTGTCCTTGGTGCCGGTAAAAAAATTGTCGACACAGATCACGTCGTGGCCCTGGTTCACCAACAGACGGCAGAGGTGCGACCCCAGGAAGCCTGCGCCTCCCGTCACCAGAACACGTTTTCGCAGATGCATACTGTTGTTATCCTCGAGTTCCCGATCCCCACGCCCATGGTAGTGGAATACCGGTTCGGCGGGAACCAATAGACGCAGCTTGCGCTGAGCAACCCGACAAAACCATTGATGCGAAAGATTTACGTACGATTCTGTGAGTTCCTTCACGAATGCCGGAACGGTGGGCGTCTTCGGCAGCCGCCTCTTCTGGATAAGCTCTTGCAAAAGGTTTAGCGGACAGCAGCCATGAATACACGACGCAGAAATGATCCCGCCAAGGGGGGATCGCACTATCGCAGCGAGCGCCTTCAGCAGGATGGGGGGCGTTGGTACTTCAGTACGCGTGAGGGCACGCTGGAAGGACCCTACAGCGACCGACTCAGCGCGCGGGAGGCCATGGAACGCTACGTAACGATCATGAACCTGCAACTCATTGAGCCGGAATCCAAGCTGTCATTGAGTGATGTAGTCTGAGCGGCGCGCGCAGGACGGGCCCCGCCACCAGCCTGGCGGCGCTACATCTTCATTCAGCGCCAAACGGATGCCTGAGAATAATGGTTTCCACGCGATCAGGCCCAGTGGAGATGATGTCGATCGGGGCACCCACCACACTTTCTATTGTCCTGATGTAGTCGAGCGCCGCCGGCGGCAGATCTTCAAGCGTTTTCGCGCCAAGGGTCGATTCGCTCCAGCCGGGAACATCTTCGTACTGCGGCACCAGCCCTTCGTAATCGTCTGAATCCATCGGCGTCGGCACTACGCGCCGTGCTTGTCCGTGTAGCCCACACAGATACGTATGGTCTCCAGACCGTCTAGCACATCGAGCTTGGTCAGGCACAAGCCGCTCACCGAGTTGATATTCACGGCGGTGCGCAACGCAACCGCATCGAACCAGCCGCAGCGCCTTGGACGTCCGGTGGTTGACCCGAACTCGTGCCCGCGACTCGCGAGACGCTTACCCACATCATCAAACAACTCCGTGGGAAAGGGACCAGAGCCCACTCGCGTAGTATAGGCCTTGGTAATGCCAAGCACATAATCGAGATACAGCGGACCGGCCGGAGCCGGTCCGTGCCGTGCCGCCCGCAGTGTTGGAACTGGTGACGAACGGATAGGTGCCATGGTCGATATCCAGCAGTGAACCCTGCGCACCTTCAACATGATATTGGCCTCGGTGAGTCGATACTCATGCAAAATCGCTGTCACGTCAGCCATCAGCGGGAGCAACTCTTTACCCATGGCCAGTGTATCGTCCAGCACCCGCTCCATGTCGAGTTCCTCTACACGGTAGTAATGCTTGAGTGCAAAGTTGTGGTATTCCATGACCTCGCGCAGCTTGCGCGCGAAGCGCTGCTCGTCCTGAAGATCTCCGAGGCGCAGGCCGCGCCTGGCGACCTTGTCTTCATAAGCCGGCCCGATACCGCGGCCGGTGGTACCGATTTTCTCGTTGCCGCGCTTGGCTTCACGCCCCTGGTCGAGGGCTACATGGTAGGGCAGCAGCAAGGGGCACGCGGGGGAAATCTTCAACCGCTCACGCACCGGCACGCCGCGTGCTTCCAACTCGCCAATTTCTTTCAGCAGGGCCTCGGGTGAGAGCACGACGCCATTCCCGATCAGGCACTGCACATGCTCGCGGAGGATACCCGAGGGAATAAGGTGCAGCACCGTTTTCTCGCCGTCGATAACCAGCGTATGACCGGCGTTGTGTCCGCCCTGGAAACGCACCACGGCGCTGGCCTGATCGGTCAGCAGATCCACGATCTTTCCTTTGCCCTCATCGCCCCACTGGGTACCGAGGACCACTACGTTTTTGCTCATTACCGGTGCTCTTGCTGTCTGTTGTTGGTATTCACGCGGCGCTGCACGGCCCCGCGGCAGGTTTATTCAAGGGGAAGGACATGCCACTCGCCATCGACCTGTGCAAGCTCTCGATCACATCTGGGGTCATGCCCGCCAGACAGGCGACTGACGACGACCTCTCCGTTGACCCGCAACTCATTCACCCTGGCGACCAGTTCCCGGTCCTCCGAATCAGGCATACTGATTGCACAGGCAGTCGCCTGCGATGACGGTGCCAACGCTGTCAGTGCCTTCAGATCTGTTGCAAATCCGGTTGCCGGTCGCGCTCGACCGAACACTTCCCCGACGTCGTTGTAGCGACCGCCATTCGCCAGCGCCTGGCCGTGCTGTGGCACGTAGGCCGCGAACACCAACCCCGTATGATAGTGGTATCCGCGCAGCTCGGCGAGATCAAAATAAATTGCCGTCGTCGGCTGCAGGCGCCGCACAGCTGCGGCTACTTCCCGCAACGCATCCAGCGCAGGAAGCGCCTCCGGCACCGCCTCGCAAAACAGATCCCGCGCACGTTGCAGCACACTCTCATCACCATGCAGGCCGGCCAGCGCAATAATCCGCTGCGCAACAGGCGCGTCCACCCCGGACAAGGCAGACTGCAGATCCGGCACCGACTTGCGCTGCAAGGCATCAAACACTGCGCGCTGGCGCGCCCCCGTGAGCCCGGCCTCCGCCAGAACGGCTCGATAAATGCCAACGTGCCCCAGATCCAGCGTGATATCCGCCAGCCCTGCGGTTTCAAGCGTGGCCAGCATCAGGCGCACGATCTCGAGATCGGCGGCTACGCTGTCGTCGCCGTATAGTTCTGCGCCGAGCTGAATGGGCGATCTTGACGCCAGCGGCGTCTTGGGTCGCGTGTGTAATACAGAACCCGCATAGCAGAGCCTCGTTACCGCGTTCTCCGCCAGACTGTGCGCATCGATACGCGCCACCTGCGGCGTGATATCCGCGCGCACGCCAAGCGTGCGGCCACTCAACTGATCGGTGAGTTTAAAGGTCAGCAGGTCCAGGTCTTCCCCAAGGCCCACCAGCAGGGACTCGGTGAACTCCATCAGCGGCGGGATGACCAGCCGGTACCCCCAGCTGCGGTACAGGTCGAGTAACTGCCGGCGCAGCTGCTCTACGGCCTCCGCGCGCGCGGGCAGTATCTCTTCAATGCCATCCGGCAATTGCCAGTGATCGACTGTAGCCATAACCCCTAGTGCACCAGATAAAGTAAAGCGACCCCGCACAGCATGCTGCCGAGGCCGATGAAACGGATGGTGCGTTCGTCCATGTCCGCAGCCATCGCAAGCATAGCGCGCCAGCGATCGGGGCTGATAAAGGGTAGCAAGCCCTCAATAATCAGCACCAGCGCGACAGCGGCCGGAAAAATTTGCCAGAAATCCAAGCGGTCTCCCACTGACGTTGAACTTGCGCGCTTGCGCGCGCAGGTGAAAGCGGCGCCCCTACCTCTCGTCGCCGCCGCTCGGGTCTTTCAGGTAGCGGAAGAATTCACTGTCAGGCTCGATCACCAGCATATTGCCGTCGCCGCGAAATGCGTCGCGATACGCCCGGAGGCTCCGTGTGAAGGAGTAGAACTCCGGGTTCTGGTTGAATGCGTCCGCATAGATACCCGTGGCAATGGCATCTCCTTCACCGCGAATCTCCTCGGCCTCGCGGTAGGCGTTCGCCTTCAGCACCGTCACTTCACGATCGGCAGCGGCGCGAATACCCTCCGCCAGCTCACGACCCTGGGAGCGGTGCTCCCGGGCCTCTTTTTCACGCTCGGCATTCATGCGACGGTAGACAGATTCCGACACATCCTTGGGCAGGTCGATGCGCTTCACGCGCACGTCGATTATCTCGACACCAAGTTCTTCCTCCGCGGCGGCGCTGACTTTTTCCGTCAGCACCTGCATCAGCTCATCGCGCTCGCCCGACACCACTTCCTGAATGGTCCGCACTGCCACCTGGTTACGCAGCCCGTCGTTGATGCGCTGGGCGAGCAGCGCCCGCGCCCGGGCCTCTTCAAAACCGGTGGCCGTGTAGAACTTCTTCGAGTCACCGACGCGGAATTTCGCGTAGGAATCCACTATCAGTGCCTTCTGCTCCTGGGTGAAGAAACGTTCCGGCGTTGAATCCACCGTGAGCACCCGACCATCCACCTTGCGTACGTTGTTGACGATGGGCATCTTCAGGTGAAGCCCGGGAGGAATGTCCGGATTGACCACTTCACCGAAGCGCAGCAGCACGCCGCGCTCGGTCTCCTTGATCACGTACAGTGACTGACTGGCAACAAACAGCACCAACAGCGACAGCAGCAGTAACGTAAGATTGCGTCCGCTCATGATCAACGTCCTCCCCTGCGGCTTTCCGTTGCGGCCGCGTCACGTCGCAGTTGCTCCATCACGGCGTCGGTCAGCTCGCGAATATTCGCGCTGTCTATCTGTATTTCGCGTACGCGCTGCGTGGAACTCCCGCCCGATGACAGTTTATCCAGCGGGAGGTACATCATGTTGTTGCCGCCCTCTACATCGACCATCACCTTGTTGGTGCTGGAAAACACATCCTGCAGTGCGTCAAGGTACAATCGCTCACGCGTTACCTCGGGGGCCTTGCTGTATTCAGCCAGCAACTGACTGAAGCGTTCCGCCTCACCCTTGGCATTGGCGATCACCTGCTCCTTGTACGCGTTCGCCTCCTCGATCTGGCGCTGCTCGGCACCGCGGGCCTCGGGCACGATGCCGTTGGCGTAAGCCTGCGCCTCGTTCTTCAGCCTTTCCTCATCTTCGCGAGCCTTGATTACGTCATCGAAGGCGGCCTGCACCTGCGTGGGCGGCTTGGATTCGTCGATGGTGACCGTCTTCACCAGAATCCCGGTCTGGTAAAGACTCAGGTAATCCTGCAGACGCATTTTGACCTCGGCGGCAATCTGCTCGCGACCGGTGGTGAGCAAAAGATCCATGCTCGTCCCGCCGGCGACATGCCTCAGCGCGCTGCGCGTGGCGTGCTGCAGGGACTCTTCCGGATCGCGCACTTTCAGTACAAAATTCTCGGGATCGTCGATCTCATATTGCACCGACAATCGCACCTCGACGATGTTCTCATCCTGGGTCAGCATGATCTCGCTGAAACTGATGGCGCGCACCTTGGTGGTATTGATCACGGTGACTTCGTCGATCAGCGGCGGGTTCCAGTGCAGGCCCGGCTGCACGGTATCGAGGTATTTACCGAAGCGTAGCACCACGCCGCGCTCCTGCTGGTCTACCTGATAAATACCCAGCAGGGCCCATACGACGACAGCGACCAGCAGCAACACTGCCAGCGCCTTGCCAGAGAGACCTCCGCCGCTGCCGCTGGAAGATGAACCGCCACCAAACAGGCCGCCGAATCGCTCCTGAAGCTTTTTCAGCGCTTCGTCCAGGTCCGGTGGACCCTGATCGCCACCGCCCCAGGGATCCTTGGGGTTTTTGTTGCCCCCACCCGGTTCATTCCAGGCCATACTCAACTCCTGTTTTCAAAGAGGCCAAAGTCTATCAAATCTGCAAAGTGCGGCAGAGCGATTTTTCGGAATTTTATCGCGGGCAGCTGCGCTTACCGCGCTGTACTGCTGGGCCGGCTACCAGGGTGCTTCCGCTCCCTGCTTCATCAACCTGTTCCAGTCGGCGCGCGGCAGTCGCACGCTCAGGCAGGCGGCGCCGTCGTCACAGTATTCCTCGGCTTCCACGGCGCCCATCTGGTAGAGGGCCGCCCGCAAGCTTCCCTGTGAGGGTTCGATACGCACCTGCTCGGCGACCATGTCCTGCGCCAGCAGTTCAGCGATCGCTTCACGCAGCAATTCACTGCCCTCGCCGGTGGCGGCGCTCACCCAGACACGCACCGGCTTTCCATCGGCATCACGCTCTATACGCGCTGGCTGCTGCAACAGATCGAGTTTATTGAACACCTGCAGGCAGGGAATGCGATCAGCGCCGATCTCGGAGAGCACCTCCTGCACTTCGTACATGTTGCGCTCGCGCTCCGTATCTGCCGCGTCCACCACATGCAGCAGCAGTTGCGCGCGCAGGGTTTCCTCCAGCGTGGCCTTGAAAGCGTCCACCAGCCGGTGCGGGAGATGCGCAATAAACCCTACCGTGTCAGCCAATACGACCGGGCCAACGTTCGGCAACTGAATACGCCTTAGCGTTGGATCGAGCGTGGCGAACAGCTGATCCGCGGCATACACTGAGGCGTCGGTAAGCACGTTGAACAGCGAGGATTTGCCGGCATTGGTGTACCCCACCAACGATACCGTGGGAATTTCCGCGCGATTGCGCGAACGGCGACCCTGCTCCCGTTGCCGCCGGACCTTTTCGAGCCGCGCCGTAATGGATTTGATACGCGCACGCAGCAGGCGACGGTCAGTCTCAAGCTGGGTTTCACCCGGACCCCGCAGGCCGATGCCGCCTTTCTGGCGCTCAAGGTGGGTCCAGCCGCGCACCAGACGTGTGCTCATATGCTCGAGCTGGGCGAGCTCAACCTGCAACTTACCCTCATGTGTCCGCGCGCGCTGGGCAAAAATATCGAGTATCAGGCCGGTGCGATCAAGCACTCGGCACTTCAGTACCCGCTCCAGGTTTCGTTCCTGGCTGGGACTGAGTGCGTGGTTAAACATGACGATTTCGGCATCATGCGCCTCTTTGGCGGCAGCAATCTCCTCCAGCTTGCCGCTACCGACGAATGTGCCCGGATGTGGCGCGCTGCGTGCCCCCATGATGAAAGCCACCGGGTCTCCGCCGGCAGACAACACCAGTTCCTCGAATTCCATGGGATCTTCCCTCTGGGCTTCAGAGGCCAGATCAAGATGCACAAGTACTGCGCGTTCCCCCGAATCGGGGCGCTCGAAAAACACGGCTAACTCGTCGACTGCAGGGGCTTACCCTGCAAAGGGCGCCCGCGGGCGCCCGGAAATTGGATGCTCAGCTACCGTCCTCATCATCTTCCTGGGGGTTTTGCAGCGGCAGACGCACCACGCGCGAAGGTACGACCGTGGAAATGGCATGTTTGTACACCATCTGGCTGACGGTGTTCTTTAACAGCACGACAAACTGGTCAAAGGATTCGATCTGCCCCTGAAGCTTGATGCCGTTGACAAGATAAATGGAAACCGGAACGCGTTCCTTACGCAGGATGTTCAGGTAAGGGTCTTGTAGCGTGTGCCCTTTTGACATGGCTATCTCCTAATACTGGCTCAACTCGAGCCGAAAAAGATTAATAAAAAGAACCTCTTATCCCCCCTGGCAGCCTATCCCTGCAGGCGCGCCAAGCAGATAACGGGTTTTCGTGCACAACCTAGCGCATTATAGTGCATTTACACAACTCTATGTTGTTGCTTTGTCAAGATAGTTGCACGCGGCTTCGACACGTTGCGACCCGTTGCCCGCACATTCAACAGGGATTTGCTGGAGATCGGGCCACTTTCGCAACCAGGTCAGCTGCCGCTTGGCCAGTTGCCGGGTGGCGGCGACCGCGCGCGCAACCGCCTCATCGAGGTCGCAGCGTCCTTCGAGATGCTCCCACAGCTGGCGATAACCCACCGCGCGCAGCGCCGGCAGCCCGGGATGCAGATCTGGACGCTCGCCCAGCTGGCGCACCTCCTCCAGCAGCCCGGCGCGCAGCATGGACTGGAAGCGGGTCTCGATCCGCTGGTGCAGGGCCGCCCGGTCCCGGGGCCAGAGCGCCAACTGCACGACGCGATAACTCGCGAAAGGATCAAAACCTTCGCCGGGTTCCCTGTGCCAGGCCGACAGCGGCTTGCCACTCACGCGAAACACTTCCAGGGCGCGACTGAGTCGCTGCGAGTGATTGGGATGTATGCGCGCGGCCGCCTCGGGGTCAACCTGCGCCAGTTCCGCATGCAGGGCAGGCCAGCCCTGCCTGATCGCCTGTTCCGCAATCTCGGCCCGCACGGCCGCATCGGCGGGCGGCATGGCAGCGATTCCATAAAGGAATGCTCGGAAATACAACATGGTGCCGCCCACCAGCAGGGGCGTCGCGCCTCGTGCACAGACCTCCGCCACCAGACGTCGCGCATCGTCGGCAAATTCGGCGGCACTGTACGCTTCTGCGGGGTCACGAATATCGACCAGGTGGTGCGGGTAGGACGGCTTCGCACTCCCGATGTCCATGCCGCGATAGACCAGGGCGGAATCGACGCTCACCAACTCGCAGTTGCGCCGTTGCGCCAGTTCGATGGCAAGCTCGGTTTTACCGCAGGCCGTGGGACCCATCAGGCAGATCAGCAGGGGCCGGGCGTCCGCTCTGGTCACTGGCGCCTCAGCGACCGCGCAGGAAAAGCCGATCGAGCTCGCCCAGCGACAGTCGTGTCCAGGTGGGTCGGCCGTGATTACACTGGCCGGAGCGTTCAGTAGCCTCCATATCGCGCAACAGCGCGTTCATCTCCTGGATGCTCAAGCGCCGGTTGGCGCGCACCGAGCCATGGCAGGCCATGGTGGAGAGTATTTCGTCCATGTGTGCCTCGATACGCTCCGAGCTGCCGTACTCAATGAGATCCGCGAGCACATCGCGCACCAGCTGCTCCACATCGGAATCGCGTAATGCCACCGGAATCTGGCGGATCACCAGCAGTTCCTCGCCGCCCGCGTCCAGTTCCAGGCCCAGGCTGCGAAACACGGCGACCCGCTCCATGGCCACCGCTACCTCGCGGCGGCTCACCGCCACGGTCTGCGGCACCAGCAGTGGCTGGCAGGGTACGCCGCTATCGGCGCGGGCGGCCTTCAGCCTCTCATAGGTAATGCGTTCATGCGCGGCATGCATATCCACCAGCACCAGGCCTTCGGTATTTTCCGCGAGGATGTAAACGCCTTTGAGCTGCGCGAGCGCGTAACCCAGCGGCGGCACGGCCTCGGCGGGCGCATCCGGCAATGACGCGTCGTGCAGCCGCGCATAGCCCTGCATCTGCTCGCGCACCTGGGCCTGGGAAAATGCGGGGGGCCGCGCTGCGCCGCTGCCGGACCCTGCGCCCCAGGCCAGCGAGCCCTGGCGCGAAATTTCGCCGGTGGCGGTATCCACCAGCAGGCCATCGCCGGCAGCCAGCATTCCCGCGGCGGGTGGCGCGTCAGCCGCGCCCGGTCGCAGTTCCGCCAATGCTCGATGCAAACTGGAAAAAATAAAATTGTGCACCCCGCGACCGTCGCGAAAACGCACCTCGTGCTTGGTGGGGTGCACGTTGACATCCACTTGCGCCGGATCGAGTTCGAGGTAGAGCACAAATGCCGGGTGACGCCCGTGATAAAGTACATCGCGATAAGCCTGGCGCACCGCGTGCGCAACCAGCTTGTCGCGAATGATGCGGCCGTTGACAAAAAAGTACTGCAGGTCGGCCTGGCTGCGTGAAAACGTCGGCAAACCTACCCAGCCCCAGAGGCGATAGGGGCCAGCGACCGCCTCCACGGTCGTGGATTGCTCCATGAACGCCGGGCCGCAAATCGCCGCCACGCGACGACGCTGCTCCGCCGGCGCGGCCGCGGGCCGCAGATTATGGATGACCCGCCCATTATGCCGCAGCGTGAACGCCACCTCGAACCGCGACAGCGCCAACCGCTTGACGACCTCTTCGAGGTGGCCGAACTCGGTTTTCTCGGTGCGCAGGAATTTCCGCCGCGCAGGGGTATTGAAGAACAGGTCACGCACTTCCACCGTCGTGCCCTGCGGGTGCGGCGCGGGCTTGACGACCACCTCCATATTGCGTCCTTCACAGGCAGCGGAGCTGCCCTCACTGCCTTCAGAACTGGCGTTGCTGGTGATCGTCAGGCGGGAAACCGAGCCGATGCTCGCGAGCGCCTCGCCGCGGAATCCGAGGCTGCCCACCTGCTCCAGATCTTCCAGCGAGGTGATCTTACTGGTGGCGTGGCGGGCAAGCGCCAGCGGGAGATCTTCCGCGAGGATACCCGCGCCATCATCGCGGATACGAAGGAGGCGGCTACCGCCTGCCTCCACCTCAATGTCCACGCGGCTCGCCCCGGCATCAAGGCTGTTCTCGAGCACTTCCTTGACGACCGAGGCGGGTCTCTCGACCACCTCGCCGGCGGCGATCTGGTTGGCCAGCCGTGAGCTGAGCAATTGGATTCGGGACATGCGGCGAGGTCGGTCTTCCGGCGCGTCAGGTTTTGGGGATGGTCAGTTTCTGTCCTACCAGGATCCGCGCGTCATTCAGGCTGTTGTAACTCTTGAGATCCGCCAGTGACACACTGAACCGGTTGGCGATGCCCGACAGTGTATCACCTCTGGCAATGATGTACTCCTGGCCACCCTGCTGCTTCTGCCAGGCCACCAGGGTGCCGGAGGGCGGGTGCGCAAGAAACCAGTCTCGAATGCCGCGGTGAATGGCGGCCGCGATCGTCTTCTGGTAACTGGCGCTGGAGAGCTTCTTCGCCTCGCTGGGATTGGAGATAAAGCCGGTCTCCACGAGAATAGAGGGGATATCAGGCGATTTCAGCACGGCGAAGCCGGCCTGCTCCACCCGCGTCTTGTGCAGCCGCGTTACCGTATCCATATTGCGCAACACACGATCTCCCAGCTTGAGGCTGGTATCCAGTGTCGAAGTCATGGACAAATCGGCGAGCACCCCGGCGAGCACATCGTCCTTGTCCGACAGGCGCACACCGCCCACCAGATCGGCCGCGTTCTCGCGCTCGGCGAGGTAGCGTGCCGCGGTACTGGTGGCACCGCTGGTGGACAGGGCATACACCGATGCCCCGTTGGCTTCGGTACGACGAAACGCGTCGGCATGTATGGATACGAAGAGATCAGCCTGACGCTGACGAGCGAGGTCCCGGCGCCCGCGCAGGCTGATGTAGTAGTCGCCGGTGCGTATCAGGGTCGGCTCGAAGCCGCTGTCGGCCGCGAACAATCTGTGCACTTCCTTGGATATCGCCAGCACCACATCCTTCTCGCGCTGGCGGTGCGGCCCGATGGCGCCGGGGTCCTCGCCGCCGTGCCCGGCGTCGATGGCTATCACGATGTTGCGTTTGGCGCTTTGGGTCACGCTTTTCTTCACCGCCGCAACGGGCGCGGTCTTGTCGTACAGATCAAGCACCAGCCGGTCTCCGGCCTGCTCGTTGGCGCGCAGTGAGAAACTGCGCGGGTCTACCGCGGCACTGACGTCGAGCACCAGACGCAGGTCGTCACCATCGCGCACGCCGGAGCGCATGCGCGAGACGGGGGTATCGGCCAGGGGCAACCGCTCAATATCCGCCTGCAGGCGGGTATCGGCAAGATCCAGCACAATCCGGCTGGGATTCTCCAGCACGATCAGTTTATGTTCGGCAGGCGCCGTGAGGTCGAATACGATGCGCGTGTGATCCGGCGCGCGCCACAGGCGCACATCGTGCACTTCCGTTGCACGCGCGGCCGCCGAGGCCAGCAATACGATCGTCGCCAGCGCCCAAAGCCTGCCCACTACACCTGTGTTGCCCACGCCACACATCCCTTTGGCCTCAGGACGATACCCCCTCGAGCCGCTCACTGGCCGCCAACAGCACGGACCTGCCAGAGTCTGTGGTCGCGTGCATGGCCAGTCGTCGTCCTGTGCCTTCACTCGTTATGGTGATTACTATATCCGCAGGCGGCAACACACCCAAGCCCCGCCCGGGCCACTCCACCAAACAGACGGAATTTTCACCAAAATAATCGCGAATACCCATGTACTCGAGCTCCTCTGGATCGCCCAGGCGGTAGAGATCGAAGTGGTACACGGTCATGGCGGGCAATTCATAGGGCTCCACCAGCGTGTAGGTCGGGCTCTTTACCGCCCCGTTGTGGCCCAGCGCCTGCAGTATTCCGCGCGCCAGCGTGGTTTTCCCCATACCCAGTTCGCCCTCCAGGAACACGACCAGCCCGGCCGCAAATCCCGAGGCAAGCGCGGACCCCAGCGTGACCATCGCCGCTTCGTCCCCCGCAAAGGTATTGACCATAGTCATATCAACCCAGCAGTGCGCGCAAATGCGGCGCAAGGTCGCTCGCAGCGAGGCCACGCTCGCCGTCCTCAGCGGCGATGTCCGCCGCCGCACCATGCAGGCAAACGCCCAGGGCGGCGGCCTCGATCGGCGCAAGCCCCTGCGCCAGCAATGCACCCAGCACGCCGCTGAGGACATCGCCCATGCCGCCGCTTGCCATGCCCGGGTTGCCGTAGTCGCTCAGCAACATCTCATCGGGCCCGACGATCAGGCTGCCATTACCCTTGAGCACAACTACGCAGCCGTACTTCTCCTGCAGTGCCGCCGCACTGGCGAATCGGTCAGCCTGCACCTCGGCTGTACTGGTCTCCAGCAGGCGAGCAGCCTCTCCTGGATGCGGCGTCAGCAGGCACCCGCCGTGCCCCTGTACAACGCCCACCGCGAGCATGTTCAGCGCGTCCGCATCGAGTATCGCGGGCTTGCGCGAGGCGATCACCGCTTGCAACAGCGCCGACGACCAGGCCGACTGGCCCAGCCCGGGGCCCACAACCACTACATCGGCCGCCTCCAGCAGCGGCGCGAGTTCAGCCGGGGTGGCAACGCCCAGCGGCATCACCTCGGGCGTACGCGCGACGATCGCCGACACATGCTCGGCGCGAGTGGCTACCCGCACCAGGCCGGCGCCGCAGCGCAACGCCGCTTCGGCGGCCATAGCGGCCGCGCCGGCCATACCGAAATCACCACCTACCACCAGGACGGTTCCGTACATGCCCTTGTGCGCAGTCGCGGGACGCCGCGGTAGCCGCTGCAGCAGCGGCGCCAGTTCGAGTCGGCTTAATCGGCTGTTCACCGCGCCGTATACTTCCGGCGGCAGAGCCAGATCGCTGAACTCCAGTTCCCCCACGTGATCGGCGCCGTGCAGCGTAAACAACCCGCGTTTGAGGCCGATGAAGGTCACGGTCGCCTCGGCACGCACCGCACAACCCAGCACGCGCCCGGTATCCGCGCACAGCCCCGAGGGGATATCCACGGCGAGCACCGGCGCATCACAGGCGTTCACGGCCGCGATCGCGGTAGCGTAATCGCCACGCACATCCCCGCCAAGGCCGGTGCCGAGCATGGCGTCCACCAGCACGCCGGCGTCGCGCAGCGGCTGATCCGCAAACGGCATAATGCTGACGCCAGCGGCAAGCGCAGCCTCACGCGCGCGCAGCGCGTCGCCGGAGATTTTTGCCGGATCACCCAGTTGCAGCACGCACGCGGGAATCCCGCGTTTATGGGCCAACTCCGCGAGCAGGAAACCATCGCCACCGTTGTTGCCTGTGCCGCACAACACCTGCACGCACTCGGGCGCTGGCCAGCGCGCCATGAGATGACGGAACGCGGCATCAGCGGCGCGCGCCATCAGGCGGATGCCGGGAACGCCATGCTCGACGATGGCGCAATGATCCAGCGCGCGCGTCTGCTGAGCGGTGTACAGTATCTCCGATCCGAGCATTACAGCACCTGCTTAGGTCTTCGGTTAAAATTATACCCAGATGTCGCCCACGGGAATCCCCTTTGCGTAAACAATCCGCAGCAACGCCCGACGACCGGTCTGCCGGGGCGCCCAGCGAAGAGCAGCTGGCGGAGCTCGCGGCGCAGTTGCCCGTGTGGGCCCGCGAGCTGGGCTTCCAGCAGCTCGGGATCGCTGGCGTCGATCCTGGTGAACACGCCACGCAATTGCAGCGCTGGCTTGACGCGGGCTACCACGGCGATATGCATTACATGGCGCGCCACGGCAAGAAGCGCACGCGGCCTGCCGAGCTGGTACCGCACACCGCACGCGTCATCTCCCTGCGCATGGACTACCTGCCGCAGGGCACGCAGCCGGAGGCCGTGCTCGCCTCCAGCGAGCTGGCGTACATTTCGCGCTATGCGCTCGGCCGTGACTACCACAAACTCATTCGCAAACGACTATCTGTCCTCGCGGACCGCATAAGGGCCACAGCGCAAACCGGACAGTACCGCGCTTTCGTCGACAGCGCGCCGGTGCTGGAGCGCGCCTTTGCCGAACAGGCGGGCCTGGGCTGGATCGCGAAAAACACCATGCTCATCAACGCGGACGCCGGCTCCTGGTTCTTCCTCGGGGAAATTTTCACCGATCTGCCCCTGCCGCTGTCCACCCCGCAGCCAAGCAAACATTGCGGTACCTGCACCGCCTGCCTGGATATCTGCCCCACGCAGGCGTTCACCGGCCCTTTCGAGCTGGATGCACGGCGCTGCATCTCCTACCTCACGATCGAGTACGCCGGCAGCATCGACCCGGCGCTGCGGCCGCTCATGGGCAATCGCGTGTTCGGTTGCGACGACTGCCAGTTGTGCTGCCCCTGGAACAAGTTCGCGCAGCCCACGCGGGAACGGGATTTCGTACCGCGCCACGGCCTGGATAACGCGGCACTGGCCCATTTGATGCTTTGGGACGAAGCCACCTACCTGGCGAATACCGAAGGCTCCGCCATCCGCCGCATCGGCCATGAGCGCTGGCTGCGTAACCTGGCGGTGGCGCTGGGGAATGCGGCCAGCTCTGGGGCGGTGCTACACGCGCTGACCGCGCGCCGGAATCATCCTTCCGCGCTGGTACGCGAACACGTGGCGTGGGCTTTGGCGCGTCACGGCATCACGACAGCCGGATGAAGTGCTCGCGGTAATAGCGCATCTCGTTGATGGATTCACGAATGTCGTCCAGCGCCAGGTGCGTGCCGGTTTTCTCGATGCCGGCCTCCAGTTCCGGGCGCCAGCGCTGCATCAGAATCTTCAGCGTGCTCACATCGAGATTGCGATAGTGAAAATACGCCTCCAGCTGCGGCAGATGCCGGGCCATGAAACGCCTGTCCTGGCAAATGGTATTGCCACACATCGGAGATGCACCCGCAGGCACCCACTCTGACAGAAACGCGAGCGTGGCCTCGGCGGCTGCGGTTTCGTCGTGGTCGCTGGCCTGCACACGCGCAACCAGGCCGGACTGGTTGTGTTGACGGGTGTTCCATTCGTCCATGCCGGCGAGGCGCGCATCACTCTGGTGCACAGCGATGACCGGGCCTTCAGCAAGCGTATTCAGTTCGCTGTCGGTGATGATCGTGGCGATTTCGATCACCACGTCCTCCTCCGGGCTGAGCCCCGTCATTTCCATGTCTACCCAGATGAGGTTACTGGCATCAGGCATTGCGGCGGTCCGGCGTTGGGATGTCGCCGGCAGTGTAACAAATTGCCTCGACAGGCATACCTGCCCACCCAATAATGCTCACCATGACTAAACGCAAGCTGAGCCGTCAACAGGCCTGGCGTATCGAAAAGATTCAGGCGGAACGCGCAAGGCGGGCAGAGCGTCGCGAGGCGAACGCAGACGACGCGCTTGCCAGCGGCGCACTTGGGCCGGAGCGGGAGGGCCTGATCACGGCCCACTACGGCACGCAGGTCGCCGTAGAAACGCCAGCGGGCGAACAGCTGCGCTGTCATTTGCGCGCCAACCTTGAAGGCCTGGTGACGGGCGACAGGGTTGTGTGGTGCGAAGGCAACCCGATGGGTGTCGTGGTGGCGCAGCTCGAACGCAAGAGCGCGCTGTTGCGCCCTGACGCCCACGGCAATCTCAAACCGGTGGCAGCGAACATCGACCAGATACTGATCGTTATCGCCCCCCTGCCGGAGCCCCACGCCAACCTGGTCGACCGCTACCTGGTAGCGGCCGAGGGCGTCGGCATCGAGCCGGTTATCGTCCTCAACAAGTGCGATTTGCTCGAGGGCAACGCGGCGCTGGGGCAGAAAATGGATGCGCTGCTCGCAGGCTATCCGGCACTTGGCTACCGCGTGGTCAAAGCCTCTGCGCTCGACGGTGGCACTCACGAGTTGCGAGCGGTGTTGTCTGGCCATACCAGCGTATTCGTAGGGCAATCCGGCGTGGGAAAATCGTCGCTGGTGAACCGGCTGATACCGGAAGCGGCGCTGCGCGTGGGCGCGTTGTCTGAGACCGTCGGCAAGGGCACTCATACCACAACCACGGCCCACCTGCTGCACCTGGACTGTGGCGGCACACTGATTGACTCTCCCGGGATACGTGAATTCGGCCTCTGGCACATGGATCGAGCCAGTATCGAACGCGGGTTTATCGAATTCCGACCGCTACTGGGCCACTGTCGGTTCCGCGACTGCAGCCACACCCGCGAACCGGATTGCGCGTTGCTCGCTGCCACCGAGCGCGGCGAGATCAGCGCGCGCCGAATGGACAGCTATCGGCATATCGTTGCCGGCATCACTGGCTGCTAGTCTGGTCCGCCGGCGCAAAATCGCCCAGTCGCTCGCCCATTCGCGTTGCGCTCCCGGTGGACCAGTCCTGTCGCCAGGTAACGCTGTCTGCGGGGAACAGCAGAATCACGGTGGAGCCCAGGCAGAAACGGCCCATCTCCGCGCCCCGGTCCAGGGCAACCGGCCCGGGGAGTTCGCGATAGTCGAGGCTTACCGGCTTTCGGGGTGGCGGCGCGACGCGACCGGACCACACCGTCTCGATACCGGCGACGATCATCGCTCCCACCAGAATCATCGCCATCGGACCCGCCTCGGTCTCGAAGTAACACACCAGTCGCTCATTGCGCGCGAACAGGCCGTCGACATTGGCCGCCGTCACGCCGTTTACCGAGAACAGCTTGCCCGGAATATAGGTGGTCGCAATCAACCTGCCGGCCAGCGGCATGTGCACGCGATGATAGTCACGCGGTGACAGGTAGATAGTGGCAAAGCTGCCGCCGTCGAAATCACGTGCGCGATTCACGTCACCGCCGAGCAGTTCCAGCGCGCTGAAATAGCGCCCCTTGGCCTGCAACAGGCAGCCCTGACGGATGTCGCCCATCTGGCTGACCGTGCCGTCTGCCGGGCAGAGCACGTCGGCATTCTCCAGCGGGCGTGCAGCATGTCGCAACGCGCGTGTGAAAAAGTCATTGAAACTTGGATAACGTCGGTAATCCGGCTCGCAGGCCTCGCCCATATCCACCTTGAAAACGCGAATAAACTGCGAAATCGCCCAGTTTTTCAACCACTTGGGAGACTCCAGGTCGGCCAGGAAGCCCGTGCAGCGCGACAGCAGGTGATGCGGCGTAATGTACTGAAAAAAGATGAAAAGTCTTTGCATACGCCGTAGTGTAATCGCGTAGGTGCCGATAGGTAAGGGGTGATCGCCGATGCGAGCCTGGCTGTTGACCGCTGTGTTGTTACTGCCACTGTGCATGGCAGGCGGCGCGGCTTCAGGCGCGGAACAGGCTGCCGGTGCGATACGCGCGCCAACGACAGAACCTCCGGGCGCCTCCCGGGAACAAGCTCCCACCGATGACATGGCCATCACCTGGGTGGACACGACTCACGCCTACGCCACCGACCAGGCCCAGGCGCTGACCGAGTGGATGGACAGCTTTTTCGGCGACGCCAACTATGACCTCGAGCAGCCGGAATCCCTGCTGCGACTGGAGTGGGCAAACACCTGGGATGAAGAAGACGACAGCAACAGCAGGGTTCGCCTGCGCGGCAAGATTCAGCTCCCGGAACTGTCCAAACGCTTGAACCTGGTGTTCAACGGCGAAGACGGCGACACGCTGGAGGAGGATGAACGGGATAGCGCAGAGAACGTGGGCATCCTGTTCAAAGTCGGCGAGCGCCGGCGCTCGCGGGTAGACCTCACCCTGGGGCTGGACTGGGACGAACTGACCCCCGGCATCCGCTACCGCAACCAGGGCCCGATCGTCGATCGCTACCGCTACCGGTTCACACAGCGGCTGGAGTACTCTACAGACGATGGCGCCTACTCCACCGGTGAGTTGAACCTCGACCTTGCACAATCGGAAAACCGCCTGGTGCGCTGGAGCAACCGGGCGATCTACGGCGAGGAATCCGAAGGCGTTGAATGGCGCAGCCGGATCGCCGTGCGCCAGCGCTTCGAAACGCCCACGCTGCACGACCCCTTCGTATTCAGTTATTTCGCTACCGTCAACGGCGTCACCGACCCCAACTACGTCAAGAACTATCGCCTGGGCGTGCTGTTCCGCCGTCAGTTTTTCCGCCGCTACTTTTTTGCCGAGATCGAGCCCTCCTACAATTTCCGCAAGCGTGAGGAAGAGTCGCGCAACGGTGTCTGGAACGTCACACTGCGTTTTGAAATTCTGCTTGAGCCAGACCGGCGACGCACTGCGGCCGTGCTGGCCCGGGAGCGCGCACAACTGGTAGACAACACGGACGAGGGCGCGGACAACGAAGCAGCGCAGTCGCGCGATTTGCAGGAGGCGGCCGAGAACCGGCCTCCTGCCAACGACTGTGCAGCCGCAACGGGCGGCACCTGTTAGCACCCACCCTGCGAGTATTGCGCGCTAGAGGCGCGCTAGAGATTCTCCTCCGCAAATGCCGCCAGGCGCGAGCGCACGATGCCATTCACGTGCATGATGCCCGCGTGCGGGTACGCCTTGCTCTTTTCCACCAGATAGGTCAGTCCGGACGTCAAAGGCGATATGTACTTATTGTCGATCTGCGCCAGGTTACCCAGTACCACGATCTTGGAATCGGCGCCCACCCGCGAAATAATCGACTTCAGCTGGAACTGCGTCAGGCCCTGCGCCTCGTCGATAATGATGTAGGCATTGTTGAACGAGCGCCCGCGCATGAAGTTCAGCGACTTGAACTGGATGTTCGCGCGCTCCTTCACATAATCGATGCTGCCATGGCAGGACTCATCGGTGCCGTGGAGGATTTCCAGATTGTCGTCGAAGGCCGCCAGCCAGGGTGCCATTTTCTCTTCCTCGGTACCCGGCAGAAAACCGATCTCCTCGGCTATCGGCGGCGTGGAGCGCGCCACGATCAGTTTGCTGAATTTACGCTGTTCCAGGATCGCATGCAGCCCGTACGCCAGCGCCAGCAGCGTTTTACCGGAACCGGCCGGGCCGGTCATCACCGTGAGGTCGACGTTCTCATCGTCCAGCAGTGACATCGCCATGGCCTGTTCCATGTTGCGCGGCACCAGGCCCCAGAACCGCTTGTGCATAAGATTGTCGCGACTGTCACAGCGCAGATAGACGAAGTCCCTGTCGACGCGCTTGACGAACGCCATAAAGGCCTGGTCGTCGTACACGAACATATTGGGGTAAGCCTGCGCCAGGGATTTGCGCGGAATGCGGTGCAGGGTGCAGTCGCCCTCGCGCAGCGTATCCACCTCACTGATGGTAGACCAGAAATCGCCGGGGATGTGTTCATAGCCTCTGGCCAGCAGGTCGATGTCATCCAGCACCCGGTCGCGCCGATAGTCCTCCACGTGCACCAGGCCCGAGCCCTTGGCCTTGATGCGCATATTGATGTCCTTGGTCACCAGACAGACGAATTCCTCTGGATTCTCCGCCTGCAAACGCAGCGCAACATTGATGATGCGGTTGTCGTTCGCCTGGTCCGGTGTGCCATCCAGGTAGGGCACCTGCGAGTTTTCGCTCAGGCACTGATCAGGGAAAATCGCCAGCGTGCCGGGGCCGTGACCGCCGATTTCGGAGCCGGGCACGGGCACGCCTGCCTGGATCGCCTGCGGCGAGGCGGTATCGACCACCTTGTCGATCATCTGTATGGCGATGCGGGCCTCGCGGCTGACGGTTTTGTCACGGCGATCCTTGATGTGATCAAGTTCTTCCAGCACGGTCATGGGAATGACCAGGTGATGCTGCTTGAATGCGGTGACGGCGGTTGGATCGTGCAGCAGCACGTTGGTGTCCAGTACGTAGGTTTTCCTGACAACGGGTTTCAGGGCGGTGGGTTTTTCCATGCGCAGGGTTGAGCCTGAGTCCATTAAGACATCCTCTTCAGTGAGATCATGACAGCGGTGCAGTAAAGGGGTGGGAAGGAGACGCCGGGATTGGCGTTGAAGACAGGTTGCGTGTGCTGCGGTTGCCTGACAAGGGAGCGTTGCGGTGGGGAATGTTGCGGCAGTGCTTGCGGCGGAGAGACACCCCCGCCTGGAGGTCGTCGCCGATACGTCCACAAGCATGGCGTTCGGCGCTTCACGGCGGGGCCTGCCCGGCCCGGCGTCCGTCGTTGATTCAAAGGCACGTCCCAACGGCTCTTTCGAGCGATTATTGTCACCGCGCACCGCGCCTGTCAATCACTCGCCGGCGAATCTTGTCGCGGCGGCTCCCGGGCGCCCGCAACGTCCTGACATGGGTGGCGATTTGGGCTAGGATGATCGGCTAATTTTACAGAATCGTGACACATGCTCAGCCAAGAGTCCCTTTCGCAACTGAAAGGCCTGAAATCACAGATGGAGGCCGAGAAAGAACGCGCCGAGGCCGTGGTGAAAGGCACGCAGGCACGTTACGGCTTTGCCGTTCTCGATGACGGGCGCGAAATTTTCATCCCGCCGCAGGAAATGCTGAAGGCTTTTCCCGAAGACCGGGTCAAAGTCTGTATCCGGCCTGCCGCCGACAACAAAACTGTTGCCGATATCGAGAAGCTGGTCGACAGCCCGCTGGCAGATTTCACCGGTCGTTGCGTACGCAAGGGCAAAGCCCTGTTCGTGGAGCCGGATCTGCCCCATCTGCGTCGCTGGCTTTTCATCCCGCCGCACGCGCGCAATGGCGTGAAGGAACACGACTACGTACGCGGCGCAATCCTGCGCCATCCCATTCGGGACGGCAAACCGCAGGCAAAGATTCTCGCGGTTATTGGCGACGATGCCACACCCGGCATAGAGAACCTGTACTGCATGGCCAAATACCGTCTGCCCACCCAGTGGAGCAACGCCAGCAAACAGGAAGTAGCCGCCTGTCTGGCATCGCCGGGGCCGCTGGCCACCGAACGCCGCCGCGACCTCACGGACCTCGAATTCGTGTCCATCGATGCGGCCAAGACGCAGGATATCGATGACGTGCTCTACGCCGAGAGCAGCAACAACGGTTGGACATTGTTCGTCGGCATCGCCGACCCCACGGCCTATATCGGCGACAGCGCCAGCCTGCGCGAGGACATCGCCGCGCGCGCCACCTCCGTGTATTTCCACGGCGATTTACTGCCGATGCTGCCGGAAGAGCTGTCGCAGGGAAGCTGCGCCCTGTCCGAGGGCAGTGATCGCGCGGCCCTGGTCTGCAAGATATCGGTGAGCGATGCCGGCGAGATAGGCGATTTCGAGTTCATTGAGGCCACTATCCGCTCCCGGGGAAAGCTCTCCTACTACGCCGTGGATCGCTACCTCAATGGCCAGTACGACGACCTGATGACCCATGCAACGCCGCTGGAGGCGCTGTACCAGGTTTACCGGTGCTGCGCAGCAATCGTGAGACGCACGGCCTGGTGATGGAGGAACGACAGGAGTACCGCTGGATACTCAACGACGCCAAACAGGTTGAGAGTATCGAGCGCTACGAGAAACTGGTGTCGCAAAAACTCGTCGAGGAGTGCATGGTGGCGGCCAACCGCTGTGCGGCCAACTTCCTGGTACAGCACAACGCCACGGGGCCGTTCGTGGCACATCCGGGGTTTCGCAGCAATCGTGCGGAGGAGTTGCGTTCCTGGAGCTGCACGCACCGGAGCTGGCGGGCGAGGACCCTTTCACGCTGGAAGGCTACCGCTCCATCATGCGCGGTCTCTCGGGCGCCGAACAGGATCCACCGCTGCGCCCGCTCGTGAACCGCCTGATGACACGCGCCGAGCTCAGCGCCACGCCGGCCTTGCACATGGGCATGGCGCTACCAGTATATACCAACTGCACCTCGCCGCTGCGCAAGTATATCGATTTCCTCGTGCACCAGCAGATCAAGTCGCTGCTGAACGGTGGCGCGGGCCAGGCAGTGGACAGCGAAGACCTGGAAGCGCTGGGCGAACGCCTTGCCCGCAGCCGCGCGGCCACGCTGGAGGCGGATCGCTGGCTGGCTGCAGGCTATCTGGAAAAACTCAACGCCGCTGGCGATAGCGAGTTTAACGCCCGAATCTCCCACATTAACAGCAGTGGATGCAGCGTGCGCCTCACGGACAACGGCCTGGAGGGCTTCGTCGATCTGCGCCCGGATCCGGAGAAGTTCAGTTACGACAAATGGACGGGGAGTCTCACCAGTACCACCCGGCGCTTTCTCCTCAACGATGAAGTCCGCGTTCGCTACCTGGGGGCCGAGCAGGAGAACCAGTGGCAGGCCCGCTTTGAAATGGCCCCTGAAAGCGGCTTGAAAGTGACTCGGGAGCCCCACGCCGAGGACACGCTCGAGACTGCATCCCCGGGCTGAGCCACACAGGCACCATCAGTACGCGACAGCCGACGGTGAGGCCCGAGCCAACGCCTCAGCAACAACCGCCGTGGGAGCGCGCCGGGGTCGTTACAGCGTACCTCGACGATGCAGTGTCGCGAGTCCCGCCGTGGCATCGCCCAGCATGGCGCTGGCGTCGCTGTCGATCTGTGTGCGGATGCGCGTCACGAGATGGATCATTTCCCGCACACCGAGATTGCGCAGGTAATCGCCCATCTGCGCCGGGGTATCCCGCAGGACATTCGCATCCACACTGCGGAACGCGTCTATCACCAGACTCTCGCGGGAGTCGAAGTGATCGACATCGCCGAAAATAAGGCGCGTCAAGGTATCCACGATCCACATTTCACTGACCGGCTCCCGCTCGCTACTGCTCAGGCCACGGCGCATACACCCTCCTCCTGCGCCCGGTTTATGAGCGCTCGCTTCCTTTCGTCTACCTCTCTAGTATCGCCAGAATGGGCGCGCCGCCTCGTGCATTTTTGGGCACTTTTGCACAAAGCGGGCCGGGGCACGCCGGGAAATACCCGTATGGGTCAGCCTTTACCCGTCAGAAGTGGGCGTTGCCGGGGGTGCGAGGGAACGGAATGGCGTCGCGCACGTTCTCCATACCGGTCACGTAATTGAGCAGGCGCTCGAAACCCAGACCGAAGCCGGCATGCGGCACGCTGCCGTAGCGTCGCAAGTCGCGATACCACCAGAGTTCCTTCACGAGAGCCGGGTCCAGGCGAGCGTCGAGCACATCAAGGCGCTCCTCACGCTGGCTGCCGCCGATGATTTCACCGATGCCGGGCGCGAGAATGTCCATCGCCGCGACCGTGCGCCCGTCGTCGTTCAGGCGCATGTAGAATGCCTTGATATCCTTGGGATAGTTGGTGAGCACCACCGGCCTGCCCACATGCTGCTCGGTGAGGTAGCGCTCATGCTCGGAAGCAAGATCAACACCCCAGGCTACAGGAAATTCGAAGCTCGCCTTGCTGTTCTCGAGAATACTGATCGCTTCGCTGTATTCCATGCGCTCGAATGGGCTGTCGATCACGCCGCGCAACCGGTCGAGCACTGACGTATCGATGTGCTGCGCAAAGAACGCCATGTCGTCCTCGCGCTCCTCGAGCACACGCGAGAGCACGTGGCGCAACAGATCTTCCGCCAGTGCGGCGTTGTCGTCGAGGTCGGCGAACGCCACCTCCGGCTCCACCATCCAGAATTCGGCAAGATGCCGGCTGGTGTTGGAATTCTCGGCGCGGAAGGTAGGCCCGAAGGTATACACTTTGCTCATGGCGAGACAGTAGGCCTCCACCGCCAGCTGTCCGGACACCGTGAGAAACGCTTCCCCGGCGAAAAAATCCTGCTGGAAATCCACGTCTCCCGCCGGCGTGCGCGGCAGGTTGACGAAATCCAGCGTACTGACCCGGAACAATTCCCCTGCACCCTCGCAATCGCTGCCGGTGATAATGGGCGTATTGATCCAGTGAAAGCCGCGCGTGTAGAAGTAATTGTGAATCGCATTGGCGAGCGTCGTGCGCACACGGGTGACTGCCCCGAAGGTGTTGGTGCGCGGACGCAGGTGCGCCTGGGTTCTGAGGTACTCGAAACTGTGGCGCTTCTTCGCGATCGGATAGGTCTCCGGGTCATCGACCAGCCCGACCACTTCCACGCTGGCGGCCTGTAACTCCAGAGCCTGCCCCTTACCCTGGGAGGCGACCAGTTCGCCGCTTACCGCCACCGCACAGCCGGTACCCAGGTGCAACACCTCGCTGGCGTAGTTGTCCAGCGTGTCGGGCACTACCGCCTGGATGGCATCGAAACAGGAGCCGTCGTGCACCGCCAGGAAGGAGATACCCGCCCTGGAATCCCGTTTGCTGCGCAGCCAGCCACGCACACTCACCCGGGAACCCAGAGGGACTTCGGCCTGCAGAAGGGCCGCTACAGAACTGTATTGAGACATGTTGCGGAGTGTCGCTGAAACGATGGAGTACGGCAGGATAACGGGATACGCGTGTAGCTGCCAGCGACCGGGCGAGGGCTACCCGGCCGCCGGACGGTAATTCAGCGGACGATGCGGGTAATACGATCGCCGTCGAGCATCAGGCCGGACACCACGCCGCGCTCGGAGAACACCATGCCCACATGGGGTTCGCTGCTGCCGAGACCGTGGCTGCCACTGGGAACCACCGGCACATGCACATGCTCCCCCACCTTCAGTGAACGCTGCGCACGGAAGGCATCCAGCGCCTCGTCGGTCATGAAGAATATCGCCTTGGCCTTGTACTGCGATTCCGGGCCCATACCGAAGGTTTCCCCCGCGGTGGCGTAGTAATCGATCGCCTCGCCGCGCACCAGCAGCGAGCCTTCACCGAACTCGCCCCCACGCCGAACCCCATTTCAACAATATCGGGGAAAATCAGCACCCCGGCCGCACGCTCCAGCAGTTGCGCGGTGTCCACGTCGGAGGCGCGCAGCCAGTTCAGCGCACGCTCGGTGTTGGCGTCGATCATGGCCTTGTCGTCGGCGCGCGTCAGTCCCGCGCCGCCCATCAGCAGCGAACCCGCGAGTGCGGTCGCCAGTAGTTTTTTCAGTTTCATGCAATATGCCCCACATTGCCCCGGTTAAAGATCGAATGCCTGCCCTGCCAGCTTTTCCGACAGGGTCCACAGCCGCTCGGCCGCCTGCGCATCCAACGCATAGGATTCTACTCCAGAGTCGCCGCCTTGCACCGCCGGTTGCGCAATTTGGCAATTTTCCAGATAAATTCCGCCCTCATCCGACAACTCGGGTGCCACGGCCGCCCACACCGTGGTGGCAGCGCCCTGCTCCAGGGTTTTGAAGCTCAGAGGCGCATCGCCGGGCGCGCGCTCGCTGAGCAAGGCAAAATCAGCTTCATCCATGTGCCTGGCCAGCCCCGTCATAATCACCCCGGGATGCACTGCGAAGGCCCGCACACCGCGCCCGCGCAAGCGCGCATCGAGTGCCACGGAGAACAGCGCGTTAGCGGTTTTCGACTCGCCGTAGGCCTGCCACTTGTCATACTCACGCTGCTGGTAATTGGGGTCTTCGAAATTCACGTTGGCGAACTTGTGGCCGCCGGAACTCAGGTTCACCACTCGCGCGGGCGCGGCCGCCAACAACGCCTGCGCGATCAGGCCGGTAAACACAAAATGCCCTAAATGGTTGGTGCCGAACTGCATCTCGAAACCCTGTGCCGTGCGCATCAACGGACAGGCCATCACGCCGGCATTGTTTATCAACAGATCGATCGAAGGATAGCGCTGCAATACGCTGGCGGCCGCCGCACGCACGCTGTCGAGATCCGCCAGGTCCATCAGCAGGGGTTCCAGTTCTGCCGCAGGGAGAGCCTCGCGAATCGTGTCCATGGCCGCCTCGAGTTTTTCCGGGTCACGCGCGGACATCACCACGCCTGCGCCCCCACTCGCCAGGGCGCGGCAGGTTTCAATACCCAGACCCGAGGAGGCGCCTGTCACCAGCGCCAGTTTGCCTTCCAGGGAGACGCCGGCAATCACGTCGTCGGTGGTGGTACTGGCATCATAGTCTGGCATTGCAGGGCCGCTCCCGGGCTGTCTTGATCCTCTATTGTAGCGTGGGCCCGATGGCGTTTTAATGGCCGCTCCGGCCACCCGGCGTGGCCCCGCGACAGGAGTTCCTATGAACAGGGCGGATCTCGAGTTTCTGGAAGGCGGTAACTACGTCAGTTTTGCTACGAAAAAACGCTCCGGCGAATGGGTCGCCACTCCGGTATGGTTTGCGCCGGAAGGCGGCAGCTACTACGTGTTCTCCGCCGGAGAGGCCGGCAAGGTCAAACGGCTGCGCAATTTCAAGGAGAGCCGAATCGCGCCCTGCACGGTCACCGGCACCCTCACGGGCAACTGGATGAACACCCGCGCCTGTGTGCTTGACGCCCCTGAAGACGAGGACACCGCGCTGGGCGCGCTGCGTCGCAAATACGGCTGGCAGATGCTGGCGGCGGACTTCTTCTCCCGCCTCAGCGGAAAAATGCAGAAGCGCGCCTATATCCGGATCGACCCTGCGGAACCGCTGCCGAAACGCTAGGACAGGACACACCAGCACGGCGTGTTGCCCGCCCGCGGCGACCGGCGGGACTCAGCTCTCTGCCGCGGCATCGCTCGTCGCCGGCGCGGATGCCTGCTCCAGTTCACGCAGGCGCGCCGCATACAGGTCGATATCGGAACGCAGCACCGCATGCGCGATTGCGCGTTGCAGGTAATTCGTGGCCACGGCCGGCTCGTTCAGCCCGAGATGCGCCAGGCCCAGGGCGTAGTGTAACCGGGCATCATCCGGCGCCAGCTCCAGGGCTCGTCGATAGTGATCGCGGGCACCCTGCCAGTTTTCATCCAGAGCCGCCTGGTCGCCCCGCCAGGCGTGATAGTAGGGATTGGCATCGCGGTAGTGGGCCACCCTGGCATCCCAATACGCAAGCTCCTCCAGTCGGCCATCCATTCGATACAGCACCACGAGGTTATTCATTGCCGAGTCATTGGCGGGATCGAGTTGCAGGGCGTGCAGATAGTTGCGCTCCGCTGCATTGTGCTGCCCCGCATAGCGATATACCGCGCCCAGATTAACCCACAGGTTCGGCAGGTCGGGGCTCAACTGCAGCGCGCGCACGCTGTGCACCCAGGCGTCTTCGATCTGCAATTTTGCCAGCGCCTGCATGGCGATGTTGCTGTGGTACAGGGCGGCGGCATCGGCATCGCGCAGTCGGCGGGAGCCGGTGATGTTGGCCGTGGGTACCGGATCGATGTCCACCATGAAATGATCGCCACGGCCGGCCGCCACCGCCGTATTGACGTGCATGCGCACCACCACCCGCTCGCCCTGCAGCGTCCACTCCGGGCGCACCTTAAGCCACTGGTAATGCGCATCCAGGCCCGCTTCACGCGCCAGCGCCACCACCAGGGACGCATACGACAGGCAGTTCGCCGTGGTGCGGTGAAAAACGTCCCGGGCGGTGCCCTCCGCCACCGGGTCGTAGCTGATACCCAGCGTGGCCTGGCCCCGGATGGCGCGGTGCAAGGCCAGCAGCCGCTGGCGCGGGTCGGCGATACCGTCGGTGTAACGCTGCACGAACGCGCGCATCTCTGCATCCGTGGCCAGTAAATCCGGCGTAGGCGCCATCGCGGCGACCGCCTCGATGCCGAGGCTGCGCCCGTCCAGCTGCAGTGCGGGCAACGCCCTGACCGACAGTCCACTGCCGCTGCCGGTAACCGCCGCACATCCCCCCAGGCAAGTCGCGAGCAGCGCGAACAGACCCAGCTTCCGCAGGATCCGGCGATGCGGTGTACTGCTCTCTGCGCGCACTACCATCAAGCCCTCGCTCAATCCCCGCGCCCCTGATCGGCGCAACCGGCGTTGTATCGCGCGGGGCCCACCACCGAGAGTATAGCCCAGCGGCATCGCAGTTTTGATCCACGTCAATGCGCGAACATGACCGCAGGCGCAGTCTTTGCGAACACATCGTGTACAGCCTATAGCGCGACCAATAAGAGAGGTTTTCGATGGCACACCGGGTTTATGCCGACCAGGCGGAAGAAGATCGGGCGGCACTGCGCCGGCTCGGCGGGATTATCGGCGGGTTTATTCTCGCCACGGCGATCATGGCGATTACGATTGGCGTGATAATGGGCTGACCCCGTACTCGCGGCAGCGTGATCCCGCGCGTCGCGAGGCTGGACCGCTATAACGCCTGCGTGTGCAGGCCGCATTCGCGGCCGTCCCAGGCTTTGGTCGGGTCAAAATAGTGCTTGCAGGTGGGCAGGGCGTGTTCGGCCATGTACTGCTCGACATCGTCGTCTGACCAGTAGAAGATCGGCGCCACCTTGATAATGCCGCGACCGTCCAGCGACACGATATCCAGCGATTTGCGGTGCTCGGTTTCCTCCCGGCGGATACCCGTCAGCCAGATATCCGGGCTGAATTCCGCCAGCGCACGCTCAAAGGGTTCCAGCTTCACCTGACGGGTGAATTCCTGGTGACGCTCCTCCTCGTCCACCGTGGGGATGCCTCCCATGATCGCGTTGCGCCGCTCCGAGGTCATCTCTGGCGTGAACACGTGAATGTCCAGTTCAAGATCCCGAATGAGCCGCTCGGCCACCACATAGGTGTCGCGCAGGTTGTAACCGGTATCCACCCAGATGGTGGGCACGGATTTGCTGACCTCGCTCACGATATGCAGCATGACCGCCGCGTTTCGCCCCATGCTCGTGGTGGCTACGGTAGTACCGCCCTGCGCCAGCGCCCAGGCGACAATCTCGCCGGCGCTGGCATGACGCAGCGTCGCGTTCGCACTGTCGAGATCTATCTCCACGCGTGGCTCATTCCATTCGGATGGGTTCGGTGCGGCACTCTATAGAATCAAAAACTGATCGACAAATAACTAGAAATTATAAGGATATGCTGAGCCACGCTTCACGCGACATGCGACAGGCCAGCCTCGAGCTCCGCGTGCAGGTCCAGAAACTGGCCCGTGAGTTTGTGGCTCGGCGCCAGATCAATCAGCGGGCGATGATCCCGGTGCGACTCTTTCATCTTCACCGAACTGCTGAGGAATGCGCTGAACACGGGCAGGCCTTCGTCCTGCAATTCCTGCACGAGCTCTGCGGGCAGGTTGGCCTGTGAGTTGAACTGGTTGATGACAATCCCTTCCACTTCCAGGTCCGGGTTGTGGTCTTCCTGCAATTCCGCGATGTTATCGAGCAGCGTGTACAGGCTCTGACGCGCAAAGCTGTCGCAGTCAAAGGGGATCAGCACGGAATCCGCCGCGATCAGGGCCGCCTTGGAATAGAAATTGAAGTTCGGCGGCGTGTCGATGTAAACCCGATCGTACTCTGCGTCGAGTTTGGCCAGCGCGTCGCGCAGCTTGTAAATTTTATAGCGCGACTCCAGTTCCTTCTCCAAATCGGCCAGCGCCGGGCTGGAGGGCAGCAGGAACAGGTTTTCATAGGGCGTATCCCAGACGAAGGAGTCCGGATTCTGGCGCATCTTGCGCGACCCGACCGTCTGCTTGAACAGACCGGCAACGCCCTGCGCCTCCGCCGGGAAAGCGTCGGCGTCGATTTCACCCACGAGATAGTGCGTGGTATTACCCTGCACATCGAGGTCGATCACCAGCGTGCGATACCCCATGGCCGCGCCTATCGCCGCGAGGTTACAGGTAATGCTGGTTTTACCCACACCCCCTTTCTGGTTGAACACAACGCGTTTCATGGCAGCCGACCTGTTTGTAGTAGTGATTACCGCGGGGGGTAAGTGTAAACAATGGCGTTGGGATTTGTCAGGGTGGGGTTTGACGGGGACGGTTTTTTTTCGCTCCTGGGCTCTGGGTCGAGGGGGGGGCTGTGCGCCCGCCGGTCGAAAAGTAAAGCCAACCGCCCGGCT
>JAWKZK010000002.1:0-302219 GCA_041396005.1 Halioglobus sp.
CGGTACAAGCGAAAGTGCGAGCTTGCGCAGCGCTTGTCAGCTGAGCTCGCTGTAGGCGGTTTCGCGCAGCCGCCACGCCACCAGGGGCAGTGCCAGCAGCGAGCTCAGCGCCATCAGTGACAGCGCCGCGCCATGGCTGCCCAGCCAGCTGTAGAGGTAACCCTCTACCACCAGGCCCACGGCGCCGCACAGCACAGAGCACAGCACACGCAGGGTGGACGCAGTGGAGCGGCAGGCGGTGGGGAACAGTTCGCCGCTGACGGTGTTGAGCATGACCTCCACCGCGAAGAAGCTGAACAACGCGGCAATCCAGGCCAGGGGGAGCCACCAGCCTCCGGTATTGTAGAACGCAACCAGTGCCGCGCAGTTGATGCCGATGCCCAGCGCCAATACCGGACGGCGCCCGATAGCGTCAGATAGCCTGCCAGCAAGCACGTTGCCGAATATCGCCACCGCGCCGGCGAGCACGAACAGCGTGCTGACTTCGGCCGATGAGTAACCGTGTGCGGTCTGCAGGTGCTTCGACATGAAATTCAGCGAGGCGCCGATCTGGAAGTAGAATGCACCCGCAATAATCAGTAGTGTGCTCGCGGCGCCCCGGTGGCGGGTGACGATCTCGCCGAGTGGTTGCAGAAAATCCGTGACCAGCTGGCGTCCCGGGGGCGCTTCAAACATGGGGGATTCAGGCAGGCTGCGCCGCAACCACGCCACATAGAGAATAGCGAGCCCTCCCACCAGGTAAAGCGCGCGCCATCCGCCTGGCAGATTATCCACGTTGCCATACAGGACGGCGGCCAGCCCGGAGCCCAGCGCGCCCATGGCGGCGAGAAAGCCCACGCCCCAGCCGCGATGCCGCGCCGGCAGCATTTCCAGCGCGAAGGTGACCGCCAGGATCTCTTCCAGCGTGGTGAACAGCCGGGCGCTGGATTGAAACAGCATGAACTGCTCCGGCGTCTGGGCAAAGGCGGTGGCCAGGCAGGACAGCGACAGGCCCACCAGCGTCAGCACCAGCAACTTGCGTCTTCCCTGCCGGTCGGCGAACAGCGCCAGTGCCAGGGCGGGAATCGCACCGAGGCGCGCCACGGCAATGAGTTCACCGAGTTTATCCTCGGCGATAGTGAAACTCTGCTGGACATCCGGCAGCGCCAGGGTCAGCAGCGTCATGTCGTACTGGCCGATGAAAAACGCCGCTCCCAACAGGAACAGCAGGCGCTTCTGCTCAGGCGAGAGATCCTCGGGCAGTGCCAGAAGCAGCCAGCGTCGGCTCATGCGCGGCACCGCCGTCGCAGGCCTTTACGCGTCACGATCGCGGGCTTTGGCGAATGCCATCGCAAAAGCGTTGTCAGGCTTGGTCGCCGCCGCTTCGCGAGGCCCCTGCGGTTTTCCGCTGCCGCTGCGCCTGCCTCGCCCCGGGGGCGTGTCGGCACGCGGTTGCTGTGCGTCGCCGGCGGCATCCGTGAGACGCATGGAAAGCCCGATGCGTTTGCGCGCTTCATCAACGCTCATGACCTTCACCTTCACCACGTCGCCGGCCTTCACCACGTCGTGGGGGTTTTTCACAAAGCGCTCGGCAAGTGCCGACACGTGCACCAGCCCGTCCTGGTGCACACCGATATCCACAAAGGCGCCGAAGTTGGTGACGTTGGTGACCGTACCCTCGAGTACCATGTCGGGGGCCAGGTCGCTGATCTTCTCGACGCCGTCCTGGAAGTTCGCCGTGCGAAACTCGGGCCGCGGATCGCGTCCGGGCTTCTCCAGTTCCGTGAGAATATCCTTCACCGTGGGCAGGCCGATGCGCTCGCTGGTGTAGTCGGCGGCGTTCAGCGCGCGCAGGAACTGACTGTCGCCAATGATGCCGGCCACGTCGCGCATCTGCGTCGCCGCTATCTGCCGCACCACGGGATAGGATTCCGGGTGCACCGCCGATGCATCCAGCGGGTTGTCGCCGCCGTGGATGCGCAAAAACCCGGCCGCCTGCTCAAAGGTTTTTTCGCCCAGGCGGGGCACCTGCAGCAGGGCAGCGCGATTGGCGAAGCGTCCCTGCTGCTCGCGCAGGCTCACGATGTTGGCCGCCATACCCTGGCTAAGGCCCGAGACGCGGGAGAGCAGCGCCACCGAGGCACTGTTCACGTCTACACCCACCGCGTTGACGCAGTCTTCCACTACCGCATCCAGCTGCCGCGCCAGTCGCGCCTGGCTCACGTCGTGCTGGTACTGGCCGACGCCAATGGATTTAGGATCGATCTTGACCAGTTCGGCGAGCGGATCCTGCAGACGCCTGGCAATTGAGATAGCGCCGCGGATCGTCACGTCCAGTTCCGGAAATTCCCTGGCTGCGAGCTCGGAGGCGGAGTACACGGAGGCGCCAGCTTCATTCACCATGACTTTCCGTACGGCGAGTGTTGGCTGCGCCTTCAGGACTTCACCCACGAAACGCTCGGTCTCCCGGCCGGCGGTGCCATTGCCTATGGCGATCAGTTCCACGTCGTAACGTTGTATCAACTCCAGCAGTGTCTGCGCGGATTCCTGCACGCGGTTCTGCGGCGGATTGGGGAATAGGGCGGTGTGATCGAGTAACTTGCCGGTGGCGTCCACTACCGCGACTTTAACGCCGGTGCGCAGGCCAGGGTCCAGGCCGATGGTGGCGCGCTGACCGGCGGGGGCGGCCAGCAAGAGGTCTTTCAGGTTGCGCGCGAATACCGTGATAGCCTCCGCCTCGGCGCGCTCCCGCAGCTGCGCGAACAGGTCGGTTTGCAGCTGGGTCAGCAGCTTTACACGCCATGTCCAGCGCACGGTTTCCTGCAGCCAGCGATCGGCGGCTCGCCCCCGATCGGTGATCTGCCAGTGCTGCGCCAGCATGTTTTCACAGGGATGGGTGTCGGCGGGCTTTTCATCCGCGTGCAGCATCAGATTGAGCTGCAGTATGCCCTCGTTGCGACCCCGGAACATGGCCAGGGCACGATGCGAGGGCGCTTTCGCCAGCGGCTCGGCGTGCGCGAAATAATCGCTGAACTTGGCGCCCTCGTTTTCCTTTCCGGGTACGACCTTGGCCGCGATCAGGGCATGTTCCTGAAGATAGGCGCGCAGACGAGCCAACAGCGTGGCGTCCTCCGCGAACTGCTCCATCAGAATCTGGCGGGCACCGTCGAGCGCCGCTTTGACGTCCGCGACGCCTGCCTCCGGGTTGAGGTAATCCGCTGCCAGCGCCTCGGGCGATTGCGCAGGGTTCGCTCGCAGGCTGTGCGCCAGTGGCTCCAGACCGGCCTCGCGGGCGATCTGGGCCTTCGTCCGTCGTCGGGGCTTGAAGGGAAGGTACAGGTCCTCCAGTTCGGTCTTGGTGACCGCTGCGTCGATCTGCTGCTGCAGCGCCGCGGTCAGTTTTCCCTGCTCCCTGATACTGGCCAGCACCGTGCTGCGACGTTGGTCCAGATCCCGCAGGTAGCCCAGCCGTTCCTCGAGACGGCGCAATTGCGTGTCGTCCAAAGCGCCGGTCACTTCCTTTCGGTAGCGGGCGATGAAGGGCACGGTGGCGCCCTCGTCAAGCAGCGCAATGGCGGCGGCAACCTGGGCGTCGCGTACGCCGAGTTCCCCGGCGATCTGTGAGGTGAGAGCGTGTGTCATGCGAGTGTGTCCAGATTGTGTGAGAGATCGCTACCGGACTTCGGATGCTGCGCGGCGGGCGGAATGGTCAGCGGGCTCGGGCTCGGCCAGCCTCTGGCCGCGGTGCGCCTGCTGGATCACGTAGTGGCGAATGGCGTCGGCCTCGGCGGCGCTGACGTTGTCGCCGAACGATGCCATGCCGCGTGCCTGCAGCGCGCCGCCGCGCACCACGTCCTGCCAGCCCTCGGCATCCCACAGGTAGGCGGAACCGCGCAAATCCGGTATCAGCAGCCCGGACACCGCATTCAGGCCGTGGCAGCCCAGGCAGACGTCCTGGTAGACCGCCAGACCCCTGTGCAGGGTTTGCTCGTCGGCCGTTTGCGGCGGCGGGTTGAAAACCACACTGGGCCGCCACGCCACGTCCGGCAGTCTGCCATCGGCGCCCAGTTTGAATGTGAGTACCCGGCTGACGTTCGGCAGGCTTTCACTCTGCACGTATTCGCCGAACACCAGCGCAAACGCGCCGCCCCAGCCCACGTTGACGGACACGTACTGCTCACCGTCGACGCTGTAGGTGATCGGTGGCGCCACCACGCCGGTTTGCGTGGGGAAAGACCACAGCTCGCGGCCTGCGTCCGCGCTGTAGGCCACCAGCTTGCCATCGGCCGTGCCCTGGAAGACCAGGTTGCCCGCCGTGCTGAGCGTGCCGCCGTTCCAGGGGCCGCGGTACTCCTTGCGCCATACCTCACGTTGCGCCACAGGATCCCAGGCAAGCAGCCGGCCCTTGACCAGTGCGCCGATTGCGTCGCGCTCGGCCTGGGAGTCGGGCAAGCCGGCCAGGATACCGTGGGTACCCAGGTTGGACACGCCGGGGTTGTAGCGAAAATCCGTCGGCTGCCCGTAGGTTGCCGGAATATCCAGTACCGGGATGTATACCAGCCCGGTCGCCGGGTGGTAGGACATGGGGTGCCAGTTGTGGCCGCCGAGGTAGGAGGGGTAGACCAGCACGGGCGCATCGCGGTAACGGGCCGCCGGCACCTCAACCGGTCGGCCGGTGGTCATGTCCACATGCGTCGCCCAGGTGATGTTGATGTAGTTTTCCGCCGAGAGGAGCTCACCCGTAGCGCGATCCAGTACGTAGAAAAAGCCGTTCTTGGGCGCCTGCATCAGCACCTTGCGCGGCTCGCCATCGATCTCCAGTTCGGCGAGGATAATGTGCTGCGTGGCGGTGTAATCCCAGGTCTCACCGGGTGTCGTCTGGTAGTGCCACACGTACTCGCCCGTGTCGGGGCGTACTGCGACGATCGAGGAGAGAAACAGGTTGTCGCCGCCGCCGGGGGAGCGAATCTCCTGGTTCCAGGGGGTGCCATTGCCCACGCCGAAATACAACAGGTCCAGCTCCGGGTCGTAGGCCATGGAATCCCAGACGGTGCCGCCGCCGCCTCCCAGCTCCCACCACTTGCCGTTCCAGGTGCCCGCAGCCATTTCCATGGCGGCGTTCTCAAAACCGAGCGCCGGGTTACCCGGCACGGTGTAAAAGCGCCATGCCAGCGAGCCATCTTCAACATGGTAGGCGCTGAGATATCCGCGCACGCCGAACTCCGCGCCGCCGTTGCCGATCAGGACTTTTCCCTTGACCACCCGGGGGGCGCCGGTAATGGTGTAGGGGAGGGACGCATCGAGGGTCGCTACCTGCCAGTTCACATCGCCGGTGGCCGCATCCAGCGCGATCAGGCGTCCGTCGAGTGCGCCCACGAACACCTGCCCCTCCCAGACGGCGACGCCGCGATTCACCACGTCACAGCAGGTGTGTTTGGCTTTTTCGCGCGGCACCTGGGGGTCGAACGTCCACAGCAACGCGCCGCTGCGGGCGTCCAGCGCGTGCACGATGCTCCAGGCAGACGTGGTGTACATGACACCGTCCACCACCAGCGAGGTGGCCTCGATGCCGCGCTGGGTTGCCAGATCGTAAGACCACGCCAGGCCCAGCTGGTCGACATTGCCTGTATGTACGTCGCGTAAAGGGCTGAAGCGTTGCTCCGCATAGTTGCGCCCGTGGGTCATCCAGTTGCCCGGCTCGCGGTCGGCCTGCTTCAGGCGAGCGGCGTTCACGCCCCTCGCGCCGCTACCGGCCACTGCCGCGTTTCCCGCAGTGTCCGGAGTAGTGCCCATGCCGGGCTCCGGGTTGGGATGCGCGCAGGACCACAGCCCTGCGAGCAGGGCGGAGAACAACAGGGCGGGGCGAATAACAGGTGGCATGCGAAGAGTCCTTAACGCACTGAAACAGGCGCGAGCATTTTTATCGGATCAGGATATCGGTTTTCCCGGGCAGGGTGAACGCCCGGCGGCTAATCCGCGGCCGCCCGCGCCCTGAGTGCCGCCTGCACGCGCTGCTGGCCTGCGTGGCTGAGGTCGAGACGATACGCCATCCACACCGGTATCAGCATCAGCAGCGCCAGCCCTGGCCCCATAATCAGGCCCAGGCCCCAGTCGACGCTGGCCGGCGTTTGCCCCGGTTGCGCTCCCGCCTCCAGGCCGATCAGGTCGAGCAGCGGGCCTGCCACCAGGTAACCAAAGCCGCTGATGAACTTCGCCGCGAAAAACGCGGCCGCGAACATGATGCCCTCCTGACGCTGGCCGGACGCCAGGTCATGTTCGTCGGCGATATCGGCCAGCAGTGCATGCGAGGACACCGTACGCAGGATGGTACTGGCCACGTAAATGCCATAGTTGACGAAGATCAGCGCGAATACCAGCTGCTGCGCGCCGGGCAGCAGATCGAACAGCTTCAGCGGCGTTAGCCAGAGCAGGTTCAGCATGCCGAGTATGCAACTCAGGCGCAGGAGCTGCTGCTTCTCAAGAGACCGGTTCAGGTAGGGCGATGCGAGGCTGACCAGCAGTACCGCCATGAAGATCGGTCCCGCCATCAGCAGTGAAATCTCGTCCGCCTCCAGCTCCCAGAAATAGGTAAAGGTAATCATCAGCAGCGCGCTGGTGATACCACCCATGCCCCCCAGGGCGGTTTCCAGCACCACGATCTGGCGAAAATTCCGGTTGCGAAAAGTCTGCAGGATATCCCTGACCACATTCTGGCTGTGAAGGCCGGCGTTGCGCAAGAGATCGGGAATGTAGTGCCAGGTACCGACGATGCAAAGCAGGCTGAAGACGACCACCGCGGCGGCGTTGAACCAGCCATACAGGCGATAGCGATCGATCTCGAAGCGCCCGTCTACCCCGTCGATCGAGTTGAACAGCAACAGCATCGCGCTTGCGGGCGCGAGTACGCCGAGGAACCAGCCAAGGTTGGTGCGCATGCTCGCAAGCCAGGTGCGTTCGTGGTAATCGCTGGTGATTTCCGCCCCCAGCGCCAGGTAGGGCACCATGAAGACGGTCAGCGCCGTACGCAGCAGGATCACGCTTGCCAGGAGCCAGTAGAACAGGCTCGCCTGGCTGGTGAGTGCGAAGTCTGGCGGGGAAAACAGCGCAGCGAAGCTCAGCCCGAGTGGCAGGATCGCGGCCAGCATAAACGGGTGGCGCCTGCCCCAGCGGCTGCGCAGCCGATCCGACCAGGCGCCGACCATCGGGTCCGAAACAGCATCCCAGAGAACGGAAATGGCGATAGCCAGGCCCGTTAACGTGCCGGAGAGCCCCAGCACCTGCTTGTAGTAGAAGAGTACAAAGGCCCCGAAAGCGGCATCCTTCAGGGCGTAGTTGACGACTCCCGAACTGTACAGGAGCCGCTTGGGCAGTGTGAGGCTCAGAGCACCAACTCGGCCATCTCCCGCAACAGCGGAATATCACCGTGTATGAGCAGCGAGGTCACCGGTGAATTTTCCCAATCCTTGAGTTTTTCCCTGATGCGGTCTTTCGGGCCGCACAGTGAAATTTCATCGGCAAACTGGCTCGGCACCGCGGCCACCGCCTCATCGCGCTTGCCCGCCATGAACAGCCGTTGCACTTCGTCCGCCTCGTCCGGGAAGCCCATGCGCGCCATCAGTTCCTTGTGGAAATTCCGTTTGGCGGAGCCCATGCCGCCGATGTAGAACCCCAGCATCGCTTTCACCGGGTACAGTGCTTCTTCCAGATTGTCGTTGATGGAACAGCTCACGATCGGGGCGATCTCAAACCCGGGTTTGGCCGCCTCAAGTTGATCGGCATAGACCTCCTGACGGTAGGGGGAGTAGTACAGGGGCAGCCAGCCGTCGGCGATCTCGGCTGTCTGCGCGACGTTTTTGGGGCCTTCCGCGCCGATGAAGATCGGTACGTCAGCACGCAGCGGATGAGTAATGGGTTTCAGCGGTTTGCCCATGCCCCAGGCGCCGGGGCCGTTATAGGGCAGGGGGTAGAACTCGCTGTCGCTGGTAACGGGCGACTCGCGCGCGAGGACCTTGCGGATGATGTCCACGTAGTCGCGCGTGCGCGTGACAGGCTTGCTGTACGGTTCGCCATACCAGCCCTCCACCACCTGCGGCCCGGATACGCCCAGGCCGAGAATCATGCGCCCGCCCGAGAGGTGATCCAGCGCCAGCGTGGCCATGGCGCAGGCGGTTGGCGTGCGTGCGGAGAGCTGCGCTACCGCAGTGCCGAGGCGCAGCTTCTGGGTGTGGGCGCCAATCCAGGCCAGCGGGGTGAACACATCATTGCCCCAGGACTCCGCACACCAGACGGAATCGAATCCGAGGCGCTCGGCTTCCTGCGCCGCTTCGATATGCGCGTTGCCCGGCGGCAGCGCGCCCCAGTAGCCCAGGGCCAGGCCCAAAGAAAGTTTTGCCATGCTCGTTCTCCTGTGTCAGGCGGCTAACTGTACGCTATCGCGGTAAGCCACAGGAAGTATTCCGCGGCCAAATTCACTGACCGGGCCGCTCACCGCGGGGCTCGCGTCTGTCAATCCGGGGGCGCATTGGCTAGACTCCCCGGTCGGAAGGCAGCGGGCGACCACAGGATCATGAGCCAACTGACACATCTTGACGACACAGGGGCTGCGCGCATGGTGGACGTCGGCGCGAAGGCGATCACCGAGCGCAGCGCTTGTGCGCGCGCCAGTCTCTACATGCAGCCGGAAACACTGGCCCTCATCGCCTCCGGTGGGCATGCCAAGGGCGATGTGCTGGCGGTGGCGAGGGTCGCCGGTATCCAGGCGGCAAAGAAGTGTTCAGACCTGATCCCCCTGTGTCACCCGCTGATGCTGAATGCGGTGGAGGTGGCGTTTGAACTCGACCCCGCGGACAACGCGGTGCACGTGATCGCCACCTGTCGCGTATCGGGTAAAACCGGCGTGGAGATGGAGGCACTGACGGCCGCGTCGATCGCCGCGCTGACGCTGTATGACATGTGCAAATCCGTGGATCGCGGCATGTCGGTGCGGCAGGTGGCGCTCTGGCACAAGGCGGGCGGAGCGTCCGGCGAGTGGCGGCGCGAGGGGCCGGACACCTGATGCTCACGGTACGTTTTTTCGCCCGGCTGCGAGAAACGCTTGATTGTGCCGCGTTGCAGCTTCCCTGGCAGGAAGACCTGACGGACCTGCGCGCTCTGGAGGCGCTGCTGTGCGAGCGCGGCGGCGAGACCTGGCGGCAGGCGCTGGCCGAGGACAATGTCCTCCGGGCGGTGAACCAGGTTGTCGTCAACGGCAATCCGAGCCTGCGCGATGGAGACGAAGTGGCGTTTTTTCCGCCGGTGACCGGGGGTTGATGTGCGCACTGTGTCAGAACAACCATCGCGCGTGAACGTGTCTGTGCAGCCGGGTGATTTCGATGTCGCGGCACTGCAGCAAGCGCTGCTGGGTGGTGAGGCCGAAGAGGGCGCGGTTGCCACCTTTACCGGCTATGTGCGCGATCAGCGTGCCGACAAGTCGCTGCAGGCGCTGGAGCTGGAGCACTACCCCGGTATGACGGAGGCCAGCATTGGCGCTATCATCGAGCAGGCGCGGCAGCGCTGGCCGATACATGCGGCCACGGTGGTGCACCGTGTAGGACGCCTGCAGCCCGGTGAGCGCATTGTCTGGGTGGGCGTGGCATCAGGGCACCGCGCCGCCGCCTTCGAGGCCTGCGAGTTCATCATGGACTACCTGAAAACCCGGGCGCCATTCTGGAAGAAGGAGCACGCGCTGGAAGGTGCGGCGTGGGTGGAGGCGCGAGACAGCGACGTCCGGCGCGCGCGGCGCTGGTCACGCGGGGAAGAGCCATAGCCTGAATAGGGGATGTGCGCCTGGCGGCCAACGGGTTCCAATGCGGGCTTTGACGAGCAGGCGGCAGGAACACAAACGGGTTCGATAACAACACACAGCAATAACAGTAATACGCAGCAGCAATCACCAGCAGAGGGAGAAACATCAATGAGCTTTGACGGGCGGCAACTGCGCAACGCCATGGGGCGTTTCGCCACGGGCGTTTGCCTGATCACCACCTACACCGACGACAGGCAGCCGCTGGCACTGACGGCCAACTCGTTTTCGTCGGTGTCCCTCGACCCGCCGCTAGTGCTGTGGAATCTGCAGAACAATTCGGATGTTTACGCGCACTACGCGGGGCAGCGCTTCTTCGCGATTAACGTGCTGTCCTCGGAGCAGCAGGACATGTCGAATCATTACGCGCGCAAGGGCCAGCACCTGCTTGATCCAGCGCATTTCCGCGAAGGCCGCTACGGTGCCCCGATCATTCGCAATGCGCTGGTGAACCTCGAATGCGAACTGCATGCCACGCACGCCGGCGGCGACCACCTGATCATCGTGGGCCGGATTCGCGATATGCACGAACGTCCGAACGGTAAACCGCTGCTGTTTTACGCGGGCGGCTACCGCGAACTGCACTGATGGCCGGCTGCGCGGCGCGGCAAGTGGGGCCCGGACTGTTCCAATACGTCCGCCAGACCGTATACTGAAGAGCTTCAGTCGGTAGCGGTATTCTTCATGAAATTCTGTACCAGTTGCGGCAATCGGGTGCTGCTCCAGATTCCCGAAGGGGATGACCGGGAGCGCTTCGTCTGCGGCAGCTGCGAGATCATTCATTACACCAACCCGCGCGTCATCGTGGGCTGCCTGCCCGTGTACGAGGGGCGGGTGCTGTTGTGTCGGCGTGCTATCGAGCCGCGCAGGAATTACTGGACACTACCGGCAGGTTTCATGGAAAACGGCGAGACCACGTTGCAGGGTGCGGCGCGCGAAACCTGGGAAGAAGCACGGGCCCGGGTCAGCAATCTCGATCTCTACCGCATTTTCGATGTGCCGCATATCAGCCAGGTGTATATGTTCTATCGCTGTGACGTGGAAAACGGCGAGTACGGCGTGGGTCCCGAGAGTCTGGAAACCGGCCTCTATACCAAGGACGAGATTCCCTGGGATCGCATTGCATTCCCGGTGGTACGGGAAACGCTGAACGCGTATTTTTCCGATGCGGAGTCCGGACGGTTCCCGGTGCAGGTGGCGACGGTAGATCTGTCACGGGCCCTGGACGCTCGACGCAACGCCTGAAGTACATTGGATGCACGGTCGCGGCCTGCCGACCGACCGGCCAGCCCGGGTGCAATAAACCGTTGATAGAAGGAGCATTAGCACATGGCATTCCCCAAAGTTGGCAACCTGGCCCCCGCCTTCAGCCTCCAGGATCAGGACGGAAACAAGGTCAGCCTCAAAGACTTCCGCGGCAAGAACAACGTGGTGCTGTATTTTTATCCCAAGGCGATGACGCCGGGCTGCACCGTGCAGGCCTGCGGCATTCGCGACAGCAAGAAAGCCTTCGCCAGGCTCGACACCGTGGTGCTCGGCGTGAGTCCGGATCCGGTGGCGAGGCTGGGGAAATTTATCGAAAAACAGGACCTGAATTTCACGCTGCTGTCGGACGAGGATCATGCGGTGGCGGAGAAGTACGGCGCCTGGGGCCTGAAGAAATTCATGGGCAAGGAGTTCATGGGTGTTCTGCGCAGCACGTTTATCATCGGTAAGGACGGCCGCCTCAAGCATGTGATGGAAACAGTCAAGACCAAATCCCATCACGACGATGTGCTCGCGTTGATCAAAGAACTCGGGCTATAGCGCCCGTGCTCAGGTATCCGTTTGCGGAGCCGCCGGCCTCCGGGGAGGTCGTCGAGATTCACGAGGGCATCCTCTGGCTGCGAATGCCGCTGCCGATGGCGCTCGATCACATCAACCTGTACCTGCTGGAAGACACCGACGGCTGGTGGCTGATCGATACCGGCATTGCGCTCGGGCCTACCGAATCGCTGTGGGAGGGGGTGTTCGAGCGGGTTCTGGGCGATAAACCGGTGAAGGCCGTGCTCTCCACGCATTTTCACCCGGATCATGTCGGCATGGCCGGCTGGTTGTGCGAGCGCTGGCGGGTGCCGTTTTACATGACGCAGGGCGAGTACTACCAGGGGCTGGCCTACAGTCGCACCACGGCCGAGCACTATGGCTGGGCAGCGGAGCAGATGATGCGTCGGGTGGGATACGACGATGCAGCGGTGGCTGCGGCGAAAGAACACTTCGGTGGTTTCGGCAGCGTGATTACGCCGATGCCGGGCGCATTCCGTCGCCTGGTGGACGGGGCTTTCTTTACCATCAACGGGCACCCGTGGCAGGTGCTGATCGGTCGGGGACATTCGCCGGAACACGCCTGCCTGTACTCGAGCGGCTTGAACATACTGATCTCGGGCGATCAGGTCATTCCGCGCATCACTTCCAATATCAGCGTTGCGGGTTCCGAGCCCGAGGGCAATCCCCTGCGCGACTGGTTCCACTCGCTCGAGCGCTTCCTGGAGCAGTTGCCGTCAGAAACCCTGGTACTGCCGGCACACAACACGCCGTTCTATGGCCTGCACGAACGGCTGCGCTTTCTGATTGATCACCACGAGGACCACCTGTTGGCGCTGGAAGAGGCCTGTCTCGACACCGAACGCTCCGCGCTGGAGATGCTGCCGGTGATGTTCAAGCGTGAACTCAGTGGTCACAACCTCGATATGGCGGTGGGGGAGTGCCTGGCGCACCTCAATTTCCTGGTCCAGCGCGGGCAATTGGCGCGCAGGGTGGATGAGGCGGGCTGCTATCGCTATCGCTCGATCGATGACACGTTGCCGTTGCGGCTTCGCCAGAGACACCATGCCGCCGTCAGCGATGGACCTTTTCAGGTTTAGAAAAACCATTAAAAACAAAGTGATAGAAATGCTATTTTGCCCTAGAACTCACTTTAAGCACGAAGCGTTATAGGGCGCGCAAGTCTAGAACAGGCACGCCGGGTAACCCGGCGGGTCTGCTACCCGCAACCACGGAGGATGACAGTAATGGGTATGCCATCAGACATCGGTGTAATCGATCTGATGCTGGGAATTCCCGGTGACGATACCAGCCACTTTTACGAATGGATCAAACCGATGCTCATGGACAGGGAGAGCCATGAGATGTTCAAGATGCCCGCGCAGTACATGTTCAAGGATCTCCCCGATACCGGCAAGCAGGATGACTACATCGCCTACACGCTCGCGCAGATGGACAAGCACGGTATCCAGCGAGCCATGATCGACGCCGGCTTCAATCCTCTGCAGCAGGAGGCGCTGCGTCGGCACCCGGACCGGTTTTTCGCCTCCTACGAGGCCAATCCCAACCGGGGCATGGACGAGGTGCGCAAAATCGTCGCGATGCATGAGGAATTCGACATCAAGGCGGTCACGGCGGCGCCGGCGATGATCTGCCCACCGGTGCCGGTGAACGACAAGAAGTGGTACCCCATTTACGCCAAACTGGTGGAACTCGATATCCCGTTCTGTCCCTGCATGGGCGTGCCGGGTCCGCGGGTTCCCATGGGGCCGCAGAAAGTCGAGTTGCTGGACGAGGTGCTGTGGTTTTTCCCTGAGTTGAAGGTGGTAACGCGTCACGGCTGCGAGCCGTGGACGGATCTCGCCTGGAAAATGATGCTCAAGTACCCCAACCTGCACTACATGACCAGTGCGTTCGCTCCGAAATACTATCCGCCGGATATCATCGAGTTCGCGAACACGCGCGGGGCCGACCAGGTGCTGTATGCGGGCTACTTCCCCATGGGCATCTCGCTCGATCGCATTTTTCGCGAACTGCCCGACGTGCCGCTGCGTGACGAGGTGTGGCCAAAATTCCTGCGCGAGAATGCGCTGCGAGTATTCAAACTGGAGCCCTGATATGCAATATGTCTCAGTATCGGAAGCGATTGCCGCGCCGGGTCTGCGCCTGGTGCTGACCGCCGGCGTGCCCGGCCCCTGGGGTGAATCGGCGAAAGCGATATTCGCCTACAAGGGGCTCGATTACCTGCCGGTGTTCCAGGAAGGCGGCGGCGAGAACGCGGAACTGTTCGCCTGGACCGGGCAGAATTCCGCGCCGGTCGCCGTGTACGAGGATCTGCCGCCGGTCTGTCACTGGCTGGACCTGCTGATGCTGGCCGAGCGTCTTGCGCCGGCGAAACCGCTGCTGCCGCAGGCCACGGGCGAGCGCGCCGAGGCCCTGGGCCTGTCGGCGCTGCTGGCGGGGGTGGATGGTTTCGCCTGGAATCGTCGCCTGCAGATGTTCGCACCGATGATGGCGCTGGACGAGCCGCCGGAGATGATCACGCGCATGGCACACAAGTATGGTTGGTCGCAGCAGGCGGCGGCGGACGCAACCGGCAAGATCCGGGCGATTACCCGGGAGCTGGATGAGCGCCTCGCCGCGCAGCAGGCCCAGGGCCGGGATTATCTGGTTGGGAGCGAAGTCAGCGCCTTAGACTTTTACTGGGCGAATTTTGCCGGCATGGTGATTCCTCTCGGGCCGGACGATAACCCGATGTCGGATTTCATGCGCGCCACCTACGAGGGCGCCGACCCGGAAACCCTGGCCTGCATCACGCCGCGTCTCACCGCACATCGCGACATGATGTACCAGCGGCATATCGCGCTGCCGCTGGATTTTTAATACCCATAACTGGAGAACCCCAGCATGCTGTCACAACAGGAACTATCGGATCGATTCGAGATCCAGGATCTTATTTTCCACTACGCCGACCTGATTGATCGCAAGGAGATTGCGCGGCTGCGTGATGAGGTGTTCACTGCGGATGCCCACATCGATTACAGCGCCATGGGCGGCTCCGTGGGAGACCTGGAAACCACGCTCAAGTTTCTCGAGGAATCGCTGGTAAGCAGCGTATTTCCCAATACGCAGCACCTCAACGCCAATGTCCAGATCCGGGTGGATGGCGACACCGCCACCGGGCGCGTCATGTGTTTCAACCCGATGGAAATGGTGATCGGCAAGGACAGCACGCAAACCTGGTTCCTGGGCCTGTGGTATGTGGACGAGTATCGCCGTACCGACAAGGGCTGGCGCATCTGCCGGCGGGCGGAAGAGAAGAGCTGGGCGTTCAACCTGCCCGATTTCATGAATCTCTAAACCGAGGCGACGCCCATGATCGAGCTCTATACCGCACCCACACCCAACGGTTACAAGGTGTCCATTGCTCTTGAGGAGATGGGCATTCCCTATAACACGCATACCGTCAACCTGATGGAGGGTGAGCAGAAACAGCCCGCGTTTTTGAAAATCTGCCCGAACGGCCGTATTCCCGCGATCGTGGATACGGAAGAAGACAACCTCGCAGTGTTTGAATCCGGCGCGGCGATGATCTATCTCGCGGAAAAGTGCGGGAAGTTTCTGCCCACGGATGTCGCCGGGCGCTCGCGTGTCATCCAGTGGCTCATGTTCCAGATGGGGGGCGTGGGCCCCATGATGGGGCAGGCCAACGTGTTTTATCGCTACTTTCCCGAGAAGATTCAACCGGCGATCGATCGTTACCAGGCTGAGGGCCGGCGTCTGTTCGAGGTGCTGGACACGCAGCTGGCGGAGCACGAATACCTGGCGGGCGATTACAGCATCGCCGATATGGCCAACTGGGCGTGGGTGCGCACGCACAACTGGTCCGGTATCTCCGTCGAGGGCCTTGGCAACCTGTCGCGCTGGCTGGGTGCGGTCGCCGCACGCCCGGGTGCGCAGGCTGGCGTGAAGGTGCCGCTGGATATCGCCGAACTCATGGACGCGAAACGCGAGGAGGACGCTGAGGCTTTCTCGCGCAACGCGCGCAGTATGGTCACGGGCGCGGCGGAGCGCCCGGGGGAATGACACGAGCCGCCCGGACGGGCAGGGTGCACCGCTAGCGGGCTGTCCACGATTCTGGCAGGTATTCCAGTTCCAGCCTGTTTACCGCATCGCGCAGCTGGCGTTCGAGCTCTGTCAGCGTCGGTTCGCCGATCTTCCCGGCGTAATACGCCCAGACATCCTGGTACGCAGCCAGGCTGTCGGCGGCGAGTCGCGTACCGCGGTCCGTGAGGCGGATCTCCCTTGCACGCTTGTCCTCGCTATCGACATCGCGGCGGATATATCCCAGCCGCTCGATCTCCCGGAGCATTTTTCCCATGGCCTGCTGCGTCACCTGGGCGCGTTCGGCCAGTTCGGTCACCCGCACGGCTCCCATCCCGAGGTTGGCGAACACGGCAATGTGTGAAACGCGAATATCCGTGTAGCCGCGATTCTGAACCCCGGTGAATATGCGCCGTTCGAAGTCTTTCGAGAATTCGCGCAGCAGTCTTGCCAGGTTGTTGGACAAGCCAAAGGCGATGTCCTGATTGGTCTGGGCGGCTGTTTTACTCATGTGAAGGCCTCACGCGACGACAGGAGGATTATTGTTATCGGATCTTCTTTTGTGCCAGATGCACCATTATAGACCGGAATAGACAGTCTCGACGCGCGATAGGTTCAACACCTCGTTTGCCCGTGCCACGTCGCATTCGCTACACTTGCCGCCTTCGAACGTAGAGAGGCTCATCGGTGGCGCGCATCATCACCTGCAATACCAACGGCATCCGCTCGGCGGCGCGTAAGGGTTTTTTCGACTGGCTGGCGGCCGAGCAGGCGGACGTGGTGTGTATTCAGGAGACCAAGGCACAGGTCGAACAGTTGAGTGACCCGGTTTTTACCCCGGAGGGTTATCACTGCTATTACAACGACGCGCAGCGCAAGGGCTACAGTGGTACGGCACTGTACAGTCGCGTGCGGCCGCAGCGCGTTGTCACGCAGCTGGGCTGGGACCCGGCAGACTCGGAAGGCCGTTACCTCCAGGCGGATTACGCAGGCCTGAGCGTCATATCCCTGTACATGCCTTCGGGCTCAAGCAGCGAGGAAGCACTGGCTAAAAAGTACCGCTTCATGGACGCGTTTCTCGCGCACCTGCGCAGCCTGCGCCGCAAGCGTGGCGAGTACATCATTTGCGCCGACTGGAACATCTGCCACCAGCCCATCGACCTGAAAAACTGGCGCAGCAACCAGAAAAACTCCGGCTTCCTGCCCGAGGAGCGCGCGTGGCTGGACGTGCTGTACGACGAGGTGGGTTATATCGATTCTTTCCGGCTGGTAAACCAGGCCGCGGAGCAGTACACGTGGTGGTCGAATCGCGGCCAGGCGCGCGCGAAGAACGTGGGCTGGCGGCTGGACTACCAGGTCATTACCCCGAAGCTGGCCGACCGCGTGCTCGCGGCGGACATCTACACCGGAGAGCAGTTCTCGGACCACGCCCCGCAGATCATGCACTACGACCTGGACATCACCGCCTGAGCGCGTTCCCGATGACACGCGCCAATCGCTTGCCGGGACCTGCGCCAGCCCGGTGGCGGGTTTGCCCGGCCGCAGTAAAAGGGGTAAATTAGCGACCGTTTTTCGTCGCTCGATTGTCGAGCCCCCCCTGACCCGCGAGATGCTATCCATGAGCCTTTTTATTGCCAATGCCCACGCCCAGTCCGGCCCGCCCGCACAGGGCGGAGAGATGTTCCAGATCCTGTTTCTCGTGGGCCTGTTCGTGTTGTTCTACTTCATTGCCATTCGTCCGCAGCGCAAGCGTCAGAAGGAGCATGCGGCGATGGTCAGTGCCCTGGCCAAGGGCGACGAAGTGGTCACCAGTTCCGGCATTCTCGGCAAGATCAGCTCGCTGGACGACAACTACATGGTGTTGACAGTGGCGAACAACGTTGACATGAAATTCCAGCGCCTGCATGTGCATGCCGTGCTGCCCAAGGGCACGCTGAAAGCCATCGGCTGAGAATGCCGCTGCGCTATCCGCGCCGGGTCAGCCTGGCGCAAACCCCAACGCCGCTGCAGTATCTCGAGCGCGCCTCGGCGCACTGGGGCTGTGGGCACCGGTTGTGGGTCAAGCGCGACGACCTCACGGGCTGTGCGCTGAGCGGCAACAAGGTGCGCAAGCTGGAATTCATCGCGGCGCATGCGCTGGACAACGGTTACGACACCCTGCTGACCTGCGGCGGCCTGCAAAGCAATCACTGCCGGGCGACGGCTCTGGTGGGCGCGCAGTTGGGCCTGCACACGCACCTGTTGCTGCGCGGTGAGGAGCCCGCCGAGCGTGAGGGCAATCTGCTGCTCGACCATCTCGCCGGGGCCACCGTCAGTTGTTACCCGAAGGCGCGCTACGTCGCCGAGATAAGCGACCTGTTTGCGTACTGGGAGGCGCAGTATGCGGCCCAGGGACGGCGCGCGCTGGCGGTGCCCACCGGTGGCAGTGACGGTATCGGTCTCTGGGGATACATCGCCGCCTGTGAGGAACTCGTGGAGGATTTCGCACGCCACGCAATCCTGCAGGCGCATATCGTCACCGCCTCGGGCTCTGGTGGTACCCAGGCGGGTCTCACGCTCGGCGCAGCGCTGCATGACCTGTCCGCTGCGGTATGGGGCATCAACGTCTGCGATGACGAGCAGTACTTCCTCGACAAGGTGGCCCGCGATATCGACGATCTGCGCCGTCGCTACCCCGACGTTCCTGCCTGTGACACGCAGACCCGGGTCATCGATGGCTATGTGGGTGCCGGTTACGCGGTCGCGGACGCGGAGATCTTCACCCTGATCGGCGAGCTCTGTCGCCTGGAAGGCCTGGTGCTGGATCCGGTGTATACCGCCAAGGCGTTCGCCGGGATGTTGAGCGAGATCAAACAGGGACGCTTTGAGGGCGTCCGGGATATCGTTTTTGTGCACACGGGTGGTATCTTCGGGGTCTTTCCGCAACGCGCCGGCTTTGCCGCATGACATCACCGATGCAGCGCTGAGCAGCCTGCCGGGCTGCACATCGTGTCCCGCGCGTGGGTCCTGCAGAGGGTGATACGGGCGCGGATCGGTAATACCGGTAAACAGACATAACACAGCTCATCCACAGGGCGCGCCATGATCGCTGATGCTATCCAAACCGTGAATGCCTGGGTCTGGGGTCCGGCCATGCTCGGCCTGTTGCTGGGTACCGGGCTCTACCTCAGCCTGGGTCTGCGCTTCATGACGTTGCGGCGCATACCCGCGGGCTTCCGCCTGCTGTTTCGCGGCAGCACTGGCCGGGGGCAGGGCGATATCTCGCCTTTCAGCGCGCTCATGACCTCCCTGTCGGCAACCATCGGCACCGGCAATATCGCCGGCGTCGCCACGGCGATCGCATTGGGCGGCCCCGGAGCGCTGTTCTGGATGTGGATGACGGCGCTGGTGGGTATGGCCACGAAGTATGCGGAGGCGGTGTGCGCCGTGCGCTTTCGCGAGCGGGATGCCCAGGGGAATTTCAGTGGCGGCCCGATGTATTACATCCGCAACGGGTTGCACAAACGCTGGCACTGGCTGGCCATCGCCTTCGCGATTTTCGGCAGTCTGGCCGGATTCGGCATCGCCAACACCGTACAGTCCAACTCGGTGGCGCAGGTATTGTCCGACGAGTTCGCCATCAATCCGTTGTACACCGGTCTCGTGCTGATGGTGCTCGTGGCGGCGGTGGTGCTCGGCGGCATCCGGCGGATCGCGCGCGTGGCCAGCTACCTTGTGCCCTTCATGGCCGTCAGCTACGTGCTGCTCAGCCTGATGATCATCGCGCTGCACGCCACAGCGGTGCCCGCGGCCGTCGTGACCATTGTCGACAGCGCCTTTTCGCCGGTGGCGGCTACCGGCGGCTTCGCCGGCGCCACGGTCTGGGCCGCGCTGCGCTTCGGTGTCGCGCGCGGGATCTTCTCGAACGAGGCCGGGCTCGGCAGCGCGCCGATCGCGCACGCGGCGGCGAAAACCGACCAGCCGGTGGAGCAGGGCATGATCGCAATGCTCGGCACGTTCATCGATACCCTGGTGGTGTGCAGTATGACGGGCCTGGTGATTGTCATCATGGATGTCTGGCCCAGTGGCGTGAGCGGCGCCAGTCTCACGACCATGGCGTTTGCTGCCGCGCTTCCCGGCGGCCAGTACATCGTGACGGCGGGGCTATGCCTGTTCGCGTTCACCACGATGCTTGGCTGGTCTTTCTACGGCGAGCGCTGCGTGACATTCCTGTTCGGCACGCGCGCGATACTGCCTTTTCGCATCGCCTGGGTACTGGCGGTACCGGTGGGCGCGCTCGCCGAGCTGGATCTGGTGTGGTTGATTGCCGATACGCTGAATGCGTTCATGGCGATTCCCAACCTGGTGGCGCTGGTACTGCTGGCGCCGTTGGTATTCAAACTGACACGGGACTATCTGGAGGGTGGCGAGTGAGCAACCTGGTGACTGATGTAGAGGTATGTGTTGATCGCGCGATTGCCGCCGTCGGCACCCATATCGTGCTTGGCACGCCGTTGGGCCTGGGCAAGCCGGTGCAGTTGTTGAATGCGTTTTATCGTCGTGCCGAGGCGGATGAGAACCTGCAGTTGCACATTGTAACGGCGCTGTGCCTGGAGGTGCCGCGCCCCGGCAGCCATATTGAAGCCAGCCTTGCCGGGCCGATCATGCAGCGCCTGTTCGGCGACTACGAGGAACTGGCGTTCATGCAGCCCATGCGTGCCGGCAAGCTGCCGCCCAACGTTCGCGTGAGCGAGCTGTACTTCAAGGCAGGGTCGATGAAGGCCGTGCCGGTCGCGCAGCAAAATTATATCTCGAGTAACTACACGCACATCGCGCGCGACATGGTCGCGCTCGGGGTGAATGTCGTCGCGCAGCTGGTTGCGATGCGTGACAGCGATGGCACCGCATCGCTGAGTCTGTCGTGTAACCCGGATGTGTCTCCCGAGATCTTCCGGCGTCTTGCGGAAAGCGGACGTCCCTGCTTCAAGCTTGCCCAGGTGCACCCGGAACTGCCGTTTATGGAGCACGACGCAGAGGTACCCGCTGAAACGTTTGACCTGATTGTGCGCAATCCGCAGTACGACAAAGCGCTGTTTGCAGTGCCCAATGGTGCGGTGCCGATCAAGGATTACGCTACCGCATTGCACGCCAGCAGCCTGGTCGAGGATGGCGGTACCCTGCAGATCGGTATCGGATCGCTGGGTGACGCGGTCGCGCACGCCTGCATCCTGCGTCACCGCCAGAACGATCAATACCGCGCCATGCTCGATGCCATCAGTCATGCGCCCGTCAGCATGGCCAGCGACCGGGGCCTCTTCTCGCAGGGTCTCTACGTGTCTACCGAAATGTTTGTCAATGGCATGCTGCAGCTCATGGAGCAGGGCATTGTGCGTCGGCGCGTGTATGACGATCTGGCGCTGCAGCAAGGCCTGAACAGCGGTGAGATCAGCGAAGCCATCGACGAACGCCTGTACGACTATGCCTGTGAGCACGGGGTGATTCCGCAGCATCTGGACGAGCTGGCCCTGTCAGCTCTGCGTTACTGGGGTCTGGTGGGTGATACCGTGGAGCTGCGTGAGAATAGCCTGTTTATCGCAGGTGAGGCGCATCCCAACGACACCCGTGACAGCGCCACGCGCAGCGCGCTGCTTGGCGCGGCGGCAGGGCGCAGCCTGCGCAACGGACGCTTCCTGCACGGCGGTTTCTTCCTTGGCCCCAGGGACTTTTACCGTAAGTTGAGTGAGCTGGATGCCGCCGGTCGGGAGGGCATCTGTATGACCGGCGTCAATCGCACCAATCAGCTTCTGTTGAATTACCCGCTGTATTGCGCGCAGCGGCGCGACGCGCGGTTTATCAACACCGGGATGATCGTGTCACTGGGCGGCGCGGTGGCCTCGGATGCGCTGCAGGACGGGACGGTAATCAGCGGCGTCGGTGGGCAATACAATTTCGTCGCCATGGCACATGATCTGCCGGGCGCGCGCTCCATCCTGTGTATTCGCAGCACGCGAGGTCAGGGCAAGCACCTGCAGTCGAATATCGTGCCGTATTACGGACATACCACCATTCCCAGGCATCTGCGCGACGTGGTCGTTACCGAATATGGCGTGGCGGACCTGCGCGGGCAAAGTGATGCCGAGGTGGCCAAACGCCTCATCGCCGTGGCGGATTCGCGCTTTCAGGATGAGCTTCTGGAATTCGCCCAGCGACACGGCAAGGTCGAAAAGGCATACCGGCTGCCGCAGTCCGTGCGCAACAACTCGCCGGAACGCCTCATCGAGAGTCTCGCGCCTTACCGGCAGGCGGGGTTGTTGCCGGATTACCCCTTCGGCACCGAGCTGACCGAGCAGGAAATCACCCTGGCGGACAGTTTGCGCAAGATCAAGGCGCTCAGCGAGGAGCCCGGGCACTTTATCGCCACGGTCTTCAAGGCGCTACTGCACCGTGAGGATGAGCAGGCGGCACGGCCGTACCTGGAACGCATCCACCTGGAGCATCCGGAGACCACCAAGGACTTTCTGGTACAGCAGCTGTTGCTGCTGGAACTGGAAGAGCGCGGCTTGCTGAAAGTCAGTTGAGGCAACGCCTGCGCAGTGGTGTCCGGCCGCGCAACTCGGTATTGTAGGGCCATGGCGGTAAAACTCGACGACAAACTGGTGATCGCGATTTCCTCGCGGGCGTTGTTCAATCTGGACGCCAGCCACCGCGTGTACGAAGAAGAGGGCCTGCAGGCCTTCTCCGACTACCAGATTGCGCGTGAGGAAGAGCCGCTGGAACCCGGCGAGGCCTTTCCGCTGGTGCACAAGCTGCTGCGGCTGAACGACCGCCTGGGCGAAGACCGCCAGGTTGAGGTGGTGCTGCTGTCGCGCAACAGCGCCGATACAGGCCTGCGGGTATTTAATTCCATTGAACACTACGGGCTTGCGATCAGCCGCGCTGCGTTCTGCGGCGGTGAGAGTCCCTGGCGTTACATCAACGCGTTTGGCTGCAAGCTGTTCCTTTCGAATGAGGCGCAGGATGTGCGTCATGCGCTGGAATGCGCGTGGCAGCGGCCACGCTGGTCTCCAAGCAGGGCGGCGTCAGTTCCAGCGATCAGCTGCGCTTCGCCTTCGACGGCGATGCGGTGGTGTTCTCTGACGAGGCGGAGCGTGTCTTCAAGAGCGAGGGTCTGGAGGCGTTCGCCGCCAGCGAGAGAGCCGCGGCCAAGGAGCCGCTCGGGGGAGGCCCCTTCAAGCCCTTTCTGGCCGCGCTGCACTCGCTGCAGCAGTCTTTCCCCCCGTCCGAGGCGCCGATTCGCACCGCGCTGGTCACCGCGCGCTCGGCACCGGCCCACGAACGGGTCATTCGTACCCTGCGTGCGTGGAATATCCGCATCGACGAGTCGATCTTTCTCGGTGGTCTCGACAAAACGGAGTTCCTGCGCGCCTATCAGGCGGATGTGTTCTTTGACGACCAGCAAACGCACTGCGCTTCCGCCGGGCCGCATATCGCCACCGGGCACGTTCCGCACGGTGTCGCCAACGGTTGAGGCATCGGTGCGGGGCACGGTTTGGCACGGTCTCCCGATCCTGCGCTCTTTATTCCAAACTCACTTGGCAAAAACACGCTTTAGTGGCTATTCTTCATAAGGGCTCATGGCGCGGGGCGAGTGTCGCAGGCCGGGTGAGCCGATGTAATCGGGTGGGGATGGCATGAAGCTGCAGCAATTGCGCTATATCTGGGAAGTGGCCCACCACAACCTCAATGTGTCCGCCACGGCCCAGAGTCTTTACACCTCCCAGCCCGGCATCAGCAAGCAGATCCGGCTGCTGGAAGACGAGCTTGGTGTGGAGGTCTTTGCCCGCAGCGGTAAACACCTCACGCATGTCACCCCCGCGGGTGAAGCCATTCTGCGTACCGCAGGGGAAGTGCTGCGCATGGTGGAGAGCATCAAGCAGGTGGCCCAGGAGTACAGCAACGAGAAAAAAGGCACGCTGTCCATCGCCACCACCCATACCCAGGCTCGGTACGCGTTGCCGGCCACCATCAAGGCATTTATCGAACGCTATCCGGAAGTGTCCCTGCACATGCACCAGGGCACGCCGATGCAGATTTCCGAAATGGCGGCCGACGGCACGGTGGATTTCGCAATCGCCACCGAGGCGCTGGAGCTGTTTTCCGATTTGATCATGATGCCCTGTTATCGCTGGAACCGCTGCGTGCTGGTGCCGCGCAACCACGCGCTGGCAAGGCTCCCGGAGCTTTCGCTGGAAGATGTGGCGGCCCATCCCATTGTCACGTATGTATTTGGCTTCACCGGTCGCTCAAAGCTGGATGAAGCCTTCGCCGCGCGCGGTCTGCAGCCGAAAGTGGTATTTACTGCCGCGGACTCCGATGTGATCAAGACCTACGTGCGCCTCGGCCTGGGCATCGGGATCATCGCCGGCATGGCCCACGACGAGGCTATCGACAGTGATCTGGTAGCGCTGGACGCCAGCCACCTGTTCGCCAGCAGCGTGACCAGCATCGGCTGTCGACGGGGCACGTTTCTGCGGGGTTACATGTACGAATTCATCGAGGATTTCGCGCCGCACCTCACCCGTGACGTGGTGCAGGAAGCGTTCGCCGCGCACAGCAAGACAGAGCTGGAGACGCTGTTCGCCACCCTGGAGCTGCCCGTTTACTGAAGGCCTCACACCGCTCGTGCAGGATTTTTTTGGGCCTCGTTTGCGACACGAGGCTTGTCTCATGCAGCGCGCTTTGTTTAGATGGCGCGCAGTAAACGCTCGAGCCCCCGCGCACAGGAGACTATCACGTGGAACTTGCCTGCCTGGACCTTGAAGGGGTGCTGGTGCCCGAAATCTGGATCGCTTTTGCCGAGCGCACTGGTATCGACGAGCTGCGCGCCACCACGCGTGACGAGCCCGACTACAACGTGCTGATGCGCCAGCGCCTGCGTATCCTGGACGAGCACAAGCTGCGTATAGACGACATCCAGAATGTGATCGCCACGCTGGAGCCGCTGCCCGGCGCTATCGATTTTGTCGCCTGGGTGCGCGAGCGCTTCCAGTTGGTGATTCTCTCGGACACGTTCTACGAGTTTTCACAGCCACTGATGCGCCAGCTCAATTGGCCCACCCTGTTTTGTCACCGGCTGGTCACCGACGACGAGGGCAGGGTGGTGGACTACAAGCTGCGTCAGGTGGACCCGAAACGGGCCTCGGTGCAGGCCTTCCACAGCCTGAACTACCGCGTGATCGCCGCCGGCGATTCCTATAACGACACCAGCATGCTGGGCGAGGCGGATGTGGGCATTCTGATTCATGCGCCGCAGAACGTGATAGACGAGTTTCCGCAGTTCCAGCCGGTGGACACGCTGGCCGACCTCAAGAAGGCGTTTGTGGCCGCCAGTGAGCGCAACATCACCCTGTAGCTCAGGCGAACGCCTCCAGCGTGTCGAGAAAGCGGCCCACCTTGTCAAAGGTTTCCTGGTATTCGCGTTGCCATTCGGAATCCGCGACAATGCCGCCCCCGCCCCAGCAGTGCACCCGACCCTGATTGAAAACCAGCGTGCGGATAGCGATGTTGCTGTCCATCCTCCCATCCGCGCTGACGTAAAACACCGAGCCGCAATAGGCGTCACGCGGGTCGTTTTCCAGTTCCGCAATAATCTGCATGGCCCGGCGTTTGGGCGCGCCGGTAATCGACCCGCCCGGGAAGCTGTCACGCAGCAGCTCCCAGGCCCCGCGCTCGGGTCGCAGCTCACCGCGAATCGTGCTGACGAGATGATGAACCGTGGGAAAACTCTGTAGCTCGAACAGCCGCTCAACGTGAATGCTGCCCGGCAGGCAGCTTCGGCCCAGGTCGTTGCGCAGCAGGTCGACGATCATCAGGTTCTCGGCCCGCTCTTTCGGTGAAGCACGCAACTCCCGCGCGGCGAGCTCGTCGGCGCGTGCGTCGGCGTGGCGCGGACGCGTGCCCTTGATGGGCGAGGTTTCCACGTGTCTGCCCTGAAGCGCGAGGAATCGCTCCGGCGACAGGCTGACGATCGCAGCCTGATCGTTGGCCGGCAGGAAGGCGGAGAATGGCGCTGCCGCCACCGCGCGCAGACTGCGGTAGGCGCGCCACGGGTCACCTTCGTAGTGCGCGGTGAAACGTTGGGCGAGATTCACCTGGTAGCAGTCACCTGCGTGAATGTAGTCCTGGATTCGCTGGAATGCCTCCCGATACGCCGCTTCGGACAGATTCGATGTAAACGGGTGCGTGAGACGAAAACCGCTGGTGGCGCCCCCTGAGGGCTCGTTGTCTGCTGCGCCAGGGCGGCGCAGACGGGCCTGCAGGTCTGCCCGGCGAGCAGCGCTCACCCCCGATAGCGTAACCAGCACCGCGCGGGCGCGAAGATGATCCTGCACCAGACACCAGTCGTAGGCTGCCAGCCAGCGGTTGCTCCCTCCCGGCGGCGCCTGTGGGTGACGCAGGGCCTGCAGCGCGTTGCCGCTGTCATACGTGAGGGCGCCGAGTATGCCGCCACAGAACGGGATGTCCGCGTGGGCCGGCTGGGTACCGCCAAACAGCGCCGCGTGATAGCGCTTGAGTTCGTCGAAATAGTGTCGGCTCTGCGCCTCGCTCGCGTTGTCCGCAAGCTGGGGCGGCGCCGTATCCAGGGGCTCTGCGCTCAGGATATCAAAGCGCCCGGTGCTGCTGTGCGGAAAACTGCTGTCGAGGAACACCGCACCGGGCAGGTCGCGCAGGCACTCGAAGTACTCGCAGCTATCCGGCCTGTAGGGCATGTCTTCCAGGTGCATGGCAGTTTGCATGGTGCGGTTACCTTGTTCGAGACGGTCTGCGCCGGTCATCCGGGCGGCTGGCCGCCGGCGGAGCCTGGCCGGACAGTGAACACCAGTTTAACGTCATTAACTGCGTTGAAATTACTGCTATCTGCATTGAAATTGCAGGATGTACCACCTGCCTGCATTGACTTTGACGGCCCGTACAATTAATGTATCACGCCGAATTCCGGTCGGCACACATTCCGGGTCCGGCCGTTCAAATGAGCATCCGACACGTCCGGGCAGGGCGTGCTGCGGGCCCTCCATTCGCCCCGGGGCGACTCTTGGATCTTGGACATATGACAACGAAACACAGCAACACACCGATTGCCTCGCTGGAAAATCCTTTTGCGACGCACAATGAGCGGGAATTTGGCGTTCCCGGCCAGATCAGCACCGCACCCGGCGCCTACGAAGAGGCTCTGAAGGCCGGCTGGGAGCTGCAGCAGCGTCCCTATCAGGCCGCGGGTGTGAAGAACATCCAGCGCCAGCACCAGAAAAACCGTATGACGATCTGGGAGCGCATTCGATTCCTCAGTGACGCCCCCCCCCAGATTCTTTACCAGAACTGGGGGCCGAACCTGGATGGCGCGTCCCTGGTGACCGCCATCGTGAAAATCAATGGACGTGATGTAGCCCTCTACGGCCACGACTTCACGGTGCGTGCCGGCTCCATGGATGCCACCAATGGCGCCAAACTTGCACGCCTGTTTGAACTGGCGGCCAAGCAGCGTATCCCCGTGGTCGGCATCAACGACAGCGCCGGCGCCTACATCCCGGCGGGTGTCGGCGGGCTGGACGGCTATGCCGAGGCCTTCGCCGCGCTGCGCAAGATCAGCGGTATTGTGCCGAGCATCATGTGCATGTTCGGCTTCAACGCGGGCGGCGGTTCTTACCTGCCCCGTCAGGGCAGCTTTCTCATCCAGCCCAACGATACCTTTTTCGGCCTGACCGGGCCGGGCGTGGTGAAATCCGTGCTCGGTGAGGATGTGACACCCGATGAACTCGGAGGCCCGGGCGTACACAGCCAGTCCGGCGTGACCGACTTCGTGGTGAAAGACGAGGTGGCGGCCTTGCGCAAGGTGCGTGACCTGCTGAACTACCTGCCGGGTAACAACGGCGAGCTGGCGCCGTTCCAGCCCAGTTCCGATCCGGTGGACCGCAAAACCTGGGATATCGATATCCTGCTCAAGAAGGCGTTCAACTCCCCGACGGGCTTCAATACCCCGATCGATGTGACCATTATCCTGCAGCAGCTCTGCGATCATGGCGATTTCATCGAAGTGCAGCCCGAGCGCGCCCGCAACACGATCACGGCGCTTGGCCGCATCGGCGGCAACGTGGTGGGCTTCGTCGCGAACAATTCGGCGGTGGCTTCCGGTCAGGTTGATATCGATGCTGCCTACAAGAACGCCCGCTTCATCCGTTTTTGCAACCTGTATAACACGCCGGTGATTTTCCTCGAGGACACCACCGGGTTTTTGCCGGGCAAGGAGCAGGAGACGGGCGGCATCGTGCAGGCGGGGCGCGCAATGCTCGACGCCATTGTCGACCTGCGCACGCCGAGGTTCCTGGTGCTGGTGCGCAATGCCTTTGGCGGCGCGTATGCGGCCTTTAACAGTTTTCCCGTGGGAGCAGACTTCGTGGTGGCGCTGCCGACCACGCGTGTTGCCGTGATGGGCCCGGCGGGCGTCGAGTACGTGTACAAGGACGAGCTGCGCAAGATTCGTGGCAGCGTGGCCCGCCGTGTGGAGCAGGAAACCGCCGCACAGCGCGATGCGGGCCTGAACGACTCGGAAGCCGAAGAAGCGGCGCGTCAACTGGTGGCCGCATGGGTCAAGGCCGAGGAGGCCCAGCTGGCGCAGCGCTATGAACGCGAGTTGATGAACCCCAACGAAGCGTTGAGCCTCGGGTCGATCTCCCAGATCGTCATGCCGTCTGATCTGCGCCAGGTGCTGGCGGAGAATATGGCGTTCTACCTTCGTCGCTACCGGCCCGAGCCCCTCAGTTCGGTGCAGCGTGAATTCCATTGATGCAGCGCGTGAGCGGCACATCAGGAACGCGACCATGCGCATTAACAGGCCGAAGCACAGCCCATTCATCAGCTAACATCACAGTAAGGGAATCCAGGCGTGTCCAACGAATTCTATCTTAACAACCCGCTGATTCATCGCGACCGTCGCCTCGGCCAGAGTGCCTCGGCCTGGACGCGTCAGTTCGACTGTACCCACATCCGTCCGCTGATTATCTGTCGCGGCCCGATCCGCAAGGAAGCGATGGACGTTTTCCAGGAAATGGGCATCACGCACTACGGTATTCTGCTGTCGGAAAAAGACTCGATCGTGTACCGCAACGCGATTGCGCCCGAACTGCGAGCACTGGCGGACCCGGATCGTATCCACCGGGTACCCGACTACAGCGGCGTCAACAAGGAAGAGCGCGAGCAGCGCATCGAGCAGATCATCAACATTGCCCATGCAAACCGCTATAACGCGATTTTTGCCGGCTATGGCTTCATGGCGGAAGACCAGATGATGGTGGCGGCGATGGAGTCCGCAGGCCTGAATTTCATCGGCCCTTGCTCGCGCACCGTGCATGACGCGGGTTTGAAGGACGAAGCCAAGCGTACCGCGCTGCGTTGTGGCGTATCGGTCACTCCCGGTATCGACAATGGCACGGCGCTGACCCTGCTGAAGAAACACGGTGATGCGGAGGCGCTCAAGAAGCTCGTGGCCGAGCACGGCCTGGATGTCAGCAAGGCCAGCCTGGACGATGACAGGCTGTCTCTGGAGGATAAGGCCGACCTCGTGTTGGCAGCGTCCTACGACGCCGGCATCGATCTGTATACCGTGGATGAACTCTGCGCAACGCTCACCGAGGCCGTGCAGAAGATGATGGCCGACTATCCACAGAACCGCGTCCGCCTGAAAGCCATTAGCGGCGGCGGGGGCAAGGGGCAGCGAATTCTCGGCAAGGGCGATGCGTCGCGCACGGCGGAAATGGTGCGTGAAATTCTCAACGAGGTGAAGACCACCGGCGTTGGCGATAACAAGAACGTACTGGTGGAGCTGAATATCGAGACCACCCGTCACCAGGAAATCCAGGTGGTGGGGAACGGTGACTGGTGCATCACCATGGGCGGCCGCGACTGTTCGCTGCAGATGCATGAACAGAAGCTGCTGGAAGTGTCGGTCACTGTCGAGTCCCTGGCCCGCGCGATCGCGCAGGCCGAAGCCGCAGGCAAGGAAGAAGAAGCGCAGGTGCTGCGCCAGGACCTGCTCACCTTGCAGGCCATGGAAGCCGAGGCGCAGTCCTTCGGCAAGGCGGTGGGACTCGATTCGGTATCGACCTTCGAGTGTATTGTGGATCGCGACAAGCACTTTTTCATGGAGATGAATACGCGTATCCAGGTAGAGCATCGTGTGACCGAACTCTGCTACGCGCTGAAGTTTGCCAACCCCGACAACCCGCAGGACTTCTTCACGGTGGAATCACTGGTGGAGGCCATGGTGTTGCTGGCCGCGCACGGCGACAAGCTTCCCCGTCCCGAGCGGGTGCCGCGCGTGAACGACAGCGTCGAGGCACGCCTGAACGCCACCAACCAGGCCCTGCAGCCACACGCCGGTGGGGTGATCGAGTCCTGGTCTGACGCCATAGAAGGCGAAATTCGCGACGACCAGGGCATCAGCCTGCACAACCCGGACACCGATGTGTTCATGAAGTACACCCTGGCCGGCGCCTACGATTCCAATATCGCACTGCTGCTGACCGTTGGTGAAAGCCGCCTGCAAACCTACGAGAATATGGCGGAAACCATCCGCCAGACGCGTATGCGCGGCCAGGATCTGGCGACCAACCTGGAGTTTCATTACGGATTGGTGAACTGGTTTATCGGCCAGAATATCAACGCCCGTCCCACCACCCGGTTCATCGTGCCTTACCTGACTGCCGTGGGCGAGTTGAAACAGCAGGCCAACAACCTGGACGTAGACTTCGCCTATTCACGCATAGGCCAGGCCCTGCTTTCCGGGCCGGATGAGGAGGCGCAAGCGGCTTTGGCGCACGCGCTGCAGATGAAGGAGTCGCTGCTGCTGCGCCCGCTGAAGCGCCTGCTGGACGAACCGCATGTACTGAGCGGCTGGTTGAGCCTCCACCGCGACTGCTGCACGCTCATCGACGGCAGGTTCTGCTGGAACGAAAACCCGGTCGAATTGCTCGCAGAGACCTACCATTTCCTGAACATGGATCATGTTCCCGGCGACAAGCCCCCGGCTGCCAGCATGATCTGGGACCACGACGATGCAATTCTGCAACAGGCGCTGGCGTTTTACGCCGAGCTTGATCAGCGTCTGGGCGCAGAGGACTGGATCGAGTTGTGTTCGCTGCTTGAAGCGAACGATGCACCAGAAGGGTTCGACGAGTCGCTCTGGCAACGCGTGCGCGCAGCGCACTGCGGTTTTCAGGCGGGCTGCGACGTGCTCGCCATGTTGCCCGCGATTGCCGAGAAAACCGGTTTCTATGCGCTCAGCGTTAACAGCGATCTCACCATCCACATTCCCGAGCGTCTCACTGACAGCGAGTTGCAGGCGGCCATGGCGAAGGTCCTCGTGCCGCCACCGGTCGCAAGCTCGGACGAAATTCTCGCCCAGAGCGGCGGTATGTTTTACTCGCGCGAAACGCCTGAGCATGACGTCTATGTGAAGGAGGGCGATCACTTCGAGGCGGGTGATCCGCTGTTTATCGTCGAGGTGATGAAAATGTTCAACAAGGTGTACGCACCGTTTGCCGGAACCATCAAAGAGGTACTGGTCGACACCGACGGCACGATTATCAGCAAAGGCCAGCCCATCTTCAAAATCACGCCGGACGAGGTGATTGAGCAGGTATCTCCCGAGGAGATCGCCGCAAGACGTCGTGAAGGCACTGTACAGTTCCTGAAAAATCTGCAGGGAGAAACAGCATGATTACTGCACTCGATCATATTGCCGTGGCCGTACCCGATTTACAGAAAGCCATCGAACGCTTCGTGGAAGATTTCCAGCTACCGCTCGGTGGCACCGAGGATGTCGTGGAGGCGAAAACCACGGCCGCGTTCCTGCCACTGCCGCCCACCAGTATCGAATTGATCCATCCTCTGAACGACGAGGGGCCGGTAAAAACCTTTCTGGAGAAAAAAGGGGGGGGGCTGCATCACCTGTGTTTCCGTTCCGATGATATCGATGCGGATGTGGAGCGCCTGAAGGCGAAAGGCTACCAGTTTCTGTCTGACGCTCCCTCGCCGGGCGCGCACGGCTCACGCGTGATTTTTATTCATCCCAAAAGCGCCGATGGTGTGCTGATCGAGATCAATCAGCCGGCTGACGATCACGCCGGACACTGATACGACGGTCCTGCCCAACTCAGGAGTTGCTATATGAGCAGCGATATTTACGACAAGAACGCTTCCACCGTCGATCGCTGGCGAGAACTCGCCAAAGCCCAGATGAAGGGCAAGACGCCCGACGATCTCGTATGGCAGACGCCGGAAGATATTGCGGTGAAACCGCTGTACACCGCGGCCGATATCGAGGCGCTGGCGTTTACCGACACCATGCCCGGTCTCTCGCCCTATATTCGTGGCCCGCAGGCGACCATGTACGCGGGTCGACCCTGGACGATTCGTCAGTACGCCGGCTTTTCAACCGCTGAAGCCTCCAACGCCTTTTATCGCAAGGCACTGGCAGCCGGGGGCCAGGGCATCTCGGTGGCCTTCGATCTGGCCACCCATCGCGGCTACGATTCCGATCATCCGCGGGTTACCGGAGACGTTGGCAAGGCGGGCGTCGCCATCGATTCCGTGGAAGACATGAAAGTGCTGTTCGACGGTATTCCGCTCGACAAGGTGTCGGTGTCCATGACCATGAACGGCGCGGTGTTGCCGGTGCTTGCGGGCTACATCGTGGCCGCCGAGGAGCAGGGCGTTGCGCAGGCCGATCTCGCCGGCACTATCCAGAACGACATCCTGAAAGAGTTCATGGTGCGCAACACCTATATCTACCCGCCGGCGCCCAGCATGAAGATTATCGGCGATATCATCGCCTACTGCTCACAGCATATGCCGCGCTTCAACACGATTTCCATCTCCGGCTACCATATTCAGGAAGCGGGGGCGAACGCCGCATTGGAGCTTGCCTATACGCTTGCCGACGGCAAGGAGTACATCCGCACGGCGATCGCGGCCGGGCTCAGTATCGACGATTTCGCGCCGCGCCTCTCGTTTTTCTGGGGCATCGGCATGAATTTTTACATGGAGATCGCCAAGATGCGCGCGGCGCGTCTGCTGTGGGCGCGTATTGTCGGCGAGTTCAACCCGAAAAATCCCAAGAGTTCCATGCTGCGCACGCACAGCCAGACCTCCGGCTGGTCTCTCACAGAGCAGGACCCTTACAACAATATCGTGCGCACGACCATCGAGGCCATGGCCGCGGTGTTTGGCGGCACGCAGTCGCTGCACACTAATGCGCTGGATGAGGCGATTGCGCTGCCGACCGAGTTTTCAGCCCGTATCGCGCGCAACACGCAGCTCATCATTCAGGAAGAAACCGGCATTACGCGTGTCGTCGATCCCTGGGGCGGTTCCTATATGATGGAGAGTCTCACGCAGGACATTGCCGACAAAGCCTGGGAGTTGATAGAAGAGGTAGAGCAGGCCGGCGGCATGGCCAAGGCGATTGAAACCGGCATGCCCAAGCTGCGCATCGAGGAGGCCGCCGCTCGCAAGCAGGCGCGCATAGACCGCGGCGACGATGTGATCGTCGGTGTTAACAAGTACAAGGTTGAGACCGAGGATGACGTCGATATCCTGCAGATCGACAACGATGCGGTGCGCGAATCGCAGATCGCGCGGCTCGCCCGTTTGCGGGAGGAGCGCGACGAGGCGGCTGTGGAGGACACCCTGGAGCAGATCTACCAGTGCGCTGTCACCGGCGAGGGGAACCTGCTTGCACTTGCGGTAGAGGCCACGCGAAGACGCGCATCGGTGGGCGAAATTTCCTTTGCCATGGAACGCGAATTCGGACGCTTCAATGCGCAGGCGCAAACCGTGTCCGGCGTTTATGGTTCCGCTTTCCAAGACAACGAAGACTGGCAGGGGATCAGCCGAGATATCGATGCGTTCGTGGAAAAGTACGGTCGTCGGCCGCGCATGCTGGTATGCAAAATGGGACAGGACGGGCACGACCGGGGTGCCAAGGTGGTGGCCACTGCGTTCGCCGACGTCGGCTTCGACATCGACCTGTCGCCGATGTTTTCCACGCCGGAAGAGGTGGCGCGCCAGGCGGTGGAAAACGACGTGCATGTGGTTGGCGCCTCTTCGCTCGCGGCCGGCCACAAGACGCTGGTGCCGCAGCTTGTGGCGGCATTAAAAGCCGAGGGAGCGGAGGATATCGTGGTGATCGCCGGGGGCGTTATTCCAAAACAGGACTATGAGTTTCTGTATGCCGCCGGCGTGAAGTGCATTTTCGGTCCCGGTACGCCGATACCCGTGTGCGCGCGCGAAGTGCTGAACGCGGTGAGTGCGGCCCAATCCTGAGGGTGGAAGAGAAGACATATCAGCAGGCCAGCTCTGGCGGCGCAGTCTGTCCTCCATCGCTTGCCTTGATCACTCGAGTACTGCCGGCGTGAGCCGCTTCGACCTGGGCGATCTGTTGCAGGGCAAGCGCAGGGCGCTGGCGAAAGCCATCACCCTGGTCGAGAGCCGGCTGCCTGAACACCAGGAGCAGGCACAGGCAATGCTGGAGCAGGTGCTGCCTCACAGTGGCAACAGTTTGCGCGTCGGCATTACCGGCGTGCCGGGTGTGGGCAAATCAACCTTTATCGAGGCGTTCGGGCTGTACCTGATCAAGCAGGGGAAGCGCGTTGCGGTGCTCGCAGTGGATCCGAGTTCACCGATCGCCGGCGGTTCGATTCTCGGCGACAAGACGCGCATGGAAGAACTGTCGCGTCAGGACGCAGCCTTCATCCGTCCGTCGCCGTCCAAGGGCGCGCTGGGTGGCGTGGCGCAGAAAACGCGAGAAACCATGCTGCTGTGCGAAGCGGCGGGGTATGACATCATCCTGGTTGAGACGGTGGGCGTCGGACAGTCCGAGTACCAGGTTGCCGGTATGGTCGATTTTTTCCTGGTACTGATGCTGCCCGGCGGTGGGGATGAGCTCCAGGGTATCAAGAAAGGCATCATGGAGTTGGCAGACGCGCTGGTCATCAACAAGGCCGATGGAGACAGCGAGAAGCTCGCGACTCTCACGCAGCGTCAGTATACCAGCGCGATGAACCTGCTGCGCCACACCAGCTTCTGGACACCGCGAGTGATGACCTGCTCTGCACTGCACAACACCAACATCGATGCCCTTTGGGGCATGTTGGTGGATTACTATTTCCAGGCGCTTGAGCAGGATGCGTTTCGCAAAAAACGCGCCCAGCAGAATCGTGACTGGATGCACCAGCTGGTGAATGAAATGCTGCTGCTCACGCTGACCGGGAACGCGGCGGTGAAACGACTCATGCCCGAGCTGGAGCGCGCCGTCGCGAACCAGGAGATCACCGCTTATGCGGCGGCCCGGCGTATCATGCAGGCCATGTAACTGCCGCGCCGATAGAAAATGCATGCGACGCAGCCTTTGTGCTACAGCGCACCCACAGGGAGTGCGCCGGGCGAAAGAAAGCTACTTCAGGTTGCCTGCCACGAAAGGCCAGTTCACCAGCTCCCAGAACGCTTCAAGGTATGCACCCCGGTCATTGCGGTGGTCCAGATAGTAGGCGTGTTCCCACACGTCCACGGTCAGCAAGGGCGTCACTGACGGATCACGGACTGGCGTGTCGGCGTCGTCGGTGCTGACCACCTCCAGTTCGCCGTTCGCGTTCTTGACCAGCCATGTCCAGCCCGAGCCGAAATTGGATTTTGCCGCGGCGGTAAACGCATTCTTGAAATCCGCCAGTGAACCGAACGCGCTATTGATCGCGTCGAGCAGCTTTCCTTCCGGCTCGCCGCCACCGTCGGGGCTCAGGCAATGCCAGAAGAACGTATGATTCCACACCTGGGCGGCATTGTTGAACACGCCTCCCGTTTGCGTGCGAATCAGTTCTTCCAGTGAGCCGGACAGACCCTCCTTCTCCAGCGCCTTGTTCAGTTTCTTGACATACCCCGCGTGGTGTTTGCCATAGTGGTAGTCGAGCGTCTCTCTGGACATGTGCGGTTCCAGCGCATCGCGTGCGAAGGGGAGATCGGGAAGTTCAATAGGCATTTTGCGGACTCCTTTCAGTGCTGTGTGGTCTTTTGGTTCAGGCCGCGTCCGACAGTCGGTGCTTCAGCCAGTCGATATCCAGCTTTAGCGGGTTGTCGATGTACTTCTGCGGGTTCTCGTTGATATCCTGAAGATACTCCGTGGATACCTTCCAGTCGATCGAGGGTGCGTCCTTGCCGCGCGATACGAGTTCGAGTCGCTGGTTGTTGGCACGTACGGTGTAGTAATCGTGCGGGGTGTCGGGATTGTCGGTATAAATCTCCACTCCAAACTTTTCGCCAGCAGTCTGTTTATCCATCAGCGACATGATGTCCTTGATCAGCGGCTTGTCACGTAACGAGGAAAGTGCCTCGTTGATCACATCCAGGGCACCCAGGAACAGGCTGTAACTATCGGTGTTGCCTTCTTGCTTGGTGGTGTTGCTCATACTCTATCTCCTTTTACCAGTGTTTCAGATTGCCTTTTTCCACGTCAGGTGGCGTCAGGCGCAACTCGTAAGTCACCGGAACAGTAGCAAGGGGCGTGCCAGCCCACCTCCGCTTAAGTGGCGCCCACTAACCAGCGGGTGCGCCGCCGCTACCAGCAAGATGGGGCCTGGATTTTGGAAGTATTTGCAGATGTGTGTGCAGATTTTGCAGCACCAGCATGCGTCGAGTGGTGTTACGGGATGGCGCGGCGGTCAGTGCCTGCGCGTCCACGCCGCTGCGGGGACCACGCATGCTTCACGCGGCGTTGGTATGCATGCTGCCGCACTGTATTCGCCACAATGCCGGTGGCGAGACGCGTTTGCCCCCGTCGAGGTGGAGCCGGCCTGCATGGCGCAGGGGAGGGATCTTCAGCGGAAACTGTGCGAGACGGTAGTAGACCTGCTCCCGCGGATGACCGTCCTAGACCGCGCTATCCGGGGAAGCGTTGCAGGCAGACACTCGCGCGAGGGTTTTTGACTGAAACCCCTGCGAATGCAGACCTTTTGCCAGACGCCGGATGCCCGTCAGCCTAAAGGCTGTACAGCTCACGGTACTGGGGGTCCTTCTCCGCGATCATCTCGGCGAGGTCCACCATCACGCGACACTGTTTCCATGACGCGTCATCCTGCATCTTGCCGTCAACCATGACCGCGCCAGAGCCGTCAGGCAGCGCCTCAAGCACACGTCGGGCCCAGATCACCTCGTCGGGCGGCGGGCTGAACACGCGCTTGGCGATGTCTATCTGACTCGGGTGAAGCGACCAGGCGCCGACGCAGCCCATCAGGAACGCGTTGCGGAATTGGTCCTCACAGCCCTGGGGGTCGTCAATGGCGCCGAACGGGCCGTAGAAGGGAAGGGCGCCCACGGCGACGCAGGCGTCCACCATGCGCGCCATCGTGTAATGCCAGAGATCCTGCTGGTGTGTGCCACGCGGCGCATCCGGATCCTGCGGATCGGGGTCGTTGCGCACCAGGTAACCGGGATGACCGCCGCCGATACGCGTGGTTTTCATCCGGCGGGAAGCGGCGAGATCGGCCGGGCCGAGACTCATACCCTGTATCCGTGGGCTCGCAGCGGCGATCTCTTCAACATTAGCGACGCCCAGTGCCGTTTCCAGCAGGCAGTGCAGCAGAATCGGGCGACTGATTCCGGCACGCGCTTCGAGCTGGGCCAGCAACTGGTCGGCATAGTGCACATCCCAGGCACCCTGGATCTTCGGCAGCATAATGACATCCACCTTATTACCGACCTCGGTCACGATGCGTGTGACATCGTCCAGAAACCAGGGGCTGTCGAGGCTGTTGACGCGCGTCCAGAGCTGGGTGTCACCAAAGTCGTTGTCGCGCGCGATGTTGATAAACCCTTCGCGAGCCGCCTCCTTGTTGTCGATTGCCACGGCGTCTTCGAGATTGCCGAGAATGATATCGACCCTGGCGGCTATGGCAGGTGCCTTCTCAACCATCTTCGGGTTGCTGGGGTCGAAAAAGTGGATCATGCGCGATGGCCGGACAGGTATGTCGCGCAGGGGTTCGGGGGCGCCTATGGCCAATGGCCGGAAAAAGTCTCGTGAACTACGCATGCTGAGCTCCTGAAGGAATTACTGCTGTGGGTTGCCTACCGGGCGAACATCGAGTTGTTGCCGGTAGCGACTGTATTGTGTGAATGGATCGCCGCCCTCTAAGCATAGCGCGGCAAGGAGCGCCTGCTCGCCGCCGAGCCGCGCGATCCCGGCGCTGCCAAACTCGTTCGCCAGACGCTTGATGATCCAGTGGGCCTGGTGCTGCTCGCGTAACGATTCCACCACGCCGCGCTGCCTGAGTGATGCGTGGTGCGCTTCCAGTGCGTCCGCCAGCGCCTCGATACCGGTATGTTCGGTGGCGCTGGTTGCGAGAACCGGCACATGCCAGTCTCCATCCGGGTGCTCGCCTGTCATGGCGCCGGCCAGTTCCGAGAGTGTGCGCTCGGCGTGTGCGCCCATGTCGTGTTTGTTCACTACCAGTACATGCGGTACTTCCAGTATGCCGGCTTTGAGGAACTGGATACTGTCGCCCGACCCCGGCTGCGCGACGAAGCAGGTCGTATCGCAACGCATTGCAACATCCACCTCGCGCTGGCCTACGCCTACGGTCTCTACGAGAACCACATCGAACGCGCAGAGCATCAGGAGCCCCATAGGCCAGACTTCCGTGCTGAGTCCGCCGAATTCGCCGCGACTGGACAAAGAGCGAATGAATACGCCGTCGTCTTTCGCAGACTGGTGCATGCGCAGCCTGTCTCCCAATAAAGCGCCGCCACTGATGGGGCTGGACGGGTCAACCGCCAGCACGCCCACGCTGAGCCCGCGTCGGCGCCAGACGGCGATAAGTGCGGCGGTGAGCGACGATTTGCCTACCCCGGGTGGCCCGGTGATGCCGATCAGGCGGCTGGTGGAGGGTATGCCCGACGCGCACAGCGCCGCCAGCAATTTGCCGGCACGCGCTTGCTGCGCCGGGAGCCTGTTGTCCAGCAGGTTGAGCGCCGTGGCCAGAGCGCGTCGGTCAGCGCGATGAATCTCCTCGGCAAGCTGTGTGACATCGCTTTCCTGCATGCGCGGATCAGCGATCCATGGGAAGGGCGTGTGCCTGGCGAATAACGTCGACGATGGTGTGCATGATGGCGTTCATGTCCACGTCTTTTGGCGTGAATACCGCTTTGACGCCTTTCTGCTTGAGTGCCTGTGCATCGCTCTCGGGTATGATGCCGCCGATCACAATGGGCAGCGCATCACATCCCAGCGCGTCGAGCTCCCGGTAGATGTCGTCAACCAGCGCCAGGTGACTGCCGGACAGCACGGACAGCCCGATCAGGTGCACGCCTTCCTCCTGGGCTGCACGCGCAATTTGTGCTGGCGTAAGGCGTATGCCCTCGTAGACGATTTCAAAACCGGCGTCCCGACCTTTCACCGCAATCTGCTCTGCGCCGTTACTATGGCCATCCAGACCCGGCTTGCCGATCAGAAGTCGCAGGGGCCTGCCAATGGCTTCGCCGGTTTGCCGCACGCGACCACGCAAGGCCTGCATGGCTTCGCCGTTATCCTCCGACGTGCTCGCGATATCAACGCCGGTTGGTGCCCGATACTCGCCGAAAATTTCGCGCAAAACTTCGCTCCATTCGCCTGTCGTGACGCCCGCCCGCGCGCACTCGATAGACGCAGGCATGATGTTACTACCGTTGAGCGCGGCGATCCGCAGACTCTCGAGCGTGGCCTTGACACGGGACTGGTCGCGGGTTTTTCGAAAAGCCACCAGAGACGCTATCTGCTCCTCTTCGGCAAGCGGGTCTACCTGCATGATCGAGTCCGCGCTGGCCGTAAGCGAGGATTCGGCGGTTTTCCGGTGGCAGTTAACACCTACAATTTTTAAATCACCGAGCTCAATGGCCCGCATACGCTGCGTATGGCTTTGCACCAGCTCGCGTTTGACATAGCCGCTTTCGATACAGGCGACCATACCGCCGCGCTCGGCAATGCGAGCCATCTCGGCCTGCGCGCCGTTGATCAATTCCTCAACCTTGGCTTCGATAACCGGCGACCCGTCGAAAATATCACCGTACTCCAGCAGGTCTGTTTCCAGCGCGAGTACCTGTTGCATGCGCAGCGCCCACTGCTGGTCCCAGGGACGCGGCAATCCCAGCGCCTCGTTCCACGCAGGCAGCTGGATTGCACGTGCACGCGCGCTCTTCGACAGCGTGACGGCAAGCATTTCAAGGACGATGCGCTGCACGTTATTTTCCGGCTGGGACTCCGTAAGCCCCAGCGAGTTGACCTGCACGCCATAGCGAAAACGGCTTAGTTTCGGATCCTCCACACCGTAACGATCCCGAACCAGCGAGTTCCACATGCGGGTAAAGGCGCGCATCTTGCACATCTCTTCGATGAAGCGAATGCCGGCATTCACGAAGAAGGAGATGCGTCCTACCACATGCTGAAAGCTCTCCGGGTCTATCTGCCCTGACGCCTGAACTGCGTCAAGGATGGCAGTGGCGGTGCACAGTGCGTACGCCAGTTCCTGCGTTGGTGTGGCGCCGGCTTCCTGCAGGTGATAACTGCAGATGTTGGTGGGGTTCCATTTAGGGATATGTTGCACGGTGTAGGCGATGAGATCCGTCGTCAATCGCACCGAGGGCTGGGGCGGAAAAATATACGTGCCGCGTGAAAGGTATTCCTTCAGCAAGTCGTTCTGGGTAGTGCCCTGCAACTCGCTTGGATCGACGCCCTGTTGCTCGGCCACAGCGACGTAGAGCGCCAGCAACCAGGGCGCTGTCGCGTTGATTGTCATGGAGGTGTTCATCTGCCCCAGCGGTATCTGGTCGAACAGGGCCAGCATGTCGCCGATGTGGTTGATGGGTACGCCCACTTTGCCTACCTCGCCACGCGCCAGCGGGTGGTCTGAGTCGTAGCCTGTCTGGGTGGGCAAATCAAAAGCCACCGAAAGGCCGGTCTGTCCTTTGCTCAAATTGGTGCGATAGAGTTCATTGGAGGCCTTCGCTGAGGAGTGCCCCGAGTATGTGCGCATCAACCAGGGGCGATCGCGTTGTACGGAATCGTGACTCACGCTGTGGTCCTCACGCGGGGCGCCTGCGAACCAGCAGGCGGCGTTCAATCTCGAAGATCTTGTCGCTGATTTTTTCCTTGCCGTGCTCGCGCTTGCTGTCTTCCTTGATAAACAGATCGGCCCCATGGCGCGCAAGCGCGTCGGCTGCGGACACATTTTTCACGCCGATCAACTGCATCGTCACAATGCCGAAATCGGCAGCGCCGGGAGCGTCGTCTGTTGCGAGTATGCGGCTCAGGGCGCCCACGGTGTCGCCGGCAAAGGCGGGTTGCGTGTGATAGCCCTCGGTGAAGCCCAGCTCCCAAACGGCGTTTTCGCTCACATCGCGGCTGGCTAGCCCTTCCAGCCACGCAAATACCAGTCCTCCATAAACGATGGGCTCGCCGCTCATCTTGCCGGACAGGCTGGCGGAGAACACGCGGTCGAAATGCAGGGGATGGGAGTTGCCGACCAGATAGGTCAGCGCCATGTGCTCGTCAGTGATGGTGCGTCCGTTGGCATGCACGATAACTTCACCGGGCAGGTAATCCTCGAAGTAAGTGTTCGGCCCCGTGAGGCCGTGCGGCGAGGCACCACCGGCGAGCGGCAGTTCGATGCGCGGTGTCGCTTCCTCGGGGAAGGGGACGCTCATCTCGGCGGCCGGCGTGGTGGGCGGGCGATCACCGCGCCAGGCCACGAAGATCTTGCGCTCGTACTGCAGTACAACCTGATCGTGCTGGTTTACCGAGACCGTGCGAATTCGCACGATGCCGGGCTTGTCCGCGCCACGGTCTTTTCTCTCGAGCACGCGGGTAAACGCGCGCAGCGTATCGCCCGCGTAAACCGGACGCAAGAATTCGACCTGGTAGTAGCCCAGGTTGGCGATCGCTTTTTCAGAATCGTTTTGCACACCCAGCGACAGAGTGACGTTGAAGACCATTTGCGGGCTTGCGGGCAGGGACGGGAAGCCGCAGGCCTGTGCATACTGCGTGTTCAGATAGAGGGGATTGGCCTGCATGAATACGCGGGAGAACGCCAGCATGTTGCTGGTGGTGAAGCTGAAGCCGCGCGGGTGCTCAAAGGCCTGCCCGGGCTCAAGCTCATCCAGGTATCGGCCGTACTGCGGGCGTCGCACGTGTTCAAGGCCCGGTGCCAGTTCGGGGGCCCGCTCGACCTGTGTGTCAGGACAGAGGGTTATCGTCATGCGGGAATCCTCAGCCGGCCTGCTCAACCAGTGCCCGCGTGATCACCTTCAGGGCGAGTGTTTCTTCCGCGCCCTCGAAGATCGACAACACACGTGCATCGGCGTAGTAGCGGCTAACGGGCACTTCTTCGGCGTAACCCATGCCACCGTGAATCTGCAGTGCCTCGCGGGTCAACCATTCGGCCGCGCGGCCGGCAAACAGTTTTGCGGCGCTTGCTTCCATGTCGCCGTCACCCTCGTCCATCATCTGTGCGACGTCATAGGTGATCTGCCGGCAGGCGAGGATCATCGCGGCCATGCGCGCCAGTTTCACGCGCGTGAGCGGGTATTCGCCGATCGCCTGGCCGAATACGACACGTTCACCGGCATACGACAGCGCGCGCTCGAAGGCCGCGCGCATGACACCCACGGCGCGCGCCGCGGTCTGGATACGCCCGCCGGCAAAACCGGCCATCGCTGCGTAGAACCCCTTGCCTTCGCCGTCGGGTCCGCCGAGCAGGTTCGCGGCGGGCACGAAGAAATCGTCAAAAAACAGCTCGAAAGAATGCATGCCCCGGTAGCCGAGCGTTGCGATCGCCCGGCCGGTCAATTTGCCACCACCATCCTGGCTCACCTCAAATGCGTGACCGGCGCTAGCGGGTTTTTCCACCAGGAACATTGACAGCCCGCGGTGCGCCAGGCTCATGTCCGGGTTGGTGCGCGCCAGCACCATGAGGACGCCAGCCTTGCCAGCGAAGGTGCACCAGGTTTTTGCGCCATTCAGCATCCAACCGCCATCCACCTGGGTTGCGCGCAGGCGTACGCCTGCCACGTCGGAGCCATAATTGGGCTCGGTTACCGCCACGGCGCACAGGGGGTCGCCCACCGCGAGCTGTCCCAGCCATTGTTGTTTCTGCTTCTCGGTGCCGACCTTGAGCAATGCACGTGAGAGAATTTCGGGGCGTGTGATGAGGCTCCCCGCAGCGCCGAGGGACCCGCGGGACAACTCTTCGGTAACCACGATCATGCCGAGCGTGTCTTCCTTGTCGTCGGCCTGCAGGCCACCGTAGCTCTCGGGGATCGAGAGTCCGAACAGGCCCATCTCTTTCAATGGTTCAAGTATCTCATCGGGGATATCGAGATCCTGCCGGTGCACCTCTTCAGCCAGCGGCGCGACCACGTCGTCGGCAAAGCGTCTGAAAGTGTCTCGCATCATGCTGTGGTGTTCGCCCAGAAGATCCGGACCGAGATCGCCGTTGCGCTCCAGTATTTCCCAACCCAGCGCCTCGATGTTCTCCGGTGCGAGCTGGGTTTCCAGGAACAGTGCGGCAGGGGCTTCCTCGACAAGCGTGTTGATCGACTGCAGGGTGAGTCCATAGGCAGCGGGTCGAAGGCGCAACCTTTGCAGACTCTCGGTTACCACCTCGGCGCAGAACAACATAGCCAGCCGTTCCACAAAGGGGTCGGGGTTGCTCGCCTGAAGGCGTGCAGCATGATTGAGCAGGAAGCGAGCAGCTGTGCATTCAGACCAGCTGACGGCCAGTTCGTAGGACACCAGCTGTTGTGCGTCGAGTTTGCCAGGGGACACCGCGCCGTCGATCAGGCTGTTCTGGCGAATATGGGCGGCGCCTTGCGCGAGCAGCGTCTGGGCAGCGGCAAGCAGTGTGCCTGCCGAATCGAGAGAAAGCCCTGTTTCGGGGGAGACCTGAGTCATGTGTCGTCCTGTCGTGGATGAAGACGTACGATCATGTGCAGCCGGGAGCGTGCATGCCTTGCAGTCTTCGCTTTGGTTTAACGATTCAAACCGTGAATTTTATCGCCTGTCAGCCTCTTTCACAACCGGACTTCATGCCGTTGCCCGGTTCCTGCGGTCCCTCTGAGTGCTTCGGCTTGCCCAGTGCGAGGGCCCAGCGGTATGCTTGTGCCCTTTTGACTTGCCCTACCTCGCGAGGAGAGTACCGATGGAAATCAGACCGCGCCGTTCACTGTTGTATATGCCCGGTTCTAACCCCAGGGCGTTGGAAAAGGCCCGCAACCTGGAGGCCGACGGCCTGATTCTCGATATGGAAGACTCCGTGGCACCCGACGCCAAGCAGCTCGCCAGGGAGCAGATCGGTGCCGCGCTCGCCGAGGGCGGCTACGGTCACCGCGAACTCATGGTACGGATCAACGCCCTGGCAACACGGTGGGGCGCCGATGATATCGCCGCAGTGGCGGCGTTTCCGGTAAAACCGGATGCGGTACTGGTGCCCAAGATAAACAACGCCGACGATGTGCAGGCTGCGGTCGCAGCGCTGAATGCGGCCGGCTGTCCGGACTCCGTGGACGTCTGGATCATGGCGGAAACGCCGGCCTGCATTCTCAATATAGAGCGCGTTGCGAGCGCACATCCACGCCTCAGGGGGATGGTGATGGGGACTTCCGACCTGTCTAAGGATACCCGCGTACGGCATACGCCGGACAGACTGGGCTTTATCACCGCGCTGAATCTGTGCGTGTATGCCGCGCGCGCTAACGGCCTGGATATCATCGACGGTGTGCAACTCGATCTTGAAGACGACGCCTTGCTGCGGCAGTCCTGCGAGCAGGGACGCGACCTCGGCTTCGACGGCAAGAGCCTGATTCACCCGCGCCAGATCGACGCCGCGAATGCGGTGTTCGCTCCCGATGAGGGGGAGGTTGCCGCAGCACGTGAGATCATTTCGGCCTTCGAAGCGGCGCAGGCGGAGGGCAAAGGCGTGGTCGTGGTCAACGGCCGCCTTGTGGAAAACCTGCACGTGGAAGAGGCGCAGCGACAGTTGGCGCTGGCGGATGCGATCTCGAAACAGGGCTGAGCCCTCAGCTCACCAAAGAAACGGCGCTACAGACTAAGAGCCCGCAACTGTGGGTCGGATACGCTGCTGTTCCAGAGAGTGTTGAAAACCTCAAGGTGCTGCTGCGCCCTGGCGCGGGATTCCGGCTCGTAATAGCCCGTCCTGGCGGGGTGGCCGGGCAGGGCGAGGACACCATTGCGATCACGAATCACGCAGGTTTCGCCATTCCATTGCGGGTGCTCGTCAAGGCGCTGCATGCGCACCTTGCTGGGCAAACGTTGCGCCAGCGCCAGGAGCCGGTGTCCGCGCTGCACAATGGCCTGCACATCACTCACCAGGATGCGGATGTCTGCCTGTCGCGAGTGCCTGGCTAGCGCACTCAGGGCCTCCGCCAGGCCTTCGTTGTCGAAGGCGGCGCGCTCCAGCGCCGGGCTGAGAATACACACCTGCCGGCGGGCGGTCGCGCACAATGCGGTAGCGTAGGCCCCGAAGGGCTGCGGGAAGGCGATACCGTTGATGTAGTCGGTGTCTGTGGGGTCGATCGCGTCGTCCGGGATATCATTCGACATGGGCGCTGCCTGTAGCCAGGAGAAAATCAAGCAGACTGCGCGCGTCACCGTCCGAGCACAGTGATGAGAGCAGCGTGCCCTCAAGATACCACTCACCACAGAGCTGCTCCAGCGCGGTCTGGAGCAGCGGGGAGGCGTCCAGCGTCAGCGACTCGCCGTTGGCGAACGCCGTGATGGTGGGGTCGTTGTGCTGCCAGGCAAGAACTGCGGCGGGATTGCGCAGCATGCGAGTCGGGCCCGCGCGCAACAGCGACTGCGCCTGGGCAAGCTCCGACGCATCCGGCGTGCAATCGTAACGCGGCTCGGTCACCAGTTCACCGAACCAGCGGTCATCGTCCAGTTGCTCGATGACCCGGCGCAGCGTAGCGCGCGCTTGCTGCCTGTCCTCGCGCGTGATTTCACCGGTGGCTGCCGAGGGCTTGCGCCCCGCATCGCCGAAAAAGGCATCGCTGCCGATCCCCGCGAGCATTTGGTCCGCCCAGCGAGCGAGCATGTCGCTGCGTCTCGGGGCGCGAAAGCCGATGGAAAATGTGGTGCTGTCGCCCTCGGCGATTCCCCAGTGCGCAACCCCGGGCGGCACGTAGAGCATGTCGCCGGTTTGCAGCAGGTAGTCGGCCGTGGGCTGGAAGTCGCGCAGAATCCGCATCTCCTCGTTGTCCAGCAGTGGTGTGGAGGCGTCACAGCGCTGGCCGATACGCCAGCGCTTGGCGCCCTCGCCCTGCAGGAGAAAGACATCGTAGTGGTCGTAGTGTGGGCCGACGCTGGCGCCGTCGGTGCCATAGCTGACCATGATGTCGTCAATGCGCCAGGCGGGAATGAAGTCTACCGCCCGCAGCAGTTGCTCCACTTCGGGTACGTAGTGATCCACCGCTTGTACCAGCAAGGTGAAAGGCTGCTCGAGTTGCAGATCGGTGGTGGTGAATGGCCCGTGTCGCACCTGCCATCGCTGACCGCGCTGCGTCACGAGCCGCGACTCTACGCTGTCTTCCAGCGCAAGGCCGGCCAGTTCATCCGCCGAGATCGGAGGCTTGAACTGCGCCACCGCATTGCGCACCAGCAGGGGCTCACGCTGCCAGTGCCGGGCGAGGAAGGCGGATATATCAAGCCGCAGCTTCACGCCTGCGGGCTCGGCCTAATCGATCGCCCGTGCCTGTGCGGGCGCGTTGCCGATGTAGGTGTCGGGCCGCAGCGCCAGTAGTGCCTGGCGCGCCTCTTCGGGAATATCCAGCGACTCAACAAAAGCCTGAATGACCTCTTGCGTCATCGCCTGCCCGCGGGTGAGCGCCTTGAGTTTCTCGTAAGGCTGCTCAATGCCGTGGCGTCGCATCACCGTCTGGATGGGCTCCGCGAGCACCTCCCAGCTGCTGTCGAGATCTTCCCGCAGCCGCTGTGCATTAAGTTCGAGTTTGCCTATCCCCTTGATGCATGCCTGGTATGCGATCAGGCTGTAGCCGAAACCCACACCCATGTTCCGCAGCACCGTGCTGTCGGTGAGATCGCGTTGCCATCGGCTCACCGGCAGTTTGGCGGCCATGTGGCCGAACACCGCATTGGCCAGGCCCAGGTTGCCTTCGGCGTTTTCGAAGTCGATGGGGTTGACCTTGTGTGGCATGGTGGACGAGCCCACTTCGCCGGCCACGGTTTTCTGGCGGAAATAGCCGAGCGAGATGTAACCCCAGACGTCACGGTTGAAATCCAGCAGGATGGTATTGAAGCGCGCGATGACATCGAACAGCTCAGCCATGTAATCGTGCGGTTCGATCTGCGTTGTGAAAGGATTGAAGCCCAGCCCCAGGCCGCGCACGAACGCCTCGGCGTTGGCGACCCAGTCCACCTCCGGGTAGGCGCTGACATGTGCATTGTAGTTGCCTACCGCGCCGTTGATCTTGCCGAGAAACTCAATACGCGCGAGCTGCTTGAGTTGTCGTTGCAGGCGCGCGACCACGTTGGCGATTTCCTTGCCCATGGTAGTGGGGCTCGCCGTTTGGCCGTGCGTGCGCGACAGCATGGGTATATCGGCGCTGGCATGCGCCAGCGTCACCAGCGCATCCACGATGTTGTTCATGGCAGGGCGCAGCACATCCTGTACGCCATCGCGCAGCATCAGGCCGTGCGACAGGTTGTTGATATCTTCCGAGGTGCAGGCAAAGTGCACAAACTCGGCGATCGCCTCCAGTTCGGCGTTACCCGTGAAGCGTTCCTTGAGGAAGTATTCCACCGCCTTCACGTCGTGGTTGGTGACGGCTTCTATGGCCTTGATGCGTTGAGCATCTGGCTCACCAAAGCCCTCGAGCAGCGATTCCAGGGCCGCCAGCCCCTCTTCGGAGAGCGGCGGCACCTCCGGTATGCCCGCGTGCGCGGCCAGTTGCTGCAGCCATCGCACTTCTACCAGCACGCGCCGCTTGATAAGACCAAACTCACTGAAGATGCCGCGTAGCGGGGCGGTCTTATCGGCGTAGCGTCCGTCGATGGGAGAGACCGCGCTGAGTGCTGACAGATCCATGGCGTGCTCCATTCGCGAAAGCGGGGGATTCTACACCACGCCCAGGCCGCGTGACAGTTTCTGCGCCGCTGCCAGCAGCTTGCGCCGTTGCCAGAGCAGCTTCCAGCGGCGCCCGCCGAGCTGGCGCCATAGAAACGCCGAGCGAATGCCGGCCAGCAACACGGCGCGAATCATATCGGCGTTCTGCTCATTTTGCAGGTGCTGGGCGCTTCCCGTGACCTTGATGCGAAACGTGAGGTGACTCAGGGTATCCTGGTAGATGCCTGACACGCTGTTGGATAACGCGTGCACGTTGCCTGAAAAGTGCTCGGCACGAAAACTCGCATGCTCGAGACGCGAGCGCACCACGGACATCATTTCGCGGTTGGTGGCAAATTTCCGTTCCAGATACAGCATCCCGAACACGTAGCGCACCATGTCGCGACTCTCCTGCGCCTGTTTATTGGCGAGCAGGTTACACAGGTTCTGCAGCCCGAGCTTGACGCCGCTGATGCCGCCGAAAATGTCTGCGACGCTATCGGGTGAAAACTCAAACAGGCTGCGCAGCGTCGGTTCCAGGAATTCAGTGGGATAGCTGCCGGTTTTGGATATCTGATCGACAAGACGCGCAGCCTGTGCCACGCCTGCGAGCGCTACGGCCTGCTGTTCGATGTTGGAAAGTGACGATGAATTCAAGCGGGCTCCGTGGCTGCGATGACGCCGCCGCCGAGGCAGCGTTGCTGTAGGTAGAACACCACGGATTGACCCGGGGTGACGGCGCGCTGGGGCTGGTCAAAGGCAACGTGATAGCCGCCGGTACGCGAGTAGCTGAGTGTACAAGCCTGATCAGCCTGGCGATAGCGCACCTTGGCTGAGCACGCCAGGGGCAGGGCGGGCGCTTCCCCCGACACCCAGTACACCTGCTCGGCCTCCAGGGCGCGACTGAAAAGCGCCGGATGATCGTTGCCCTGCGCCACCAGCAGCCGATTGTTTTTGAGATCTTTGCCCACGACATACCAGGGTTGATCGCTGCTGTCCGCGCGCCCGCCAATTCCCAGGCCCTGCCGCTGGCCGATCGTGTGGTACATCAGTCCCTGGTGACGGCCCAGACATTCGCCTTCCAGTGAGTGGATATCCCCAGGCTGCGCCGGCAGGTACTGACGCAGGAAATCGGCGAAGCGGCGCTCCCCGATAAAGCAAATGCCGGTGGAATCTTTTTTGCGTGCGGTAACGAAGCGCGCGCTGTCTGCCAGCGCGCGCACCCGTGATTTTTCGAGGTCGCCCACCGGAAAGAGTGTCTTGCCCAACTCGGCGTGGCCCACGGCATGCAGGAAGTAGCTCTGGTCCTTGTTGTGGTCCAGCCCTTTCAGCAGCGTCGCTTTTCCATTCAGCGCACCGCGCCGTACATAGTGACCCGTGGCTATGTAGTCCGCCCCCAGCTGCAGTGCATACTCGAGGAACGCGCGAAATTTTATCTCGCGGTTGCAGAGAATATCCGGGTTCGGTGTGCGGCCTGCGCGGTACTCGGCGAGAAAATGCTCAAACACGTTGTCCCAGTATTCCGCCGCGAAATTAGCCCCGTGCAGCACTATCCCCAGGCTGTCCGCCACCGCCTGGGCGTCGGCGAAATCCTCTTTCGCCGTGCAGTACTCGGTGCCGTCGTCCTCTTCCCAGTTTTTCATGAACAGGCCTTCCACGCGGTAGCCCTGCTCTTTGAGCAGCAGCGCGGCGACCGAGGAATCGACGCCCCCGGACATACCTACGATGACTTTACTGGCGGCGTTGTGGCTCATGCGGTGTGAATCAGGTCCAGCGGATAACAGATCCCCTGGCGATGCCGTTCGATGCAGGCAAGAACCAGCGGGCTGCGCATTCTAGCAGAGTTTGCCTGCAGGGCTGCGTAGTCCAGCCAGTGCACGCCCAGAATATCCGGATCAACGACTGCGGTTGCAAGTTGTTGCAAAGCGCGGCCCGTGAACGTGGTGCGGTGGTAGGTCACCCCGTTTCCGGGCGCGGTATACAGCGCAACGCCGAGTACGCCCAGCAGTTCGACCTGCCATCCGGTTTCCTCCAGCGTTTCGCGCAGCGCGGCCTCCAGCAGGGTTTCGCCGCGCTCGAGGTGTCCGGCAGGCTGATTGAAAACGCGCGCCCCGCTGGATGTATCGCGTTCCTCGACCATCAGGTAGCGGCCCGCGTCTTCTATGACACAGGCAACCGTACTGTGCGCCAGCCAGCCTCGCATGTCAGTTCCTCCGGCGTCGCGCGCCGCGCAACCGGGCGTCCGCCGGACGCTCCGGCCACGGCACCGGCACTTCGCGCAGTTCTCCCGGCGCGAGCCCGGCCAGCGTCCAGTCGCCGATGGCCACCCGCACGAGTCGCAGGGTCGGGAACCCCAGCGCCGCGGTCATCCGTCTGACCTGCCGGTTGCGGCCTTCGCACAGGCTGATCTCCAGCCAGCTGTCGGCGACCGTCTTGCGAAAACGGACAGGTGGATCGCGCACCCACAGGTCCGGCGGGGCAATGGCCCTGGCGCGCGCCGGCAAGGTTGGACCGTCCTTCAGCGTGAGGCCGCGACTCAGGCGCTGGAGGTCGGCTTCACCGGGCGTCCCCTCTACCTGCACCAGGTAAGTCTTCCACTGCCGATGTCGCGGGTTGGCAATACGCTGCTGCAATTTGCCGTCGTCGGTAAGTAACAGCAGTCCTTCGGAGTCGAAATCCAGCCTGCCTGCAGCGCGGTAGCCCGGCGCCTGCAGGTAGTCTGCGAGCGTTGCCCGTCCGGCGCTGTCGGTGAACTGGCTGAGCACCCTGAAGGGTTTGTTGAATAAAAGAATACTCGCCATGGGAAACCCGTTAGTAGTATAAAAAAACCCCGGTAGCCGGGGCGGTACGCGAGCCCGACATGCTACACTAGGCGCCGCATTCTCCGGGGGCGCGATCTGTGCCGTTCCCGATTCCAGAAAACCAGCAGCAGCGGAGTAAATTATGGGCTACAAGCATATCCAGGTTCCTTCAGCGGGTGAGAAAATCATCGTCAACGAAGACGACAGCCTGAATGTTCCGAATAATCCTATCATCCCCTATATCGAAGGGGATGGCATCGGTGTGGATATCAGCCCGGTGATGATCGACGTGGTAGACGCGGCGGTCGAGAAAGCCTACGGCGGAAAGAAAAAGATCTCCTGGATGGAGATTTACACGGGCGAAAAAGCGGCGGAGCTGTACGACGGCGACTGGTTTCCTGAAGAGACGCTGGACGCTATCAAGGAGTACTCGGTCGCCATCAAAGGCCCATTGACCACCCCGGTTGGCGGCGGTTTCCGTTCCCTGAACGTGGCGCTGCGCCAGGAACTCGACCTGTACACCTGTCTGCGCCCCGTGCGCTGGTTCGAAGGCGTACCCTCGCCGGTCAAGAATCCCGGCGACTGCAACATGGTTATTTTCCGTGAGAACTCGGAAGACATCTACGCCGGCATCGAGTACCAGGCCGGCACGCCGGAAGCGCAGAAGGTGGTGGATTTCATCATCAACGAAATGGGCGCCACCAAAATCCGCTTCCCGCAGAATGTGGGTATCGGCATCAAGCCGGTGTCTGAAGAGGGCACCAAGCGGCTGGTTCGCAAGGCGATCCAGTACGCGATCGACCAGGATTTGCCCTCCGTGACACTGGTGCACAAGGGCAACATCATGAAGTTCACCGAAGGTGCGTTCCGCGACTGGGGTTACGAGCTGGCCCGGGAGGAATTTGGCGGTGAACTTCTCGATGGCGGCCCATGGGTCTCCATCAAAAACCCGCAAACCGGTAAGGACATCGTGATCAAGGATGTGATTGCCGACGCGATGCTGCAACAGGTGCTCACGCGTCCACGCGACTACAGCGTCGTGGCGACGCTCAACCTGAATGGCGACTACCTGTCTGATGCGTTGGCGGCCCAGGTGGGCGGTATCGGTATCGCGCCCGGTGCAAACCTGTCCGACACGGTAGCCCTGTTTGAGGCCACGCACGGCACCGCGCCGAAGTACGCCGGCCAGGACAAGGTGAACCCCGGGTCGCTGATCCTGTCCGCCGAAATGATGCTCCGGCACATGGGGTGGAATGAAGCAGCGGACCTGATCATCACCGGCATGAACGGTGCGATCCAGGCAGGTACGGTGACTTATGATTTCGAACGCCTGATGGAAGGTGCCACACTCGTGAGCTGTTCAGAATTTGGACAGGCGATTGTAAAAGCCATGTAGACCCGGCCCTGTCCGGGTGTACCAGGGGCTCGTGGCGACACGGGCCTTTTTTTGTGCCTTTGAGCTGACTTTTACCCAACAGGAAAACTCGTATAATGAAGCCAAAGGGTTCATTTTCCGCAGAATTCAACAGAGCGACGCCGTGAAACCAATCTCCCCTTACAGTCCGTGGCGTATGAGCAAAGAGCAGGAGGACTCCACCGGGGGGCTGGCGCTGGAGGAGTCCAAGCCGGAACTTAAGCGCCCCCCGCTGTTCAAAGTGGTTCTGATCAACGACGACTACACGCCAATGGAGTTCGTGGTGGAAGTGCTGGAGATTTTTTTCCGCATGAACCGCGAACAGGCCACCCATGTTATGCTCACGGTGCACACGCAAGGCAAGGGCGTGTGCGGGATTTTTACGCGGGACATCGCCGAAACCAAGGCGGCACAGGTAAACCAGTACGCGCGCGAACACGAACATCCCCTGCTGTGCGAGATCGAAGCATCGGAGGGCTAGGGGAGAGGGAGAAGCATGCTTAGCAAAGATCTGGAACAAACGCTCAACGACGCGTTTCGTGGTGCGCGAGCGAAGCGCCACGAGTTCATGACCGTCGAACACCTGCTGCTGGCGCTGCTGGACAACAACGACGCCATCCGCGTGCTGAAAGCCTGCGGCGCCGATATCGGTAGCCTGCGCGGCGACCTCATCGAGTTCGTGGACGCCACGACGCCGCTCATTCCCGAAGAAGAAAGCGAACGGGATACCCAGCCCACCCTCGGCTTTCAACGCGTGTTGCAGCGCGCTGTTTTCCACGTGCAGTCTTCCGGCAAAAGCGAAGTGACCGGCGCGAATGTGCTGGTGGCGATTTTCAGCGAGCAGGAGAGCCAGGCCGTATTCTTTCTCAAGACGCAGAGCGTCGCGCGGCTGGATGTTGTTAACTACATGACGCACGGCATCTCCAAGGTCGGAAACGACGCTGAGGGCAGCGAGGGTCCCCAGACGAGAACCGACGAGGCTGTCGCTGAAGAAGGCGAAGCCAATCCGCTTGAGAGTTTTGCCACCAACCTGAATCAGGAGGCTGCCGCCGGGCATATCGATCCGCTGATCGGGCGCATCGACGAAGTCGAGCGGGTGGCCCAGATCCTCGCACGCAGACGCAAAAACAACCCGCTTCTGGTGGGTGAATCCGGTGTTGGTAAAACCGCTATCGTCGAGGGCCTGGCAAAGAAAATCGTCGATGGCGAGGTGCCCGATGTACTGAAGGATGCCGTGGTGTTTTCCCTCGATCTCGGGGCGCTGCTGGCCGGCACGAAGTACCGTGGCGATTTTGAGAAACGCTTCAAGAATCTTCTTGCCGAACTGAAGAAGCGTGACCACGCCATACTGTTTATCGACGAAGTGCACACCATCATCGGTGCCGGAGCGGCCTCGGGCGGTGTAATGGACGCGAGCAACCTGCTGAAACCACTGCTGAGTTCGGGCAAGCTGCGCTGTATAGGATCCACTACGTTCCAGGAATACCGGGGTATTTTTGACAAGGACAAGGCGCTCAGCCGGCGTTTCCAGAAAATCGACGTGCTTGAGCCCAGCGCGGACGACGCTTACAAGATTCTCAAGGGCCTGAAGTCACGCTTCGAGGAGCATCATGGCCTGCGTTACACGGACAAGGCGCTACGGGTGGCGACTGACCTCTCGGCGCGCTATATCACGGATCGTTTCCTGCCCGACAAGGCGATCGACGTGATCGACGAGGCGGGGGCGTACCAGCAGTTGTTACCCGCATCCAAGCGCAAGAAGGTGATTGGCGTTGGCGACATCGAAACGGTGATTGCCAAGATCGCGCGCATACCGCCCAAGACCGTCAGCTCCGATGACAAGGAGACCCTGCAGAAGCTGGAGAAGAACCTGCAGATGGTGGTATTCGGTCAGGACGAGGCGATCAGCAATCTCGCCACCTCGATCAAGCTGGCGAGGGCGGGCCTGCGAGGTGGTGATAAACCGATCGGCTCGTTCCTGCTTGCCGGACCCACCGGCGTGGGAAAAACGGAAGTCACGCGGCAACTGGCACGGATACTCGGCCTGGAGCTGATACGCTTCGATATGTCGGAGTACATGGAGCGGCACACGGTGTCCAGGCTCATTGGCGCGCCGCCGGGTTATATCGGTTTTGACCAGGGCGGGCTGCTCACCGACGCCGTCACCAAGCATCCGCACGCCGTGGTGCTGCTGGATGAAATCGAGAAGGCCCACCCCGAGGTGTTCAACCTGCTGCTGCAGGTCATGGACCACGGTACGCTTACCGACAACAACGGTCGCAAGGCCGACTTCCGCAACGTGATACTGGTGATGACGACCAACGCCGGCGCGCAGAGTGTCAGTCGACGATCCATCGGCTTTACGCTGCAGGATCACAGCTCCGATGCGCTGGAGGCGATCAACCGGATGTTCACACCGGAGTTCCGTAATCGGCTGGATTCCATCGTGCAGTTCGAGCCCTTGGGCGAAGACGTCATTCTCACCGTAGTCGACAAGTTCCTCACCGAACTCCAGAGCCAGCTGGACGAGAAACGCGTCATGCTGGACGTCGATGAGGATGTTCGGCTATGGCTGGTGGAGAAGGGCTACGATATCCATATGGGTGCGCGTCCGATGGAGAGAATCATCCAGGAGCATATCAAGAAGCCGCTCGCGGAGCTGGTGCTGTTCGGTTCGCTGGCCCAGTCCGGAGGCACTGCCAAAGTGCGCCTGGACAGGACCGCGGACAAGCTGGAAGTAACTGTGGAAGAAAAAGAAGAGGCTCTGGAAGAGAGCTGACGCCTAGCGTTCGCGGTAGGTGATACGACCCTTGGAGAGGTCATAGGGGGTGAGTTCAACCCGCACCTTGTCGCCGGTGAGAATACGAATGTAGTTCTTGCGCATCTTGCCGGAAATATGGGCAGTTACCACGTGGCCGTTTTCCAACTGCACGCGAAACGTTGTGTTCGGAAGGGTATCAATCACTTCTCCTTCCATTTCAATCTGGTCTTCTTTTGCCATCAGGCGGCAATCCTCCGGGGTCAAAGTGGCGGCATTTTGCCTGATTCCGGCCATGAGCGCCACCGCTATCTGTGACGCCGATTATCGCTGGATAGGCAGGCATCAGGCGGGTCGGGAGAAGCGGGATGCAGGGTGTGGAATGCTGCGCCAAGCCGTATGTCGGTGTGACGAGGCGGCGAGCGGCGAAGTTGCCTACAGCAGCGTGGTCCAGTGGCTGTTCATATACAGCTGCAGCGGACGATAATCTGTCTTGTACGCCATTTTTCGACAGTCCCGAATCCAGTAGCCGAGGTAAACGTACGCCAGGCTTTGCCTCGCCGCCTCCTCGATCTGCCAGAGAATGGCGTAGGCGCCGAGGCTGCGTCGATCCTCACCTGGTTCAAAGAACGTGTAGATGGCCGACAGCCCGTCGTCAAGTTCATCGACAACGGCCACGGCCACCAGCTTGCCATTGCCGGCGTAGAAGCGGTAGTAGTGCGTGCAGTCCCACACGCGGTTTAGAAATGAATCGTACTGGTCGCGATCAGGTGGGTACATATCGCCGTCGGCGTGGCGCAGGCAGATGTAACGGTGGTACAGGTCAAAGGCCTCGTCGTCGCGGATGTCATCTGTGCGCGCAACCCGGAGGTCGGCGTTGCGGCGCAGCACCCGCTTCTGGCCGCGCCGGGGCGCGAACTCGGCAACCGGGATCCGGGCGGGGACGCAGGCGTCACACTGCGAGCAGTGCGGACGGTACAGGTGGTTGCCGCTGCGGCGAAAGCCGAGCACTGACAGTTTGCTGTAGAGCGTCTTGTCCACGGGCTGGCGCGGATCAACGAACAGGGTGGTGGCTTCCTGTTCTTCCAGGTAACTGCAGCTGTGAGGATAGGTGGTGTAAACCTTGAGGTCCCGTATGGACGACGTCACAGCAAGCCTCCACAGGTTGCCGGCAAATGCCAGATATCAGCCGCGATTTCGATATCGATAGTTTGGGCAAGTCGCCGCTCGAAGTCCAGCCTGCTGATGGTGTGCGCGCCCATGCTGTTGAGATGTTCGCTTTCCACCTGGCAATCGATGAGGCTGAAGCCATGACGAAGCAGCAACTGCGCCAGGGCGACCAGTGCGACCTTGGAGGCGTTGCTATGCCGGCTGAACATGGATTCGCCAAAAAATACGCCCCCCATCGCAACACCGTAAAGTCCCCCGACGAGCCGGTCCTGTGCATCAAGCACCTCGATGGAATGCGCGTGTCCCATGGCGTGCAGGGCGCTATAGGCGCCGATCATGGCGTCGTCGATCCAGGTGCCCAGGCCGTCGCCGCGCAGCTCCGCGCAGGCGCGCATCACGTCTTCAAAGCGTGCATCGACGGACAGCCTGAACGTGTCGGCGCGCAGCGTTTTACGCAGGGAGCGAGAGATGTGCAGGTTTTGTGGGAGAAGCACCGAGCGCGGGTCGGGCGTCCACCACAGCACCGGCTGCGGGTCTGCGTACCAGGGGAAAATACCGCGCCGGTAGGCGGCCAGCAGGCGACCGGGTGTCAGATCCCCGCCCACGGCCAGCAGGCCATTGGGGTAGTCCAGCGCCTCGCAGGTCGGCGGGAAATCAGTGCCGCTGTCCAGGCGCCGGATGGGTCGCACGGGCTACAACGCGTCCAGGTATTTTTCCGCGTCCAGCGCCGCCATGCAGCCGAAGCCCGCCGAGGTGACTGCCTGCCGGTATACGTGATCCGCAACATCGCCGGCCGCGAATACGCCCGGCACATCGGTAGTCGTGGCGTTGCCCTCGGTCCCGCTGTGAATGGTGATGTAGCCATCGCGCATGGCCAGCTTGCCCGCGAACATATCGGTGTTCGGCTTGTGTCCAATGGCGATAAACACGCCGGACAAGGCGATGTCAGTGACGCCGCCGTCCTCCTTGCTTTTCACACGCATGCCGGTGACGCCGGAATCATCGCCAAGCACCTCGTCCAGAACGTGATTCCAGAGAATTCGTACCTTGCCCTCTTTCTCTCGCGCGAACAGCCTGTCCTGCAGCACTTTTTCTGCCCTCAGGCTGTCGCGACGATGCACCAGCACGACCTCGGAGGCAATATTCGAGAGGTACAGCGCTTCTTCCACCGCCGTGTTGCCCCCGCCGATCACGGCGACCTTCTGGTTGCGGTAGAAGAACCCGTCGCAGGTGGCACAGGCGCTCACGCCTTTTCCCATGAAGGCCTGTTCGCTGGGAAGGCCAAGGTACTGGGCGGATGCGCCGGTGGCGATAATCAGCGCATCGCAGGTATAGTTTGCCGTGCCCTGCAATACAAAGGGACGCACGTTCAGGTCGACACTTTCGATGTGGTCGAAAACGACTTCGGCGTCAAAACGCTCAACATGTTCTTGCATCTGCTGCATCAACTGCGGACCCTGGAGGTCGGCAGCGCCCCCCGGCCAGTTTTCCACCTCGGTGGTGGTAGTGAGCTGCCCCCCCTGTTGAATGCCGGTGATGACCACCGGATGCAGGTTGGCGCGTGCGGCGTAGACGGCGGCGGTATAGCCCGCCGGGCCGCTACCGAGGATGATCAGTTTGTGGTGATTAGGCTCGCTCATGAAAGATTCCCTGCGTGTGGATCGTTGGTGTGCCCGGCTCGTTTCGCTCCCGGCGAAGCGGGGCCCCGCGGGGGCGGGAGGTCAGTCCATGCTAGGTCTATAAGGGTGCACTATGTTACTTTAAAGGCTGCGCGCGAACAAAGATCGGGTCGCTATTAAAAGAACCATATAAGCCTTTGAAAATAATCGACTATTCCTTCACAATTGCCGCGCGCTATGAATGCGATAGCAGGCGACATGACGTCGGGTGCAGGGCAGGCGTGGGGCGTTAGACAGCACTTCCCGTGAGGACAGCAAGGCACAGCGTGGCAGACACTACCGGCACAGACAATTTTCTCGGCCCGCGCTTGCGCGAGGGCGCATTCATCGGCGTGACCGCGATGTGCCTGTACCTGTTGCTTGCGCTGGTCTCCTACAGCGCGAGAGACCCGGGATGGTCGGCCACCGGCACCGGTACAGTCATTCACAACCTGGGGGGGCCTGCCGGCGCATGGCTGGCCGATGTGTTCTTCTCGCTTGTGGGTTACGCGGCCTACCTGTTTCCTATTCTGCTGGCGTATCGCGCCGTCGTTATTCTCCTACAGCGTCACGAATCCAGGCGCTTTGACTGGGTCACCTTCGGCATTCGCAGTCTCGGCCTGGTGCTGGTCATGATCGCCGGAACCTCGCTGGCAGCGATGAACGATACCGGCGGCAGCGGTATGCCCCAGGGGGCGGGCGGGATTCTCGGACAGGCGATCAGCGACGGCTTCGTGCTGGCGTTTTCCGCGGTTGGCAGCCGGCTGATACTGGTAGCGATACTGCTCTTCGGCTTCACCATTTTCGCGGATCTCAGCTGGCTCAAGTTGATGGAGAAACTGGGCGCCTGGAGCATGAGCGCCTTCGAGGCAGCGCGCGGCTGGAGTCTTGATACGCTCGAGCGCATGCGCAACCGGCGGGCGCGGGAGCGGGCCGTAGAGGCGCGCAAAGTCGTGATCACCGAGCACGTTGAAAAGGAGAAAAAACGCGCGCCGCCGAAGATCAAGGCGGTGAACGCGCCACCGGAGCGCAGCGAACGGGTGGAACGCGAGAAGCAGCAACCCCTGTTTGATGCGCCGGCGACCGGCGATCTGCCGCGACTTGAACTCCTCGATCCGCAGGAGCAGGACGGTGAGCGCGGTTACTCCAACGAAGCGCTGGCGGCGCTGTCCAAGGTACTCGAGCTGAAACTGGCAGACTTTGGCGTGACCGCCGAGGTGACGGCGGTTTATCCCGGCCCGGTAATCACGCGCTTCGAGATACAACCGGCCGCCGGTGTGAAGGTGTCGCGTATTTCCAATCTGGCCAAGGATCTTGCGCGCTCGCTCGCGGTGGTCAGTGTGCGCGTGGTGGAAGTGATTCCCGGGAAGTCTGTGGTGGGCATCGAAATCCCCAACGAAGACCGCCAGATTGTGAACTTTCGCGAGGTGTTGTCTTCCAAGGCATTCGAGCAGTCAAAATCGCCGCTGACACTGGCGCTTGGGCACGATATTTCCGGGCTGCCGGTGGTCGCTGATCTGGCCAAGATGCCTCACCTGCTGGTGGCCGGTACCACCGGTTCGGGCAAGTCGGTGGGTGTGAACGCCATGCTCCTGAGCCTGCTGTATAAATCCGGGCCGGCGGATGTGCGCCTGATCCTTGTGGATCCCAAGATGCTGGAGCTCTCGGTGTACGACGGCATTCCGCACCTGCTGACGCCGGTGATTACCGATATGAAGGATGCCGCCAACGGCCTGCGCTGGTGCGTCGCGGAAATGGAGCGGCGCTACAAGCTGATGGCGGCACTGGGAGTGCGCAATCTGGCCGGATACAACCGCAAAGTTCTGGAGGCTGCGCGAGCCGGTGCGCCAATTGCAGATCCGCTGTGGAAACCCGATCCGCTGTTTGCGCAAACCGACGAGGAGCAGACACCGCCGGATCTTGAAAAGCTGCCCAGCATTGTGGTGGTGATCGATGAATTCGCCGACATGATGATGATCGTCGGCAAGAAGGTGGAGCAGCTTATCGCCCGCATTGCGCAGAAAGCGCGCGCGGCGGGCATACACCTGATTCTCGCGACGCAGCGCCCGTCGGTGGACGTGATCACCGGGCTCATCAAGGCCAACGTGCCCACGCGCATCGCCTTTCAGGTGTCGTCGAAAGTGGATTCACGCACGATTCTTGATCAGGGCGGCGCGGATCAGCTGCTGGGGCATGGCGACATGCTCTACCTGCCACCGGGTAGTGGCGTGCCCACCCGCGTGCATGGCGCGTTTTGCAGCGACGAGGAAGTGCACCGGGTTGTGGCCGACTGGCAGAAGCGCGGTGAACCGCTGTATATCGAGGGTCTGCTGGATGAAGGCAGCAGTACGGCGGTGACGCCGGGCGAGCTGCAGGCCGAATCAGCGGGTGATGACGACGAGAGTGATGCACTGTACGACGAGGCGGTGCACTATGTGACCCAGAGTCGCCGCGCCTCAATATCCTCCGTGCAACGCAAACTGCGCATTGGCTACAACCGCGCCGCGCGTCTCATCGAGAGCATGGAGGCGGCGGGTGTCGTCTCCGAGATGGGCACCAACGGCCAGCGCGAGGTCCTCGCGCCACCGCCGCCGGAAAACTGAATAGTTCGAGAATCCTATGAAACAGACTCTGTCCTTGTTGTGCCTGTTGGTGACCCTGTGGGCCAGCCTGGCTACGCCGTCGTTTGCCGAGCAGGCGCCAGCGCCCGCTGACGCACTCATTACCGCGCTTGCCGGCATGCAGCGCCTGGCGGGGGATTTCGAACAGAGGCAGTATGAGAGCGACGGTTCCCTGATCGCCGAATCGAGCGGTCGCTTCAAGCTTCTGCGGCCAGGTTTCTTCCTCTGGGAGATCAGCTCGCCCGACAGTCAGGTCGTTATCGCCAACCCGCAGTACCTGTGGCACTACGATCGCGATCTGGAGACGGTCACGCGGCGGCCGGTCACGGCCGAGGGCGGGACAGCGCCGCTGCAGATACTGGGTGGCGACGCAGAGGCTCTGCGTCGGGATTTTCGTGTCAGCCAGCACGGCCCGGGCGTGTTTTTCCTGGAAGCCCAGAGTGCCAACGCTGGCTTCGAGGCGCTTACGTTGACACTGGCGGAGGGGCGCCCGGCGCAAATGGACATACGCGATAATCTCAAACAGCGCATCGTGATCGATTTCATGAAACTGGACGGCCAGGCAGCCCTGACGCCGCAGGACTTCGAGTTCCAGCCACCGCCTGGTGTAGACCTGTTCTACTATGACGAGTGACCTGTTCGAGGGGGCTGGTAGCGCCAACAAGGGCTCGGCGGCCTACCAGCCGCTGGCCGCCCGCATGCGCCCCGCCTCGCTGGCGGGCTATGTAGGTCAGGTTCATCTGCTGGCGGAGGGCAAGCCGCTGCGGGTGGCTATCGACAGCGGCCAACTGCACTCAATGGTCCTGTGGGGCCCGCCCGGCACGGGAAAAACCACGCTGGCGCGACTGGCGGCGGAACAGGCCCAGGCGCATTTTCTGCAGTTGTCCGCAGTGCTCAGCGGCGTGCGCGAGATTCGCGAGGCGGTATCGGTCGCACAGCAGCAACGCGCAGCCGGGCGCAATACCGTGCTGTTTGTCGATGAGGTGCACCGTTTCAACAAGTCACAGCAGGATGCTTTCCTGCCTTATGTAGAGGATGGCACGCTGATTTTTATCGGCGCGACCACGGAGAATCCGGCCTTCGAGCTGAATAGCGCACTGTTGTCCCGCGCGCGGGTGTACAAACTGCGATCGCTGGATGTGGATGAGCTACAGACGGTACTTCGCCAGGGGATCGCCGGGCTGCATGGGACGGTACAGGTGGCGCAGGAGTGCCTCGCGCGTATTGCCGCCCACGCCGACGGCGATGCGCGCCGCGCGCTGAATCTTCTGGAACTGGCCGCAGACATGGCGGAGCAGGGCAGGGTGGACGACAGCACGCTCGACGAGGTGCTGCAGTCCTCGCTGCGGCGATTCGACAAGGGCGGCGACCAGTTCTACGACCAGATCAGTGCGCTGCACAAGGCGGTACGCGGCAGCTCGCCGGATGCCGCTCTGTACTGGTTTTGCCGGATGCTGGATGGAGGCTGCGACCCGCTGTATGTCGCGCGGCGGGTCGTGCGCATGGCGAGCGAGGATATCGGCAACGCGGATCCGCGCGCGCTGACCCTGGCACTGGACGCGTGGCAGGTTCAGGAGCGCCTCGGCAGCCCCGAGGGCGAACTGGCGGTGGCGCAGGCACTCGTCTACCTCGCCAGCGCCGCCAAGAGCAACGCCGTGTATACCGCCTTCAAGGCCGCCAGGGAGGACGTTGCGAGCGGCGGCACGCTGGAGGTGCCGCTGCACCTGCGCAACGCCCCCACCGCTCTGGCGAAAGCCATGGAGCACGGCGCGCAGTACCGCTATGCGCACGACGAGGAAGATGCATACGCGGCGGGCGAAAACTACTTCCCGGAGGAACTCCGGGCACGGCGCTACTACTTCCCCGTGTCGCGAGGGCTGGAGCAGCAGATACGTGACAAGCTCGAGCACCTGCGAACGCGGGACAAAAGCAGTACAATACAGCGCTATCCATAGCGCGATCTGCCGATCATCATGAAATACCTGCTATTCGTTGCCATCGGGGGTGCGTCCGGCGCCGTGTCTCGCCACCTCCTGGCCAACTGGGTGCACGGCATGTGGGAAGGCAGGTTGCCGCTCGGCACGCTGCTGGTGAACGTGCTGGGCTCGTTTGCGATCGGTATCGTGTACGTGCTGATCGTGGAGCGGGAGCTGCTTCACCCGGACTGGCGCAGCGTGGCGATAGTGGGGTTTCTAGGCGCATTCACCACGTTTTCCACGTTTTCGCTGGAGGCGATCGGGCTGTTCGAGGCGGGCCATGTGTGGCATGCACTGGCGTATATGCTGGTAAGCACGCTGCTGTGCGTGGTCATGGCGGGCGGCGCCATGCAACTGACGCGCGCCTTGCTGTAACGCGCGGCCGTCCATCGCGAGCGCAGTCTTTCAGAGGCACACAACCAGGTACAGGAAACACAGGCATGCTAGACATCAAAACCGTGAGAAAAGACCCGGCCGCCGTGGCACGGGCGCTGGCTCGGCGCGGTGCGCAGTTTGATACCGAAGCGTTCATCGCGCTGGACGCGCGGCGCAAGCAGGCTGATGTCGATAGCCAGGGTCTCCTGGCGGAGCGGAAAAGCGCCTCGAAGAAAATCGGCGTGCTGGTCAGTGAAGGGGTGCCAGTTGAAGCCGCCAAAGCGCAGGTGAATGAGACCCTGGAAAAAATCGCCGCACAACTGGATAACCTCACCGCCGAGGCAAAACAGGCACAGGAAGCGCTGGATGCGCTGCTGCTTGGCACACCGAACCTGCCGGCAGACGAGGTGCCGGATGGTTCCAGCGAAGCGGACAATGTCGAGGTGTCACGCTGGGGCGAGCCGCCGGTGTTCGACTTTGAGGCGCAGGACCATGTGGCGCTCGGCGAGGGCCTGGGACAACTGGACGGTGAAACAGCCGGGAAGATAACAGGGTCTCGTTTCGTGGTGATGTATGGCGGGCTGGCTCGCCTGCACCGGGCGCTGGTGCAGTTCATGCTGGATTTGCACACACGCGAGCATGGTTATGCCGAAGTGTACGTGCCCTACATCGTCAACCGGGAGTCCCTGCTGGGTACCGGCAACCTGCCCAAGTTCGCGCAGGACCTTTTTCGCCTGCAAACCGAACAGGAGTTGTACCTGATCCCGACCGCCGAAGTGCCGGTGACCAACATCGCCAGGGACAGAATTTTCGAGGCAGCGGAACTGGGAGAAAAGGGGCTGCGCTTCACGGCTCACACGCCGTGTTTCCGCAGTGAAGCCGGCAGCTATGGCAAGGACACCCGAGGCATGATCCGCCAGCACCAGTTCGAGAAGGTCGAACTGGTGCAGATGGTGCGCCCTGCTGATTCCGAAGCGGCCCTGGAGGAACTCACCGGGCACGCCGAGACGGTGCTGCAGCGTCTCGGGCTGGCCTACCGCAAGGTTGCCCTGTGCGCGGGGGATATGGGGTTTAGCGCGCGTCGCACCTACGACCTGGAAGTCTGGCTCCCCGGGCAGACCGCCTACCGTGAAATTTCCTCCTGTTCACACTTTGGCGATTACCAGGCGCGCCGTATGCAGGCGCGCTGGCGCAACCCGGACACCGGCAAGCCCGAGCTGTTGCACACGCTGAATGGATCCGGCCTCGCGATAGGCCGCACGCTGGTGGCGATCATGGAAAACTACCAGTGCGCCGACGGCAGTATCGATATACCGGAGGCTCTGCAAACGTATATGGGCGGGCAGCGCAAGCTGACGCCGTAGCAGGCGCGTATGGACTACCTGCCCCTGGCGATGAAGCTCAACAGCCAACCGGTACTGCTGGTGGGCGCAGGGCAGATTGCCGTGCGCAAGGCCCGCCTCCTGCTGCGCGCTGGCGCGCGGCTCAGCGTTGTGGCGCCGAAGGCCTGCGAAGAATTGCAAGCGCTGCTGCGCCAGCATGACGGCGAGTGGCACTGCGCCCGCTACCAGCGAGAAAACCTTGAAGGCGCCCGTCTGGTGGTGGCCGCCACCAATGACATGACGGTGAATGCCCAGGTTTCCGCGGACGCCCACTCCCTCGGCATTCCGGTAAACGTGGTGGATGCACCGGAGCTGTGTTCGGTGATTTTTCCCTCGATTGTGGATCGCAACCCGTTGCTGGTGGCCATCAGCAGCAGTGGGCGCAGCCCGGTACTGGCGCGCATCATCAGGCGCAGGATCGAGGCGATGTTGCCCGCAGCGTTGGGCCGTTTGGCGGCGTTTGCCGGCGCACAGCGGGAGATGGTGAAAGTGGCGCTGCCGCAGGAATCGGCCCGCAGGCTGTTCTGGGAGCAGGCCCTGGAGGGTGAGCTGGCGGAGCTGGTCATGTCGGGCCGGGACGCCGAGGCTACGGCGCTGTTGCAGGCGTTGCTGCGCGATACGGCGGCGTTGCAGCGCGGCGAGGTTTACCTGATCGGCGCAGGCCCCGGCGATCCGGATCTGCTGACCTTCAAGGCGGCGCGGCTGCTGCAAAGTGCCGACGTCGTGCTCTATGACAGGCTGGTGAACCCGGTTATCGTGGAGTTGGCCAGGCGTGATGCCGAGCGCATCTATGTCGGCAAGCGTCGTTCAGAGCACAGCTTGCCGCAGGAAGATATCAATCGCCTGCTGGTCACGCTTGCCAAAACCGGCAAGCGTGTGGTGCGTCTCAAGGGCGGTGACCCTTTCGTCTTCGGACGTGGCGGTGAAGAAATCGAGCTGCTCGCCCGTGAGCGAATTCCCTTCCAGGTGGTACCGGGGATTACCGCCGCCAACGGCGCTGCCTGCTACGCCGGCATTCCACTGACACACCGTGACCACGCGCAATCGGTGCGTTTTGTGGCGGGGTACCTCAAGGGCGATAGCGTTCAGCATGACTGGGCGCAGTTTCAATCGCCCACCGAGACGCTGGTGTTCTATATGGGTCTGGTAGGGTTGCCGGTCATCTGCGCGCAGCTGGTGGCGCACGGCCGTTCTCCCGACACGCCGGCAGCGCTCATTGAGCGGGCCACCTTGCCGGAGCAACGCGTGCTGACCGGCACGCTCGCCAGCCTGCCCGACATTGTGACGCGAGAACGGCCCACGGCGCCCACGCTGCTGCTGATTGGGGGCGTGGTCAGCTTGCATGCGTCATTGGCGTGGTTTGAGCCATCGCCGTGACGGCGACAGGACAGGGCAGGGTGTGACCCTGGCAAGGGCGTCGCGGCGATCGCCCGCCGCCCTTGCGTGCATGCGCGTACCTCGAACCTGATCAGGGTTCCAGCGGCTCCAGACCCGCCTTGAGGCTGCGTACCGCAAAGCGTTGTTGCTTGAGCAGCAACGCATCGGCAAGTATGTGCCCGGCCTCCATCAGCAGCACGTCATCTGCGCTGTCGTCGTCCTGGGCGGCCAGCGGATCGTCGATCTCATCGGCGTCCTCGGCATCGTCCTCAAGGGCGCTCAACAGCTCTTCACCCTTGGCCTTGCGCCGTTTGTTCTCGATCGACAGTACTTTGCTCTCCTGACTGTCGCGCAGGGCGATACGGGCTTTTTCGTTCAGCGGCAGCTCGGTGATCTTGCGGGTTTCCTGGGCGAGGGCAACCTGGTCCTCCAGGAACACGAAATCGGGATTCAACGCGCTGCGTTGACGAAACTGCTTGTTCACCACCGGCAGCACACTGGACAGATCGTTATAGCTGCGGTGACGAACGGGGTTGATCTGGTCCCAGTTGAGCGCGCGATCAAGCGCGCTCTCGCCGACCTCGTCCGTGTTGTACAACGTGGGAAACTCAACATCCGGCACCACGCCACGATGCTGCGTGCTTTCACCGGAAATGCGGTAGAACTTGCTCTCGGTGATCTTCAACTGACCTTCGGTGAGCGGGATCAGTGTTTGCACGGTGCCTTTACCGAATGAGCGATCGCCAACGATGATCCCGCGCTGGTAATCCTGTATCGCGCCGGCGAAGATCTCCGAGGCGGAAGCGCTCAGTCGATTCACCAGCACAACGAGGGGCCCGTCGTAGTAGTCACTCTTCAGGCGTTTGCCATCGCGCCAGACGCGCCGCGAAGAGTGGCGGATCTGCACGGTGGGCCCGTATTCGATAAATAGCCCGGTGAGTTCGTTGGCTTCCTGCAACGAGCCTCCACCGTTATTGCGCAGGTCTATCACAATGCCCTCAACGTCTTCCTCCTGCAGTTCTTCCAGCAGTTTCCTGACGTCGCGCGTCGTGCTTTTGTAGTCCTTGTCGCCGCGTCGCATGGCGTCGAAATCGATATAAAACGCGGGGATATCGATCACACCGATCTTGATCGGGTGTTCGCCGTTGGGGACCTCGAGAATTTTCTTGCGCGCTGACTGTTCTTCCAGTTTGACCTTGTTGCGCACGATGGTGATCACCTTGCGCTGGTCTGAGGTCTTCGCCTTGGCGGGAATCACCTCCAGCCGAACGGTGGAGTCCTTGGGTCCGCGGATGAGTTCCACAACCTCGTCGAGCCGCCAGCCGATCACGTCCTCCAACTCGCCGTCGGAGCCCTGGCCCACCGCGACAATGCGGTCGGAGGGCTGCAATTCACCCTGTTCGTCCGCCGGCCCTTTGGCGACGAGGCTGGTGACCTTGGTGTACTCGTCCTCAGTCTGCAGCACCGCACCGATACCCTCGAGCGACAGGCTCATATTGATGTTGAAGTTTTCCGAGCGACGCGGCGACAGGTAATTGGTGTGCGGGTCGTACAGCTCGGTGAGGGCGTTGGCAAAAATCTGGAACACGTCCTGACTGTTGTACTGGCGCACGCGGGAGAGCTGGTTGGAGTAGCGCTTTTTCAGGGTCGGGACGATTTCTTCATCGGGTTTGTCGGCGAGCCGCAGGCTCAGCACCTGGTTCTTGAGCTGTTTACGCCAGCGTTCATCCATTTCTTCCCGGGAGCGCGCCCAGGGCTGATCGTCGGACTCCAGCGGATAGAATTCGTCGCGATTGAAATCCATCGCGGCCACCGCCTCGGGCAGGCTGGCGATAAGCCCTTCAAGACGCGCTTCGAGACGCTCCTGGAAGCGGTTGAAGATGACAAAGCCGGCCTCAAGATTGCCTTTCGGCAGCTGGTCGTCCATTACCAGACGGTACTTCTCGAACTCGGCGATGTCGTCGGCGGTAAAAAACATCCGGCCACGGTCCAGGCTCTCGATATAATTGTCGAGGTGCTGCGAAGACAGTTCGTCGGAGTAGGCAAGAGAGGCATAGTGCCGTTCCTCCAACTGGTCGATGAGTTCAACCATGGTTTCCCGCTGCCCCTCGCTGTATTCGATCAGCGCTGACGCCGGCGAGGCGAGCAGGGCGAGCAGGCAAATCGCGGTGAACTGTTGCAGGATGCGGTCTAGGCTGGATGTGAATGCTGTCAAAGTCGTAATACCTGAGTCTTTATGCGCGCCGGGCGCTTTGCCGGCAGTGTAACGCCAGCGAGGGCGGGTGCAAAAGCCACTTCTATAGATTCTGTGATGGCGGTAAAGTTTCGTCGGCATCGTCAGCATGCGGGCGCGCCGACCGGATTGCGCAATATGTTGCACCAAGCCATGCAGAATCCCTATCTTTCAGACACTTAGCAGTTTAAAGCACAACCGGCTTCAGGCATATCTCAGACTGGCCAACGGACAGATGTCCGCCTGGCCGCCCGGGTTCCCGGTGCGCGCTGTATCCACCCGCTGTCCGGCTGCGAGCGCTGGCCGCGGTCACGGGTTTGCATCTCCGGCTTTTTAATGGCACATTTTGTGCCACATTATGTCGGCTCCAGGTACGGCCGATCCCTGCAGGCACGGGCAAACCCATGGCGACGGATTACACTCTCTACGGCAGCGAGCATTCCTACTACACGGGGAAAGCCCGGTCTTACATGCGTTTCAAGGGCCTGGCGTTTGCAGAGCAGCCCGCCACCCGCGAGGTCTACAAGCGCGTGATACTGCCCAACATCGGTGCGCCCATCATCCCGGTACTGGCGACCGCAGACGGCCGTTACGTTCAGGACACGACCGATATCATTGATTTCCTCGAGGCCCGGCACCCGCAAGGCAGCGTGTATCCGCAGGCGCCGGTGCAGCGCCTGGTGGCTTTATTGCTGGAGCTTTTCGGTGACGAGTGGCTGATCATCCCGGCCATGCACTACCGCTGGAGCGTGTTGGACGCGCAGTACGAATTCGTGATGTCGGAATTCGGCCGCCTGAGTAATCCCGATGCCAGCTTCGAAGAACAGGTGGCGTTGGGGGAAAAGCTCTCGAGGCCGTTTCGAGGCATGGTAGAACCGCTGGGCATCACCCGCGAGACAATCCCTGGTATCGAGGCGGCCTACCAGGTTTTTCTGGAGCAGCTTGATCGTCACTTCGCGCAGCACAACTTTCTATTTGGCTCGCGCCCGTGCATCGGCGACTTCGGTTTGATGGGGCCGCTGTATGCGCACCTTGGGCGCGATCCGGTGCCGCTCGCCCTGATGCGCGCGTGCGCGCCGAACGTGTGCGCCTGGGTACAGCGGATGAATGCACCCAGACCACTGGAGGGTGAGTTTCTTGCGCATGACGAGGTGCCGGAAACACTCCTGCCTATCCTGGAGACGCTGTGTCGCGATCAGTTGCCGGACGTGCTCGATGTGATCACGCACAACAGCCGCTGGCTGCAGGATAACCCCGGCGGCAGTATTCCGAGGTTTCTCGGCATGCACGCCTTCTCCTTTGGCGATGCCCGGGGGGAGCGCATGGTCAGCAGCTACGCACAGTGGCTGTTCCAACGCCCCTGGTGGCATTATCACTCGCTGTCGGGCAGCGCTCGCAGTGCCGCGGATGCGTTGCTGGAACGCGTGGGAGGCCTTGAAGCCATGCAGTGCAAGCTGGTCCACTGGCTGGAGCGACGCCCGGGACAGCTCGAGCTCGTGGCGGGGAGTGCCCCCGCTGCAGGTCAGCAGGGTCTACCGTAGCGCCGTAATGCCGATGGCTTTGCGGCAGTCACGGACTATGAAACTCGCGTAAGTGATGACAATAACGAATCGAGGAGAACAGCATGCTGAACAAAATCGTGAACACCCTGGCCATTCTCGCCAGTGCCTTACTGCTGGTGAGTGGCCTGCGCTGGCTGGTCGACCCCGAAGGAGCCGCGGCGGGGCTTGGCATGCCCTTGCTTGACGGTATTGCGCGCAGCACCCAGATCGGTGATTTGATGGCATTCTTTATTGTCGCGGGCGCCTTCGGACTGGTGGGCATAATGCGCGACATCCCGTCGTTGCTCTATACCCCCGCCGCGCTGGTGGGCGCCGCTGCCCTGTTCCGTATTCTCGCCACCGTGGTGCACGATGCCACGCTTGCCACGCAGATGATCGCGGTCGAGGCGATCATGCTGGTGATCTTCGTTGCGGCGGCCAGGCGCGTTGGACACCAGGGCTGAGGCCTCCGGCGAGATGCCCGGGCGGCGCGGCGAGACAATGCGACTGCACCCTGGCGACAGGAGACACTGATGGCCGAAGACTTTCAGGAAATGGGTGGCGCGGCCACCATGGATCCGGGCTCCTTCCGGCGCTGGATGACCTCGCGCATCATGACGCGTCTGTGTCGGCCTCAGCGCATGGCCGGCAAGCGGGCGAAGGCCGAGCAGCGACGCCTGCGAGAGGGCAGGCCGCACGTTGTTGAGCTGTTCTACCAGGTGGACGACGGGTACAGCCACCTGCTGGCACAGGTGATGCCCGCGTTCGCTGCGCGCTACGATGTGGTCGTGCGCTGCCATCTCGTGACGGGAGCGTCCGGCAGGAACGCGCCCGAGCCTGCGCTGCTGGCGCGTCTGTCCCGCTATGACGCGCGCCTCGCGGGAGAGGCCTACGGCCTTGAGTTTCCCTCCACCGACGACAGCGCGCCTGCTCCGGCGCTGGTCGCGAGCGCCGCGAGTATACTCGCGCAGCTGGATGACGCGAGCTTCCTCCAGCACGCAGCGGCCGTTGGCGAGACCCTGTGGGCCCGGAATGAGGGCGCGCTCGACGCGCTGGCAGCAACCCTTGGGCGCGCCAATGAAGACCAGGTGGCTGCAAGGTTGAGGCAGGGCACCGAAAAACGCGCCGCGCTGTCGCACTATTCAGCCGCCATGCTCTTCTACGAGGGCGAATGGTACTGGGGTGTTGATCGCTTGTATCACCTGGAAGAGCGCCTCGCGGCGCTTGGTGCCGACAGGCTGCCCGCCGAGCGGGCCCTGGTGCCAAGGCCGGACGTGGTCAGCGGTCCGTTGCGGGACAATGGCAGCTTGACGCTGGAAGTATTTCCCTCGCTGCGAAGCCCTTACACCGCCATCAGCTTTGATCGTGCCGTGCGCCTGGCCCGCGAGAGTGGCGTGCGGCTCAGCGTGCGCCCGGTGCTGCCAATGGTAATGCGTGGCGCGCCCATCACGCGGCAGAAGGGACTCTACATTTTCTGGGATACGGCGCGGGAGGCGCGGGCCGCAGGCGTACCCTTCGGGCCCTGCTACGATCCCATCGGGGCGCCTGTGCGGCGCGCGTACGCGCTGTATCCCTGGGCCTGTGAACAGGGGCGGGGCAATGCATTGATCAGCGCTTTTCTGCGCTGCGCCTTCGCTGGCGGCGTCAATACCAACCGCAATGCGGGCTTGCGGCAGGTGGTGGAATCTGCCGGACTGGACTGGCAGGCGGCCCAGACGCAGCTCGGCGACACGCGCTGGCAGGCGATGCTGGAGGAAAACCGGCTGGCGATGTACGCCTCCGGCCTTTGGGGCGTGCCCAGTTTCCGCCTGCTCAACGCGCAGGGCGAGGAAATTCTCGCCCTGTGGGGACAGGATCGGCTGTGGGTCGTGGCGCGTGAAATACAGCGCCAGCTGGCCGCGATGGCCGAGTGAAGCGGGGGGGTAGTGAGGCAATCGCCGTGCACCACTCGCCGTGCGCCACTCGCCGTGCACCACTCGCCGTGCGCCACCAATCAGGGCGGGAGCCAGACAGGTGTTGCCGATGTCAACATCCCGCCATATAGTGAGCAGCCCCGGTTATGTCAGGCGTTCTCGCGGCCCGTACCGGCACCCTGCCGGTCAGACAGCGTGCAGGAAACCGTTTCGTCCGGGTCGGCCAGGTGCCGGCTCGTGCAGTGGAGAAGATAGAGGAGAGTCACCATGGATACCCAATTCAGCCAGGAAGATCTCGCATTTCGAGACAAGGTTCGCGCGTTTCTCGCCGACGCCTGGACCGACGACCTGAAAGCCAAAGTGGGCACCCTCGCCACGATGCGCGACGGCATGATTGAGTGGCAGCGTAAACTCAATGCACAGGGCTGGGTTGCTCCAAACTGGCCGGTTGAATACGGGGGCACCGGATGGAGCGTCACCCAGACGTTTATCTTCAACTCCGAGCGAGCGGCCGCAGGTGCGCCGGACGTAATGCCCTTCGGCGTGGTGATGGTGGCGCCGGTGATCATCGCCTACGGCACAGAAGAGCAAAAGGCCCGGTTCCTGCCGCGAATTCTCAGCAGTGACGACTGGTGGTGCCAGGGTTACTCGGAGCCGGGTGCAGGATCAGACCTGGCGTCACTCAAATGTCGCGCCGACCGCGACGGCGATGAGTATGTGATCAACGGCAGCAAGATCTGGACGACCTACGCGCAATACGCCGACTGGATCTTCTGTCTCGTGCGCACTGACAGTTCAGGACGTAAACAGGAGGGCATCACCTTCCTGTTGATCGATATGAAGAGTCCAGGCGTGACCGTGCGGCCTATCGACACCATCGACGGCTTTCATCACCTCAACGAGGTGTTCTTCGACAACGTGCGCGTGCCAGTTGAAAACCGCATCGGCGAGGAGGGCAAGGGCTGGACCTACGCCAAATCGCTGCTGGTACACGAGCGCCTGTCAATCGCCGAGGTGGCAGATTCCAAACGCGGCCTGGCGGAAGTGCGCGAACTCGCGCGTCAGGAAACCGGGGGTGGCTCCAGCCTGCTGGACGATCCGGCCTTCGCGAGCCGCCTTGCCGATACCGAAATCAAGCTGATGGCGGTGGAATATATGGAACTGCGTGCGCTGGCGGCGATTGCCGAGGGCAATGCGCCGGGGCCGGAGTCGTCGCTGCTGAAACTCCAGGGTACCGAGATACAGCAGGCGGTGCAGGAGTTGCGCATGGATGTGGCGGGCTATTATAGCGGCACCCTGCAGGGTGATCTCACGCCGCAACAGCTCGGGCACGACTACGCCGACTCGGCGCAAAAGCTGTACTTCCGTGGGCGCGCCAGCTCGATATACGGTGGCTCGAATGAGGTGCAGAAAAATATTACCGCCAAGTTCGTGCTTGGCCTGTAGGAGGTTGACGATGAATTTTAATCTGAGCGAAGAACAGGTACTGATCAAGGACAGCATCGCGCGTTTTGTAGATGAGCAGTACCCCTTCGACAAGCGCAACGCCACCGTCGCCCTGCCTCACGGGTTCAGCCCTGACCACTGGCAGCAATTTGCGGAACTGGGCTGGCTGTCTATCCCCTTCGCCGAAAGTCATGGTGGCTTCGGTGGCGGCCCGGTGGACACCATGGTCATCATGGAGGAGTTTGGGCGCGGTCTCGTCGCGGAGCCCTATCTCGCCACCGTATTGCTGTTTGGCGGACTGCTGGAGGCAGGCGCTAGCGCCGCGCTGCAGGAGGAGTACATCGGGCAGATCATAGCGGGAGAACTGCAGGGTGCTTTCGCCTATCTCGAACGCCAGAGCCGTTATGCGCTGACCGACATCGCCACCAACGCGCAGGAAAAGGCGGGGAAATGGACGCTCAACGGTGAAAAAACCGTGGTGCTCAACGGCGGTGCCGCGCACAAGATCATTGTGGCGGCGCGCAGCGCGGGCGCTCAGACCGATGAATCCGGTATCACCCTGTTCCTGGTCGATGCCGGGGCACCGGCGTGGAGCGCACCTGCTACCGGATGACAGATGGGCAGGAGGCGGCGAATCTGAGCTTCGTCAATGTCACCGCCGAGTGCGTGATCGGTGAAGTCGGCAAAGGACTCGAACTCATGCGGCCGGTCATCGACAAGGCGATGTTGGCCAGCTGCGCGCAGGCGCTCGGTGCCATGGAGTTCCTGCATCACGCCACGCTTGAGTACTGCAAAACCCGCGAGCAGTTTGGCGTGCCCATCGGCTCGTTCCAGGCGCTGCAGCATCGTCTGGTAGATACGTTTGCCGCCTGTGAAAATACACGCTCTCTGCTCTACCGCGCGGTGTGTGCGATGCAGGCACACAGCGAGGACGCGCAACGCAGCCTGCTGGCGCTCAAAGTCATGGCGGGCAGGGCAGGGCGCCATGTGGGCGGTGAGGCGATTCAACTGCACGGCGGCATGGGCATGACGAACGAGCTGTCAGTGGGCTTCTACGTGAAACGCCTGATGATCCTCAACACGCTGTTCGGCGACGCGGATCATCACCAGCAGCGTTTTTCGGCGCTGGTGAACGCTCTACCCGCCGCTGGCTCCGACGCCGCATCCGAGGCTGCCTGAAGACTCGGTCACAGCATCTTGTGGCTGCAACCAAACGGCGGCGTTAACCCACGGTTCACGCCGCTGTCGAGGGTCTGCATTCGCCATAAAGGCTCCCAGGCGCCGTGCGCCTGGAGAATGTCACGCACCCGCGCCAGCGCGTCTTCCGGTAGCGTATTGCAATGGGACTGCAGTTGCTCAAGGCACCAGACCCGATACGCCGAGGTGCGTGCGCGGGGATAGCGCACGCCACCTGCTGTTGGGCTGAAACGCCTTTGCCCCTGTTGGTGGGCCAGCGCGTTCTCGCACAGATAGGGCAAATAGACCGTGCCGATATCTCGCAGCCAGGGGCTCCAGTCTTCAGGCAGATCCTGTAGCAGTGCGTCATCGCCGCTTCCCGCCCTGTCATTCCACAACCGCGCAACCCATTCGAATACAGCCGGCGCACGCTGTTTCATGATCTCCGCCGGCACCGGATCCTGCGAGAAGTGCCGGAAGAACGGGCCGGTAAATGCGATGTCCGCCAGGCACGGGCGGTCGCCGAGCAGATAGGGGCGTCGCCGCAGGATGTCCTCCATCCAGGCCAGATTCTGCAGGTAGATGCCCTCTACCTGCTCACGGTTCTCTGCAGTCACACCGTCGCCGCGGGTGTAGGTGCCACGTTGCCGCCGGCGCAGGTACCAGCGCTTGACCGGTGAAGGTAGTGGCACGCCGTGCATCAGTTCGTCAGCCAGGTGGCGGCTCTGCAGCATCGCGCCTTGCGCATAATGCCAGCGGAAATGCATCGCCGGACGCCACAGCCACTCGTCGGCATAGTCTTCCAGCAGCAGGCAGAAAAATTTCAGCACCGGATTCGCGGGAAACATGGGGGTGGGCGCGTGCTGAGTCTCGAGCCACGCGATGATGGGCGTGGTGTCCGACAGCCAGCGCCCATCGGCAAGCTGTACTGCCGGCATTTGCGTGGTGCCGGTTGCGCGTTCCACCTGCGGCATGATGCGCCGACCGTGCATGGGAATAAACCGGTAAGGTATACCCCTTGCTCGCAGGTACATCTCCAGCTTGCCGGTAAAGTAGGAGAGATTCGAGCCGTACACGGTCAATGGTGTGATGCCGCTATCCATCGCGAAGACCTGTCTCGTCGTTTCTCGTGAGTTGCGCGCGCAGGGCGAGTGCCGCTCAGGCGTCTCCTGCGAGGCGCTGCTGCATGCGGTTCATGCCGTTCACCCAGCGGTCGTAGTCCGACACCTTGCGCTGCATGTAGTCCTTCACCTGCGGGTGCGTCAGAATCAGGAACGCGTCACGCGACAGGTGTTCCACCACGATATCGGCCACTTCCTCCGGCTCGAGCATGCCGTCGGTGCTGGCGGCCTGCGTGCCCATATCATCGCTGTTGGCGGTCATCGCCGTTCGCACCGCCTGCGGACACAGCACGGAAACCCGGATACCCTTGTGCGCATAGGTCATTGCGAGCCACTCGGCGAATCCCACCGCCGCGTGTTTGGTAACGCCGTAAGCGGCGCCGCCGAGCTGGTTCAGAAGACCCGCGGCAGAGGCAGTGTTCAGCAGGTAACCGCCGCCGCGCTGGATCATCCTGGGCACCAGGTGACGCGCCGCATAGACGTGGGACATCACATTCACGTCCCAGCAAAGCTGCCACTCGATGTCGTTGGATTGCTCGCTTGCGCCAGCGCCTACGCCCGCGTTGGAGCAGAACAGGTCTATCGGGCCGTGCTCCGCTTCCGTGCGCTCGATGACGCGGAGAATGTCCTCCTCACGCGTGACATCGGCCGTCATGGCCACGCAGTTCAATTCGGCGGCAGTGGCCTGGGCAGTGGTGGCATTCATATCCACCGCGACAACCGCTTTTGCGCCGTCGTTGCAGAAACGTCTCGCGAGCGCGCGGCCAATACCGCCGCCCGCGCCGGTGACCACAATGATTTTGTCTGCTATCTGCATGGGCTTTTCCTGTTGCTGAACAAAGTGTGTGATAGAGGTGTCCGCTCGCCCGCATGTGCCTGATCGCACGCGGTTCTTCAGGCTCGACCGGGGACATCTGACGCACCGCAAGCGTCATTTAGTGCGACAAATACATGACAGGCGAGCGTAAAGTCCAGCGTTTTCTGCCAGCCGCAGGCTACGCAAGGGCCCTGCGCTGGCAGGCCCCGACTATAGCTGCTATGCTCCTGAGCCCTATCTGAGGCAGCATCAGGACGCACGAGCCGGCACATGCAAGGCACGGCAAAGCAACCCTATCCGCTCCGGAGCGCAGGACTCTACGCTGTGTCCTGGCGCGCGTCCTAGGCACCATGTCTTCCGGTAGCTGCCAACCAGATTGCAATCCTTCTCTTGCGTCTCTTGCCGATCGATTCGACGCTGTGCGGCGCTATTCTGTCGCAATATGCGAACCACTGACGGTAGAGGATTACGCGCTCCAACGCGAGGCGTTCGTGAGCCCGCCAAAATGGCACCTGGCGCACACCAGCTGGTTTTTCGAAACCTTCCTGCTGAAGCCGTTCCTGCACGACTACCAAACCCCGAACGAGCACTACGAGCAGCTGTTCAACTCCTATTACAACGGTGTTGGCGAGCAGTTCCCGCGGCCGCAGCGCGGCCTGTTGTCACGCCCAACCGTTGCCGAGGTGCTGGACTACCGCGCTGCGGTGGAAGAGGGCATGCGGCGGCTGTTGGCGACGGGCGACCATCCGTCCCGTGATGCCATCGCGCAGCGCACCGAGCTCGGGATAGAGCATGAGAAGCAGCACCAGGAACTGTACTTCACTGATCTGAAATACTCGCTGGAGATCAACCCGCTGGCGCCTGTACTGTGGCCTCGTCTGCAGTCTACAGGTGGCGCGACGCCCGCGCTGGACTGGCAGCACTTCGACGGTGGCCTCGTCACCGTGGGCTGTACCGGCGAGGGCTTCTGCTTCGATAACGAGCTGCCGCCGCACCAGTATTTCCTCCAGCCGTTCAGTCTCGCCGACAGGCTTGTCAGCAATGCGGAGTTTCTGCAGTTTGTTATCTCCGGCGGTTACCAGCAGCCGCAGTGGTGGCTGGCCGATGGCTGGGCGTTGGTTCAGGCGGAGGGCTGGACAGCGCCACTGTACTGGCGGCGCGCGGGAACAGGCTTTACCGAGTTTACCCTGCATGGCCCGCAACCGCTGGCGCCCGACCTGCCTGTAAGTCATGTCAGTGCGTATGAGGCGGACGCCTATGCGCGCTGGGCCGGTGCGCGCCTGCCCTCAGAGCAGGAGTGGGAGTGGGCGGCTGCTGGTGCGGAGCTCGAGCGAAGCCTTCGACCAGGCTCGCCCCGCTATCACCCGCGGGCAGCCGGCGCGGAGTCCGGTGTACGCCAGCTGTTCAACCACTGCTGGCAATGGACGTCCAGTGCCTACGCCGCCTACCCGGGATATCAGGCGGCGTCGGGTGCAATCGGCGAGTACAATGGCAAGTTCATGAGCAATCAACTCGTTTTACGCGGCAGTTCCTGCGTAACCTCTGAAGATCACGCGCGCGCGAGCTATCGCAATTTTTTCTATCCTCGGGATCGATGGCAGTTCAGCGGCATACGGCTCGCCCGCTCGCTGCACGGCCCGCAAGGAACACAGGACGACACCTTATGACAGAGGCTGCCCGCCAGTATGCGAATGTCAGTTTTATAGACCATCACCCCACCGTCAGCGTGGGAGCGCGGGAGATCATACAAGGCTTGCGCCAACCGCAGAAAACGCTTGAACCCAAATGGTTCTACGATGAGAAAGGGTCCAGGTTGTTCGACCGTATCACGCGGCTGCCGGAATACTATCCCACTCGCACTGAACGCAGCATCCTGCAAACCTATAGCGCCGAGATCGCCGGAGTCTGCGGCAAAAACTGTGTGCTGATTGAGCCGGGCAGCGGCAACTGCGCCAAGGTCAGGCTGTTGCTGAATGCGATCAGACCCGCAGCGTATGTGCCGGTGGACATATCCGCCGATTTTCTCTGGGAGGCTGCGCAGCAGTTGGGACGCGAGTATCGCTGGCTCGACATTATCGCCGTGTGCGCCGACTTCAATCGCGACTGGTCCTTCGTCGAACAACTGCCTGAAGGTAAACGCGTGATTTTTTATCCGGGTTCCACCATTGGCAACCTGGAGCCAGCCGCGGCGCTGCGCTTTCTCAGCAGGGTGCGCGACGTCCTGAGAGAAGGCGGTGGTGCACTGGTGGGTGTGGATCTGCACAAATCCTCCGGCCGCTTGAACGCTGCGTATAACGATGCCGAGGGTGTCACTGCCGCGTTCAACCTGAACGTGCTGGATCGGCTGAACACGCTGATGTCTGCCGATTTCGACCAGACACAGTTTCAGCACCGCGCGTTCTACAACGGTGAGCGCAAGCGTATCGAGATGCACCTGGTGAGCGAGCGTGACCAGGCGGTGACGCTGGCGGGTGAACGCATCGACTTTGCCGAGGGTGAAACCATTCATACGGAAAACTCTTATAAATATACCGTCGATGGCTTTTCCGAACTCGCGTCTGCAGCCGGGTTGACGCTTGAACGGACCTGGCTGGACAATGACAAACTGTTCAGCGTGCATTACCTGCGGGCGGGGCCTGCACCCGGGGTGGCGTCCTGAGGACAAACCCGCCCCCTGTCGCGTTATCGCTGCGGTCGGTCACGCGGACATACGGTGCGGTCGCGGCGCTGGACGCGGTTAGCCTGCAATTTTCCCAGGGCGTGGTCACTGCGGTGATCGGACGCAGCGGCTGCGGGAAATCCACCTTGCTCAAGCTCTGCAACGGCCTCGAACGACCGGATGCCGGAAGCGTTTCGCTGTTTGGGGAGCCGCTGGATTACTCTGCCTTGCCGGCACTGCGGCGGCGGCTGGGTTACGCCGTGCAGGGCATCGGCCTGTTCCCACACCTTAGCGCGCGTGAGAACATCACGCTGCTGGCGCGACTTGAGGGCTGGGCGGCGCCCGCCATTGAAGCGCGCCTGGCCGAACTCATCGAACTGACACACCTGGATTCAGCGAGCATTGATCGCTACCCCAGCAGCTCAGCGGCGGACAACAGCAACGGGTCGGGCTCTGCCGGGCAATGATGCTGCGACCGCGAATTCTCCTGCTGGATGAGCCCTTCGCCGCTGTCGACCCGGTCACCCGGCTCGACATCCATGAGCAGTTGCTCCTGTTGCATGCGCGTGAACCGACCACGGTGATACTGGTCACCCACGACATGCGCGAGGCCCTGCGGCTTGCACAGAACATTGTGGTCATGGATCAGGGGCGCATCTTAAGGCACTGCGAGAGTGAGCAGCTGCTCGCGGGCGCCGGGGCCGACCAGCCCGAGCGACTGCTGCTTTCAATGCTCAGCGGTGCGCCGGCATGACGCGCGCATTGCCTGGTAACTGGCAGGCCACTCTCTGTTGCCTTGGGTTACTGGCGATCAGCCTGTGCACGCTGGCTGTGTCCGCGGATGCAGAGAAGCCGGTGCGCATAGGCTCGAAGACCTTCATCGAAAGCTATGTCATCGCCGAGGTCGCGGCCCAACTCCTTGAAAGCCGCGGTGTTCCCGTTGAGCGCAGGGTGGGCCTTGGGGGAACACTCATCGCCTACGAGGCCCTGCGTCAGGGCTCTGTTGACGTCTATCCCGAGTATACCGGCACCCTCACCGAAACCGTGCTGCATACGCCCGGGGCCGACTTGCCTGAACTGCATGCTGCGCTGGCGGACCAGGGGCTGGCGCTGGCCGTGATGCTCGGCTTCAATAACAGCTACGCCATTGCGCTGGATGCACAACGAGCCGCTGCCCTCAATATCCTCAGCATCGGCGACCTCGCCGCACATCCGCAGCTCAGGCTCAGCTTCTCGCACGAATTTCTCAGCCGTGGCGACGGCTGGCCGGCGCTACAGGCCCACTATAATCTCCCGCAGCGACCCGGCGGCATAGAACATGCGCTGGCGTACGGTGCAGTGGCCAGTGGTGCTATCGACGGTACCGACGCCTATACCACCGACGGCGAACTGGACTCGCACGCGCTGACGCTACTGCGTGACGATCAGGGGTTCTTTCCCGATTACAGCGCCGCGCTGCTGATACGCGCGGATCTGCCGGCGCATGCCCGCGAGATACTGGCCGAACTCGACGGTCGTATCGACGCCGGCAGTATGCGCCGGATGAATCGTCGAGTGGCCGACGGCGGCGAAGCACCGGCGATGGTCGCCGCGGATTTCCTGCTGTCCACCGGGCTCACAGAGAGCAAGAGCGGTCGTGTCGTGCTGCCGGGCGTCGCGGAGCGGGTGCTGGGCTACACGTTGGTGCATCTGAAACTGACCGCGGTGGCGCTGCTGTTGGCCTGCCTGGTGGCCGTTCCCCTTGCGCTTGCGTTGGCGCCGAAACCGTCGGTTGCCCGGGGCTTTCTCTATGCCACAGGGCTATTGCAAACGATACCGGCGCTGGCATTGCTGGCATTACTGATTCCCGTGGTTGGCCTGGGGCAGGGGCCCGCGATCATCGCGCTGTTTCTGTACTCCCTGCTGCCAATCGTGCGCAACACGCTGACCGGTTTGTTTGTCGTTGATCCCCTGCTCAAGCAGGTGGCCGCGGGAATGGGCCTCACTCGCAGGCAGCAATTGTTGCGTATCGAGCTGCCCCTGGCCGCGCCCACCATCCTGGCCGGCATCAAGACAGCGGCCGTGATCAGCATCGGCACCGCCACGCTAGCCGCCTTTGTCGGTGCGGGCGGGCTGGGTGAGCCGATCATTACCGGCTTAACGCTGAACGATCATCGACTGATCCTGGAGGGCGCCATCCCTGCTGCCTGCCTGGCCATCGCGGTGGAATTGCTGTTCGAACTGACTGAACGCGTTCTCGTGCCCGCGCACTTGCGTGCCTCGGGCCTGCCGGAAGCGGTGCGGTGAGCGGGGCCCCGGGGCAGGGCGGCACGGGTTCGCGCCAGCGATGGGAGGCCGGCGCGCAGCGGCGCCTGCGCGCTTTCGTGGGGGCTGAAGCCGGTTTACCGACCACAGCGTTGGGCAACCCCTGCATCGTTAGTCGAGTGGAAGGGCCGCCTGCGTCACCGCCCGGCCCGGCGGACACGACTCAGTGCAGTACCTGGCCGCTGGCGGATCGCCTCGCCGGCGTGCGATGCTTTACTGACCAGGGGCGTGACATCCAGTGTTGCGGGCACGGGCTGCTGTGTTGCGCCGCGCTGTGGCTGGCGCAGTGGGGCGGTGAGGGCCGCCTGACAATGGCGGGCACCAGCGTGCGCTGTCGCCAGGACACAACGCTTACCTGGCTGGCATTTCCCCGCGTGACCTGCTCGCCCTGCGCGGTGCCCCCTTGGGCGTTCTCCGTTCTGGGGAGCATGCCCGAGGCGGCAGCCATCACCGGTGGGCACGACGGGTACCTGATAGTGCGTTTTGCTGACGATTTTCCTCTGCGCTCGCTCGCGCTTCCCGACACGACGCTCGCCAAACACACGCAAAGGGCAGTGATTGCGACCTGTCGCAGTACCGCGAAAGCACCTGGCGCGGTGCAGCTGCGCTATTTTGCGCCGCAGTACGCCACAGCAGAGGATTCGGCAACCGGTTCCGCGCTGCGGATACTGGCGGACTACTGGGCCTCGCAAGACGGCATCCAGCGTCTGTCGGCAGCGCAGCGGTCGCCGCGCGGCGGCCAGCTTTACAGCCGCGTCGAGGCGGAAAGTGTTTGGGTAGGCGGTCGCGTTATCGCCGAGGCTGTGGATGGGCACTGACGCTTGCCATCCTGGTCGTCGTCGCGCTGCGGGGCCCAAGGCGGCGTTTCGGGCTTCGGGAGTTGGCGGCGGCGAAGCTAATGACATATATTATGCCACAAAGCCGATCACACGACCGGGGCATCCTACCCTGGTCATCGACGCCCTGCCGCACGGAGGGTTTTAATGCCAGAGAAGGGAGACACTATGAGCCAGCCGCCCGTTCACAACCGCATTACCGACATCACGGGTACTGCCTACCCCATTGTACAGGCGCCCATGGGCTGGATAGCGCGCGCGCAGCTGGCCTCGGCGGTGAGCAACGCCGGGGGCCTGGGCATCATCGAAACCTCCTCCGGTGAACTCGATAACATCAAGGCGGAAGTCGCCAGGATGCGGGAACTCACCGACAAGCCTTTCGGCATGAATGTCGCCCTGTCGTTCGTGAAGGGCACCGATATCATCGATTTCGTTATCAAGCAGGGCATTCGCTTCGTGACCACGTCGTCGGGCAGCCCCAGCGTGTGCACGCAAGCCTTCCAGCAGGCCGGCATCACCGTATTCCATGTGGTGCCCACACTCGAACTCGCGATGAAAGCCATCGACGCCGGCGTAGACGGGCTGGTGGTGGAAGGCGGGGAAGGTGGCGGTTTCAAGAACCCCAGCCCGGTTTCTACCATGGTGCTGCTGCCGTTAATCCGCTCGCGGGTCGATGTGCCCATTATCGCCGCAGGGGGTATCTCCGACGGTGTCTCCATGGCGGCGGCGTTCGCGCTGGGCGCCGAGGGCGTGCAGATGGGCACGCGCATGTTGAGCTCCGCGGAATCGCCCGTGCACAGTCACTGGAAGCAGGCGGTGGTGGACGCGCTGGCAACGGATACGGTGTTCCTGAATCAGGCATCGAGGCCCGCACTGCGGGCGCTGCGCACCGAGCGCACGGCGGCATTGCAACCGCTGGGCAGCTTCAATGTGATGGAGCATATGGCGAACGTGCTGGATCTCTATTTCGGGGGTGATATGGAGGCGGCGATACCGCTCGCGGGCGAGGTGTGCGGGCGTATCGACAGCGTGGAAACCGTGGCGGATATCATCGAGAGCACCATGCGCCAGTTTCGCCAGACCATTGCCGAACAGGCGTCACGTTACACTGCCTGATACAGAGTACGAAACGCCGGCGAGGGCGACCGGCGAGGGCGCGCAGACCGGTCGTGCATCCGCCCGGAGCAAACCACCCTGGGAGACAGAGAGATGGCCACACGACACACACTGGAAGTCAATCGCTCGGACTGGCAGCAGACACGACTGATCGAGGAGCCGTTGCCCGCCGCGCTGGCCGAGGGCGAGGTCCTGTTGCGCGTGGATCGCCTGGCTTTGACGGCCAATAACATCTCCTATGCGAGCGCCGGCGACATGCTCGGTTACTGGGGCTTTTTCCCTGCGGCGCCCGGGTGGGGGCGGATACCGGCGATGGGATGGGCGGACGTGGTGGCTTCTGCGCATGGCGCGGTGGAGGAGGGCGAGCGGGTATGGGGATTCTTCCCGTTCTCCACGCACCTCACGATCCAGGCCGGCAAGGTGACGGAAGATCATCTCCACGACGTGTCGCCGCATCGCGCCGAGTACGCGCCGGTGTATGCACGCTTTGATCGTGCAGCCGCAAACCCGGTCTATGATCCGCTGCGAGAAGATCACGACAGCCTGCTGCGCGGCCTGTTCATGACCTCCTGGCTGGTAGAAGATTTTATCAACGAGCGGGCAGGCTTCGGCGCCACGGCGTGCCTGGTGACCAGCGCCTCCAGCAAAACGAGTATCGCCCTGGCGCACCGCCTGAAAACCCGCGGCAAGCTGGCCGCGATCGGTCTCACGTCAGCTGCCAACCTTGAATTCTGCCGCTCGCTGGGACTCTACGATACGCTGGTGACCTACGATGCCATCGCCAGCCTGGATGCGGGTGCTGCGGCGGTGGTGGTAGACATGGCCGGCAGCGCCCGCGTACTGGGCGAGTTGCATCACCATTATCGCGACCAGTTGCGTTACTCCTGTCGCGTGGGAGCCACTCACTACGAGGAAGCCGGCAGCGTCGAGGGGCTGCCGGGAGCGGTGCCTGAATTCTTCTTCGCGCCGGGTCACATACAGACACGCAGTGCGGAGCTGGGCGCGGCCACGCTGATGAGACAACTCGGTACGGATTATCTGGCGTTCCGGTCCGACAGCGACCGCTGGCTGCAGGTGCAGCGCAGCTACGGGCCAGAGGCTGCGGCGCGGGTCTACCAGGCCGTGCTCGGCGGCAACACCCACCCCGCCGTCGGCCAGATTATCTCCCTCTGGCCGCAAGCCTGAGCGCGCTCAGCGCCCAGCCTCCGGTGGCGGGTCTCCGGGCTTTCTGGTAATACTGTTTGCAATCAGGTAACGGGGGCGGCCGCGCACCTCATCATGAATCTTGGAGAGGTAGGCGCCGATAATCCCAAGGCCCAGGGTGATGGTGCTGCCGAAAATCAGCAGCAACAGAATGACCGTGGTAAACCCCTCCACCGCCTGACCGCTGAACTTGTTGTAGAGCGTGTGGGTGGCGTGCAGCAGCGCAAATCCCGCCGACACCAGCCCCACCATCGTCATCAGGTGCAAGGGCAGGGACGTGAACGAGGTGATCGCGGTAATCGCCAGTTGTAGCCGCGACAACAGGTTCCACTTGCTGCCACCGGCGGCGCGAGGGCCGAGCGGGAAACCCAGTTCCCTGTGCCGAAACCCCAGCCAGGCGGTGGTGCCGCGGAAGAACAGGTTGTAGTCGCGCATCGCTTTCAGCGCGTCGATGACCTTGCGATCCAGAAGCTTGTAGTCGGAGGCTCCACGCAGCTCGTAGCCGGTGAAGCGACGGAAGACACCGTTGAACCACGCCGAGGTCAGCCTGTCCATGTTCGGGGCGTTGCGGTCGTCGGTTTTTACAGCATCGATGACGTCCACCTCGCCGCCACGCCACAGCGCAATCATTTGCTGCAACATATCCGGGGGGTGTTGCAGGTCGGCGTCCAGCACTACCGCGGCGTTGCCCGTGCATTCCTCGATGCCTGCCATGATGGCCGCCTCTTTACCGAAGTTGCGCGTGAAACGGATCAGTTTCAACACGGCGTTCGGCGGCGGTGTGGCGGCGAAGAGCAGCGCCCAGGTGGCGTCGGTGGAACCGTCGTCGATCACGATGATTTCGCTGCGCAGGCCGCAGCGCGCTAACGATTCACCCAGCAGTTGCAGCAACCTGGGCACGGTTGCCTGCTCATTGAACACTGGTAAGATGACTGAAATCAGCGGGTCGTCAGGACTGTCTGGCATGGGCTCGGTATCGTTTGATAATAACTCCACAGGAGCATAGCACGATGAACGAGACGAGCGCGGGGGGCGGCACGGGAGGCGGCCCGCAGGACAGCGGCGGCCATGACGCTACCGAGCGGAGCGATGCCGACGACTATCACTTTTCCCTGTCGGAAACGTTTGCTGAAGCCTGGGCGGTAAGCAAGGGCAACAAGTGGTTGCTGAACGTGGTGGTGCTGGTGTTCCTGCTCGTGAGCCTTGCCTTTTCCGCACTCGATGGGCTGGTGAACGCGGTCTTCGGCGATGGCCGTGGCGGGCTCGCGCTGTTCGGGCTTGTCGCCAGTCTGTGCGTCGCCATTGCCGCCAACGGTTTCAATGGCGTCATGACCTCAGGCGTCATCGTGCTGGGCGCAAAACTGTCGCTGGGAGAAGAGGGCGGCGTGCAGGACCTGTTCCGCTTCCTGCCGCGCCTGGTGACTGCCGTGCTCACGCAGGTGCTGATGGTGCTGGCGGTGCTGATCGGCCTGTTGCTTCTGGTGTTGCCCGGTATTTACCTTCTCATCGCCTACTCCTTCGCGATGCCGTTGGCGCTGGAGAAGGGTCTCTCCCCATGGCAGGCACTGGAGACGTCGCGCAAGGCCGTGAGCAAACGCTGGTTCCGCTTTCTGGGTTTGTCACTGGCCTGCACCGCGCTGTTGATTGCCGGACTGCTGACACTCGGCATCGGCCTCATCTGGGTACTGCCGCTGTGCATACTGGCGTATGGCATTGCCTACCGAAACCTGTTCGGTGTGAGTCAGGCGTCGATGGAGAACAGCCGCCTCACGTGATCGGCACTCCACAGCGTATCGCGCTGTCCGAGAGCGATCAGGTCGCCGATAAATTGCGGCGTGAACAGCAAGTAGCTCGCCGAGGTGGCACCGCCGCCCGTGGTGGCCCCGGTAGAGCCCAGCAGCGCCCGCACGCTTGGCGGCAGGTCGCCGATGTGGCTGGCGGAAATTTCATCCAGCGGCTCGCTCGGCGACACCACCACGTTATCGATCGGCCGCAGCGTATTGTCTTGCGGGTTCAAGGATTCGGGTGGAAGCACCTCGAGCAGCCGGTTGGTGCGCTCCAGCCGCTCGATGTCTTCTTCAAGGCTGTCCACGAAGGCCGAATTCAATAGATGCCCGACGATTTGCGCAATGGAGGGAGACTGCCTGGGTTCAGGGCGCTGTCGCCGGGCGCGCGCCTTTCTCGCGCGGTTGTCGCTCACACCGATAATGAACAGCTGCCGCGCGCCCAGGTGAATGGCCGGGCTCAACGGCGACAGCTGGCGCAACGCACCGTCACCGAAATAATCGTGTTCCAGCTTGGTGGCGGGGAAGAGGGTAGGGATGGCCGATGACGCGAGAATGTGATCGCTGTTGAGCAGCGTCTTGCGGCCCACCCGGCGCGGGCGTCGCCAGGCCTGCATCTCGGGCGACGCCTGGAAGAAACACACCGATTCACCGGAGCTGTAACTCATGGCCGTGACACAAATGGCATCCAGGCTGCCCCGGCGCAGGTTCGTATCGATCTGCTGAAAACGGATATTGTTTTCAATCAGGCGGCGGAGGGGGCTGTTATCCAGCAGGGACAGCGGGCGACCCGGTGCCACGCCGCGATTCAGCAGTGAGCCGACAATGCGCAGGCCGGAGCGGCTGACTTCCAGCCAGCCGTGTTTGTAGATGTCGGCCGGCACCAGGCCTCGCCAGAGCCGCTCGAGGTCTGCAACCGCGTCATGGAAGGAACCCGGGTGGGCCGCCAGCACGGCGGCGTTCACGGCGCCGGCCGACGTGCCACAGATGATGGGGAACGGGTTCGCTTGGCCTGCGGGCAGGAGTTGTGCAAGCGCTTTTAGCGCGCCTACCTGATAGGCCGCGCGCGCGCCGCCGCCGGACAGCACCAGGGCGCGTTTGCTGTGTCTATCCACCGAGCCCGCCTTGCTCGGGGCGCTCAGTTGCCATGTGTCGCGTCATTGATCGGCGGCCGGAATTCGCTCAGTGTTGGTGGAGACCACAGTCTATTTCCGGCCATCATAGCAGTTGGTTTGTCTCTACGCGCTATCTGCATGCGTGGAGTGCGCGTAGCGGTGAGGTCTCAAGCTATGGCGAGCAATGCGCGATTGCATCACTCGTTCAGCGGGCGCCCCAGTCGGGTATTTCCTTCAATGGTGGTGCGATTGATCACGCGGCGCACACCCGGTCGGGTTCCGGTTGTGCAATGCATTACACGCCAGTTATCCCAGAGCACCATATCGCCTGGGCGCCACTGATGGAAATAGGTGAACTCTGGTCGTTTGCCGTGGGCCACCAGACGCTCCAGTAATTCGATGGATTCATCATTGGAGAGGCCCGCCCGTTGCGGTGCGACTACGCGGTCAAGAAACTGTTCTACCACTTCCAGTACCTTGCGGCCGCTGACCGGATGGGTGACAACCGCCGGATACACCGCATCCGGAAAATCCGGGTAATTGACGTCAGCCGGCTTGCGCGGGCTGTGCGGCCCGGGCTGGTACCCGTCGAGGTCCACGAAACGCATGTGCTTTCGCTGCATGCTGAATGCGTAGGCCACTTCCAGTTTCTCCAGCAGGTGTCGGGTTTCCTCGTCCAGCGCGTCGTATGCCTTCGCGAGATCGCCAAAGCCCGTCTGGCCATCTTCCGCAGCCACTTCCACCGCCGTGAGGACGGCACCGTGATTGGGGCAGCCGGTGTAGTGCAGGTCGATGTGCCAATCCAGGCGGCCGACCACGTCTTTGCCGTGATAGGAGGCCGTCATCGCCTTGTCTTTGTCGTCGCCATTGGTCAGTACAAACAGTTCCGGATATTGTTCTGAACGGGTCACCTTGAGTGGATGCATGGCGAGCGGACCGAAGATGCGGCTGAAGCTGATCTGGTTTTCGGGGGTGATGGGTTGATCGCGGAACAGCAACATACCGTGCTCGTACCACAGCGAGCGCAGTTCTGATTGCACGTCCTCCCCGACGGGCTGGGATATGTCAAACCCACAGACTTCGGCACCGATGTTCTGCAGAGGTTTTACGTTCAGGCTCATGTAACGTTTTCTCCAGGTGGATTTTTAAGCCATTGGTTGGGGGCCGTTTATCGGCTTGATGCCGCGAACGGCAAGCTCAGGCGGCTATCATTCCAGCACGTCGGGATCGAGACGCAGTTCGCGCCGCGCCATGGCTTCCCAGAGAAAGGGAAAGCCGTTGCCATCCGTCATTTGTCCCATTTGAGTTGCCACGTCTGCGTCAAGCGGTCGACCGCCGCCAAGCATCTCTGCGCGCCATGCAAGCCGGCAGCGCCATTCCAGGGTAATCGCCCGCAAGTGAGCCTGGCGCAGGTCGCGGGCCACCAGAAACACGCCATGGTTGGCCAGCAGCGCCCATTTGTGCTCCCCCAGTGCGGCAACCGCCGCCTTGCCTTCCTCCTCACCGTCGACGGTGCCGCGGTATTCGTCATAGAGCACCGGGTCAGTGTCTACCAGGGCCGAGGTCTGGTCGTAAATGGGTGGCACACGTCCGCAGGCGGCCCATACGGAACCCCATTCGGAGTGATTGTGAATGACGACACGAACGTCTTCGCGCAGCGCATGCATGTCGCGGTGCACGTTGATGGCGGGCGTGACATTCCAACGTCCGTCGAGAATATTCCCCTGCGCATCGATGGTCAGGATATCGGAGGCGCAGACTTCATCCCAGGCCAGTTCCCAGGGATTCACCAGCAATGTGCCGTCATCCTGTCGCACGGTAATATGGCCGGCAATGTGATCGTTATAGCCCTCCTTGAACAGCACCCGGCACAGCAGTGCCAACTCCTGTCTCGGGTTCAACTTGGGCAGAATAGGGTAGCGCCCCGGTTGACTGACGTAAGGCGAAAGAGCTTGCCAGTTTAGCGTGGCATCGTTCGGGTTGGCGGACATGGCAGATTCACCTCATGGTTCAAGTGGGAGTGGATGGCGATTGCGACTCGCCGGTAGCAATGGTGATGAGCACCCGCTGCAGCTCGCTACGGAAACCCTCTGACTGAAGCCAGTCGGGATGATGCTCAACGGCACGCGCGCAGCACTCGTTGAGCGTGCTGGCGAGTAAAAAGGCACAGAGGGTAACCGCCGCATTGTCGAGCTGTGGCCTGTGGTGCCGCAGAAGTTCCTGCAGCCACATTTCCAGCGATTCGGCGCTGGCATAGCGTTTGACACTCGTCAGGATCAGGGAGTCTAGATCAGCTTCGCGGTGAAACCGTCGGTAGATATCGCCATGCAATGCAAGCAGGCGCTCATGGCGCGCACAGGTTACTGTCACCAGGCCGCGCAGGGTCTGTTCTATCGATTGCCAGCGCAGTTCACTGAGGAAACGACTTTCCTCAACAATCATTTCCGCTTCGCCCGGCGCGCTTTCCAGCAGCATGTCGAGTAGGAGTGCCTCCTTGTTTGCATAATACTGGTAGAAAGACCCTATGGTGACGCCGGCCACCTCGGCAATGCGGCTGACCGTCAGCACTTGGTCGGGCACGTCTTCCTCGAGAATTCGCCGGCAGGCTTCGCGGATAGAGGCCACCAGCATGCGCGACCGGGCCTGCTTCGGTTGTCTACGCGTTGCGGTCATGGAAATACTGTCACTCATCGGCGGTCACCCTAAAGTCAGCCTTAGGATCACACAACTCGCGTTTGAGGCCATACGCATGCTACGTAACCTTATGCAATATAAAGAAAATATTTACTAACGTGAGGATACTCGGAATTTTTTTAAAAAGAACATCCCGTGAGGGCAGACGATAACCGGAGGCAGCTTCGCGAATCCTAGCTGCGAACCTGCCGCACGTTGAGGGTTCCAGAATTGACACTGACTGCCCTGATGCAATAAAAAAACAAGGTAACAGTTTGAATTGAGACCAGATTCCCGATGGCACGGAGGGCCAGGCGTGCTGGCAAATGGACAAACACTCGAAACCGCGCTGCAAAAGCTCCTCAACCTGCTCTATGAATCTGCCGTAGTAGACAGCGCATTCAGTGAATTCATCAAAACGCTCGCCGTGGCGTCAAACAGCCACTTCGCGGGACTCGAGATCGTCGATCGCCAGGCCGCCAACCGCTGCCAATGGCAGGAGAATGCCGCATTCGGCCTGCCACTGGATATCGTTACCGAGCTGAACGCCACGTTTCTCGCGCACAACCCCTTTGTCAATCTGGTTGCTGACACGGCGACCGAAGGCTCCACCTTTGTCGATAGCGACGTGATCTCGCGACGACATCTGAAAGCAACCCTGTACTACAACGAGTTCATGCGGCACTACGATTTTGAGCATGTCAGTGGGATGTACGTGTTACACAATTCGGATGTATCGGTGATCGCAAGTACATCGAAGGGCAGGCTGGCGGGCCCGTTCACCACCGAGGAGAAGACGCTGTTCAGTCTCATCATTCCCCATATGCAGACGTTTCTGGGTATCAAGCAGCGTATAGGGCAGCTCAGTATTGATCGTGATATCGGTTGGGAGCTCCTGAACCAGCTGAATTACGGCGCCGTGGTTATCGACAGACAGGCTAAGATCGTTCGGGCAAATCCGGCAGCGGAAGCAATAACGCGGGCGGAAGACGGCTTGTCGATCGTTCGGGGACGCCTGCATGCCGCTAATTCAGGCGCCCGGCAGGCCCTGCGCACGGCAATCAACAGGGCGATTGCCGCCTACACGGCCGTTCATACGTTCTCCTCGCGCGAGAACGTCCCGATACCGCGTCGATCGGGAAAACGCCCGTATCAGGTGGAGATCATGCCTTTGCGACATCCTCAGCAGCTGTACGTGGCAGCCATGCCGGCAGCCCTGGTCTTCATCCATGATGCGCACCGGGGTCACCGGCTTGAGGTAAATTCGGTGATGCAGATGTACGGGCTGACACAAACCGAAGCACAGGTGGCCACGCAGCTCGCAGCGGGCAAGTCGCCGGAAGAAATTGCGTCGGCGCAGGCCCACTCGCTGGCAACCACGCGCACGCTGATCAAGCGGGTCCTGTTCAAAACCGACACGCATCGACAGAGCGAACTGGTGAGCCTTCTGTTGCGAGGGCTCGATGATGACGCTGGCAGGCTATCTTGAGAGGGGCACCGGGCGCATCCAGGGTCGAGGGGATATTCAGGGAGATCCTTTATTTAACATAATATATATTATGCGCATATCGCGATGCGGCGCTGTGTAAGCCGCGCAGCGTTCGCAGCCGGCCTGGCGCCAGAATAAACCAGGTCTGAGCCGCAACGGGCCTCCGCTGCTGGCCGGCCGGGAACCCTCTGCGCGCTGTCAGTCGCCGGGTTCGTAGCGTCTGCGCAACCTGTCCTGCCACACGTCAAGGGCATTCCTGCCGCGGAGGTTCTCATCGTACAGTCCTGCATCTCGCCAGATCAGTGACAGGTCGTCTTGCCCCAGCGCACTGCGCCATAGCGCGTCAAAGTCCACAGCGGTAAACCAGACGACGAACCGTGCGTCCAGCGCCTGCGCGCCATCGAGCATTTTGAGCACGTAGTTACGCTGTGTCTGTTCGTTACTGTTGACGCTCAAGTTGAAGCGCGGAATCTCGAGATCTTCGCCGATCCAGCCCGTTTCTGTGATCGCCACGGGCTTGTTCGGGGCTATGCTCTGAATCTGGCGCAACCAGTTGTCCGGGAGTGCTCCGGGTGACGCCCCGTCTTTGGTATCAAAGAATGCGTAGGGATATACGCTGATACCCACGATATCGACGTAATCCGCTATACGTGGAAATTGGTCAACAAAGCCTCCTGTGGCGGGCGAACCGGGGCTTTTCAAAGCTACCGATACCATCAGTGGCAGATCGGGATGTTCGCGTTTGATATTGCGATACACTTCACGTGCGAACACCACGAAATCGTCGAACGCCTGGGGATCAGTCAGCAGTAGCTCGGTGGCCTCGGTTGCATAATTAAAGTAGACGGGATCGAAGCGCCCTATCATATCCAGTGAAAAATTGGTGAAGGCAGCAATCACGTCAGGGTCGGAAAACGTGCGCGCGTCCCATGGGGCGCTGCGTGGCTCCTGTCCGTCTTCGCCCCAGTTTCCGGCCAGAGTGTCGCGCAGTGTGCTCAGCGAATCTATGGCGAGATATACCTGCTTATCGTTCAGTGTCTGCGACAGGCGCCCCTCTATCTCCCGCGTCAGGTGCGCGGGATACGCCGCACCCGTAAGGGCTTCCTGCCAGGGTATGCCCTGCTTCAGGTGATGCGCCACGAGATCGCCGTTTTCCTGAATGAGGGAGTATGTGGTGTTCAGCGCGCTGAGCGTGGAATCGAACGGCCAGGGGGTAAAACCCATGAGATAGCTGCGCGTTGGGCCTGAGGGCCCCGACGGGCCCTGTTTGTTATCGCCCTCTGAACCGCTGTCGCAGGCAAACAGCAATACGCAAAGCGACAGAATGAGAATGCGCGGGAGTTTCGGATAAGGCATTTGGCTAACCCTGTTACAGCGAAGCAAACGGCCGGGCCTGGGGAGCAAACTGTTTGCTTACGATTCTTCCTGCCCGTCCGCATCGGGAGCAGGTGCCAGCTCATGCTGCAGCGGCAGCGCGAGCACCTCGCGCCACCGGTCCAGCAACAGACCGCGGGAAGTCCCATCGTACTCCTGCAGGCCCATGGCGCCAAATGCCTTTTGAACGACCTCGGAAAACAGCGCTGTCGCACCGGGAATCAGTACCGTGTTCTTGGCCTGATTGATTGCCTGGCACCAGAACTCCTGCAGGCAGGCGTCGTTGTCGGGGTCGGTGCTATCGGTGCGCACGTAGCAGGTGCCCAGCACGTTTGCCGGCAGAGCATCCCGAAAGGAAAACCAGCTCAAAAAATCAAACTCCTGGCGGTGCGCCGTGTTTACGACAAATTCAAAGTAGTCCGCCGCGAACCTGGGCTCCGAGTACGGGAAATTCTCAAAACAGCTGTCGGTATCACCCACGGCGATGCTCACGTTGTTCCATCCCGTTTCCGCGATGGATAGGCGTTTCTCTTCCGGGTGGTGCGTGAGCACGCGTGATAGATAGTCTGGCGGCAAATCGTAGGGCGTTACAAACACACCCCCTTCCCTGGTGATACCGAAGGGATAGCTTGCCATGGAAAAGGTGTCGTAGGACATTTTCGAGAGAGCCTGGTACTGATCCTCGTCCCAACCGTCCAGCGTGTCGCCATACAGGGCTTCCAGATTAAACGATGCAAACACACTGGCGCCAGGGACAGCCCGCTTGATTGCCTCGTAGGCTCTGCGTTGTATCTCCACCAGTTCATCCCAGGCGGCCGTCGCACCGCCACACTCCCTGTAGTAGAGGTTTGCCTCGGAGAAGCTCACGACATAGGCAGGTTGCAATTCCCTTGCCAGCCATGCGGCATAGTTTACGTAAGCATCGCCCACGGGCGCCGCTTCGGCTGCGCTGAAATCAAAGCACGGCGGCGCCCAGGTAAGATCCACCACCAGTTCACCGTCTTCATCAAGAATCGCGCTACCTACCATGCTCCGGCGCGCAAGACCCAACTGCAGAATCAGTGGCAGTTCTATCTCCAGCGCATCCGCAATGAGCTGGCGGGCGGCGATCGTCCAGGGATGGTCCTCCGGAGGCTCGGAGTTTTCGGCAAACAGGTCGTAAGGTATTCCGATGTAATCCGCGACCAGTTTGAAAACATCCAGGTCATTCCTCAGGGAAGCAATGGGAAAGCCGGCGTGCCCGTTTCGCAGTGGCCTGTTGGCAAGAGGCAGCATTTGTACGGCCGAGGCGCCGAGGCGGAAAACCCGGAAGTCATCGCCGGGTTGCGGGCCTGGGTCGGGTGGAGGTGGAGGCGGTGCTGTGGGCTCTTGAGGTGTGGGGCTATTGGTCAGCGTAAGACGCTCACTGACGTCGGACGAGCCGCCCCCGCCACAGGCTGTCAGCGCCAGCAGGGCCGACAGAACCATTCCCAACGATACCTTCATCCCAAGCGGAACCCCCGGCCGATGTGCAGCATCCTGCGCAAATGGCGCTCTCGCAAACGCCACTGTCTTTACGATGGCATGGTACAAGGATCACATCCCTGTTTCGGCCACCGCGGGCATCCCGAAGTGGCTGTAACTACCAGCCCTAACTGCTTGTTGTAGCGTAGAAAGTTCTGCAAGTCCAGAAGAATGGCAGGGTTCGTTGCGGTTTTCCCGTGCCTGCCCGGATTGGGACGAAGCTCACCCGTCGACCCGCAAGTGCGCACGAATGGTGCGTCGTAAACCTTCGCGCGTGGTCAGCGATGGTCTCCAGCCCAGATCGAACAGGCCAGCGGTGTCAAACGTTGGCATCATCACTTCACCCGTCCGGTAGGGCAGCGCCCCGAACACCAGGCGCGATTTCACCTCACCAGCCTCTTCCGCATAAACCGCCCGAGCCATTTCGACGAACTGGCGCAGGCTCAGCATTTCACCGCTGCCTACGTCGTATTCCTGCAGCCCGTTTGCCGCCGGCGCCTCCAGTATCGTGAGGATTGCCTCACTGACGTCGCTGACGTGCACAAAATCCCGGCGTTGCTCGCCGGCGGTGAATTCAATCGTCTGCGCGTCACGCCCGAACTCTCGCAGCAGCCATGCAAGAAAACCCGCCTCCGGTTCGCCCGGGCCATAGAGGTTGCCGAGTCTCATATTGGCAATGGCCAGCGTGTCCGAAAAGTAAGGCAGCCATTGCCTGAATTGCGTTTTTGACAGCGCGTACGCATTCACACCCGGTTCAAGCAAGGTATCTGCATTCAGGAATTGTCTAACCTGTGCATTTCTGGCGGCCTCCAGTAAGCGCAGGCCAAGCAAGACGTTGGTGCCGACCAGGGTTTCGATGGCACTCACGCCGCGGCCCTGGTTGCAAGCGAGATGGATCACTGCGCGCACGTCCTCTCGCCGCAGAATGCTGCCGGGGTCTTCGCGCTCAATATCAAATGTCGGGACGTGTTCGGGAATCCCGCTGGTATCCGAGCTGCTGCGCTGAGTCACCGCGACGCGATACCCTCGCGCGAGCAGCGCATTGAGAACGTGTCCGCCGAGAAATCCCGTTGCGCCTGTCAGGAGTACCGTTTCAGTCATCTTTCCGGGACGCACAGAAGGCCGTGATCTCGTCCAGACACAGCTGTCGCGTGTCACTGTGGTTCAGCCATCCCCGTTGCCACTGCACAATGCGGTGCAGCGTTTGTTGCAGGGTCCAGGTGGGGCTCCAGTTCAGAAACGCCCTCGCGCGGGAAATATCGAGCTTCAGGTAGGTGGCTTCGTGCGGTTGCTTGCTATCGTTCAAAATTTCCCAACGAGCGCCCTCCCCCCACATGGCCGACATTTGCTCAGTGATCCAGCTCACGGGGCGTGCGCCTTCGTCAAACGGCCCGAAATTCCAGGGTCGGGCGGCGTCCTGACCGGTTTTATAAAGTGCTTCGGCCAGCCGCAGGTATCCGGAAAGCGGCTCGAGCACATGTTGCCAGGGGCGTATGGCATTCGGATTGCGCACGATGGCTGTTTCGCCCACGGAGAAAGCTTTGAGAATATCCGGGATAAGACGATCGTCTGCCCAGTCGCCGCCGCCGATCACGTTGCCTGCGCGGGCGCTTCCAACGGCGGTGTCCGTAGCGGCAAAGAACGACCGGCGATAGGCGTCCGTCACAAGTTCGGCGCAACCCTTGCTATTGCTATAGGGATCGTGACCTCCCATCGGCTCGCTCTCGCGATACCCCCATTCCCATTCCTGGTTCTCGTAGCATTTGTCTGTAGTCACTACCACGATAGCCCGAATGCACGGCGTGTGCCGCGCCGCTTCCAGCAGATGTACCGTGCCCATCACGTTCGTTGCGTAAGTGCCTACCGGATTGGAGTAGGAAGCACGCACCAGGGGCTGCGCGGCCATATGCAGGATGATCTCGGGCCGGAAAGCGTGGATGCTGCTGCTCAAGGCCGCGGCGTCACAGACATCGCCTATTTCGCTCTCAATCAGTTCCCCGACTCGTGCTTCGGTATACAGTGCCGGTGTTGTTGGCGGCGCCAATGCGTAGCCGAAAACCCTGGCTCCCATGCTCGTCAGCCACAGCGACAGCCAGCTACCTTTAAAGCCCGTATGGCCGCTGATGAAAACCCGCTTTCCGCGCCAGAAATTCGCATCAATCATGTTTGTCTAGTCCCAGGTGTTCCACGGCGCCCTCCCCTGCGTCCAAAGTTCTTCCAGCTTGTTTTTATCGCGCAGCGTGTCCATACATTGCCAGTAGCCGGTGTGCTCGAAGGCCATCAACTGGCCATCGGTGGCGAGTTGCGTCAGCGGTTGCTGTTCCCACACGGAGGTATCATCCTTCAGGTAATCCAGCACGCCCGGCGACAGCACAAAAAAACCGCCGTTGATAAATGCGCCGTCGCCCATGGGTTTCTCGTTGAACTGTGTGATACGCCCGCCCTGAATACCCAGAGCGCCGAACCTGCCTGGCGGTGCGGCTGCGGTGAGTGTGGCCAGTTTGCCGTGGTTCCGGTGATAGGCGATAGACGCCGTGATATCCACATCGCTGACGCCATCACCGTAGGTGAAGCAAAACGCATCCTCGTTTCTCACATGATCGGCGACGCGCAAAAGGCGACCGCCCGTCATGGAGTGGTCACCCGTATCCACCAGCGTTACGCGCCAGGGCTCAGTGCGCCGATTGAGAACCTGCATTGAATTATTCTGCAGGTCAAACGTGACGTCGGACGTGTGCAAAAAGTAGTTGGCAAAGTACTCCTTGATCACATAGCCCATGTAGCCGCAACAGATAATGAAATCGTTGATGCCGTGACGGGAATAAATCTTCATGATGTGCCAAAGCATCGGTTTGCCACCGATTTCCACCATTGGTTTGGGCCTGAAGGCTGTTTCTTCGCTGAGGCGCGTACCCAGACCGCCGGCCAGAATCACTGCTTTCATGTTGCTCCCCGGTTGCGAACAAGTGACTGGATCACGATTATGAACTGCGGGCGGTCGCATGCAACGCCAGATGCAGTAATTGTGAGGATAATCGCGAAACTCGCAGTTTGTATAGCGCGTCGGATGACGCGCTACGGTTGCTACTCGCTGATGGGCAGCGCGCGCTGGGCGCGCCAGTCCGCGATAATATCTGTACGCTCCACGCCCTCATAGGTTTTCAGGCCGAAGGAGCCGAAGGCTTTTTGCACCAGTTCCGAGAAGAGCGGCGAACTTCCCTCGAACGTGAAATCCTTCACGTAGTTCATGACGATACACCAGGGGTCGCTGCCACAGGCTGCATAGGGAATCCCGTCCCTAACGTAGCAGGTCTCCTGCGACACGTGACTCATGCTGTCGCGCATGGACCACCAGTTTACAAATTCGAATCGGCCAAAGTGTGCACTCCCGAGTACGAAGCCCAGATAATCGCGCACCCAGCTTTGCTCAGAGTAGGGAAAGTTCTGTATACACTCATTGCTGTCGCCGATGCTGATGCTCGCGTTATTCCAGCCCGTTTCGGCAATGGCGAGTTTTTCCTGCGGGTGGCGAAGCATGACACGCACCAGGTAGTCCATGGGCAGATCATACGGGTTCGCCAACCTGCCCTGATCTGGCAGGAAAACGCCAAACGGGTACACAGACACCCCGAACAGGTCTCGGCTCATGGCGGCGACCGCCTGATACTCATGTTCTCTCCAGCCATCCAGCTGATGGCCGTACAGTGATTCCAGCTTGATTGAAGGAAACACGGGAAGCTCGCTGTTCACGAGTTTTATTGCGTCGTAGGCGCGCTTCTGGATCGCGACCAGCGCATCCCAGGACGCGCTCTGGCCTCCACAGTCGTGGTAGTAGAGATTCGCTTCAATAAAATTAACCAGATATTCAGGCTGGAATGTTTGCGCCATCCAGACGGCGTAATTGACAAAACCGTCTGCAACCACGGCAGCTTCAGGTGTCGTAAAGTCGTAGCATACACCCCCCCAGCCATCTATAACTGCGAGTTCGCCCTGCACGTCGTACGCCCAGGCCACCATGCCGGTACGGACAAAGCCCAGTTCCAGCAGTACCGGTTTATTGGTGACTGCGACATCGGCAGCCATTTGCAGCATTTGCACCGCCCACGGATGGGCTGGGTCGATATGCGCGCCCTGGGCGAAAATGTCGTAGGGGATGCCGAGGTATTCGGGCCATAGCGTGATCATATCAACATCCGCTGCCACTTCCGCGAAGCTGAAACCCGCGTGGGAGTTTTTGTAGGGTACCGGCGTGAGCGGCACCATCTGTACGGCCGTGGTCGCCATGAGGAAGGGCCGGGATGTTTGCGCGGGCGCCCCAAAACTGAGCACGCACAGTGCAGCGAAGACGCCGCTCCAGCGCGCTGCGCGAGCACAACGAGCGGGAATCGTGCCAAGGAGGCTGCTTGGGGAAACGTTCATGAGGTCTGGCTGCTCCGGGAGCTGATAGAAGTATGCGCAAGCAAGAAACGTACCACCAAAACTATTTGACCTTGGCACTAGCGACTTGCCAATCCGGCTGGTACGGCGCCCAAAGATAACTCGTCGCTCAAGACTATCATTCGTAAAGAACGCTGACGCCGAGCCATTGTGCTGTGCCGCACAATTCTGACAATTTACGGTCGGGAGCGCAGGGACCCGAGGTGAATCAGCATGCCGATCACGTTATCATCAATTTCTGGTGCTATGCCCCGTCGGCCCGTAGGCTCTTCCGGCGCTCGGGCCGCATCCATCGACAGCTTGAGGCACATCATGTTAGTGAATCCCTTTCGGAATGCCCTGGCCATTCCTCCGCTGCGCAGGGTTTGGATATTTCTCGGTCTGGCTTTGCTCATGCAATACGCGCATACCGCAAGTGCCAGCAACGGGAACGAAGACCTCGAGATGCAGAGCACACGCCCGTTTCTGATGGGCTTTACTCCGTTCCATTTCAGCTGGATCGAGGATCGGATTTCTGAAACCTACAGCATGATCTATGCGCACTCGGACATTCTCGCCTACCACTTCGACGAGGGAGTGCCCTGGCCTGAGGCGCTGAGCAACAGGCCCTACCATCCCAACGTGGAGTCCGAGCTTGCCCACCGCAAGGAACAGCTCTCGCCGGGCGCGAAGGTTTATGTGGCGACTACACCGATCAATTTTGAGCGCAAGGGGCTTGCGGATTATTGGGAAGAGAAAGCGCAGGTAAAGCGGCCCGATGGATGGCAGAACAAGCGACTGGACGATCCGGAAGTGATACGTGCCTATATCCAATACTGTGAGCGCCTGATCGACACATTCAACCCCGAGTACTTCGTGTATGGTGTGGAAGTCAACCTTCTTGCAGCCAATAACCCCGACGCCTACAAGCGGTTCCAGACACTGGCAGCGGCTGTCTATCCCGCCTTGAAGAAAAAGTACCCGAATCTTCCTGTCGCACTGTCTTTTTATCTACATGCGCCGGATCGACTACAGGAAACACGAGAGCTTGTCACACCTCTTTTACCGTACACCGACCTCTATGCTGTTAGCACCTACCCTTACATGGCCTATGAGGCGGACGGTTTTCCTGTCGACGAGATTCCCGAAGACTGGCTGAAGCAGACACGACAGATTGCGCCCGGTAAGCCGTTTGCAATCGCGGAGAACGGCTACATCGCTGAAGATATGAAAGTGTTTGGCAAAAAAATGCCCGGATCTGCTGATGCACAGAAGCGCTATACACAGCGTATGTTGCGTGAAGCGGCTGAGCTGGACGCTGAGTTTGTGGTGTGGTTTGTTATCGCGGACTACGACGAGCTGTGGGGAGTGCTGAAGTGGGCGGTGATGTTCAACCCGCTGATGCGCGCGTGGAAGGACACCGGTCTCTTTGATGGTGACCTGAAGCCGCGTCCCGCCTTACAGGTGTGGGATGAGTGGCTGGCCAAGCCCAGGAAACGATGAGCGACAGCGCCAAGACCCACCCGCCTCCAGTCGCGTTCGGTGATCAGAACAACACGGGAGGCTTTCTCAAGGTCGTTAAAGTCATACTGGGTAACGGCAGCTATGTCGCGCTGGGATTTTTCGCCAACGTTGTATCCGCCAACGGACTGACGCCAGCAGAATTTGGTCTGGTTTCGGTCGCGCTAGCGACCCTGAACGTACTGCAGGAAGTGTGTGGCAACGGGCTAGACCTGAGCATGGTGCGCCTTGCTGCACCGCATGTCGAGAGCAATCCGCAACGTGCCGCAGCGTATTATCGAGCCGCACTACAGCTCAAGCTTCTGGTGAACGGCGCGGTAGCTCTGCTGCTGTTTCTGTTTGCGCCAGGAATTGCCGGCCTGGTTTTCAGTAATCCGGATATTGCACCGCTACTGCGCTGGGTAAGCCTTGGGTTGCTGGGAGCAAGCCTCTATAACTACATGCTCGCGCGTGTGCAGGCTGAGGAGCGTTTCAGCTTGTACGCAGTTCTCCGGGCGAGCAACAACGTTGGCAAGCTGCTGGTACTGGGCGTCATTGCGATGCTGGATCTGTTTACGCCAGACGGTGTCCTGGCAGCGTGGATCGCAGCGTTTTTTATTGGTTACCTGCTGTCGCTAGCCATGGGCGTCACAAGGCACACCGCGCAACCCGAGGGGAAACACCTCGACAGCACTTACTGGACTCAGCTGTTTCATTTTGGCAAGTGGGTTGTTGCGTCTTCGTTTCTTTTCAGCCTGTACTCGCGCGTAGACATGCTGGTATTGGCACGCTACGTTGATGCTGCGGATATAGGGCAGTACGCGGCGGCCTGGAACATTACCTACATTATCGACCTGATGACGTACTCGGTTATTATCGCCTTGCTGCCGCAGGCCGTGAAAATACAGCATCATGGCGATTTCCCCGGCTACCTCAAGCGTACTTTTGGGATCTGCCTGGTGATCGCGCTGTCTTTGGCGCCGCTGTATCTGCTCTCCGGGCTGCTATTTTCCATTTTCTTCCCCGCTTACACAGGTTCCGCTGACTTGTTTCGAATTCTGTTCATTGGCGCGATCATCACGTTGCTGTTTCACCCGCTTTACCTGATCCTGTATGCCCGCAATCGGGTGAACCGTCTCGCGTTGATCAATTTCCTGCTGCTGGCGTTCTCGATAGTATTGAGTCTTGCGGTGATTCCCCAGTACGGGGCTGAGGGAGCAGCCTGGGTAACGGTAATAGGTCGGGTATTCGCGTCTGTGCTCATTTGTTATTTTGTCTATCTGGAATTGCAGGCTATCGCTTTCTCTCATCGGAGTCAGGCGCAGTAGTATGGACCGTGCACTGGAGAATCGTAACGCTTTGCGCATGTTTCTGGTCGCGCTCGCAGCCGGCTTACTGGCTTCACTTGCGTTCGTCATCGATAAGCCGCTTTTTTTTGCGGCCGCTCTGGTGGGCCTGGTGGGCGTCATTCCGATCTTGCGGAACCCACGCCTTGGGCTGTACCTCACCGTTGCCACTATTCCGCTGGATGAGGTGGGTCAGCTGGGCAATATCCTGCCCATGGTTGATATCTCGATCACCAAGATCTTTGCCCTGGTTACGCTTATGGCCTGGGTTCTCAACCTGTTGGTGAAGAAGTATCGGTTTCTCTGGCACTGGCAGGTAGGCGTCCTGCTGCTGTACTGGCTCTGGGGGGCTTTCACACTGCTGGACGCTCTGGATACCATGCGTGGCCTTCAGGAACTGGTAATCCAGGGCACGACGATTGCGTTTCTTGTACTTACGTTCAACCTGTTGCGCACCAAGCCTCAGGTACTGATCGCCCTTCTCGCTTTCAGTACCGTCAGTGCTGGCACATTCGCCTATGCCGGCGTGCAGCGGTTTCTGCCAGGTGCGGAGATTGCCGAGCGCGTGGGTTGGCTTGAAGAGGGAGAGGCGGTATCCGGTATAGAGGTAAGCAATATCGAGGCGGGCAGCGTCGGCACTGTGAAACGCAGTACCGGAACAACAGCTCATTCCAATGTGCTTGGCGCCAGCACCGCATTCCTTGTCCCCATCCTGCTTGCGTTGCTGAAGCTTGCCCGTTATCGCCTGTGGCAAGGGCTGGCGTTGGCCGGAATCGCGTGTTGCCTGGTGGGCGCCGTTGTCTCGCTATCCCGTACGGGCATGTTGACCTATATGGTTATTTTGCCAATGCTGCTTCTCTCGCGGCTGGTGGTTATCACGCCACCCAGGGTTGTTCTGCTTACCATTGCCGGAATTGCCAGCATCCCGTTTCTGCCAGAAGGCGTGACCCGCATTTTCGATCCGAGTAATTATCTGGCCACTAAAAGCGTCAGTGTCAGCGAGCGTTTCAAGCTCTGGGACGCAGCGCTCAGGGCCTTCGTTGAAAACCCGCTCACAGGCTTTGGGTTTGGCGATAATCGCGGCATTTTCGATTTCTACTACAACCCATGGAATCCCGGGTTGTTAACCGTGCATAGCACCTATCTTCAAGTGCTGATTGAAACAGGCATTGTCGGGTTGTTGCTTTTGTTATTTTTCTTCTACTGCTTGTTGCGCATGTTCTGGCGCTCGGCAACTTTGTACCGCCGCCAGGGTGATGCATTTGGCTGGAACCTGAGCATTGCGATTCTGATAAGCTTCACCGCCTTCTTGCTCATCGGGGCGATAGCTTTCGATTTCATGCGTATTGGATTCAAGAACATGTGGTTTCTGATTGGCTGCGGCATTGTGCTTTACAATATTGCCCAGCGTCAGGAAGCGCAGCGCCGAGCTGCAACCACCTCAGTACTGTAGCGGCGCCACGCTATACTTTCACACCTTGTTAAGCATCGCGCCAAGGACTCGCGCTCCGGACTGTCGCAAGCGAGCTACCGAGGCTTGTGCTACGTCTCGCTGGCTTTTTCCGGATTCCAGCACTAACAGGCAGCCATCAGCGGACTGCGCCCACAGCATGGTCAGCGACGACTCCAGCGCCGGAGGAGCGTCCACGATAATGTAATCGTAATGTTCCCGGAAAATATCAAAGGTAGCGCACACGTCTGACTGGGTGATCTCGCCGGATGTGAAACGCCCTATCCTGCCAACATTCAATAAATCAGGTGCGCCCGCACCTAGCCTGAGCACAGTGCTTTCAAGCGTCTCTTGTCCCAGCAATAGTTCTACGAAGCCGGTCATTGGTGCTGCGTCGGTTTCACGTGAGCGCGCATGCACGTTGCCGTCCACGAACAACACCCTGCGCTCAGGTGTACGTGCCAAGCAAACGGCAAACCACCAACTGAGGGTAGAACTGCCCGCGCCCCACTCGGCGCCAGAGAATAGCAACAGCCGGGCCCGGGCGTCAGGCAACTGCAGGTTTACCTGGGCCTGGGTTTGCATGAACGTGTCTTCCAGTTCGGACGGCATCACAAACTCATTGGGCTGCAGGCCGGAGGGTGACGTGGCGTATCCCTCTCGAGCGTCCTGCGCCTGCAGCCGCACGCGCAGGGTATCCGTCTGGTACGGCTCGCAGGCCAGAACCTCAAAGTCCTTGATCACGCGCACGTTCTTAGCTGCCAGGAACGGCGAGTTGAGTACGACCTTGATGGTATCTCCCTGGCGGATGCCTGCCTGCACATTGCAAAGTTCGCAGTCGAGCTTCATGCCACCCTCGGAAAGATCAACCGTGTACGCCAGTAGCCGCTTGCCGTCAGCGGTTTCCAGTTCCACGGGAAACCTGCCTATAGCGCGAGAACGGGCACGACGCTCGCTAGCAGACCCTTCGAGCGACACCTTGCCACCGCGACGCTCTTTCGCCGTAGCGCCGGCTGACAATCGTTGGAAGGCATCTTCAAATATCTGCTCTTTATCTTGCATATAGCTGCTCATATATCGACTCCAGGCGCCGAATGGCCGCCTCCGCGGAATAGTGCTCATGACAGGCTGCACGCGCATGCTCACCCAGTCGTGCGGCGAGGGATGGGTCGTTGATCAGCCGCTCGATAGCGCCAGCCAGGGCAGCCGGGTCGGCGGCCGGTACAAATACACCCGACTCGCCATCGGCCACTATTTCGCCCACGCCGGAAACCGGCGAGGCGACAATGGGCACCCCCATCGCCATGGCCGAATAGATCACCATTGGCGTGCCCTCGGCGGAAGAAGGGAAAGCGAACACGTCCAGTGCGGCGAGGACTGACACGAAATCTCGCAGTAGCCCGGCATGAGGACCACGTCCTCAGGCGGGCCTCGCGGATCTGTCCTTGCAGGGCCTCGCCGAGTGGTCCGTCGCCCACGATTAAAAACTGAAGTCGGGGGTATTTGTGCGCCAGTAGACTGGCAGCCTTTATCAGGGTGGACTGTTCTTTCAGCCACAGGCGTGCAATATTGCCTACCAGAAAAGAGTCCTCTTTCAAGCCCAGTTTCGCGCGCGCCTCTTCTCGGCTCGGCGCCCGCGCATAGGGTTCCAGATCAATACCCGAATACATCGGCATGCACTTCTGTGCTGGTACGCCTCGCTCCAGCGTTTCGTCATGGGTGTTGCGCGATACGCTGATCACCATGTCGGCTGCGTGCATAAGACGGGCTCGAATCGCCCGAGTACCTTGCGCTTCAACTCGGCCGGGTGCCATGCATGATTGGAAATGACGAGCGGCGAACGCGTGAGCCAGGCAACGATAATCGCCACCAGGTCGGAACGGGTATCGTGGCTCTGCAGAACCGGATTGGGCGCTTTGCGTACACGTCGCCATAGCTGATAAACCGCTCCCGGCAGGTTGCGTACGCGTCCCCAGGGCAGCATCTCGCATTCAATACCTTGTTCTTCGAGGTACTTGACAGAACGCTCGTGTAACCCTCTGCGTTCGTGAAAAATCTGCAGTCTGGGCCGGTAACGGCTGCTGTCAGCGTATTTGAACCAGCCCACCAGCGTCGTTTCGATACCGCCCAGATAATTGGAATTTCGTACGTGAAACACGGTGATGGGAGTGTTCTTCTCAGGCATAGTCTTTAGCGCCTGTTAATCTAGCACCACGCAGGCTGTACTGGCGCTCATAAAGTGCCAGTGTCTGCTCCGCCGTATTCCGCCAGGTGAACTTCGCTGCTCTTGCAAGACCTTTTTCACGCAGCCTTTCCTGAACCTCGCTGCTGGAGGCGATGGAGTACATCGCTTCTGCAATTGCATCTACAGACTCCGGATCGACCAGCAGCGCAGCGTCGCCGCCAATTTCCTGCATCGACGAATTGGCGGATGTTATCACCGGTGTGCCCGCGGCCATGGACTCCACGATCGGCAGCCCAAATCCCTCCCACAATGAGGGGTAGGCCAAAGCAACCGCGCCGGAATATAGCTGAGGCAACTCGCTCATCGGCGATTTGCCGAGATCGACTACCTCCCTTTGCAGTCCGTGTTGGCGGATAATTGCGTCTGCCTCCTCTGCTGCCCAGGTGCGCTCGCCGCTGAAAACCAGCTGCATGTCCATTCCGGATTCGGCACGGAACTGTGCGAAGGCCTGAATAATTCGTACGATATTCTTGCGTGGCTCCCAGCGCCCTGAAAACAGGAAATAAGGACGGTGAATCCCGTAAGTCTGCGCTACGAATGCCTGCGCCGACTGCTTGTCCAGAGGTTGAAATGCTTCGCTTGCTCCCAGATGTGTTACTGCCATGCGGTCTTCGCTAACACCAAATCTTTCCCGCACCACCTGGCGAATGTGGTCGGATATACAGACAATCAGGTCTGACTTGGCGATCGCCCGTCGGGTCAGGGCGATCAGGCGAAGTCGAATCGCCGGCGGAAACAGCTCAGGGTGTTCGATCATGCTCGAGCACACCAGCGTAAACAGATACGGAACAGGCGAAAAGGGCGGCGGCACATAAGTGGCATGCCAGATATCTGTGCGTAGGCGGCGCATCAGTAGCGGTAAGGTGGTGAGCATACTGACAGGCCGGACGCCGGGCGTCAGCGCTCGCACTGACATATTCTCCTGCTGCACCAGCCTTTCGGGGCCTTTTTCAAACAGCGTAAGCAGTTCGTACTGGTTGTTTTTATCAATGGCTGCAAGGTGTTTCACCAGTTCAGTCTCGTAACGCTCTGGTCCGCCAGAGTCACTGCCTACGCTGCCTAAAAACATTCCGATACGCATGTTTCTTATCCGTTAATCCGCTTCAATCACTGAATCGATAGTCTGGTTGGTCACCCTGGTATCTTGCTTGATCTTGGTCGTGCCGAGCTGGTAGTTGAAACCAAGGCTGATGTTTCTCAACATCGGCAATACGTCGTATACATAGGCATTGAGCGCATCGGAAACACTGGCAATCGCAGTCTTCGGCACGATGATCACGTCGAAGGGCCGTAGCAGGATATCGTTGGTTTTCGCCTGCCCAGAGCCACTGCTCGTCTCATCGCCGTCAATATCTGCCGCGAGGTCTCTCACGATGTATCGAGGCCCGCCGTCAACGCCTTTCCGCAGTATCACGACACTTGCCAGTTGCGACCGCCCGTTAGTGCCTCCTGCTGCCATAATAGCTTGCAATGAAGTCATCATGGGTTGAAACAACATTGCCTGAGGCGCATTGACCTCCCCTCCGACGTAAACCTTCGGCTCGAGTCCGCTACGCAGTGTCAGGTGAAGGTTGTCCATTTCTGGAAGCGCAACGCGCAGGCGCTTACCGTTGCTAACGACCGTTGAGGACGCGGCCTGAACAAGGTTCAGGGCAAGCTCCGGATTCTCGAGATGATTCTGGTACAAGGACACGAGTTCCTGTTGCAGCGTTCCGGGGGATTTTCCCTCGGCGACAATCGCCCCAACCAGGGGCAAGGAAATTCGTCCATCAGGGCGCACGACAACCGTCGTACTGTACTGTTGCACGTATGGAAACTTGATCTCGAGTACATCATTGGGCCCCAGGAGATACAGTTTCTTGTCCGGCTTTGGTGCGTTCTGGATAAGTTCGGCGTAGCGTTCTTCTACATCGGCTTCGGCCTCGTCGATAGTCATGCCTTCAACACGTACCGATTCGAGAAAAGGTAGCTTGATCGTCCCGTCGAATCCGACGACCACGGTTGTGCTGTAGTCGAGCTGTCGCAGGAATCGGACATCTATCTGGTCGCCATAGCTCAGGCGGTAACGATAGCCAGGTTCAAGGTCTGCCGCAGTCGCTGGCGTCGCTTCGGTTACGATGAGGCGGTCAAGGGGTTGCGCAGGAAGATTCTTTTGCGGCGTCGCACACCCGACAGCAAGCAAGCCCATGACCACGACCGGTAGTAAGCGCTGTAGTAACATATCAGGACTTTCCGAATAAGTTCTTGTTGTACTGGGGGAACAGGCCGACAAACTCAAGGCCGAGGTACTTGCGCACATCGTCCTCTGTGGCAATGGTGGAGTCGTTGAGGTACGCGAGAAACGGCATTGCCAGACCCACAAGCAACGAAGCGACAAATGCGATGATGAGATAGAGCAGCTTGCGTGGCCGAACGGTCTTCAGCGGATAAGGCGCATAGCTGACCACGCGCACGGAACTCATGCTGGCGCCACTCATTGCCTGCCCAACGCGCGCCTGCTCTAGATTGCGCATGTTCATTTCGTATGACTCTTCCAGCAATCTTGCACGCCTCTCATAGTCCTTCAGTTGAAGATTTACCGCAGCTATCCGATCAAGTTCAGCGCCATATTCGCTCAACACTTCGGCCGTGCTGCGCTGCTCCTCCAGCAGAGCCGCCAGTTCTGTTTCGGTGTTCATCAGGTTTGCCTGCATTTGCTGGCGCAGTGCAACGCTGTTGGAGGATGCCTTGAGATGACTTCGGAAGGACGCCTCCTGTGACCGGAGTCGTGCTTCCTGCACCTTCAGGTGGCGAAGCTTTTCCTTTGTCTGCTCATAATGCAATACCAGAGAACCCTCCTGCTCAGCACTCATAAAATTAGTGGTTTCCACCTGGAGTTGGAGAATGCGGTCTTCAGCTTCCTGCAGTTCCTGCTTCAGCCGCTCTGTCGATTTCTCAAAAAACTTCTCCGCGCGGTCGTCGCCAATAGCGCCGTAAAAGACGAGAAACTCGTCAAGCAGCGCGTTGACCATATCGCGGGCAAGTACGGGGTCACTGCTGCGAAACGTCACGCGCAGAATATTCGATTCTGAAACCGGCAAAACCTGTATCCGGTCGATCACTTCGTCTACCAGGCGGATATGCGCGAGTTCTGCTTTTTCCTCCTCGGTGAGTGGCACGCCCAGACCAAGCAGATGCTTGAGGCCGTCGTAGATCGACCTCGCGGTGTTGATGACGCCATCTATCACCATCTGCACGTAGCGCCGGGCATCGCGTATGTGATTCAGTTTCTCCATCGTGAGATCGAGATCCGCTACCACCTTCTCGGCGATCTCCCTGGCCTTGAATAGCTCGGCGCGAGTCGATATTTCCTCCTCGCGGTTTACATTGCGAAACGTTGTAGTTGCGCCGGGCACAGGCTGCACAGAAAAATTCAGATTTGGACTGTCTCTGTCTACGAGAACCGATCCCTGCCCCTCGTAAAGCGGCAAAATCAGGAAAATAACGATAACGGCAGGAATCAATAATCCGGCGAAAGTGTAGACTGCAAGTTTGTACCAGCGCCGGTAGATCGCAAAAATCTCCGCGAGCGACAACGGTGCGAACTCACCGTTGTCGTTTCGGTAATTGTTCTGCGCAGCGGGTAACTGGGGGTACTGATTCTCGGGCATGATCTAGTTCATCGGTAGTTGTAGGAAGACATCCCAGACCTCACCGGCGAAACGCTTTCTGCCTGTTTCGCTGATCAATCCCGTGTCTCGCCAGAGGGCGCCATAAGCAGGCATGTTGGTCGTGACCATAAGCTGGTCGAAATCCCGGTGTGTCCACACGATCACGAACTCGTACTGGTCACGGTATGCCACGAGCAGAAAGCGGAATAGTACCTCAGCCTGAAGCTGTTCATTGGCAGGTATGTAGTCAAGGCCCGGAAAATCAATGGTTTGCGCTGGATAACCGCTCTCGGAGACTGCCAGAGGTTTGTCAGTGTGCTTCCGCAATTGATCCAGCATTGCCACAGGGTTCCCCAGGTCGAGCGGGTACTGCATGTGTGGATAGTAGCTGATCGCGGCTACATCAGCGTAATCCCACAGCACTGATAGTTCCTCCCAGGCATCGTCAGTCTGCGGACGCATCTGGTTCATAACATGCAGCGCGGTGGTAAAGAAAACCGGGAGTTCGGGGTGTCTCAACTTCAGCGTCGTATACGTGTCTATATACAGCTCCACGAAGTCAGGCCAGGCTGAGCGATTGTTGAAATACAGCTCGTTGGCCTCGATGGCAATCGCCAAATAGTCGGGCTCATAAAAGCGTATAACCTCTTCAGCATAGGACAGGTACGCTTTCTTCACATCAGGGTCGTTAAACCGCTTGCCGGCAAAGCTGGCGGGCAGACCCATGTGTGTGTTCTCTCCGCGATAATCGGCAATGCCGTTGCGGCTCTGGTTGATTGGAGATATAGACACGAACACCTTGGCGTCTGCGGTGGTTTTGAGCTTCCGAAGGTCCCATTGCCAAAGCATGTTGGGGTGGTAGCTGCGGTTGGCCAACGCTTCGCTCCAGGGCACACCTTCTTCCATATGATGGGAAATGATTTCGCCGTTTCCATTGATAAAATCATAGGTTGCATTAATAGCCTCGGCGTTGTTGTCATACAGCCACGGCGTAAAGCCCATGTAGTATGGCCTTGGATTCTGAGCGTGAATCGTCGCGCTAATGGTCATTGCGAGCAACCAGAGTCCAAGCAGGCACGCGCGTGAGCCGGCCAACCTGAACCCGACATGGTGATAGTATTCTGCTTCCGCACAAGCGTTGTCCCCTTTCATATTTCCTCCTGCAACCGCGCAGTCTTAGCGTTTAATGAGTGCAGGGTCGCCCCCGCCTGGCTCAGTAAACCTTTCGCTGCTAATCGCAGAAAAGAAATAATTCTCGAAAAGTCGAGATTCCTTATAGCGCCGCTACACCACCGCGTCTCATGCAGAAAGAGTTACGGTGATAGTGCACATTATTACCCAGGTAATGGAGCATTATTCTACCTGATCTCCTTAAACGGAAGTTCGTTGGATACCTCGGCCGGTCGACCGTGCTGCTTGAAAATATGGCAACCATCACAAATTGTGGGTTCGATTCCTCGGCCACCTTTCCGGAATAGCGATCTTGCCGACTGGTACTTCTTGTTATTCCAGATATTATCCAGTTTTTCGGTTTTGAAATCCCCAAAATCGTCTTGTCGCCATACACAATGCAGCAAGGTGCCGTGCCACCATCCGGATTGGTCGTGATTGATCGATAGAGGTAAAAGCAGGAAGTTGGGACGTCGCCTTTGAACGCCTCCACCCTCCCCTCGTCGTCTTTTAGAAACCAGTCATCTTTCAGTTTTTCAGGCTCTTTGGCTGCGAACGGTATACCCGGTGGTATCACGCGGAAACGGTCTACGCCCATTTCATAGGCCATTTTCCTCGCGGCCTCCAGCTCGTGGGCGTTGTGTTCAAACGCTATAAACTGCCACTCGATGAACGGTGTCTTGCTGCCCAGCTCCTGACGCCGCTTGATAAGCTTTTTACGTTTCCGAGCACTTTGTCGACGTTGCCACGAACGCGGTACTTGGCGTATGTCTCCTGCGTAATCCCGTCGATCGACAGTATCAGGTACTCGAGCCCGCTGGTGATGAGCTTTTCGATCTTGTCATCGGAAGCGCGATTGAAGTTTGTACTCATATTGGTAGCGATGTTCTTGCTGTTGACGTACTCGATCATGTCGAAGATACGCGGGTGCAGCAGTGACTCACCCCAGTTGTGGAGGTTAACTTCGTAAGCATAGGGCGCGACCTCATCGATCGTGCGCGTAAAAGTCTCCCATTCCATACGCTGTTGCTTTCGGTCAAGATCGCCGGTTCCCGTTGGGCAAAGTGGGCAGCGCAAATTACACACGTTAAGAGGATCCACGATGATAATGTAAGGATGGCCGCGCACCTCTGTCCTGCGCAACCGGTACTCCATTTCCACAATGGCGAGATTCAGCAGTTTGCGCGGCGTGGAGTGCTTGATTACCGATAGCGCATGGCGGCTCATTCGAGTGAGCTGCGGGAGTTTTTGTCGCAGCTTCGCAAGCGATGAATCCACCGGCTTGCCTGCCTCTACTCGCAACGCGCGCTCCACAGTCTCCATTGTCATTACCTCATATGCCCTTCAAAATGCCGGCAATCGAACCGGCGAAAGTCCGTTTGGGGCTGAAACCCATCTGACCGGCGGCTTTCGTCGTCTCGGCGATCGAGTTGCGTAGCTCTCCCGGCACCGCTGCAGCGTAAATCGGCGCTTGATCAAACCCTAGAGCCAAGGCGATCTCCTGGTACACCTGGTTAACAGTGAGGCCGGAGCCCGATCCTATATTGAAAACCGCTCCCTGCGTGTGGTGTTGCAGTGCCTTCAGGAAACCCTGCGCAACATCCTCAACATGCACAAAATCTCGACGCTGTTCGCCATCGCCAAATATGGTTGGCGCTCGACCTTCACGCATGGCGTTGGCAAAAATTGTGACCACGCCCACATAGGGGCTCAGCGCCTGGCCTGTGCCATAGGTATTGAAAAGTCGCAACGTGGCCGAATCAATACCTTTCTCGTGACACATCTGGCGTACCAGCATTTCAGCCGCGAGTTTGGACACGCCGTAGGGCGATACCGGCAATACCGGGTATTCCTCAGTAATAGCCACCGCCTGCTCGGAATCAGCATACACGGCCATGGAGGATGCCAGAATGAACTTCCTTACCCTGGAGCCCTCTGCAGTAGCGCAACGCAGGATATTGGCGGTGCCTACTACGTTAGTACTGGTGTCCTCAACCACAAACTCAAATGACGATCGAATGGCCACTCTCGCGGCCATATGTATGACGGCGTCGCAGGCCGCAATATCCCCGGCAACGGCTGGATCCTGAATATCCGCTTCCAGCAGAACTGCCGGCGCCGGTACGTTTTCCCGCCGACCAACGCTCAGGTTGTCTAACACCAGCACATCGATGTCTCGCTCCAAAAGACCCTGCACGACGCGCGAACCGATAAAGCCGGCTCCCCCGGTGACACAGACCTTTTGAATGCTATCGCCCAATGCTTCAGACACCTTCAGTTTGCTCCTGGCAGGACACTACTTTACTGCCGGTAATGATCACATTCTCATAGCTGTCGCGTGGCGCCACCATCGTGCCCTCAAACACGACGCAGTTGCGCATACGGACGGGGCTGGTGATACGCACCCCGGAACCGATAACGGTATTGCTCAGGTTCGCCTGCGGATGAACCTGGGCATCCTCGGCAATCAGATTGCCCTGCGGATTATCGCGGGCGAACTCCAGGTTAACCCTCAACACATCGGCCGGGTAGGTAAGGTTTATGTCGTCGTGAACTGCATCGATAGCCGACACGTATTCGCCATCGTTAATCAATACCTGAATCGCCTCGGTGATCTCGTACTCGTTACGCATGGCCGTGCGTGGCGTTCGGCGAATTGCGTCGAACATACTGAGGTCAAAAAGGTAGAGGCCCACCCCCTTGAGTTTGTTCGACACATGCCGTGGCTTTTCGACAACACGCAGTACACGGCCTGAATCGTCCATCTGCACGGAATAATTGCGGCGTATAGCCAGCGGGTCCGACTCGATCTTGGTGGCAAGCACGGCGCCGCCGCCCTGTCTCTCGAATTGATCAAACATGCTCTCTAGGTTCTTCGGAACAAAAAAGATATCCCCGAGAAAGAGTATGAAAGGCTTGTCTACTGCGTTCTCAAGCTGGCCTACAGCGTGCGCAATACCCAGCATCTCCGTCTGCTCTACGTAGGTAAGGCGCACGCCAAAGCTGGACCCATCGCCGAGCACGCGGGCAATCTCGAAGCCTTTGTAGCCTATCAGTATCACTATTTCTGTAATGCCGATATCGCGAAGCAGCTCTATCTGGTGCGCCAGCAGAGGCTTGTTGCCCACCGGCAACATGGGTTTCGGCAGTTGTTCGCTGAAGGCTGCCATACGCGAACCTTTACCTGCAGCGAGCAACACACCACAATATTGATTTGCCCGAGAAGCATTCATGCCCTGTTAGCGCCTCACCAGTAATATTAGCCAGGGATTCAACCAGCTGCTGCGCAGCCAGCTGGTCGCGCGCCAGGACATGAAGTGGTTAAAATAAAAGCGAACAGGCATTTGCAGAATCCTGCCCAGCAAATAGGTGGATGAAGAGTAAAAGCCCCAATACCCGCGCAGAGGCAATACTTCGATCGATCTGCAATAAGTGCCGACCTGTAACAGACGAGCGTAGTCTTTCACTGAGAGAAGAAAACTCTCGCACGGCGAATGCAGTCGTGGCAGGTGGTTTGCTACGTTCGCCCGATGAAAAAAATCCACCGGGCACCGGCGGTTGGGGCTCGTCACTAGCATCATGCCACCCTCTCGGGTTACCCGTACCATTTCGTCGGCAGCCAGTTTCCGCTCTTCCTGATAACCAGCTTGAGCGACATAGGTATCATCTCCAACGCCGATGTGTGGCAAAACGCAGCCCATCATGATGACGTCGAAGCTGGCGCTGTCGAAAGGCAGGTATTTAGCGTTGGCCAGATAGTAGCGGTCGGGAAAGGATCGTCTGGCCCAGAACTCCGAACGATTGCCCGCATCAATCCCGTAGGCTTTGTAGCCCGCGTCGTTGAGCGCCTCCACGTCAGAGCCGACGCCACAGCCTATGGAAAGAATGCGCAGGCTGGCGGGGTCTCTCCCTGGAAATTGCTTTTGCAGCAAGGGGATTACGTAATTGGTCGACAAGTGTCGACCGGTGTTTTCCTCGTTGCACCACATGCATTCGCACTTTTCATCGTTAAACCGCTCGCCCCGAATGAGATCCCAGCAGCCGTTTTCCCGATGAAAGCTGGCGTGGCAGGTGGGGCACACAAGCGAATCGCCCGAGGTTGTCAGTGGGCTGCGCTGATCGCAGGGGCAAACCAGTGCCGGCCCTGTTGAGCCCTGCAACGCCTGTTCACTCGTTTGGGGAACCGTCTGTTGAGCGCTATGGTTCATCGGCGCCCCGCCATCATCGGGCACCCACCGTGCCGTTGCGTCATCATGGCTGCTCACCATTGTCTGCGGAGGTCAAGTTCAGGTACTGCCAGCGCAGATAATCGCTGAAGATCATCAGCCGCGCACGCAGATTCAGGCCCACCCAGGCGAATAACGCCATCGGGTTTAGCGCGCCTTTTGCATGATTCTTTCGGTAGTAAAGATATGCACCTCGATGGAAGTCCTTGATCATACGCGAGCTTTTCCGCGCACGACGTTTCGCTTTGAGGTTTTCATCGTGAATAATGTGGCTTGCAGGGTCGGCCACGATCTTGAAACCCGAGGCCTGTACCCGCGCGCACCAGTCCGCATCTACCCAATAAACGAAAAAGTCCTCGTCCAGACCGCCGGCTTTTTCATACGCGGAGCGGCTGATCGCCAACGCTGCAGTTGACACCCAGTCCACTTCGAAGGCGCTGGCATTACCGATCTGTTCGTTCATCAGGTAGCGGCTGGAAAGCGGGTTGCCGGGCCACAGGCGTGTGATGAGTGAACGCCGGCCAAAAATTGCGTTCAGCCAGGTGGGTTTGCGCCGAAATGTGCGCTGCAGGCTCATGTCGGGGTTATGCAACAAGCTACCGGCAATGCCGATGGCCGGATCGGCCTCCAGGGTGGCGATGAGTGCGTCCAGTGCGCCGGGCAATACGCGTGTATCGTTGTCCAGCGATAACAGGTAGCGGCCCCGTGCAAGCCTGAGGCCATCGTTGAATGCCAGGGCAAGGCCGACATTGTCTGCGTTGGCCTGGCAGATCATTTGTGGAAAACGCTGACGCACACGCTCAAAGCTGCCGTCGGTGGACGCGTTGTCTACGAAGATGACCTCGAAATCACCCCCGGGAGGATTGTCGTAAATGGAGGCAAGGCAGGTATCCACCAGCGTGCCTCCGTTAAAATTGACGATGATAATGGAGAGATCCATGTTCAAATTTCCCTCGCAACCGTCAGTGAAAATCTGCACCGACTACGATACCACTGCGCGGACATCATTCCGCCCCCCGCCGCTTCACTACAGCGACGACCGTTTGCCAGAGAATCTTCAGGTCACCTCTCAGGGAGCGTGCCTTCACGTATTGAGCATCTATGTCTGCGGTTTCCTGGAACGTCAGTTCACCTCGGCCGCCGACCTGCGCGGGGCCGGTGAGGCCGGCGGTCACCTGGAACTTCCTCAACTGCTCCGGGGTGTAGTAAGGGCTCATCTCCGGGATCTCCGGTCGCGGCCCGCAAAGGGTCATATCGCCTGTGAGTACGTTCCAGAAATTGGGCAGTTCGTCGAGACTGGATTTGCGTAGCCAGCGGCCGACCCGCGTGACCCTCGGGTCATCGGAGACTTTAAATTTGATGGTTTGGATTTCCTCATCGGTGTACCGGTAGGCATATAACTCGGGAAAACGCTCCCGTGCATCCACGTACATGGTACGAAACTTGAGGAAGGTAAAGGGCCTGCCCGCATAGAATACGCGGCGACGTTCCGGCCCCTCTATGCTGAGCGACAGTCCTCCATTGCGCCTGTCCCTGGTCATTCTGGTCTGGCGAAACAGGGCCGGGCCGGGTGAATCCAGACGGATAATGATAGCAATCAGTAACATTATGGGCAGGGTGACTGTCAGCGCCAGCAGGGATACGACGATATCGAGGGCGCGTCGCACCCGCGCATTGAATCGCGCGTCTACGTCTATGAGGCCTGGCGAACGCCCGTCCTGCCCTTCCTGCGAGGACAGCAATTCCTTGCTTTCAACCCCAAAGCCTTCCATCGGGTTCTCGTACTCTAAACGGGTGGACTGTCGCATAAAAACGTTACCGCGCTGATACCTTTATACTCAATGCCGCTAATCTACACAATGGCCGGCAGCCAGAATGAAGAACCACAATGCACGAAACACTCGCGGGATTATCTCACTGCCTCGCGACCCGAACGTGCTGAGGGACGCCCTGAGGTTATTCTCTCAAGCTACCGGTTTCCCGACGACTTCCTGTCAGTTTGAGAGGATCACAGCGAATTTCAAGGAACTTGTCATCTTCTTGCGGGTTGCAGCCCCTGTGTTTCATGAAACCGTGATTCGCTTCACAGTACGGGCCTTACGTGGCGGGTGTTACGCTCGCAGCGTGCGCAGGTTACTTTACCTGGATTGCGTCAGAAGAGTAACGTGATGATGAGAGAGGGGGTCTATCTGATGCGGGCTGACATCCGCGGAGGTTGACCGCCTGCAGAGAAACTGGGCTCTGTTCAAGGAGTGGTCGACCCTGATGAATGTATTGGTAACCGGTGGCACGGGTTTTATCGGATCGCATGTGTGCGATCGGCTGTTGGAGCGCGGGCACAGCGTGCGGGTGTACAGCCGCAAAGCTGAGCAGTTCCGTCCCCCTGTTTCCGGGGTGGAGTATTTTATCGGTGACATGGCGGACACGTTCTACCTCAGCGAAGCCCTCAGCGGTATGGACTGCCTGATACATCTGGTGAGCAGTACGGTGCCCGGTACATCCAATCTTGACCCGGTAGCCGACATCACCACGAATCTCGCCGGCACTGTTCGGATGCTGGAATTGATGCGCCAGGCCGGTCCCCGTCGGATCGTGTTCCTGTCCTCGGGTGGCACAGTGTATGGCGAGCCCTCCCGGTTGCCGGTCACCGAATCAGAACCCTTGCGCCCGTTGTGCTCTTACGGGGTGATCAAGGTGGCGATAGAGCACTACCTCGGCATGTATGCTGCGCTATACGGCATCGATTCTGTCATTCTGCGGGCTTCGAATCCCTTTGGCCCGCGTCAGGGCCGACTGGGCGTACAGGGGCTTGTGGCCTCGTTCCTCAGTCGTGTGCAGGCGGGTGAGCCGCTGAAGGTCTGGGGCGACGGAGAGGTGGTGCGTGACTATTTCTACGTGTCGGATCTGGCGAAACTCTGTGTGCTGGCGGCAGAATCAGGAGAAACCGGCGTTTTCAATGCGGGTAGCGGTCAGGGCACCAGCATCAATCGTGTGATCGAGCTGATTGGCGAGGCAACCAAACTCAACCCGGTCGTAATGTACGAACCCCAGCGGCGGTTTGATGTGCAGGCCACCTATCTCGACATCAGCCGCGCGCAGCAAGTGTTTGGCTGGCGGCCCGAGATCGAGCTTGCCGAGGGTGTGGCCAGGCACTGGGAGTGGCTGAAGGAATCCGGATGAGCAGCGGTAGCCAGTCAGCAGATGTCGACCTCCCACTCGCGTTCGCAGTCAAATTTTTTTACAGTTTGTGTATGCTCCCTGCGCGCGGGGACCATCCGGGGTACGCCAGGGTGCTGTGGACAATACACTATTGCAAAACTGGATCGATTATTGCTTGTAACCACCGCCGCTTGGAAGGCCATGAACCGGCGTTTCAAGATTGAACAGGCCACAACGCCAGCCCGCGCGGTGATTGGCGCCACACCGAGGATTACGATGGTATGAATGTAGTAGCAACCCGGCCTTCATCAACAGGTTTGTTCCTGGGCCTTGCCCGAGCCGCAATTTGCGCGCTGGCCCTGTTCACGGCGAACGCGCTGGCGCTGCCCTTCCCCAATCCGGATCCGGGCAACGTCGGAGACGACATCGACGGAACCGGTTATTTCAGCGTCGGCAGTGCAGGGTCGCTAACCTTCGAGTTGTTTGATCTTGGGGACAGCAACGCGATTTTCGGCTTTTATGACCGGGATACGCCAGCCACACTGGTGCCTATTTTTGAGGCCGCAGACGCAACAGGATCCGCCGCCATTATCGATTTTACGGCGGGGTATGTGTTCGATGTGGAAGATAACGCAATCCAGTCGCTGTTCGCTCCGGTGGATGTCCTGGGTTTCTATCTGGATTTCGCAGGATTCATGCTGTACTCGGATCCAAGCCTCAATCTCGGTGGGGCCGACATCATGGGCGCGTTCTCGTCAATAAGCGATGATTACCTGAGCCTGTTGTTCTTTGATGCACCGGCCGACAACCCCAATCGCTCGCTGCTGTCCTGGCATGTGATTTCTGATCTGGCCCCCGTCAGTGCCGATGTGCCGGCACCGGCCACCGGGGCGCTGACACTGTTGGCTCTGGCGATGCTGGTCCACTGGCGCCGAACTGCGAAGGCATCATTGCGCTAGGCTCGCGTCCCTCACACAGCCAGCAGCCGGGAGCGCTCTGGATCGTATCTCAGGGGCTGTACCAGATGGGTGACGTCCACGCTCTTTCCTGAATGACCCGGTCCATACTGCCGTCGGTGCATTGCGCTGGTCGCTGCTCTGGCGCCAGCGCATTGCAGTCGTAGCTGCTCCAGCGGCAGCTCGGGTTCTCGATGACGCGTGCGTAGTACACCGCCGGCTCCTCCGGGTCGAAGCTCTCGTCGTGCCAGAGCGTGCACAGGCTGTTGTATCCCTGGCCCGATTGCTCGCAGGTGTCGGGATTGACGCTGGCAATCGGCTCGCTGCTGCCGGCCACGTCGAATACCCGCTGCTGCATGTTGCCGTCGTCGTCCATCCAGCCCTTCACGATCTGTAACTTTTGCAGCGGAGTGGAACCGGTCGCGCTATCGCGCAACGCGCTGATAATAAACCGGGGCGCGCCGGCCGCCGCCTCCGCCGGACGCTCGGAGCCCGAAAGATCGCCGCCCATGGGTACGCCGCGCGCGTAGGCGGTTTCCAGCATGTCGTTTGCGCCACAGACATCCTGCGGGAAATCCCAGCCGGCAAAAAAACGCGGCAGAATCCTGGGCCCGCTGGTGCCAAAGGTTTCTCGCCGGCGCATCGCCGCGAACAGCGCTTCGCGGTTGTTCTGCGTGGCCCAGATCCCGGCCAGTCCGCCCGGGTTGTAGCGGGTGACATCCCCTTTCGCCACGCCGCCGGGCACCTCCACCGCCTCGCGAATGCGATCCCCGGGTCCCCTGTCCATGCCTGTTGATCCGAAGTAAGCCCCCTCCTCTACAGCACCTGCGCTGGCGGTGTGATTGTCGGTTGCGGCGATCAGGCCAAACTTGAAACTGTTGGCGCCCAGTCGCTCCTCCTCGCGCAGGCCCTCAATCAGCGCATAACGGGTGAAACTGTAGCGCGAATGGCAGCCGCTGAGGCGCATGCCGCCGCTCCCGACGTCGTCGCCGCAGTCTTCCTCACTGTCGTCGGGATGCCTCAGCTTTTCGAAATCACAGTATTCGTCGGCGCCGCCAAGTACCCGCGACAGCCCGTTGCGACATTCGGAATCACCTTTCACCTGCATCACCTCGGCCAGCGGTTCGATTTCGCTGCGCAGGCTGGCGAGGGCGCGCTGTTCCTCGGGTGAGCGCTCGGTGAGTGAATAGGGATAGAACATCCGCCCATTGCTCCAGTTGCTGTTGTGCGGAATGGCGAGCGCCTCACAGCCGGTGGGCGAGTCGTTACACTGTGCTTTCAGCCAGCCCCAGAGCTTCTCCGGCTGGTCGGTGTCCTGGGCGCTCACCGGCACCGGCGGCACCGTGGCATTGGCGAAAATCACGTTGCGGTGCAGATTGGAACCCTGCTCGGCCAGGCTGTACTCGTAGGCGACAAACGACGTGAAGCTGCAATCGGCCGAGCGGTCGTAAGCCTCCTCCGCCGCCCGCTGCGCCTGCAACCAGCCGCTGCGTGTCGCCTCCAGGCAGGCGCTGCCATCAGGCCCGCAGAGTCTCGCAGAGCGTTGTGTGCCCAGTATGGCGAACGACACCAGGCGCATCAGCGGTTGCAGTGAATCATCCACCGGCAATTGAATATCACCCCGGTACACGCGACACGGCAGGCTGCTGTAGCCCGCCGCAGACGGGTCGAGACACAGCGAGACAGTGGCCATGTTTTCGGCGTGATCCGTGACGGCGGCGAAATCCAGCGGCCTGGACAGACGCACGCTGGGAATCTCGGTATCCGCTCTGTCGCCGTCACTGCGCAAGCGCAAGGACAGTTCACCGCCGCGCGCAAAGCGGTACGCCGCTTCCGGCGTGGCCACATTGCCAAATGCCGCCGAGTCGTAAGACGCCGCGGTGTGCACATGCAACTCGCCGAAAAACGCGCGTTTCAGCGGGTGCACATCGGTGCAGGGCTCACGTGATTCTGCCGCAAACGGCGGTAGTTGCGGCAACGCGCTGAAATGCGCGGGCAGCTCGCTGCCATCGGTGTCCAGCGTCGCGAACTGGTAGCGAATCCACAGCAGGCCCAGAAACACCGTCACCACCAGGGCAAGCAGCAGGTAGAGCAGCACTTTATAGACTCTCGCCATGAAAACTCCTGGTTGGGGCGTGCCAGCACGCGGTCAGCGCAACCCGGCTGGTGACCCTACTGTACCTGCAGCAATGGCAGGTGGTCGTCGAATACTTTCTGGTATAGCACAGTGCCCTTCGCGATCTGCACTGACAGCGGCAGTTCGCCCGATGCGTCTGAGTCTGCAAGCTGGATGTGCCAGCTATGCGGGTCACCGGCATCGCGACTCACCACGGCGCGCGGATCAACGCCCCGGGTGATCGCTTCAAGCCCCGCGCCAAAGCCCCCCTGCAGCAGGGTCTGCCAACCGAGCTGGGTATGGTCGTTGTCTGCAATGCCAGGCAACAGGCGCAGGGACAACCGCCCGGCATCCTGGTGCTCCACCGCAAACGGCTGGTAAGCCTGTGGCTGGAAGAGTGGGTGTACCCGCAGCACTGCGAGGACGGCCTCGATGCCGCCGGCGTCAAAGCCTGCCCAGCGGGCCAGGCGCTCTGCTGTTACCCAGCCACTGCCGATCATCTGGAACTCCGCGACTTTCTGCGCAGCATCGCGCCCGTAGAGCTGCTCAATGACCATGGTCATGCCCTTGACCAACAGGTTCACCTGCAGTGCGAGCTCCTGACACACCACGACGAGCGCATCGTGCGAGAGCTGCTCGAGGTGCAACTGTTCAAACACCTCGCCGGAATAGTCCGCCATGCCCCCCGGTTCGGCAGCCCCACCCGGTCGGTTGATTTCCATGTTCGCCAGGTGAGACATGGCGAGTTGCCGCGCAACCTCGGGTTCAGCCAGTGGGTCCGCCTCGGCGTCGATAAACACGTTCCACTCGCAATGCGGAGTGCGATCGGCGGGGCGCCGCGGCGGGCGATGCACCGGGCGCACGCGTGCCCGAGGGTTGGTGGCAATCGCCGTGGCGTCGAAGGTCGGGTCTTCGACGTCGTGGCACATCACTTTTACCGCCTCGTCACCGCGCGGTTCGGTTTCCAGCAGCGCACCGCAGCTTTCCAGCCAGAAGCGACCCCGATCCGCGGAAAGCACTTCAAAATGCACGTTGAAATACTGGTGTGAGAAACCGCACTCCAGCTGCAGGCCCTTGAAGATGGTTGCCACGTCGTCGTCACCGGCGAAGCCCATGGCGCGCTGCATGCGGCGCGTGTACACGGGGCTTGCCGCCATCCAGTTGTCGATCGCGACGGTCTTGTAGGATTCATCGCCGTGTCCCATGCGCAGCGCCGCGTAGCCGCAGCGACTATTGAACTGCGCAGCCGCCATGTATTCCCTGCCCAGCCGCGCCAGTTGTTGCCTGCTGAGTTGTTCGATGTAGTTTGCTGTCATAGTTGTTTTCCGGCGGAGTCGTTCAGGCGTTGGCGCCAGCGCCGTGACGAAAGCAGCAACCGCAGGCTGCCGCTCCCGGAACTGGCCATCGACCATGCTAGCGAGCCACCGTTATAGTTGCAACTATGTTTACCCTGGGCGAGAATGCGTCTTCCGCACCGCGGCGATCGCACCATCTACAACTCATAGACAACAGCGGAGTGCAGCGTGAAGTTCTGGCAATCCCTCGCATTTGTGGAAATGGACCAGATCGTGGAACTCGCCCGCTTTTGTGAGGCGCTGGGGTTTCACGGCGTGTCCTACGGCGATCACCTGGTTACGACGCGTGAACAGGTAGACGAGTATCAGTATCGCGATTCCGGCAATATCTTCTGGAACCCCGATACACACTGGCCGGATCCATGGATCATGAGCGGTATTCTTGCCCAGGCAACCAGCAGCCTGCACTTTCTGAGCACCATTTACATCCTGCCGCTGCGCGATCCCGTGAGCGTGGCGAAAGCCCTCTCCACGGTGGCCTACATGTCGAGCAACCGCGTCACACTGGGTGTCGGCGTCGGCTGGCAGAAAGCCGAGTTTGATATGGTGGGCCAGGATTTCCACACCCGCGGTAAGCGTGCAGACGAAATGCTTGAAATCATTCCGCGCCTGGTGCGCGGCGAAATGACAGAGTTTCACGGGCAGTTCTACGATATTCCACCGGTAAAAATGTCACCGGGGTTGACGCAGCCATTACCGATCATGGTAGGCGGCTATGCGCCGGCCGCCATGCGGCGCGCCGCGCGTATGGACGGCTGGATGGCCACGTCGCATACCGAGGCGGAAATCTATCCCCTGCTGGAGACCCTGCGGGCCGTGCGCGAGGAACAGGGTACGGCGCACAAGCCCTTCGATGTCTGGACAGGCGTGAAAGAGCCGGGCGACGGTACCCACGAGCGCCTGGCCGAGGCCGGTGTGACGATGGTCAACGGCTGTAACTTCCTGGACGAGCGGCAACAGACCACGCTTTCGAGCATCGATGACAAAAAACGTAAACTCGAGGCCTTCGCCAAACGTTTCCTGGCAGCGTAGCCGCCTGATCTCAGTGGGCGTGCCGGGTCCTGCGTGCCATCAGCGTGGAGCACTTGATGCTGAACACGCTGTCGTCGTGTTGATTCAAAAGTTCCGACGCATAGATGACGATGCCACAGTCGGGCTTGCTGTTTGAGGCCCGCGCTTCATCCACCACGGTAATACAACGCAGGCGGTCGCCCGCGTATACCGGCTTATGCATGCGCAGGTCGTCGAATCCGAGGCTGGCAACCGCCTGCTGCACTGCGCCGTTCTGCCACTGCGGGCTGGTGATACAGTAGATCGAGAAAATATGCGCGGAGCAGGCGGTTAGGCCGCCGAAGATGGATTGCTGCGCCAGTGTCTCGTCGATGTGCCAGGGCTGCGGGTCCCACTTCTGTGCAAACTCAATCACTTCCGACTTGTGCACGGTGTAGGCGCCGCACTCCACGCGATAGCCCACTCGATGATCTTCGAAGTAGAACGGCGTGCGCTGCAAAGGATTCGACATGAATGGCGATGTCCTCAGGCCAGTTTCGGACAGCGGGCGGCGTCAAGATGGCCGGCATGTACCATCCAGCGTAACGTGTCTGCAAACGTCTCGCGTGGGTCTCGCAGGCCGAGGCCACGCCGGGCGAGTTCATCGGTGTTGGCAACCTGCGGCCAGAGGGTGGCGTAGCGCATGGTTTCCGCCGACACTGGCGAATCGATATGCTTGAAGCGTCTTGCCACATCGAGCATGCGGCCCACCAGGCGCAACTTCCACCCCTGGGCAGGTATGCGCTTGAGCGTGCAACCGGATACCGCCTCGATCATGTCGGCCTGCTCCGTCCAGGTGCTGTAGACGCCGGGCAGCAGAAACCGGCCACTGCCACCCTCTTCCACCAGCGAACAGATAAAAGCCGCAAGATCTCGTACATCCAGTTACTGCATGCCGCCGGCACCGAACAGGCGGAAGCCATTGTCGATCCGATGCTTGATCGCCTTGCAGGAATCGGAAAAACCGGGGTCGTCCGGGCCGAGAATGCCGCCGGGATAGATAATTGCGATGGGCTTTCCCGCGTCCTGCTGGCCGCGCAAATACAGCTCCGCCTGCACTTTGCTTTGACCGTAGGGCATTCTGGAAGGCGTAGGCGGCGCGTCTGCATTTACCTTGCTCGCATCGGCATTGAAGATTGCGGTGATACTGGAAATACACACAATGCGGGAAATGCCGCTGTCCAGCGCCTGTCCTACGACATGTTTCACGCCATCGACGTTCACCTGGAACAGCTGCTCCACCGAACCGCTCTGCATAGGCGTCGCGGCCGCGCAGTGCACCAGCGCCTCGCAACCTTCAAGCGCGGCTGCAATAGATACGGGCTCTGTAATATCCCCACGCACGAATTCGGGCGGCTCTGCGTCGAAGCGGGAAAAAACCGACTGCGCCCTGGCAGGGTCGCGCACCAGAAGCCGCAACGCATGGCCCCTGCCCTGCAGCATGCGGCAAGCATGCGAGCCCACCAGGCCGGTACCACCGGTAAGCAGAACCCGCATCAGCGCATCACTCCACTTCGGTCACGGTAATCACGTGGTTGGGGCAGTAGCGCGCCGCCTGCATGACCTTGTCCCGCAATGCGTCGGGCGGTGATTCAATCAGCACTCGTACCTGTGGATAGCCGTCGTCCTGCTCTACCACGTCAAACACCTCCGGGCATTCACCGAGGCAGACGCTGTGGCCCTGGCAGAGGTCACGATCAACCTGAACTTTCATCGGCATACGGGCGCCCTCTCCTACTGACGTTTCTTGTAACGCAGCCGACAGGGCGAACTGGGCTTCAATACCATCGCCGAAAAGTCATCCTGGTAGCTGTCTGGCGAGTCTACCAGTTCAAACTCGTAGCGCGGCAGCAGCGCAGCGAAAATCGATTTGAGCTGCATCATGGCGAAGGCATTGCCGGCGCATTTATGCGGCCCGCCGCCAAAAGGAATGAAGGCCCACAGATTGTCGGGCTTGCTGCGGTGCGGGTCAAAGCGCTCCGGATCGGGGAAAAACTCCGGGTTGCGGTGGGAGCCGAAGGTCGAAATGGCCACCGTCTTGCCGGCTTCGATGAGCGTGCCCTTGTAGTCGATGTCCTCGATCACCCTGCGCATCAACAGGATCAGGGGCGGATGCATGCGCAGCACTTCCTCGATGAAACGCTCCAGGCGCGGAATTTCCCGCAGCGCTTCCAGGGTGAGCGCCTGTCCGCCGGTAAACAGCGTCTCAACTTCCTCGCGCACCTCGTCCGCGTAGGTTTTTTGGCGAGCCAACTCCACCAGCGTCCAGGTGGCGGTGCCGGAGCTGGTGTGGTGTCCGGCGAACATCGTAGCGATCACCAGCCCGGTCACCTCATTCTCGCTCAGGTGGCTGCCATCCTTGTAGGTGCCGGACATAAACGTTTCCAGCGCGTCGCCGTACTCGACGCCGGTATTCGCGCGCCGCTCCGCAATCATGCCGCCGATGATCTCCTGCAGGCGCAGCAGCGCCTTGTCGCGCGCTGCAAACACCGGCTGCTGCAGGTACGGGTCGACGAACGCGATGGCCTGCAGACCTTTTTCCAGCGCGTGATACAGCGTCTTGAACTCGTCGGTCATCTTGTAGCGGAAGTCCGCGCCGAGCAGGCAATGGCAGGCGGTGTGCAGCGTGAGTTGCACAAACTCCTCAAGGAAGTCGAGTTCCCCCTCGTCACCCCAGCCGGACACCCAGTCTTCGACTTCCTGGGCGATAATGGCGGCGTAATGCTTCATATTCTGGTAGCGCAGCGCGTCTACCTGAATCTTGAGCTGCGTTTTCATCCGCTCCGGTGGCGCGTCGAAAATGACGCCCTTGCCAAACACCGGCACGGTGGCCTGGTAGGCAGCGGCCCTGCTGAGTTGCTTGTCGAGGGTTTTCAGGAAGGCTTCCTGTGCCTCGGGGCCGCTCATCAGCACGGTTTGCTGCCCACCCATGTTGAACTCCGCGAGTTCGCCGCACTCGGCGTTACAGCGCATCAGGAATCGCGCGAAGTTGACGCCGAACTCCTCCATATGGCCCGAACCCGGCTTTTCGCCGCTCACTTTCGGGGGCAGGTTCAACTGCCGGTTGGCCGCTTCAGACATGCTACTTCTCCTTGACCTGCTGCGCCGACATCACGGGCATTTCCTTCAACACGCCCTTCTCGACACACTCCTTAATCAGGTTGGTAATGGCCGTGTAGTCGTACATATCCAGCTGCTCCGACCACTGGTAGTTGCCGCCGTACTTGAACCAGGATGCGCCGATCACTTTCATCTCCGAGCCGTCCTCGCGTACGGGCGCGCCCGGCGGGGTTTGCCACCAGGTGACAAATGCCTCGCCGCGCGTCTCGTCGATGACGATCTTGTCGTAGGGGTAGGTCCAGCCCGCGTAAGGATCCATGGCCGCGCCGACGCAGGTTTCGCGCACGGTCTCCCGGTCATTGAACTCATACTTGCCGTTCGGTGTATCCCAACCGTAGGTGACATCCTCGGTGTAGAAATCCGCCAGCGGGCGCCAGTTGCCCTCGCGCTCGGCACGATCGTTGACTGCCAGCCAGCGCTGCATCATTTCTTCCATTTCTTCACGGCTGTACTGCGACATTTCAGCTCCTGGATTCAGTTCTTGACAGGGCCTTCGAAGATACACAAACTATTTTATAGCTGCAACTATTATCAATAACGGGTACCAGGCCCGTGCCGCTGGTGACACGGCTCGCGTTACAATGTGCCAGGGCATACCCGGACAAGGAGGCTCGCGTTGGGCAATGGCAAGCGGAGCAAGCGTGAACTCACCCGCGACAAGGTGATTCGGGCGACCATCGACTGCATTTACCGCGAGGGATTCCACGCCGCGCACACCAACCGCATTACCGAGGAGGCCGGTGTTTCCTGGGGGGTTCTGCAGTACAACTTCGGCGACAAGGACGGTCTTCTGCAGGCGGTGCTGGACCATATATTTGAGGATTTTCTCAGCACGCTGGCGAATGCGCGGCTCGATGGAGCCGACATACGCGAGCGCCTGACCCAGTTGATCGACAGCATCTGGCTGCTGCTGAGCGCCAGGGAGTACCGTGTGAGTGTTGCGATACTGCGCAATGCGGGCAAGGACAAGAACTCGAGAATCAATGGTCAGCACCTGGTGAAGCTCTGGGCGGCGAGAACCTCCGAACTGTGGAACGAACTGCTGAAAGACGATGTCGCGGACTCCCCCATGAACGAAACGGCGCGACACCTGTTGTTCGCGGGCCTCAGGGGGCTTGCGGACGATATCAACCCGCGCGTGCGCCTGACCCGCAAGGCGTGGCAGGCTGAACGCGTCGCGCTGGGCGACGCTATCGCCTACCTGCTATTGCAACAGCGCTGAAGGGGGTCGCTTCGCAGGGCTGCGAAGCGTGTGCAACGCAGACTGCGGTTCATGGCCCGGCATCGTTCGCCATGGCACCAGCGGCAGCAATCTCCTCGCCGAGCACTTTCAGGAACTGGGCACCCACGGCGCCGTCAATCACGCGGTGATCGCAGGACAAGGTGGCCGTCACCACCGTTGCAACCACCGGCGCGCCATCTTTCACCACCACCTGTTCCTGCGCCTTGCCAAGCGCGAGAATCGCGCCCATCGGCGGGTTGATGATCGCGGTGAACTGCTTGATGCCGAACATGCCCAGGTTGGAGACGGTAAATGAGCCGCCGCTGATATCATCGCGTTCCAGTCCACCCGCTGCGGCCTTTGTCGCAAGCTCGGCAACTGCGCGCGCAACTCCCGCCGGCGACAGGTTTTGCACCGCGCGCACGGTCGCCGGGTAGAGGCCGTCATCAGTGGCAATCGCCACCGCGATATTGGCGTCCCTGAACTGGTGAATCACGTCATCCACCAGGTTCACGTTGACTCGAGGTTCGCGCATCAACGCCTTCGCGACGCAGCACACGATCAGGTCGTTCACCGACACTTTCTGGTCGCCGCCGGCGTTCAGGGCGGCGCGCGCGGCGAGCAGTGCATCGAGTTCGTAATCGACGGTCAGGTAAAAATGCGGGATGGACTGCTTGGCGTCGGTAAGGCGCTTGGCAATTGTTTTGCGCGTTGCAGAGAGCGCAATCTTGTCGACGGCGCCCGCCCCGGAGTCCGCCGCCGCTTCGCTCCCGGCACTGGCGGCCGCGCGCACATCGTCCTCGGTGATACGGTTGCGCCGTCCGGTCCCCGTCACGGTGTTGAGATCGACGCCGAGTTCCTGCGCGAGGCGTCGCACCGCGGGGCTTGAGCGGGTGTTGGCGTCAGCGGCACCGGCCACCGTGGCGGGCTTCGCCGTTGTGCGTGCGGCACCCTCAGCCGGCGCTGCTTTGTCGGCGGCGAAGCCATGGACGAACGTATCGATGGCCGCATCGTCAACATCGGGCGAGGCGATGACGCCCAGCAAGGCGCCCACCGGGCGCGCGTCGCCCTCCTCGGCCAGTACCCGGCGCAGCACGCCGCTCACCGGGGATTCCCACACGTTGACGATCTTGTCCGACTCCATCTCGAACACCTCGTCGCCTTTCTCCACCACATCGCCTTCGCGCTTGTTCCAGGTGTTGATCGTTCCCTCGACCATTTCGATGCCCCACTTGGGCACCGCTATCGGGTAAATGCTGCTCACGCGCCCATGACCTCCCGGATAGTCGCCTGTATACGCTCTACGCTGGGCAGGTACGCCGCCTCCAGCTCAGGGGAAAAGGGCGTGGGGCTGTGCGGCGCACAGACCTGTTTCACCGGCGCTTTCAGGGCATGGAACGCGCGATCGGCCGCCAGTGCGGCGATGTCCGCTGTGAGGCCACAGCGCGGCGGTGACTCGTCCACGACCACCAGCCGGCCGGTGGCTTCAACGCTCTCGAGAATCGCCGCCGCATCCAGGGGAGAACTGGTGCGCGGATCGATCAGGTCGCAGCTGATGCCGTCGGCTTCCAGCGCATCAATGGCCGCCGCGGCCTTGCCGACCATCTGACCAAAGGCCACCACCGTGACATCGTCACCCTCGCGCAGGAACGCGGCCTGCCCGAAGGGTATGCGGTACATCTCGTCCGGCACCTCACAGGCCTCCTGGTAAAGCGCCTTGGGCTCGAAGAACAGCACCGGATCGTCGTCGCGGATTGCCTCCAGCAGGAGTCCTTTGGCGTCGTAGGCGTTCGATGGAATCACCACCTTGAGGCCCGGGAAGGATGTCATCACCTGGTACATCGACTGGCTGTGTTGGCTGGCCGCTGAAAAGCCCCCGCCGGAGGCGAAGCGGATGACCGCCGGGCAGCGGCTCTTGCCGCCGAACATGTAGCGGAACTTGCCCATCTGGTTCACGATCTGGTCCATGCAGACGCCGATGAAATCGGCGAACATGATCTCCGCCACCGGGCGCATGCCCATCAGCGCCGCCCCGGCCGCCGCGCCCACGATGGCCGACTCGGAGATGGGTGTATCGATACAGCGATCGGGGCCGAAGGCGTGGTAGAGGCCGGCGGTCACGCCGAACACGCCGCCCACGCTGCCGACTTCGCCGTCACTGCCGTTGCAGCCGGCAACATCCTCACCGATGACGAACACGCTGTCGTCTTCCGCCATGGCCTGGTGCAGGGCCTCGTTGATGGCATCGCGCATTGTTTTCTGTGGCATGCTGTTTACTCCTGGGCGGCGCCGTATGAAATGTACACATCCTGGGTGACCTGCTCCGGCAGGGGCCGCGGTGCCGCTTTGGCCGCGCTGACGGCCTCCTCGATGAGCGCGAGCACCTCGTCGTCGATGGCATCCAGTTCAGAGAGGCTCAACTCACCGCTGTCTGCCATGCGCGCGCGAAAATTCTTCAGGCAGCAGGATTCACGGCGCAGGCGCTCCAGTTCGCCCTCTCCCCGGTAGGTTTGCGGGTCGCCGACGAAATGGCCGTGAAAACGCCCCGTCTCGGCGAACACGCCCGCCGGGCCGTTGCCTGCGCGCGCATGCTCGATAGCTTTGCCCGCTGCGTCGAACACGGAGAAAAAGTCAGCCCCGTCCGCCACGAAGACCGGGAAGCCGAAACCTTCCGTGCGCGCCTTCAGGTCGTCGCAGCCCACCGCGTAGCGAATATTGGTGTGCTCCGAGTAGTAGTTGTTTTCAATGACAAAAACCGCCGGCACTTTCAGCACCACGGCGAGATTCATGGCCTCAAAACAGGTGCCCTGATTGACCGAGCCATCGCCCGAGAACGACACGGCCACGTTGCCGTTCTTGCGTATCCGCGCGGCCAGCGCGGCGCCCACGGAAATGGGCGGGCCACCGGCGACTATCCCGTTGGCACCGAGAATGCCCTTTTCCATGTCCGCCACGTGCATGGAACCGCCCTTGCCCTTGCACAGGCCTTCACTGGAGCCGAACAGTTCCTTCATCATGCCGATCACGTCGGCGCCCTTGGCGATACAGTGCCCGTGCCCGCGGTGGGTGGAGACGATGGCGTCGGCGGCGCTCAGGTGCTCGCAGACACCCACCGCGTTGGCTTCCTGGCCGGTGTAGAGGTGCGTGAAGCCGGCGATCTGGCCGTTCATGATCTCGGCGTGCACACGCTCCTCGAACTCGCGAATGGTTTTCATCTGGCGGTAGGCCCGCAGCAGCGTTTCCCTGGGTATGCTCACTCGGTGGCTCCTCTGTTTGATGCGCGTGTCTGTGTATGCAGCCTGATTCCGCCACTATAGGTGATCGATCAGATAAAAACAATCAGGCTGTCCGGTTTTGTGCCGGACGTTCACGGGCGAAGCGCTGCCCCCTCGGGCACCGGGTGACCCCGCGTCATCCCGGGCAGCGACACGAGTACGAGAAATTCAACCGGTCATGCCTGACAGTCTGGTCGGCCATGGCGAGATGCCCGGCAGCCCAGATTGCGGCTACACTGGCGCAACGGCCCATAATTCCATAACAGGTGAAACCCGTGAAACGCAAAGCATCAGGACTGTACCGTCGCATTGTGCCCTGTCTCGCGCTCTGGTCCGTGGCGGGCGCCGCGGCGGCGGCCCCGGCACTGGAAGAAATTATCGTGACCGCGGAAAAACGCGAGGAGTCGCTGCAGGACGTGCCGATATCGATTGCGGCCTTCACGGAAAATACGCTGGAGAAAATGGGCGTCAACGATATCAAGGGCCTGGCGTCACGGGTGCCGAACCTGGTGGTGAACGAATTTACCGGGGCAGCGACAACCGTGAGGCTGTTTATCCGCGGTGTCGGGCAGAACGATGTGCAGGTCACGCAGGATCCTTCCGTGGCCCTGTACATGGACGGCGTCTACATTGGCTCGTCGGTGGGAACCGCGTTCGAAACCGCGGATATTCAGCGCGTTGAGGTGCTGCGAGGACCACAGGGCACGCTCTACGGGCGCAACGCCACCGGCGGCGCCATCAATCTCGTCACCAACACCGCAAGTCCCGATGCGTGGACTTTCCGCCAGCGATTGACAGCGGGGAATTACGACCTGTTGCGCTCACGCTCCATTCTCAACCTCCCCCTCACCGATACCACCGCGCTCAAATTGGCGTACGCGTACTCCGATCGCGACGGCCTGGTGGAGAACCTGGGCGCCGGTGAAGACTGGGGCAAGGAGAACCGGGATAACATCACCGCCGATGTTCACTGGGACACCAGCGAGTCGGTCACGCTGGATTACAAGTTTGATCGCTCGACCATTGAGGATACGTCCAGGCTGTCGCAGGTACTGGTTTTCGATGCCGGCGCAGCGAGTGCGGCGGTCATCCGTTTTGCCAACCCCGCGCTGGACGAACGGGGTAACCCCGTGGAAGCCAGCCTCGACCGCCTCGACGAAGCCACCGCTTTCGATGAGGAAGTGACCGGCGACATCGAGATCAGGGCGCATACGCTGGATATCGCGTGGGAATTGAGCGATACACTCTCCTTCCGCTCCATCAGCGGCTACCGGGAACTGGACGTTTTCAACCAGACCGCGCAGTCGCCCACCACGTCGCTGTTCGGCACCTACACCATCACCAACGGCATCACCGACACGCGCTTCGAACAGTTTTCCCAGGAACTGCAGTTACTGGGGAGTGCAGAGCAACTCGACTGGGTATTCGGACTGTACTACTACGAGGATGAATCCGAGGATCTCGCTACCGGCAACAGCAATGGTTCGGAAGACATACCGCCAGGCGTTCTGCGTGACTACACCGCGACCGAGAACCGCTCCCTCGCGGTGTTCGGCCAGGCCACCTGGACCCCGGTGAACCTGCAGGACTGGCACTTCACCCTGGGCGCGCGCTATTCGGACGATAACCGCAAGGCCTTTCGCGACAACAATCGCGCGTCCTTTGGTTTTGCCGGCGCCCCCACGCCGGTACCTGCTTTTCGCGCGAGCTACGACCGGGATTTCGATCAGTTCAATCCCTCCGTCACGGTGGAGTACGACCTTGACGCCATGAACAAGCTCTACGCCAAGTGGGTTACGGCCTATAAATCCGGCGGCACGAGCCAGCGCTCCACCTCGCTTGAAAATTTTCAGGGAGGCTTCGAACCGGAAGACCTGGTGTCCTACGAACTCGGGTATAAAGGCGATATGCTCGACGGGCGCCTGCGTGTGAATGCCGCGATCTTTTTTATGCAGTACGACGACTACCAGCAGAGCGTGCAAACCGGACGCAGCCCGGGTGAGCGGGATTTCATCAATATTCCCGATGCCGAGATTGCCGGTGCGGAACTGGACGTGTCGATCGCCCTGACCGAGGCACTGACAGCCACCCTGAGCTACGGCCACCTGGACAGCCGCTTCGGCCCGGATACGGTGTCCTACCTGCAGATCGACGATACCTCACCCACGGGCTTTCGCACGGTGGAAGAACCGTTGACCGACGACCTGGCGATGGCGCCGGAGCATACCTTCACCACGTCGCTGGATTATAACCGGGCGCTCGGCTACGGCCTCTTCAACGCCAACGTCAACCTGCAGTACCAGGATGAATCCCTCGGTGGCGTGCAATTGCCAACAGGCGTGCTGAACGAGCGCACCCTGCTGGCGGCCAGCCTGAGTCTCTCGGAGATTGCCCTGGGGACAGGTGCCGGCAGCTTGCGGATTACCGTGTGGGGCAACAATCTGCTCGACGAGGAATACTATATCGGCAGTATCCGCCAGGCCGCGTTCGACTCACTGGGTTTGCTGGGCCTGGCCACGTTCGGGGATCCGCGCACCTATGGGGTTACGCTCGAGTACAGCTACTGACGGGGTCGCCCGCTGCGGCTCAGTCTGAAATAGGCCAGCGTGGATCCTCGGTGTAGAACGCGAACCGCTCCGCAATCATCTCCCGGGTGAGGCCGAAGGCCGCGAGATCGTACTCGTGACGCCCGTGCTTGCCCTTGGGGTTCGAATTGATATGCGCCTTGAGCACCGAGCGCGATTCGCCGCTGAGGGGCAGAGAGAACGCCGAGTACACCGACGCGACGACCCGCATGGGGTCAGCGACGAAATCGGCCTGGGAGCAATCCACGAACTTGTCCGCTGGCAGTTTTTCGCGCATCGACAGGCCGGCTTCCAGTGACTGCGCATACCACTCCATCACCGCCCTGCCCATGGCATGCGGATCGAGGTGACTGCAGTCGCCCGCGTACATACCCATCACCACACGGTTCATGCTGTTGATCGAGGGCACGACCTTCTGTGGGTCGCGGTGACACCAGACAAAGCGAGCGTCCGGAAACACCTCCAGGATGGCGTCGATGCCCCACATGTGGGCGGGCGCCTTGAGCATCCAGTGCCCTCCCGGGCGACGCCAGCTCAACATCTGCATCTGTCGTTTCTGGTAGGCGTACATCGGCACCAGATCCTGCTGCAGGAGCCATGAGCGATACGGCTCCATCATGACCTCGAAGCCCAGCTGCACGCCGGTGAACGCATAGGCATGGAGCAGCACGCATTCCTCGGGCGTGTCGGCGTCTATGTAATGAATTTTCGCGAACTCCGAGTCACGACTCTCTTCCAGCGCTTTGGCGAGATAGGGATAACGAGGATCTTCCTGGCGCGGCTTGCTGCCCGGCCATGGGTCCGGGAACTGCACTTCCCACTGCAGCAGGCCGCGGTTCTCCGGCGCCGCAACCAGCAGGTTCAGCAGCGCCGAGGTGCCGGAGCGCGGCAGTCCGGTGACGAAAACCGGGGCTGCTACCTTCTCCTGGGCGTATTCGGGGATGGTGGTAAAGGCGTTTTCGCATTTCAGGCGCGTCGCGAGCAGCGTTAACACGCGCTGGCGACAGCGTTGCCGACCCTCTTCGTCACGGATGTTCCTGTCGTAGGTTTCGAGCAATACCTCGAGGCCCTCGCGATAGGGCATTTCCCCGAAATCGCTGAAGCCGGTTTGCTTGACCGCTTCCGCAACCAGTTCGTCGGCGACAAAGCTGACCGGGCTGGTCATGACAGCTCCGACAGCTTTGCGACGCGGTAGTTGAGCGTGGGATGCCGATCAGCGCCAATCCATCGCCAGCACATGGTGCCCATGCGGTGGCCGGCTGTTTCTATCCAGTTGGGCACGCCGGGATCGGTGTGTGACACCACGACCCTGACACTGCCGTCGGGCTCGTAGTGTGCGGTGTGTTTGTTGACGTGAATGGTGTGATGGCGATAGTCGAGCGATTCCATCCACCAGTTGTCGAGCTGGAAGTTCCAGGTCTGGCATTCGGGGATGTCCGGCGCCTCAATAATAAACACTTCGTCCTCGGCGAGTTCCCAGGCGCTGTGAAAGTAGAAAATATTGGGGTCGCCACCAATCGCCTGGCAGTAGGCCTGGTCGGCTGGCGGCAGTTCGTTTAGCGTAGGCAGAAAGCTTTCCGCCCAGGCTTCGAACATCTTCGCCGAGCCCTGCACAAACATCACCGCACCCTGCAGGCCGCGCTCCAGCTTTTCTGCCGAGAACGGTTCGGGACGGTCGTCCGCGGCGCCGATACGCTCGATCTTCAGTTCCGCCTGTTTCTCGTTGACGCGATCCTGGAAGGTCTGGCGCACGGTGATCGAATTGCTGCCCGCTGCCATGGGCAGCCAGTTGCCGGGCTTCTCCTCGCGGCTGACGATAATCTCCAGTTCGCCGTCCGGGCCGAGTTCCATCTGCCGGTGGTCGATGTGCCCCGTGACCTGCATGGTGCCGTCCACGGCGTATTTGTTGATGATGGAACTGATCCCCAGGTAGTTGACGCTGCCGCGCGTGCCGGTAATTCGGTAGTCGTACTTGGGGTTGATGGGCGCGCTTTCGTAGCGGTTGTCCGGGTTGTCGGCGCCCAGTTTGATGGTTTCATGCGCACCGCAACGCAGCTGCGGGAACAGCGGATCACGGAACTCGAGAAAGCTCTCCAGGCCGCCGCGCAACAGGCGGGTCAGGTAACGGTAGCCCTCCGCCTGGTTGAAGGCGTCCTTGGGCGCTTTTTCACTCTGGATGATCTTTCCCGCCTCTTTCAAGGCATCGCAAAACTGTTCCCAGGTCGTTCCGTCCACCACGCGCTGATCGGCATCCGACATGTTGCTTCCCCCTATTTCGATGGTGCTGCAAAGTCTCGCACGGTATCACAGTCGCACACGTTTCCCGATGCTAGCATCGACGCGCGAATCGCATGCCCCGGCTAAAGTTTGTCCCTTTAAACCGATTCGAGACAGAAACCGGGCCGCTCTCTCGAAAGCCCCGGCATCCTTCTACAACAGCTTCATCAGGTACTCGACCATGCGGATCAGCGGCCCGTGATACCAGGGAACCGGGGGGTCTTCCTCGGGCACTGCGTACTGCCTGCGTAAACCTGCAAGCCGGCTTTTCAGATCGGCTATCCGTTCGCGCTGTGAGGGATCGTGATACAGGTTATCCAGCTCAGCCGGATCGCTGCGAAGGTCGAAGAGCTCCCATTCATCGTTCTGGTAGTAGTGCACCAGCTTGTAGCGGCCGCTGTGAATGCCGTAGTGCCGCGCCACGCCGTGAAAGCCCGGGTTTTCATAGAAGTGATAGTACAGGTCGCGCTCGGCAAGTCCCGGTTCGCCGCGCAGTGCCGGCAGCAGGCTGACGCCGTGCATCGCGCCGGCTGCATTCACGCCGGCTGCCGCCAGCAGAGTGGGCGCAAAATCGATGTTCTGTACCATCGCAGCACTGCCGGAGCCTGGCTGGACGACGCCCGGCCATTGCACCAGCAGTGGCACGCGCGAAGACACCTCGTCCATCCAGCGTTTGTCGAACCAGCCGTTCTCGCCGAGGAAAAAGCCCTGGTCGGAGGTATATACCACCAGGGTATTGCGCGACAGGCCGGTGGCCTCAAGATAGTCGAGCAGGCGTCCTATCTCCCTGTCCATGCTTTTCACCGCGCCAAGATAGGTTTTGATATAGCGCTGGTATTTCCAGCGTGTCAGCGCGTCGCCGTCGAGGTCCGCCGCTTCGAAAGCGGCATTGCCGGGGGCGAAGGCCGCCTCCCACAGCGCTGCCTGTTCGGGCGTGAGATTGCCGCCCATCGACAGTTTCACGTCGCTGTCTGTCATCCAGTGAGCAATCGACATACGCGCATCGCGGCGGGCGTCATTGAGGTCGCTCAGATCGCGCAACAGGGTTGGCGGCTCTTCGATGAGGGCCGCCTCGTCCCACTGCCGCAGTTCCTCGGGGCCGGGTAGCCAGTCGCGGTGTGGCGTCTTGTGGTTGTACATGAGGAAAAACGGCTCTCCGGACTCGTCTCTTGAGGACAGCCACGCCAGCGCTTTGTCGGTGATGAGCTCCGCGACATACCCGGTGGTTTCCTCAATACCCGCCCGGCTGCGAAAGGCCGGATTGTAGTAGGTGCCCTGCTCGAACGCGTTGTCGATAACCTCCCAGTGATCGAAACCCACCGGGTCGCTGTACAGATGCCATTTGCCGATGACGGCCGTGGCATAACCGGCGGACTGCAGCAGACTCGGCAGCGTCTGCTGGCGACCGTCGAAAGGCCCGGACCATTCGTTGCTGTAGAACCCATTCGCGTGGCTGTGCAGCCCGGTGAGCATGGTTGCCCTGCTGGGGCCGCAGATCGCATTAGCGACATAGGCGCGGTCGAAGCGCATGCCCTGGCGGGCGATGCGATCGATATTCGGTGTCTGCATCAGGCTGTCGCCATAGGCGCTGACGGCTCGCACCGCATGGTCGTCCGACAGTATGAACAGGATGTTCGGCCTGTCCGCGGCCGCTGCCTGTGCGCTCCACAGGCAACAGAGGCAGAGACCAGCAGACCTGATAAATTTCACGTTTGCACCCCTCTCCCTGTTGGCGCCCGTTACCCGGCGGGCACCGGCGCGTCAGCGTTTTCCGCTTCCGGCACGGTCCACTCCACCACCTCACTCTCCTCCCAGCCGTAGCGCACGGCCTTCGCGCGCAATCGCCCCCCCGTTGGAGCGACGAACGGCGCGGCGTACACCTGCCACGCGCCGTCATCCACACGATAGCCGACGGAGGCGTTGTCGCTGGCGCTGAGCACGACCTGGCCCCCCTGGAAGCTGACGGACGGCGCGGGTGTGACAGGGGTTTCCCCGTGCGGTTGAAATCGCGCGACCATGTTCGCCTCGGGCTCCTCGCTGTAATCCGGCGTCACTGCCAGCCAGGCATCCAGCGCGCCCCGCATGCGCTGCAACGTCTCGGCATGGGCCGGGTCGCGCACCAGGTTGTCCAGCTCGAAGGGATCGCCCGAGGTATCGAACAGGCGCTCCTCGCCGGGTGCCTCAAACCACTGGCGCTGCGCGGCGTTCAACCTGCCCTCGCGATACAGCCGCTGCATTTCCAGCACCATGTCGGCATTGTCGCGAAAGGCCAGCGCATGCCCGCCCGGCTGCGAAGGGTGCCAGCTGCGCAGGTATTTGTAGCGTTTGTCGCGCACCGCACGCTGCCTGTCAGGGACTTCGTCGATGCGGTCCCTGGCCGCGTACACGTATTCGCGGGTTTGTGCCGAGGCGAAGTTGATGCCCGGCAGGTCTGCAGGCGTCTTGACGCCTGCCAGCGCGAGGATCGTTGGCGCGAGATCCACGAAGCTGATCAGCCTATCATCGACGGTGCCGGGCTCCACCCCCTGCGGACGATAGGCGGGTGGCCAGTGGATGATCATGGGCACGTGTATGCCGGAATCAAACAGCTCGCGCTTCGCGCGCGCCAGGCCGTCACCGTGGTCCGTGGTCCAGATGACGATGGTGCTGTCCAGCAGGCCATCCTCCGCGAGTTGCCCGAGAATCTCACCCACCTGCCGATCCATGATGCCGATGTTGTTGTAGTGCCGTGCCATGTCGGCCCGCACCGTCGGCGTATCCGGATAATACGGCGGCACCCGCACGTCATCCGGCATGACTGTTCTCGCGGGTTCGAGCGACGGCGCCTGCCAGGCGCGCAGTACCTGCATGGCGAAATGCAGTACGCCGTGCGGCCAGCTCCCCAGGGGGCGGAACACGCCGCTTTCGTGCGTGACCATAAAGCTGACGAAGCCGAAGAACGGGCTGCCGTCGGGACGCTTGCGCCAGTGCGTATCAGCGCCCTCATCACTCCAGAGCGTGAACGGACCGCTGTTGGCGAAGGTGCCGCTGAACTGGTAGTCCAGCTTGGTGTCGGTGTAGGTGTAGTAGCCTGCCGCCCGCAGCAGTTCCGGATAGGCTTTTGCCTGCGGCGGCGGTACCGCGCGGTAGGTACCGTAGGGGCTGCGTGTAGTGCGCATGTGCTGGGTGCCGGTGGCGATCTGGTGCCTGCCCAGTATGTGCGCCGCGCGACTCGGCGCGCAGACGCCGGAGGTGGTGAAGGTGTTGCGATACACCACGCCCTCACTGGCCAGTTTATCCAGGTTCGGCGTGGACGCCACCGCGTCGCCGAATGCGCCGACGCGCGGGCTCATGTCCTCCGCCATCAACAGCAGGATATTGGGGGGCGGCCTGTCGGCAGACGCCGCAAAGGCTGCATGCGGCGATGCTGCAGCGACTAGCGATGCGAGCAGCGTGACGCCCGCGCGCAGGCCGGCCCGTTTCAAATCACCCCCTGGGCCATCTGTTTCACCGCGTAGTCACAGGCCCGGGCGGTGAATGCCATGTAGGTCAGCGATGGGTTCACGCAGGACGCCGAGGTCATGAACGAGCCGTCGGTCACGAACAGGTTGGGCACCTCGTGCGCCTGGTTCCAGCGATTGAGCACCGACTCCCGCGGGTCGTCACCCATGCGGGCGGTACCCATTTCGTGGATACCCTCTCCGGGCAACGACATTTCCATCGGCGTGGGCAGCGAGTACACCGCGCCGGCGGCCTTGAGAATACGATCGGCATGCTTCGCCGCATCCTCACGCAACTTCACTTCGTTGTCTCCCCAGTGGAAGTCAAACGCCACCTGGGGAATGCCGTAGCGATCACGTTTGTCGCTCAGGTACATGCGGTTGGATTTCTGCGGCAGGCATTCCGTGAAGCCCGCCAGCGCAAATATCCACGGCCCGGGCTTGCGCAGGGATTCCTTCAGGTCGGCGCCGAACCCCCGCGCGTTGTAACTGGTTGTCCAGTCAACGCGCAGCAGCGCTGTCTGGTAACCGTAGCCGCGCACGAAATCCGCATCCTCATCCTGCCCCTCGAGGTTGCGAAAGCGTGGGATATACAGGCCCGTGGGTCGATTGCCGTGGTAGTAACTGTCCATATTGTCGAGAAACAGTCCCAGTCCGCTCATGCCGAGCGTGTGGTCCATCATGTAGTGGCCCAGGGCACCGCTACCGTTCGCCAGTCCGTTGGGAAATTCGGCGCTGGCGGAATTCATCAGAATCTGCGTGCTGGCGATAGTGGACGCGCAGAGAAAGAACACCCGGGCCGTGTAGGCCGACTTCTCACGCGTTTGCGTATCGATCACATGTACTTTGGCAATTCGTCCACTTGCCGGGTCGTACTCGAGCCGCTCCACCAGGGTATTGTGGCTTTCAATGTCATGTTGCTCGGTGGCGCGCGGCAGGCAGCGTGGAGGCCTGCGAGCTGACAATACCGGTTGAGCAACCTCGTGGGCAAGGTCCGCAGTAGTGACATGCGCTGCGCCCGGGCAGATCCTCGGTGAGGATCGCGGTGCGTGCGTTGGTGAGCGTGATATCCGGCGTTTTTTTCTTCAGTCGTTCCCCGATGGTTTTCTCCAGGGCGAACCAGGGCATGGGTTTCTGGAACTCGCCGTCGGGCAGCTGCGGCAGCCCTTCGGCCTTGCCGTTCACGCCGATAAATTTTTCAACGTGGCTGTACCAGGGCGCTATTTCCTCATAGCCCACCGGCCAGGGAATGCCGTGCCCGTCCTGTGCGTTGGCTTTGAAGTCCTGTGCACTCCAGCGGTAGGTCTGGCGGCCCCACAGTATGGATCGGCCGCCGACGATATCGGAACGAATCCACATAAACGGGTTTTTTTCGTCCACGACGTACGGGTTTTCTTTCTCGTTCATCCAGAACGGGCGATTGGCCTCGCTGAAGGAATGAAACACCCGCTGCGCCATCGGGTATTCCTCGTCGTACAGCTTGCGCGGCGTCTTGCCCTGATAGGGCAGTTTCCACGCGGGCGCGTGCTCGCCGAAGTAGCCCGAGCCGTGCGCCAGTTCCTTGCCCCGATCGAGTACCAGTACCTTGAGGCCCTTCTCGGTGAGCTCTTTCGCGGCCCAGCCGCCGGAGATGCCGGAGCCCACCACGATCGCGTCGAAGTCGTATACCTGTGTGTCAATCATGTCTGTACTCATCCCATCGGCCCCGATGCCCAGCTGCTGTCATCCGGCGACAGTGGAATATCGCCGTCGAAGTACATGGGCATGGCGTTGTAACGCAGCACCTGTTTGCTCCCGACTTCAGAGGTAAAAAAGCCCCATATCGTCAGCTCCTTGAGCTGACAGATAAACGGGGCATCGCTGATGAACTGGCGTTGTACGTTACCGAAATCGTACCAGGCGGACTCCGCCGCGGCGTCCTCCAGCGCTTCCATGACCGCCAGCTGTTGTGCCGGACTTAGCCGGTCAAACGACTTGCCGTACTCTTGTGGGACACGCGTCTCGATATCCGCAAGACCGGCATCAAAAATGGCGCGCTCGGTGTCGTTCAACCAATCGGCTACCATCAACTCGACGTAGTTAGGAACGCCTGCGTCTATCGCTCCCGGCGTTTCGGTGCGCGGGATGATTACCTCGGTCATGGCCGCCACAATGGCGCGCTGCGAGGCACTGAAGTAGCGCGCCTTGCCCGCGTTGTAGTTCGGGGCGGCCGCCAGATAGGCCTGTTGTTGCGCATTCAGGGTGAAGCCCAGCTGGCTAGCGCTGGCACCGGTAACCAGTATGGCCGCACACTGCAGGAATTCGCGTCTGTCCATGGTGTCTCCCTAGTTGCCGCGGCGCTTGCCAAACAGTAACGGAATAAAAAGTATCGCGGCCGCCACACCGAGCAGCGTGGGAATGCGGTACTCCCAGGTGCCGAAGTAATAGCCCGCCGCCTTGAAGAGGCTGTAGCCCCAGTACACCGGATCGATCTTGGTGATGTGATAAAGCTCGTAAAACATCACCGCCGTCGCCGGCAGGAGGAAATACAGATAGAGCACAACCGCTGCGGCGATGAGCCAGCGCCTGAGCGGGATCATCACGACAGCCCCCGCACCGGCAGCAAGGCGCCGTGCACGGCTGCCGCCGCCCGCGACCCCAGGAAGCAGATGACATTGGCGAGATCTTCCGTCGATACCCACTCACTGAAATCCGCATCGGGCATGCCCGCGCGATTGGCGGGTGTGTCGATCACCGTCGGCAGCACGGCGTTGACGTTGATGCCCTTGTGCCGCAGTTCGTTGGCCAGGCTCTCGGTGAGGCGCATGACCACGCTCTTGGACGCGCAGTAGGCGGACATTTGCGCCTGGCCCTCGCGCGCGCCGTACGCGCCCACGTTCACGATGCTGCCACCGCCCTGCTTGAGCAGCAGCGGAACGGCCGCCTTCAGCATGTTGCGCAGGGTGGTCACGTTAAGCGCAAACAGGCGCTGCCAGTCGTCGTCGCTGTGCTCCCAGGCGGACGCACCCATGGCAAAACCGCCGGCGAGGTTGAACACGCCATCGAAGGGGCCGATGTCATCCAGTAGCGCCTTGGTGGCTGCAAGATCGGTAAGATCTATGGCGTAGCTGTCCTGGGCTTCGTCGGTACACGCGATATCAAGGCGCAGCACGCGCGCCCCCTGCGCCTCGGCCACCGTGCAGACACGTTTGCCCAGCGCACCGTTTGCGCCCGTGACCAGGATAGTTCTGTTTTCAAGCATCACTAACATTCCCTCTGTCCAGGACCAATAGTGTTTCCAGGCTGTCTACCCTCACCGTTTCGCAGCGCGGGAATCAAACCACCAGATCACGCCGAACACGGGTAGCAAGAGCAGCGGAACGATCGCGACAGACTGGAACGACGCCACCGACGCGTAGCGGATCACTTGCTCCAGCGCCTGCGGCGACAGCGCTTCCAGGGCCGTTGCTCCGCCAGCGGCTTCGAGTTTGGCTGAATCAAAAATAGCGCCCATTTGCGGCAGCACGAACTGTATGGCCATGCCGCCGGCGAAGCCCATGAGGCCGAGCGCCAGCGCGCCTCCGCGCGGGAACCGCTCCGACACAATGCCGAGCATCGTGGGCCACATATAGCACACACCGATGCCCCACACGGTGGCGGCGGCAAAGGCCATCAGCGGCGTGCTCGCCAGACTGAGCAGGTACAGCCCGATACCCGCCGCCAGGCAGCTCGCAAACATCAGCCCCACAGACGAGATGCGCGCCACGATCGGCCCGGCAAAATGGCGCATCACGAACATCAGGCCGCTCACGTAGACCAGCAACACGATGCCCTGCATGCCGACAATATTCGACAGGGAGATATTCACCCACTGCCCGGGCGCGAGCTCCGCCGTGGCGGTGAGGTACATGCACAGCCAGAATACCCAGAACATCGGACGCTTGTAGAGCTCGGCAAACATGTCGGCGTAACTCACGCCGCTGGCCACGCGCTCTGTCACCGGGAAAATAGAGGTAGCCACCATCCACGCGAGCGCCACGGCGGGCAGCATCAATACCAGCATATTGAGCTGCCACGGCAGGCCCGTCTCGGTAATCGCCAGCCCCAGCAGGCCGCCGACAACGATCCCGCCCGGCCACCAGGCATGCAGGATGTTCAGGCGATGGGTTTTCTCCTCCGGGTACAGCGCCGCAACCATCGGGTTGGACGCCGCTTCTACCGCCCCCCAGCCGAGCCCGGTGAGTAGCAGCGAGATCAGCACCAGAGTTTCCACGGTGCCGCCCACGGGCATCAGGGCGGCGGCGATGAGGCCCAGCGCACCGGCGATATACCCCAGTGCCGACAGCAACAGCATGCGCTTCATGCCCATCACGTCCACGAGGGCGCTGCCGAACAGCAGCGTCAACGCAAAACCGGTAAAGGTGATCCCCAGCGCTTCGCCAACCATCGCGGCGGAGTTTGCCAGGTCGATTTTGTCGTAGATTTCCGCCTGCAGGTTCGGCGCGATATTGGCGCGCACCGCAAACCCGAGGCCGATCATGAAAATCGACAGATTGCCCACGTAGTACAGGCGTTTACGATCGATATGCGCATTATTCATGCTGCGGAGTCCTTGTTATCGTTATCTGTGGCCAACCAGGCCATGCCCTCGGCGACAGACGGTGCCACGTTTACTCAAGCCCGAGTATACGCCGGTTGCCCGCTTCATCGGCAGCGCCCCCCGCGAAATCGTCAAACGCGCGGTCGGTGGTACGAATAATATGCCGCCTGATGAAATCCACGCCTTCGCGGGCGCCGTCCTCCGGGTGTTTCAGGCAGCATTCCCACTCGAGCACCGCCCAGCCCTCGTAGCCGTAGCGCGCAAGCTGGCTGAAAATTCCGGTGAAATCCACCTGCCCGTCGCCGAGCGACCGGAAGCGGCCCGGTCGATCGATCCAGTCCTGGTAACCGCCGTACACGCCGGCCCGACCGTTGGGGTTGAACTCGGCGTCCTTCACGTGAAACATGCGGATGCGTTCGTGGTAGAAATCGATGAACTGCAGGTAGTCGAGCTGCTGCAGCACGAAGTGACTCGGGTCGTAGAGGATGTTGCAGCGCGGGTGGTTACCGGTTGCGGCGAGAAAGCGTTCGAATGTGACGCCGTCGTGCAGGTCCTCCCCCGGGTGTATTTCGTAGCAGAGGTCCACGCCGGCCTCATCAAAGGCATTCAATATCGGCAGCCAGCGCGATGCCAGTTCCTGAAATCCCGTGGCGATCAGGCCCGGGGGCCGCGGTGGCCAGGAGTACATCAGGTGCCACAGCAGCGCGCCTGAAAACGTGGCGTGCGCATTCAGGCCGAGATTCCTGCTCGCTTTTGCCGCCAGCAGCAACTGCTCTACCGCCCAGGCCTGCCGCGCGCCGGGGTTGCGGTGCACTTCGGTGGGCGCAAAAGCGTCAAACAGTTGGTCGTAGGCGGGCGCTACCGCCACCAGTTGACCCTGCAGGTGTGTGGAAAGCTCGCTGATCTGCACCCCGTTGCGCGCGCAGACCGCCTGTATCTCGTCACAGTAGTCTCGGCTCTCGGCGGCGCGTGCCAGATCAATGATGCGCGCGTCCCAGGTGGGAATCTGTACGCCCTTGTAACCCAGTTCGCCCGCCCAGCGGGTAATGCCCTCAAGGCTGTCAAACGGCGCCTCGGCGGCGGCGAACTGGGCGAGAAATATCGCGGGGCCCTGCATCTGTGCCATGTGCGTTACCTCGTGGTCAAACGTGTGTGAAAGTGTGCCATTTCTGCCCGCTGGCACCGGCGGCCACGGCCAGTTCTATGAACGCCATGCCGCGCACGGCGGCATCGATACCGGGGCAGTCCTGGCTGTGCGTATCGCACGGTTCTCCTTCGGCGTGCGCCCGCACCTGGCCCGCGAAGGCTCGGTACAGATTGGCGAAGGCCTCCAGATAGCCTTCCGGGTGACCCATGGGCGTGCGCGTATTCATGCCAGCCGCCGCGCCGAGATAGGGGCCGCCGCAACGCAGCATTTGCGTGGGCCTGTCGTTCCACTTGAGCCACAGTGTATTGGGCTCCTGCTGACGCCATTCCAGCCCCCCGCGTTCCCCGTACACACGGAGCGCGAGTGCGTTCTCTTCTCCCACGCACACCTGGCTGGCCCACAGCAGGCCGCGGGCGCCGTTGTTGAAGCGCAACAGCATCGCACCGTCGTCGTCCAGGCTGCGACCCTCCACGAATGCCGTGAGGTCCGCGCACAATTCGGTGATCCTCAGTCCGCTTACATATTCCGCCAGGTGCGCCGCGTGCACGCCGATGTCACCCATGCAACTGCTGACACCGGCGCGCGCCGGGTCCAATCGCCAGGCGGCCTGCTTGTTGTCGGTGTCCTCCGCGCGTTCCGCAAGCCAGCCCTGCGGGTACTCCACCACCACCTTGCGAATAGCGCCCAGCTCGCCCGCTGCAATACGCTCACGCGCCTCCTTGACCAGCGGGTACCCCGCATAGGTATGGGTGAGACCGTACAGCAGCCCTGTCTCGCGCACCCGCTCACGCAGGGCCAGCGCCTGCGCCAGACTGGTGGTGGCGGGCTTGTCGGAGAGCACATGGAAACCTGCGAGCAGGGCTGCGTCCGCCACCGGAAAGTGCAGGTGGTTGGGCGTGACAATGCTCACGAACTGCATGCGCTGGTCCGCCGGCAGCGCCGCCTCACGCGCCAACAGCGTCTGATAGTCCGGATAGACCCGATCCTCAGGCAAATGCAGTGCCGCCCCCGATCGCCTGGAACGCTCTGCATCGGACGCGAACGCACCGCAGACCAGCTCCAGGTTGCCATCCATCGCCGCCGCAATACGGTGCACCGCGCCGATAAAGGCGCCCTCGCCGCCACCGACCATTCCCATTCTCACTCTGGCCATCGCCGTGCTCCCGCTAGAGAAACTGATTGATCACGTTTTCGTACCACTCCTGCCGGCCACTCACCGGTATGGGCTCGCCGACCTCCTCAGCGATGGCGGCCAGTGCCGGAAGATCGAGTTCGCCGCGCTCGAAGCGCCTGCCGGTTTCGCTGTCGAAACTGGCGTAACGGTTGCGCCTGTGCTCGGCCAATGGTGACTCGGTTTGCAGCCGGTGCGCCACGAGCAGCGCCCTGGCGAAGGTGTCCATGCCGCCGATATGCCCGATGAACAGATCTTCCCTATCCACCGACTCCCGGCGCACCCTAGCATCGAAGTTCAATCCGCCACTTCCCAGGCCGCCGTTCTCCAGCACGATCCGCATCGCATGCACGGCATCGTAGAGATCAGTGGGAAACTGATCGGTATCCCATCCATTCTGCGGATCGCCGCGATTGGCGTCGATGCTGCCCAGCATTCCCGCATCGGCGCACATCTGCAATTCATGTGCGAAACTGTGGCCGGCCAGCGTGGCGTGGTTGGCCTCCACGTTGAGCTTGAAATCAGCATCGAGGCCGTGCTGGCGCAGAAAACCGATCACCGTTTGCGCGTCGAAATCGTACTGGTGCTTGCTCGGTTCCATAGGCTTTGGCTCGATCAGGAAGACGCCCCTGAAGCCGATGCTGCGGCCGTAGTCGCGCGCCATGTGCAGGAAGCGCGCCAGATGCTCCAGTTCGCGTCGCGTGTCGGTATTCAACAGGCTGGCATACCCTTCGCGACCGCCCCAGAAGACGTAGTTCTCTCCGCCAAGTTCCACGGTGGCTTCCAGCGCACTGCGCACCTGCGCGGCCGCGTGCGCAACCACGGCGAGATCCGGATTGGTCGCGGCGCCGTGCATGTATCGCGGGTGCGTGAAAAGATTTGCAGTGCCCCAGAGGAGCCGCACGCCGGTGGCCTGCTGCCGCTCACGGGCGAGTTCCACCAGCGTTTGCAGGGCCTGCCGGGATGCGCCCACCGATTCCCGCTCCGGCGCCATGTCACGGTCGTGAAAGCAGTAGTACGGCACGCCCAGCTTGGTGAAAAACTCGAAGGCGGCGTCCATGCGCTCGCGCGCGGCGGCCATCGGGTCGCCGGGTGCGTCCCAGGCGAATACCCGGGTATCGGCGCCGAACGGGTCCGCGCCCCGAGCACAGAAACTGTGCCAGTAGCACACGGCAAAACGCAGGTGTTCACGCATGGTCTTGCCGCCCACCTGCTGCTCCGCCTGGTAGAATTTGAAAGCCAGTGGATTGTCCGATTCCGGACCCTCGTAGGGGATCGCGCCGATTCCCGGGAAGTGGGTGTTATCGCCCACAAATACGCGCTGTGACATCGTTTCCATTGCTCCTTCAGGCCGCGTACAGGGGCGTCAGCGCCTGCACATGACGTTGATATTCGGCGAACGCCTGGTGATAGGCCTCAACGGCCTCGGCACCGGGTTCACAGCCACGGGCCGGGTCAGTTTCGAGGTGTTCATCCAGCAGCGCCGCAAGCGGCATGCCCGGGTGCCCGCTGTGCTGGTGCATCCAGAGCGCCTGCAGCGCCGCGCCCAGCGCAGCGCCCTCGTCCACGACCTGCACGCTCACCGGCAGGTTGAACACGTCGGCTACCACCTGCCGCCAGACGGCGCTCGCCGCACCGCCGCCGGTGAGTCGGATATGGTGTGCAGCGCCGCCCAGTTGTGTCAGGCGTTCCAGGCCCATGCGCAGCCCGTACATCGCGCCCTCAAGTGCCGAGCGCAGCAGGTTATCTGCACTGTAGTTGTTTGCCTGAAGCCCCACGATACAACCCCTGGCCCGCGGCAGGTTGGGCGTGCGCTCGCCGTTGAAAAACGGCAGTGTCAGTACGCCCTGCGCGCCGGGCGGCGACTGCGCCAAACGCGCATCCAGGCTGGCCAGGCCGGTGCCCAGCAGTGCCCGCGTCAGTTCAGTGGCCACGGTGCAGTTCATGCTGCACACCAGCGGCAGCCAGCCGTCGGTGGAGGAACAGAACGCCGCAAGGATGCCTTCGCTGTCAACCACCGGCGTGTCGGAGCTGGCAAACAGGGTACCCGAGGTGCCCAGGCTGACCGCAATGCGGCCGGGCGACACCGTACCGGTGCCGATGGCCGCCAGCATGTTGTCGCCGCCGCCAGCGGATACCGGTAGGCCCGCCCTCAAACCGAGTTCACTGGCCGCCTGGGGTAGCAGGCTGCCGATCATCGCGCCCGGCGGCACGAGTGGCGGCAGGCATTCGCTCAGGTCACGCTCCGGATCCACCGCGCGCAGCATGCCCGCGTGCCAGGCGCGCTTGCGAATGTCCAGCAGCCCCGTACCGGAGGCATCGCCGCACTCCATCACGCGCTCGCCGGTGAGGTAGAAGTTGAGGTAGTCGTGCGGCAACAGCACCGTATGCAGGCGACGATACGGGTCGGGGTGTCGCTGTTTCAGCCAGCGTATCTTCGGCGCAGTGTAACCGGGCAGTATCGGGTTACCGACGGCTTCGATGCACTGCCTGGCGCCGCCGAACGCGGCGGTGATCTCCGCGCACTGCGCCGTGGTGGCGGTATCGCACCAGAGTTTGACCGGGGCGAGCACGTCGCCTGCTGCGTCCAGTGGCACGAAGCCGTGTTGCTGGCCGGCAACTGCGAGCGCCCGAACGCCGGAGCGCTGGGCCGGTGTGAACTGCCCCAGGCAACCCTGCAACGCCTCCAGCCAGTCGTCGGCATGTTGTTCGCGTGTCCCATCGTCGCTACTGGTCATGTCGAGCGGTGCAGCGTGCACGGCCTCCACACAGCGCCTGTCGGCGTCGTAGAGCAGTGCCTTGACGCTCTGGGTGCCGAGATCGATGCCGAGATACATATCAGGGCCGCCCGCGCGCTGACTGCGCATAGAGACTCGGGAGTACTGCCGATGGTACTGCGGGTTGGCGCATTCGGTGACGGGCCATATCCATTATTGTCCTGCGTGTGCGCTGCCGCACGCGTGATCAGGGATAGTGGTTTGTGCCGGACCCGAAGTCTTGAATATAATCTCCCAAAATTTGTACAAAATCGGCGCGGACGCCACAAAATGACAAAACTCGTCTACCCCTCACTGGATGCCGCGCGCCACAGTTTCGCCATGCTGGACCTGATCCCCGATACCCACGCGTGGATCAAGAACTGCCAGGGGCGCTTTGTGTACGGCAACCGCCTGTTCTTCGAACGCTTCGGCTTCAGCTCGATGCAGGGGCTGCTCGGACACTGTGATTTTGATCTGGCACCGGAGCACCTCGCCCGCAAATACACCGAAGACGACGCCCGTGTGCTGCAGGGCGCTGCGGTGACGGATCGTCTGGAGCTGATTATCGGCGATACCAGCAGCGGCGACTGGTTTCTCACGTCCAAATGGCCGGTTTACGACCCGCAGGACGCCATTATCGGCTCGTTCGGTATCAGCAGGCACCTGAACCGCGCCGAGGGCACCACTATCGCCTACCGGGAACTGCGCGCGCCGATCGACTACATCTGCGAACACTTCGCCAGCGACATTTCCGTGGAATCCCTGGCCGCTGCCTGCAACCTGTCAGTGAGTGCGCTCGAGCGGCGCTTTCGCAAGCATCTGAAGAAAACGCCCCGGCAGTACATCGTGAGTGTACGCCTGAACAATGCGCGCCAGATGCTGCTGGAATCCGACAAGGCAATAGGCACTGTCGCGATCGAAACGGGCTTCGCGGATCACAGCCATTTCACGCGTTCATTCACGCGCGCCTTCGGCCTGACGCCGAGCGAGGCGCGCCGTCAGGCGGCGCGGTAGGTAGCGCGGAACGCGTCAATAAAATCCTGCAGCCTGTCGGTGGGCAGGTCGTTAATGCCGGCGGCGCCGGCGCGACCGCCGCCCGTGGGGAACTGCATGCACAGGTCGGCGGCGCCCTGCTTGTTGGTCATGGGGGCACGCACACTCACCAGATAATTGCCATCCGCCTTGACGGTCAGCACCGCGTGCGCGCGATCGGGGTTGTCGGTGGCGAGGTCATTGCTGTAGACGCCACTGACGCGCCGGGCCCAGGCCTCATCGGGAAGAATGAATACCGCCGTGGCGGCATCGGCTTCAACCGGTTCGAGGGCCGCCGCGCTCTGCATATCGGCGTAGTACCCTTCGCGCAGCTTGCGAAAATCCGCTGAATTGGCCACGAAATCCAGCGGGCCGTCGGCCGCCAGCAGGCGCAGGTACAGCTGCTTCGGATCAAAGTGCAAATCCTCCAGCGACGGTCCGTACCCGTTGTAGTTGATACAGGTGCCCAGCTCCTCCAGTGATTCAAGTGCGGCAGCCGATAGGTCCAGCCCTTTGGCCAGCGTGCGCGCAGTATCCTTGAGGTTGTCACCGAATGCGCCGGTCACCGCCCACTCCAGCTGCGCGCCGCCCAGATGCCCGTTGACCAGCGCAGCGGTACAGACGTCGGGCGCTTCATTGATGATCGCCTTGAGGGCCGGGTGCGCGGGAATCTCACCCGGTTTGTGATGGTCCACGTAGAAGACGTTCGCACCGGCCGACAGCGCCTGCTCCAGCGCGGACTTGTTCTTGTCCATCGACACATCCAGTACCGTGATGTTGTCTCCACTGGCAGCGTTTATCCGCGCCATCAGGTTGATGTCACGCTTGACGCCGGTTACCAGCTCGGCATCGCGCGGTTCAACCTTGCGCAGCTGCAACAGCGCACAGATACCATCGGCATCGCCATTGAATACGTCGTAGTTCATTTGCCGGCATCCAGCGCCTGGTAGTAGTCAGACAGAATCTTCGCCACTTCCGGGCGCGAGAATTCCGGCGGCGGCGCAATGCCCTTGCCAAGCATTTCGCGTACCGCGGTGCCCGACAGCAGCACGAAATCGTCCGGTGTATGATCCGGTACGTCGCGCATCATCACTACCTTGTTGAGCTTCTTGCTGTAGGCGGTGTGGTCGGCCTTGAAAATGTCGAGTTCCAGTGCGTCGGCCGGCACCTCTTCGTCGAAAATCGTCTGCGCGTCGAAGCCTCCGTAGTAATCGCCCACACCCGCGTGGTCGCGACCCACGATCAGGTGCGTGCACCCGCAGTTCTGGCGGAACAGAGCATGCAGCACCGCCTCACGCGGGCCGGCATACAGCATGTCGAAACCATAACCGGTCACCATGACGGTGTTCGGGGGGAAATACACTTCCACCATCTTGCGAATGGACGCATCACGCACGTCGGCAGGAATGTCACCCGGCTTGAGTTTACCCAGCAGCATGTGTATCAGCACGCCATCGGCGTCCAGTTGCTCCATCGCCATGCGACAGAGTTCTTCGTGCGCCCGGTGCATGGGGTTGCGCGTCTGGAAGGCAACCACTTTTTCCCAGCCGTGCTCCGCTATCTCGTTGCGGATTTCCACCGCGGTGCGGAAGGTGTCGGGGAAATCCGCCTGGAAATAGGAAAAGCTGAGAACCTGTATGGGGCCGGATACCAGCGTACGGCCCAGGTTGGTAAACGTGCCGACACCTGGGTGTTTAGGGTCCAGCGTGCGAAAAATCTTTTCGGCCATGAAGTTGATCTGCTCGTCGGAAACGGGCTCTACCGCCTCCACATCCATAACGGCGATCACTGGATTGCCTTCCACGTTGGGGTCGCGCAGCGCCAGACGGCTGCCAGCCTGAATGCCGCTCTCAGTGGTCATGTTCACAATGGGAACGGGAAAGAACAGGCCGTCCACCGTGTGCATTTTTTCCGCGACGCTCAGCGCGTCGGCGAGATTCATATACCCCGTCAGCGGGTTGAAATAGCCACCGCCGAGCATCACGGCATTGGCGGCCGCAGCCGAGTTCAGCAGCAGTGACGGCAGACCCTCCGCTTCCGCCAGCAGCGCATGACGTTTATCGCTGTCGTACACATACAGCGGGTTGAGCTCATCGGAACCGTGAGGCTTGATCATGGGTAACTCCTGCTTATTGGCTGATGATGCCGCGCTCACGCAGCGCGTCAAGAATGATGCGGACTTCCTCTTCCAGCGTCTGCTTGTCGGAATGCAGGTGGATTTCGGGTTTGGGCGGCGCTTCGTAGGGATCATCAATGCCGGTGAAGTTCTTGATTTCCCCGGCGCGTGCTTTTTTGTACAGGCCCTTCGGGTCGCGGCTCTCGGCAGCTTCCAGCGAGCAATCCACGAAAATCTCGATGAAGTCCATGCCGGCGTCCTCGTGCAGCTTGCGCACCTGGTCACGATCCGCCGCATAGGGGCTGATAAAGCTGCTCAAGGCAATCACGCCAGCGTCAACAAACAGCTTGGCCACTTCACCGATACGGCGGATGTTTTCGGTGCGGTCCTCGGCAGAAAACCCCAGGTTCTTGTTGATACCCATGCGCACGTTGTCGCCATCGAGACGATAGGAAAGCACCCCCAGTTCGTTGAGCGTGCCTTCCAGTTCAACCGCTACCGTACTCTTGCCGGAACCCGAAAGCCCGGTGAACCAGAGCGTCGCGCCTTTGTGACCCAGCAATTTCTGCCGATGCTCGCGCGTGATGTCGCCTTCGTGCCAGTGTACGTTTGTCGCTTTCTGCTCTGCCATGCGTGTTCCCTCAGCGGTTTAGGATGCGCCCGACGCCCCCATGCGGGCCCCGGCGTTCAAGGCGCGCTAGACTACGGCCATTCTGTCTCCATGTAAAACAGGATATTATGGATACCCTTACCGGTTTTCCCGATACACGTAGACACGCCCTGTGGAGGGCTTGAAGCGCACGGGAGTCAGTACACGAGGTCTGCATGAAGTTCACCCTGCGCCAGCTACAGATATTCCTGGCGGTCGCGCGCCATGAAAACATCTCGCGCGCGGCGCAGAGCCTGCACATGTCGCAGTCAGCTGCCAGCGAGGCCCTGTTGAACCTCGAACATCTCTACAACGTGACGCTTTTTGACCGTGTCAGCAATCGGCTGACATTGAATGCGATAGGCAGGACCCTGCGCAAGGAGGCCGAGGGGCTACTGGCGCATTGCCAGAATTTCGAGGAGCTGATCCGGGATCACAAGGACGTTGGCCATCTGAAGGTCGGCGCCAGCTTCACTATCGGCAATCACCTTGCTACCCGTTTCCTGGCGGGTTACCTCGGCCGTTATCCCGATGCGGACGTACAACTCGATATCGCCAACACGCCGGACGTTGTGGCGCGCGTGCTGAATTTCGAAGTGGACATCGGCATGATCGAGGGCGAGGTACAGCACCGGGAACTGGAACTCATCCCCTGGCGCGAGGATGAACTGGTGGTATTCTGCGCGGCGAACCATCCACTGGCCAGAAAGCGTCGACTGACCACGCGTGATATTCGCAGCGCCATGTGGATACTGCGGGAGCCTGACTCAGGTGCTCGCCAGACCTTCGAGCGCGCGCTCTCCGGCCTGTTGCCCGATATCAACGTCTATCTGGAGCTGAAACACAACGAGGCCATCAAGAACGCCGTTGAATCAGGTCTGGGCATCGGCTGCCTGTCGCGTATCGTGCTGCAGAAAAATTTCGCCAATGGTGATCTGGTGCCCCTGGAACTGCCCCGCCGCGACATGCGCCGCACGTTCTATTTTGCGCTGCAGCGCAAGCGCCATCCGCTGCATACCGTGGATGAGTGGATGCGCATCTGCAGGGAAACGGATGCCTGACAGACAGGCGCCCGGAGAGGACCGAAGGAACACGGGTTTGCCGCCCCGGGCGATGGATGGAGAGAACCCGATGAATATGCGACCATGCCGGCCCAGGGCGCGGAAAGGGGCTCACACATGAACTACTCGGGCCTGCTGAAGGTGGCGGCGTTTGCGTTTATTCTCGGGCTGGTGGCGTTACTGTACTGGCTCACCCTTTACGAACCGGAAGATCCCTGCAAGGACCTGCAGCAGGATGTGGGCGGCGCGATTCTGGCGGATGAGGCCGGCGACCAGGATGCGCTGGTGAACCGTGCCATCATCCTGCGCGGCAGGTGCAAGCAAGAACCGGACGAGGAACCGCCTCAGTAATGAGGGCCCTGGTCGCGCTGCCATAGGCGCATCGCAAGCCGCGTCAGCGTTCCCTCGGCGGCCAGGCCGAGCTTCTCCTGCCAGTTTTTCTTGTGCACGAATTTCACTGCAAACACATCCCAGTCGGCAAGGCGTTCCTGTACCAGGGCATCACTGGTTTTTACTTCGTCTATCAGGCCCTCGGCGAGCGCCTGGCTGCCATACCAGACTTCACCGGTTGCGACCTTGTCGATATTGAGAGACGGACGATTCTCGCTCACAAAGGCCTTGAACAGGTCGTGTGTTTCCTCCAGCTCCTGCAGGAATTTGGCCCTGCCCTCCTCGGTATTCTCCCCGAATACGGTGAGGGTTCGCTTGTACAGGCCAGCGGTCATCAGTTCAAAATCGATCTCATGCTTCTTGAGCAGCCGGTGGAAATTGGGAAGCTGGGCAAGCACGCCGATGGAACCCAGCACCGCAAAGGGAGCGGCGAGAATCCGGTCGCCCACGCAGGCCATCATGTAGCCACCGCTGGCCGCGACTTTGTCTACCGCGACGGTCAACGGGACGCCCGCGTCGCGTATCCGCCTCAGCTGGCTGGCGGCCAGGCCGTAGCCGTGCACCAGGCCGCCCGGGCTTTCCACTCGTAGCAACACCTCGTCACCCTCGCCTGCCTGGGACAGCACAACGGATATCTCCTCGCGCAGGCTGTCCGTGGCACTGGCGCGCAGATCGCCGTCGAAATCCATTACATACAGGCGTTTGCGGCGCGTCTCACCGGGCGTGTCAGCGCCCTTGCGGCGCGACTTCTTCCCGGCCCTGGCCAGCTGTTTTTCGGCCTTTTTTTCTGCCTTCTGCCGCGCTTTCACGTCGGCCGGATCATCCACGGCGCTGCGCAGCGCGTCACCCATTGCGCGGTAGCGTTCGTTCACCTTGCGTATTTCGATGTGCCCTTCATGCTGCACCGCCCGCTGGCGCGAGCCGATGGCCACGAGGCCTGCGACAATCACGAGCACGGCGGCAACCACCGTGATCGCACGCGCAAGAAAGAGAGCGTATTCGTATAGGAATTCCAAAAGGTATCTCCCTGGAGACTACTGGAGGGATTGAACGTAGTGCTGGATAAGCTGCCCGGATATGGAAGCGACAGGCGGGATCATGGGCAGCCTGGTGTAATGAAACCACTGGGCATCGGCAATCTCCAGCTCGTCGCATACGATCTCCCCGCCCGCGTACTCGGCGAAGAAGCCGAGCATGAGCTGGTTGGGAAACGGCCAGGCCTGTGACTGGAAGTAGCGCAGGTTGCCTACCTCCACACCCACCTCCTCGCGCACTTCCCGAACCAGCGTTGCTTCTGCAGATTCGCCTGCCTCGATAAACCCGGCCAGGGTGCTATACATGGGCTGAGGGAAATTCGCATTGCGGGCCAGCAACAGTTCCTCGCCGCGCGTGATAAGCACAATGACGCAGGGGCGATACGCGGGTAGTTGATGCTCCGGCAGGGGTCGCAACGCATGGCGCGCTCCTGCTGATCAGCGCGCATCGGCGCTCCGCAGCGCCCGCAAAACTGGTGGTCACGCTCCCAGTCCAGCAGCTGTTGGGCCCTGCCGGCAAGCGCGAACAGTTGATCATCCACGCGACCGAGAATGTGATAGAGATTGCCTCGCTGGTACTGCATGGGGTCCGGCTGTTCGCCAGGGTCAATTTCGACCGCGTAGCAGGGTCGCTCTTCCCAGTAGCCCACGAACTGACGGCGCACTTCACGCCAGCCGCCGCGCTCAACTTCCGTGCAGGCAATCAGGCAGGCGCTGGGAGAACGCATGTCGCTGACCAGTTGGCCCTGCTGGAAAACAATGTGTAATTCCTGGGAGGTGGGCGGCGGCGGGATATTGTCAGCGCGAAACATCGAGGCTCCATCGACGTCAAAAATGACCGGCTATAGTATGCGCCGGCCTCCCTGGGGGCAAGCGCCGCCGCCCTGCCAAGCCCAGCTGTCCGACCCATTGTCGCCTTTCGGCTCAGTCGGATCGGGGCATGACAACTTTTCACGCTCTTATCGTACGCAACCCCCGGGGAATCACGTAAAATCGCGCCTCACCGCCAACGGACTGGATCGCGCGCATGAATGAAAGTGCCTCCCTCGCCCTGTGGAAGAATTTCCTTGGGCCATCGCCGAGTTGGTATAAGAAAACCATCGTGGGATTCCTGCTGATCAACCCGCTGCTGCTGTTGCTGCTGGGCCCGTTCGTCACCGGCTGGATTCTCATCGCCGAATTCATATTCACTCTCGCCTTGGCGCTGCGCTGTTATCCGCTGCAGCCGGGCGGGCTGCTGGCCCTTGAGGCTGTGCTGTTGGGCATGACATCGCCCGATACCGTCTACCATGAAGTGTTGAGCAACTTCGAAGTCATCCTGCTCCTGATGTTCATGGTCGCGGGCATTTACTTCATGAAAGAGCTGCTGCTGTTTGTCTTCACCAAACTGCTGCTCAACGTGCGTTCCAAGATCGCCCTTTCCCTGCTGTTCTCGTTTGTCGCTGCCTTTCTCTCGGCGTTTCTCGATGCGCTCACGGTTACCGCGGTGTTAATCAGCGTGGGGGTGGGCTTCTACAGTGTCTATCACCGCGTGGCCTCGGGCCAGGGCAGCAGCCTCACCGCCCACGATCATGCCGACGATGCCGGCGTGCACGAACACCACCGGGAGGACCTCGAGGAATTCCGGGCTTTTTTGCGCAGCCTGCTGATGCACGGCGCGGTAGGCACGGCCCTGGGTGGCGTTTGCACGCTGGTGGGTGAACCGCAGAACCTGCTCATTGCCACGATCGCGGACTGGGATTTCTTCGAGTTCGTGCGGATGATGGCGCCGGTGACCGTTCCTGTGCTGCTGGCCGGCCTTGCCACCTGTATCGCGCTAGAAATGACCCGCAGGTTTGGCTACGGCGCCAGGTTGCCCGACGCCGTGCGCCACGTATTGACGGACTATGACACGCAGGAGCAATCCAACCGCAATGCACGCACCAACGCCCGCCTGTTGGTGCAGGCGATTGTTGCAGTGGTGCTCATTGTGGCGCTGGCGATGCACTGGGCGGAAGTGGGCCTGATAGGACTCATGGTTATCGTCCTGCTCACAGCCTTCAACGGCGTGGTTGAAGAGCACCAGATCGGACACGCCTTTGAAGAAGCGCTGCCGTTTACCGCGCTGCTGGTGGTGTTTTTCGCCATCGTGGCGGTGATTCATGACCAGCACCTGTTCACACCGGTTATCGATACGGTACTGGCTATGGATTCCGCGGTCCGCCCGGCGATGTTCTTCCTGGCCAATGGCGTGCTCTCCATGATCAGCGACAATGTGTTCGTCGCCACGGTCTACATCACGGAAGTGAAGGCCGCCCTCGACGCCGGCACGATCACACGCAACGAGTTCGACCAGCTCGCGGTGGCCATCAACACCGGCACCAACCTGCCGAGCATTGCCACGCCGAACGGGCAGGCTGCATTTCTGTTCCTGCTGACCTCGGCGCTCGCCCCGCTTATCCGGCTGTCCTATGGGCGCATGGTGATAATGGCCCTGCCCTACACCGTCGTGCTGGGCGGCGTGGGTTTGGTGTGCGTGGTGCTGTTTATCTAGGGCGCCCGCATCCGGCCCCCGGAGGGTCATACTACCGCGATTGCTCGCGCCAGAGCACTTTGCCACCGCTAGCCGAGGCAATCGCGTCCAGTTGGGCGTCGTGCGCAGCCAGTTCATCCCTGGTGGCGGCAACAATCGGCAGCGGTCTGCGCCCCGCGGGCAGGCGACGGATCGCTTCCGCGCGCGCCTGCCCACCCTCGTCACTCGCGGTATCCGACAACTGCAGGGCGGTCTGGCCGCCAGTCATAGCCAGATAGACATCCGCGAGAATCTCGGCATCCAGCAGCGCGCCGTGCAGATCACGTTTGGAATTATCCACCGTGTAGCGCTGGCAAAGCGCATCCAGCGTGTTGCGCTGTCCCGGATGCCGCGAGCGCGCCATGGACAGGGTGTCAACGATCGCGCACACCGCGGCCATGGTCACGCTATCATCTTCCAGACGCTGGAGTTCGCTGTCGAGGAAACCGATGTCAAACGGCGCATTGTGAATAATCAGTTCGGCACCGCGCACAAACTGCAGGAATTCGTCGGCCACCTGTGAAAACGTCGGCATGTCGGCCAGGAAATCTTCGGTGATGCCGTGCACCTCAATAGCCCCCTGGTCGATCGCCCGCTGGGGGTTGATATACCGGTGGAAGTGGCTGCCCGTCAGCTTGCGATTGACCAGTTCGACGCAGCCGATCTCGATAATGCGATGACCCTGGGCAACTTCCAGCCCGGTTGTTTCCGTATCCAGCACGATCTGGCGCACTTGCTACTCCCCTGCTCGTTATGTCTGTGTCGGCTGCCGGGCGGCACACCGCAAAAGTTCATCGATACCACGATTGGCCAGCGCATCGGCCCGTTCGTTCTCGGGGTGCCCGCTATGCCCTTTCACCCAGTGCCAGGTCACGTGATGACGCTGGTTCTCCGCATCCAGGGCCTGCCAGAGATCCACGTTCTTGACCGGTTTGCGCGCGGCGGTTTTCCAGTTGCGACGTTTCCAGCCTTCCAGCCATTCGGTAATGCCGCTACGCACGTACACGGAATCCGTGGTCAGATCGACGCGACAGGGTTGCGAAAGTGCCTTGAGCGCCTCGATCGCCGCCGTGAGCTCCATACGGTTATTGGTGGTGTCTCGTTCTCCGCCGTACAGTTCCTTCTCCACCTCTCCATACCGCAGCAGCGCACCCCAGCCGCCTGGTCCCGGGTTCCCACGACAGGCGCCGTCGGTAAATATTTCTATATGTTTCAAGCAGCTGAATTTCCTTTCTCGACAATGTCTGAGGTATCCCGCGACTGCCCTCGCGGGGTGGGTGCGGCTGCGGGTTTGGGCACCAGGTCCAGCAGAAGCTCACTTCGGCGCTTTTGCAGGCGGCGCGGACGGGGCAGGCCCGCCACCTGTTTGATGGCGTGGACGACGTAGAGACCGCTAAACGGGAGATTGTGCCGAGCGCTGAATGCGTCACAGCGTTCAAGGGCCGTGCGCAGGCGTCCACGACCGATGGGCGGCACACCGTACAGCCGGAAAACCTCCTGCACCTCGCAACCCAGCAGGTGCAACCAGTCTGTCAGACGATGTTCGCTCAAGGGTCGATAGGCCTGCCACAGAGGGTTGCGCAGCATCCCGCGCACCGTGCTGGCTGCGCCGTGCAGGCTATAGCGGTTGAACCCTATGACGAGCAACTGCCCCTGTGGGGTGAGCACGCGCTGAATCTCCCGCAACACCTGGTGCGGGTTGTCGGAAAATTCGAGGCAGTGGTGCGCGATGACCATGTCCACCGAGTCACTGTCCAGCGGCAGTTCATGGGAATGGGCCACCAGTCCCACGCCTTCGCTCAGGGCTGCGCCACAAATGACCTGGTGCCGGATCGGGCTGTCGTGGCACAGCGGCTCACCCCCGAATACCCCCAATTGCAGGATATGGTAGCCGAATGCGGTTTCGAGCACCGGCTGCAGCGCTGTGCGGGTCGTGTCCAGCAGGTAGCGGCCACCCGTGCCGCCATACCAGGTTTCCAGTTCCGACAAAATCTCGCTAGACTCGTGATGCATTGCGTGGTCGTTTGCTTCCAACGGGCGGCCCGGAGGCTGTCATCCACGTCCTGCACTCGTCGTTGCGAGGCATTCATTGCGTGGTACGCCAGTACTCCGGCTTGAATGTTAGCGCAGTTTAACAGGTATGGAAGGTCTAGCTATGGTCAGGATCGAACCCGTTCAAGCTTTCTCGGATAATTACATCTGGCTGCTCTATCAGGACGACTGCAGGCAGGCGCTGGTGGTCGACCCCGGCGATGCCACGCCGGTGATTGAAGCGCTGGAAGAGCACGGTCTGAGGCTGGTCTCCATACTGATAACGCACCATCATTTTGATCATGTCGGCGGTCTGGCAACATTACGGGAGCGCTATAGCCCCCATGTGTACGGCCCGCACAACCCGGCCATCGAGGGCATCGATACCCGCCTCGGTGAGGGTGACCGCATCAGCGTACTGGGTCTGGATTTCGACGTAATGGAAGTGCCGGGCCACACGCTGGACCATATCGCGTTCTATCACCGTGGCGAGCAGCCCATACTGTTCTGTGGCGATACGCTGTTCGCGGGCGGCTGCGGACGAGTCTTCGAGGGCGACCCGGCCATGATGCATCGTTCCCTGCAGCGTCTTGCAAACCTGCCAGCAGCAACGCGAGTGTATTGCGCACACGAGTACACGCTGGCGAACCTGAGGTTTGCCCGGGCGGTGGAACCGGACAACGCAGCACTTGCTGCACGGCTTGGCACAGCGGAGTCCCTGCGGGAACGCGGCGAACCCACCGTGCCCTCGAAACTCTCGCTGGAACTGGAAACCAATCCGTTCTTACGCTGCGCGACCGCGGAACTACGCGACAGCCTCGAGCAGCAGGGGCGTCTGAAGGGAGCCGGGGCCGCCGAGGTATTTGCAACAGTGCGCGGATGGAAGGATACTTTCTAGGGAAACATACCCCCGGTTAGGAGGCTCGCCCTGCAGCGCGCAGACCCTGCCTCCGGGCAACTTCCCTGGCGCCCGGGCGATTAGCAGTCAGCGCGGTAGTTCCTCGTAGAAGCGCTGGAACTGGCTGTCGGTAAAGCGACCTTTCGGTGTTTCGATGCATTGCACCACAGACATCGCCGGGCTTGTCTGGCCGCCAATGGTAATGGCCTCAGCCTTGACCGCCGCAGCCTGGGCGTCCTGCATATTATCCGCCTGGATCAGCACGAGGCCTGACACGCCGGCCTGCGTCAGCACTTCGCAGGCGTAGGTAAATTTGCGGTCTGTTGCCTGAGTGCCGAGGCTGGACAGCATCACCAGAATCCCGGTGCATGCCAGTAGTGCCCTGTTTTTTGTCACCATGTCTGTCTCCTTGCGCAGTGTCGCTGCGCCCTGTGTCATTACCAGCAATCGTTCCCCATGGAACCACTCGCCGACTTATTGCCGGTTGAACTGAGCCTGAATTCCGTGCAGCGCGTATCGTCGGCCTGGGGCTTACCGGCCACAGGCGTCGCGGTGAGCAGGTAGCAGTTGGCGATTGTGCCACCGGCGCACGCGTCTGCCGTCACCGAATAGTGCCCCTCCTCTGAAATATACGGATCCGCAAGGTTCAGTTCCGTCAGGTCGTCGGTATAGGTGGAGCGATCCAGCATGTAGTTCTCCTGCAGGCTCGCTACCAGCTGCAAGGCCTGCATCGCATCCACCCGCCGCCCTTTCTGTAACTGGGACTCGTAGCCCGGCAGTGCAACCAGTAGCAGCGCTCCGACAATCGCAACCACGATCATCAATTCCATGAGCGTAAAGCCCGTCTGTGGGTATCTAGCCACGGTTAGTATTCCTCCGAGTACCAGTAGTTGCCGTAGGGCAAGGGATGCCGGCCAAAGCCCGTACAGAGTCCGTCGCGGCAATCAAACTTGGGCGGATCGTTCGGGTCGTCTGAGTCGTCCGGCGGGGGCGGAACGAGGATCGACGTGCTACCATCAGCGCTGACATACAGTGGCGCGGACGGCGGAATCTCACCCGGGGGCGTCTGTACCTCTTCTCGCTCTCCATCGAAGATATCAATGAAATAACGCTTGCCTTGTCCCGGAACCGGCGCACAGATATTAATGCCGGTTGTCACGTTGTCCGGGGTGAAGGTTGAGAACACCACCGTTCCAGACAAGGTCACCGAGTCAGACAGGTTTTTCTCACCGTCCCCGACCAGCTCGAACCGCCAGCCGGGCGACAGGCCGAGCGCCTCCTGGGCGAGTTGTATAGCCGTGTCGCTGCCGTTATTCAGCACATCGCTGGTGATATCAAACAAGCTGCTGTGCTGTATGGGCAGAGAACACCGGTAGTCCAGCGGAAGGTTCGCCGGCACGTCCGGGTCGCAATCGGTCGCGCTGTTATATGCAGTGTTGAAATTCGTCGTTTGGCGGTCGCGCAACAAATAGAAGAAGTTGTTTACATCCTCTCCCAGCGGATTGGTGCGATCGCCACTACCCAACAGTACAAAGTCTACCGGCTCGCCATCCAGCGTGACTCGCACCACATCGGGCTTGTTGAAAAAACGCCTGTCGGTGGCCGTTGTGCCTTCGTTAAGGGCGGCAAGCTTGGTAACAAACCATGTTTCAGTCGGGGCAGCTGCCGTCGGCAGGCGGGCGCCAATATCGACCCGCCAGACATTGCCCCCGGTATCGGCAAAATACAGCCGATCGACGAGTTCATCCCCGTTGCTGTCCAGGGTTGCCACTTCACCGGGCACTGAGTGCAGCAGACCCGATTCCTGCACATTGGTAAACGTTCCGGTATCCGGCGTGATACTGCGCACCAGGTCTCCAGTGACGGCGTCCAGTATGAACACGCCCCGGCCGATGCTATCCGGCGTACCGACACCGCTGCTATCCTTGTTCAGGTCATAGCCCGCGCCAAAAATCACTACCGGTTTCGGCCCATTGGCATCGCTGTAGCCGGGGATTCGACCCACCACCGGCCGCGACCAGGTGAGCCCCAGTTCTGAAAGCCCGGTAACAAACGGGCTGGCCTGCCACATGAAGGCTGGCAAATCCGGGTTGGAGATGTCCAACGCAAAGAGGTAGGGGCCGCCGCGCCGAAGACCGAAGTAAGCCCAGGCCTTGTCGCCGTCCGAGGCATCAATCGTGCCGTCTTTATTCACATCCTGCCGATATACAGAGGGTGTCAGGTCAACGCCGTAGACGTTGTCAGAGCTCACTGCATTCAGCCTGCGTTTGTTGAGAACACTGGACAACTCCTTCGGGAAGAAGGCCCAGTCCTCCTGGCCATTGTCGTTGCCGAACATATGCACGAAACCAGAGTTAGTGCCTACCAGGATACGCTGGTCCGGATTGTCCTCATCAAATGAACCCAAGGCACCGTAGTTCACCGGTATGGGCTGACTATGTATGACGTCACCCATGACCCATGCGCGGGTTGTAACATAGGGGGGGGCGACGTTGGTGTTATAGCCCTGCGCCCAGGCAATGACAGCGTTGAAATCGTTGACGTTGTCGACGCCGAACTCCTGCTGCCACATGTCCTGACGATTGGGCTGGCCAAAGGCATCTGGTGTCAGGTTGCTACTATTAAATATCTCCAGCGCGCCTGCAGTGCCAGTGTTCGTATAAATGGTGCGAGTGGCAGGGTCGCGCGCGGCCAGCAGGCCACCGACACCACCCCTGTCCACAAAACCGCCGTCATTACTGCTCCAGTAACTGCTCGCCGTGTCCTTGAATCCGCCGTCGAGAGGGTCGAACGCCGGGTCTCCTCCCTGGTCGACAATCACTGGCTTGCCGCTGATCGTTTGAACCGCAAACTTCTTAACATTGCCACGCCAGTCCACTTTTTCGTCCGGCCTGAACATGGCGTAGTACACCTCGTTCCGACTCTGCGTGCGGTTGAAAGAATCCACGGCCACGCCGGGGGCTGTGAAACTGGAATCCTTTTTCAGAATGTCCAGCAGCGCGCCACGGAAAGCCTCTGCGAGCGCGTCTGCACTGGTCGCAGTGTAATACTGGCCTTCGCCCAGCCTGGCGGTTTCTTCCAGTAGCGGCTGATCGGTCGCGAACCCTACCGTGTAGGTAATGGCCAGTTGCTCGCCATTAGTATCATCACCATCAAGATCGTTATTTGCCATGTACTCGGCCAACTCGGGCAGGCAGTTCTCTGCCGTGCCGCCAAAGCCATCAGCCCAGCGGCGGCAGTCTTTGCCGGTGAGCGTTTCGATTGCATTGTTGGCGCCGGTGTCGCCCGTGGGTTCACCGTCGGTCATCATTATCACGTAGATATAAGCGCAATCCGAGGTGGGCGCTATGTACCGGCCCGAGGAGTCTGCCAGCCTGTCCCTGTCCGGTGAATCGTAAGTGGGATTCCTGTCATCGCCGTAGAGCACCGTATTCCCGGTGATATACCGATACGCCTCATAGTAGGTTTCACACAGCGGCGTGTTGCCGGACGCGGTGAGACCGTCGACGATTCCCATTAGCGAGGTGCGGTCCGTCGCCGTCATGTTGGGAATCAAGCGGCGAATGATGCGGCCGCCATTTGCACCACCGCCGGCATTGTAGTTGAACGTGCCCAGAGCAAAGTCCACACTCGGGTTGGAATCCACCAGGTCGGTGATCACATCCTGCGCAATGGCCATGCGCGAGCGATCCACGATAAGCGAGTTATCATTCAGGTAATCGATGTAGTTTGCAGAGTAGAACGTGTAGGCAGTGCCACCCCAGTTGACGTTGGAATCTGCCGGTGTGGCGGCGCTGTAGACATCGGCATTGACGACGTTATCCTTCGGATAGCCATCGGCCACGCCGGGGCCATTGCCAGGTTCTGCTGTGAGGACGTCTGCCTCGCAATCAACGTGTTCGGGTGAGGAATTGCTGGTTGAAAGAACCTCCCAACTTCCGGGCTGAATCGAGGTGCTGCAGTTTACGAATGAATGCGTGCCCCCCCAGAATTCACAGATATTCTTCGACAGGGAGTAAGGACCGCCCCACCAAAATTGGCAGGAATCTTCGCATTGAGAGGACGTTATTCCCGGCCGCCAGAGACGCGCTCTGGATTGAAACGTCCCGGTGGTATCCAGAAGATTGTACGAGGATTCGCACCGGTTTTTGGATTTCAGGAACCACTGGTTACTGCCGGGGCCGGGAGCCGTGCCATTGGTCGACCAGTAAATCCGGTTCATCTGCCCGCTGGAAATACCGCCGGCATAGTCTGTCTTGTTCGGGTCGTAGGGGGGTCTCTGGCCCTGCACTATCGTGCCCATACTGCCTGAATCATCAAACAGAATAAGGACCTTGGCCCGGCCGCTGGTTGTGCTACTGGCCTGCGCCTCATAGATTTCGGTATCGTCGGCAGACGCTGCTGGAGATAGGCCGAAAGTGACCGGCAGTGCCGCAATAACAACCAGAGTTGCGTGTTTCGCTCGGGTTACCATGATATTCCCCCCCGCTGTAAGAGCTTTGGGTCGGTTACAAGAAATAAGTGTCCTGGCTTTTGCGTTGTTCATCGTGATTGCCTCTCCGGCTTACTGCGACGCCAATACGGTTTTCACCACGCCGAGCGACACCCGCGTGCGTGCGCGCAGATCTACATCATGTTCGGCGTCGATCCGGTAATAGTCACAGGCATATGTGCCCTCGCTCGAACCCTGCCTGTTCGAGCGCCGCGGGCGTGGACAGGAGCGATCCAGCGCGGTGAGCGTGATTTCTGTGGTCACCGAATTGGGATCGTTCAGGTTTTCGAGCGGGCTGGGACTGATGCCATCGAAGGGGTCGTCATTCGACGTGCCAGTAAACGGATCGGTCGCGCCAGTGCCCGCCAGAGCCAGCGCGGCGAAAATACCCGCCTCCGCAGACTGGAAGGAATTGTTCGCATCCTGCATGTTCGAGGACATTTGCAGGCTGAACGAGCTGTTACGCGCGGCGGTAACACTGAGGATGGTTACCACCAGCAGGAACAGCAGCGCCACGACCAGCGCGACGCCTGCCTGTTTGTCACGGTTGTTCATCTCACGCCTCATACGCCTCCCCCATGGATCACCAGATTGGGATTACGCAGCGTGATGTACTGGTTTAACAGCAGGCGCCAGCGGTTGTCTGCAGGCGTCACAGTCTTGTCACCCAGGGTGTAGCTCTTGTCATCGACATAGGCGGGATCTTCATCGCTACGCAGCAGCAGGAAGATTTCCACCGAGCCGACGAGATCCCAATTGCCGATCGCGTTGTCGAGGTCGTAGCTATTGCCGCGTATAGGGTCATCGGCGTAACCGGCGCGGTCGACATCGCCGTCGTCATCGCTGTCGTAACGAAAGCGGATGCGCATATCCTCCACGCCGTCCACCAGGTCTTCGGTCGCTACCGTCATGTTGCCGCCCACCCTGCGCAGAAACTTGCGCGCCAGGGCAGTCTCGCCGTTGGCATCCAGACGAACGTAGAACACCTGGAAGCTGTAGGGCCAGGCGACGCCGCGTGCGTAGGTCTCCCCCTCGGCAACCGGCGGAGGCGTGTCCGCACCATCCATCAGCAGGCCGTTTTCCGAGGTGGTCACGATGTAATTGCGCGCATCATCGGGCTCGGCAGGAAAATCCAGCGCGCCGTTACGCACTGCGGTGGGATCGTTAGGGTCGGCGTCGAAAATCGGGTTGGGCTCAAGGTGCTTCACTACCAGCACATCGGTACCGGGGACGGCATCATCCACGCAGGCGAAAGCATCGCCGCTGGCATCGGCCACACTGGCCAGCAGATAGGTCCGGAGGTCATGCGCGGCAGCCCGGCCAGCGCAATCCGTGCCGCTGATCGCACCCAGTGCCACATCGTCCACAATGGCACCCCCGGGTACGCCTGCAAAAAAACCTGCGTGGCGCAGCGTTTCGCTGATGATCTGCATCGCAAAGCGCCCGCCGTCGAGCAGTTCTATCGATCGTTCCGTCTCCTGGGACGAGCGGCTGGAGGCAAGATAGATCGAGATCGCGCCACCGATGAGAATCGTCCCCAGCAGCAACGCGACCATGAACTCCACAATGGTGAAGCCCCTTTGTACGCGCACCTGCCCTTCGGCCCGGCTCATAGCTCCCCCTCGTCCACGACAAACGTACTCACCTCAACCTGTCGCCGGAACGGATCGGTGCCCGCGGCGTCGCCTCCGCAGGCAACGCCACCCACGGCGGGCACGCCATCCGAGGTTTCGTGCAGGCCGCGCCACTGCAGGCGCACGGTGAGACGGCCGGTGTTGGCCCTGCCCGCGAAGTTGTCGAATGTCACACAGCCGCGCGGCTCTTTCAGGCCTGCGGAGGTCGTACCGGCGCCCGAAATTGTCACCCGGCTGCCGTCCATCTGCTGCTCCCAGGCCCACAGGTCATGCGCGGCCATGTCGTTCGGGTCGCACACGTTGGCCTCGCAGTTGGGCGAGGGCTCGGAGGTGATCGATCCCTGCCCCACCGGGTTGCCTACGCCACGGAGGTAACTCGCCAGCGCATCCGGATTTTCGCGAATGCGCTCCAGCATGCCATCGGCCATGCTCACGGCCCGGGCGCGCTGGGCAGCCTCGTGCTGGGCGGTCTTGGAGGTCGTCATGAGGCTCACAATACCGAGGACGCCGATTGCGAGCACAACGAAAGTCACCAGTGCTTCAATCATGGTGAAGCCAGCCTGCAGCGAGCGGCGCACTGGTTTAACAGCTGACATTGTTGCCCTCCAGGTCGTTGGGGATGTCATCCGCTTCCGGGTCGTCGGCGGCACGCGCGTCTCCCGGGTTGCGCAATATCAGCGCCGCCGCGCTGGTCGCGCCGCGCCCGTCGCAGAAAATGAAGGTGCCGGCAAACCCCAGGCTGTCGCCTTTCGCGCTGAACCCCGGGCCACCAGCGGTGGCGGGCCCTGCGGCAAAGGTGATAGTGAGGTCTGGGGCGGTGACCACGCGCGTCACGATGACCTCGTTTGGGTCTGGCGCGCCATCACCGTCCCCGTCAGCGAAGGCCAGGTAGCCGTCACTCCAGGCATTGGGGTCGGCGGCGCAGGCCACGGAATCGCTGCTCTCACAGACGATCACCGTCGTGCGCCGCGCCAGTGCTTCTGAGCGCGCGTTGGCCAGGGTGGCCCTGAGCGCGTACAACTCAGTGATCATGCGGTTATTGCGCACGGTTTCAAGAAATGCGGGAGCGCCCACGCCCAGCAGGACTGCCAGGATAAGCATTACGACCATCAGTTCAACGATGGAAAAACCCTTGGGTCGCAACATGTCCCCGTGTATCTCCCTGTTGTCCGGCGCCTATTGTCAGGCGCCTGTTATTTTGCGCTTGTCGGTAGGCCAGAGCAGCCGCCCCGCACAGTCGCTTTCTTCTCAGCGTCCTGTATAGCACCGGGCAACGCAACACCGGGAGCCGTTTCGGACAAGCGGCAAGCTGTGACGACCAGCGGTCAGCCCAGCTCCTACCAGGCGCGCCCGCCAGGCCTGTCTCGGCCAATGGCCCGGGTTTTTTCGCGCAATCGACAGAAAACATTAGCAAATTTCCCGAAACGCACTAATAATTGATCGCGGGCCAACGTATATTAAATGTAAAGATAAAATATCTTGATATATTTCAAAGCATTGAGAAATATATTGCTAGTGCTTTCTAGTATAGCGCTACTAGCGGGATGTCAGTCGTTGCCCGAGCTGACGCCACCACTGCACGCGGATGAGGGCCTTGCGACCAGCGAGCACGACCAAACGACCACCCCGCCAACCCCCCGTTCCAAACTGCTCACCACCAAACCCCCTTCAGACCTCTGGCAGCGCGTACAATCAGAACTGACCTGGCAGGTTATCGATAACAGCACTATCGCCCGGGAGCGTCAGCGCTACCTTCGCCAGGCGGATTACCTGCGGGTGGTCTCCAACCGCGCCAATTATTACCTGTACCACATCGTGGAACAGGTCGAGGCCCGTGGCTTCCCCATGGAACTCGCACTCCTGCCGCTGGTAGAGAGCACACTCAACCCGTTCGCCACCTCGGCGGCGGACGCCGCCGGGCTCTGGCAAATCATGCCCGCGACCGGCGAGCACCTGGGGCTGCACCAGGATTGGTGGTACGACGGGCGACGAGACCTGAGGGATTCCACCGATGCCGCGCTGAATTATCTCGGCGAGCTGAACGCACGGTTTGATGGCGACTGGCTCCTTACGCTGGCCGCCTACAACTCCGGCGCCAGTCGAGTACTTCGCGCGCGCGACAGGAATGCCGGTCGAGGCGACAACACCGATTTCTGGTCGCTTCGCCTGCCACGGGAGACGCGCCACTATGTGCCACGCCTGATCGCGTTGGCGCAGATTATCAGCGAGCCCGAAAAGTATGGCGTGCGCATTCCCGCAGTCGCCAACGCCCCGACATTCGCGGTGGTGGATACCGGCGGGCAACTTGCGCTGGAGCGAGCCTGTGAACTCGCGGGTGTGGACCTATCCACGCTGCGTGCCTACAACCCCGGCCATTTGCGCTGGGCCACTGCCCCCGACAGGCCGCAGGAACTGCTGCTCCCCGTGGCGAAGGCACCGCAGTTTTCACAAGCGGTCGCGGCCTTGACGCCGGCAGATCGCATCAGCTGGCAGCACTACACCATTGTTCGCGGCGACACGCTGATACGTATCGCCAGGCGTTTCAATGTCGAGGTGGCGCTGTTGCGTGAAGTGAACAAAATTCGTGGTTCACGCATCCGCGCCGGTGCAACATTGATGATTCCCCAGGGCAACGAACGCTACGCTCGACTCGCGAGCGCGTATGCGAAATCGCACAAACCGCAGGATTATCGCGTACGCCAGGGTGACTCCCTGTATGTCATAGCCAGTAAGTTCAAGGTGTCCGTCAGTGACATCATTGCTTGGAATGCGCTGGACCCGGATCAGTACCTGCAACCGGGGCAACAACTCACGCTCTTCCCCAGTGGCGGCTGAAGCGCCACACTCGCGGGCGGACAAGGTTTTCGGGGAGGATTCGCGCTTTCACGCGCCTTACGGCAGCTTTCAGTTGCGCCGCTTTCCCGCGCGCAAACGCGAGCCGCTACTTGCCTGGTGCGGCGCGGACTCCCTGCTGTTGGAGGCCGCCCACGAACGCGACGTGGAGGCCGGTGAATCGCTGGTGGTCAATGACGCGCACGGCGCGCTGAGCGTTGCTCTGCAGCCGTATGCGGTGTGGACAGACTCGGCGCTCAGCGTGGTGGCGCTGACGAAGAACTGCGAGCGCAACGGGCTACCGGTGCCCACTATCATTGCAAGCACCAGCGAACCCCCGGCCCGAACGTCGGTCATCGTGCTGCGCATTCCGCGACAGCTGCCCTACTTCCTGTATCAACTCAGCACGCTGGCAAACACCATGCCCCCGGGAACCCTTCTGCTGGCCGCGGGCATGGACAAACACCTCTCAGCGCATACGGCAGAGCATATCGAACGCCACTTTGGTCCCACCGAGCGACTACCTGGCAGGCGCAAGGCGCGTGTGTTTGTATCGGCACTGGAGGGTCGGCCGGTGCCTTCCGGGCAGGTTGTTAGCTCAAGCTACTTTTGCGACGCCCTGGGCGCGCACCTGGAAGCCCTGCCGAATGTGTTCAGTCGGGAAGCGCTCGACCAGGGGAGCCGACTGCTGATCGAAAACCTGGCCCGTCTGGACAGCGCTGAGCGCGCGATTGACCTGGCCTGCGGCAACGGTGTCATCGGCTTGTGCGCATTGCGCCTGGGCCTGGTGAACGAACTCACCTTCGTTGATGAATCCGCGATGGCGGTGGCTTCGGCGCAGTGCAATGCAACGCGGCTGTTCCCCCAGGGTGTCGATAATCTTCACTTTCTCCAGGCGGACGGTATCGCGAGCTACGCAGGCGCAGCAGCCGATCTCGTACTCTGCAATCCGCCGTTTCACATAGACAGCGCCGTGGATGCCTTCGCGGGGCGCAGACTGCTGCACCAGGCTGCCCGGCATCTGGGCTGCGGCGGCAACCTGTGCCTGGTCGCGAATCGGCACCTCGATTATTCGAGCGTGCTTCGTCGCAGCTTTCAGCGCGTGCAACTGCTGGCGCAGAACGCGAAGTTTCGCGTATACCTCGCATCCAGGCGTTAACTCAGCCCGAGGCGTTTAACAGCGCATCCACCATCGCTGTCACTTCCCTTGTCGCAGGCCCCTGTCGCTGCTCATGGAAATACCCGCTTACCTCGCTCAGTTGAAGATTGATTTCGGCGGTGAGCGCGCCGGCGTGACGGGCCTCGCGCACAAACCCCGCAGCGGGATACACCGCCCCAGAGGTGCCTGCGGCGATGAACAGGTCGCAGCAGGCAATCTCGGAAGCGATATCCTCAAGATGATAAGGAATCTCGCCGAACCACACTACATCCGGACGCAGGCCTCCCGCCTGCTGGCACTGCGCGCAGCGCATGCGTGCAGAGAGATCGGAAACGACCGGCGTACGCGACCCACAGTACGAGCACAGCTGGTTTCTTAACTGGCCGTGCATATGGCACACCTGGACGCTGCCTGCGCGCTCATGCAAATCGTCCACATTCTGGGTCAGTAGAAACACCCTGCCGGCAAACTCTCGCTGCAACCGGGCTAACGCCGCATGCGCGTCATTCGGCTCGACCGTATCCAGCTGTCGCCTGCGGTCGTTGTAAAAACGGTATACCAGCTCAGGGTTTGCCGCGAACGCCTGCGGTGTCGCAATCTCCATGGGGTCGAGCCCTTCCCAGAGTCCGTCGGCATCGCGAAAGGTCTGTAAACCTGACTCGGCCGATACCCCTGCGCCGGTTAGCACCACAACGCGCTGGATGTCCCGGCCCCGGTAGATGCAGGCACTCACGGCGCAACCGGCGTAATCTGCATATCGAGATCCGCGTCAGTCAGTACATGGAGATGTGGCAGGCAGGTAAAATACAGTGCGCAGCGAACAGGCTGATCACCCAGGTTCGCCAGGGCATTGCGATAACGGGCCAGTTGCTCTCGATAGTGCAGGGTTTCGCGCGCGGTGAACATCGATAGCGACTCGCCGGCCATCGGCTGGCTGGTTTTGTAATCGACGATCCAGCGCTCGCCGCTGCCGGTATCGACGAACGTGCGGTCGATAACAACATCCCGAAAACCCTCGCCGTCGGCCAGGGTCAGCGCCCATTCGCTATGGGCTTCCGCGTGTTTGCTGTCGAGTATCCAGCGGCCCGGCCCACCCGGCGCCAGCGCGTGTGCGGCCGCAGCGGCAACCCGCGCCAGCCCCGCGTCCAATAGCGCTCCCGACAAGCCCGACTCCCGCAGGGCGTCGCGCCACTGTGCCATGTCGGTGTCAGTGACCTCCAGCGGCAGCGTGGGGCGTTGCGCGAGTTGCTCCAACACCAGGTGTACCGTGGTACCGACGCTGCGCTCAAAGTGGTTGTCGGGGCGCTGCGGGAAATTGTCCGCAGGCACACTATCTGCGGAGGCTACGGGTTTCCGGCACGGCAGGCTGGTGTCGGCGAGCCGGACCAAGCGTCTGTCGGGCCGGACGCGCTGAGGTGCGTGCGCTGCGCTCTCGTGCACCGTCATCTGATCGGCGAAAGTGGACCAGATCGTGCTGAGCAGCGCTGTCTCGGCGGGTGCCTTTGCCCCCCGTGCTTCTCATCCCGTTGTATTACTGCGCTCAAATGCAGTTGTCGGATCGCACGGGTAGCCCCGACATAGATCAGGCGCGTTGCTTCATCACGCGATTTGGCTGCGCGTTGGCGTTTCAGGTAGTTATACAGCGTGGGGGCATTTTTCTCGCTGTGATCACTGGCCGCCAGCAGGAAGGCCCGCTCGCCACTGGCGCTGCTGTGCTCGTCCCATAACAGCAGGTCACGGGAATCGGAGCGTGGCCGGCCGTCCAGGCGCGGTATAAAAACACAATTGAACTCCAGGCCTTTGGCTTTGTGCAGGGTCAACAGCTGTACCGGACAGTCGGTGTCGCCGCCGCTCATGAACCGCGTATCCAATTGCCGTTGCAGCCACTCGATATCCAGCCCGACTCCTTCGGTGTCAGCCTGCTCCAGCAGGCGCATAAAGCTTTCAGCATCCTGCAGCGCCAGCTCATCGGCTGCACTGTGCGGCCCGCCAAGGTCACACCATGTTTGTTCGATCCACACTCGCAGAGACAGTCGATCGCGTTTTTCGCACGCGTACTTGATCGCGCGCTGCAGGGGTGCAAGCCGGGCACGCCCATCGTCACTCAAGCGGTCCGGAAGTTCGGGAGAAGCCAGGCACAGCCGCAATGCCGCGTACGGCGATTCGTCGTGGAACCGCGCAATGGTCAACAGGTCGGCGAGCTGCAAACCGCACCAGGGCGCGCGCAGCAGCGACAGCCAGGCCAGCCGATCGGCGTCATTGGCCAGCGCCCGACACAGCGACATCAGGTCCGCCACCACTGGCGAGCCCGCGAGACTGGCAAGCTCCTGCGCCTGACAGCGCACGCCCAGTTCCAGGAGCCGTCGGTAGACCGGATGCAGATGCGTCCTCGTACGACCCAGCACGGCGATACTGTGCTGGCCATCGTCGATGCAGCGTGCAATTGCGTCGCAGATATGCGCCACCTCCGCCGCCGCCGCGTTGTCACCGCAGAATGCGTCCAGGGTCACCGCGGGGACATCGCCCGGGCCTCGCACCGCGGTTGCGGTCCGGTAGCTGACCCGCGCCCTGGCAATGTCGTCATCCGGCGGAAAGGCGTCAGAGAAGGTCGTATTCACCCAATCGACAATGCCCGCGTGCGAGCGGAAATTACACCGCAGCTCGAGCGGTTGGAGACGAATACCACTGACACCCTGTTCACGCGCCTTCAGGAACAGGCCCACGTTGGCATCCCGAAAGCCGTAGATCGACTGCATGGCGTCACCCACAATCAACAGCGTGCGCGGCGCATCCGGGCTTGCCGCATTGTGCTCTGCCCATCCACGGGTGAGCTTGCCCAGAAGCTCGAACTGGTTGATGGACGTATCCTGAAACTCGTCCACCAGAATATGCTCGATACTGTAGTCAAGCCGCAGCGCCAGCTCTGTGGGGGCTTGCTCTTCGCCGAGTGCGGTGAGAGCCGCCTCGGCAACCTGGTTGTAGTCCACGACCCCGCGCTGACGAAACACCAGCAACAGTTGCGCCGCGAGCACTGGCAACAGCCGCGACAGGTGCAGCACCAGCCGCCAGGAATCGCTTTCTCCGTTCATCTCGGGTAGCGACGCCACGGCCGCGAGGCGAGCCTCCAGGTCGGCATTCCCGGCAAGGTCCGACAGCAGACGCAGCATCGCCTCCTTGCGCTGCATCGGTTCGGGTTCCTTGTCTGCCGGAAAGCCATTGCTCTTGTTGACGGTCTTACGCCAGTTACCTTCGTTGGTCTGTAGCATCTGTCGCAACGCGCGCCAGGCCGGCAGGTCGCATGCGGCACTACCCGGGAATCGTTCTGGCTCCGGATGACCAAGGTTACGCGCAGCGAACCGCATCAAATCCAGCAGTTCGGCACGCAGTGGCGCTAGTTCCTCGTTCAGGCTATGCAGCTTGCTACGCACGAGCTCCTCCACCACGTGCGTGAGGTAAGCTTCTGACTCGTCCGGCGCCTGATGCACGCCGAGATACATGCGCCACTGCTGGCGGCGCATGAGCATGTCGGTAAGTAGCTGCTGCAGGCGCGGCCAATCGTTGTCGTAGTGCGCGAGCAGCGCGCGCAGGTCGGGCGCAATCGCATGCTGGGTATCCAGCAGTGCGAACAACTCCTCAACCGCCTCTGCGTACAGGAGACGCGCATCCTCCTGCGGAGGAACCTGACCACCGAAACTGCTGAGTACCGGCATCTGCCGTGTGAGAGACAAACAGAAACTGTCGATGGTTTTAATATTCAGGCGCGCCACGTTACGCAGCAGTTGCCAATTGTTCTGCGCGTCCGTTGCGAGCGCTGCACGCGACAACTCACGCGTGAGCAGTTGATGTTCACTCTCGCACGGCGCCTCGTCACGCGCTGCGTGCAGGGCGGCGAGCACACGCTCTCGCATTTCTGCAGCCGCTTTGCGTGTGAACGTAATCGCCAGCACCTGCTCTGGCCGCTGAACGCGCGCCAGCAGGCCAAGGTAGCGCTGAATCAGAAGTTCGGTTTTGCCGGAACCTGCGGGTGCACTCACGCAAAAACTGCCCCTGGGGTCGATCGCCCGCAGACGCTGGTCCTGGTCTACCACCGGATTATCCGCGCTCATTCGAACCACCCCGACCCTGCGTCGGGCTCAGCCGAGTGGTCAAGCTCATCGTCAGCGGAGTTCCCGGGTACGCTGTCCACGCGACAAAGGGGCTGCAGGCCGCACCAGGTGCAGCTATGCTTCAACGGATCCACGCTCGCATCGCCGTCAATGAACGCCTGGGCGAGTTGCTCCAGTGAAACACGCCAGGCCGCATTCAGCGAAGCCCAGTCCTCCGCCGGCTGCGCGTCCTTCACTGCCTTGGCGATATCGGTCCTGACACCCGGAATCGACTCGACGCTACCCAGCCCGACATAAGCGGACTCCCGGGGACGCAGCACCGCGAAGGCCAGGGCTGCCGGCGGGGCGTCTGATGCCAGACCGTACAGCAGCAACTGGGGCCGCCTCGGACGCTGTCCCAGCCAATCGGTCACGCTGGCTCGTCCCGTTTTGTAATCGATAACGACACGTGATCCGTCCGGCAGTTCATCCATGCGGTCAACGCGTAAGCGGATGCGCAGACCGCGCAGCGCCAGTTCCACTTGCTGCTCCAGTGCCTGGATGCTGAAGCGTCCCCTTGCGCGTTCAACATCCAGCCACTGGCTTAGAAGCTGTCGCAGCCTGTCACTCTCCAGTTCGATACACGCGGGGCCAAGACTGAAGCGCCGAGCTGGCGGGAGTGTGCTGATCCCACGGCGAGTTGCCCGTTCAACCAGGTCTTCCAGTGCCTCAGCCGGCGCAGCCAGCAGACTGGCGTGATCACCCAGTTCAGTCCACAGAGTCTGCAGCGCTTCATGCACCAGCGTTCCGCGCTCCGGCGGCAGGACACCCGGCCGGAATTCCGCCAGCGGCTCCACCTGCAAACGGTGCTGTGCGAAACCGCGAAAAGCGCACTGCGACTGGTGCTCCAGCAACGCAGAGCCGCCGCGCAAGGCATCGCGCTCCCGCGTAGAGACCGTCGGTGCCTGACTGTCGTCGATTACTTCGCGCACGGCATGGAGCTGCGCGTCGAGCCAGCGCGGACTCAGGGTTGACCCGTTTGAGGGTTCCATCACGTGGAACCCGTCGACCAGCGCGCTGGGCATATCGACAACGCCGTCCGACTCCCGGCTATAACTGGCATGCACCCACGAGCAATTGCGCTCATAGTGCCGCAGCAGCTGCTCGCTGTAGTCCCATTCTCGCTCCGGTGTGGCGTGCGGCATCTCCAGGCGTGCCTGCAAGAAGAGTGGCACGAACGGATTGGGGCGCGCCGCGGCGGGCCACGCCCCGCCCTGCATACCCGTCACCCAGAGGTGATCGAAGCTCAGGCCCACGGCTTCCAGCGGACCCAGCACCTGCACGGGAGCGTCTGCGGTCTGCGGCTGCGACACCTGCTGCGCGCAGCTCTCGCGCAGCAGGTGCAACGCCTGCACGCATTCAACCGAAGGCCACACCGCGTCCAGCGCGCGAAATTCGTCGAGCGTTTCGTACCAGCGTTTAACCTGCTGGAATTCAAGCGAATCGAGGGTCTCTTTCCCGGGCCAGCCCCACTCGTCCAGCACCCCCGCGAAGTGCGCCACCCAGGCCGAAGGAGGCGCTTTTTGCCGCAGCGCGCGCATGCCGGATACCGCGAGCAATACCTTCCCCAAGCGCAAGCCTTCCGTGCCGGTTATCGCAGAATCGGTTGCGATATCACGCAATCTTGCGAGCGTTAGCGATGCGCTCCCCTGCTCGTGCAGCCGGCGGATGAAGCGCTGTGCGTGCACGCCATCCCTATCCGGCAAGTCGAGAAAGCGCGAGCGCAGTAGCGCCACAACTGCCTTGACGGTAACGCTTGCCTTCTTCGGCGACATAGCCAGTACCGCGAGTGCATCACGAACAACCGGCGCCTGCGACAGCGCGATCCCGGTAGAAAAGTTCACCGGCAGACGCTGGTAATTTTCTCCCAGACACGCAAATTCCCTGCGCAACAGGTACTCGAGCCCCACGCGACTGCCGCCGGTGTCCGCCAACACGATCCCCAGGGTTGCCGCAGGTTCCTTGCGGTGCAGTTGTGCCGCCCAGGCCGCCACGCCTTCCAGTTCCGAACGCTGATCTGCAAAAGGGTGCGCCACACAGTGGGCCAGGCGTGTGACGGGCGGGAGAACAGCGGGCTTTTCGCAAAACCCTCGCAGGCACTCCTGAGCCAGCGGCGACACATCGAAGCACTCGACAAGGCAGATACTAACGCCTGGCAGTTGTGGGGCAACTCCGGAGAGAGCCAGCAGACAATCCGCCGTAGTGCACAGGGACGCCGCCCGCAGCCGTTGCTCGAACCTCTGCATCCAGTCGAGGAAAGCCGCGCAGTCTGTCTCCAGCTTGAACTGCGCCTGCAATTGCGGGGTCATTTCTACGCCCCAGCGCAACAGGGTGTCGCGCGCGGCGCAAGCCAGTTCGGCCGCCGCCGCCGGGCGCAGCAACGTGAACGGCAGCCGGCTGTCATTGATCACCTGCTCCCAGAGCTGCAGTTCCTGCTGTCGATTCAACGGCAGCAACGAGGGCAACAGATCCTGCTGGACAGCTTTGCGCCACTGGCTCAGCAGCCAGTGCTCAAGCGGCTGTACCGGCAGTGGCTGCCACACGCGCTCACCACCAGACTGCCGCTGTTTATCCCATTCTGACTTGATCCGGCGGGACAATCGCAGGTTGGGCGTCAGCAGCGTATGTCCTGCCTGGATATACGGCGCAAGCCGCGCAATGTCGAACAGAGTGCCTGGCAATACCTGCTCCTGCGGCGACCGCCTCCGGGGCAGCGCCTACACAAAACCCACTGACTGCTATAGAATGCCGCGCCCGGCGGGCAGCGGGAACGCATACCAGCCGGGGCTTCAATCGAGAGAATTCTCACACTGTATTCAGGTAAAGACCGATGAGCAACATCGAAGTACACAACGTTAACGTCGACTCACAGAACGTGTTGATCACACCCGCTGATCTGAAACGCGCGTTGCCGATGTCGGAGAAAGTTCACGACACCGTGGTTGCCAGCCGTCAGGTGATCGAAGATATCCTGGACAGAAAGGATCACCGCATTTTCGCCGTCGTGGGGCCCTGCTCCATCCATGATCCCAAGGCCGCACTGGATTATGCGCGCCGATTGAAGGCTGTCGCCGACAAAGTGGCCGACACGCTGTACATCGTGATGCGGGTGTATTTCGAGAAGCCACGCACCACGGTAGGCTGGAAAGGACTGGTGAACGACCCTTATCTCGACGACTCGTTCAAGATTGAAGACGGCCTGCACATCTCGCGCAAGCTGCTGCTGGACATTCTGGACCTTGGGCTGCCAACCTCGACAGAGGCCCTGGACCCCATTTCACCGCAGTACCTGCAGGACCTTATCACCTGGACAGCGATTGGCGCGCGTACTACCGAATCCCAGACGCACCGGGAAATGGCCAGCGGCCTGTCTTCACCCGTGGGCTTCAAAAACGGCACAGACGGCGGTTTGACGGTGGCCACCAACGCGCTGAAATCCGCGGCCAAACCGCACCGCTTCCTCGGGATCAACCGGCAGGGTCAGGTGTCTGTGTTCACTACCCGTGGCAACCCCTATGCCCATATCGTGTTGCGCGGCGGCAGTAACGGGCCAAATTACGATTCCGTGCATATCAAGCTGGCGGAAAAAGCATTGGTCGACGCCGGCGTTCCTGACAATATCATGGTGGACTGCAGCCATGCGAACTCGAACAAGCAGCCGGAGCTCCAACCGCTGGTGGCGGATAATCTCGCAAACCAGATACTCGAGGGGAACCAGTCTATCGTCGGCCTGATGATCGAAAGTAACCTGGAGGGCGGAGCGCAATCCATCCCCGACAAGCTCGAGGACCTCAAGTACGGCGTCTCCATCACAGACGGCTGCCTGGATTGGGCGAGCACCGAAGAGTGTCTGCTGTCGATGCACAAAAAACTGCAGACGGTGCTCCCTACGCGCCTGCGCAACGCTCAGTAATACGCCTGTGAGGTATCAGAATGATCGGTGATATCGCGAACGCCGGTTAACTGTGGCACCTGCTCCAGCAGGCTTTTTTCCACACCGCCCTTGAGCGTCATATCTACCGCGCTGCAACCCTGGCAGCCGCCGCCGAACTTGAGCACGGCCACCTGCTGTTCGGTCACCTCAACCAGGCTGACCTCGCCGCCGTGCGCAGCGAGTGACGGATTGATCTCGTTGTACAGCACGTAGTTGATTCGATCCTCAATCGGGCTGTTCTCGCTCACGCGCGGCATCTTGGCGTTGGGCGCCTTGATGGTCAGCTGGCCACCCATGCGATCCTTGGCGTAGTCCACCAGTGCGTCTTCCAGAAACGGCAGGCTGCGGGCCTCATACCAGACCTTGAACTTGTCAAGCTGGTGTTGCTCATCTTCTGCCTGGATGTCGCCCTCGCGGCAGTAGGCGATGCAGGTCTCTGCGCGCGGTGTGCCGGGCTGGTTGATAAACACCCTGACTCCCAGGGCATCGTCCTGTTTTGACAGCAGTTCAGCCAGATAATCCTGTGCCGACTGGGTGATGGTAACCATGAATCGCCCCATTCCGAGTAAATTACTCAGGTATTCTAGCAAAGTTCTTTAGAAAGTGTGAGCCAAACCTGAAATCCACCGCAAACAAGCTCTACAATCTGCTAATATCACTGACTTTTTTAGGGACACAACAGCCGTCCCCCGATCTTCACACAGGGCCAAGCCATGACCAGCGATCATCCCAACCGCCCCACTCTGGAAGAGGCGCTCCGCCAGAGAATCCTGATCATCGATGGCGCGATGGGCACCATGATTCAGGGCGAGGAGTTACAGGAGGCGGACTTCCGGGGTGAACGCTTTGCGGACCATGACTCCGACCTCAAGGGCAACAACGAGCTGCTGAGCCTGACGCGCCCGGACATCATTGCCGGGATCCACCGCAGCTTCCTCGAGGCCGGTGCCGACATTATCGAAACGAATACCTTTGGGAGCACCCGCATTGCCCAGGGCGACTATGGGCTGGAGGATCTGGCTCGCGAGCAGAATCTGGCCTCGGCGAGGCTGGCCCGCAAGGTGGCTGACGAGTATAGCGAGCGCACGCCGGACAAGCCCCGCTACGTGGCAGGCGTGCTCGGGCCAACCCCCAAGACGGCGTCGATCTCGCCGGACGTGAACAACCCGGGCGCTCGAGGCATCACCTTCGACGAACTGCGCGACAATTACGCCGAGGCGACCAGAGCATTGATAGAAGGTGGGGTCGACCTGATCATGGTCGAGACGATCTTCGACACCCTGAACGCCAAGGCCGCGATTTTTGCGGTGAAGTCGGTCTTCGCCGAACTCGGGCGTGAACTGCCGATCATGATCTCGGTCACGTTTCCAGATATCAGCGGTCGCGTATTGTCAGGCCAGAATCCGGAGGCTTTCTGGAACGCCATCGCTCACGCCAGGCCACTGATCGTCGGCAGCAACTGCGGGCGACCCTACCGGGAGATTCGGCCATTTGTTGAATCCCTGTCCAAGGCCTCCGGCGCCTATTTCAGCGCACACCTCAACGCTGGCCTGCCCAATGCCTTCGGCGAGTTCGATGAAACACCGGAGATCATGGAAGCGGAGTTCGCGGAGTTCGCCAGTCGCGGTTTTCTGAATCTGGCTGGCGGTTGCTGCGGCACCACGCCCGCGCACATCCGGGCAATCGCCGCAGGCGTGGAAGGTGCGACGCCGCGCGCCCTGCCCTCCCATGCGCCGGCCTGTCGCCTCAGCGGCCTGGAAGCCTTCAACATCACGCAGGACAGCCTGTTCGTCAACGTTGGTGAACGCTGCAATGTCACGGGCTCGGCGAAGTTCAAGCGGCTGATACTGGAGGGAGACTACGAGGCGGCCCTGGCCATCGCTCGAGCCCAGGTGGAAGATGGCGCGCAGATCATCGATGTGAACATGGATGAGGGCATGCTCGATTCCAAAGAGGCGATGGTCACGTTCCTGAATCTGATCGCCTCTGAGCCCGATATCGCCCGCGTACCGATCATGGTGGATTCCTCCAAGTGGGAAGTCATCGAAGCCGGCCTTAAGTGCATACAGGGCAAGGCTATCGTCAACTCCATCAGTCTGAAAGCCGGCGAAAAGGAGTTTCTGCAGCAGGCGACGCTATGCCAGCGCTACGGCGCTGCGGTTGTGGTCATGGCCTTTGATGAAGACGGCCAGGCAGACACGCTGCAACGTCGCAAGGACATCTGTCGGCGCAGCTACGACCTGTTGCGCAACAAACTGGATTTCAACCCCAACGACATCATCTTCGATCCCAACATCTTCGCCGTGGCGACAGGCATCGACGAGCACAACAACTACGCCGTGGATTTCATCGAGGCGACGCGTTTTATCAAGGCCGAGTTGCCCGGCGCCCTGGTCTCTGGCGGCGTTTCCAATGTGTCGTTTTCCTTCCGCGGCAACGACGCGGTGCGCGAGGCCATTCACTCCGTGTTCCTGTATCACGCAATTCGTGCGGGAATGGATATGGGAATCGTCAACGCAGGCCAGCTCGCCGTATACGATAACCTGCCCGAGGATCTGCGCGAGACGGTTGAGGATGTCATTCTTAACCGCCGCGACGATGGCACCGAGCGACTGCTGGAGCTGGCCGAGCGATATCGGGATACCGGTGGCGGCGCCGCGCGGGAGGAAGATCTCTCCTGGCGGGAAGCGCCGGTGGCCAAACGCATTGAGCATGCGCTGGTCAAAGGCATCACGACGTTCATCATTGAGGACGCCGAGGAGGCGCGGCAGCAGTTTGAGCGCCCTATCGAGGTGATTGAAGGCCCGCTGATGGACGGCATGAACGTTGTCGGCGACCTGTTTGGTGCTGGCAAGATGTTCCTGCCACAGGTGGTGAAAAGCGCCCGCGTCATGAAGCAGGCCGTGGCCTACCTGCAGCCTTATATCGAAGAAGGTAAAACAGAAGGCAACTCCAGCAACGGCAAGATCCTCATGGCCACCGTGAAAGGGGATGTGCACGACATCGGCAAGAATATCGTTGGCGTTGTGCTGCAGTGCAATAACTTTGAGGTCATCGACCTGGGCGTTATGGTGCCCTGCGAGAAAATACTCGAAACGGCGCGTGCGGAGAACGTCGACATCATCGGCCTCAGTGGCCTGATCACTCCCTCGCTTGATGAGATGGTTCACGTGGCGGCCGAAATGCAGCGACTCGATTTCAGCGTGCCCTTGATGATAGGTGGAGCGACCACCTCCAAAGCCCATACCGCGGTGAAAATCGAGCCCCAGTACGACAACGATCTCATTGTGTACGTGCCGGACGCATCGCGCAGCGTCTCGGTTGCCTCGCGCCTGATGGGCTCGGGTAAGGCCGCTTTCGCGGCCGAGCTGGCTGAGGAGTACGCGGTGGTGCGCAAGCGGGTCGCCAATCGAAAACCGGCCGCAAAACAGATCAGCTATGCAGCCGCAGTGGAGAATGCAACGCAGCTTGACTGGTCCGCCTATCATCCCGTGAAGCCGAGCTTTATCGGCACTCGGGTATTTCGGGATTTCCCGCTGGAAGAGCTGCTGGCCACCATAGACTGGACGCCGTTTTTCCTTACCTGGGAGCTCTCCGGAAAGTACCCTGCAATTCTCAGTGACGACATCGTGGGCACTCAGGCGACCGAGCTGTTTGCCGATGCGCAGGCCATGCTCAAGCGTATCGTCGACGAAAAATGGCTAACCGCGAATGGTGTAGTGGGTTTCTGGCCAGCCGCACGCTCGGGCGCGGATGACATCACTGTCTTCGCAGACGACGCTCGCGGACAAACGCTGGCGACGCTGCATCATCTGCGCCAGCAGACCGCGCGACCCGAAGGGCAGCCCAACGCAAGCCTGGCGGACTTCATCGCGCCTGCTGATAGCGAAGTCGAGGACTATATCGGCGGCTTCTGCGTGACGACCGGGCACGGCGTCGAGGAGCGCGCCGCGCAGTTCGCTGCCTGCCATGACGACTACAACAGCATTTTATTAAAAGCGCTGGCAGATCGACTGGCAGAATCTTTTGCCGAGCACATGCACAGGCTGGTGCGTCGCGAGCTGTGGGGCTATGCGGCGGGCGAAACCCTCGATAATGAAGCGTTGATACGGGAAAAGTACCAGGGTATCCGCCCCGCGCCCGGCTACCCCGCCTGCCCCGACCACACAGAAAAAGCCACCCTCTTCGCCCTGCTGGATGCAGAGAAGGCTGCCGGCGTCAGCCTGTCGGAAAGTTATGCCATGTCGCCCGCCTCCTCCGTCAGCGGCTTCTATTTTGCCCACCCGCAGGCCCGTTACCTGAACGTCGGCAAGATAGGGCGAGACCAGGTCGAGGATATCGCCGCGCGCAAAGGGCAGCCGGTGGCGGACATCGAGCGCTGGCTACGCCCGAATTTGAGTTACTAGGCCCGTCCGGATAAAGGAGACAATGGCTGTATGAGCGAGCGCGAATCGGACAACACACCAAAAGAACATGAGTCTCGCAAACTTGGAGCCCTGCAGGTGATCAGTAGCGTATTCGCAGCGGGGCTGGGTGTGCAGAGCAGCAAGAATCGTGAGCGTGATTTCAAGCACGGCCGAATGGGTGTGTTTATTGCCGCAGGCATCATCTTCACCCTGCTGTTCATCGGCACCGTTTTGACGGTCGTGCAGCTTGTGCTGAAGAACAGCGGCGGCTGATGCCGCCGCAGGCGTGCCGGTGCGACCTCAGGCGGGCATTCCCGACAGCCATAGGTACAATGCGAACACCACGATACTGATAATGGAAGTGGCCGCTACGGCGTCAGCGGTTCCGTCTTCCTCTCGCTCCTGCTCTGTGTTTCCAGACATGCTTTGCTCCCAGGCTAGCTATTGTGCGGACGCCCATTCTATACCAGCGCGCAACCCAGGCCCAAGCATTCGGCCGCGCTATATTCCCCAGGGACATTGCGGTTAAGATGATTCTAACCATATGAAAAATCAGACTATTTATGCCCGGGCATTTTCTGGTAATGTAGCCCCTCATTTTTGCGGGCAGGTATGACTGCCTGCGCTATCGAGCGAAACCATGTACGTTTACGACAATTACGATCGCACCATTCTGGCGGAGCGGGTTGCGCAATATCGTGACCAGACAGCAAGATACCTCAAGGGTGAAATAAGCGACGCCCAGTTCCTGCCGCTGCGCCTGCAGAACGGCTTGTACATTCAACGCCTGGCGCCCATGTTACGGATAGCCATTCCTTACGGCATGCTAAACAGCACCCAGGTGCGAAAGCTCTCCAGCGTGTCCCGTGAGTATGACAAGGGGTATGTGCATGTCAGCACACGCCAGAACATACAGATTAACTGGCCTAAGCTGGAAGAAGTGCCCGATATCCTGGCTGATCTCGCCACGGTGCAACTGCATGCAATCCAGACCAGCGGCAATTGCATCCGTAACACGACCACGGACCAGTTTGCGGGCGTTGCGCCTGACGAGATTGCAGATCCGCGACCCTACTGTGAAATCATCCGCCAGTGGTCTACCTTCCATCCGGAGTTTGCGTTTCTGCCACGCAAGTTCAAGATAGCCGTGTGTGGATCGCAGGCCGACCGCGCCGCGATACATGCGCACGACATCGGTCTTGAACTGGTGCCCAACGCTGCTGGAGAAATCGGCCTCAAGGTGCTTGCTGGAGGCGGCCTGGGGAGAACGCCGGTAATCGGCTCGGTGATCTGTGAATGGCTTGAAACAAAGCACATGCTCACCTACCTGGAGGCTATCCTGCGTGTGTATAACCAGCATGGCCGACGCGACAACAAGTTCAAGGCGCGCATCAAGATTCTGGTAAAAGCCATGGGCGTGGACGCGTTTCGAGACGCCGTGGAGCGTGAGTGGCTCAGTATCAAGGACGGCCCCACAACGCTCACCCAAGAGGAGTTTGAGCGCGCGGCAGGCTTTTTTACGGCGCCGCCCTACGCTGATTTTGACAGCGCGGCGGTCGATGCCGCGTTACAGGACGACTGCGCGGCAGAGCCGATTTTTGCAAACTGGGTGAAGCGCAACACCCGGGCTCACAGGGTGCCGGGGTATCGCAGCGTGACGATTTCGCTCAAATCCACGGGCATTGCGCCCGGCGACGTGACTGCGGAACAGCTGGACCTGCTCGCGGATCTCGCAGATGCCTACTCATTCGGCGAGATCCGTACCACTCACCAGCAAAATATGGTGCTCGCGGACGTGCCGACTGCCTGCCTGCCAGAGCTCTGGCGCCAATTGCAGGCGGCCGGTCTCGCCACGGCCAACATCGGGTATCTGACGGATATGATCTGCTGCCCAGGAGGAGACTATTGCTCGCTGGCCAACGCCAAATCCATTCCGATAGCCGAAGCCATCCAGGCACGTTTTGACGATCTGGACTATGTCTACGATCTGGGGCCGCTTGAAGTCAATATCAGCGGCTGTATGAACGCCTGTGGTCATCACCACATCGGGCATATCGGCATTCTCGGTGTCGACAAGAAGGGACAGGAATTTTACCAGGTCTGTCTCGGCGGCAGTCAGTCCAAGCAGGCGTCAATCGGCAATATCCTCGGGCCATCGTTCAGGCGCGAAGACATGCCGGACGTGATGGATCGCATACTGTCGACCTATGTCTCACTGCGGCAAGAGGAGGAGACATTTCTCGACACCTATCGCCGGGTGGGAATCGACCCTTTCAAGGAGCGAGTGTATGCCGAAACTCATTAAAGATGGCGTCATAACAGATGACCCCTGGTTGGCGCCCTGCGGCACACCCGAGGCTGGTCACATCTTCACGCTTGCGCAATGGGACGCTCTGGAGGTCAAGGCCGGCAGTGCGGTACAAATAGAGCCCGGCGAGAGCCTCGATTCACTGCTGCCACATCTTGGGGACATCGCCCTGATTGCAATCAATTTCCCGGTGTTCACCGACGGTCGCGGCTTCTCCTATGCGCGTGAACTGCGCGAACGCGGCTATACCGGCGAACTGCGCGCCGTGGGCCATTTCATTCGTGACCAACTCACCTACCTGCGCAGGGTCGGTTTTAATGCGTTCCAGATGAGCGAAGAGACACAACTGGAGAGCGCACTCGACAGCCTTGCGGATTTCAGCGAGTACTATCAAGCCTCCAGCGATCAGGCACTGCCGCTATTCCGACGCCGCCAGGGAAATTGATTCCTATCCGGATAGACCTTGTATAGACTCCAGCTCTAATCCTTTGGAACTGGGTGTGATGGAGCCGGGCGGCGTTACCTTCGAGTTTTTCCTGATCTTCAGCGGCGCCGCCGTGTTCGCTTCACTCGCCCTGTACACCCGACAGCCGCTGATCATCGCCTATATCGCCCTTGGCGCAGTGATCGGTCCTTACGGCGTTTCACTGGTGGCAGACCCGGACCAGCTTTCCCAGATCGGCCGCGTCGGGATCATATTTCTGCTTTTCCTGCTCGGGCTGGATATGCAGCCCAAGGCACTGTGGTCAACCCTACGCAAGTCCACCGTGGTCGCGCTGGTCAGTTCGGCCATATTTCTGGCGGTTATCTTCGGTGTTACCCGCCTGTTCGGATTCTCCAACCTGGACAGCCTGGTGGTGAGCGCCGCATTGATGTTCTCCTCAACCATCATTGCCATCAAGCTGCTGCCCACAACCGTACTGCACCATCGACATACAGGCGAGCTCATGATTGGATTGCTGCTGTTGCAGGATCTGCTTGCCATTCTGGTGCTCATGATCCTGTATAGTGCGGTCACAGAGAACAGTGATTCCATGGGCATCCAGCTGGCCCAGTCACTGCTCAGCCTTCCTCTGCTGGTGTTGTTTGCGCTGGTGATGGTTCGCTACGTGGTATTGCCGCTAATCGCGCGTTTTGATCGCTTTCACGAATACATATTTTTGCTGGCTATAGGCTGGTGTCTGGGGCTTGCCGAAGCTGCGGGGGCGCTGGGGCTTTCAGAGGAAATTGGAGCATTTATTGCCGGCATCAGTATCGCCACCAGTCCGATATCCCAGTACATTGCCGTGAGCCTGAAACCACTGAGGGACTTTTTTCTTATCCTGTTTTTCTTCGCGGTGGGCGCAAGGTTTGACCCACATCTTCTGGGTGAGATACTGGTACCGGCAGTGGTCCTATCGCTGCTGGTGCTGGCGATGAAGCCTGTTGTGTATCGCTACCTGCTGAAAGGCATGAGTGAAAAGGCGTCTCTGGCCTGGGATCTCGGTTTCAGGCTCGGCCAGGCTAGCGAGTTCTCGCTTCTCATTGCCTATGTCGCGGCTGGAGCGGCATTGATATCCGAGGAAGCATCCGTCTTGATCCAGGCAACGACTATTATCACGCTGCTAGCCTCGTCCTATATCGTGGTGTTGAACTACCCGTCACCGATCGCGATTTCCGACCGGTTGCGCAGAGACTGAAGGGTTCACGCGCACTCACAAAAAAAGCCGGCATGGCCGGCTTTCCTTGTCTCTTGATTCAGGCGCTTGAAGCGCCGGGCCGGAAAAGGTCCGCGCCCCGCCGCTAGATCTTTGCTTCAAGCTCCGGCAACGCATCAAAGAGGTCAGCAACCAGGCCATAGTCCGCCACCTGGAAGATGGGCGCGTCCTCGTCCTTGTTGATCGCCACGATAACCTTGGAATCCTTCATGCCCGCCAGGTGCTGGATGGCGCCGGAGATCCCTACGGCAATGTACAGATCGGGGGCCACGATTTTGCCGGTTTGCCCAACCTGCATGTCGTTGGGGACGAAGCCCGCATCGACGGCTGCACGAGAGGCACCGATGGCCGCTCCGAGCTTGTCCGCTATTCCCTCGAGCAACTTGAAGTTTTCACCGTTCTGCATGCCGCGGCCACCAGAAATAACGACTGAGGCAGAGGTCAGTTCAGGGCGATCAGATACCGCCACCTCTTCACCGACAAAGGAGGAAACGCCAGCATCATGCACGGCAGACAGCGCTTCCACACTGGCACTGCCGCCGCTGTCTGGGACAGGGTCGAATGCAGTCGTGCGCACCGTGATCACTTTTTTGGCATCCGCGCTTTTCACGGTAGCGATCACGTTCCCAGCGTAGATTGGGCGCTGGAAGGTGTCCGCAGCCTCTACAGCAGTGATATCCGAAATTTGCGCGACGTCCAGCAACGCGGCGACACGCGGCATGAAGTTCTTGCAGTTTGCAGTTGCCGGCGCAACGATGTTGTCGTAGTTCGCTGCAACCTCCGCGATAAGCAGTGCCACATTCTCAGCCAGTTGATGCTCGTACACGGCGTTGTCCGCCACCAGGACCTTGCCCACGCCTGGCACCGCAGCCGCGGCCTCGCCCACTGCGCTGCAGCCGGCGCCCGCGATCAGCACGTCGATGTCTGAACCCAGCCCCTGGGCGGCGGCAATGGTATTGAGAGTTGCAGCCTTCAGGCTGCTGTTGTCATGTTCTGCGATTACCAGAGTGCTCATGCGATCACCTTTGCCTCGTTCTTGAGTTTATCCACCAGCTGGTCGACATCTTCGACCTTGATCCCGGCCTGGCGTTCGGGCGGAGGCGCCACTTTCACCTGCGAGATATGCTGTGTCACGGAAACGCCCAGATCTTCAGGCGTAAAAACATCCAGCGGCTTCTTCTTCGCCTTCATGATGTTTGGCAGTGAAGCGTAGCGTGGCTCGTTCAGGCGCAGATCCGTCGTGACGATAGCGGGAAGAGACAGGCTCAGCGTTTGCAGGCCGCCGTCGATCTCGCGCGTGACGTTGACCTTGTCGCCGTCAATCACCACCTTCGAGGCAAACGTACCCTGCCCCATATTTGCCAGCGCGCCCAGCATCTGTCCCGTCTGGTTGTTATCACCATCGATGGATTGCTTACCGAGAATCACAAGCTGTGGCTGCTCTTTATCGACCACAGCCTTGAGCAACTTCGCGACGACCAAGGGTTCGACTGCCCCGCCGGTTTCGACCTGTATCCCGCGATCGGCCCCCAGGGCCAGCGCGGTGCGAATCTGCTCCTGACAGCTCTTGTCGCCGATGGAAACAGCGATCACCTCCGTTGCAGTGCCTGCTTCCTTGAGACGCACCGCCTCTTCCACAGCGATTTCACAGAAGGGATTGATAGCCATCTTGACGTTGTTCAAGTCAACATCACTACCATCGGCTTTTGCGCGGACTTTGACGTTGTAGTCAACCACGCGCTTAACGGCGACAAGAACCTTCATGGATTCTCCAATTCATTTTCAGGTGGGTTTGGACGGGCTGAGGGGCGAACCAGCGACAGCGCCTCGGTGAATCTGGCGGGGTATCTTGCCGCCTAATGGTGTCGGGGTCAAGAGTGATTCTCCCGTCCCAAAAGCGCCAGCGGTCGCGCAAGGGCAACCAGCACGCTCCTCAACTTATAGTTTTTTATCTTTGAAAATTATATACTTGCGACCCTTTCGCAAGCGGGCGGTCAACGTGCCCCGCATCCAGAACCAAGAGGACGCTGCTGTGGAACGTGAAGCAATGGAATTTGATGTCGTCATCGTCGGGGCGGGCCCTGCCGGGCTGTCAGCCGCCTGCCGCATCATGCAACTCGCCCAGGAGACGTCGCAGGAGATTACCGTCTGCCTAGTAGAGAAGGGCTCGGAAGTCGGCGCGCACATATTGTCGGGCGCTGTGTTCGAGCCTCGCGCCCTGAACGAACTGTTCCCGGACTGGAAAGAACAGGGCGCCCCGCTGAACACTGCAGTGAAAGGCGACAAGTTCTACTTTTATACCAGCGCTACCGGGTCGATCACTCTCCCCGGCTTCCTGATTCCCAAGCCCACTCACAACGACGGCAACTACATCGTTTCCATGGGCAATGTCTGTCGCTGGCTGGCTGAGCAGGCGGAAGGACTCGGCGTTGAGGTCTATCCCGGCTTCGCTGCAGCGGAAATCCTGTATCACGACGATGGGCGGGTAAAAGGAATCGCAACCGGCGATATGGGAATCAGTGCCGAAGGCGAACAGAAAGACAGCTATATGCCAGGCATGGAACTGCATGCCAAATACACGTTGTTCGCCGAGGGTTGCCGCGGTCATCTCGGTAAGCAGCTCATCAGTAAGTTCGGACTTGACGAAGGCAAAGACCCGCAGCACTACGGCATCGGCATCAAGGAGATCTGGGAAATCTCGCCAGACAAGCACCAGGAAGGACTCGTTGAGCATGGGCTCGGTTGGCCCCTGAGTGAAAACGGCGCCACCGGCGGGGGCTTCCTGTACCATGCGGAGAACCATCAGGTATACTTGGGTCTCATCACCGACCTGAACTACAGCAACCCTCACCTGAGCCCTTACGAGGAATTCCAGCGCTGGAAGCATCATCCTTCGGTTAGTCAGTATCTTGAGGGCGCCACGCGGGTCGCTTATGGCGCGCGCGCCATCACCAAGGGCGGGTTCAATTCGCTGCCCAGGATGCATTTTCCTGGCGGCCTGCTCATTGGTTGTGACGCAGGCACGCTGAATTCCGTCAAGATCAAGGGTAATCACACGGCCATGAAAAGTGGTCTGCTCGCGGCGGAGTCAGTGGTCGAAGCCCTGACCATGGGAGAATCCGCGCCGGCCGACATTGAAAGCTATGCCGCGAAAGTCGAAAATTCCTGGCTGCATGATGAGTTGTACAGTACACGGAATTTCTCGGGCTTCATGCACAAGTTCGGCTTTCTCATCGGATCTGCAATGGTGTGGATAGACCAGAATATATTCGGGGGTCGCCTGCCGTTCACGCTCAACGATACCAAGCCGGACTACGCTGCGCTGAAGCCTGCGTCCGAATGTAAGGCTATCGCCTACCCGAAGCCTGACAACAAAATCAGCTTCGACAAACTGTCGTCCGTGTTTCTTTCCAATACGAATCATGAGGAAGACCAGCCTTGTCACCTCACACTGATTGACCCCAGCATCCCGATCGCCAAAAACCTGCCGGTGTATGACGAGCCCGCGCAGCGCTACTGCCCGGCAGGGGTTTACGAGGTAGTGCAGGAAGAAAGTGGCAGCCGGTTCCAGATCAACGCGCAGAACTGCGTGCACTGCAAAACCTGCGACATCAAGGATCCCTCGCAAAACATTGTCTGGGTCACCCCGGAAGGCTTCGGCGGGCCGAATTACCCCAACATGTAACGGCGCGGCTACAGGTCTGCAATCAGGAAAAAGCTCAGGCCGCTGGATTCGATAGAGGCCGGTGTGCCCTGCTCTTCCGCCAATGCGACGAGGCGGTACCAGGCGGCGCGTGAAAACAGCGCGGTTAAACCCTGCGGCAGGGTCAATGCGGCCACACCACCGACGGTGGGCTCCAGAAACAACCGGTGCTGCCCATCTACTGCAAACGCCGCGCCCGTGTTCAAGGTACACCACAGGACTGGCGTGTCAGGCCTCCCCCGAACGTCCACATCAACAACCACAAGCGGATGCAGTTCCACGCTGATGCGCCATTTTTCCACTGGCGTGACGAGATAGTACTCCCCGTCAGACTCCCTACGCAGTATTGAGGCGAACAGGCGTACCAACGCGTCTCGTTGAATTTCGCTGCCCTCGTGAAACCACACGCCATCGGCACGAATATGAATGGGAATGTCGCCCGAGAGCTCGGGATGCCAAAGGTGCAGCGGTGGCGCACTGGCCTTGCGAACGCCATCAAGCTGCTGCTCAAGGCTGTCGAGCGCGTCTGGCAAAGCTACCCAAGCCTCACGTCAAATGTGCCGGGCGAGTGTCCGCTCACCCGCAGTTGCCGATGAGGCGCACATTGATGACGCCTTTGATGGCGCGCATTTTGTCCAGAATGACGTCGTTGACACCACCGCTGATGTCAATCAGATTGTAAGCGACTTCCTCGCGACTCTTGTTGAGCATATCAATGACGTTAATGTCTTCATCCGCAAGAATGGACAACACGTTGCCGAGTATCTTGGGCACGTTTTCGTTGGTGACAGAAAGCCGGCAGCCACTGACGCGCTCAAGCTGCAGCGTTGGGAAGTTTACCGAATTGCGGATATTCCCGTTCTCGAGAAAGTCCCTGAGTTGCTCAGCAGCCATAATGGCACAGTTGTCCTCAGCCTCCTCGGTGCTGGCGCCGATATGCGGCATGAGAATAACATCGTCGCGACCGATGAGTTCGGGGGTGGGAAAGTCGGCGATGTAAGCGCGCAACTTGCCGCCGTCAAGCGCACCGATCAAAGCGGGCTGGTCAATGATCTCCTGGCGCGCAAAATTCAACAGACAAGTACCCGGCCTTACGGCGCCGAGCAACTCTGTATTGACCAGTCCACGAGTGGCGTCCATCACCGGCAGATGGAGGCTGATATAGTCGCAGCGTGCAAACAGCGCGGAGAGCGTATCAGCCCGACGAACCTGGCTGGAAAGCCGCCAGGCAGCTTCCACCGACAGCGCAGGATCATAGCCTATGACCTCCATACCCAACGTGAGCGCCATCTCGGCAACCAGGGATCCGATGGCGCCGAGGCCGACCACCCCCAGCGTCTTACCGACCAGTTCGCTGCCCTTGAACTGCTTCTTGTTCGCCTCGAGTATTCGATTGAGTTCGGCGCTGTCGCTGACTTCGCCAAGAGTACGTACATAATCTATGCCGGCAATCACTCCCCGGGACCCCAGTAGTAAACCCGTCGCAACGAGCTCTTTCACAGCGTTCGCGTTGGCTCCCGGTGAATTGAACACAGGGATGCCACGCGCGGTGCACGCTGCTACGGGAATATTGTTCACGCCGGCGCCGGCGCGGGCAATCGCCAGGACTGAGTCGGCAATATCGACCTCGCTGAGTTTGTGACTGCGCAGGAGGATTGCCTCGGGGTGCGCAAACTCGCTGGCGATCTCGTAGCTATCCCGGGGCAACCTGTCCAGACCCTTGATAGAAATCTGGTTCAGGGTGAGAATTTGTCTTGCCATAACGTCCTCGGTTTATCGCGTTACATCACATTGATTTCAGCGGCATCGCGCAGACCCGCGCGATAGGCCGCATCCACCAGTCCGCCGTATTCGCCAGCGACCTGGCTTTGCATCTGGCGCCGCTCCTGATCGGGCAGGACGTCGTATACGCCGGGATCAACGCGAGCAAGCTCAATCACCACGGCATCACCCTGGGCAGTGAGAACGAAATCGCTGCTGTCTTGTTTCGCCGCCGGCTCGGGTAATTCAAACACGCGCGTCAATACTTCCGGCACCACTGCGAAGCTACGGCGGCCTGCGCCGAGTTCCACCTGCCATTCATAGCCCGATTCGCGAGCTATCGCTTCCAGCGCCGTTCCGGAACGCAGTTTCGACAGCGCTTCACGAGCCGCCAAGGACACCGCCTCCTGCGTTCGCTCCTCCCTGATAGCCGATGCGATCTCCTCGCGCACCACGTCGAGCGGCAGAACCTCGGGCTTATTGTGCCGACTGACGTGGAGCACCGCGAAATGACCGTCGCTCAGCTCGAATACTTCACTGTTGTGCCCGGCGTCCAGCACCTCGTCGGAAAATGCGGCTTCCCGAAGAACCGCATCAGCGAAGAGCCCTGTGCCGGCCGTGCGCGTCACGCCGGGCGCCTCTTCTACTTCCAGCCCCAGTTCGCGCGCAGGGCCATCCAGATTCTCTGCATTGAAACTGAGATCTCGCAATTCTCCGACGGTGCCCAGCAGGCCTGCTCGCGCTTCATCTGTTTGCAGAGCCTGTTCCAGTTGGGGCCGCATCTCTTCCAGCGTGGCCTCATCGGTCACTCGCCGCTCGCGCAACAGCACGATGTGAAGCCCGGCGTCCGTCTCGAATGGCTCCGAAACCTCCCCCGGTGCCAGGTTTGCTATCACGGCCTCCATTTCCTCCGGGAAAGCGTCGCCACGTGAAGTACCGAGATCACCTCCCCGGGCAGCCGAACCAATGTCATCAGAAAACTGCTCTGCGACTTCGGCGAAATCCTGACCGGCGTCCAGGCTTGCCTGTGCCTCGGCAGCCCGCGCCCGCTGCGATTCAGCATCGCCGGCTTCGAACAAAATATGGGAAACACTATTTTCTGTTACAGCCTTGAAATCATGGCGCGCCAGTTCATACGCCTCGATGATCGCCTCTTCAGCAACGGGCTCGCGAAAATCGTCCAGTTGCAGTTCGATATACTGCACGTCTACCGATTCCTCGGTCAGGTACCGGGCCTGGTTCTCTGCATAGTAGGCGGCAATATCCTTCTCGCTGACATCCCTATCCACCTGCACGGTCTCTCTAGGTATGGTCAGGTAGCGGAAATCCCGCTGCTCATTGATGATACTGGCGTTCAGTTCCAGCTCTGCGGGGGTGGCAAAGTCGCTGCCGGCGAGTCCGGCGCGCACCTGATTCGCCAGGAGGTCATTACGCAGGCTGCTCTTGAAGTACCCTGGCGTGTAGCCGTTGTCAGACAGTAGCTGCTTATACAGTGCCGGGGAAAATGCGCCATCCACCTGAAACTGTGGCATGCCCCCGATCGTTGCGCCTATCGACGCCTCGGAGACGGACAATCCAAGATCGGTGGCGGACTGCGTCAACAGTCTACGACCGATCAGGGCTTCCATGACCTGGGGGCGAATACGATCCTCATCCAGCAGCGCGGGATTGAAGTCATCCCCCATCATAGTGATCAGGCGCCGCTGCTGTGCTGTGATCGCCTGCTGGACTTCCTGCGCGTCTATCTCTTCACCGTTCACCTCGGCCACGCTGTTGCCGCCGCCGCCAACAAGTATCGACTCGATACCAAAGATAGAAAAAGAAATGACGATCAGCCCGACCACTATCTTGGCGGCGGTTCCCTGAACGTTCTGGCGAATGTTCTGCAACATATTGTTACCCGTATTAAAAAAAAAGCGCACAGGTGTGTGCGCCTTTTACTGACTGTACGGCCGCTGTCTGGCAGTCGGCCAGGCCCGGGCTACCTGGGGGTCACCACGGGCCGCGCACCTGCGTCAGGAGTTTACCGCGTCCTTGAGTGCCTTGCCCGCTTTGAAGCCTGGGACATTAGACGCTGCAATCTGGATGGCGGCGCCCGTCTGCGGGTTGCGCCCGGTACGCGCATTGCGATGCTTTACCGAGAAGGTCCCGAAACCCACCAGGGATACCTGATCGCCTTTCTTGAGTGCGTCCGTGATGCCATCGACAACGGCATCCAGCGCACGGCTGGCAGAAGCTTTTGGCAGATCGGCTGCCTCGGCAATCGCATCTATCAGTTCAGTTTTATTCACAGTAGTCCCCTTTTGATTCTGGTTTGCGAAATCGGAATTGGTCGAGTTTGATCCCCATGGCCGCCTCGAGGCGGGTCTGCGCCAGGTAATCGGTTAAAGCTGCATGGCCACGCGCGGGCGGCGCGCGACACTAAAATCCACCATACACTTGTGCTCAGGACTTTATACCAGAGGGCAAAGTCCGGTCAACAAGGTTCCTCTGCATCAATGTGTATTTATACGATTTTTTTCGTCGCTGTCGTCTTCCTGGGACGCTCCGGGTGCCCCGGCGAGAAACTCCTCGTCGCTGAGAGGCTCTGGCATGTACTCCAGCGCAATGGCGAGGACCTCATCGATCCATTTGACCGGGCGGATGCTCAGGTCGGCCTTGATATTGTCCGGCACCTCCTTGAGGTCACGTTCGTTTTCCTTGGGGATGATGACCGTTTTAATGCCGCCGCGACGCGCTGCAAGCAGCTTCTCCTTCAGACCGCCTATCGGCAGGACTTCTCCGCGCAGGGTTATTTCGCCCGTCATCGCTACGTCAGCACGCACTGGTATGCTGGTCAGTACCGAGACCAGCGCCGTGCACATTGCCACCCCGGCGCTCGGGCCGTCTTTGGGCGTGGCGCCCTCGGGAACGTGAATGTGCACATCGTGTTTTTCGTGATACGTGGAAGGGATACCCAGCATCTGTGAGCGGCTGCGCACAACGGTCGTCGCGGCCTGTATCGACTCCTGCATGACATCGCCGAGGGAACCCGTTTTCACATGCCTCCCCTTGCCGGGCACGGCGACTGCTTCGATCGTCAGCAGTTCGCCCCCCACCGAAGTCCAGGCGAGCCCAGTTACCTGGCCGATCTTGTTTTCTTCCTCCGCGATACCGAAATTAAACTTCCTGACGCCCAGCAGGTCGGGCAGCATCTCCGGTGTTACCTCCACCCCCGCCTGGCGCTCATTCAGCGTGATGGCTTTCACCATTTTACGGCATAGTTTTGCAATCTCGCGCTCAAGCGAACGCACGCCGGCTTCGCGCGTGTAGTAGCGGATCACGTCGATAATGGTTTGCTCTGCAAAGCTCAGTTCTTCGCTCTTGAGACCATTCAGTCGAATCTGCTTGGGGATCAGGTAGCGCTCAGCAATATTGACCTTCTCATCTTCGGTATAACCCGGGATACGAATGACCTCCATACGGTCAAGCAACGGGCCCGGAATGTTCATTGTGTTGGAGGTACACACAAACATCACATCGGAGAGGTCATAATCCACTTCCAGGTAGTGATCATTAAACGCATGGTTCTGCTCGGGATCCAGCACTTCGAGCATTGCCGACGCCGGGTCTCCCCGGTGGTCCATTCCCATTTTGTCGATTTCGTCGAGCAGAAACAGTGGATTCTTGACACCGGCCTTGGACATTTTCTGCAACAATTTGCCTGGCATCGAGCCTATATAGGTGCGCCGGTGGCCGCGTATCTCCGCCTCGTCGCGTACGCCGCCCAATGCCATGCGCACGAACTTTCGATTTGTCGCGCGGGCAATGGATTCGCCCAGCGAGGTCTTGCCAACGCCGGGCGGACCCACTAGGCAAAGTACCGGGCCCTTCACCTTGCGCACACGCTTCTGCACCGCCAGATACTCGAGTATGCGGTCTTTCACTTCTTCAAGGCCGTAGTGATCCTCGTCCAGAATGGTAGAGGCACGCTTCAGGTCGTGCTTGACCTTGCTGCGTTTCGACCAGGGCACACTCACCATCCAGTCGATGTAGCTGCGCACAACCGACGCTTCCGCTGACATCGGGGACATCATTTTCAGCTTGCCGAGCTCGGCCTCTGCCTTGCTGCGGGCCTCGTCCGGCATTTTTGCCGAAGTGATCCTTGACTGCAATTCGTCCAGTTCGCTGGGCGCTTCGTCCATGTCCCCGAGTTCTTTCTGGATGGCCTTCATCTGCTCATTCAGATAATACTCGCGCTGGCTCTTTTCCATTTGTTTCTTGACGCGACCTCGAATGCGCTTCTCAACCTGAAACAGGTCGATTTCCGCCTCCATGAGACCCATCAGGTGCTCCAGACGGTCGCGGATCTCGGCTATCTCGAGAATATGCTGCTTTTCGTCCAGGTCGACGCTCATGTGCGCAGCGATCGTATCCGCCAGCCTGCCCGGCTCATCAATGCCAGAGAGAGAGGTCAGCACCTCAGCGGGCACTTTCTTGGAGAGGTTCACGTACTTTTCGAACTGGGTTACGGTGGACCGCAGCAGAGCCTCGATCTCTTTTTCGGGAATGTCTTCGCTGACGATCTCGCTCACACGTGCAACGGCAAAACTGCCGGAATCGTCTACATCCAGCACTGCAGCGCGGAACCCGCCCTCGACCAGCACCTTGATGGTGCCGTCGGGTAGCTTCAGCAGCTGAAGAATATTTGAGACGGTACCCACCTGGTACAACTCATCGGCGGCGGGATTGTCATCGGCCGCATTTCGCTGGGCAACCAGAAGTACCTGCTTGTCGTTGGCCATGGCATCTTCCAGGGCCTCGATAGACTTCTCTCGGCCAACAAACAGGGGAAGGACCATGTGGGGGTAGACCACTACATCTCTAAGAGGCAGGAGAGGTAGTTCGATAACTGCGGTGGAACCCATACGTATCTCCGGGTTTGGCGGGTAGCGAGTGCTGTTGACAGATATGGGGCCAAGCGACCCGCATTCCAAGTGCCCATCTCCCCCGCTGTGGCGAGCGGGTGGGGGCTACCCCCTGACTCGCAGCGAGGTCTGGCAGTGCGCTACTCGTCAGCGGCCTTGGCAGCAGGCGCCGGTTCGCTGTTCTGGTACACGAGTAGCGGCTCGGAATCGCCGCGGATCACCGACTCGTCAATGACCACCTTACTGACATCATCCCTGGACGGAATGTTGTACATGGAATCGAGCAAAACGCCTTCGAGAATGGAACGCAGGCCGCGGGCGCCTGTCTTGCGATCCATGGCTCTTTCGGCGATCGCACGCAGGCCGTCCTCGCGGAAGTCCACTTCCACTCCCTCCATTTCAAACAGTTTGCTGTACTGCTTGGTCAGGGAGTTCTTTGGCTCGGTCAGGATCTGGACCAACGCTTCGACATCCAGTTCCTCGAGGGTTGCGATAACGGGCAAACGGCCCACAAATTCTGGAATAAGACCGTACTGTACAAGATCTTTCCGGCTCTAACTGGGACAGGATCTCGCCGACGTTGCTGTTCTCGTCCTTGCTCTTCACTTCCGCGCTGAATCCAATGCCACCCTTCTCTGACCTGTTGCGAATGACCTTGTCCAAACCCGCGAAAGCGCCGCCGCAGATAAACAGTATGTTGGACGTATCGACCTGCAGAAACTCCTGCTGCGGATGCTTCCTGCCGCCCTGCGGCGGAACCGATGCCACGGTTCCTTCAATGAGCTTCAGAAGTGCCTGCTGCACGCCTTCACCGGACACGTCCCGGGTGATCGAGGGGTTATCGGACTTGCGGGAAATCTTGTCGATCTCATCGATGTAGACGATGCCGACCTGCGCCTTCTCTACGTCGTAGTCACACTTTTGCAGCAGTTTCTGAATGATGTTCTCGACATCCTCGCCCACGTATCCCGCTTCGGTGAGGGTTGTCGCGTCCGCAATGGTAAATGGCACATCAAGAAGGCGCGCCAGCGTCTCCGCAAGCAGCGTCTTGCCGCTACCGGTCGGGCCGACCAGAAGAATGTTGCTCTTGCCGAGCTCTACGTCATCTCGCCCCTGGCCATGGCGCAGGCGCTTATAGTGGTTATACACGGCAACCGACAGCACCTTCTTGGCCCGCTGCTGCCCGATGACGTACTCGTCGAGGATGCCCTTGATTTCATGCGGGACCGGCAGACGATCCTGCTGCGAATTACCGCTGTTCTCCTGAACCTCTTCGCGAATGATGTCGTTGCATAAATCAACGCATTCATCACAGATGAACACCGAGGGGCCAGCGATGAGTTTGCGCACTTCGTGCTGGCTCTTGCCGCAGAAGGAGCAGTAAAGCAACTTGCCGCCATCGTCGCCGGATTTCGTGGTTTCTTTACTCATGCAGCCGCCCTACGCCCAGAGGTGCCCTTTTTTGTCACGTTACAAATCTAAGATGATGTTTTTCAGCAGTGTTTGCAAGCCTAAATAGGAACTAAATCACGTAATGCCTATTTATTGGCCAGCCTGGCTGACGCCCGGCTTCAGGGCTGCTTGCCACGGCGCTGCACTACCTCATCGACGAGGCCGTACTCCTGGCTCTGTTGCGCGTTCATAAAGCGATCCCGCTCGGTGTCGCGCTCGATAATCTCGATCGGTTGACCTGTGTGTTCCGCCATCAGTTCATTCAAGCGCTGTCGAATAATAAGAATCTCGCGTGCCTGAATATCGATATCCGTCGCCTGCCCCTGCGCGCCGCCACTGGGCTGATGAATCATCGTGCGGGCATTCGGCAGGCAGTATCGCTTGCCCTTTGCGCCGCCGGATAGCAGAAAGGCGCCCATGGAAGCTGCCTGGCCCACACACATTGTGCTGACATCGGGCTTGATGAACTGCATGGTGTCGTAGATCGACAGCCCCGCAGTCACCGAGCCACCGGGGGAATTGATGTAGAGGTGGATATCCTTATCGGGGTTCTCCGATTCCAGGAACAGCAACTGGGCGACGATGAGGTTCGCCATGTGATCTTCCACCGGACCCACCGCGAACACCACGCGCTCTTTCAGCAAGCGGGAGTATATGTCGTAGGAACGTTCCCCGCGCGCGGTTTGCTCCACAACCATGGGAATCAATCCCAGATTGTTTACCTTGCTGCGGTTCTGTCCTTCAAAATAGTCAGGCATCAGTTGTGTCCCCGGTTAACGTGATAATGTGATTATACGAACATCACCGTTCAGGCGGATTGCTCGGTAGTCAAGCTTCGGCCGGCTCTTGGCTGATAGCCTCTTTATAGCTTACCGCCTTGTCTGTAATCGAAGCGTTTTCCAGTAATGTATCAACCACCTGGTCTTCCAGCACTTTCGATTCCACGGCGGCCAACTGCTGCTGATTGCCGTAATAGTAGTCAATGACCTCCTGCGGATCCTGATAAGTGGAAGCCATTTCCTCAATCGTGCTGCGCACGCGTTCAGCGTCCGCCCGAATTTCTTTTTTGGAGATAATCTCCGCCATAACCAGCCCGAGTTTCACTCGGCGCTCGGCGTTCTCCAGGAACATCTCGTCTGGTAACAACGACTTGAGATCGAGATTCTGGTTTGCCGCGCCGCCGAACTGCTGAAACATCTGGTTACGCATGGCGGAAATCTCCTGCTGTACCAGAGCCCGCGGCACGTCAACGCTTTCGTGGGCAGCCAGCAAGGCATCCATGACCTGTTGCTTCACTTTTGCCTGGATCGCGTTCTTCAGCTCACGGGCCATGTTCTCGCCCACCTCGGTGCGGAACTGGGCCTCGCCGCCTTCCTCCACACCATACTTGGAGAACAGTTCCTCATTGAGCGGCGCCGGCACCATTTCCTGCACGGCGTTCACCTTGACGGCGAATTCGACCTCGGCGCCCTTCAACTCTTCGCTGTGGTAGTCTTCCGGAAAGCGCAATTGCAGAGTTTTTTCGTCACCGGCCCGCATGCCTACGATGCCGTCCTCGAAGCCAGGAATCATCTTGCCCGAGCCAAGCTCGAGATCGCTGCCTTGGGCGCTGCCTCCGTCAAACGGCTCACCATCGCGCGTCCCGGTGTAATCGATATTAACCTTGTCCCCCGCCTGGGCCGATCGATCCGCCGCTTCCCAACTGCCCTGCTGGCGGCGAAAAACCTCTATGATATCGTCTACATCACTGTCGGTGACTTCCGCCGTCAGGCGCTCGACAGCCAGGTTTTCCAGGTTGACCAACTCCACTTCGGGAAAGACCTCGAACGTCGCAACATATTCCAGATCTTTACCAGGATCGATATTACGGGCTTCGATACTGGGCTGTCCCGCCGGCCGCAGCTTCTCTTGCACAACGGCTTCCTGAAACGACTGGCTCATCACTTCACCCAGTACTTCCTGCCGCACGCCGGCACCGAACCGCTGCCGCATGACCTTCATCGGCACCTTGCCCGGACGAAAGCCGGGCAGGCGCACATTGCGTGCCGCTTTTGCCAGCCGGCTGTCCACTTCACCATCGACCCGCTGGGCAGGCACGCCCACCGTCAGGCGCCGCTCAAGGCCCGATGTCGTCTCGATAGAAACCTGCATGATTCTTCCTCAATTAAGATAAAGGGGGAACCCGCTTGCGAGCACCACCCCCGCCCCGGCCGTGACTATCACGACGCCGAGGATCTGCCAAAAAATATGGTGCGGAAGGAGAGACTCGAACTCTCACGCCTTTCGGCACTGGAACCTAAATCCAGCGCGTATACCAATTTCGCCACTTCCGCGCTAGGACAGCGCCCGCCTTTCATCTAGAAGCATTGTCACACATGGCTTCTAACTGTTTGAAAAATATACAAACAAGGAGAGATAAAAACAGTCTCTGAGGGCTTGTCGCAAGGGGCCGGATTTTGCCACAAAGCCCACTCTTCTTCAACAGTCCCGGGGGTCTGCCGCGCTGCCATCCCGTTTTCCGTTCCATCGCCGCGACCCCCGCCTTTAATCAGTAAGGCAGTTTGGGTCAAATGCGTAGTCGCCGCGCAACCAGTCGGCCACTTCTGCGGCGCCGGCACCCGGTAAGCTGGCATATTCGGCAGCGAGCGCGCGACGTCGCCCGGGCTCCAGACCGCTGAGGCCGGCGCTCTCGAACAACGCCGCATCACGCTGCAGCAGTGTCAACAATTGTGACCCCAGCAAGGACCGCAGGGCCTGCGTGCTCAGCGTGTTTCCAATATAAAGCTGTGTCAGCCCGGAAATCGCCGGCAAGGAGACCAGGGGCTGATTCATCATATTACAGAGATGCCCGGTCAACAGGGGACGTAAACCTGCCGATCGCCCGGGCAGCGGCGTCGTGAAAATGAAGTTGCTGCGCTTGGCCCCATCGTTCACCGGATAGTTGTCCCACAACATCACCGGGCGGCCCATCAGTTCGTTGGCGCGCTGGATGTCGTGGGCCTCTATCGTGGCGGAACATACCGTATTACCCGTCCAGAACACGTCCACCGCAGCCGGCACCAGCGTGCCCAGGCGCGCCCAGTATCCTGCTGGCATAGTGCCGAAGTGGCGCTCGAGTACGGGGTCGAACGAGTAGTAAGTGGGGCACATCATCAGCCTCGTTTGCGGTAGCCAGGCAGCGATATCGGAAACGATTTCTGCCTGCCGATCAGCCAAAGCGTCAACGTCACCGGGCATGTCATCGAACAACACCGCTAGGATGGGTGCTCCAAGCGCCTCCAGTTGGCCCACTTTGTCGCGCAACTGCTGCCGCTGATGCGCGCCGTAGCGTTGATACAATGCGAACGGAGACAACCCCACGCCCCAGGCGACACCTGCAGCGGCATAGGCCTTCGATAACTCCTGCAGTTCCTGCCATTGCTGCTGTGGCCAGCGTTCCTGCCACTGGCGTCGCAACCAGGGATCGCCCTTGGGGCAGTAGAGACAGGTATTCAGACCCGCCCTGGACAGGATGGGCGCATAGGCGAGGCGTGACGCGTGGCTCCAGGGCTTTCCGTAGAAGCCTTCGATGATGCCGCAGAGAAAGGGGCGGGTACCTGAAACTGTGGCCATAACGCCCTTTTGGTTATAAAAATTAATTTAAATATAGCCAAATACTTTAAAAAGTGGCCATGTAGGTGTGGAAAATTACCACTATTGAGCGATACTAAAGGTGTGGTTGCCTATCCCCTAGATTTATCGGGTAGCCGCGGGAGCAAAACCAGCTCCCTAACGGAAGCAATTCCTTTATGTTTCACTCCTAATGGTCTTGGTGGGTCCCTTTCGGGACCCATTTTTTTTAGCGCGCTGTTGAAATATCAGGGGTTTAGGGCGCTTTTAGAGAAATGTCCTCACCCATAGTGCCTACATGGTATGCGTGGGCCGGTCAGAAGATAGCGAACCGGCCAGGTGGTTTTCGATCTTCGCATTGGCCGCGGCGTCCTGTTCGCTGAACTGCACACCGATGCCGGCAGTCCGGTTACCCTGCGCTCCCCTGGGCGTGACCCAGACCACACGCCCTGAAATGGGGATCTTCTCTGCTTCATCCATCAGTGTCAGCAACATGAACACCTCGTCGCCAATGTCGTAAGCCTTGTTCGTCGGCACAAACAACCCCCCGTTCAACAAAAACGGCATGTATGCCGAATACAACACCGCCTTGTCCTTGATCGTCAGCGACAGGATGCCATTCCGGCTGCTCGGTCTCGAATCATTCATACGCCACGTCCCCCGCATGCGTTCAACCGATACTATCACCAAGGTGCACCGTACCCAACTCCCTGTGGCATTTTGACAGCATCTGATCAACCAGTAATTGCTTCCCGGGGTTGGCGCCTGCACTCACCGCGCGCTGGATGCCGCTGACTTCATCCAGCAGGGCAAAGCCAGCTCTTCCCGCCTCGCCTCGGAGGGCAACGGCTGACAATGCGCGCAAGTATTGACGCAATTCGATACCGAGTTCCTGCAAGAACTCCTCAGGCTCGCAATCACCCCAGAGGTTCCAAGCCTGGGGCGCTGTTGCTTCGCCGCTCAGCACGGCGCGCAGAACACGCCGACGCTTCAGCGCGGTCTCGGCGCTTCCGGCGTCAGCCATCTGCAAGGCCAGGAGCGGGCTACCTTCAGCAAGCGTAAGCAGCTTTTCCGTCCGCGTATGATCGCCGAGCCTCTCTGCAAGCCATTGTCTCGCGTCTTCGGATGAAGCGGCCGGGAGTCGAAGCATCTGGCACCGCGAACGAATTGTGGCGGGCACGCTGTGGAGGCGATCGCAAACAAGCACGATGTGCGTGCCTGACGCGGGCTCTTCCAGCGATTTGAGTAGCGCGTTGAAGCCATTGATATTCAGGCTGTCTGCGGGCGCGAATACCAGTATTTTTCTGGCACCGAAGGACGCGGTGCCATGTGTAAACGCTATCGCAGCACGCACCTGGTCAATTTTGATGAAGCGACTCTGCTCGAGTGGACTTACCCAATGCAGATCGCCATGGCTACCTGCTGCGCTCAGTTCACATGCGTGGCAGCGACCACAGTTCAGTCCCGCGCTGGGGGTTGCACAAAGCAGCATTCTGGCAAGCGCAAGCGCAAATAATGACTTCCCGCTATGCGCCGGTCCGGCCAGCAGTAAGGCATGCGGCAGCTGACCTGCTTCGTGCTGTCGTGTAACCTGAGCCCATGCGCCTGCATGCCAAGGCAGAGGCGCATTGCAGCCTGGCAGCGTGCCGGTGCCCGCTTCAATCAAGCGCACTAGATCGCACCTCCCAACACGCCAGCAGTTCTCGACTGATTGCCAGCAGGTGTTTCTGCACCAACTCGAGTGGCTCTCCCGCGTCGATAATGCGGTAACGTCCGCTGGAGGCCTCGGCCAACTCGAGATATCGCGTGCGCACGCGCTCGAAGAATCCCACTGCTTCCTGCTCTATCCGGTCGAGTTCGCCCCGGTCGCGCGCGCGCTCCAGGCCTACCTCGACATCCACGTCCAGAAGCAGAGTGAAATCCGGGCGCAAATCTCCTTGCACAAGCTCCTCCAGGCGTGAGATGTAGCGATCATCCAGACCTCGGCCACCGCCCTGGTAGGCGGTGGCATCGGTAAAAGCGATCACACAACGACCAGCGTCCCGCACTCAGCGCCGGCAGGATCACCTCGGAAAGATGCTGCGCTCTGGCGGCAAACATCAGTAATAATTCGGTCTCGGAACTGAGCGGCTCGTCGGCCACTCGCAGCAGCAGCTCACGTATCCGCTCACCTATCGCGGTGCCGCCGGGCTCCCGGGTCAGCAGTACGTCAACCCCCTGCGTACGCAACTGGTCGGACAGGAAATCAATACACGTCGATTTACCAACGCCTTCCGCGCCTTCCACTGTGATGAACAGGCCTCTGGACGGCATGCTAGTTCCCCCTTCTCGGCGAGGATCGGTAGTCCTGCCTTCTCTTCAACTGGTATTCGCGCACTGCTTCTTCGTGTTCTGCCAACGTCCGGCTAAAGACATGCCCACCATCACCCCTCGCCACAAAAAAAAGCGTATCGCCGGGCGCCGGATGCAAGGCCGCGTGTATGGCAGCTCTCCCCGGCAATGCGATGGGCGAGGGAGGTAAACCATGATGTTGATAGGAATTGTAGAGGTTGTCAGGATCCCGCAAGTGGCTGCGCCTCAGATTGCCATCAAAGGCGTCACCGATGCCGTAGATGACGGTTGGGTCGGTCTGCAAACGCATTCCGGCATGCAAGCGACGCATAAAAACGCCGGCGATTTCCGCGCGCTCGGACGCGAGCCCCGTCTCTCGCTCCACGATCGAGGCCATTGTGAGAGCCTCGTAGGGTGTCTCGTACGGCAGCTGTTCTGCGCGATTGTGCCACTCTTCTTGCAGAACCTGCCGCATCGCGTCGCGCGCACGCTCTAGGATACTCAGGTCAGATGCACCGCGGGTATAACGGTAGCTATCGGGAAAAAACCAACCTTCCGGGTTGGTATAAGGCTCTACCAGTTTCAGGAGCTCGGGGTCATCAACGGACTCGACCACGTGCTGCAGTTGTTTCTCATCCCTGAGAATCTCGATCGCGCGCGCCAGCGTGATCCCCTCGGGCAGGGTTACCTGATACTGCATTACCTCGCCCCGCTGCAGCAACGTCAGCAGGTATTCGGGCGTCGTGTATTCTGGAATCCAGTACTCGCCATGCCGCAGCGATTGATCCGCTCCCGTAAGGCGGCCATACACAATCAACAGGTTGGGTTGCCTAAGTATTCCCTTGCCCTCAAGCTCCTCGGCAATGGTGCGCAAGGAGGCGCCGGGCGGGACATTCAGTACCAGGCCGCCTTCCTCGATTACCAGAGGCTCCTCCCAAACGTGAAGGAGTTGCGTAAATCCCAGGGTCGCTGCGAGCAACAGTAACAATAACGCCACAAGCGCCCAGCGGCTCAATGCAGTTCTCCGCGGTAAACCTCAAACAGCGAGGTGCACAGGGGGTGATCACACCACTCAAGCTCACCGAGAGCACGGACTGCCCTGATCCCTACAAGCGAGTTCGTATAAAACACCTCATCGGCGTCTCGCATGTCCTGCAGTGTAAAACGTGATTCGACCACCTCATGACGAAGCGAGGGCGCCCAGCGCTCCATCACAAGTTGCCGCCGCGTACCGTGAATCCCGCAATCGATGATGGGCGGTGTGAGGAGCCGCCGGCCTTTGACCATGAAAAGGTTGCCTGTACCAACGCAAACAACGTTTCCATCCTGGTCGAGCATCACAGCATCGTCGGCGGACTGTTCGCGAGCCTCCAGCGCACAGAGAACCTGTTCCAAACGATTCAGGTGTTTAAGGCCCGCCAACGCTGGCTGTGAGCCGAGGCGCACGCTGCACTCACCCAACCGGGCCGGGGCAGACGGCACCGTCAGATCACCCTGGATTTGCGATGCCCGGACAATGCACCTGGGTCGTGAATCCTGTGGTGGCGCGTAACCACGTGGGCCGCCCCCCCGCGTGAGGGTGAGGCGCACTGCCACATACCGCCAGTTTTTAAGGGCGAGTTCACGCACGGCATCCGCGAGGTACTGCTCTACCCGTTCAATGCAGTCGGGAAACCGCAACACATCAAGCCCTCGCTGCAGGCGGGCGAGGTGCAAAGGCAGGAAGGCGGGTACAGCATCAACCAGTAACAGCGTTTCAAACAGGCCGTCGCCGAATTCCAGACCCCGGTCTGGCAATGGCAGGGCATCGACCGCAGCGCCATCCAACCACGTGAGGATTTCGCCCGGCACAGGAATGTCTTCTCAGTCCAGTCTGCTGAACATTAACGAGCCGTTGGTGCCGCCAAAGCCAAAGGAATTGGAGAGCACGCTATGCAATGGCCGCTCTTGCGCAGTGTGAGGCACGAAATTCAGATTGCAGCCATCTTCCACGTTATCGAGGTTAATCGTTGGCGGCGCCACCTGGTCACGCAGTGCAAGCACTGAAAAAATGGCCCACTCCACCGCCCCCGCCGCACCCAGGGAGATGTCCGATCATGGATTTGGTCGAACTGACAGCGACCGATGTTGCACAGGACCCCATCTTGACTCTATCGCGCGACTCTCGGCCAGGGTCTCCCGCGCCGGTTGAGGTGCCATGCGCGTTGATATGATTCTGATCTTCTCCAGAGGCAGCCCCGGCATCCCTGATCGTGTTGTTCATAGACAGAGCTGCGCCACGACCGTCTTCAGGCGGCAGTGTCATGATAAGCGTCACCACTCATACCGAAGCCGACGACTTCAGCGTAGATTCTCGCACCTCGCTGCCTGGCCTGTTCATACTCCTCAAGCATCTTACTCCGGCGCACCGTCGCCCAGCACCAGCCGTCACGATCCTTGTCCCATGGACGCGACGCCGCCCTGGGGATCCTCGTTGCGCGTGGAAAGCGCCCTCGCTGCCCGCGAAACCGCCGAGCCCAACCGGAGTGGTGGCCATCTCCGAACCGCCGACCAGCATAGCATCTGCATCGCCCTGCGCGATGAGCCGGGCGCCCAGACCGATATTGCGTACCGGACGTGCAGGCCGTTACCATCGCCAGGTTCGGGCCTTGCAGGTTGTATTTAACCGACCCAGATTGCCCGCGGTCATATTGATGATGGACCCAGGGACAAAGAAGGTGATATCCGCTTGGGGCCTAGCGTGCGGATGATCTCGGCATTTTTCTCAATCTGGCCGATGCCGCCAATACCCGACCCAATAGAACACCCTATTCTCGGCGCATTCTCCTCAGTGACCTCGAGGCCTGAATCGACCATGGCTTGAATACCCGCTGCCATACCATACTGCGAAAGATGTCCATCTTGCGCGCTTCCTTTGGCGTAAGGTAAGCCGATATATCAAGTCTTTCACGCTGGCACTGAATTGCGTACTGAAGTTCGACACATCGAACATGTCGATCGTCGCAGCACCGCTTTTTGCCTGAGGATGTTCTGCCAGGTTTCTTCCACTGTGTGGCCGATGGAACTGACAATGCCGAGGCCAGTTACGACAACTCTTGCCCTTCAACGTGATAACTCCTCTACCGTGAAAAATTCCCGGGAGTTGGAAACAAGAAAAGCCAGTCTATCGGCAATAGACGCGGCTTTCTGAGAAAAGGTTGTTGAGTGAATCAGGCGAGATTGTTGTTTATGTATTCTATTGCCAGCTTCACGGTAGTGATCTTTTCCGCTTCCTCGTCCGGTATTCGGTTCAAATTCTTCTTCAAGAGCCATTACCAGTTCGACCGTGTCGGAAGAGAATCCGCGCCGAGGTCTTCGACGAAGGATGCCTCGGTCTGCACCTCTTCTTCTTTAACGCCAAGTTGCTCTGCGACAATCTTCTTAACGCGCTCTTCAATGCTGCTCATGGTTTTTGCTACTCCTGAGGTTTTTTAATGCTGAATCTTCGCCGATCTAACGGTCTGAGGCGCAGTTTACTCGTTTTTCCCGGGAGAGTAATACCTTTTTTGGCGGCGCCGGCGACCTGAACCTGACTTCTAAGGTATCAAATGTCTACCCCATATGCATGCCGCCATTTATGTGCACGGTCTCGCCGGTAATATAGCCCGCAGCGTCGCTGCAAGGAAGCTCACCAGCGCTGCGATCTCGTGCGTTTCGCCTAGCCTGCCCAGAATCTGGTTCCCCAGAGCAGTTCGCGTTGCTCCTCTGGCAGGCGCGTCATGTCCGTATCGATGAAGCCAGGCGCAACACAATTCACCGTGACCGAGCGGGAGCCGAGCTCTCTTGCCAGCGCGCGTGAAAAGCCCTCCGCACCGGCTTTTGTGGCTGCGTAGTTGCTCTGTCCGGCGTTTCCCATTGCGCCTACCACTGACGTGATGTTCACGATCCGCCCCCAGCGGGCTTTGGTCATGGCCCGGGCGCAGGCTTTGCTCAGCCGATAGATGGCAGTGAGATTGGTTTCGATCACGTCATCCCACTCCTCTGCTTTCATTCGCATGAGGATATTATCACGGGTAATGCCAGCATTATTGACAAGCACAAGCGGATCGCCGAATGTTTGCGCGACATCCTTCACCACCTGAAAAACAGCAGCCTCGTCTGCAACGTCCAACGCCATACCGCACCCGCTGTGGCCATCATCAGCCAGGTACCCGGTGATCGCACTGGCACCGGCCGCGGTTGTGGCAGTGCCGACTACGATAAAACCGTCGTTGCCCAGCGCCGTAGCAATCGCCCTGCCGATTCCGCGGGTTGCTCCAGTGACCAGCGCCACTTTACCTGCGTGACTCATGGTATTACCTCGCGTCAGGACAGATTGGCCAATGCGGCTTGCAGCGCATCGGGCTCTTCCAGGGTATAGCTGTGAATAGTTTTATCAATGCGCTTGTTCAGGCCGCTCAGCACGCTGCCGGGGCCGCATTCAACCATGTGCTGAAGTTGTCTGTCGCGTATGGCGGCGACGCAGCGTGTCCACTGCACTGGGCTGTATATTTGCTGCACAAGCAACTGCCTGATGCGCTCGGGCTCAGACTCCGTGGACGCATGAACGTTGTGTATCACCGGAATATCCGGCATGCCGATAGGTATCTCGGCCAGCGCCTGTGCAAGTCGTTCGCCTGCTGGTTGCATGAGTTCCGTGTGGAAAGGCGCGCTTACGGGCAACGGCATCGCCCTTTTGGCGCCGGCCTCTTTCAAAGCGTCGATCGCAGCCTCGACCGCGTCGGCATGCCCTGCAATCACGACCTGTCCGGGAGAGTTGTAATTCACCGCTGCAACCACACGGTGTATGCCAGCTGCCACCTGCGCGCACACGGTGTTCACCGCCTCGTCACCAAGCCCGATAATCGCGGCCATGGCACCCTCGCCGACCGGTACGGCGGTTTGCATAAACTCGCCGCGCTGCTGCACCAGACGCACTGCATCCTGAAACCCGACAGCGCCTGCGCACACCAGCGCCGAGAACTCGCCCAGACTATGGCCTGCCATGACCGCGGGTGGTAAGCCGCCCTCGCAGCGCCAAGCGCGCCAGAGCGCAACGCTGCAGGTGAGGAGTACGGGCTGGGTGACGGTTGTCAGATTTAGCGTATCCTGCGGGCCCTGTGTTACAAGTTCCCACATATCGTAACCGATGGCATCGGACGCCTGGGCAAATGTTTCGCCCACCACGGGGAAGTTCTGCTGAGCAGCGGACAACATACCGACCTTCTGTGACCCTTGACCGGGAAACACAAAGGCATATCCAGGACCAGACATCAGTGCCAGTTCCAAAGCGGAGTTGACGGGTCGATGAGTTTCGGAGCGGCGACGATAGCTGGGGAGTAAATGCGCAGTGGCACGCCTGCCCGGGGCCGGCAACAAGCCAGCTCTCCAGCAGGGTAACCGTCAGCGGACAGGAAGAGACCGACTCGCGCCGGCAGCATGTTGACAGTGCTCACGGCGGCACCGAAAGGCTTGACTGAGCAAGGCGCTCCGCAAGAATCTGACACGCCATCAAAAGCCAGCGCAATCAAATCAGGCAAGGCTGTCTTGGCACGAACAACCTTAGTCGTCGCTGCCGGTTTCTACGACTTTACTACCACGATAAAAACCATCCGCAGTCACGTGGTGACGACGATGCGTTTCACCCGAAGTGGGATCCACTGACAGCGTGGAACGCGACAGTGCATCGTGCGAGCGACGCATGCCACGACGCGAACGGGTCTTCTTACTTTTCTGCACAGCCATTTCAGCAACTCCTAAATCTTTTTTTCACCGGGCTTTAATTGCACCAGCACATCAAACGGGTTGGGCTTATCAACCGGCGCGGGCTCGTCAGGAGCCTCGTCGGTAAAAGCCAATGTGCCGCGTCTGCATTCTTCGGTATCGTGGTAACTGAACGTCGGCAGCGCCAGCATCAGTTCCTCTTCCACGACCTCCCAGAGATTACAGGGCGGCTCCTCAACAATCAGCGGCTCCAGATGCCCGGGCAGCGTTGCCGCCTGACTATCGGTCCACACGACTCCCAGGCTGTTTACAGCATGCACATGGAGTGGCATGCTCTGCAAACAGCGCTGGCAGGTAACCGTTACATCCGCCCGAATATCCAGACCGATGACGTAGTGCTCCTGATCGTCCTTGTTAAAGGCCATATCGACTGCGATACTGCCCTTGTCGTCTGCCAACAGCTCGCGAAAACGCGACAGATCACTGGGTTGGATAACACCCTTGACAGACACCCCTCGCGCTGCTGCCTTGCGAACATCCAGCGTAGCGGGAAGGGGCTCAGATAACATAGGCGCGCATCTTAGGTGCGCTTTTCGGCTTTGTCAAAAATATCTTTAGAATACAACCAGTTCTCCCATTCACCCCTTGTCCGCGCCAACCTTCATGCAAATCATACTCGCGTCTACGTCGCCCTACCGCCAGCAACTGCTGGCGCGTCTGGCTGTGAGCTTTAAGACTGAAGCGCCGGAGGTGGACGAAACCCCGCGACCGGACGAACCGGCTGACGAGTTGGTGACGCGACTGGCTCTTGCCAAAGCCCGCGCCGTGGCAAAACGATACCCGCAGGCAGTGGTGATAGGCAGCGACCAGGTCGCCGAACTGGATGGGCGTCTTCTCGGCAAGCCCGGGAACCGGGCGGCGGCGCTCGACCAGCTGACCGCCTCATCCGAGCGCTGCGTCTGCTTTTTCACTGCAGTGGCCGTTTGCCGACACGCCAGCGGTCACGAGCGGGTGCATCTGGAGCCGGTACGGGTGCACTTTCGCGCACTGTCCCGGGCCGAAACCCTGCGCTATCTGGAACTGGAGCAGCCATACGACTGCGCGGGCAGCTTCAAGGTCGAAGGCCTCGGGATTAGCCTGTTCCAAAGTGTGGAGAGCGCAGACCCCACCAGTCTGGAGGGGTTGCCGCTTATCGCACTGAGCGCGATGTTGCGCGAACTCAAACTGCAGGTTCCTTGAAAAGTATAATTACTTTTTTTACAACGCGTTGCGAGCCTCTTTTAGCACGCTTTCGAGGTCTGCGTCCAGGGCAGCCTGGAAGACCAGCGGGCCAGTGTCCGGAAGGCTGAAGCGCAGCTCGGCCGCGTGCAGGAATAAGCGTCGCAGTCCCAGCCGGACGGCGAGCTGCTCGCCGGCCGCACTCGCATATTTGTCGTCGCCCAGCAGCGGATGCCCGGCCTGGAGTGCATGCACGCGTATCTGGTGCGTTCGCCCCGTTACCGGACGGGCCTCGATCAACGTTGAGGTGGCGAAACGCTCTATCACAGTGAAGTCGGTGACAGCGGCCTTTCCTTCCCTGCTCACACGGACCATTCGCTCGCCAGACACAAGCACCTGCTTCTCCAGCGGCGCGTCCACCCGGTTGCTGCGTCTCGGCCACTTCCCGAGTGCGAGGGCGAGGTAACGCTTGTCGATGTGTTTTTCCCGCAACTGCCGATGCAGCTCACGCAGCACGGAGGCGCGTTTGGCGATGAGCACCAGGCCCGAGGTGTCCCTGTCCAGGCGATGCACCAGTTCAAGATAGCGGGCATCCGGGCGCATCTGACGCAAACCCTCGATCAGACCGAAGCTGAGGCCGCTGCCGCCATGCACCGCCAGGCCGGATGGTTTGTTCATTACCAGGAGGTCAGCGTCTTCGTGCACGATACGATTCGACAAATCGTTAACCAGGCGCCCGGGAATGCGGCCCGGGACCCCAGCCTCAGGCTCGCGCAGAGGGGGTATCCGCACCACATCCCCCGGCTGCAGCCGATATTCCCCTCTGGTGCGGCCCTTATTCACCCGCACCTCCCCCTTGCGCAGGGCGCGATAGAGACGGGTGCGCGGTACGCTGTTGAGCTGGCGCTGGAGGAAGTTATCCAGGCGCTGGCCCGAATCTTCCTCCAGTACAGTCACCAGGCGTGCCTTTCCGAGCTGCGGATCTGGGGGCTCAGGCATCGTTGGGATAACCCCTGTCTTTCTTCAGCATTTACTGGTATCGTCCCGTCGTGGTTAATTCCGGCCAACTATCCTTCGGCCCGGATGTGCAATGTAACCCGCTGGCGATTTTTGGGGCCGACCGAGAGAAGAAGGCTCCGCCAGTCAAACCACACCAAAACAAAGGCTGCCGTCAGTCTGGCATGAGCTGCGCACTTTACGCTGCAGCGACAACGAGCGCCAGACCGATGGTGACAATGAACCGCGCAGCAGGGGCTGCCGGGTCCAAGAATCAGTGATAGAGATTGTTCGGCGCTCGCGCAGCCAACGCTACCATCTTCGCATCCCAGGGTGCGACCGGTACCGATATCAGCCTGCGCAACGCTGCAGTAATACTGGATGGCGACGCCAACACGTCACCTCACAGCAACTCGAGCAACCTTCCCGCCGGGGCTATCGGGGCACAGCCTCCTTTTCGGCCTGCGGGGTTCGGTAACCTGCCACCTGTCGGCTAATCGACAGCGGCCTGCCGGCTATAGACCTGATTCCACGCCCCACCCTCCGCTGCCACGAGAAAAGTGGCACTATGAAAAAGATGTTAATCAATGCAACTCAGCCTGAGGAGTTGCGCGTAGCCCTGGTCGACGGCCAACGCCTGTATGACCTGGATATCGAGAATCGCACTCGACTGCAGAAAAAGGCCAATATCTATAAGGCCAAAATCACCCGCGTGGAGCCCAGTCTGGAGGCGGCCTTTGTCGACTTCGGTGCGGAACGCCACGGCTTCCTGCCGCTGAAAGAGATCGCACCTGAGTACTTCTACCGCAAGCCCGGCGATGCGAATGGCCGGGTCAAAATCAAGGATGTGGTGAAAGAAGGCACGGAACTGATCGTTCAGGTCGATAAGGAAGAACGCGGCAACAAGGGCGCCGCACTCACCACGTTTGTGAGCCTGGCCGGCCGGTATATGGTGTTGATGCCAAATAATCCGCGAGCCGGCGGAATATCCCGACGAATAGAGGGCGATGACCGCAGCGACCTGAAGGATGCGCTCAGCGCTCTGGAAATGCCAAAAGGGATGGGCGTGATCATTCGCACCGCGGGGGTCGGCCGCTCCGTTGAGGAACTGCAGTGGGATCTCAACTACCTGCTGCAACTCTGGGATGCCATCAGCAAAGCCAGTGATGAAGCCAAGGCCAAGGAGCTCCTGTTCCGCGAGAGCAACGTCATTATCCGGGCCATCCGAGACTATCTGCGCGACGACATCGGCCAGGTCCTGATCGATTCCAAGGATGCCTATCAGCAGGCCTGTGATTTCGTCAGCCAGGTCATGCCCCAATATACCAGCCGGATTCAGTTCTACGAAGACAACATACCGCTGTTCAATCGGTTCCAGATCGAGAGCCAGATAGAAACGGCTTTCCAGCGTGAAGTTCGCCTGCCGTCTGGTGGCTCCATTGTGATAGACCCTACTGAAGCACTGGTGTCGATCGACATTAACTCCGCACGTGCGACTCGAGGCGGGGACATTGAAGAAACCGCGCTCAACACCAACCTGGAAGCGGCCGATGAAATTGCCCGCCAGCTCAGGCTCCGCGACATGGGCGGCCTCGTGGTGATCGATTTCATCGACATGCTGGCGGCGCGCAACCAGCGCGCGGTGGAGAATCGTGTGCGTGATGCGTTGGCGATTGACCGTGCGCGAGTTCAGGTGGGGCGTATCTCCCGCTTTGGGCTGCTGGAAATGTCACGCCAGCGCTTGCGCCCCTCGCTGGGCGAAACCAGCGCGATCGTCTGTCCACGTTGCACCGGCCAGGGAACCATTCGCGATACCAAATCGCTGGCGCTATCGATCCTCCGTTTACTCGAAGAGGAGGCGATTAAAGACCGCAGTGCCGAGGTGCGCGCGATCGTTCCGGTGGACGTGGCCGCCTATCTGCTCAACGAAAAACGCGCGGCGCTGACTGAAATTGAACAGGTCACCAAAGCCCGCGTGCTGGTCATCCCGAACCCGAATCTTGAGACCCCGCACTTTGAAGTACAGCGCCTGCGCGATGACGAAGTGGAAGGTGATCATGAAGTCAGCTACACCGTAGACATCACTGTACCGGATGCCGATGCCATCAGTGATGCGCACTCTGCATCGATCCCTGTTCAGGAAGCCGCCGTGCAGGGTGTTCGCACCCAGGCCCCGGTGCCTCCTGCTGCCGCACCAGCAGCGGCCCGCCAGGAGGCGAGCCCGGCTCGCGCCGCCACGCCCGCCTCCGCCCCGGCCCAGCCGCGCAGCGCCACCGGCCAGCGTATGAAACGCAAACAGCGCAGCAGTAAGCCCGTTGGGCTGTTCGCCAGGCTTTGGGCGGTTATTACCGGAAGCCAGGCCAACGACTCTGCGGCGCGACCACAGCAGCCCGCGAAAAAACCGTCACAGAGCGAACAGGCGCGCGCGGATGCACCCGATCGCGGTCGCAACCGGCGCCGCAGCGGGGGGCCGTCGCGCAGCCAGGAGACAGCGCGAGCTGGCACGGACCGCGTAGAATCCGCGGGGAGCACTGAAACCGACTCCCAGAAACGCGGCGGGAAAGAAGGCCAGAAGTCGTCTTCCCGCGATAGCCAGCGTCAGAGTAACCGCAGCGGCTCCGGCGCCCGCAGGCGAGGTGGTCGCGATCGCCGCAGCGAGTCAGACACGCAGCGTCGCGAAACCATCCCGGAATCGGACATGGATACTGCAACGGAGAGCGTGAACGAAGCGGCTTCCGAGCCGCAATCGAAACCACGCAAACGACCCAGCGACGTGAAGCGCAGCGAGCCCAAGCGCAAGCGGCGCAGCCGCAAACCTGAATCGGGTGAAGCGGAAAAGGCCGTATCTGCTGAAACCCCGGCGGAGGCACAAACCGCCGAGCAACCGACCCGGACGGCACTTGCGGCTCAAGCCAGCGAGCCGGAACAGGGTGCTGTCACGCCAAGTGCGGCGGAGCAGCCGTCCATGTCAGGGTCTCAGGAGCCCGCGCAGGACGCTGCCCCCCTCCAGGAGGAGCCCGCTGAGACGCAGGCCTTGAGAGAGGAGCAGCCATCCGGGCCGACCCGCGCGCCGGAGCGCACCACGCCCGAGAGCAAGCCTCCGGTGGCTGAAACGCCCAGGCCGGCTATCCTTGAAACCCCCGCCTCCGTGTCCCCCGCTGCCAAAGCGGCCGGGCTGACGGCCGATGGTCGCGCAAGCAATGATCCACGGGTTAAAGCACGCCCGGTCACGCAGGTTGAAATCAAGACATCGCATCCACGATTATTCAGCGACACCGTCGCGCCCCCAGTGGCTCCGTCCGGCAAACCGGCGCCCAGGGCCATGAACGACCCGCGCGGGCAGCGATCGCCTGAAACGCTGGATCAGGCGGCAAGCCAATAGCAAGAACCGGGACACAGGCGCACCGCGTAGCTTGTGTCCCTTTTCCATCGCTGTATAATCTCGCTCGCTTGCGGGCCACGCATCCGCGGGCGGAGCGAACAGAGCGTTTCTGGTGGGCTGGCTGAGTGGTCGAAAGCGGCGGTCTTGAAAACCGTTGAGGGTTTATCCCCTCCCGGGGTTCGAATCCCTGGCCCACCGCCACATAAAACCCCGGGCAGCTTCTCTGCCCGGGGTTTTTCTTTGCAAATGCCACTACCTTTAGAGAATCCCGGCGCCTGCGCCAGTCAATGCATCTGTCATCGGACAGCGCCTTGGAATTTGCCCAAGGCGCCCGTATCATGAGGAACGGCGCAGGCAGAGTATTCGAGCAAGTAATGGAGCAGTAATCATGCAGCAAAAAAGCGTATACCAAACAGACCCCCTGGCGGTTGACTCGGTATTGAGCACCAACCGTGTATTGAAGAACACGTACATCCTTCTGGGTATGACACTGGCCTTCAGCGCGCTCTGCGCAGGCGCCTCAATGGCGCTGGGTTTTCCACCCATGCCCTGGTTTGTCAGCCTGGCCGTGATGTTCGGCCTGCTGTTCCTGGTACACCAAACCGCTAACAGTGCTTGGGGCCTGCTCAGCGTATTCCTGTTTACCGGTTTTTTCGGCGCGATGCTGGGGCCTATGCTAACCGCCTATCTGGCCATGCCCAACGGGGCGGAGCTCGTGATGCAAGCATTGGGGGGCACCGCCCTGGTATTTTTCGGGCTCTCCGCCTACGCCCTCACCACACGCAAGGATTTTTCCTACCTGGGAGGCTTCCTCTTCGTCGGGCTCCTGGTGGCTGTCGTTGCCATGATCGCCAATATCTGGCTCAACATCCCTGCCCTGTCGTTGGCCACTTCCGGCGCAATCGTCATGATCATGTCCGGACTGATTCTGTTTGACACCAGTCGCATCATTAATGGCGGCGAGACCAACTATATCCGTGCCACCGTATCGCTGTACCTGAACATCTACAACCTGTTCATCCACCTGCTGCACCTGCTTACCGCGCTCAGCGGTGATGACTAATCGCAGCAACGGTATACTGGAGCCCCGGCACCTGTCGGGGTTTTTTATTTCCGGGACGCATGCACGGTGATCTACTCGCTTCTGGTTTTATCCTCGCCTACCGCTGGGCTAACAGCCCGCACAGCAGCGGGGTTCGCCCAGGCTGTGCTGGCTCGTGGGCACAGCATTCGGCGCGTATTCTTTCTTGGAGAAGGCGTCCTGCATGGTGCTACTGCCAGGGTGTTTCCGCAGGATGAGGCTAATCCCCTTCACGACTGGCTAGAACTCTCACGTGAGCATGGCACAGAGCTGTTGCTTTGTGTGTCATCCGCCCTGCGACACGGCATGTTGGACGCCAGCGAGGCTGCGCGCTACGAGCACAACCTCTCGACTGTTCATCCCGCCTTCTCGATTGCGGGGCTTGGTCAACTCATCGATGCTAACGCGGCATCCGATCGCCTGATCACCTTTGCAGGCTGAGCATGTCGACGAAGCAGTCCAGAAAAACCCTGATTATCACCCGACACGCGCCCTACGCCATAGGAACTGCCAAAGCGGCACTCGACACGATACTGGCGATGGCAGCGTTCGATCAGCCGGTGTCGATACTCTTCCAGGGTGAGGGCGTACTGCAGTTGCTACCCGGCCAGGACTCGGAAAACTCCGGCATGAAGAACCTCCTGCGACAGATAGCTTCTCTGGTCCTGTACGACGTTGAACGGGTCTACGTTGACTCTGCATCGGCAGATCGCTTCGCTGTCGATTTGTCTACCTGCCCCATCGCCGTGTGCAGCCTGCAGCAACATCAGATACGGGACTTGCTGCTGGAGCACGATACTCTACTGGGGTTCTGACCATGATTCTGCATACGCTTAGCGCATTACCGCACAGCGGCGCCTTTGCCGATTGCCTGATTAGCGCGGGAGAAACCGACGCCATCCTGCTTCTGGGTAACGGCGTCTACTGTGTGCTCGGGGGCGCCACGGCGATCAAAAAGCTATACGATACCGGTGCCCGCTTGCTGGTTTTGACAGAACATGCTCAACAGGCAGGCGTACCTTCGCTGCCTGAAAATTTCGAATTGATCGACATGGACGGCTTTGTGGAACTCACTGAGAGATACCCTCGCCAGTTAGCCTGGCACTGAAATGCTGCCGAAGTCTGCTTTTGACAAACAAGGGTTTCTACGTTGCCTGGACGACTGGTCGCCCGCCGTCGCAGAACAGATCGCTGCCGCGGAGGACATCAGTCTTAGCGAGGCGCACTGGGAGCTTATTTACCTGCTGCGGGAATATTACGCTGAGTTCGACAGCTCTCCCGCGATGCGGCCGCTGGTAAAATACTGCGCACTAAAGCTTGGAACAGACAAGGGCAAGAGCGTTTATCTCATGTCGCTGTTTCCGGGCTCTCCGGCAAAACTGGGAAGCAAGGTGGCCGGCCTGCCCAAACCCGATAACTGTCTCTGAAGGCCGCCGTGACTGACTCCCTCGTTCCAGAAGCCACCGCTACCGAGCATCCGTTTGCACAGTATGTGCGGATACTGGGAAAAGGCAAAACCGGCAGCCGCTCCCTCGATCGCGAGGAGGCGCGAGACGCGTTCGGCATGCTGTTGTGCGGCGAGGCGGAGCCTGTTCAGGTCGGTGCGTTCCTGATGCTGTTGCGGGTGAAAGAAGAGTCGCCTCAGGAAATCGCGGGTTTCGTTGAGGCCTGTCGTGCCAATATGCTGCTACCGTCGCCCGAGCTTCAGGCTGACCTCGACTGGTCGAGCTACGCGGGAAAGCGACACCAGCACCCATGGTTCATTCTCTCAATGCTGCTGCTGGCACAAGCTGGCTATCGCGTTTTCGTTCACGGCAGTGCTGGTCACACACCGGGCAGACTTTACACCGAGCAGGCGATGCGCGCCTTGGGACTTCCGGTGGCAGACAACTGGTCAGCGGTGGAGCACAACCTCGACAGCACAGGGATAAGCTATTTGCCGCTGAAACACATTTGCCCCGTTCTTGATGACATCCTGCAACTCAAGCCTTTGCTTGGCTTGCGCTCGCCGGTCAATACACTCACGCGCATGCTGAATCCTCTGGCGGCGCGGGCGAGCATCCAGAGCATATTCCACCCTGCCTATGCTGCAATTCACCAGCAGGCTGACCGCCTGCTGGGTCAGCAACGCGCGCTGGTGTTCAAAGGCGAGAGTGGCGAGATTGAAGTGAAGCCCCAGGCAGATACGCGCATCTTCCTACTCGAGCAAAGCTCACAACGGGAGCTACTGGCGCAGCGCGCGCTCGCTGAGCGGGTCGCCCCCGTCAGGGAGCCCGATACCAATCCGTTGCTAGCCCTTTGGCGGGGAGATGTCATCGACCCCTACGGCTTGCAGGCAGCTATAGCCACTACTGCGGCAGCACTTGTGTTGCTGCGTCCGAACACCTCGTTCGAGGAACAACGCAGCGAAGCCGAAGCACTGTGGCGAGCGCGCGATACCGGGCGCCTGGGCTGATGCTCTTCGGCGCGGCTGATCCGGATTGCTATCAGGCCCTGTTGGAGGCGAAGACCTCGCGAACGGCACAAATGCTGGCGCCTTTCGAGCCGCCCGACCCCGTGATCGTTGCATCCTCCCCAAGCGGCTTTCGCATGCGTGTGGAGTTTCGCATGTGGCATTCGGGCGAAGACCTCAACTACGTGATGTTCGATCCTGCCAACCCCAAAGTACCCGTTCCAGTACAGTCAATGCCCATTGCACATGCGCAGATACAACAGCTCATGCCGATGCTGCTGGCACAACTTCGCGCATCCCCGACGCTGCGCAGAAAATTGTTTCAGAGCGAGTTTCTGGCGACCACAGCGGGTGACTTGCTTGTCACGCTGGTTTACCACCGTGCGCTGGATACCTCATGGGAGCAGGCGGCACAGGCGCTGCGAAAGACACTGGAAGCGCAAATTCCAGGTTTGTCACTCATAGGCAGAAGCCGTAAACAAAAGATCGTACTGGGTCGAGAGTACGTTCGGGAAGCGCTTGAAGTACAGGGATCGCGCTACCAATACCGTCAGTATGAACAGGGCTTTAGTCAGCCCAATGCCGGGGTGAACGTACGTATGATCGAGTGGGCCTGCAAGCAGGCGGCGGCCTTCTGCACAGGGGATTTACTGGAACTGTATTGTGGCAACGGCAATTTCACTCTCCCGCTGTCGCGTCACTTCGATACGGTGATTGCCACGGAAGTCTCCAAACGCTCTACCCGTGCTGCGCGTGAAAACCTGGCGGACAATGCCATCGGGAACGTTTATCTACTGCGCCTGTCCGCTGAGGAAATGGCCCAGGCGCTGCGCGGCGACAGGGTATTCAGGCGACTGGAGGCATTGCCGAACGCACTCTCACAGTATCAGCTAAATACACTGTTCGTTGATCCGCCCCGGGCGGGACTGGACGCGCAGACCACGGCGATTGCCAGCGACTTTGAGATCATCATCTACGTGTCCTGTAACCCGCAAAGCCTTGCGAGGGACCTCCAAACCCTGTGCGTGACCCACGCAATTCGCGCCCTGGCGTTGTTCGACCAGTTTCCCTACACGGACCATCTGGAGTGCGGCGTCGTTCTTTGCAAACGCATCCGGGAATCGCGCTGATCAAACACGGATATCGAACTTGAGCAGGCCGCTACTCAGAATTTCATCAAGCCGGCCCATGTCGGCCGCGTCGATCTGCAGATTGCGTAAATCCAGTTCACGGTAGAGATCACGCTTTTGCAACCGCTCCTTCAACTCGTGGGCAGGCACCTCTGACTCCCAGCAGTCGATGTAAACATTGCCCTGTGGAAGGTAGAAATCCGCGTATAGCGGCTCCGGGGTAGGCAAGGCCCTGCGATGCGCGTGGACAAGCTGCGCAAAATACAACCAGTTGCAGACGCACACCTGAAGCGACGATTGCAGCGAATGGCCATCAAATCCCTTGAGGCTCTCGCCGACTGCATCGGCCGCGGCGAACAGGTCGGGTTCATGGATATCGTCCGGGGGCGTATGCTGGATGTTTGACAGCCGCGAAAGATCGCGGTGCACCACGGCCTTATCAACAATATCGTGAGGCCAGGTTGCATAAAGCGCCCCGCTGTTCCTGCTCGACTCCTGCTGACCACCCAGCGCCCTGCCACGCGCCGTCAGCTCCCAGCCCAGCAGTGTGTGGCGCTGCAGCCCCAGTTCGGCCAGAGCTCTGTTAACCTGGCGGGTGTTGAGTGGCGGGTAGTAACGGCACATCCCGTCGGCGGTAATGCGCTGATTGGATTCAATGGCCGCCAGCAGTGGATGTTCAGTGATCGAATCCGGCCACACAATATAAGAGCCATAGCGTTGGCTGCGTCGATAGGTGCCGCCCTCGAACTCACCCTTGGGCGTTAGCGCCCAGGTCTCGCCGGCCCGTCGTATCCAGCCATAGTCCCTGAGTGTGGCAAACAACTGCTGTACAGGAATATCCAGCTTGCGCGCCAGTGCGGTGGTAGAAAGCTTGTCATCCTCAGAGGGCATCGTCTAGGCCCTCGCGGGTACTTCCTCGTAACGCGCCCGGAGTGCCGCGTATAACTGCTCGGCGAAATCCGGGGCAGCGCTGTCCAGCGAGTTCACCAGTTCGGTCAGGTGCTCGTTATCCTCCCGTCCGGCCCACAGCTTCTGATAGGTGCCCTGCTGGTAGCCGTGATCCTGGCGAAAAAAATTCAATACGTTCTTTCCCACGTACTGGACATACAATGCTTCAAAATCGAGCCCGGCCGCCAGCATCAATGTCCAGAAGTGCTGCGCTGAAAAACGCTTCGTTTGCAGGGCGTGCATCGCCAGTGCCTCGGTTGCTTCATGCACCCCGAGCACGGGGGCTTGAAGGTCGCTGATATCCTGCAGAATTTCCTCGGCGATCTGGTTGATATCCGCCCCTGGCCTGAACAGCGCCGACAGGCCAAAGTGCCATATGTCAATGACTTCAAGCTGCACCTGCTCCATGTCGGGCGTCTGCTTCTTCCACCACTTGTAGCCATAATGGTCGATAAGCTCTCCGCATTCGATCCAGATTGCGCGATACCACGCAAAATCCTGTTCAACCCAGTCCGGGTGTATGCGTGTGTTCATCCGGTGCTGCATGGACAACATGCTGATGAGCGCCTGTTTCACGGAATCTCCTGCCTGAAAAAGAAATGCTGGTGCGAGTGGCGGGACTTGAACCCGCATAGCCTAAACGGCCGTCAGATTTTAAGTCTGATGTGTATACCAATTCCACCACACTCGCAGGAATCAGGGGTCAGCGGCGCGGCATAATAACACGATTCTCCGGGCCTCCGGCACGTGCCTGACCTCGTCGGGCTTCATGCTACACTTGGCGCCAAATAACAGGGGGCGAGGGGTTGGCATGGCGTCTGCACGGGGTGAATTCAGTTCCCGCTTCGGTTTCGTTATGGCTGCTGCAGGCAGCGCCGTCGGTCTGGGCAATGTATGGGGCTTCCCCACGCAGGCTGCGGACAACGGCGGCGCGGCTTTTCTGATTATCTATCTCCTGCTTGCCCTGACACTGGCCTACCCCACCCTGATGGCAGAACTGATAATCGGCAGACATGCGCACGCCAACGCGGTGGGCGCCCTGCGCCAGATATCCACCGGTCGGTTGAGCGTGCGCATCGGCTCGGCCACAGGCATCTACGGGTTTGTTATTGCCAGCCTCATTCTGAGCTTCTACGCCATCGTGGCCGGCTGGATCATCGCTTTCTGCCTGGGATCCCTGGGTGCAGCTGATCGGCATGACCACCCTCAGCAACTGGCTCCTGCCAGTTTCGCTTGAGCACAACCTGCTGTTTATGCTGGTTTTCATGCTGCTTACGATCGACATCATATCTGCAGGGGTACGTGAAGGCATTGAACGCTGGTCCTCGACTTGAGATGCCGCTACTGCTGATCACCCTCCTTGCGCTCGTGGCGTATGTCTTGACGCTTGATGGCGCCATGCAGGGACTGAGGGTTTATCTGTACCAGACGTATCCGCCACGCTGTCGCCGCAGCTCATTATCGCAGCCCTTGGCTCCGCCTTCTTTTCACTATCGCTAGGTGTAGGCACCATGCTGATCTACGGTTCGTATATTCGCGACGAGGAAAACCTGCCCGTCGTCGGCAGCCTGGTGACGGCAGTCGATATTTTCATCGCCGTGCTGGCGGGGTTTTTGGTGCTTCCCGCCATGTATGTCGCGCTGCACAACGGCGTAGACATTTTCACTCGCAGCGGCGAACTGATCTCCGGTGACAGCCTGTTATTCACGGTATTGCCGGAGCTGTTCTCCACCATGGGCATCACTGGCATTGTGGTCTCGGTCGTTTTTTTCTTCCTTATGAGCATCGCGGCCCTCACTTCATCCCATCTCCGATGCTGGAGGTGCCGGTGACACACCATTGAAGAATTGGCTTCCAGCGCAAGGCTGCTGTGCTTGCCATCGGTGGAGCTATTGCCGGTGTCAGTACGGTGATTCTGTTGAACTTTGATGCGCTTTTCGGCTTCGTTATCAGCTTCACCACGCGCTATAGCCAACCCCTGCTCGGCTTCATGTTCTGCATCTATGTGGGCTGGGTGTGGAACCGGGATGGGCAGTTGCGGGAGCTGAAGAAAAAGGTAACCCCGATACTGAAAACACGCTGTTCTGGCGTATCTGGCCCGTTTACGTGAAGTTCGTGTGCCCGGTGATCATTCTGGCTATTTTCGGGCAGGCGTTGATCGAATAGATCAGCTGAATCGATTGGACCTATGCATCAATTCAGGCGAATTTCCCCAGACTCTTTCACTCGCTGGGTTGGCACTCAAACCGTTGAAATCAATTTTTGCAGAGAAATCATAATTCAGCGGTTCATTGCCCGATGTACCGAGGCTCGCAAACAAACGCAGTAATTCGATCAACTGCAGGCCGGCTTCCAGCGTGATGATCTCTTCATGTACCCCTTCGATTCGCGGCACCTCGTTGGTCACCCCACTGATCAGCTTGCGATCCAGCAGGGCACCATGCTGTAACTGATACCTGCGATGTCCGAAGCGCCTGGGTATTGGGGTTGGCGATGCGCAGTTTGATCTCGAACCGTGGGCGCACCCTCTACGTCGGGAAGCGCCTTGAAACTCTCAAGCGATACCTGGGGTGGATCTGTCTCGCTCATCAGGCCCGCACACGCGGCGATCAGCAGCAGGACTGGCAGGAAAATGAAACATCGAATCGCAGAGCTCAAAATCACCCCATATGGACAAGCCGCCCCATGGGGCTAAACGGCAATACTAACCCGCTATGCGGAGAGCGCAAAATGTGGTGATGGAGCCGCAGGAATCTCCTGGGTTAGTACGGCTGTTGTTCTTCACGCAACCGGTGCAGTTTGGCGTTAACGCGATACCCGGCGCAGCCGTCAGGCCCTACGGCAACGCTTTCCTGCAATGGTCCGGGGAATGCTGCCGGTGTTACCACGGCGTTGAGCCATTCTCCCTGGGTGGGCATACGCAGAGGATCGAAGGCCCTGAAATAACGGGTTAACAGCCTCTCTACCGCAGAGAATTTGGGTCTGTCAGCGCAGACTCGATCGGCGATGGACTGGGTACAGGTGTAATACAGAGTCAGCAGGCCATCACGCTGTGTTGCCCTATCGATATCCTGACTGGTAAGCGGGCCTGAGGCCACGCTTGTCGATATCATCGCGAACAACGTTGCGCATAACAGTTCCCCTGCTCGCCCCGATACCCCGGCCAGAGTTCTCACTGGCTTACCCCCTATTCAAATACCGGGACTGAGACTAGCGCCGCGACCTGCGGAGGGCAACCAACGCCTGTTGAATCTGTGATGGAGCTTGCAGATTCAAGGCTGTTCGTCATGGTTAGCGGCCCACGAATGGGGGAGAAAGCTTGAACAACCCTGTGTAACTATCTGATAAATAATGGAGGCTCGGGTCGGAATCGAACCGGCGTATACGGAGTTGCAGTCCGCTGCATAACCACTCTGCCACCGAGCCAAACAGGGAGTCGGAGCGGTTGATGGGCCCGAAGCTGAGCCTGGTCAAACGCCTGATACCTGAAACTGGAGCGGGAAACCGGGTTCGAACCGGCGACCTCAACCTTGGCAAGGTTGCGCTCTACCAACTGAGCTATTCCCGCATGCCATTGCGCTTATCCACCGCCGTGGTGTCGCCGGAACCGGCGAGGCTGCCTATTGTATGCAGCAAAACCGGGGAGTCAAGGACATGCGAAAGGTTTAGACGCAAACATTTGAATTAAAAAGATTTATCCCTGGCTTTCATAACCTGCCAGGCGGCTTTCAGGTAAATGAACATCGACCATAGCGTTAACATGGCAGCGGTGTACAGCACTACGTAGCACAGGGCCAGCAGCCAACTTTCATGTTCAGCGGGATTAATTGCCAGCAGTCCGGCGATGGCGATCATCTGAAAGGTGGTTTTCACCTTGCCGATGTAGGAAACCGCAACCGATGTGCGCTCACCAAGTTCTGCCATCCACTCGCGCAGCGCAGATACGACAATCTCACGGCCGATGATCACGCACGCTGCCAGGGTAAACAATAGAGTGTCGTGTCGTTCCACCAGCAGAACCAGGGCCACTGCTACCATGAGTTTATCTGCCACAGGGTCAAGAAATGCGCCAAAGGGCGTCATCTGCCCAAGGCGCCTGGCAAGGTAGCCGTCGAACCAGTCGGTGATCGCCGCCAGACCAAATACAGCAGCAGCTACCAATAGGTGATTCTTGAACGGCAGGTAAAACACCATTACCAGAACTGGGATAAGAAGAATCCGTAAGATGGTAAGGGCGTTGGGTATGTTGAGCGGCATGGTTTACGTCTGCGTGCGTGGTTGAGCGGAGCGGCCCTGCGGCACCCGCCCAAACCGGCATACTACCGTAAAGCCCCTCCACCGCAAAAGTTATCCCGGCTAATCCGTCCGCCCGGATCTAGCCCCAGCTTCATTTACGCTTCCGCAAGCCCGCCGGTGCTCTCTGAGGTCAGAGAGCGCGGCGCGAGCAAAGTGAAATATGAAATGACATTTATAAACGCGTGTATCTATCTGTAAATTCAACGTTTTTGTCGAATGTTTCGGTGCGCCGCTGGGTCTTGCATTACCTCGTCAGGATGCTTTACAGTCACCGCAGTCGGTGGGTGTCGCAAGATCGCGACCGCCCGTAACCCACTGTTTTTACTTGAATGGTATGAACATTGCTTGTACACCAGCGCCGAATCCGACACCCTAGAAAATGAGCCAGCGCGAGCAATAATAATGTCGAGCCGCAACACAACTCTCGTCCTGCTGTCCGCATTCTTGCTGGGCATGACGGTCACAACGCTCGCGCCTCATACGCAAGCGGGCCGAATAGACCCGGAACGCGCGGCGGTTGTCCATGCGCCCACAGGGCTGAAGATTGTTCAACGAGATGTCACTGCCGCCAGTTTATTTGATTTCGCGCCCTTTGCTGCGCATGCCGAAACACGGGTGCCCGGTTTTTCCGACCCACTAGGCGCTGGTTGGAACGGGAGCATGAGCGTGCTTACAGGCTCGGTACAGAACATCGACATACTGGGTGACTTTCATCCCACCAGTCCTTTTGATCCAAGCGATGGGATCCCGACACAGGATAACCTGCAGGCATCCTACCTTCTGAGTATCCTGCTGCATGGCGCGCCTCTGCCCAGCAAGAAGGACCTCGTAACCTCGCAGTTGAATCTCACGCACTCTCCACTCAGTCAGCTTAGCGACCGACCAAAGACCGTAGAAACCACCCCTCTCATATTGGCCGGCTTCGGCTCGGTGACGGAAAAACCGGGCCCGGTCAGTCTTCACTGGACACAGTGCCCCGACTACACACTCAAGCGTTACCTGATCGCGCTTGGCAGAGAGAAACAGGCGAGCCCTGCAGTGCGGCGCAACCAGCCAAGACTCGACTGTCTGGTGATCTGAGTCGGCTCAAGGTCACCTTACCCGGCGCCATCCGAGCCGGCATTCTCAACTACTGCAGCTCATGCAAATGATCATAGATCTGTTGCGCCAACGTGGCGCTTATCCCGGAGATTTTTTTCAACTCCTCGACATTCGCATTCAAAACGCCCTGCGTGCTGCCGAAATGCCGCAGTAGCTCGCGCCGGCGTTTCGCGCCGACGCCCGGTATGTCTTCCAGCGCGGAACGTTGACGCGCTTTGTCCCGGCGCCCGCGGTGTCCGGTGATGGCAAAACGGTGCGCTTCGTCACGTACCTGCTGGATAAGATGCAGAGCGGGACTGTCGCCACGCACCTGACGTTCACGTCCGCTTTTTCCCATGATCAACGTTTCGAAACCGGCCTTTCGCGTCGCACCCTTGGCAACGCCCACCACTTCCACTCCGCTGACCTGCAGGTCTTCGAGCACAGCCAAGGCCTGCGTCACCTGCCCCTTGCCGCCGTCAATAAACAGAATGTCCGGCAGTGCCGACTCACCGGCTTTCAGGCGCTGATAGCGACGGGATAACGCCTGTCGCATCGCTGCATAATCGTCACCAGCAGTGACATTGTCGATATTGAAAAGACGATAGTCTGACTTGCGCGGGCCGTTCTGGTCAAAGACCACACAGGAGGCGACGGTTGCCTCGCCGGAACTGTGGCTGATATCGAAGCACTCCATGCGTTCGGGCAATTCTGGAAGCTCCAGCAGGTCCTGCAAGGCCTGCACGCGACCGAGAATGTTCTGGCGAGCCGCCAGGTGCGACTGCAGGCTCGTTTCCGCAGTCTGCTCGGCGAGACGCAACCACCGCGCGCGCGCGTCCCTCACGCGAGTGCGCAGCTTTACCTGCCTGTCCGCCTGCAGCGACAACGCTTCGGCAATCGCCTCCAACTCGTCAGGCGCCCGGTTAAGCAGTATCTCTCCAGGCACAGCCCGTGACTGGCCCAGGTAAAACTGTGGCAGGAAGGCGGCAAGCACTTCGGACGGCGGTTCGTCCAGCTTGAGCGGCGGATAGTAGGTTTTACTGCCCAGTACGCGAGCGCCGCGTACGAAAAGCACCTGCACGCAGGCGCGTCCGTGTGCGGTGGCGGCCGCCAGGATGTCCATGTCGCCGACGGCACCTTCAATGCCCTGGCTGGCCTGCACCTGCTGAAGCTGCGCAATCTGGTCGCGGCAGGCGGCGGCCTTTTCGTAGGCCAGTTCTCCGGCGGCTCTCTCCATCTCGTCGGCCAGGCGTACCAACAACTCCTGCGACTTCCCACTCAGGAACAGACTGGTGTTTTCCACCTGCCGGGCATAGTCTTGTGCGCTTACCAGTCCTACGCAGGGGGCGGTGCAACGGTCGATCTGGTGCTGCAGGCAGGGCCTTGAACGGTTTCGAAAATAACTGTCTTCGCACTGCCGAACTTTGAATACCTTCTGCAGGAAATGCAGAGATTCGCGCACGGCGCCGGCGCTGGGATAAGGGCCATAATAGCTGCCTTTGCGACGTTTGCTACCGCGATGCAGGGCCAGGCGTGGAAACGTATCCTCACTGGAGAGAAAAATATAGGGATAGGATTTGTCATCGCGCAGGAGAATATTGTAGGGCGGGCGATGGCTCTTGATCAGGTTGTGCTCGAGCAGCAGCGCGTCCACTTCCGTTGAAGTAACGGTAACCTGGATATCGTGAATACGTGCGACCAGCGCCATCGTCTTCGTGGTAAGGCCGCTGGCACGAAAGTAGCTCCCGACACGGTTTTTCAGGTTGCGCGCCTTGCCGACGTAGAGTAGCTCACCGTCTTCACCGTACATCTGGTACACACCTGGCCGGGTGGTCAGGCGTTGCAGGAACGCTTTGTGATCAAAACGGGCCACTGAGCGCTCCGTACACCCGCGGCTCGATTTCCAGGGAAATACCGAAGCTGTCGCGCACGCTGGATGTGATGTCAGCGGCGAGTGCCAGCAACTGCGCTCCGGTTCCGTTGCCGAGGTTGACCAACACCAGCGCGTGCCCTGGATGCACCCCAACCCCCGCTCGCCGATGTCCTTTCCAGCCGCAGTATTCGATCATCCAGGCGGCGGCCAGTTTTGCGCTGTCGCCGCTTTGCGGAAAAACCGGCAAGGCGGGGTGGCGCCGCTTGAGTTCCTCAGCTTCCTGGTGTGTCACCAGGGGATTCTTGAAGAAGCTGCCGGCATTGGGCTCGCTCGCAGGATCAGGCAGCTTACTGCTGCGAATGGCGACCACCGCATCAAAAACCTGTTGCGGCGAAGGCACACTGATACCTCGCTCCTGAAGCCAGCCCTGCAGCGCGGGATACCCCGTGTCTACCTCGGGACGCAAACTCAACACCAGATCCACAGCGGTGATAAGCACTCGATCCCGCAGGGCAGACTTGAACACGCTATCACGATAGCCAAACCGGCAGGCGTGACCGTCAAATACAAAGCGGGTTGCGTCCGTCAGATACACACCGTGGACCTGCCGCACACAGTGCTCAAGCTCAACACCGTAGGCGCCTATATTCTGCACCGGCGCCGCGCCCACCGTACCGGGGATCAGGGCGAGATTCTGCAGGCCGAAAAAGCCCTGCTGCACACTCCACCGTACCAACGCATGCCAGTTCTCCCCCGCCGCAACACGCAAGCAAACAGTCTGCGAGTCTTTCTCAACCACGCTGATTCCGCGACTGGCCATGCGCAATAGACACGCCTGCACATCCCCCGCAAACACGATGTTGCTGCCCTCACCCAGGGGAATCACCGCCCTGCCCTCGTCGCGGGCGATCGCCAGTGCCTGCGGTAGCTCTTCGGCATCGGTGAGCGTGCATAGCAGGGACGCCTTAGCCGGCAGCGCCAGCGTGCTGTACGACTGCAGCGGCGTCTCTCTATGCAGTTGCATCAGCAATGCGCTTTGCGCGTATCAATTCAAACAGCAGGCCTTCACTGGCCTGCTCCACCAGATCCAGCACTTCGGCGAAACGCTCACGTCCCTCGTGATACGGATCGGGTACTTCACTGATGTTTGCACAGTCGGCATAGTCCAGGAACAGGCGCAGTTCACCCCGAAAGTGCGACGGACATTGCCGTTCAAGTTCCGCGAGGTTTGCGCGATCCATGGCGATGATGTAGTCGAAACGAGCGAAGTCTTCGACCTGCAGCTGCCTGCCGCGCAATGTGCTGATATCAACACCGCGCCGGGCGGCCTCGCGCACGGAACGCGCATCCGGCGGCTCGCCTACATGCCAGTGCGCGGTACCACAGGAATCCACCCGAACCTGGTCGCGCAGTTGGCGCCTGTCCAGCATCGCCTCGAACACACCCTGGGCGGTGGGAGACCGACAGATATTGCCCAGACACACAAACAGTACTCCCGGCAGCGTCTCGGGCATCAGGCGACCCGCTTTCGGCCAGCAAGGCCCGCACGTGATCGAGATCCGCCTGGGTGTCTACACCCCCGGGCACTGCGGCAAGTGCTTCGGCAACATGGATTTTAGTCCCGTAATGCAGGGCCCGCAGTTGCTCCAGTTTCTCGAGCAATTCTTGCGGTGCCGGAGGCCAGCTCACATAGCTGTGCAACAGGTCAACGCGATAGGCGTAAACGCCGATATGACGGAACCACAGCCCTGCCGCAGGCAGCTGCTTAGGGTTGTCTGTGAAGGCATCCCGTGGCCAGGGAATCGGCGCGCGGCTGAAGTACAGGGCAAGGTCGTTTGCGTCGCGCACGACTTTCACCACGTTCGCGCTTGTCAGATCCGAGAGATGCTCGATCTTTTCGCACAAGGTCGCGATACCGGCACTCGCATTGCGCTTCAAGTTTTCGGCCACCTGGTTTATCACAGCAGGCGGAATCAAGGGCTCGTCGCCCTGCACGTTGACGATGATCGCGCGCGCGTCAAGCTTCAATGCCTGCGCGACTTCCTGCAGGCGATCCGTGCCCGAGGGGTGTTGATCGGATGTCATCATCGCCTCGGCGCCAAATGAGCGTGCGGCTTCCCGTATGCGCTGATCGTCGGTGGCGATGAGCACACGCTCAGCGTCACTCTGCCGCGCCTGCTCCCAGACATGCTGCAGCATCGGCTTGCCCTCCAGGTCGAGGAGGGGCTTGCCCGGCAATCGGGTGGAGCCGAAGCGCGCTGGGATAACCACTGTAAACGGCATGCTGATGCTCCGTGGTTCAGGTATGGATTAGAGCGAGCGCATCGTCAATGAGGCGCTCAGGTAATCGTGCGCTGACGCGCAGGAACCACGCATTGCTCCCCGCGAGGCCGACGCATTTTACCGCGTCTTTCTCCGTCATGATAATGGGTCGATCCTGCAGCGGTAAGAAATCCGCCGCCGTGAAGCAGTGGTGATCCGGAAAAATCTTTGCCGCAGGTGTGAAGCCCCGAGCTTGCAGGCTGCGCATAAAACCCTCAGGACTGCCGATACCTGCAACCGCGTATACCGATGCGCCGACGGCTTCAGCACTGAAGGGCAGCGAACGCTGTGTTTCGAGGTTCACCAGACATTCCGGCTCCAGCGGCACATCCGAGTTAGCATCAATACCGCGAGACAGAACCCAGGCGGCTCCCGCGAGGCGCGCCAGCGGCTCTCTCAGCGGCCCCGCAGGCAGACATCGCCCGTTGCCAAAGCCACGATACAGGTCGTACACGATGATCTCCATGTCACGCGCCAGAGCGTAGTGCTGCAAGCCGTCGTCAGAGACGATGATATCCACAGCGTCCTGTGTGAGCAGGAACCGCACGGCTTCCGCACGCGAGCGTGCCGTAACGCAGGGACAGCCCGTTCGGCGGTGTATCAGCATCGCTTCGTCACCGCATTCGTCGGGCGTGCTGGACCCGGTCACTCGATGGGGTCCGCGCAAGACCCGTGCGCCGTGGCCCCGGCTTACGATGCCCACGCGAAGACCCTGTTGCATAAGAGCCCTGGCCAGGGCAATCACTACCGGCGTCTTGCCGTTGCCGCCCACGCTGAGATTGCCCACGACGACAACCGGCACGGGCGCTCTATAACTACGCAAGAACCCTAGGTGATAGCAGGCACGACGCAAGCCCACGGCACTGCGGAAAAGCCACTCAAGCGGCGTGAACAGTGGCAGCCACGGTGCTCCCTTGAACCAGGCATGCTCCAGTAAAAACCGCAGCCGTGCAGTCAATCTGCGAATTCCCGTGCATGCAAGCGACGGTAGAGTCCGGGCTGCGTGATCAGTTCTAAGTGCGAGCCGCTCGCCACGATCCTGCCCCTCTCTAGAACGATGATGCGATCTGCATTTTCGACGGTAGACATACGGTGAGCGATTACCAGCGTTGTTCGATCCCGGGTGATAGCGTCAAGCGCCTTTTGCAGGTTGTACTCAGTTTGCGGATCCAATGCTGAAGTCGCCTCATCCAACAGCATAATCGGGGCATCTTTCAAGATCGCGCGCGCCAGCGCAATACACTGACGCTGGCCGCCGCTAAGTCCGTTGCCATTGTCAGCCAGCAGGGTGTGCAAACCCTGTGGTAACGATCGCAAAAATTCGTCGCAGCCCGCGGCGCTGGCTGCCGCCCTCACGGCCCCGTCCGATGCGTCGTTCAGATCGCCGAACGCGATATTGTTGTAGATGCTGTCGCGGAATAACGCCGGGTGCTGCGACACCTGAGCAAACTGCGCGCGCAATGCACTGAGCCGGTAGTCTTCGATCGGCAGGTCATCGAGAAAAATGCTGCCCACTGGCGGATCGTAAGCCCGGGTCAACAAACGCGTGAGCGTTGTCTTGCCGCTCCCGGATGGGCCCACCAGCGCCACGGTTTCTCCGGCGCCAATCTCCAGCGAGACCGATTTCAGCGCCTCGCCTGCTGCACCCGGATAGCGGAAACTGAGTTCCCTGATGCTGAGTCGGCCCCGCGCACGCGCGATGGCGTGGACACCGGTATCACGCTCAGCTTCAGCGTCGAGTTGCTGAAAGATGTCTTCCAGCGCAGCCAGACCGCGCTGCAGGATGCTTTGCACGCCGCTGAGTTGTCGCAGCGGCTTCCCGAGTTGCACCGCCGCGACGAGAAACGCCACCAGCGAGCCTGCAGAGAAACCCACCAGTACTGTCGGGCTCAGCGCAAACCACATCAGGGCTGCAAGCGCCAGCGATAACAGTACCTGCAGCGTGGGCGTGCTCAACGACTCGACGAACGCCAGCTTCAGCGTCTGTTCGCGGTTGCGCTCACTAGCTGCAGCAAAGCGCGCCTGCCCTCTGGCCTCGCCGCCAAACATGCGCAGTGCTTCTATCGCGCCCAGGGTTTCCGCAGAGACCTGGGTCACTTCGCCCATGGAGGACTGAATGCGCCTGCTGTAGCGCCGAAAGTGTCGACCGACCATCGTGACCACCCGGGCGATGACCGGTGCAACTGCGAGAAACACCAGGCACAGCGTCCAGTTGATGTACAACATGTAGCCTACGAGCCCGATCACCACCAGGCTCTCACGCAGGACGGTCTTCAGTGCCTTGGTCACTGCGCCGGTCACCTGATCGACATTGTAGGTGATGCGCGAGACCAGACCGCCGAGATCGTTGCCGTCGTAGAATGAAGCAGGCATGCTCAGCAGCTTGCCGAATAGTTCACAGCGCAGGTCGTGTACGAGGTTGCGCGCGACCAGGCTGACAAAGTAGCTGCCGCCGAAAAACCCGAGCCCCCGAAACACGGTGAGCCCTACCAGAGCCAGCGGCACCACCACCCGCGCAAACTCGGCACGCTCGGCGCTTGCCACGGTAAACAGGCCATATACCACGCCCGAGAGTATGCCCACTGCGGCCTCCGCGGGTTCGCCGAGGGCATCCAGCAGAAACTGCATGAGGTCTGCCAACAGCACCACGCCCAGCGAGTAGACACCGAAACCAAGCAGGCTCAGCGCAAGGAAATACCAATAGGGGGCCACATAACGCAGCAGCCTCCGGTACAGGGCCAGGTCTGTGACCTGCGTGGCGCCTGCCAGATGAACCGGCTTATCCATCGCCCGTGGGCTTGGACGCTGAGGCAGGCTGGCGCGTGGTAATACTCAGGTGCACGAAGCCCATCTGGCCCGCCGCGTCCATGGCCCGCACCACATCTTCGTGCGCCGCCTGCGCATCGGCGGTGATAATCATAGGCAGAGTGGTATCGCCCTGGGCCTCTTTGTAGATCGCCGCCTGCAGGGTGCGCAAGCGGGCATCCACCAGTGCACGTCCGTTAACCCGGTAGGTGCCGCTCTCGTCCACCAGAATTTCAATCTGCGCATCGACGCTGTCACGCGGCTCGCCTTTTGCTTCCGGCAGGTCGATGCTCAGCTGGGTTTCGCGCGTGAACGTTGTGGAAACCATGAAGAAGATCAGCAGCAGGAACACCACATCAATCAGCGGTGTCAGATTGATGCCGACCTCTTCGCGGCTCTGGCGGCGGAACTTCACGCGTCGTCTTCCGTATTCTCTTCGCTGTGCAGTGCATCAACCAGTTTGATCGTCTCCTGCTCCAGTTCAACGACAATGGCATCAATTCGCCCGGTAAAATACCGGTGCATAACCAGCGCAGGAATCGCGACCGTCAGACCGGCAGCCGTGGTGATCAATGCCTCGGAGATGCCGCCAGCGAGGGCACTGGCATTACCCGTGCCCTGCGCCATGATTTCTGCAAACACCTTGATCATCCCCACCACCGTACCCAGCAGACCCAGCAGCGGCGCCACCGCCGCGATCGTCCCCAACGTATTCAGGTAGCGCTCCAGGTCATGCACGACGTGGCCAGCCGCCTCCTGGATACTCTCCTTCATCACATCGCGTCCGTGATAGGCGTTATTCAGCCCGGCAGCCAGAATACGCCCCAAGGGTGATGATTCTCGCAAAATGCGCAGGCGTGCCGCGTCCAGTTCGCCGCGCTTGAGCTGTTTCCAGACCGTCGCGAGCAGGTGTGGCGGAGCAATTTTCCTGGGATTGAGCGTATAAAGGCGCTCGATACAGATAGCCAGAACGATCACTGAACTCATGACGATCAACACCATGAGCCAGCCGCCCGCCACTAACAATTCAAGCACTGCGCCACCCCTGATTAAGCGATTATCTCTGCAGTATACGCCCCGCGTCCGGGTGCGTGAAGCCGAGACCAGGCGGCCGCCTTCACATCCAGTAGCGACGATAATTCAGGCGATGGAGTGTCGTTTCAACCCCGTCCTGAACAGGCGTGAACAGTTGCGCACCGGTGTCAGCTGTATTCAATAGCATCACCTGATGCCGCTCCAGGCGCTCAACCACGGCGGGGTGCGGGTGCCCGAAGCGGTTCAGGTAGCCGCTACTGATCACGGCGATGCAGGCTTGCGCATACTTCAGCAGCGCATGTGCGGTGGAGCTGTTGCTGCCATGATGCGCAGCCAGCAACAGTTGGGAAGCGGCCTCCTCCCGCCAGAATCGCACTACCTCGCGTTCACGCCGGGCATCGATATCACCGGGCAGCAGTACACGGAAATCACCACTGATGATTTGCAGCACGCAGGAGCTGTTGTTGCTACTCAGGTTCGTTTCCAGCGCAGGCGACAGCATGCGGAACACGTGACCGCCAGGCCAACGCCAGCTTTCCCCCGCCCGGCAGGGCAGGCCTACTGGTGGCGATAGAACGGATGTGCCACCGTAGCGCACCCTGTCCACCGGCAGCACCCCCATCACGTCGCGCACGCCCGCACTATGGTCGAGGTCCGGGTGACTGATCACCAGCGTATCCAGCCGGCGCACGCCTTGCGAGCGCAGGTAGGGCAAAAGCACGCTGTCGGCAAGGCTGCGCCCCTCCGGCATACCTCCACCGGTATCGTAAACCAGGGCACGCTCACCGGCGCTGACGACCACCGAAGTGCCCTGCCCCACATCCAGCACCCTCACGCGCAGGCCCTCGCCCGATCGCCCGGGTGCTGCGTCGGCAGGCGCGAGCATCAGGGGCAGGAGTAGCGCGGCCGTCAAGATTCTGTCTGATGGCGATAATGGCAGGGCCCAGAGCAACGCTGCAGCCGCCCCAAGCATCATTGCCGCTGCGCCGCCGTGCACAGGCGTATACAGCACACCGTCGCTCAACACGGCTAACTGTTCGGCGAGTGGCAGAAGGGCTGCCAGGGGCCAGGCGGCCGCTTGCCAAAGCAGCCCTGCCACCGGGACCCCGGCGAGATGCGAAAAAGCCCCCAACAGCGCCAATGGAACAACGAACAGGCCCACCAGCGGAATCATCAGGATGTTGGCCAGCATCGCCGCCAGGCTGCCTGCCCCGAAAAACCAGCCTCCCAGCGGCAGCATTACCACAGCCATATACGCGTGGGTCGTGAGAGCCCCCCGCAGCTTGCCGCGTTGCCGCTGCCAGCCCGATAGCCAGAGTAGCGCCGCCACGGCGCCAAAAGACAGCCAGAATCCGCTACCGGTCGTCGCAAGTGGATTGAGCAACTGAACCGCAACCGCCGCTATCAGCAGGTTGTGCGTGACCAGGCTTTGCCTGCCCAGCAAGGGTGCCAGCAAGAACGGCAGCAGCATGCAGAGCACACGCTGGGCGGGGAGGGAAAACCCGGCCAGCAGGGCATAGGCCGTGGCCAACAGGAAGGCAGAAAGTGCTGGCACAGAGGCCGACCACCCTCCCCGCCCGCGCAAAATGCGTTGCACGCCACCGCCCAGCAGATAACCAAGGCCTGCCACCAGGCCCACATGCAGACCCGAAACCACCAGCAGGTGGCTGATGCCGAACTGCTGGAATAAACGTTCCGTATGGAAGCTGATACCGCTCTTGTCTCCAATGGCCACCGCACGCAGAATGCCGCGAATCTCGGGTTCGCCAGGCAGGGCGTGAATGGCCTCTCCCACCGACTGCCGTAAGCGGTGATGGAGGTAGCGCGGACCGGTGTGGTGAGCCAATCGTGTCGGGACACGTTTGGCGGGCACACGGGCAACGGCATCGATGCCCCGGCGCGCGAACCACGCCTGCACGTCGAACCCCCCGGGGTTCGCCAGACCCCACGGCTTCTTCAGCACCGCCCGAAAACGCCAGGCTTCACCCGGCGCCATGTGCTCGTCGCCATAGTAGGACAGCGAAAGCCTTCGGGGGCCGCCACAGTCAGGCGGTTGCAGACCATCTGCGACGAGTTCGAAGCGCTGGCGTATCACGCCGTCGGGCATCTCGTCGCGCTCAGGGAGCGAGGCAACGACACCGCTCAGGTTTACCTCCGTACCGGAGCAGGCCTCCGTGAGGCGGCTATCCAGCAGTGCATTGCCATGCGCAACGCCCAGGACACAACCCACTGCCAGCCCCGCCGAACATCGCGTGAACGACCGAGCACGGCGGGGCCATACCCGATTCGCAGGCGACCAGTGCCGGGCGCCAAGCCACCTGTCAGTTGCGCAGGCCAGCCCGCATAGGCCCAGGGTGAGCGGCAGTGCCGCAGCCCATGGCATAGGTGGCAGACTCGGCCAGATCGCGACCCACGCCATGCCCAACGCCAGACCGATCATCCATGGCCGCATGAGTCGTTTCCCTTAACCCGCGCTTGATTGTGGCCTGCCAAGGCGCATAATGGATGGCCATGCTGTAACGCGCCGGTGGCAGGTTCGTCATCCGAGATGCTGAATGGCGCAGTGAAACACAGGCGCCAACGCAATGGCACATCACCTGCAAGCTTCGCAACTATGCCAAAGAAAACCCTGAAATCGATCGTACCGAGTGCCGCACGCATCCGGGAGATCAAGGCGTTGCATATGCTGGGAGACTGGATTTATGCGGGAAACCTCTGGCATATCAACCGCTACTCTGCGGCAATGGCATTCTTCGTGGGCCTGTTCGTTGCGTTCATGCCGGTACCCGGGCAGGTTGTGATCGCCGCGCTACTGGCGGTGCTGTTCAAATGCAACCTTCCACTGTCGGTCGCGCTGGTGTTTGTAACGAACCCCGTTACTATGCCTGCCGTGTATTTCGTCGCCTACAAGATCGGCGCGATGATTCTGGAAACACCGGTTGGCCACCTGAATTTCGAGCTTAGCTTCTACTGGCTTACCACCAGCATGGAAGCCGTCTGGAAGCCGCTTCTGCTGGGCTGCCTGGTATGTGGCCTGCTGGTGGGTTCACTGGGCTTCTTTGTAATCAGCCAACTCTGGCGTTGGCGGGTGGCTTATCTTTGGCGACAGCGCAAGCGACGCCGCGAGAAGGCGCTTAACGATCCTCGCTGAGAACGCGTGCGGGTGCCAGGCGAACAGCTCGCCGGGCAGGGTAGATCGCCGCCACCAGGCACATCAGCAATGCCGTTGTGCCCACCATCAGCACGTCCCTGAACAGCAGGTCCACCGGCACAAAGGACACAGGGTAGACATCGGTGCTCAGAAAGCGAATGTCCAGCAGTGCTTCAAGCCACGCGACGAACCCGGGCACCGCCAGGCTGCCGGCCGCCCCGAGCAAACCGCCCAGCACAACCCCCACCAGGCCGATCAAAGCCCCTTGCAACAAAAAAATACCGGCGATATCGCGGCCGGATGCGCCCAGGGTGCGCAGGATGGCGATGTTACCCTGTTTGTCCAGTACAACCAGCACCAGCGACGACACCACGTTGAAAGCCGCCACCGCGATGATCGACAGCAGAAGAATCGCGACCAGGTTACGCGAAAGCTGAATCGCGGCGTACAGATTGCCGTGGGTCATCATCCAGTGGGTCGCATAGTATCCCGCGGGCAGCGCGTCAGTGAGTTGCCAGGCCATGCGCTGTACGTCGAAGATGTCTACCGTGACGATGCGAAAGCCACTCACCTCGCCGTCGCGACCGGCGAGCCTGGAGGCCAGCGGCATGCGCAGCAAAGCCAGCGCCTGATCCAGTTCGGTTCCGGTATCGAGTACTGCTACCAGTTGCACAGCCTGAAAGCGCGCGGCGCGCGCGCTGAGCGGCCCACGCCCCTGCGGCACCACCAGGGTCAATCGCTCGCCCGCTGTAACGCCCAGACGCTCCGCCACGCCCCGCCCGAGTACCAGGCCATCGGGCTGTTCGCGAAAAGCGCGCAGCGCGTCCTCCCCCAGATAGCGAAGCAGTGCCGACGGCGCATCTGCTCCGGCAAGTTCAATGCCTACACCACGTGCGGTCTCGATATCCTTCCCACGCATCACGAGTGCGTCAAATTCCACAAATGGCGTTGCCTCGAGCACGCCAGGCTGGCTGCGCAGCTGCGCCAGCTGCGCAGGCCAATCGCCACCGCGCATGTCAGAATGCACGGTGATGTGCGGCACCAGTGAGAGAATGCGCTCGCGCATCTCCTTGTCGAACCCGTTCATGACCGACAGCACGATCACCAGCAAGCTGATGGCCAACACCAGTCCGAGCATGGACAGCGACGACAAAAAAGTGGACAGGTGCGCACGTCCCGACGGAAACGTGTAGCGCAACGCAATGCGCAGACGTTCGCCCGGGGTCACGCCAGTCGGCCCGCACGCAGTTCAAGCGTTTTGTGCATGCGTGCAGCAATGCCTGGATCGTGCGTTACCACGACAAACGCCGCGCTCTCCGCACCGAGTTCGTCGATCAGGGCAAGCACCTGCTGGGCGGAGTGCGGATCAAGATTACCGGTGGGCTCATCCAGTAGCACGCAAGCGGGGCGGCCGACCAGCGCGCGGGCAATCGCAACCCGCTGACGCTCGCCACCGGACAACTGCCCGGGACGATGCGTGAGCCTCTCCTGCAATCCCACACGAGCGAGCATCTGCTCGGCGGCATCTGCCGCATCCCGACGGGCGAGCCCACGGATCAGCAAAGGCATGGCGACATTTTCCAATGCATCAAACTCAGGGAGCAAATGATGAAACTGGTACACAAAGCCAAGCCGGCGGTTGCGCAACTCGCATAATTCGCGCTCAGACAGCGTTGCGAGATCCTGCCCGCACAGCTCGACCTTGCCACTACTGGGGTGATCCAGGCCGCCAAGCAGGTTGAGCAGGGTTGACTTACCCGAACCGGAAGCGCCCACAATGGCAATCTTTTCGCCTGCCGCAAGTTGCAGCTGTATGCCGTCCAGCACGCGCACGCTACGATCCCCGTCTTCATAGACCTTGCTCAGGTGATCGCAGTGCAAAACCATATTACTCATAGCGCAGCACCTCAGCAGGAGCGATGCGCGCAGCGCGCCACGCTGGATACACGGTCGCGGCAAGACTCAGCACGAACGATGCAATAACAACCGTCCAGACATCACTCCACATTAGCCGAGCCGGCAGCTCGCTGATGAAGTACACCGCCGGATCAAAGAGTCGCAGGCCCAGCGCCTTCTCGACCGCAGAGGTAATTGCCGCGATATTGATCGCCAGGACGACTCCCAGCAGCGCGCCTAACGAAATACCCACCATCGCGAGGGCAAGCCCGTGAGCAACAAAAATTGCCATGATGCCTCGCGGCCTCGCGCCCAGCGTGCGCAACACCGCTATGTCGCGACGTTTCTCAGTCACTGACATCACCAGCGTCGAAACGATATTGAAGGCGGCCACCGCAACCACGCTCAGCAGTAACAGGCTAACCATCACCTTTTCCATTCTTACCGCGCTAAACAGGGAGCCCTGCGTCTGGCTCCAGTCGTTCACTGTGTATTCATCCGGGAGCTGCTTGCGCACGGCGCGCATGACCAGGGGCGCCGCGTGAAGGTCTGTGGCGCGCACCTGCAGCCCGTCTACTGCGTTGCCGTTGCCCAGCAGCCTCTGCCCACTCCCCAGCGACACAAACGCCTGGTAGGTGTCCGGCTGGGCGCCCACCTCGAATACGCCGGTCACGGTGAGGCGCTTGCTGCGGGAAAAACGCCCAGAGGTGTCACCGTCAATCTCGGAACCGTGACGTCCAGCAGGTCTCCAGGTACCACCCCCAGGAGGCGCGCCAGCGGCCGCCACCCAACGACATTGAAGCCGGGCTCGCGCAGGCTCTGCAATTCGCCTTCGCGCATTGTCGCCGCGATGCGCGATACGCGCGATTCCGCATCAGCATCAATCGCCGTCAGCACACCCCTCGCAAACTGCGACCCGAGGTGAAAATCACTTTGTCGGAAATATACGGAGATACGGCAACCACACCCGGGATACTTTCGATGCGTCCAGCCAGGAGGGGCCAGTCGACAATGCCGTCACGTTGCTCGATAAAGCCATGCGGCACCAGCGCGGGGATCCTGTCGCGCAGCTCCCCGGCAAAGCCATTCATCACCGCAAGCACGACGATGAGGCTGGCGACGCCGAGCGTCATCCCCAGCATGGAGACAGTGGCGATCACCGCCGTAAATCGGTTGCGCTTGCGACTGAAACTGTAGCGCAGCCCAACGAAGCCGATATAACCGGGAATGAGGGGGCCAATCAGGGGCAAGTGAAAAGCGGCCGGCTCAGCGATCCGCCGGATAATAAAGGCCGGGATTCTGCTTGCCTACGTCGCCATCGCGCGTGCCTTCGTCACAGCGTTTGGCATCGCCGCCGCAGATTTCACAGGCGGTATCGATGCCCAACGCGCCCATTCCGCCGCACGAGCCCTTGATGGGGGCACGGCCCGCTATCACGCCCACCGCCATGCCGGCAACCACCAGGAGCACCACAAGCAAAGTGAGAAAAAACATCGTCATGAACCGCCTCCCGGGCCTGAAACCTACTGTCTGGCACCTGGCAAAAACGCTGCCAGTGCCTGCGAGTGGCTGTGCTCGTACTCATCCGCCACCCTGCGAATGAAATATACCGCCATTTCCCTGGACTCCGCCAGTTTCATCGCCTCTTCCGCCCCCATCACGGTGAATGCCGTGGCCCATGCGTCCGCAAGCATCGCGTCCTCATGCACGACGGTGACGGACACCAGGTCATGCACTACCGGCCAGCCGGTACGTGGGTCAATACTGTGCGAGTAGCGTTGTCCAGCGTAGTCAAAAAAATTTCGGTAGTTCCCCGACGTCGCCACGGCAAGGTCCGTGACACTGAGCACTTCGGCGACGGCGCGCCCGGCACTCGCCGGTGCCTCTACCGCCACTCGCCAGGGTTCACCGCGAGCGCTGAAGCCGGACACCGCGATTTCGCCACCCACTTCGAACAGGAAGCGGACAATCCCTCTTTCTCGCAGCGCCTGCGCGGCCTGGTCTACCGCAAAACCCTTCGCCAGCGACGAGAAATCCAGTGCTACCCCCTCCGGTTTCATGGCCGCTCTACGCTGGGGGTCGCGCTGGACACGCGCCTGACCAACCCTGGCGAGCGCGACCGCTATGGCCTCCTTCGGGGGCGGCTCCAGGTTGGCCTCCTTGGGCCCGAAACCCCATAAATCCACCAGGGGCGCGACCGTGACATCGTATGCGCCGCCACTCTCCTGGCCCACCCGCATCGCAGCATCCAGCACACGCAGAAACGCGTCCGACAAGGTCACCCAGGTGTCACCGGGCGCCTTGTTGAACCGCGTGATTTCGGAATCAGGCAGATAGGTGGACATGCTCGCGTTGACAGCGTCGAGTTCCGCCTGAACCAACGCTGCCACGAAGTCGGCATCGGGCGTGCCCGGCGTGACTACATAGGTGAGGTGCCAGGTGGTACCCATCGTCGCGCCCGAGAGCTGCTCCTGCAAAGGTTCTCGGCTGCAGCCCACAACCAGCAGGCAGGCCACGATACAAAAAAGCCACTCGAATGAGTGGCTTCTGGATAGCGTCCGGTCGCTGCTAGCCACCGAAATCATCCAACAGGATGTTCTCAGGCTCCACGCCGAGATCCGTCAACATCTGTATGACCGCCGCGTTCATCATCGGCGGGCCGCACATGTAGTACTCACAGTCTTCCGGCGCGGGATGGTCTTTCAGGTACTCTTCGTAGAGCACGTTGTGAATAAACCCCGTCAGCCCCGTCCAGTTGTCATCTGGCTGAGGGTCGGACAAGGCCACGTGCCACTCGAAATTGTCATTCTCCGCCGCGAGCTGGTCGTAATCCTCCTGGTAGAACATTTCCCGCATCGAACGCGCGCCATACCAGAAGGATATCTTGCGTTTGGTATGCAGCCTCTTGAGCTGGTCAAACAGGTGCGAACGCATGGGCGCCATACCGGCGCCACCGCCGATAAACACCATCTCGGCATCGGTATCCTTGGCGAAGAACTCACCGAAGGGACCGTACACTTTCACTTTATCGCCCGGCTTGAGGTTGAACGCCCAGGATGACATCTGCCCCGGAGGAATGTCCTTACTACCAGGAGGCGGGGTGGCGATGCGTATATTGAATTTCACTACCCCTTTCTCTTCGGGATAGTTGGCCATGGAGTAGGCCCGTATCACCGTCTCCTTCACCTCGGATTTGAGGTCAAAAAAGCCGAAGCGCTCCCAGTCACCGCGATACTCCTCTTCGATGTCGAAATCGGAGTACTTAACCACATGCGGCGGACACTCGAGTTGAACATAACCCCCGGCGCGAAAATCCACGCTCTCGCCCTCGGGCAGCCGAAGCGTCAGTTCCTTGATAAACGTCGCCACGTTCGGGTTCGACTCAACCGTGCACTCCCACTGTTTAACACCGAATACCTCTTCGGGCACCACGATCTTCATGTCCTGCTTCACGGCGGTCTGGCAGCTCAGGCGCCAGCCCTCCTCCGCTTCACGCCGCGTGAAGTGCGTCTCTTCCGTCGGCAGCATGGAGCCGCCGCCTTCCGTGATGATGCACTTGCACTGGGCACAGGTACCGCCGCCACCGCAGGCTGATGCAAGGAACAGGTCGGCGTCTGACAGGGTCTGCAACAATTTGCCGCCAGCGGGTACGGTGATGGTTTTCTCTCCATTGACCTCGATAGTCACATTACCGGAGCTCACCAATTGCGAGCGGGCAACCAGAATTACGAACACCAGCGCCAACACGATGGTGGTAAACATGCCGACGCCAAAAACGATTGTCATATCCATATCGGTTCAGCCTACGCTAGATATCAATGCCGCCGAAAGACATGAAGCCCAGCGACATCAGCCCGACGATGATGAAAGTGATGCCCAGGCCCTGCAGGCCATCGGGAACATCCGAATACTTCATTTTCTCACGAATCCCCGCCAGGGCGACGATAGCAAGCGCCCAGCCAACGCCAGAACCGGCACCAAATACCACGCTCTCGGCAAAGCTGTAGTCGCGTTCAACCATGAACAGGGAGGCGCCAAGTATTGCACAATTCACCGTGATCAAAGGCAGGAACACGCCGAGCGCGTTGTACAGCGCCGGGACAAACTTGTCGAGGAACATCTCCAGTATCTGGACGATGGCGGCGATCACGCCAATGTATGACAGCAAGCCAAGGAAGCTGAGATCCATGTCTGGCATCCCGGCCCAGGCCAGTGCGCCGTCCGCCAGCAGGTAGTTATAGATGAGATTGTTCACCGGCACGGTGATGGTCAGCACCACGACGACCGCGATACCCAGGCCGAGCGCCGCCTGGATCTTTTTCGAGATCGCCAGGAACGTACACATCCCGAGGAAGAACGCCAGCGCCATATTCTCGATGAATATCGCGCGAACAAACAGGCTTATCAGCGCTTCCATCTACACGCCCTCCCGAGCCGGGGTATGACTCGCCATTTTGTAATCGGGCGCCTCAACCTGGTCTTTCTTCACACTGCGCAGGATCCAGATGAAAAAGCCGATGAGGAAAAACGCGCTGGGGGGCAATAACAACATGCCGTTGGGCACATACCAGCCACCCTCAGTCACCAGAGGCAGTATCTCGTAGCCCATCAGCTTCCCGGAGCCAAACAACTCGCGAATCACCGCCACACAGATCAATACCACGCTGTAACCCAGGCCGTTACCGATCCCATCGACGAAGCTGGGCAGCGGCGGATTCTTCATGGCGAACGCCTCGGCACGCCCCATGACGATGCAGTTGGTGATAATCAGGCCGACAAATACAGAGAGCTGCTTGCTGATGTCATAGGCGTATGCTTTGAGGAATTCGTCCACCACGATAACCAGCGATGCAATAATCACCATCTGCACGATGATGCGGATGCTGCCGGGAATGTGATGGCGAATCAGTGACACGCCCAGGTTGGCAAAGGCCGTCACAAAGGTCAACGCCACGCACATCACCAACGTGACCTTGAGCGAGGAGGTGACCGCGAGCGCAGAGCAGATACCCAGTATCTGCAGCGCGATCGGGTTGTTCTTGAAGATCGGCGTCGTTAGCGTTTCTTTCATGGTTTGCATGTTCAGGCCTCTCCCGACTTCAGATTTTCAAGAAACGGCTCAAAGCCATTTTCCCCCAACCAGAAATGCACGAGGTTGGTCACGCCGCGGGCGGTTAACGTGGCGCCTGACAAGCCGTCCACCTGCCACTGGGCGTTGGGGCTAGCGGGGTCTACAGCGCCCTTCACCAGCCCGAGTTCCACGTCGCCATCCCGGTACACTTTCTTGCCGGGCCAGGAGGCTTTCCAGCGCGGGTTGTCGACCTCGCCGCCCAGCCCGGGGGTTTCGCCGTGGTCATAGAAGCCAAGGCCCGCCACCGTATTGGCATCTTCCTCCAGCGCGATGAAACCGTAGAGTGTTGACCACAGGCCGTAACCACGAATTGGCAGAATGATCTTTTCGATCTCACCGTCACCGTCCTGAACGAGGTACACGGGTGCGAAATCTTCCCGGCGGAAATCTTGGCAGTGTCCTGCGCAGGGCTGAGCGCCTGGGACATTTGCGGGTTCTTCGCCGCCTTGTGCTGGTCGTAGCCTTGCGGATCCATCTCGTCGGCGAACTTGCCGGTGCGAAGATCGACCAGGCGGGTGGTAATCTGGGCGAACTGTTCTTCGACTGTTTTGCTCGCGTCCAGCATACCTGCGGCGGCGAGAATGTTGCGCTTCTTGTCCAGCGCCTTGTTGGTTTCCTGAGCGGGCTTGAGCACCACAGCCGCCATGGAAACCACTACCGAACAGACGATACAGAGCAGAAGCGCAACGGTAAGCGTTTTGCCGATACTATCGTTACTGGACACGGGCAAGCCTCCGTTTGATATTCGCCTGGACAACGAAATGATCCATCAGCGGCGCGAACAGGTTGGCAAACAGAATCGCCAGCATAATCCCCTCTGGAAACGCGGGGTTGACCACCCGTATCAGCACGGTCATTACGCCGATCAGAATACCGAAGGCCCACTTGCCGGTATTGGTCATTGCCGCCGATACCGGATCGGTTGCCATGAACACCATACCGAATGCAAAACCACCAGTTACGAGGTGCCAGTACCAGGGCATCGCGAATGCCGGATTGGTGCTGGAATCGAGGGTGTTGAACAGGCTCGACAGTGCAACCATGCCAATGAACACCCCTGCGATAATCCGCCAGGACGCGACCCGCGTGATCAGCAGCAGGATCATCCCGAGACCGATAGCCAGGGTGGATGTCTCTCCGATCGAGCCAGGCACAGCCCCGACAAACGCCTCCATCCATGTCCACTGACTGCGCAGCGCTTCCATGCCATCCGCTGCGACAACGGCCAGCGCTGTGGCGCCCGAGTAACCGTCTACGGCAACCCAGACAGCATCGCCGGACAGCTGCGCCGGGTATGCGAAGTACAGGAAGGCCCGCCCGGTGAGCGCCGGATTGAGGAAATTCTTGCCGGTACCACCAAACACTTCCTTGCCGATGACAACGCCGAAGCTGATGCCCAGTGCCACCTGCCACAGGGGAATATCCGGGGGGCAGGTGAGCGCAAACAGCACGGAGGTGACGAAGAAACCCTCGTTTACCTCGTGCCCGCGGCGAACGGCAAACAGAATTTCCCAGGAAATACCGACCAGGAACGTCACGATATAGATCGGCAGGAAATACAGGGCGCCGAACCACAGGCAGTGCCAGAGGTTGCCTGAGTCATAGCCACCCAGCGCCGCGATCATCCAGCCGCGCCAGCCCTCAATGCCCTGGCCCGCGGCCATCACGTCGGTGGCCTGGAAGCCGAGGTTGTACATGCCGTAGAACATGGCCGGGAAGGTCGCCAGCCACACGGTGATCATAATGCGCTTGAGGTCGACACCGTCGCGCACATGTGCGGTGGAACGGGTAACGGAAGGTGGTGAATACAGGAAGGTATCGAATACCTCGTATATCGCGTAATACTTTTGCAGTCGGCCGCCTTCCTGGAAGTGGTGCTCCACGCTGTCCAGCATTTGTCTGAGACCCACGACTCAACCCTCCTTTTCGATGCGTGTGAGGTTGTCCCGCAGGATCGGGCCGTACTCGTACTTGCCCGGACACACGTAGGAGCACAGGGCGAGGTCTTCCTCTTCCAGTTCCATGCAGCCGAGCGCCTGAGCCATTTCTGTGTCACCGACGATTAACGCGCGCAACAGTTGGGTAGGCAAAATATCCAGCGGCATCACCTTCTCATAGCTTCCCACCGGCACGATCGCACGCTCACTTCCGTTGGTATTGGTCGTCATCGGGAGCGGGCGCGCCCCGAAAAAGCTGCTGATATAAATGCCGAGCACCGAGTGCTTGCGCACACCTGGGGACAACCATCCCATGAACTCGCGCTGGCGACCTTCCAGCAGGACGGAAATCTGGTTGTGATAGCGACCGAGGTACGCCGTTGCACCTGACACGGCCCTACCCCCCAATACTGACCCCGAAATGATTCGGTTCTCGCCGTTCTTGAGTTGACCGGCGCAAAGGGCCTGCAGGTCCGCCCCGATGCGCGTACGCAACAGGCGCGGGTTGTCCACCTGCGGGCCAGCCAGCGCCACCACGCGGTCGGTGTAGAGTCGGCCATCTAGAAACAACCGGCCGATAGCGATCACATCCTGGTAACCGATTGTCCAGACGACCTTGCCACTGCTGGCCCCTTCCAGGAAATGCACGTGCGTGCCTGCGAGCCCGGCCGGATGGGGTCCTGAGAATTCGGCGGAATTGATGTTCGCAGCGCTGCCACGCGGCAGAGTTGCACCCGGCGCGCTGCACAGGTGCACCTTCCCTGCGGTCAACTGCGCCAGCAGGTCCAGCCCGAGGGCAAAGGCATCCTGCTGCTCCGCGAGAATCACCTGAGGATCAGGTGCCAGGGGATGCGTGTCGATCGCGGTGACGAATATCGCCGCGGCTTCGGCGTCCAGCGCCGGCACCTTGCTGAACGGGCGCGTGCGCAGGGACGTCCACATACCACTGCTGATCAGGGTCTCGCGAATCGCCTCTGGCGAGGGCAGGCTGTGTGCCGTGCAGGTCGGGAAGCTCTCCGCCTCATCGCCATCGACCTCGATGACGACTGATTGCAGCACCCGGCGCGCGCCACGGTTGATCGCCGTAACGACCCCCGCGGCTGGGGCCGTGTAGCGTACGCCGGTGGTCTTCTTGTCGGTGAAAAGTAATTGCCCCAGCTTGACGCGGTCGCCCTCGGCGACCTCCATGGTGGGCTTCATGCCCACGGAGTCAAAGCCAATCAGGGCAACAGCCCGCGCGGCGGGCGCGCTTTCGATAATCTGACGGGGATTTCCCGCAATGGGAATATCCAGGCCCCGTTTGATTTTGATCATACGATCTGCCTACAGCATCGATTCAATGTTGGGTGGTCTGGATACACGCTGCTCACCTGCCCCAGAGACAGCGCAAAGGGGGCGACCGTTCAGGGCCGCGCTTCCCGCCTATGGACTGTGCCATTAACAGCTTTCCAAGCCGCGCGCATTATACAGGAAGCGCAGCCCAAAACACCACCTTACGCACAGGAGTTTTTTGATTTTGAACAGGTTTTGCGCAATCAGATTCCCTGTGACCGCAAGGGCTCAGTCCCGCAGGGGGTAAGTAACGTATTGAATGCCGGCCATCTGCTCCAGAATTCGGTAAACCTGGCAGGAATACCCGAATTCATTGTCGTACCAGAGATACAACACCACCTGCCTGCCGTTGACGATCGTCGCCTTGGCATCGTAGATACAGGCGTGTCGGGAGCCCACAAAATCGCTGGAAACCACCTCTGGCGAGGCCGAGTAATCGATCTGTTTGCGCAGCGGCGAGTGCAGGGCCTGGTAACGCATGAACTCGTTGACCTCTTCGGTGGTGGTCTCGCGCTTGAGCGTGAGGTTGAGGATGGCCATCGACACATTGGGCGTGGGCACGCGAATCGCGTTGCCCGTGAGCTTGCCGTCCAACTGCGGCAGCACCTTGCCTACTGCCTTGGCTGCACCGGTCTCGGTCAGCACCATATTCAGCGGTGCACTGCGCCCACGGCGCGATGCCTTGTGGTAATTGTCGATCAGATTCTGGTCGTTGGTATAGGCATGCACGGTTTCCACATGGCCGGCCACGATGCCGTATTCATCGTCCATGGCGCGCAAGGGCGGCGCAATCGCATTGGTCGTGCAGGAAGCTGCAGAGATAATCGTGTCGGTGGGCTCGATAATATCGTGATTGATGCCCGCCACCACATTCTTGAGGTTGCCCTTGCCAGGCGCGGTGAGAATCACGCGACTCGCGCCTTTGCACTTGAGGTGCTGGGACAGTCCCTCTTCATCACGCCAGACACCGGTATTGTCGATAATAATGGCATTGCTGATGCCGTATTCGGTGTAATCGACCTCGCTCGGCGAGTCGGCGTAGATCACCTTGACCTCGTTGCCGTTGGCAACGAAGGACTGGCGCTCCTCATCCACGCGGATAGTGCCGGCGAACGCACCGTGCACGGAATCGCGCCGCAGCAGGCTGGCACGTTTGACGAGATCATTGGGTGCCTTACCCTTGCGCACCACGATGGCGCGCAGCCGCAGGCAATCGCCGCCATCCGTTTTTTCGATAAGGATTCTCGCCATCAGGCGTCCGATACGGCCAAAGCCGTAGAGCACCACGTCCTGCGGGCGATCCAGCGGTGCACCTCGGGCGCCGATCAGCGCGGCCAATTCGCGATCCACGTACTCCTCGATGCTGAGCTCCTTGCCCTGGCCGTGATCGTAGTACTGAACGGCGAGGCGGCCGATGTCGATATGGGCCGGGCCAAGGTCCATCTGGCTCAACCGGCTGAGGATGGGAAACGTCTCGAACTCGGAGAGCTCGTTGGCCTCGACCTGGCGCACATAGCGGTGATCCTTCATGATCTCCAGCACGGAGCGATTCACCAGGGGCTTGCCGTAGATATAGCATTTCACGCTCTTTTCACGCGATAACCGACCCACGATGGGAATCATGCCCTCTGCGAGGGCCTCGCGCTCTTTCCAGTCCTTGAAATAGTCCGCGGGGCGTTCGCGCTTACGATCAGTCACTATGAGGTACCTTTCCAGCCGCTGAGGAGGTCGATAGGGCGCGTATTATCGTCTCAATGCGCAATTCGGCGCAAGCCGAGCGCCCCTCGGCTGGCTCTGCTGCGCTCCTTGGCTATAATGCCGGGCCTTCACCCACCTCGACTCCACCGAATGCATGTTTAAAGCCCTCGTAGACAGCACTCCCTGGCCCGGCAAAGCGGGCTCGCGCACGGCCATCGGCCCCACCAGCGGCTGCGCCGACGCCCTGTGCATTGCCGAACTGGCACGCGAACGCCTGCTGGTGGTGATTGCCTCAGACACCGCGTCGGCGCTGGCACTCGAGAGGGAGTTGCCGTTTTTCCTGGAACACCCGACGGAAATTTTGCATTTTCCCGACTGGGAGACGCTGCCCTACGACAATTTCTCACCACACCAGGATATTGTCTCGGAGCGCCTGCATACCCTGTATCGCCTGGCGGCGTTGCGCACAGGCATCCTGATCGTGCCGGTATCCACGTTGATGCACCGACTGGCGCCCAGTGACTATGTGACTGGGGCCAGCCTCGTGCTCAAGGAAGGACAGCAACTCGACTCAACGCAGTTTTGCAGCAACCTTGAACGTAATGGCTACGTGAATGTTGCCACCGTGTACGAGCATGGCGAATTTGCCCAACGCGGATCGTTACTGGACGTGTTCCCGATGGGCAGCCCTCTGCCCTTCCGCATCGACCTGCTCGACGACGAAGTGGATACGCTGCGGACCTTCGACCCGCAAACCCAGCTCACCGTTGAAAAAGTGACGGCGGTCAACCTGCTGCCGGCACGCGAGTACCCCCTTAACAGGGGCGCCATCGAACAGTTCAAGATGCGCTGGTACGAGGCCTTCGACAGCGATCCGGACCAGTGCCCCACGTTCACCGAGGTCAGCGCTGGGCGGAGCCCGGGTGGTTGCGAATATTATCTCCCGCTGTTCTTCGACGCCTGCGCTTCGCTGTTCGACTACCTGCCGTCCGACAGCGCAATCATCGCCACGGGCGATCACCATGCCTCCGCCCAGCAGTTCTGGCAGGAAGCGAACGCGCGCTTCACCGAGTACGGCATCGACCCACGGAGGCCGCTACTCCCTCCAACCCGCTGCTTCCTGCCGGTTGAAGAGCTCTACCAGCAGCTGGGTCGCTTTGCCGTTCTCGAGTTGCGCCACAATGCCGAAGCCCGGGTGCACTGCGAGACGCCTGTTTTACCGCCCCCGGACCTGGGCGGCGAAGGCAAGGTTCACTCGGCAGTGGAACGCCTGGAGCGCTTCCTCCAGACCCACGGTGGGCCTGTGCTGCTGTGCGCGGAATCTGCGGGGCGCCGGGAAATTCTGCTGGAAACCCTGCGCGAGCGGAAGCTGACGCCGGAGAGCGTCGGTAACTGGCCCGCGTTTCTCGCCAGTGGAGCAGACTTTGCCATTGCGACAGCACCACTTGATCGCGGCCTTTACTTTGGCGACGGGCAGCCGACCTTGCTCTGCGAGGCACAGCTGTTCGGCAACCGCGTTGCCCAGAGGCGGCGGCGAAAACGCTTGGAAAGCGCCCAGGCGGAGAATGCGTTTCGCGATCTGAACGAACTGCGCGCCGGGGTCCCCGTCGTGCACCTTGAACATGGCGTCGGTCGCTATGTGGGGCTGCAAACGCTGGTCGTGGATGAGCAACCCACGGAATTTCTGACACTGGAGTACGCTGATGCCGCGCGGCTCTACGTGCCGGTGGCTTCGCTGCACCTGATCAGTCGCTATACAGGTGGCGATCAGGAGCACGCTCCCCTGCATCGCCTGGGATCAGATCAATGGGAGAAGGCGCGACGCAGGGCGAGTGAAAAGGCGCGCGACGTGGCGGCGCAGCTCCTCGAAGTGTATGCGAGGCGAGAAGCGCGAGAGGGGTTCGTATTTTCCCGCGCCGACGACGCCTACGAGGCATTCAGCGCCGCCTTCCCCTTTGAGGAGACACCCGACCAGGAAGACGCCATCGCCGCGGTGCTCAACGATATGGCCAGCCCGCGAGTGATGGACAGGCTGGTGTGCGGCGATGTGGGTTTTGGCAAAACCGAGGTGGCACTGCGCGCTGCCTTCGTTGCGCTTGCCAACCGCAAACAGGTGGCGGTGTTGGTGCCCACCACCCTCCTCGCCCAGCAGCACTTCAACACCTTCAGCGATCGCTTCGCGGGCTGGCCGGCGACGGTAGAAATGGTGTCGCGTTTTCGCAGCGGCGGCGAAACGTCGCAGATCATGCGTCGCGCAGCCGCCGGTGAGATCGACATCCTGATCGGCACGCACAAACTCCTGCAAAGCGACTTCAAGTTTCGCGACCTGGGACTGCTCATCATCGACGAGGAGCACCGCTTTGGCGTGAAGCAAAAAGAAGCTATCAAGGCGCTGCGCGCCGAGGTGGATATCCTGACGCTGACCGCAACGCCGATTCCACGCACACTCAACATGGCGCTGGGTGGCATGCGCGACCTGTCCATCATCGCCACGCCGCCGGCGAGGCGCCTGTCCATCAAGACATTCGTTCGCGAGCACAACATGGCGCTTATCAAGGAAGCGGTGCTGCGAGAAACCCTGCGCGGCGGGCAGGTGTACTATCTGCACAATGAAGTGAAGACCATTGAAGAAACCGCCCGTAAGCTGCGTGAACTGTTTCCCGACATGAGTATCGCGGTGGCGCACGGCCAGATGCGCGAGACGCAGCTGGAACAGGTCATGTCCGCATTCTATCACCAGCGTCATCATGTACTGCTGTGCACGACCATAATCGAAACCGGTATCGACATTCCAAACGCCAATACCATTATCATCGAACGCGCTGACAAGTTCGGCCTTGCCCAGCTGCATCAGTTGCGTGGTCGAGTCGGACGCTCCCACCACCAGGCCTATGCCTACCTGCTCACACCGCCACGCTCCGCGATCACCACCGATGCACAGAAGCGGCTCGACGCGATCGAGTCGGCGGGCGACCTCGGCGCGGGCTATCTGATCGCCACCCATGATCTGGAAATTCGCGGCGCTGGTGAGTTGCTGGGAGATGAGCAAAGCGGCCAGATCCAGAGCGTGGGTTTCGGCATGTATATGACCATGCTGGAGCGTGCCGTGGCCGCGCTGCGTCGCGGCGACATACCGGATATCGACGCACCGCTGGATCAGGGGACTGAAGTCAACCTGCATGCCCCCGCTCTCATTCCAGACGACTATCTGCCGGATGTGAACGGCCGCCTGATTCTCTACAAACGCATCGCGGCTGCGGACGATGAGGACGCGCTGCGGCAGCTCCGCGTGGAGATGATCGACCGCTTCGGCCTGCTACCGCCGCAGATCACACACCTGTTCGAACTGGCGCGCCTGCGCCAGCGAGCACAGCAGCTCGGCATTCGCGCTATTGAAGCGGGCCCGACCGGTGGTAGTATCGAATTCACTGAAAACACCTCTATCGACCCAATGACGCTGGTACAGCTCGTGCAATCCAAATCCGACACTTTCAAACTGGCTGGAGCGACACGCTTGCGTTTCGATAAGGCGCTTGAGGACGGCGATCAGCGTGTTAGGTTCGTCGATGAACTGCTGGATACGCTGGCTGCGCGGCCGGGCGGGAGACCCCCGCATGCCTAGGCTATTCTCCGCACTGCTGCTGTCACTGCTGCTGTCGCAGGGCGTCGGCGCGCAAGACGCATCCGAACGCTGGTACAAAGTGGAACTACTGGTGTTCGAACAGCCCAACGGCCTGAACGCGGAACAGTGGAATCCATTGCCGGAACTGCGCTATCCCGACGCCCTGCGTTTTCTGGTAGACCCCAGGCAACTGGAAGCCGCCCGCAATCGCTACGGAAGTGCGAGCCATGTGGATTCACGCGGCAGGATAGTAGCGGCCACAACCGCGCCCGGGCTCGGCGGCGTGCATGCGGATGCCCTCGGCGCGCCGGAGGACGCCACGCCGCTGCCGTCGGCCTTTGTAAAATTACCGAATGCGGAACAGGAGTTGCGCGACACGGCGGCCTATATGCAGCGCGCCGGGGGATACCGAACGTTGTTTCACGAGGCATGGCTGCAGCCGGTAACAGACGCATCACGCGCAATTCCCCTGGCGCTGGACACCTCAGGCGACACACCCACCTGGCCCGAACTGCAGGGCACCATCACGCTGTCACTCGCGCGATTCCTGAGCCTCGAGACAAACCTGTGGTTGAACACGCAGGGTAACTACCTTCCCTCCGGATGGCAGATGCCTGCTCCTCCCAAAGCCCCACCTGCGCTACTGCTCAACTCGCCGCTACTCGACGATGGGTCAGCGGCTGCACCGGTCGCCGGCGCAACGCAGGGCAACCTCGGCACAGTGCAATCCAGCCCGCAGCAGAAGGCGGGCGATGGCATCGCCGAAGCCCCCTACCCTTACCGGCACGCGGTGTTGCATCAACAGACGCGCAGGATGCGCAGCAACCAGATGCACTACCTCGATCACCCCTTGTTGGGCGTCATTATCAAACTGACACCGCTGGAGACCGGAGAGGTGGCAGAGCCTGCGCAGGACGAGTAATCAGCGCACGGACACTGCCGTGCCCTGCGCGCAGGCGGCGGCACTAGGCTCGCGTCAGGTAGGCGCGCAGCAATGCACGTACCACGGCCGCTTCCTGTGACAGTATCTCGCGCATCATCGCCAGTGTGAGCGGCAAGTCACCCAGGCCCGCGGCTGGGTTGACCACCATGCAAACCGAAGCAAATGGCAGCGACAGCTCACGCGCCAGCGACGCCTCGGGCATCCCCGTCATGCCCACCACGTCGCAGCCGTCGCGTGCCATTCTCTGCACTTCGGCAGCCGTCTCCAGGCGTGGCCCCTGTGTTACGCCATGCACACCGCAAGGTTCATGCACGATTCGCTCAGCGTCCGCAGCCGCGATCAACGCCCGGCGTAACTCGCGGTCATAAGGCTCGGTAAAATCGACGTGCATCAGCTCGCCGGATTGCCCATCGTCGAAGCTGTGTTCGCGGCCCCAGGTATAGTCGATTATCTGGTCGGGGATCAGCAAGCGACCGGGCCGCATCACCGGTGTAATTCCGCCGACGGTATTAATGGCGATGACCCGCTGCGCTCCGAGAGAGTGCAGGGCCCACAGGTTGGCGCGATAGTTGATGAGGTGCGGCGGTATCGCGCCCGGGCTACCATGCCGGTGCAGAAAAAACAGCGTGGTATTGTTGAAGCGGCCCTCCTGCACGGGGCGCGATGGTGCACCGTACGGGGTGGTCACGGCGTGCTCTCGAATCACCTCGAGGCCTTCCAACTGATCCAGTCCGGTACCGCCGATAATCGCCAGCGCATTCATTCGCCCGGCTCCGGCGGAAGCTGCTCAACCTGCAGGCTGCGCGTGGGAAACGCGACATCGGCGTCATTGGCGTGAATAATATCCAGGATGCGCAAGAGTATCTCCTCTTTCACCTTGTGGTACTCGACCCACACGGTCGTTTTGGTAAACGTGTACACAAAGAAATCCAGCGATGACGCGCCAAAAGACACGAAGTTGACGATCAGCGTGCGCGAGTGGTCGATCGCCTCATGCGACGCCAGCATTTCGCGCACCTGGGTCACAACGTCAGCCATCTTGTCCGCGTCTTTATAGCGCAGGCCAATGGTTTCGTAGATCCGTCGATTGAACATGCGCGAGGGGTTTTCAACGGAGATCTGGCTGAAGACGGCATTCGGCACGTACACGGGACGCTGGTCAAAGGTGCGGATGACCGTGAGCCGCCAACCGATGCTTTCTACAGTGCCTTCTATCTCCCTGTCGGGCGAGCGTATCCAGTCACCCACAGAAAACGGGCGATCCAGATAGATACTGAGCCCACCGAAAAAATTGGCCAGCAGATCCTTGGCGGCAAAGCCAACGGCGATGCCGCCGATACCACCAAACGCGAGAAGCCCGGAAATACTCACACCGATGCTTTGCAGCACCATCAATGCTGCCACCGCCCATAGCGCAATGCGCGCCAGCTTGGCCGTGGCGCGCACGGTGGCACGATCCGTTGAAGACACTTCGCCACGGGTAGGTGCCAGCAGTTCCCCTTCGATGCCTGCCACCAGCCGGTGCAGGAAAAGTGCCAGCAGAAACACCACGCAGGTGTCCGCGGCCTGTAGGAGATAGCCCGGCAGCCCCTCTGCCGGCGGGTAGGTATCCAGCGCCAGATACAGCGCCAGTAACCAGAGCCCGTAACGCAGCGGCGTCTCCGCAGCAGTTATGACGACGTCGTCCCAGGCCTGCGCGCTGGTGCGCGCCAAACGATGCAGGCGTCGCAGCAGCGCATCGAGCAGCACGTGCACTACTCCGGCGGCGAGCAGAATAAGTAGGATGACCAACAGCTGCGGGTCGAGGCCCACCGTAGTCCCGAACTCGTCGAGCCACGCGTCCAGCGCGTTCACGGTAGCCAGCCTTTCATTCCCGTCAACAACAACTCATACCCCGTTAGACAATTTCATTATTTCAGCCACCACGTTGCCATAGGACGCGCTATAACGTGCACCCGATGACGCCGCTTTTGCTGCTGCAAAAAACCGTAACTAATTGATCTTTTTGTGCATTCCCCAGCAGTGACACGTCTGGTAATTTCCAGGTGACTGCTTATGACTGTTTCACCTAATGGACAGCAGTACCCAGCGTGATATGGTTTTTAACACAGGGTAGAGAAAAACGGCAGGTGTAGGCAAATGAAAATGTTGAGCCCCGCGATAGGACGTTGGTACCGTGATTTACAAACGCAGGCGATATTCGAAGAGGTCGACAGGGATCCGGAAAACCTGACCATCGAGACGCAGTTTCTCGGCGGCGAGGTCAGCGAATACGATCTGGACGCCTGGCGGGAAATGCAGCTCGAACAGGTTGCGGCGCCTGAAGACTGGCGCGCGGCGTTCGAGCTCGACGACGAGGACTTGCTGGACCCTGATCTGCCGATGCATCCGGAAGACTGGGGGAACCCGATTAACTCCATTGAGCCGGACGCCATGTACGGGGTTGAAGACTACTGACACTTTACTCCGGCGGCTTTCCGGGCCGTTTGCCTTCCAAGCCTTATACTGTATATAATCACAGCACCTGTATATCCACCCAGAGGGTGACTGTGATGGAAAAACTCACGCAGCGGCAACAGCAGGTGCTGGACATCGTACGCCAGCACATCGACGACACAGGCTACCCTCCCACCCGCGCGGACATCGCTCGAGAACTCGGTTTCAAATCAGCCAATGCGGCGGAGGAGCACCTCAAGGCACTGGCACGCAAGGGCGCGATTGAAATGATCGCCGGCGCCTCGCGGGGCATACGGCTCCCCCACAGCAATGGCATACCGATCGTCGGCCGGGTCGCCGCCGGGAGCCCGGTGCTGGCCGAGCAACATATCGAAGACTACTGTGAGCTGCCGCCCGGGTTCTTTCGTCCACAGGCCGACTACTTTCTCACGGTGCAGGGCGACAGCATGATCGACATCGGTATTCTGGATGGCGATCTACTGGCTGTGCACAGCACGCCGGTGGCCAAAAACGGCGACATCGTCGTGGCGCGCATCGAGGATGAAGTCACGGTAAAACGCCTGCGCAGAGGGCGCGAAAAGCATCGTCTGCAACTGCTACCTGAGAACGCGGATTATCAACCGATCGAAGTGGACCTGCGCGAGCAGGCGTTTGTCATTGAAGGCCTGAGCGTGGGGGTATTGCGGCGGGGCGTCTAATGAATCACACGCTCAGGCGATGAGCCGTCGCCCTCGTAGACATCGTCGGCCTCTTCTGCGAGGCTGGCCGCAGCCTGGATACCCGCCTGAATCATGGCCTTGGCGACTTCCAGCCCATTGTCCTCCATGTAGACAAGCGCCTCCTCGGAAAATTGAATAGTGACCAGCGGGGCAGACTCATCGTCTGCACGGCGCAATGCTATCTCGCCATCTCCCAGGTCGATGATTTCCATCAGGGATGCCGGCACCTGAGTTCACCTCTCTACGCCTGAATGACACTGTAAGTCTAACAGCCGGCAAGGTCAGCGGCCAGCGCTGTCCCGGCAAGCTGCAGGCAAACCTGGTCAGGCCGGGGACGCGCACGCACTCGAACCCTCTAGTACTCATCCAGGGAATCGCGCATTCGCGTCATCATCGTTTCCAGCTGCTCAGCCCAGTCAGTCACGTCAGCGCAATCTCCGAGCGATTGTGCGGGGCTGGCGAGATTGCCCGACGTTCTCGCCTGCGATCCCGGCGCCACATCGCTCCCGCTGAGCAAATCTCCCAGCCACCCAACCTGCTCCAGCCGCTGGCACTCTCGCAACTCGCCGGACACTGCCTTGCCTTCGGGCACTTCGGGCAGCTCGCTCGCGCAGCGCGGTGGTGCCGCACCGGGCGGGCAGGAGGCATCGGTGATTTCCAGCAGGAACCACCCGTAGGCATTCACCAGGTGCTCACGTGCGCCCGGCAGGAACGCCTGTTGGAGCGTAAGCGCTGGCACCGCCTCTTCCGCCAGCGCCTTTCGCCACGCAGCCAGCAGAATTCTGGAGAGATACAGCGACCGGTTCGCGTTCGCGGCGACGGATGTCATCGCTTGCCACGGCCGCCTCCCGCGGCCCGGGCCCCAATCTCTTCCTCCCACTTGCCACCGCGATACCAGGCCTTCCAGCCGGTTGGTTTGCCGTCATTTTCCGTCATCACATACTGCTCGGCGGTTTTGCGACTGAAGCGAACCTGCGCCGGGTTGCCATCGGGGTCCGCGATGGGCGCGCTGAACAGAAACGCATATTTCGGGTCAATCTCGTCCTTGTGCGGCAGCAGCTCCGACACCAATGGCGCGCGCGTCTCACGGTTGCGGGGAAACTGGCTCGCTGCGAGAAACAACCCGGCAGCACCATCGCGCAGTACGTAGGTGTCTTCGACCTTCTGACACTCGAGCTCCGGCATTGGCACAGGGTCCATCTTGGGGGGCGCAGCCTGGCCGTTACGCAGCAGTTTGCGCGTATTCTTGCAGTCCTGGGCCGTGCAACCGAAGTACTTGCCAAAGCGGCCGTTCTTGAGCTGCATCTGCGCACCGCACTTGTCGCATTCCAGGGTCGGGCCCTCGTAGCCCCGGATCTTGAACTTGCCCGTCTCGACTTCAAAGCCCGGGCAGTCAGGGTTGTTGCCACAGACATGCAGTTTGCGCTGCTCATCAATCAGGTAGCTATCCATTGCCGTGTTACAAATTTTGCAGCGATGTTTGCTGCGCAAAAGACGCGACTCGGCCTCATCGTCAGCGTCCTCGCGGATAGCTTCGTCGCCCGGAGTAAGATTGATCGTATGCTTGCAGCGCTCCTTGGGGGGCAGCGCGTAACCCGAGCAACCGAGAAAAACCCCGGTGCTCGCCGTACGAATTTGCATCGGACGGCCGCAGCTGCTGCAGGGAATATCGGTCATCGTCGGTTCATTGGGCTGCATCCCAGGCCGTCGGTTTTTCCGCCTTTTCCAGCAGCCCGCTGAACTCGGCATAGAATCTGTCCGAGCAGCTCCTGCCACTTCAGGCTGCCCTGGGCGACTGCGTCCAGACGCTCCTCCATACCCGCGGTAAAACCGTAATCCAGCAGATCAGCAAAACTGGACTGCAGGCGCTGGGTGACAATATCGCCCATCTTCTCCGCGTAAAAGCGCTTGTTCTCAAGCCGCACATACCCACGATCCTGGATCGTAGAAATGATCGATGCGTAGGTGGAAGGACGACCGATGCCGCGCTTCTCCAGCTCTCTCACCAGACTGGCCTCGCCGTAGCGCGGCGCCGGTTTGGTGAAGTGCTGCGCCGGATCAATCTTCAGCAGGCGCAGCGCGTCACCTTCGCTGACATCCGGCAGAACCGCGTCTTCATTTTTGCGTCCGGCGGGTGGCTGCACGCGCGTGTAGCCATCGAACTTCACGATACGCCCTCGCGCGCTCAGGCTGTAATCGCCGGCGGTCACGGTGATCTTGGTTGATACGTACTCCGCATCCGGCATCTGGCCTGCGACGAACTGCCGCCAGATGAGTTCATACAGCCGCTCCGCGTCTCTCTCCATTCCCTGCAGCGCACCCTGCAGCACCCGCACGTTGGACGGCCTAATGGCCTCGTGCGCCTCCTGTGCGCCCTCTCGGGAGGAGAACACACGCGGATTATCCGGCAGGTAGCGTGGGGGAAAGTTCTCACTGATGTAATCGCGGCAGGTGGCCACTGCCTCAGCGCTCAGATTCGTGGAGTCTGTGCGCATATAGGTGATGTAGCCCGCTTCGTACAGGCGCTGGGCGAGCATCATGGTTTTCTTGACGCTGAATCCCAGCCGTGTACTCGCGGCCTGCTGCAGCGTTGATGTAATGAACGGCGTAGGCGCTTTCGAGCGCGTGGGTTTGTCCTCTCGATCACTGACGACGTAAGACAGCGCTTCCAGCTCGGTAGTGGCGGCGAGCGCAGATTTCTCGTTGTCGGGGCGAAACTCATCGGCCCCGTACTTCTGCACCTGGAAACGAATGCTCTCGTCCTCCGCGGTTGCGAGATCCGCATGCACTTCCCAATACTCTTCGGGGACAAAGGCCCGAATCTCGCGTTCGCGCTCAACGATCAGGCGCACAGCCACCGATTGCACGCGACCGGCAGACAGGCCGCGAGCGACTTTCGCCCAGAGCAAGGGCGACACCATGTAGCCGACCACACGATCGAGAAAGCGTCGCGCCTGCTGAGCATTGACCCGGTTCATATCGAGACTGGAGGGGTGCTCGAACGCCTCGGTGATCGCTTTCTTGGTGATCTCGTTGAATACCACCCGCTGGTAACGGGAGGCGTCTCCGCCAATCGCCTCCCGCAAATGCCAGGCGATCGCCTCCCCTTCGCGATCAAGGTCAGTCGCGAGATACACCGCATCGCAGCTCTCCGCCAGCTTCTTCAACTCGCTCACGACTTTCTCTTTGCCCGGCAGGATTTCGTAGTTGGCGGCCCAGTTCTTCGCCGGATCAATACCCATGCGACGTACCAGTTGCTCACGCGCCTTGGCCTTCTTGTGTGAGGCTTTTTTCGCCGGCGACATTTTGCGCGTCTTGGCCGCCTGCGCGGCGCGCTCTTTGGGATCAACCTTCTGCGTACCGCTACCGGACGTGGGCAGGTCACGAATGTGGCCGACGCTGGATTTGACGACAAAGTCCTTACCGAGATATTTGTTTATCGTTTTGGCTTTGGCTGGCGATTCCACTATGACGAGTGATTTACCCATAGATTCCTTATACAAACCTGATGTCGCGGCGGCGTGCCGGCGGACCGGGGCGAAAAAAGGGGCATATATAAGTCCCCTGACTCTCCCGGTCAAGGAAAAATCCCAATCGCACCCGGGTCGCGTGGGCTTCTGTTACCCGTCTTCGTCTAAAGCGTATGTGCCCAGCGAGTGAGTACTTCGCGGATTATTTCTATCTCCGCCTCGCCTCCTGCTTCTGTCCAGTAAACGCCGCACCCTCCCTCATCCACGCTGGCCACCAGCACGCTCTCCGGCAGCTCATTCAAGATCTGGGGCGGGATAACGCGGGCGCCGGAACTGCGCCATTGGCCTCCCTCATGGATCCAGCATGCCTTGAGGGTAGCACGCCGGTCGTCGGGGGTGAGCCGCAAGCCGTAATAGATGACATCGCCGGTCACCGGACGCCTACCGCGTTGTTCCGTCGGTAGTTTTCGATATTCCACCTGCAATCCGTGCAGCACCGCATATTCGCGCATCCTGGCAAGGGCGCGCTGGCGCTTGCTGGGCCTGAAGTGCAGCAACGGTGCCACCGCCAGCAATAGAACGAACGCGATCAGTAGGTAAGTCAGCATAGGTCTTCCTGATGCAGGTCAAACTGCGGTTGAATAGCCGGTGGTGCGGGCGGCGGGATACGCTGCCATCGTCCGTTGTGTGCTATAAATGTCTTATCGGGTTTTGTCAGCTGCGGAGGCCACCCATGCCCCAATACAAGAAAATTCTCATTGCCGTCGATCTCAGTGAAGACTCCGCACGCGTGATGCAGCGTGCGAAGGCCATAGGCGAAGCGTCCTCGGCGGACCTCCATTTGATCCACGTTATCGAACCGCTCAGTTTTGCCTACGGTGGCGACATCCCCATGGACTTCTCCGGAATCCAGGATGAAATTCATCAGCAGGCAACCGCCCAGCTAAAGCGCTTTGCAGAAACGAATGGCATCGACAGCGCACACCAGCATATCGTGCTCGGCAAGCCAGAGGTGGAAATTCACAGCACGGCCGAGGAACTGGGCGCCGATCTGGTAGTGGTCGGCAGCCACGGCCGTTACGGCCTGGCGCTGCTGATGGGTTCAACCGCAAACGGTGTGCTGCACGGCGCCACGTGCGATGTGCTGGCGGTGCGTGTGGGCAGCAAGTAAGGCATCTCAGCCATACAAAAACGCGCTGATATCAGCCGCACTGAAGGGCCAGCCGAGTTCCCGCCCATCTGGGTGCGCAAGCACCGGGATACGCGTACCCAGGCGGTCAACCAGCTCATCGCTGTCACTGATATCCTGTAACTCTACCCGTACGTGACTGTCCTGGCGCAGCTGCTGCTGCACCAGCATTTCGGCGACTTCACACAGGTGGCAGGCGCTAGTACCGTATAGCTTGAAAGTCGTCACAAGTCTCTCATAATCTATCGTGGGCTTCCGCAGCACGGCGCGACTGTCAGCGCCATTGAGCGTGGCAAACCCGGGCGTTAACATCACCGAAGAAGTATAATATACTGAACTCGCGAGCCTGCTTAGCGCCCCGAATAAGACCCCGGAGATTTCATACAGTGGCATTGTTTTCCCAACCCACCGCGCGAGCGCTGGCCATTCTCGATCTGTTGATGGCCAACCCACACCAGGCCTTCGGCCTGACAGAAATGACCCGACGCCTGAACCTAAACAAGGCGACCTGTCACGCCATTCTGACCACCATGGCCAATTATGGCTTTCTCGTGCAACACCCCAAGACTAAAGCGTATCGGCTTGGCCCGTCAATCATCGCCGCGGGCAATGCCGCCTTCGCCCAGTTCCCCGTGCTGGAATATGCAAGGCCCGAATTGGAGGCCTTGCAACACGACCTTGGGGTTGGCTTCGCCGTCACTGGCCGCTCGAAAACGCATTTGATACTGCTCGCCCTTTATGGTCGCGCTTCGGAAATGATCGATTCGTTCCAGTTGGGGTTACGCCTGCCCAACACCGCACCGGTTGCCGCCTGCTTCACCGCGTTTTCTGACGCCAAGTACCTTGAATCCTGGCTCACACGCTGTCATGAGACGCGTGGCGGTTACAATGAAAAGCTCGACCAGAAATTGCGTGTCTCCCTGATCGCGATCCGTGCGCGGGGGTATGAAGTGACATTGCGAACCCGCGCCGAGGCAGAGTTGCGCGCGGAGCTGGAGCGCATTCACAACTCCTGGAGCCTGACCCACCTCGAGGAAGCCGCCAACCGCTACCAGCATGATCTGTGTGACGAGCATGTGCACCTGGACCGCATCGACCCCAAGGCGCGCTATGAGGTGAGCACCATTTCAGTGCCGGTGTTTGCTTACAAGCAGTTACCCATCATGTGTTTCGTGGCGGGTTCCACGGGCAAGCCGATGCCCGGCGCACGCATCGAGGAGATTGCACAGCGCATGATGGAATCGGCCGATCGAGTCACCGCCCTCGCGATCGGCAAAGAAACCGTCTCCTGAGCCGGGCGACAGCGTGAATCCAGGCGATAACGGCGGAGACAGCGGCCGCCCGGGGCGTGCGGTTCTCGACAAGCTACTCACCGTGTACGGCCGCAAGCCGGTGCGCGAAACGCTCCTGGATGCCAGCCTCAGCTGCCACGCGCTGCATCTGGCGCACAGTAACCGTGAGGGACCGATCATTGCGGAGATTCGCCAGCTTGCGCAGGACCGCGGGCTGCCGCTCAAAATGCACAGCCGCGAGTCCCTCGCGAGAATTTCGCGCAACGGGCGCCAGGATCAGGGTGTGGCGCTGGATGTGCTATGCCCCGCTTTCGGCACGCTTGGAGACTACCTGCTACACAGCGCAACGGCCGGGAAACGACGGCTCCTGGCGCTGGACGGCATCACCAACCCGCAAAATCTCGGCATGTTGATCCGCTCCGCTGCCGCAGGTGCGATCGACGGCATCCTGATTCCACGCAAGGGCAATGCCTCGCTGGGTCCACTGGTGATCAAGGCCAGCGCCGGCACCGTGTTTCACGCGCCCCTGTTGGCCTGCGACGGGCTGGAATCCGGCCTTGCCCTGTGCCGGGAGCACGGCGCCGAGGTCTGCATCCTGAGCGCGGAGGCAGGGCAATCCCTCTTTCAGCACCGCGAAGCGGACTTCAGCGTTTATGTGTTGGGCAATGAAAGTGAAGGCGTGTCCGGCGCCGCACGCAGCCTCGCCGACCGGGCGCTGTCCATACCGATGCGCAATGGCGTGGAATCGCTGAACGTGGCGGTAACCGCGAGCCTGATAGCGTACGCCACCTACTTTGACAGGTAGGCCATACCCTCTTCCAGGCCTTTCAGCGTGAGCGGATACATATGCCCCTCCATGAGCTGGTGGGTGATCGCCACCGACTGCGTGTACTGCCACTCTTCTTCCGGTATCGGATTGATCCATATGACCTTGTCATAGACTTCCCGCAGGCGGCGCATCCACACTTCACCGGGCTCTTCGTTCCAGTGTTCCACCGAACCGCCGGGTTGCACTATCTCGTAGGGTGACATAGACGCGTCGCCCACAAACACCACTTTATAATCGTGGCTGTACTTGTGCAGAATATCCAGCAGCGATGTGCGTTCATTGTGGCGGCGAATATTGTTCCGCCATACGCTCTCGTAGAGGAAGTTATGGAAGTAAAAATATTCCAGATGCTTGAACTCGCTGCGTGCAGCCGAAAACAGCTCCTGGCACACCCGCACATGCGGATCCATTGAGCCGCCCACATCGAGGAACAGCAATACCTTTACCGCATTGTGCCGCTCCGGCACCATCTTGATATCCAGCAAACCCGCATTGCGCGCGGTCGAACTGATGGTGTCGTCGAGATCGAGTTCATCGGCCGCGCCCGTGCGCGCAAACTTGCGCAGGCGGCGCATGGCAACCTTGATATTGCGCGTGCCGAGTTCCACCGAATCGTCGAGGTTCTTGAATTCGCGCTTGTCCCAGACCTTAACCGCCTTCTTGTTGCGACCATTCGGACCTACGCGAATACCCTCAGGATGGTAGCCTTCCTGCCCGAAAGGCGAGGTGCCGCCGGTACCGATCCACTTATTGCCGCCCTCGTGGCGCTCCTTCTGTTCTTCCAGCCTTTTCTTGAACTCTTCAATCAACTTTTCCAGGCCACCCAGCGATTCAATCTTGGCCTTGTCTTCATCGCTCAGGTGCTTCATGAATTCAGAGCGTAACCAGTCGTCGGGAATCAGTGCTTCGATAACATCGTCGAGCGCTTCCAGCTCTTTGAAATGGAGACCAAAGGCTCGGTCAAAACGATCGAAGTACTTCTCGTCTTTCACCATGCAGGCGCGGCTGAAAAAGTAGAAATCGTCCATGCTGCCGAACACCACGTGTTGCTTGAGACCCTCCATGAGGTCGAGCAGTTCGCGGGTGGTCACAGGCACACCGGCATCCCTGAGACCCTGGAAAAAATTGATCAACACGGCTCAGCGCCTCTCATTTGTCATCCGCAGGCTGTCGGCCACCACGCCGCTAGCGCGTCTCGCGTCGGTGCATGAAAGCGAGCCGCTCGAGCAGGTGTACGTCCTGCTCATTCTTCAACAGCGCACCGTACAGGGGTGGGATTGCCTTCGTCTGGTCGCGATCTTTCAGAATCTCGTCGGGGATGTCATCGGCCATCAGGAGTTTCAGCCAGTCGATGAGTTCAGACGTGGAGGGCTTTTTTTTCAGGCCCGGAATCGCACGTACATCAAAGAAGACTTCCATCGCCTCCTGCACCAGATCCCTGGCAATGTTGGGATAGTGCACATTGATAATCTCGCGCATGGTTTCGCGATCAGGAAAGTTGATGAAGTGGAAAAAACAACGACGCAGGAATGCGTCGGGCAGTTCCTTCTCGTTATTACTGGTGATGATGATGATTGGCCTTTTGCGCGCTTTGATGGTCTCACCGGTCTCGTACACGAAAAATTCCATGCGATCGAGTTCAACCAGCAGGTCATTGGGGAACTCAATATCGGCCTTGTCCACTTCGTCGATCAGCAGCACCACCTGCTCTTCCGAGTCAAATGCTTCCCAGAGCTTGCCGCGCTTGATGTAGTTGGCGATATCGTGCACTTTCTCGTCACCCAACTGGGAATCTCGCAGGCGCGACACGGCATCGTATTCGTACAGGCCCTGCTGCGCCTTGGTGGTAGACTTGATATGCCACTGGATAAGCCGCTTACCCAGTCCAAGAGCAACCTCCTCGGCCAGCATCGTCTTGCCCGTGCCGGGCTCCCCCTTGATCAACAACGGGCGCTCCAGCGCCACCGCCGCATTCACTGCCATGCGCAGATCATCGGTTGCGACGTAGCGTTCGGTTCCTTCAAATTTTGCCATCGGATTATCGCTCAATGTCTTTACGAAAGCGCCACAGATTACAGACTGGCGGGCGCCTAATCAACTCCGGTAGCAAGCGCAGAGGTGTGCACAAGGACGCGCGCGCCGGCACCTGCGACCGCTTGCGCAACGGCACGTGCCGGCAATTCGCTTATGCGCGGCGCACGGGTTTCACAGCCGCCTTCCCGCGGCTTCTGCGTCGGAAGACGAACAACCACAGTAGTATTGCCAGCACCCACGCCGTGGCCAGCATGACCACCAGCGGCCGCAATGCATGCATTGCTGACTCAAGGCCGTCGGTGAGCACTTGAAACGCGGCCACTACCAGCGCCGGCGCCATGGTGTCCACACCCGTTCTCGGGTAGGCGGGCGTCAGCAGAAGGGCCGCCGAGGACAATGCGATGAGTAGCGTCCACAGCGGGCCAAACCGTTTCCACAGCCACCACATCAGGCACAGCACCACGAGCACAGCCGCGCCGACGTATACTGCAACAGCGGTGAGATATGAGGTAGGGTCCAGCACTGCTTACAAACTCCTATTCAACCCAGTGGACGATATGCTCGTCGTAACCATCGGGATGCACGAACTCATCTGACACAGCTCGGCCACGAATGGATACACCTGCGGCGTGCACGGCGTGGCGATCGCCGCTTATCAGGTAGTGCCACTCGGGCAACGGCTGGTCGTTGGCCCGCAAGCGATATGCGCAGCTTGTCGGCAGCCAGTTCAGACTTGCCAGATCCTCGCCTCGCAGGCTGATGCAGTTGGGCACCAGCACCGAGCGGTTGGCGTAATCACTGCAGCGGCAGCTTTCTTCATCGAGATAGCGACAACGGATCTTGGTGAAGTAAAGCTCACCGGTGTCCGCGTCCTCCAGCTTGTGCAGACAACACTTGGCGCAACCATCACACAGCGCCTCCCACTGCGCGTCATCCAGCGCGGTAAGCGGCAGCGTCGCAATGTCCGACGGATTTGTCATTCCAGCGTTCCGGCTTCTCGTGCATTGCCTGCGCCGGCGTCGGCTGCATACGTGGGTGACGGTGGCACCTGCAGGTAGTAGCCCTGCGTCTCAATACTGTTGAGGATATCTATGGCTTTGGCGCGCGCCAAACGGCGCTCGGGCGTGAGATGCAGAAGCATCACGGCCTGCGGCTCGCCAAAGCTTGCCAACAGGGCTTCAGGCACATCCGCTACGCCCCGCTGGTGCTCAACATACAAATAGGTTTCAGCGCGCCGCGGGCTCTTGTACACCTGACAGATCACTGACATCACAGGCCTCCTGAGAGATGACGCCGAAGGGGCGCAATAACCAGGTCGCTGCGCCATCCACGCCAGTGCGACGGTATCGACTGTTCGTTCCCTGACTGCTCACGTAGCAGCAGCTCATAGTCCCTGGCCTGTAACAGCGCTTCGGGCACCACTTGCAATTCTTCGGCAATGGCGCGTGCACGCGCTTTCAACGCCTTCAGCGCATTGCGCTCGGCCGGCGTCAAGGGCTGTGGCAGTGGCGGCGGCAGCGCGTCTTCCGGGGTATCTTTGATGCGATTCAACTCACTCATGAGTGCATCCCCATAACGGCGAACCACCGGCTGCGGAAGGTCAGCAATGGATTCCAGCTCAGGCACGCTATGGGGGCTCGCCTGCGCGATTAGCAGGCAGGCTTTGTCGTCTATGATCCAGCCGCGCGGTTTGTCCCGCGTTCGAGCCGTTTCCTCTCGCCATTGGCAGATCGCTGCGAGGGCCGCGAGTTGCCGCCGATCCAGCTTCCATGCGCCTTTTATCCGCAGGTGATAATCGCCCCCGGTTGCGCGCGCGGAGGCTACCGCGTCAGCGCTGTCGGCCAGCACCCATTCGAGCTTGCCGGCCATTTCACACTGCTCGTGCAGGTGCGTCCAGACCGGGAGCAGGCAGGTCACGTCCAGACCCGCATACTCGCACTGCGCACCCGTCAGCGGCCGTTTTAGCCAGTCGGAGCGCGTTTCACCTTTCGGCACGTCGACACCTGTGATGGTCTGTACGAGGTTGCGATAGCCCATGCCAAATCCGATTCCGAGCAGCCCGGCCGCTCGCTGCGTATCAAACAGCGGCTCAGGGAGCGCCCCTGGCCAGCGCTGGAATACCTCAAGGTCTTCGCTCGCCGAGTGCAACACCTTGAGCAATCCGGGACGAGCGAGCAGCCCGGCAAGAAGCCCGACATCGCGGAGCGTCAAGGGATCGAGAAGCCAGGCGGTATGAGCGTCAACGCGACTGCCGGCAAAACACAACTGCACCAACGCCGCCTGCGGAAAAAACGTATTGCGCCGCATGAACTCGGTATCCACCATGACGCTGTGCGCGTCGGCGGCGCGTTCCAGCAGTTCCGACAATTCGTCGTCGTTACTCACCCATTGCCAATGCATCGCGCTAACGCACCGGCCGTCGGCCGGCAAGCGCGTGCGCCAGCGTGGATCCATCCACATACTCCAGCTCACCACCCAGCGGTATGCCATGCGCGATGCGCGATACCGTCACACCCACCGGCTGCAGCATTTCCGTCAGGTAATAGGCGGTTGCTTCACCTTCCACCGTGGGGTTAGTTGCCAGGATCACCTCCTCAATGCCCTCGTCAATGACGCGCTGGTGAAAACGGTCGAGCCCGATTTCGGCCGGACCGATTCCATCGATCGGCGAGAGGTGCCCCATGAGCACAAAATACAGGCCGCGAAAACCCGCACTCTGCTCCACCGCGAGCACATCCGCCGGGGTTTCCACCACACACACGGTACTCGCTTCTCGACGCGGATCCGCGCAGATCTCGCACACATCGAGTTCAGTGAAGTTCCGGCAACGCGAGCAGTGGCCGATACGTTCCACCGCCGCAACCAGCGCCTCGGCGAGCTGCGTTGCGCCCTCGCGGTCGCGTTCGAGCAGGTGCAGCGTCATACGCTGCGCAGATTTCGGGCCTACGCCCGGCAGGCAGCGCAGGGCTTCAATCAGGTTGTGCAGGGAGGGGCTGAATTTCATGCGATGTCCAGTGGGTTCAGAACGGCATCTTGAAGCCGGGTGGCAGCTCGATCCCGGCCGTCAACCCGGCCATCGTCTCGCGGTTGCGCGCCTCTACCTTGCGCACGGCGTCATTCACCGCAGCCGCGAGCAGATCCTCCAACACTTCCTTGTCTTCCTGGAACACCGAATCGTCAATCACCACACGCTTGACGTCGTGGCGGCCTGTCATCGTGACGGTGACCAGGCCGGCGCCCGCCTCGCCCTGCACTTCTGCACTGGCAAGCGCTTCCTGTGCCTTCTGCATCTCGGCCTGCATTTTCTGCGCCTGCTGCATGAGGTCTGACAGTTTTCCCTGCATGGTGCTTCCCCTGTTAGCTATCTGTGGGTGCGATGGACGCGAGATCGAGCTCGCCATCAAAACGTGACAACAGCGCCTGCACCTGGGGGTCCGCTTCAATAGCCACCACTGCTGCCTGCTGTCGCTCTGCATGCTGCCGTTGTCGGCGCATCGCTGGCGTTTCCCCTGCGGGCTCTCCGGGCTCAACCACCAGCCCAATGGAACACGAGTAGAACTGCTCAAGCGCCTGCCTGATCTTGTCTGTGTGGCCCGGATTGAAGAGACCGGCGTTGTTCTCGTCCAGCGTCAGCCTCACCTGCCCATCAACGTTGCTGCTGACCTGGCAGTGCGAGGCGATGTTATACACAATGCCGCCAAGGCCCAGCTGCTCCAGCACGTCCGGCCAGGTGGCACGGCTGAGCCCGGCAAGCCTGTCGGGAAGAACCGGTGGCGCCTGAGCGGCGTGATCGACCCTCGGCGCCACCGGCGACGAATCACGACACTTTTTCCGGAGGCGCCGCCCTCCGAAACGGGCGCGCTATCAACGGGTTGGGCTTGCAAATGCTCCGCGCGCAAACTGGCGTCAATCACGGCTGCCGGCCTGAAGGCCACCATGCGCAACATCACCATCTCAAAACCTTCGCGCGGATCCGCCACCAGTTCCAGGTCACGCTTGCCCTGCAGACCCAACTGATAAAAAAACTGCGCATCCTCGGCTGTCAGCCGGGCTGCCAATTCACGTATGCGCTCAGCGTCACCCCAGGCCGGATCGACTGCCTCGGGCACGAGTTGCGCGGTGACGACACGGTGCAGCAGTGACAGGAAATCGTCGAGACTTGCGGCATAGTCGGCGGTGTGCTGACTCATCTGCGCCACCACCGCCAACACCTGTGACGGCTCGGCGCCCGCCAATGCCTCCAGAAGTTGGTAGATAAAACTGATATCCACGCTGCCGAGCATGCTGCGCACGTCGTCCTCGCGCACGCTGCCTGAACCGAAGGCGATGGCCTGGTCGGTCAGGCTCAGAGCGTCACGCATGCTGCCGGAGGCCGCCCGCCCGAGAAGCCACAGGGCGGGCTCCTCAAACGCCACCGCCTCCTCCTCCAGCACCCTCGAGAGGTGCGTCACGATCTGCTCGGGCGGCATGTTTTTCAGGTTGAACTGCAGGCAGCGGGACAGCACGGTAGCAGGCAGTTTCTGGGGATCGGTGGTGGCCAGCAGAAACTTGACGTGCGGGGGCGGCTCCTCGAGTGTCTTGAGCAACGCATTGAAGCTGTGGTTGGACAGCATGTGCACCTCGTCGATGAGATACACCTTATAGCGCGAATGGGTGGGCGCGTACTGCACGTTTTCAAGCAGCTCGCGAGTGTCTTCCACCTTGGTGCGTGAAGCGGCATCCACTTCCAGCAAATCGATACTGCGCCCTTCGGCTATTTCCACGCAGGATGAACAGCTGCCACAGGGCACGGAGCTGACGCCACTTTCACAGTTCAGGCATTTGGCAAAGATGCGTGCAATGGTAGTTTTGCCGACGCCGCGGGTTCCGGTAAACAGGTAGGCGTGGTGCAGTCGATCATGGTCGAGCGCATTCACCAGTGCCCGCAGCACATGCTCCTGTCCGACCATTTCCCGGAAATTAGCAGGTCGCCATTTACGGGCCAGTACCTGGTAGGACATGCAGTTTCGCGCCTTCACTTCACTCGGGGGAACAGGATACACCAGCCCTCCGGCGACAGAAACCAGCGGCCGCCGCGATGGAGGTTGGAGGCGACCCAGACAGCCACACCCCGGCACACGAGTCGGTAACTACCGTTGCTCCCTTCCGGGCCTGGCGGGGTTCACTACCTATCGTTGCGAGGGGACCGCCTGGATCACCACAGCGGCTGTCGCCGGACGGGACGCCCTTCGACAGAGGCGGCATTGTGCGTGAATCATGTCTTCACCGCAAGCGCAGAGGGGGCTTGACCTCCATGTTATATACTATAACATTATGTAAGACCGTCTAACATTGCAGAGCATATGAACGCTGATTCCCGCACATCCGTCGAGCGAAAAGGATCCCAGGCTGGCAACGCTGGCACTACACTCAAGGGGCTGCTTGCGGCGCTTGGCGTGCTTGCACTGATCACCACGGCGCTCTATATGCGCGCAGCCCTGTCGGACCCGCCGCCCGAACGCGCGCCACTGCCCGTTGACACCGTCGTATATCAGGTACGCGACAGCTACCAGCGCGACGCATCGTACCTCGGACTGGTAACCGCCGGGCGCAAAACCGACCTGGGTTTCGAAATCGGGGGCACGCTGGACAACGCACCTCCGCGCCCTGGCTCCCCGGTGGAGGCCGGCGACGTGATCGGCGAACTGGATCAGTCGAGCCTGCTGGCGCAGCGCGACGCGACAGCGGCGCAACTGGAACAGGCGCGCGTCGAACTGCAGCTGGCGCGCTTGAACGCCGAGCGGCAGAAAGCGCTCATCGATAGCGGCGCGGTATCCAGAGAGGCCTACGACGATACGCGCCTGCGTTCCCTCGCCCTGGAATCACGCGTGCAGGCCATGGCAGCGCAACTTCGGATCATTGAGATCAATCTCGAAAAGTCTCGCTTGCTGGCGCCCTACTCCGGCGTCATCGCCGACCGCTACGCGGATCAGGGCGCCGTGGTGAACCCCGGCACGGCCGTCGTGCGGCTGGTGGAAACCCGCGCCAGGGAGGCGCATATCGGGGTTCCCGCTGGGCGCGCGGCTACGCTGGAAGTCGGGCAGCAGTATCTACTGACCGTGCGCGAGACGACCTTCCCGGCGGAACTGCTCTCCATTCGACCCGACATCAATGCGCGCACGCGCACGACGACGGCGGTATTCGGGCTGCCGGATGCGGTCGCCGCGATGGACGGTGAGAGTGTGCTGCTGACGCTTGAGGAAACCGTACCCAGGACAGGCGGCTGGCTCCCCATGGACGCGTTGCAGGAAGGCAAACGCGGTTTGTGGATGGTACTGGTGGTGGACACGCAAAACGGCGAACACCGCGCCGTGCGTGAAGCCGTTGAAATTATCGAAGTGCGCGGCAACCAGGTGTTTGTCCACGGCAGTCTGCCCGCCAACTCACTCGTGATCGCCAGCGGCGTGCACCGCGTCAGCGCCGGCGCCCGCGTGCAGCCCGCGGCGACTCACTGACATGCTCGCCACCCGCATCTACAAGCACACCCGCTATTTCGCGCTGATCATTGTGAGCGTGGTAGCGGTGGGCATTACCAGCTTCAATTCACTGCCCCGGCAGGAAGACCCTGCGCTGACCAGTTTTGTCGGTACGGTGACGACGTTTTTTCCGGGCGCGACGCCGGACCGCGTGGAAGCCCTCGTAACGCGCCCGCTGGAAGACCAACTCCGCGAAATCCCGGAGATCGATGAACTCGGGTCTGTTTCCAGCAGCGGCGTTTCGTTCCTGAATATCCGCCTGCTCGATTCCCTCGAAGCCGAAACCATGGAACGTGTCTGGTCTGAGGTACGCGATGCGATGAGCGACGCCGCGGCTGTGTTCCCGCCCGGGGTGGGCGACCCGGCCCTCGATAACGACAGGCTGTCGTCCTTCACCACCATCACGGCCTTCTCCTCCAGACACGCCGAAGATTTACCGCTGTCGGTACTTTCCCGGCTCGCGAGCGACTTCGCCGACCGGGCGCGCAACCTGCCCAATACACGGTTGGTGGAAATTTTTGGCGAACCGGACGAGGAGATTCGTGTATCGGTGGACGAGAGTGCACTGATTGCACGGGGTCTCAGCCTCGCGCAGGTAAGCGCGGCCCTGCTGGCGGCAGACGCGAAGATGTCGGCGGGTCGGGCCACCGGTGCCGGCAACGATCTACTGATCGAGGTCTCCGGAGAGTTCGATTCGGTGGCACGCGTGAGCGAGGTGATTGTGACCACCGCCGCGGACGGCAGTGTTGCGCGTATCCGCGATATTGCGAGCGTCACCAAAACGCTCGCCAGCCCCCCACGCAGCCTCGCCTTAGCCCAGGGCAGGCCGGCGATACTCGTGGGCAGCATCATGCAACCCGACAACCAGGTAGACGTGTGGAGCGCTGCGTTTCGCGAATTGCTTGACGAGTACCGACGACAGGCGCCGAGCGGCCTGGCTCTCGAACTCACTTACGACCAGAGCCGCTATGCGGAGTCGCGACTGATTGAGGTGGGCAAGAATCTGGGCATCGGCATTCTCCTGGTCATAATCGTACTGCTGTTTACACTGGGTTGGCGCGCCGCCGTGGTGGTCGCGGTAGTCCTGCCGCTGTGTGGACTCATTTCCATCACTGTGATGGACCGCATGGGGATGGCGCTGCACCAGATGTCGGTGACCGGTTTGATTGTAGCCCTGGGCCTGTTGGTTGACGGCTCTATCGTAATGACCGATGAGGTGCGCAAGCGCCTGCTCGCGGGTGACAAGCCGCTGGATGCGATTACCGCGTCCACCCGGCGCCTGCGGGTACCGCTGATAGCCTCAGCAGTCACCACGATTCTGGCTTTCATGCCCATGGCCATTCTGGCCGGGCCGGCAGGTGATTTTGTCGGCTCGATTGCAACCGCCGTGATTATCATGCTCGTTGCCTCCACCGCGCTGGCGCTGATCATCACACCGGTGCTGGCCGCCTGGCTGCTGCCACGCAGCAGCGATGCCACCACCCGCTGGTACACCGGAGGCGCCCCCAGCGGTCGTGCGGGCAAGCACTTGCAGGCGGCGCTGGACTGGAGTCTGCGTTACCCTGCGGCAAGTATCGCCCTGGCACTGGCACTGCCGATCAGCGGCTTTCTGACCTTTCCCACGCTCACCGCGCAGTTTTTCCCGGGAACTGATCGTGACCAGCTGTATGTGCAGGTGAAACTGGCTGACGGGCGATCCATCAACGACACCGCTGCGCTTGTACGACGCATTGACGAGCAGCTGCGGGCAGACCCGCTGATACGCCGGGTGGACTGGAGTATCGGCGAGAGCGCACCGGCGTTCTACTACAACATGTTCCGCATGAAGGAAGGCATTCCCTCCTGGGCAGAGGCCCTGGTGCTCACGCGCGACGAAAATCTCACCGACGGGCTGATACGCCGATTGCAGAATGAACTCGACCGGGACTTTCCACAGGCGCGTATCGTTGTGCGCGGTATCGACCAGGGACCACCTGTCACAGCGCCTGTCGAGGTCGAGGTGCTCGGCCCCGATCTCGCGGTGCTGCAAGAGCTGGGAGAGCGCTTCCGTTTGCGCATGGACGAACTGCCCTATGTCACTCATACCAGCGCCGGACTGATTGGCGGTGCGCCTAAACTGGTATTCGAGATCGACGAAAATCGCCTGCGGCAGGCGAACCTGCAGCCGGGCGATGTCGCTCAGGCACTCAACGACAGCCTCAACGGGCGCCTCGCGGGCGAAGTGCTGGAGGGCACCGAGCGCCTGCCGGTGCGCGTGCGCCTCGCGGAGCAGCACTGGGGCACCTCCGAACGCATCAGCCATATCCGCCTGCCGCTGACACAGGGCGACACCAGCGGGGAACAGGGCATCGCTGCGGTGCAGCTCAGCGTGATAGGGCAGCCCAGGCTGGTGCCTTCCCAGAGTCCGATCAGCCGGTTGAACGGAGAGCGTATCAACACGGTGCAGGCCTACCTCAGGCGCGGGGTGCTGCCGGAAGAAGCGCTCAAGTTGCTGCAGGAGAATCTGCACAACTCACCCATTGAACTCCCCGAGGGCTATAGTTACCGTTTTGCGGGTGATTCCGATGAACGCGCGGACGTCGTTGCCAAGCTCATGGCACCCATGGGGCTGATCGCCTCGGCACTGCTGGCGACGATTGTACTCACCTTCAACTCCTGGCGCCTGTCGGCGATTGCCCTGCTGGTTTGCGCGTGTTCGCTCGGGCTTTCGCTGCTCTCGCTCGCGGTGTTTCGCTACCCCTTCGGGATTCAGGCGATGATCGGCGTCATAGGCTCGATCGGTGTCTCCATCAATGCCGCGATCATTATTATGACAGGCCTGCAGCAGCATTCCGGCGCGCTTCGCGGAGGGCGTATCGCAATCCGATCGGTGGTCATGGATTCCAGTCGACATATTATATCGACCACGCTGACCACCTTCGGCGGTTTCCTCCCGCTGATTCTGGAAGGTAGCCAGTTCTGGCCTCCTTTCGCCATGGCGATTGCCGGTGGTGTGCTATTGTCCACGATCATCTCGTTCTTCCTGGTGCCACCTCTGTTCCTCGTTACCGTGCGGTCAAGACCACTCTCCTCTGCCTCGTCGAGCGGCACCCATCGTGAGCAGGAGACTGTCCCCGGCGCAGCCGTTGCAAGGGTCGAGACATGACAGCCAGGGGGCGTGCTTCAAAAAACAGGCCCTACCACCACGGCAACCTGCGCGATGCCCTGATTGTGGCGGCGGCGGAATTGATCCAGGAATCCGGATCGGAAGATTTTGCAATGATCGAGGCCGCGCGTAAGGCCAACGTCAGCAGCGCAGCGCCCTATCGCCACTTTCGCGAGAAGGACGACCTGTTGCGCGCGGTGAGCGAACTCGGATTTTTCGATCTTGCCCGGCATATGCTGGCCATCAGGTCAAGCTGCCAACCGGGCAGCGTCGCTTGCATCGTAGCGATGGGCAAGGGCTACGTGCGCTTCGTCACCGAACGTGCCGCGTTTTTTGACCTCATGTGGGGCGATCGCGGCGTGCAACTCATGGCGGAACTCGATGAGGGCGACTCACAGTTTCGTGTCACTGGCTTCAACGTGCTAGTGGAAGAGGTTGAACTGTGGTGCGAGCATGAGGGCCTTGGCGACACCGATCCGCTGGATCTCGCCATGAAACTCTGGGCCATGGCGATGGGCCTGAGTCACCTGGTGATCAATCATTACCTCGAGCGCTTCAACCCGGGCGTTGACGCCTACCAGATGCTGGAAAGCAGCACACACGCGTTTCTGCAGGGGGTAAAGCAAGGGCGCGAGGCAAATTGATACGCCACTGCCCTACCCGCGTTGCCGCGTCGCCACAGGTGAAGCCTGACTGCTAGTAAGGCAGTACGCTCAACTCACACTGCGGGCTGAGCAATCCGGAGTTCATCACCAGCAGGTATTTCTCAAGCCGCAGCAGTGCCTCTTCTCGCCCGTCGAAAGGGCCTTCCTCTGTGCCCTCGCGGGTCATGAAGTACCACTTGAGGCCGACGCTGTAGAGGCGCTCCGTGCGAAAACACGGCACGGGTTGCGGGTCGCTGCGACGTTTCGCTGTTTTCATTATTGTCTCCCCTTTGGACTGAGCACTACCTGATCATACGCCCGACCCTCGCCATCACCGGCCCACCGCTTTGACCCACGATGGGCACGCGTCATCGTGGCAGCAAAACCCATGGCCAGGCGTCCGCGGGCACTCCAGCGCTGTGAAAAAAGACACGTTGCAGCGCAGTCGGCGGCACTCTATTCTCTGGACACACCCCAGCCGGCCCCGCACCTGATGTCCGCCCTAACTCCTGATGCCCTTGTCACATCGCTAGTGGTGGCAGCGAGCCTTGCCCTGCTGGTGAGTAACCGCGTGGCCGCCGAGATCGTGCTGATGGGCGCGCTCACGGTGCTGCTGCTGTTCGACGTGGTGGATGCATCACAGGCGCTGGGCGGTTTTGCCAACCCCGGGCTCATCACCGTCGCTGTCCTGTATGTCGTAGTGGCAGGACTGGTGGATACCGGCGCAGTACAGTCACTCGGCGGCGTGCTGCTCGGCAAGCCGGGGAGCGTGGCGGGCGCGCAGAGCCGCCTGATGCTCCCGGTGATGGCCATGAGCGCGTTCCTGAACAACACACCGGTCGTGGCCATGTTCGTCCCCGTGGTACAGGAATGGTGTCGACGCCACCGGTTGTCCGTCTCCAAACTCATGCTACCCCTGAGCTACGCCGCCATTCTGGGTGGCTGCTGTACCCTCATAGGCACGAGTACCAACCTGATTATTCATGGCCTGGTGCTGGAGCGAACTCAACTTGGCAGCATGGGCTTCTTCGACATCGCGGCCATCGGCCTGCCAGTGGCACTGGTGGGCTTCGTGTATATTACCGCCACGCAACGCTGGCTCCTCCCCGAGCGAATCCCCCCGCTGCTGCCCGGTGACGGCGCACGCGAATACACGATCGAGTTCGTCGTGGAAGCCGGCAGCGCGCACATCGGCAAGAGCATCGAACGCGCGGGCCTGCGACATCTCCCAGGGGTTTTCCTCGCCGAAATCTGGCGAGATGGGCGGGTGATCGCTGCGGTATCCCCCGAAGAGATCCTGGCGGCCGGCGACCGGCTGGTGTTCGTGGGCGCCGTTGGCTCGGTGATTGACCTGGTGCGCCAGCCCGGCCTGACGCCCGCCACTGACACGCTGTTTGATATTGCCACACCGCGCAGTGACCGACGCCTGGTGGAGGTAGTGATCTCGGGCAGCTGCCCACTCACCGGTCATTCCATTCGCGACAGCCGTTTCCGCTCGCACTACGACGCGGTGGTGATTGCGCTGGCGCGCAATGGCGAACGCATCGCGGGGCGCCTGGGTGACATCGTGCTGCATGCCGGTGACAACCTGCTGCTGGAGACGCGCGCCGCTTTCGTCGAGGCGCAGCAGCACAATCGAGACTTTCTGCTGGTACACGCTCTGCAAGGACCCGCGATACCGCGACATGAGCGCGCCGGTCTGGCGATCGGAATCCTGCTCCTGATGGTGCTGCTCGCGGCGTCCGGCGCGCTGTCCATGCTGGAGGCCGCCCTGCTGGCCGGCGGTCTGATGCTGGCCAGCCAGTGCACCAGCGCCGCATCTGCGCGCGCCAGCATCGACTGGTCCGTGCTGGTGGTGATCGGCGCCTCACTGGGCCTGGGCAGCGCATTGCAGGCTAGCGGCGCCGCACAGGCGGTCGCGGACTCCGGGCTGCACCTCATCGGCCATCAGCCCTGGCTCGCGCTGTTGATGATCTATGCGCTGACCAGCGCGATGACCGAGGTCATCACCAATAATGCCGCCGCGGTACTGATGTTTCCCATCGCGCAGTCCGCCGCCGAGACGCTCGGCGTCTCACTGTGGCCTTTTGTGGCCGTCCTGATGCTTGCTGCATCGGCCAGCTTCGCCACACCCATCGGCTATCAGACCAACCTGATGGTGTATGGCCCGGGCGGCTACCGCTTTTCCGATTACCTGCGCATCGGCCTGCCGTTAAACATCCTGCTGGGCGCGGTCACGGTAGGACTGGCCCCCCTGGTCTGGCCTTTCTGACTGTTCAGGCGTGGCGGAACAGTCGCCGGCGTACTTCAGCTGTTCACGTCCACCACCAGGCGGCCTCTGACCTTGCCAGCGAGCACGTCTGGCGCCAAGGTGATTACATCTTCCAGGGTGATATCTCTGGCGACGGCCTCCAGCGTGGCGGCATCCAGGTCGCGAGCCAGGCGCGCCCAGGCTTTCTCACGCGCCGGCAGCGGCGCCATGACGCTGTCGATGCCATACAGTGTGACACCGCGCAGGATAAACGGCGCCACGCTGGCGGGAAAATCCATACCCTGCGCCAGGCCGCAGGCGGCGACCGCACCGCGGTAGCGTGTCTGCGCGCAGGCATTGGCGAGCGTGAGACTCCCCACCGCGTCCACCACGCCAGCCCAGCGCTCCCGCTGCATGGGCTTGCCCTTTCCGGACAGCAGCGCGCGATCCATGATCTCAATCGCGCCCAGACCGGTGAGATAATCGCTGTCATGGAGCTTGCCGGTTGAGGCGACCACGCGGTAACCCGCCTGCGACAACAGTGCGATGGCGATGCTGCCCACGCCACCGCTGGCGCCGGTTACCAGCACTTCTCCGTCATCCGGCGTGATGCCATGCTCAACCAGCGCGTCCACACACAAACCCGCCGTGTAGCCGGCGGTGCCGATAATCATGGCCTGGCGGCTGTCGAATGCCCTGGGCCGGGTGATCAGCCAATCGGCATTCACGCGCGCGTACTGCGCCAGGCCACCCCAATGCGCTTCGCCCACACCCCAGCCGTTCAGCACGACATTGTCGCCCACACGCCAGCACGGCGAACTGCTCTGCTCCACCACGCCGGCGAGATCGATACCGGGCACCATGGGAAAACTGCGCACGACCGGTGAGGCACCTGTGATCGCCAGTGCATCCTTGAAGTTGATAGTGGAATACGCAACCCGCACCAGCACATCGCCCTCAGGCAGTGCGTCCTGCCCGAGTGAGGCCAGGGCCACATCCTGTGCCGACTCGGCTTGGTTGATCACAATGGCGTTAAACATGAGCTGTTCATTCCCTGGTGCGGAACACTGCACGTGGGGCCGACACAGGACTTATACAGGCCGCCAATCAGGACGCAGTTTTCCTATGGCAGTGTTGATGGTGGAAATCAGAAGTACGTCTTTCTAACTCGTTGTTTCATTGGTGGTTTGGCGGTGAGGGAGGGATTCGAACCCTCGGTACGTTGCCGTACACACACTTTCCAGGCGTGCGCCTTCGACCACTCGGCCACCTCACCGTTACGGGCGCGGATCATACCACAGGCACCTGCGCTTGCCACGGTTTGCAGAGAGAGAATGCGACGCACCGCGAACCGGCCCGCGCCTACTGGCGGTTGAGCCTTCCCAGCGGGCGCGCGTTGCGCTCGGTACTGCGCAGGGGGTTGATATCCAGGCCGCCACGCCGGGTATAGAACGCCTGTATGGTGAGTTGCTCCGGCTCCGCGCAGCGCATGATGTCGCAGAAGATGCGCTCCACACACTGCTCGTGGAACTCCTGGTGGTTTCTGAAGGCCAGCAGGTAACGCATTAGCCCGGCTTGAGACAATGGGCGTCCGCGGTAGTGCAGCCATACGCTGGCCCAGTCGGGCTGTGCAGTCACCGGGCAGAGCGAGCGCAGCCGGTGAGAGTAAAGGCGGTACTCGCCCTGTGCCGCGCCAGTGCTGCCCTGCGCTATCTCGGGCAAATTGTCGCCAGGTCCGCCGACCGGGACCGATACCTCGTGCGCGTCCAGGGACTCACCCGGCAGCGCAACGCCTGCGAGTTCGATTGCATCCGGCGCGAGAATGTCGAGCGTTACGGCAGCACCTGCCACGCGCGCAAGGTCTGCTTGAACGGTGTCCACCAGGGCCTGCGGTCTGCCAAACACGGTATTGTTCAGCGAATTGAAATACAGCTTGAGCGACTTTGATTCGACCATGTTCGGGCTGTCGGCGGGCACCAACAAACGGCCAACCGCCGCCACCGGCCGTTCACCTTCATCCAGCCACGACAGTTCATAGGCGTGCCAAAGGTCAACGCCGCAGAACGGCAAGGGCGCTCCCGACGCAAGCCCCAACGTGGCGCGGCTGTCGGCACGCGGAATGGGATAGAGAATCGCTGGTGAATAGTGCGCCGGCGCGGGTGTGGCCCTGCCGAGCAGAGTGCCCGATGCACCGTCGCCGGCCTGCCCTTCGTCCATGTTTACTGCCTCAGCCGGGTGCCGCTGTTGAGCAGGTGCATGCTGTAGGCGAAGGCCAGCGCCGTGAATAGCCCGATCATGCCGAAGGCCACCGGAAGGCTCACATCCGACACGCCCAGTACACCGTAGCGGAAGGCATTCACCACGTAGACCAGCGGGTTCAGCCTGGAAACGCCCGCCCAGAAATCCGGCAGCAGATCCATCGAGTAAAAAACGCCTCCCAGGTAAATCAGCGGCGTCAGCACGAACGTCGGGATGATGGAGATATCGTCAAAGCTGTTGGCAAACACCGCATTGATGAAACCGGCGAGCGCAAACAGTGTCGATGTCATGAGCACTATTACCACTACCACCAGATAACTGTGTATATGCAACTGCGTGAAAAACAGCGAAACGATCGTCACCACCACCGCCACCAGCAGGCCGCGACTGACGCCGCCGATCACATAACCCATCAAAATCACATAGTTGGGCACGGGCGACACCAGCAGTTCTTCAACGCTGTGATTGAACTTGGAACCGAAAAACGACGACACCACGTTGGAATAGGAATTGGTGACAATGGCCATCATGATCAGGCCCGGTACCACGAACTGCATGTAGGTGAAGCCGCCCATCTCGCCGATGCGCGAGCCGATCAGCGTGCCGAATATCACGAAATACAGCGACATGGTGATCGCCGAAGGCAACAGGGTCTGCATCCAGATGCGCAGGTAGCGCTTGATCTCCTTGCGCACGATGGTCATGAAGGCGATCCACTGCTCCGCAACGCTCACGCCGCACCCTCCACCAGTTTCACGAACATCTCCTCCAGCCGGTTGGCACGGTTGCGCATGGAACTGATCTGGATGCCGCGCTCATCCAGCGCCGTAAACACATCATTGATGCGCCGCCCTTTCTCCACCTCCACCTCCAGCGTGGTGGCGTCCACGCGCCTCACGGGAAACCCTTCAATCCGGATCTCCTCGGGCACTTCCTCGACACAGTCGAGAATGAATACTTCGCGATGGAGTTGCTTGAGCAAGGTACGCACCGAGGTATTCTCTGCAATGACGCCATCGTTGATGATCGCGATATTGCGGCACAGTGCCTCTGCCTCCTCCAGGTAGTGGGTGGTGAGTATGATCGTGGTGCCCTCGGCGTTAATCTGCTTCAAGAAATCCCACATGGAGCGACGCATTTCTATATCTACGCCCGCCGTGGGCTCATCGAGAATCAGCAGTCTTGGTTCATGCACCAGGGCGCGCGCGATCATCAGGCGCCGCTTCATCCCGCCCGAGAGCATCCGCGACTGCACGTTGCGCTTGTCCCAGATACCCAGCGCCTTCAGGTACTTCTCGGCGCGCGCATGCGCCAGCGCCGGCGGCAGGCCGTAGTAACCCGCCTGGTTGACGACCACGTCGAGGCCTTTCTCAAAGACATTGAAGTTGAACTCCTGCGGAACAATGCCGATGAACTTCTTGGCCGCGGGAAAGTCCTCATCCACGTCCACGCCAAACACCCGCACCTTGCCCGAGGTTTTTTCCACCAGCGAACAGACGATGCCGATAGTGGTGGATTTCCCCGCGCCGTTGGGCCCCAGGAGCGCAAAGAAATCGCCCTGCTCGACGGTCAGGCTGATGCCCTTGAGCGCCTCAAAGCCGTCGGCGTAGACCTTGCGGAGGTCTTCGATCTGCAGTGCTGGTATCATCAGGTAAGAGAATATCGCGTTGCCCGTGAAGCGCGCCATTGTACTAGGATTTAACCGGAAAACGACCCTGACCCATGAATGACCACCAATATCTCGGCCACTGCATCGCGCAACTCACAGACTTTGCAAGCAGGCTCTCTGCGCAGGCGGCCCATCTGCCGCACGACGACCCGCTACGCGAGCTGGCGGAAGCCTTCACCACGCTCGCCGTTTCCGGTAAGGACCTTTACGCGACGGGGCCTTCGCTGATCGGGCGGCTGTTCACCACCTACCCCGAACTGGCGCCAATGTTGCCACGGGAATTGCTCTGGTTCTTCGGTGGCGATTGCCTGCACTTCATGCCCGACGAGGAGATAGCCCAGCACCAGCGGCTTGAAGAACTGCGCCTTGAGGCCGCCGCCAGCGGCGAGGTCGTCGATTTGAAAAAAGCGCGTGCCGGCCTGTTGGACTCACGCTGAAGCCGGGCACTCGCCCCTGCTTTACACCAGCTACCCCTTCGCGTCGCCAAGATGCCCCTGGCCTGCCACGGGCAGCAGCCAGTAACGCACGCTTTCCGTGCCGCACACACGATCCAGTTCACCGCGAATGCGCACCAGGTCGTCTGGTGCATGCAACACTTCAAACCGGCAGAACGCCCGATGTCCCTGAACCTGTTCACGCAGGTTAAAGTGGCTGTGCGCGCGGCTATAGCCCTCCACCAGGCCCAGGGTAAAGCCGCCGACACATTCCATGCCGATCAGCGCGTCCACCAGGTCATCCTTGAGTTCTGCAGGCGCTACCATGACCAAAAGATGACAATCATGCATGACCACGCTCCTCCAGCCAGCGATAACCCAGCGGCAGCAAATAGAGCGTAGTGAGCGTGGATGTCACCAGGCCGCCGATAACCACTATCGCGAGAGGCTTCTGGATCTCCGCACCTGGACCTATCGCAAACACCAGCGGCATCAGGCCGAACATCGCGGTGGTGGCCGTCATCAATACGGGGCGCAGACGTGTCGCGGCGCCCTCCAGAACGCGCTCATTGAGATTGAGTCGCCCGCGTGTCTGCTCGAAGTAACTGACCATCACCACGCCATTTAGAACGGCGATACCGAGCAACGCGATCAGGCCCACCGACGCCGGCACCGACAGGTATTCGCCGCTAATAAACAGCGCGATGACGCCCCCCATCAACGCGAACGGAATATTGCCCAGTACCAGTGCAGCCAGCGCCAGCGACTGGAACGTGGCGAACAGGATGATCACTATGAGCAGCAACGCCGCCGGTATCACCATCAGCAGGCTGCGCGTGGCACGCTGCTGGTTTTCGAATTCGCCGCCGAACTCAACTCGATATCCGGTAGGCAGGCGCAGGCCAGCCTGCAGGGCCTGTTCAAGCTCTGCCACGAAACCCGCCGTGTCACGTCCCACGATATTGGTCGTCACAACCGCAAACCGGTTACCCTGCTCCCGCTCGATAAGCAAAGGCCCTTCCCGGTAGTCGATATCGGCGATGTGTCCCAACGGCGTCACGCTGCCGTCCGGGAGATGCACAAGACGTTCACCCAGGGCGCTCACCGTGCCGGGCCTGCTGCCGTCTTCGGGGGAAGTGGCCAGCATCACCGGGGTGCGCATGCGCCCCTCGAGAATGTCTGACACCCACACACCTTCCAATTGCGATTTCAGGCGAGTGGCCAGCGCCTCGACGCTAACCCCCAGCGCCCTGGCGATCACCGGCTCCGGGGCGATGACAAGAAACTTGCCACCTTCCGTCACCGCCGCCTGCACGTCTACCGCGCCTGGCTGCCTGCGCGTGATAGCCGCCACCGCGCCGGACAGCTCCGCGAGCAGGTGAAGATCCTGGCCGAACAATTTGATCGACAGATCACCCGTGCTGCCGGTGAGCATTTCAGACACCCGCATCTGTATCGGCTGGGTAAACCCGTAAGTGATACCGGGGAAGCCTTCCAGCACGTCGCGGATAGCGGCGATCAGGTTTCTTTTATCGCGGCTGCGCCACTCGTCAACCGGCGCGAGTTCCATGAAGATATCCGTCTCGTTGAGGCCCATGGGGTCGAGTCCCAGTTCGTCGGAGCCCGTTCGCGACACGATCTGGCGAATCTCGGGCACATTCTCCAGTAGCGCCCGCTCCACCTGCTGATCGAGTGCGATTGAGGCAGCGAGTGAGATCGTAGGTGACTTCTCTAATTGCACGATCACGTCGCCCTCGTCGAGCACGGGCATGAAGGTGCGCCCTGTCAGTGTAAACAGCACTGCGCTCACAACCAGCAACACGACCAGCGTGACGAGCAACGGCAGTGGTTTACGCACCACGCCGCTAAGGCTGGCGGTATAAAGCCCTTGCAGTTTGCGCATGAATCGCGGTGTAGACTGCTCGCGGGGCTTTATCAACAACGACGCCAGTATCGGCACCAGTGTGAGTGACAACAGCAGCGCGGACACCATGGCAAACACAATGGTGAGAGCAACCGGCGTGAAGAGCTTACCCTCCAGGCCCGACAGCATCAGCAGCGGTGAAAATACGATCAGCACAATCAGCGTGCCCGACACCACCGGCAACGACACCTCACGCGCTGCGCGCAGAATCACATGTAGCCGTGGGAGGCCAGGATTCGCCGCCAGTCGGGAAACGATGTTTTCAACCACGACCACCGAGGAATCCACCAGCATGCCAATGGCGATCACCAGCCCGCCGAGACTCATGAGGTTGGCCGACACACCGGTAAGCGACATCATCTGAAACGTGGCCAGCGCCGCCAGCGGCAGCGCAAGTGACACCACCAGGGCAGCTCGCAGATCACCAAGAAAGGCTGCCAGCAGAATGACAACGAGCAGTACCGCCTGCACCAGCGCGGTGGACAGGGTACCGATCGCCGTATCGATCAGGCGCGACCTGTCGTAAAACACATTGAACGATGTGCCCGCGGGCAATGTGGGCTCCAGCGCCGCCAGCGCACGCTTCACGCCCGCTACGACTTCCCCGGTATTGCTGTCCTTCAAGGCAATTACCAGGGCTTCGGTGGTTTCAATACCGTTGCGGGTCACGGCACCGTAGCGCGTGAGATGTCCGATACCCACGTCCGAGATATCACCGAGTCGAACCGTGCCGTCTGGCCCCGAGGCGATCACGAGTCCCACCAGTTGATTCACGCTGCGTAAACGACCCTCGGCCCGCACGATAAGTGTGTCGTTGCCTTGTTCAAGACGGCCCAGTCCCACGTCCAGATTGTTTTCCCGCACTGCTGCGATCAGGGTCTCAAGGGTAATATCCGCCTGCGACATTGCCACCGGCCGAGGAGTGATCTGGTAGCTACGCGCATACCCGCCGAGCACGTTAACGTCCGCCACACCCGGCACCGCACGTAGTGCAGGCCGTACTTCCCAATCGAGCAAACGGCGACGCTCCTGAAGCGACAGCGCCGGGTTCTCGAGCGTGAACATGAACATTTCACTGAGTGGTGTACTCATCGGTGCCACGCCGCCTTCAACCACGTCAGGCAAGGCACCGCGCAATGCCGCCAGCCGTTCACTCACCTGCTGTCGTGCCCAGTAAATGTCCGTACCGTCGATAAAATCCAGGGTGATATCGGCTATCGCGTATTTTGTGGTGGAGCGCAGCATGCTCTGGCGTGGAATACCCAGGAGTTCGGTTTCGATCGGCTGCGTCACCTGGCGTTCAATTTCCTCGGCGGTCATGCCTGGCGCCTTTAACACGATCTTCACCTGGGTCGGTGATATTTCCGGGAAGGCGTCGATCGGCAGCGCCAGCCAGGCACGCAAGCCCAGCGCACACAATGCGACGCCCAGCGCCAGCACGAACACGCGTTGCATCAGTGAGAAGCGAATAAGCCCTTCCAGCACCTACTCGCCCCCCAGGCCCAGCAGAATACCCTGCACGGCGCTTACCGAGGTGCGCAGCACCTCTCGCCCATCCAGTGCCGCCGAAGACAGCACGAGGGTTACATCACCGGTATCCGCCACCGGATGTACTGCGTGCATTTGCAGCATTTCACCGTGCCGCACCAGAAGATAGGATTGTTCCTGCCAGACCAAGAGCGCGCTTGCGGGTGCGCGGTACACATAACCCGAGCCGCTGCGCATTGCATACTGCGGCCTCGCCGCGAGCGACTCGCCGGGCAATAGCGCGCAATCCGGCGGGAGCGGCCGGGTCCACACCTCCACCAGTCCTGCGTGCACCATTTCGGCGACCGCATCGATACCCACGGAGCAGACTCCAAGATCCAACTCCCGCAACGCCTCGCGCCTGTTAGCCGGTATCAGGGCGCGCACGCGCTCGGCCCCCTCCGGGATGAACGCCGCCACCGGCGCGCCCTCGGCGATACCGTCTACAGAGGGTGAGTAGCTGATGCGTCCTGCAAGCGGCGCTAGCAAACTGAAGCTGTCTTCGCTTTTCGCTGGACCCACCAGTTCCGCGAAGTGGCGCATGTGTTCGAACTCAAGCTGGAGGTTCTGTCTGCGCTCCAGTATCTCCAGCCACTGACTCTCTGGCAGTGCATTCCTCTGATAAAGCGGGAGGTTACGACGATAGCGCGCCTCAGCCATGCGGTACTGCTCCTGAATCAGCGAGTACTCCACCTGCCAATGATGGATCTCCGGGCCGCGCAGCCTCGCGATGGCGTCGCCGGCGGCCACCTGCTGACCCTGCACCGCCAGATAGACCACCTGATGCACGCGGCGTGGCGCGTAAACCCAATACGTTTCACCGGGACGCGCTTTCACCTCCGCCCACACAGCCTCGCCAGGTATCGTCTCCCGGGCCTCCAGCGGCGCGAATTCCAGTAACAGATGACCGAGTTCGGACAGCGAAATATCCCGCGCCATAGCCAAACCCGACGGCGGCATCAGCAGCAACGCCATCGCCAGGCAAACCCCCGGGCCGCAAACAGCACGCTTCATAGCGGCACTCCCAATGTCTGGCGCTGCATGGCAGCATTTTCTCCCAGTCGTACCTGCAGTAGCTGCATTTCGACTGCCGTGTCCATGATGTCCAGCCGCCTGCGCAGCCACATCTCGTTTTCTATTTCATTCCCGGTATGCAATGCGTCCAGCTGCTCGGCGATTCGCGCATTCAACGCATCTGCCTGCTCCACCAGCCGGCGTTGACGAAGCAGGGACGCTCGCTCATCGCGCAGGGCCGAGTAACGGCCTGCAATCGATTGCAGGGCCTCATCCCGCGCCTGCTGGAATTCGCTGGAGCCTGCAGACCAGTCGCTGCGCGTGGATTCATTCACCACACCAAACACCGACAGCGGCACCTCAAGGGCGACGCCCCACTGCTGATCCTCAAGTCCTGGCGCATCGAGTTGCTTACCCACCAGCGACAGATTCCAGTTGTCCGCAGTGCCCGCATTCGCCGCCAGTAATGCCTGCAGTCGTGCCCAGTTCAGTTCGAGCAGGCGCAGCTGCGGATGGGCAAACGCACCTGCCGCCTGCTCCGGCACCGTTGCCTCGTCGGCGCCTGCGGCAGCGGGCAGCGGCAGGCCGGTGAGCTCACGGTAGCGACTTTGCCAGCGCGCCATCTCACCCTCGAAAATCTCTGCACCGGCCTGTGCGTTCAGCACTTCGCGCTGCACGATAAGCGAGGCGTATGCCGGCGTTACCGCAGCGGCGGCGAGCGCGCGCTGGCGTGCCAACAGTTCCTCCAGCAATGCCCCTTTGCGCATGGCACCCTGCCACTGTACTTCCGCACGCCGAAACGCCCAGAAGGCTTCACGCAACAAACCCGAAAAATACAGGCGACGGTACTCCTCCCGCGCCTGCGACAGTTCAGCGTCCAGCGTGCGCAATTGCGCATCGGCGCGGTGCCGCGCGGGAGACTTCAACGGGAGGTTCAGGGCAACTTCAGTTTCATCCGTGCCCAGCGATTCTTCGCTCTCGAGGTAGGACAGACTCAGGCTGGGCACTGAACCCAGCCAGGACGACGACTGGTACAGACTGGCACTGGTCCAGGGCACCGCCGCAATGGCATCCACACCATCGCTCAGCGTGAGGCCGCTGGCAGCGACGCCAGCCGCATCTGCGGCGACTGCCTGCAGGGCCAGCATGCGAAAGCACAACAGCAGCCACAACCATCCGCCAATTCTCCGATTCACCCGAACCCCAGCCTTGATCACCTCGTCACAGTCCAGCATGGCGCCCGGATGCTTAAATGACATGGGTCATGCGCCCCGTTCGACCGCCGTGGTACACTTGTACCACGTGTGTAGGCCACTGTTTTTTAAGACTATTATGAGAGACCGGATAATCGCCCTGATTTTGGGCATCATCATGTTGTTGAACCTGATGGACGTGATTACCGACATCGGGCTTGGCGTACCACTCTGGCATATCATGCAGGAGGCCGGAATCGTCTTGATATCCGCCCTGACCTGTCTGTACATGATCTATGAGATGCGGCTCAGGACACGCGAGGTCCAGCGACTGAAACGGCATTTGAGCCAGGCGGACGAAGATCTGGTCAGCCTGAGCGGCGAAATCGCACAGGCGCGGCAGCGCTACAGTGAAGCCATCCAGAAGGAATTCGACCAGTGGAATCTCACCCTGAGCGAACAGCAGGTGGCCCTGCTACTCCTCAAGGGGCTGAGTTTCCGCGAGATCGCCGATGTGCGCGATACTCGGGAGAAGACCGTGCGTCAGCAGGCGTCCGCGATTTACGCGAAGTCCGGGCTGGAAGGACGGCATGCGTTTTCCGCCTGGTTTCTGGAGGACTTCCTTGCAGACAGCGCCGCGCATCCGCGCGGCGAGGCCCGAGAAGCTGCGTGAAAGCGCAGCTTTTTCCGACAAGAGAACATATTATGTCCCGCAGAATGACACTGGCGTTGACCTTCTTTGGCGCTACATCAATCGCAGCCTTGTCCGCTTCGGCGGACGCTCCTGCGGATCCCGAGCGACGTATCGCAGAGGCGCAGGCTGTGGTGGCACGTTTCGCAGGCCAACTCAAACCGCTTTTGCTGGACGAGGTGCAGCAGGGCGGACCGGTCAACGCCATTGAAGTGTGCGCTGCACGGGCGCCGGAGCTGGCCAGGGCGATGCAGGACGAGAGCGGATGGCAGATTCATCGCGTGAGCCTGAAACCGCGGAACCCCAACGCACAGCCAGACGCATGGGAAGCCGAAACGCTGCGGCATTTTGCGGCGCAGCAAGCCCGCGGCGCACAGCCCGCCGAGATGAACGCCCACCGGTTGGAGGAAAACACTTTCCGCTACATGCAGGCACAGGTGACCGACGGCCTGTGCCTGCTCTGCCATGGAGAGACTCTGAATCCCGACATAGAAAAGGCTCTGCTTGCGCGCTATCCCCAGGACACGGCGACCGGTTATACGCTCGGTGAGGTGCGTGGCGCAATCAGCCTGAGCAGACCGCTTTCCGACGGTCAACACACGCCCTCGAACGCTGAGAATCCAGGCGCTGCAGGCAAGGCCGTCGACTCTTGACGGAGCCACAGCGGCTCCCTACAATGCGCGCCACTCGTTTGAGTCCGATGCGTCCCCTTCGTCTAGTGGCCCAGGACCCTGCCCTTTCACGGCAGTAACAGGGGTTCGAACCCCCTAGGGGACGCCACTCAACGAGCGCAATGGCACGCGGGAATAGCTCAGTTGGTAGAGCGCAACCTTGCCAAGGTTGTGGGGGGGCGCCCAGCCTCGCCGGCTCCGGCGAGACCACGGCGGTGGATAAGCGCAATGGCACGCGGGAATAGCTCAGTTGGTAGAGCGCAACCTTGCCAAGGTTGAGGTCGCCGGTTCGAACCCGGTTTCCCGCTCCAAGCCTCGACACTTCACGACGCTACGTCTTGTCCAGCTTTATTGATGCGCTGTTGATGCAGTAGCGCAGACCCGTGGGCTTCGGGCCGTCCTCAAACACATGCCCGAGATGCGCGCCGCACTGCTTGCACATCACCTCGGTACGCAGCATGCCATGGCTGGCATCGCGCGCCTCTTCGATCACATCGCCATTGGCGGGCTGAAAAAAACTCGGCCAGCCGCAGCCGGCATCGAACTTGGTGTCCGAGAGAAATAACGCCTCGCCACAGCAGCGGCAGTGATACACCCCCTCGTCGGTGCAATCCCAGTATTCGCCAGTAAACGGGCGCTCCGTTCCCTTTTTGCGACAGACATAAAACTCTTCATCGCTGAGCTTGTCGCGCCAGTACTCATCATCGCGCATATCGCTGTCCTCGCTGGCCGGTAATTTCGCCCTAGCGTACACTAGGCGCTACACGCTCTCCACAGGTTCAGGTCACTACAGGTTCAGGCCGACATGGCAGATCTGCATATTGAAGATTTTTACCGCGATGTCGGGCGGATCTTTCAGCATTTATATGCCGTGTTTCCGCGCAAGAGCGTCCTGTATGTTGAAGATATCAGCGGCCCGGATGAACCCGACGAGTTCGGCCTGCATCATCCACGCTTCCAGGCCTGCTTCAGTACGATGCTATGGCTGGCAGAACACCATTACCTGATGTTCGAAAGCAGCATCGGGCAGGAAGCTCTCGACCAGGTCACATTGACGCAAAAGACTTTTCTGTTGCTCGCGGCGCGCTCGGATCTGCAGTTAGCTGCGCCACCGGGCGAACCACCCCACTCCCCCAGCGTGTCGGATTATGCAAGCAGCAATATCGCGCAACTTCGACAGGCATTGAAAAGCGCCTCCAGCATCCAGGTTCGCAAGTGCGTCACCTACCTGCTGTCACAACCACCCGTAGGTCAACGCTAGCGGCCGCCCATGCTCACGCGATACAGCACCTGGTCGTTGTAGCCCGTCACCACAGTGCGATAACCGGTGAGCGCCCCGTCCAGTTCCGGGTCATTGGTATCCACCAGCAGCGGTCGTCCACCCAGCCCGGCTAATTTTGATTTGGCTGCCACGATAATCACGTTTTCAACACCAACGGCGCGGATGACCTGTGGTGAAAACTGCTGGTTGCCGCGCCCGAACACATGGCCCTGGCCACCAATCGCTGTTACCACGATGCTGGCCTCGCCCGGTGCCCGCGCCAGTTCCAGCAACAGGGTATCCGCAGTCGCATCGGCGGCGACGACGCGACCGTCGCGCACGACATCCACGCCCAACAGCGTGTTCGGCAGCCCCAGCGCAGCCATGACAGCCGCTGTCGTGGACCCGGGACCAACCAGGTACGTACGCCCCGGCTGCAATTGCTCAACCAGCCAGTCGGCGATGTCCGCCGCGGCGAGTTGTGGGTCTTCGCGCCCGCCCACTTTGGTCTGTTGCAGGAAGTGCCCTTCGCAGGGCACCCGCATTTCGCCATAGAAGCGACTGCGCACGACATTTCCACGAAACGCCTCTTCATCGATATCGCGCACTTCCGCGCGCGTCAGATTAACCAGGTTACCCTGCGCCAGTTGCATCAACACCGCGCCCGCCGCCTCGGGCGATACCGCGAACACGCCGGAGTGCATCTTCACCCCGGCGGGGATGCCCAGAACAGGCAGCGAGGTACCGAGCGCGTCCAGCACGTCACGCGCCGTGCCATCACCGCCGGCGAACACCAGGATATCCACCCCCGCCGCCTGCAGAGCGCGTGCTGCGGCTCGCGTATCTTCCGCGCTGGTGAGCGTGACAGCCACGCCTGCCGGCCCGGCAGAGGCTTCCCTGGGCGACGCCGCTGTCGAGCGCGGTACGACGGCGGGCAGGCCACAGCCCGCCAGGACAGCCTCGCCCATATCGCCCGGCCAGGTCGAAAAGCGCACAGCTTGAGCGGCCTCTCCCATGGCCGCGAGTGCGCGCTGCGTGCGCCGGGCGGCGCGCCCCCGTTCGGCTGCGGGCAGCTGACGCGCTATCTCTCGCATGGCCTCTCCGTCGCTGCCTTTGAGTGCCAGGCTACCGCCCAGCCCCGCCAGTGGATTGACCAGCAACCCGACATGCAAACGTTGATCGCTCACTCGGGTTCACTCCGGTACTCGCAACCCAGTGCGCGTACCAGCGCCGCATCCTCGGCGCACAATTGACCGCCGCTCACCCGGCTTCCGGCAAGCTCCCGACGTTGCCTGTAATCCCGGCGCAAGGCGTCAAAGTGCCTGCCAATGCCGGCCGCGCCCGACGCGATCGCAGCCGCGCGCAGCCATGCATCATCCTGCTTGATATCGTATCGCTCACGCAGCAGAAAACGTACCAGCGATGCACCACTCAGGCCTGAAGGCAGGCGCAGGATACGGGCTTCAGAGGACGTTAGGGCCGCCTCCTGCAGGCTCTGCGCAGCGGGCTCACTGCATGGCGGCGCATCCGGCAGTTGCGCTCTGAGCGCAGCGCACAGCAACCGCGTGGCCAGCAGTTTGCCATCGAACTGTAGCCGGCGATATGTGCCGTGCCCAGACAAACGTGTTCGAGTAGTGCCGTGTCGATGGCCGGTTCCCCTTCCCACACGTCCAGCACAACTCCGTGGCCCAGCGGTATGCGCCAGCAGATGGTCCAGCAGTGCCGGATTGTCCACCACGGCACCGCGACTGGCGTTAATCAGCAGACTTGGCGAGTCATCGCCAGAAGCCGGCGCTGCCAATCAGGTGTTTGCTCGGCCAGGGAGTCCTGTCGGTCAGTTCACAGTGCAGGGAAACGACATCGCAGGCCAATACGCTGGCAAGGTCGGCCGCGCGCGGTATGGCGTCGGCCGCCAGCCAGGGTCGTACACCACGCGGTCGATGCCCAGCGCCTGCAGTCTGACTGCGAGGGCCTGGCCGATGTGCCCGTACCCCACCACACCGACACGACCCCCGGCGAGCAGGCGTTCCAGAAAATCGTCGCAGTGGGCGATAGCGGCCAATACATACTCGACAACGGAATTGGCGTTGGCGCCCGGAGCATGCGCGAACGCAATGCCGCGGGTGCGCAGATAGTCGCGGTCGATATGATCCATACCGCTGGTGGCCGTGCCGACAAACCGCAGGGCGCTGCCCTCAAAGCAGCGTCGCATTCACCCGCGTCACCGATCGCACCAGCAATGCATCCGCGCCGGCCAATCGATCCGGCGTGAGCCTGCGGCCCTCAAAATGCTCCACGCGAAACCGCGGCCCCAGGCAAGCCTGCACGCCAGGTATGTTTTCATCTGCCAGTACCAGCGGCGTCACGCGCTGCCCTCCCGCAGGGGTAGCTGCCGGGCGAGCTGCCAGCGGCTCACCGATGCCCAACTCATCAAGAAACGCTATCGCCGCTTCAATATTCGAAGACTGCAACACGAAGCCCGGCACAGCGACAACCTCCGGAACCTGCTCATGTAACCCCGTGAGCTGGCGCGCCAGAAGTACCTGGGGCCAGTGCGCCTGGAGCCGTTTCGCCAGGCCGGCCGCGCCGCGCATTTCAAGGTCGGGCACACGCCCAGGCCCTTGGCCAGCGCATCCAGACTGCCGAAAGACTGAAGCAGCGGGCGCGGTTTTTGCGCCGACACCGGGCACGCCGGGTATGTCGTCCACGGGGTCACCCACCAGAGCAAGATAGTCGGCAAACTGCGCCGGGCGCACCCCGAAGCGGGCATTGAATGTTCCGGCGTCCAACAACTCGCCCTGGGCAAAATCCCACCAGTTGTCCTGTTCGCCGACAATCAGTTGCCAGATCCTTGTCGCGCGTCACGACCGTCACGGCGCAACCATTCTCGCGACACACGCGTGCGAGACTGCAGGTAGTCGTCCGCTTCGTAACGATCGCCGCCAAAGCTGGGTATGCCGAGCAGCGCCGTCAACTCGCGACAGGCCGCGAGCTGAAACGCCAGCGCCTCGTCGGGCAATTCGCGGCTGCTCTTGTAACCGGGGTAGATATCGTTGCGGTAATTGCTGTGCAGACTCTCGTCAGAAGCAGCGGCGCAGCAGTCCGGGCTTGCGGTTTGCCGCAGGAAGTCCGCGAGGAATCCGGCGTAGCCGTACACCGCCTGCAGGGGCTGGCCGCAGGGTGAATGCCAGCGGTCAGGCAGTGAGAACCAGGCGCGAAAAATGTAGATGCTGGCATCGATCAGCCAGGCGCGGCGAGCCTGCATCAGTCGAGATCCGCGAGCGATAATTCCAGCTGGCCGGGCATGACGACCGTCCCGAACTCCGCGCAAAGCGCGCGATAAAAGCACTCCGCACGCGGCGGCAGCCCCGCGACCTGCCAGCGCCGCGCCTGCGCCAGCACGCGCTGCGCGAAGCGCCTCGTGTCCGGCAGGCTACCGTGCTGCAGATCAAGGTTGTCCACGCTGAGCCGGAAACGAAACCCACAGGCACGCGAGAAAAACCACTCGAGCGCTTGTGGTTTGTCCTCGACCGCCTCGAACGCACGCTGCGCCTCGGGGCCGCGACCATCGGCAGCATACCAGTAGCCGAAGTCCGCAAGCGTTCGCCGCACGGCGCCGGCAATACACCAGTGTGCGGTTTCATGCAGCGCGCTGGCGAAGAAATCCTCGCGGTAATGGAGTCGATGTTCCCTTTGCGTGGCGCTGGCTGGCTGGTAGCTGGGTTCGGGCGCGCCGCCCACCAGTCGTGTGTGATAGCGCGCGCCGAAGCAGTTGTCGAACACATGCTCCAGGCGGGCGCTGTAAAACGCCTGCGCCCGCGTCATGGTCGGTGCCGGATCCGCGCTCTCCCTGCGATATTCGCGCGACAGCTGTTTCACCCGGCGTCACCTTTACGCAGGACATAGCGATAGATGGCCGCGTCCTGTGTCTGCACGAGCAGCTCGTGACCGAGGAACAGACAGAACTTCGGGATATCGCGCACGGTGGAGGGATCCGTCGCGAGCACTTCCAGCGTCTCGCCGACGGCCATGTCGCGCAGGCTGTTGTGCAGCAACATGACCGGCTCGGGACAGTACAGCCCGCAGGCATCCAGATGGTGGTCGGCATCCACGTGCATCGGCAACGCCCTTACTCTTCCAGTAGCAGCGCCGCGGCGTCGGCGCTCACCAGGTCCCACTGCTCGCTCTGGGCGTCGTATAGCAGACGAACGTCGGCCCGTGCGACCTGGGACTCAAGCCGCTGTACTTTTTCGGCCAACGACAGTTCCTGCGCGCCGTAGTCCGTGCCATCGCGCGTTACATACTCTTCCAGCAGCGCGCGAAACACGGCCTGTGGCAGACGTTGGTAGGGTACCTCCACATACTCGGGCATGTATGACGAACACTCCTTCAGCCAGGCGCTCATGCGCGTTACTATACGGGCTCCGATCGTCCTTGTGGAGAGCAGTGCCTTCCATGCAAACCTCATACATTGTCACCTTTATCGGCGACGACCGCCCGGGCCTGGTGGAAGCGCTCTCCGCAAGCATCGAAGCCAACGGCGGCAACTGGCTGGAAAGTCGGCTGGCACAGCTTGGCGGCAAGTTTACCGGCCTGGTGCGCGTATCACTGCCGGATGAGCACGGGCCTGCGCTGGAAACCGCGCTGAAGGACCTGGCCACCTCGGGCCTGAGCGTTCGCGTGACCAGGATCGATGAACCCGCCAGGGTCGAGCGGGTCGGCCGCGATATACACCTCAGCGTTATCGGCCCGGACCGGCCGGGCATCGTGCGCGAAATCGCACACGCGCTGAGCACCCGGAGCATCAACGTGGTGGAGATGGAAAGCGGCGTCAGCAGCGCACCCATGAGCGCCGAACTCCTGTTCCAGGCGGACATCGTGGCGACCATTCCCGAGGCCACCGATCTCCTCGACCTCCAGGAGTCCCTGGCGGAGATCGCCAATCACATGGCGCTGGATATCGACCTGCAGTAGGACACTACTGAGACGCAGCCAACAGTCACCGCGTCAGTGCTCTGCATCGCCGCGCAGCAGCCTGCGGAGCCCTATCCATAGTGCGGCGCACACGCCGGCAAGCACGATAATGCCCGCCACGGCCACCAGGATACCCAGCAGCGATACGCCGATTTCCCGGCGTGAAATACCAAACTGATCCATGGCCGCCCAGACAAGCGCCGCCATCGCGGCCACGCCAAGGAGAATGGAGCGATAGTAGCGGCGATTCGCCCCGCTCACCGGCGGTCCTGTCCGTCTCCCGGCGCGCTGGCAGGAATAACCGGCGTCCCGCTGCGCACATCCATGTTCTGCGCGCGGTGCCGCAGCATATGGTCCATCAGCACGATCGCCAGCATGGCCTCCGCGATAGGCGTTGCCCTGATGCCCACACAGGGGTCGTGCCGCCCGTGCGTTGCCACGTCGACAGGGTTCCCGGCCGTGTCGATCGAGGCGCCGGGCTGGCGAATGCTGGAGGTGGGCTTGAGCGCCAGGCTCACGGTAATATCCTGCCCGCTCGAGATGCCGCCCAGCACCCCGCCGGCGTTATTGCCGATGAACCCGGCGGGCGTGAGCAGATCCCGGTGTTCACTGCCATGCTGTGAAATCGACGCGAATCCCGCGCCGATCTCCACGCCCTTGACGGCATTGATACCCATCATCGCGCCGGCGATATCAGCATCCAGACGATCGAATACCGGCTCCCCCAGGCCCGGGGGCACGCCGCTGGCCACTACATTGATGCGTGCGCCAATGGAGTCTCCACGCTTGTTGAGATCGGCCATGAAGGCTTCCATCTCCGGCACTTTCTCACTGTCCGGGCAGAAGAACGGATTGGTTTCGACCACGTCCCAGTCGAGTGTCGAGGCGACTATAGGCCCGAGCTGAGAGAGGTAGCCTCGCACCTGGATACCGTAGCGGCTGCCGAGAAATTTCTTGGCAATGGCGCCGGCCGCCACCCGCATCGCGGTTTCGCGGGCCGAAGAGCGCCCGCCGCCCCGGTAGTCGCGCAGGCCGTACTTCTGCTGGTAGGTGTAGTCGGCGTGGGCCGGGCGGAAGGTATTCTGGATGTTGGAGTAGTCCTTGGAACGCTGGTCGGTGTTTTCAATCAGCAGGCCGATCGACGTGCCGGTGGTCACACCCTCGAACACGCCCGAGAGAATCCGCACCTCGTCCGCCTCGCGGCGCTGCGTGGTGAAGCGCGAAGTGCCGGGCTTGCGTCGATCAAGGTCTCGCTGCAGATCCGCGCTATCCAACGGCAGGCCGGGAGGACAGCCATCCACAATGCAGCCCAGCGCAGGCCCGTGGCTCTCGCCAAAGCTGGTGACCGTAAACAGTTTGCCTATGCTATTGCCCGCCATGACGCTCTCATTATGCGCAGATAAAGCGCTTGATTATACGGCGGATCGACCCCAGCTTGCGCTGTAATCTTGCCATTCTGTGGCGGTCAGCGCGAACACCCCGTGGCCACCCCGGGCAAACTCCACCCAGGTAAACGGCACATCGGGGAACGCCGCTTCCAGCGCCTGCGCACTGTTGCCGACCTCCAGAAACAGTAATCCGTGCGACTCCAGATGCTGCCCGGCTTCGGCCAGGATACGCCGGGTGAGGTCCAGGCCGTCCTGCCCCGAGCCCAGCCCGAGGGCCGGCTCGGCGCGGTACTCGGCGGGCATGTCTGCAAGATCCTGCGCATCCACATAGGGAGGATTGCACAGAATAATGTCGTAGCGTTCCCCTGCGAGAGCGGAGAAAACGTCCGTAGGCACAATACGCACACGCGCCTCAAGATCGTGTAGACGCGTATTTTCCTGCGCAAGATCCAGCGCCGCGGCGTCGACATCGGCCAGATCCACCTGCACATCGGGACAATAATAGGCTGTGGCAAGCCCGATGCAGCCACCACCGCAACAGAGATCAAGTATCCGCCGGGGCGGCGGCCCGCAATACCAGGGCGCGAATTGCTCCAGGATAAGCTCCGCCAGGGGCGAGCGCGGCACCAGTGCCCGCTCGTCGCAGCGAAATTCGAGACCGGCGAACCAGGCCCGGCCGAGCAGGTACGGCAGCGGAACCCGTCCATCTATCCTGCGCCCCAGCAGTGCCTGCAACTGCCGCACCTGCAACGTATCCAGAGGCATGTCGAGCACCGAGTTGTCGGCGTCTGGCGGCAGGCCGGCAATGGCCAGCACCAGTTGCACCGCTTCATCCCAGGGATTGTCGGTGCCGTGCCCGAAGCAGACACCGGCCTGTTCCAGCGCGAGGCTGGCGGCGTTGAGAGCGCTGGCGACGGTAACCGGCTGCGCAAGAATCAATGGTTCGGTGGTCATAGCGGCGCAGTGTAGCGGATCATGCTATCACCGCGTAATACCCCGCCCGCCGGAGACGGCTATCCACAGGGAATGCGCGGTGTCCGCCTCTCAAGCGGGCGCTGGCGGTGCTTGCCCTGGGGCCCCGAATTGCCTTGCATAGGGCAGATTGCTACTATCGCACCGCGGCCTCAGCGGGCAAACCTGCATGCTGGCAGGCGCTTTCTCGTCACACACCAAGAGGTCACTTCCATGGAACAGCACTGGGCAGAAATCATCCGGGCAGTGGGTGAAGATCTGACGCGGCCCGGCCTCGTGGACACCCCCAAGCGCGCAGCAGCCGCGTTTCAGTTTCTCACGCGTGGGCTACGGGCAGTCTGTGGAGGACGTAGTCAACGACGCACTGTTCCCGTCCGAATCCAGCGAAATGATCCTTGTGCAGGACGTGGAACTCTACTCACTCTGTGAACACCACATGCTGCCGTTCATCGGCAAGTGCCATGTGGCCTACATTCCCACAGGGCAGGTACTCGGGCTGTCAAAAGTCGCGCGCATCGTGGACGTGTTTGCGCGGCGCCTGCAGATTCAGGAGGCGCTCACCTCACAAATTGCCGAAACGATCATGCAGGTGACCAACGCACAGGGGGTTGGGGTGATCATTGAGGCTCAACATATGTGCATGATGATGCGTGGCGTTGAAAAGCAGAACTCTCTGATGAAAACGTCTGCCATGCTCGGAACGTTTCGCAACGAACAGAAAACCCGTGACGAGTTCCTGTCTCTGCTGCAAATGAAGCGCTAACCCGACAGACGGCCTACTCGGCGGATGCAACCGCATCCAGCGCCTCGGCAGTGCCGTCGTCGTCGCCTGCCGACAAACGCAGCAAGTCTATGTGCAGATAATGACGGTCACTGGTACGCGAGCCTGAATATACCACCAGGCGATACTCCGGGTCGCCGCTAATCGAGAACACCCGGTAGCGCTGCAGGTCTTGCCGCCCATACAGGATGCGTTGGTTGAATACCTTGTTCGCCCACTGGGCGGCGTGCCCGCAGGAGCGGCCATCGCAACTGAACAACTTTTTGCTGCCTTCGATCTGCAGCAGCTTGCCGATAAACTCGTTCATCACCTCGTTGGACGAGAACCCGTCGATAATCTGCCAGGTGTAGCGGGAGAGATGCCCCGAAACACGCTCGCTTTTTTCAAACTGCCAGGCTCCGCTGAATTTCTGTATCGCGCCCAGACCGATCTCGTGATCGATCACATCCGACTCCTCGAGATCCTTCTGTACCGCATGCGGGTAATTATCGAGGGCCGTTACCAGCGCCTCGGGCGTTGTTACTGCCTGCGCCGCGTGCGTTATAAAAAACGCTGCCGCGGAGAAGGTTCTTATCCAGCGTGGAATCATGTCACCTCGCGCTCTATGCCCAAAAACTTGTTGATCGCCTGCGCTGCATCCGCCGCGCCTTTCTCCATATGGAAGTGATGCCCTCCAGTGATCCTGCGTATGCGGATATCGCGAATGTGGCTACGCGCATGTTCCGCAAGATACTCCTGGTAGTCCGCCCGGGTGTCCGCCGCAAGCAACAGGAGTACCGGCATGGTCAGCGCCTCCAATACTGCCCGAATCTGCACGCCAGTCAATTTTACCGCCGAGGCGCCGTGCAGGCGTGCGTCTGTTGTCCAGGTTACACCCCCCTTGCAACGACGCTGGTTGCGCATCACCAGCAGGCGCGCAGCGGCAGGCGGCAGGCCTCTCGACGCCCGGCTTTGCACCGCCTCTTCGACGCTGGCGAAAATTTTCGCTTCGCGAGCGCCGAGACGTTGCTTGTCGAGCAGGGCGCGGCGCAGCTGCACGACGACGTCCTCGTCCGCTATCGCTTCCGGTGACACCGCGTCCAGCATCACCAGATGGGCGACGCGCTCGGGAAATGCAGCTGCCAGCAGCCCGGCGATGATCGCCCCGCGAGAATGCCCGATGACATCGCACTGCTCCCAGCCCAGCGCGTCCATCACGCCGAGAATCTCAGGCAAATCATCCCATATCTGGTAACTGGCATCGGCCGAGCGATGATCGCTTCGGCCGTGACCAGTCAGATCGAGAGCCACCACGTGGCAACCTGTCAGGCGCGGTGCCAGCAGAGTGAAGCTCGCAGCGTTGTCCAGCCAGCCATGCAGGGCCAGCACCGGCCTCTGCCCCTGCTCGCCCCAGGCCAGCCCCGCCAGATGCAGGCCGTTGACCTGCCAGCCGAGGGGAGTGCCGTCGCTGCCCCTCACGCGCTGATCTCGAACAGCGGGGGCAGTGCCCAGAACAGGAGCCGCCCGCCTCCGCGGGCCGGCACATCTAATGCCAGCGTGGCAAAAGCCGCGGGGGTCAGTGGCGGCACCTGCCCCGCTGTATCCGACCAGTAGTCCACCAGACGCGATACAAGCGGCTGGTGCGACACCACCAGCAGGTGTGCAGGCTCTCCGCGCGCCGCTAAGCGTGCCGCCAGAAACTTGTCCACCCCGGACGGTGACGCACCCGGCTGGAGCGCCGGTTCAACATCGGCGAGGGCCATGCCCATGACGCTCGAAAGAATGTCGGCTGTGGCCATGGTGCGTATCCAGGGGCTGCTGCACACGGCATCCGGCGAAGGCAGTTCGCGCGACCGACAGGCCTGCTGCAGAGACCCTGCGGCATGGGCAACGGCCTGCTCGCCAGTTGCCGTGAGCATGCGCGCATAATCGCTCGCGGCGTCGCCCGCCTCACCATGCCTGAATACCGTTAGAAGCAAGCCCAATACCCTGAACGCTGCGGATACCGCATCATACCACTCCAATCTACCCCGTACCCGGGCGGGCTGCTACTGACGCAGCCTATGGCAGTGGCCGGCCAGAACCATTGTCGCGCCGTGGCTCAGCCCTGCCCGAGTTGCATCAGCAGTTTGTTGAGGCGCGCCACATAGGCCGCCGGGTCTTCCAGTTGACCACCCTCGGCCAGGCTTGCCTGGTCGAAGATAACGCTGGCGAGGTCGGCAAAGCGCTCCTCGTCCTGCTCCCCGTCAAGCATCTTCGACAAAGGATGCCCCGGGTTGATCTCCAGGATCGGCTTGCTGTCGGGCACCGGCTGTCCCGCGGCCTCCATGATACGACGCATCTGCGCACCCATATCAAACTCTCCCACCACCAGGCAGGCAACGCTGTCTGTGAGGCGATGCGTGGCGCGAACTTCGCTCACGCGATCCTTCAGCACGCCACTCAGACGCTCAATCAGGGCTTCCGATTCTTTTGCGACCTTTTCCTGCTCCGCCTTGTCTTCCTCGCTGTCCACTGCAAGATCCAACTGTCCGCGCGCCACATCCTGCAAGGCTTTGCCATCAAACTCTTGCAAGTGATTCATCAGCCAGTCGTCCACGCGATCAGACAGCAGCAATACCTCTATGCCTTTTTTCCGGAAGACTTCCAGATGCGGGCTGCTCCTGGCTGTTTTGAAGCTCTCTGCAACCACGTAATAGATTTTCTCCTGGCCCTCGCGCATGCGCGACAC
>JAWKZK010000003.1:0-284387 GCA_041396005.1 Halioglobus sp.
TTCCTGCCCGGGATACCGGTGCTGTTGCGTTGCAGGGTGGTCGCCAGTGCCGCCTGGGCCAGGTCGGCGGGGATATATTGCTCTGCGGCCATCACGCGAAGGTAACTGTTGGTGAGCGCGTCCAGGCGGGTGCGATCATTGGCGAGATACAGGGCCGGTCGCCGAATCGCCAGCACCAGGCTCAATACCTGCTTGAAATACAGTGCGCGCAATTCCAGCGGCGCATCGTCGTCTGCCAGCACGGCGTTCATGCGAGCGAAATCGCCGCCGTACCAGACGGTAATTCCATCGGCAAGCCCGTTCACTTCGCCGAACCCCGCGCGCGCGGCGAGCGGCAGCGAATTCAGGTAGGCCAGCGCCAGGCGCCGCCTTGCCTGCAGCGTGTCCGGCCCATCCTGGTAGGCACGCAGTACCGCAGACACCATCTGTCGCGCCTTGTCGGCGGCGTTGTGCGTGATTCCCCCAGGCGTGTGCTGAAGCTTTTCAAGCTGGGTGGCCACGGTGCTGGCGCCGATGGAGCGATCGGACAGCCCGGCCGATTTCAGCGCCTGCAATACCACCGCCCGCGCCAGGCGCTCCCAGTCTATGACCGGGTTGCGGTAGGGGTGCGAGAAGTCCAGCAACTCCCGGTCTTCGATGAAACTGACGGTGCGCAACACCAGATCGGGCACCTCGTCAAAATGCTCGTAAATCTGGCGCGGATAGCGCGAGCGATGCAGCGGCTGCCCGTTCTGGTCCAGCAATTCCAGGCCAGCCTGCGCTTTTTCCCGGTAGATGTAGTACACGCCGCGTGTCACCAGTTCCTCATGGCGTCGCGACAGCCTGCCCTGCTGCGCAATGTCAAAACCCGCGTCCTGCATGCGCTCCTGAATCGAAGGCAGCAGCGCATAACCAAGCCGCACGTCATGCGGGCCGCGATCCGGCGGCAGGCTATTCGGGTTCGGGCCAGGCTCCACACGGTAACTGATGAGCGAAGAGAACTCCGCGAGGATGCGCCCCTGGTTGGCGTTCGAGCGCAGTTCCAGCACCACCCATACAATGCCTCCGACCAGCAGCAGCACAAGCGCGAGCGTGCTGATGATCAGCGCATTGGTGAAAAATCGGGTGAACCGACTGCGACGTTGCTGTTTCCTCGGCCGCCCGCTGGAAAGCGGCTGCCCGACTACCCGTTTCATAGATTCCTGTTGATCTGTGGCGTTTTATTTGCGTCCGCGCGAGTCACGACGACCCCGTATTGCGAACCGACGGCACTCCGGTTGCCCCACGCGCAAACCGCTGCAACTATTCTTATCGATTACAGCATCTGCTTTCACCCCCAAATTTCGGTATTAGGCAGCTTATCTCGACACGCACGGCGCTGGCGTATCCTTGGCCCACGGGCATACAGACGCTCGACGCAGTGAAACCACCCGGCGGCGGCTTACGTCACCCCGTCGCCATCGCGCAACATGGATACACCGCCATACAACATCGTATACTGACGATCCAATACACCGAGTGGGTAACAGGTTTGTCTGCACACCAACGCACCGTTCGTATCGCGCTCATCCAGGGCAGTGAAAAAGGCTCCAAACAGGCCGACCTCGACTACACGATAGCCCGTGTTCGAGAGGCCGCCAGCCAGGGTGCGCAAGTCATCTGTACACAGGAGCTGTTCAACACGCCCTACTTCTGCAGGACGCAGGACACCACCCTGTTTGACCTGGCAGAGCCGGTACCGGGCGCAACGACGGACGCCCTGGGCGCAGTGGCAGGCGAGCTGGGCGTGGTGATCATCGCATCGCTGTTCGAGCGGCGCGGGCCGGGCGTGTATCACAACACTGCGGCGGTGCTGGATGCCGACGGCAGTTACCTGGGCAAGTACCGAAAAATGCACATACCGCAGGATCCGGGCTTCGAGGAGAAGTTCTACTTCACACCCGGCGACCTGGGCTACCCCGTGTGGGACACGCGCTTCGGCAAGATCGGCGTGCTCATCTGCTGGGACCAGTGGTATCCCGAAGCCGCGCGCCTGGCAGCGCTCGCCGGCGCTGAAATTCTATTTTATCCCACCGCCATCGGCTGGCTGCCTGAGGAGAAAGCCGAGCTGGGTGAAGCCCAGCACAGCGCCTGGGAAACCGTGCAGCGCGGGCATGCGGTGGCGAACGGCTGCTATGTAGCAGCGACAAATCGCGTGGGTATGGAAGGTGACACCGAGTTCTGGGGCCAGTCCTTCGTGTCTGATTTCTACGGCCAGGTCGTGGCACGGGCGCCGGTCAACAAAGAAACGATCCTGACCGCGGATTGCGACCTACAGGCACTGGAATCCATGCGTCGCATCTGGCCCTTCTTTCGTGATCGTCGCATCGACAGCTTTGCGGGCATTACCCAGCGAATGCTCGATTAGATAGCGGGACGGCACAGTATGGACAGCGATGCGAAGGGCACGGGCTACCGGTTTCCCGCGGAGTGGGAACCGCAATCCGCAGTGTGGTTTGCCTGGCCGACGCGGGAGGATCTCTGGCCGGCGTCGCTTGCCACGGTACAGCAAAGCCTGTGCGAACTGTATGTACTGGTTTCCCGGTTCCAGCCGGTGCACCTGCTTTGCCCACTGCGCGCGCAACCGGCGGTGCGCGAACGCCTGCAGCGGGCGGGTGACTCCAGCGGCGTGAGGTTTTTCGATTTTGAGACCGACGATGTCTGGATTCGCGATTTCGGCCCGCTGTTCCTGTTGAGCGCCGGGGGCGATGAACTCGCGATTTCCGACTGGCGCTACAACGCCTGGGGCGACAAGTTTCCGCTGCAGGCCCGCGATAACGCTGCCTCCCGGTGGATCGCCGAACAGCTCGGGTTCTCCCGGTTTCCCGTGGATGCGGTGATCGAGGGCGGCGGCATCGAAAGCAACGGCGCGGGCCAGATTCTCACCACGGAAGCGGTGCTGTTGAATCCTAACCGCAACGGCCCGATGGATCGCCGGTCCATGGAAGCCCTGCTCGAACAGCACCTGAACGCGCAGCAGGTACTCTGGCTCGGGGACGGCCTGATCGGCGACGACACCGACGGCCACATAGACAACCTGGCGCGCTTCTTCGAACGCGACGGCATTCTGCTGGCGAGCGCGCATCAGCAGGATGCGAACTACCCGGTGCTGGCTGAGAACCTCGAACGCGCGCGCCGCTTCCGCACGCTTGACGGACAGCCTTTCAAACTTGTCGAGATACCGATTCCCGAGCCGGTCTACCTGAATGATGAGCGCCTCGCGGCGAGCTATATGAATTACCTGCTCGTCAACGACGGCGTTATCGTGCCGACCTATGGGCAGCCGACGAGCGACGCACATGCCATTGAGGTACTCCAGGGCTGCTTTCCGGGCCGGCGGGTCGTTGGCTTCGATTGTCGGGAGATTCTGCAGGAGGGCGGGGCCATTCACTGCATGAGCCAACACCAGCCTGCGACCAACACCCCCTCCCCCTGAGGCAGCTAAACCGGGCGGCGAGCGTTTGCCCGTTCAATCTGCCGTGCCAGGTACCGCTGGAACAACCAGACCGGCTCCTCCAGCGCATTCAGCGGACCCGGGCGGTAGGCCGCAGACAGCAGGCCAGACTGCACGGCACTGCACATCTCCATGTCCTCAAGGTGAAACTTGCGCATCAACGCCGTCTCGGCGGCAAGCGTCTGCTCGTAGTCTTCCGCCCGCGCTGAATCGGGATGCACCAGCATGGTGGTGTGCAACTGCAGGCGGTTGGCCGCGAGGGGCTGCAGGCGATACCAGTACACGCGGTCCGCGGCAACGAAGAACAATCCGGTGGGTGCGGCCAGGTACACCGTCCACTCGAGGTAATCTGTGTCCTTCACCCCGGGCATGGGTTGAAAGCTGATCAGTTGCGGCTCCCCGGCTTTCACCTTCTGCTGCAAGGCATCGGACAGCGGCAGTTCCCCGCCGGCGCCTGAGGATTGCGTCGCACTCCCAGGCAAACTGCTGTTCGTCGGTCTAGGCGGCGGCAGGCAGCGCGCGCGCCTCCGGAAGCGGTCTGCCCGCGGTATCTGACAGATACTGGTGTGCAGCCGCGCGAGCGCTGCTCGGCCGTATCGGATTCACTGGCCAGCAGGCCGGCTATGGTCATGATGGATGAACTCCCGTTGTTTAAAGACCCATGGCAAGCCGCGTCTACACAGCCTGCCGACGCCCGCGTGACACGCTGGCGCAGCGCTGAACATCGGCCGGCAATAAATATGCCGAGGGGTACGTATACGGGAAAAACGACTGCCCCGCGGCGGATTCACCGGATGCCAGGGCCATCAGGCTCAAAACAGGTACGCAGGCTTCAAGCGAAAGCGCACCAATGCTGCCCCTCCAGTGGGAGGTTTCGGTGCATGATGGTTGAATAATCTGTGATCGGCCGGACTCATTCAACGCAAGTCCGGCCGAAATGACTGAACGCCGGTCCGTCGCGGCCTCACTCGTTGGGGGTCAATTTCAGCAGGCGGCCGCGACTGTCATCGCGCTCGTCTTCGAGCACCCAGATGGCGCCGCCGGGGCCCTCTTCCAGGCTGCGGATGCGCGCACCCATCGCAAAGCGTTCCAGCTCACGCGCAGCGCCGTCTGCCTCCAGGGCGATGCGCACAATCGACTGAGACGAGAGACCGGCGGCCAGCGCGTTGCCGCGCCACCCCGTGAAGGCATCGCCGCGGTATACCATCAGGTCTGCCGGTGAGATCACCGGCGTCCAGGTGATTCTGGGCGGGACAAATTCAGGCCGCGTCGCGTGGTCGGGAATCTCGCGCCCGTCGTAATGGTCACCATTCGAGACCAGCGGATAACCATAGTTGGCGCCGCGTTCAATCACATTCAGTTCGTCACCGCCCGCGGGGCCCATTTCGATCTCCCACAGGCGACCCTGCAGATCGAAGGCGATACCAAGCGGGTTGCGCAGGCCCACAGCCCAGAACTGGCCGTAGACCGCCTCGTCGTCCACCAGCGGATCACGCTTGATATAGTCGACGAACGGATTATCACGGGGAATGCTGCCGTCATCGTGCAGGCGCAGCAACTTACCGAGGTTGGCCTGCATGTCCTGCGCGGGGGTGAACTTCTGTCGATCACCCGAGGAAATCCACAGGAAGCCCGCCTCATCGAACAGCAAGCGGTGTCCGTAGTGGCCGCGGCCCAGCACTTTCGGGTACTGGCGCCAGATGACTTCGACCTCTTTCAGTACCGGAGCGCTCATCGCAAGATCCAGCCTGCCCCGGGCCACGGCCGCGCCCCGTGTGTCGCCCGTGCCGGCTTCCGCGTAGCTGAGATACACCAGCCCGTTGTGCGCAAACTCGGGGTGCAGCACGACGTCACCCAGCCCGCCCTGTCCGCCGTAATCCACTTCCGGCACGCCGGCCACCGCCTCCGCGTCGCCGTTTTGCGTGACCAGCAACAGCCTGCCGGCCTTCTCGGTCACCAGCATGCGGCCATCCGGCAAAAACGCCAGTGACCAGGGTTTGTTGAACGTGGCGATCGCCTCGACGTTGAAAGGCAGGCTGGCCCGTGCGGCGCCGGCGGCCAACCCCAGGGAAAGCAGAACAGTCAGAAAGCGAATGAGCACGGTATTTCCTCCTCGGTGGATCCGGTTAACACTATACGGGCGCCCGGTGGTCAGGGGATCAGTCGCCCGGGACTTTACCCACAGGGCCGCTCGACATGGCTACGTCGCCCCGTAATCAAACCCGCTCGCTACCAGTTGCCGCCAGCGTCGCTGGCGGTGCCGATAGAAAACCTGCGCGAACGCCCAGACGAACACCGTGAATACCCCGGCGCTGATGGTTACGCGATCGCGGTAGACGGTTCCCGCACCCGAAGCCTCCAGCGTGATCATATGATCCCAGGTCCTGATCAGCCGGCTTTGCCCGCTATCGCGCATGCTGAATGCGAGCGGCGACTCGGGAAACGAGATAACAATGGCCTGCCTGCCAAGCGGGATGCAGCCGAACAGGCGCAAGGAAACCCAGTAGGTTTTCGACTCCCACGCCTGCGGCAGTGATGCACCCCCGCAGGGCACAAACCTGACCAGGGGCGAGGCGACGAAAATGAGCAGGCGCGGTGTTCTCAGCTGGCGCTCGATGACCTCCGGTGGGCTTGCGAGGTATGTCGCGACATCGACAATCATGCTCACCCGCGCTCGCCGGAAAACGCCGCATGAAACAATTGCCTGGACACGTCCTTCGCTTTTGCCACGTCGCGCGGTCTCATTCCCGAAAGTATCGCATTGTGAACCAGCCATTGCGCGGCAACCAGTAACGCGATGAAGTACTCACGCGATGGCGCCTCGCCATACACCTGCCTGCTCCAGCGCTGCATTCGCCGCGCCGCCCTGTTAAACGCGGCATGGACAACCCGGTGGGCGTGCGAGCCCGGATCCGCAGATTCGACAAACAGGAACTGTGCGACCTGATGTCGGCGCAGAATGGCATCGATGGTTTCATCGAAGGCGCGATCCAGCCACGCCCTGTCGCTGTAATCCAGGTCAGAGGCGTTGAGCACGGCTTCAATGTGGTCGTTCACCGAGGTCTGGTACAGCGCGGTTATCAGCGCATCCTTGTCTGCAAAACAGCGATAGAAGGTATCCCGGGACACCTCTGCGCGCTTGCAGACATCCGACACCGAAACGGCTTTGCTGCCCTTGATGCCGAACACGTCGACAGCAGCAGCCAGAATTCGGTTGCGCTGCTCGACCTGTCCCGGGCGGCGCTTGCGCTGTTGCGTTGCAGCGGTCATCAACGGAGCACTCTCTTCTGGCTGTGTCAGCGGGGAGCCACTGCGGCCGCAGTGGCTGACCATGACTCTATCGACTTTCTGGCAGCTTGACAATAATCTGACACTGCTGTCAGACTAGGGGCGATCGCGCCGCCGCTGCCACCGCCCAGCCATGATCGACAGGTATCAGACCTATGACGACTCACGTGCAATCAACCCAGGCTTTCCCATCCCTGCTGGACTGGGAGCACCCCGCGCACGCGGGATACAATATTCGCCGCAGCGCTTATATCGCTTCGGCAATCATGGTCCCGGGGGCATTCTGCGTGGCCTGGGGGCTGATCCTGGCCGGCATCATTGAGCCGTCGCCCGCAGACAAGTACGTCTCCATCAGCCTGTTCATCGGCTACTGGGCCGCGTTGTTTGCGTTCATCGACAACAGGGGCGAGCAGCGCAGCTGGACCGCAAAGTGGCACGAGTTCCTGATTGTCTGGCTACTGACCAGCGGCGGTGCGCAACTGGGCTGGGAACTGCCGGCGGTGTACATGAAGGTGACCTACCTCTACCAGCTGGGTGCCGAGCTGCAACCCGACCAGCTGGTGTTCTGGCCGTGGTGGCTGTACGCGGTTGCCGATACCCGCTACATGCGTCCGCACGAGGCGCAACTCGCTCACGAGGCGATGCTCTCGCACTCCGGCTTTTTCCAGATTCTCGCTGCCTACCTTCTTTCCAAAGGGAAGTACTACAAAACCGCGGTAGGCATTGCCGTACTGGCCAACTGGGGCGCCTTCTACGGCAATACGGCGGTGATCTACCTCGGGGAAATTCTGGTGGACTATCGCAACCTGGAAGACGGCGCCTGGGGCTTCTGGCTGAAGTGGGTGGGCCTGAACCTGCAATGGTCGGTGTTGAGTCCTGCCGCGGCGATAGGGGGTATGTGGCTGTTGGTGCAGCGCGCCCGCGCGGAGGCGATATCGGAGTACGCTGCGGCCCGCGCGCCGGAATCGACGACAGGTGGCTAGGCAGGCCCTGGTAACGGGCGCCAGTTCCGGGATCGGCCGGGAGTTCGCCCGGCAACTTGCGCGGCAGGGCTATGCGGTGACGGGTGTTGCGCGGCGGGAGGACAGGCTGCGCGAGATGCTGGCCGAACTGCCGGGCGATCAGCACCGGCTCCTGGTGGCCGATTTATCGCAGGAGGCAGGTGTTCGCGCGGTCTGCGACGCGCTGGCGGAATCGCATGTGGACTTGCTGGTGAATAACGCGGGCTATAGCGTGTTTGAGCCGTTCTATCAGTCCGAGTTGGCGGAACAACACAGCATTCTGAACGTCAACTGCGCGGCGGTTACCAGCCTGGCGCACGCCTTTCTGAAGCAGGCGCGAGCGGGCGATGCATTGATCAACGTCGCATCCGTCGTGTCCTATCTGCCAACCCCGGCACAACCCATGTACAGCGCGACCAAGGCCTTTGTCGCAGCGCTCTCGGAATGCCTCTGGGTGGAACACAGGGCGCGCGACGTGTATGTGATGGGGCTTTGCCCGGGAGTTACCACTACTGAGTTCATCAGCACCGCCTCGAAAGGCGCGGCCGATGGCGGCAACCTGCCCGCCGCTCTCACCCAGAGCGCCGAGGCGGTGGTGAAGGAGGCTCTTGTCGCGCTGGGCAAACGCCGCAAGGCGATTGTCGTGACAGGCAGGGCTAACCGCGCGATGCTCTGGTTGCCGAGACTGCTGAGTCGTCACCGACTGATCAAAACGCTTGCAGTCGCCGGCGATCCGGAGCGGATGTTATAGGTGCGCGAACCGTTCGCCGATGCCACTATACACATTCGCCCCCACGCAACGTGCTGCAAGATGCTACCGATGCCGCGCCTGACATTACTCTCTCGACTCGCCCTGCTGGCCATCGCCCTGCTGCTTTGCGCCTGCAGCGAGCAGGACGATATCGCACGAATCGAGGAGACTATCAGCGAGATCCAGCAAGCGGTCGAGGAGAAGGATTTCTCCGCCGTGGCAAAGCATCTGCACAAGAACTTCACTGCCAACGACAGCATGAATGCCGATGACGTCCGGCAACTACTGCGTGTCTACGGTGTCCGCCACAGCAAGTTGGGTGTCACCGTTGTCGGGAGTACGACCGCGCTTCACGAGAACCTGCCTGACCGGGCAAACAGCACGGTCTCGGTGATCCTTACCGGTTCATCGCATGTGCTGCCGGCCGATGGCAGTATCCGGCGGGTACGCGTAGAGTGGATAAAGGAGTCGGGTGATTGGCAAATACTCAAGGCCGCATGGCGACACCAGGGACGGTACTGAGGCCGCTGGTTGCGCATCTTCCGCGGGTATTCTTGTCGCCAACCGTTCCCACTATACTGATAGCGTGATTACCCAGACTTCCGACAAGGCCCTTCCCAACGCCTACCTGATTCTTGAGGATCCAGCCTTTCTCGCCGAGCTCGCAGAGGCGCGCGAGCAAGCCGGAAAGGATTCAGACCAGGCGCATCAATACGCACGCAAGTGCCTTCGCGAAATCGCGGCGAAGCCAAAGGACTCCTGGATGCGGCCGGTATCCAGATTCGCCCGCTTCATCTACACCCGCAGCTACGAAGCCAAACTGGATATCAACGAGGAGGCGCTTGAGGAACTGAAGGCATTGTCACGCGATCACCTGCTGCTGTTTCTCTGGTCGCACAAATCGCACATGGACAGTTTCGTGTTCCTGCTGTCACTCTACGACAACGGCTTCAAGCCGCTGCCGCTCACGTTTGCCGGCATCAATATGAACTTTCTCGGTTTCGGCGCCATGGCGCGCAGAGTCGGCGCGATCTTCCTGCGGCGCCAGTTCCAGGACGACGCGATCTACAAACTGGTATTCCGCTACTACATCGATCACCTGATACGTCATCGCCTGCCACTGACCTGGTCGATCGAGGGCACCCGCTCCAGAACCGGCAAACTGTCTCCGCCCAAGCTGGGCATTCTGAACTGGGTGCTCGAGGCCTGCGAGCGCCAGAACATGCAGGATGTGAAGCTGGTGCCGGTTGCGATCGCCTTCGACAGGATTGCGGAAATCGATGACTACGTTGCGCTGCAGAAGGGCCTGCCCAAGCGCAAGGAGTCACTGGGCTGGTTCCTGAATTTCATATTCCGGATGAAAGAGCCGTACGGGAAGATCTATGTGCGATATGCGCCTCCGGTCGCCGTTACCGACGTGGCTGCTGCGCGCATTGAACACGAGGGGTCAAGCAGCCCCTCGCTGGCGACCCGGCTGGCATTCGAGGTCTGTACGCGTATCGAGCAGATCACACCCATCAAGTCGGCGGACGTCCTGACCATGGTGCTGCTGGGTGCCGATTCCCGGGCGCTGAGCAACACCGAGATCTACCAGCAGGCCAGGGAGATCGCCCGCATGGCGCGCGAACGCAATCTTCCGCTGGCCCGCGGATTCAGCCTTGAAGGCACCGAGCAGGTTGCCGCTGCGCTGCTGTCACTTCGCAGATCCCATCTGGTGAAGGAGTTCCGCAAGGGCAGCACGCCGGTCTTCTATATTCCCCAGGAGCAGCAACTGGCCGCTGCCTATTACCGTAATACCATCACGCACCATTTTCTGGCGGCCGCCTTTGGAGAGGTGGCGCTGGCCATGCAGGCGCACGACATCGACGTGACTACCGAGCAGTCGCTGGCTGCAAACGTGGAGGCGCTTCGAGACCTGTTCAAGTTTGAATTTTTCTACCGCCCCAAAACCGAATTTCTCGAGGACGTGATGCAGCAAACCTCGAGCCGCTACCCGGACTGGGCCAATAGCAATACGTCGGTGATCAGGCAGCTGCGCGAGAATGCGCCCTGCTTCGGCCATGCTATCCTGCGATCCCTCGCCGAGGGCTATTACGTGGTGGCTACGACGCTAGCTTCACTGGGAGCAGCGCCGGTATCCGATCTGAAAAAGTTCACCGCGAACCTGCTGGACCAGGGGCAGGAAATGCTCCTGCGACAACAGATCAGCGGCTCCTCCGCCATTTCCCGCGATATTTTTGAGACGGGCCTGAAACTGGCTGATCACCGCCGGCTTTTGACCGGCAATGCCAACCAGCTCGAGCCGATGCGGCAGGCCTTCCTCAAGGAAACGCGACAGGTGCTGGTGGCTATCAACCTGCTTCAGACAAGCTACAACGCCGCCTGGTTTGGGTCTGACGGGCCCTAGAAAAAGCACTCGCAGTCATGTCACTTCGACTTGGGGACTTTCGGGACTTTCCTTCGGGGACAGTTCACTTAACTGGCAATTTCATTCCAGTGGATATATTCCGCACATTCCGGGGACAGTTCCGCATTCCGGGGACCGCATTCCGGGGACACCGCATTCCGGGGACAGTTCACTTAATTACGCATTCCGGGGACAGTTCACTTAATTAGCACTTACATTCCACGGACCGTTCACTCAACTAGCAATTAGGTAAACTGTCCCCAGAAATTCGGATGGTCACCATTCCATGCCGTGCATGGTGTGATTGAAGATCGCAAGCGATTCACGCCACACCAAATTCACTTACCGCTTCGGCGAACTTGCAAGATCTCAATGCGTAGACTAACGTTCTCTAATAATCTACTAAGAAAGAACGCCCCCCGATGACCACCCGCCTTATAGCCCTTTTTATCGGCGCACTACTTCACAGCAAAGTTCTTTTTGCGACCCCCATAGTCGACACGGTGACTATCGATGGCCGAGAGTGGGCGCAGCCTGATTTATTCACGGGAGTTACCTGGGACCGTATCAACGCAGTCTGCTCGGGCGGCGTTTGCGGCAGCGGGTTGGTGAACGGGTGGGACATGCAGGGCTGGGTGTGGGCCTCGTACTCCGATATGACCACGCTGTTTAACCCCTACGTGGAGCGCGACGGCGGAACCGGCGATGAACTGCTAAGCGCGATGCCCGACAGCTATGTATTCACATTCGACGACAACGTGTTTGCAGCGCCCATCCCCTACGAATTCTTCGAGGAGACATTACTGCGTCCTACAGATACCTACGTCGCACGGGTCTGTGGCTCAGTTAGCTGCGTTGACGATACCGGGCCCAGTCTTATTCTGGATGGCTGGCTCTCAGACCGGATGCTACCAGGTTTTAGTGGGCGTACAGAGGGGGCGTACGCCTCTTTCCAAGCACTGGGCGGCCTCGAGAACTCCCTCGCACGCCCCTCGAGGGCTGTTTTTGATTCGTTTAACAGGTCCGGGAGCCTGGATACCAACACCCGCAATAATGTGGGCGGAGGCTGGTTCTATCAGGGAGCTCACGTTCCTTTGCCAGGCACAGTGTGGTTGTTCGGCATCGCGCTGCTGCTGCTTTCAAGTACACGCAGGGCCTGACTTTAAGACACAAGCTGCAAAGATTGCACAAATCCTGCTGACACCGGGATCGTCGTGTCGCCGAGGTCGCGCTCTGCTTCAAACAGATTGAGTTGATTTGCATTATTGCTTCCGAAACAGCTAGCCCCATCCAACGCCGTATAAGGGCCGACTACGATGTACCCGTCGCGATTTACACAGGTGTGAAAGCCGCTCGCTTGCAGAGATGTCCAGTCGCTATTCACACCTGGTCGGCTCGGGTTTGTTTGACTGGTATGTGGAAGCCCATCGCCTGGCCTTATTCAGCCGTCGCATCCGGGACAGGTCAGCGTAACAAATTGTTGGTCCGCACCGTATTCAACCCCTGCATCGTTGAATACCACGGCCCGGAAATGGTAGTTCGTCATGCAGACCAAACCTTCTATATCCACACTCACGTTACCCGCGGCGATCGGGCCGCCATACCAGCTGAGATTGCCGTACTCCGTGGTTTCGCCCCACTCGAACACCACGATAGTGGGCAGCGGGCTGTTGGGGATCATCGTTGCATTGAGTCTGGCTGACACCGTGGTGATGTTGCTTGCCGGGTTGGTAGTGATCTCCGGCGGCTCGTAAGCAACCGTCACCTGGAGGCCGCTGGAGCACTGGTTGCCAAGGCTTACCTCTCCAGATACGGCGTCTACGCAGGCGCCATACCAGTAGGTACCCGGTGCCGGGGCGGTGGTATCGGCGTTGGTCGCCTGCTGTTGGCCCGGCGCGAGGGCATTGATGCTATCCAGCGCGATCAATGTATCGGATGTGCTGATTGTGCTATCCGTTGAGCGGTAATAGCGCAGTGTCGTGGCTGTCGCGGCACCAGTGCCACTGTTGCGCACAATGGCCAGCGATTTGATGGTATCGCCGGGCGCAACCGTGGTGTCGTCCACGCCCGCAAATGGCACCGTCATATCCGGCGGCGGCGCGATCACACTCACCGGGTAGTAGGCCACATTGTTGGCGTTGGTCACCTCATTGATGACGTTCTGGTGGTCGATCAACGCGCCCACAAAATAGTTGCCAGGCGTGGTGCTGATTGGAATGGTGACGCTCTCCTCGTTTTCGTAGGGGGAATTGCGCCCCAGCGTATAGCCGGTGTCAGTGCGCAGCAGTAGATCAGACCCGCTGATGATGCTGTTGGTGGAGAGGTAAAAACCCACATCCGGTGATTCGGTATTGAGCTCGCCGTTGTTTTCAAAGGTCAGCTCCATCTGAACGGTCTCGCCGGCAACTACCTGGTACACATCCTGGCCAACGAACGAACCTACCACGGGCAGTGGTGAACCGCCGCTATCGAGGAGCTGGCCGAAGCGGTGCTCACTGTATTCGCCGTCGGCCTGCAGGTAGCGAAAAATTGTGACACCCAAATCGCGATTGCTGTTGGTACCAGACTTTTTGCCCAGCAGGTCTATCATCGCGTCGGACAGATCCTCCCCGGGGCCGTAGTAGGCGCCGGTGCCCTGACGGGTAACATGATCCCAATCGTCGCCCATCATGTTGTACAAATCGTTGCTGTGGTCCACGCCGCCAATACAGTGTCCGCCTTCGTGCACCGCCGTGCCCAGCATAGAGCGCGCCGTCGCTAATGGCACATAGGGCGCGTGTTGTGAGTTGGTGGCGGTTACCCAGTTCGGCGTACCGAAACGGATGTCCGCTTCTGTTACGTTGCAGGTGATGGCATCGGCCCAGGATGAACACACGGCCGAGCCCACGCTGTTATCCATGTAGATCTCGTTTTGCCCGTTTTCCGTTGCGAAGCTGGTGTCGTTATTATTAGCGATGCTGAAGCTGGAATCGGAAAATGCGGTGAGCCGGGACATCGCGATAGAAATGACGGATTTTTCCGTGCTGGTGAGATTGCTGCCGTAGTTGAATGTCATGTGCCCATTGTTGAAATTGCGGATGTTGCCATTGGCACAGGTGAGATAACTGTACGCGTTGGCAGCGGGTGTCATTGCGGTTGACAGCAGCGCAAGTACGGTAGTGTAGGTCATACTTTTCATGGTGCGCACTCCCTAGTTCGAAATGGCTGCGATGAAAGATTCGACGTCAGCGCTGTCGCGATAACTGGGTGCCGGCGAAGCTGAAGAGCGTTGCGAAGTGGCTGGTGCGTCCTCACCATCGGCATCCTCCTGATTTCCCCCGCCGCCGTAGTGCCGGGTGAAGGTATGGCTGCCAATTCTGATTTGGCGAAAGCCTGGGTCGGGGTGCCGGTCAGCGCTGAGACTGAGCCGATGACCTGCGCCGTTGGCACGAGGACTCAGGATCAGTCCGCGCCCTGATTCCGTATACACGCGGCCGTCCCGAACACTGAAGCGCTCCTGTACGTCTACGCGAAGAGACCCTGTCGCGGAAATTTCTGACGCCAGTTTCAGAAACAGCAGTTCCTCATCTCCCGGGTTGAAGTAATGGCTTTCGGAAACCATGTAAACCATTTCGGGCTTTGTGCGCGAAGGGCCGCCTTCCTGCACAAGCACAAGCTCGTTGGCGGTAGATTCTCCCGCGATCAGCTCTTCCACGGCGAACCTGGTGTGAGTGAACGGAAGGTCATTCGCGTCATAATGCACTGATTCAGCGATTACGCGGGCACGCACTACGAGATCTGCCGCTTGCCTTGCGGCGGCAAGTGGGTCGGACGGGGAGCGCTCAAGAATGGTGTCGCTGAACATTGCCGCCTCACGCGCCGCATCTTCAGCCGTGAACGCGGCGTCCAATGCTTCTGGCGATGCCTCGCCAACCTCACCACCGGGCTGAGCGAAAGCCACGGCGCAGCTCAACAGCAAAGCGGGGGTGGCCATGCCCACGCGGATACTCAGAGAAATCGTCTTCATAAGTCCTCGACCTCTTACGGAAAGCTACGGTGTCATTAATAGCCCTGTTTGAAGTGCGTGGCACCCCCTTATGTGAGGGGTGTCAGGCGCCAGTTTGCCCAGCGTTTGGCCGAACATTTAAAGCTGATAGAGTCACGCGGCGAATGGCCAGAGTTGGAACCAAGTCATAACGATTTCAGATCCCGGTGGTCATGCGAAAACGGGCGGCGTTTGCTCGAGAAGGAGAGCGCTGGGTTGCTGCGGGCCTTTTTCAGGGCGCGTCGCTAAGTAGTGTGCCGGCGCAATAGCAGCAGTCCTGTTAATATCAGGACGTAACTGGCGGGGAGTGGCACCGGGCTTGCCTGGGTCAGTAGCAATTGCGGCGCTGCGTTGAGCGTAATGATATCGCTGTTGTTGAAGAATGGACCAACCGGCGTGGGCGTCCAGCGCAAACCGATTCCCCACAGGCCGCCTGTTGAATTGATTTGGCTGATGGCGTCGCCATTCAGTGAAATATCGATCACGCCATCAAGTGGCCCCGATACGCCAGCGCTACTCAGAGCGCTGCCCGTACTGATCGATTCATACAGGATTTGGAGCGGCAGCAAAGGCCGCCATTCCCTCGGGCGTCATATCAAAGAATGATACCTCGGTTGTGCCCGGTGCAATTCCGGCTAACGGCTGCACAATGGACGCCGGCAGGGCCGCCACCGTGAGCTGCGGGTCAACAGGCTGAATGTATTCCAGATCGAGGCGCAAAAAGGCGCTCTGGATATCAGCGCTGATGCCGCTAAGGTCAAAAACCAGATACCCAAGCCCCGTATTAACCCGGCCATCTCCCGGTACCAGCGTCGATACATAGCTCAACGTTTGCAGTGGGTTGCGATACTCGTAATCCAGCGAGAAACAGCCGGGGCTGGCGCACTGTTGTTTTTCTACCAGTTCACCACTGGCGGTTGCCGCCAGGACAATAGGAGCGGCCTGCGCGGTCAATGTAAACCAGCAGAGCAGGAACCCAATAGAAGCTACGCAAATTCGAACCATGGCAAACACCGCATTCAAGACGAATCAATCTTTAATGAATAGTCTCGAATCGCGCTGCCGTCAATCTCCACCATCTGCGCGTTGTACGGCTGTTTCTGCCGGTTATCACAAAGCCTTCAGTGAAACCTCACCGAGATGCTGCGGTAAATGATCCTTCGGCTGCACCGGCGGCAGCGCCTGCTGTTGTGAAATATCCTGCCACTGCAAAATACTGTAGTAGTGACGAATATTTCGTACATCGGTAGCGGCCTCGCGCCCGCGGGCATAACTGACGTGGCCCCTGTTGTCTGAACAGCAAACCGGATTCTATAAGTGCCGACATTCCGGGGACATTCCGGGGACAGTTCACTGAACTAGCAATTAGGTAAACTGTCCCAAGAAATCTTAAACTGTCCCCAGAAATCTCAGTTGATCGCCACCTCCCGCCTGGCTATACAAAATTTCGATATCGCCTTGGCCTGTATAGGCCCTATAAGTTGAACTCGATATGTCTTCCGTAAGTTCTCGCTACAAGGAACATTCTTCGCAAAACAAATAAAGGGTGCGGAAAAGCTTAAGGCTATAGCTGCTGCGACTATACGTGTCTTGATGTCCCGGGCGATCATAATACCTGCCATGAGCGAATTTGACCGAGAGCAGCCAGTTAATGCTGTGGCCAACATTCGTGGCAGGCCGTTGCGCCATGAATAAGTTATATGAATTAGGCGTTGCGGGGAATGCCACTACCTGCTCATGAACGTGAAGACCGCACGAATTCTCTGCGTACTAAGGGCTATGGAGATCATCCCTGCTATCAGCAGCAGAGCGAGGCTACTAGGAATTGGAACTGCGGACGTTTCCACTCTTTCAAACGTCATGAGTGTGATAACTGACCGCTGGTGGGTGTCAACTGAGGCACTAAGTGTGACGGGTACTGCCGGTTCGGCGGGGCTCTCTTCTGGATAATAAAAGGCTATATTGAGCCCATCACTATTGACCCCCCCATCACTGAATACACTGGTGTCAACGTCGAATGCGTCTGGGAGCATCGCGATGCATAGACTGGGCTCCAAACAACCATTTAGCAATGTTCCAGAGTTGCTTAGTGCCAAATCGCGAAAAAAGGCTTCTCTAACAGCCACTGAAATATCATTCGCCAACTCATTCCATTCTGGAGTGTTAACTACCGAAGCATCATAAGTGTCGCCAACTATGCCGTCGCCAAAATATATATTATAAATTTCCCCGCCGACGTCCAGCCCTTTAATTGAGCTGCCATCGGGCGTAAGCATCGGCAAAGCTTGTGTCACAGTAGCAATGATGAAAAACGCTGTGCCCAAGCAAACTTGTCCAAAAAATCGACTCATATAACATCCCATGTTTATCTGGACGCCCTCCTCTCCTGCATCAGAACTTTGAGCCCCCAATTGTACTCTGACTAGCACCCTTGCTTGCTAGCCGCTATCCATGCCTGCATCGAAAGTTATAACCATACTGCCTAACTTAACTAGCAATTACATTCCAGTGGCTGTTCACGAAACTAGCAATTAGCTAAACTATCCCCAGAAATCCCAGACATCCTAGAAATCCTAGAAATCCTAGAAATCCAATTGGGTAAACTGTCCCCAGAAATCGCAATTGGGTAAACTGTCCCCAGAAATCGCAATTAGGTAAACTGAGCTTCCCCCAGTAAAACGGACGATTTAATTCCCCGCATACCTTTCTTCGAACTCTGCGGGCGTCATGTAATCCAACGTCGCATGGCGACGCTGGCGGTTATAGAACACTTCAATGTACTCAAAGATGCTCTGCCTGGCCTGTTGTCGAGTGCGGTAATCCTCGTGATGAACCCACTCGTTCTTCAGCGAACCGAAGAAGCTCTCCGCCACAGCATTATCCAGACACTCTCCTTTGCGAGCCATACTGCAGACCATCTGATGCCTTGCCAGTTGTTTTCGATAATCGCCGGAGGCGTAGGTGCTGCCCTGGTCTGAGTGCACGATAACGCCTTCGACTTTCCCACGACGCCAAATGGCCATGGTGAGCGCATCCTGGACGAGCGCCTTATCGTTGTTTTTACTCATCGCCCACCCAATCACCTGTCGCGAGAATAGATCGAGCACAACCGCGAAGAATAGCCAGCCCTCTCGTGTCGGGATGAACGTTGTATCTGATACCCAGGCAACGTCTTGCTTGGCAACCCTGAAGTCGCGTTGCAACAAATCCGGAGCTGGGGCGGCGGTATTTCTCGAGTTTGTCGTAACAATGAACTTGCGACTCAGCTTCGATTGGATACCCGCCTGCTTCATCAGTCTCGCCACCCGGTTTACCCCACAACGCTCGCCTCCTGCCACCAGATCCCTGTGTATCTTGGGAGAGCCATAAACCTCCTTGGAGCATTGGTAGAGGTGATGAATCTTGTTGGTAAGTTCACGGTTCTCGCGGCCCCGATTGCTTTCGGGTCGGTCAAACCAGTCGTAGTAGCCGCTGGGAGAGACGCCCAGCAAGTCACAGAGGCGTGTGACAGCATGCTCATCGCTGTGAGCGCGGATAAAGGCGTACTTCACTCTTGTTCCTTCGCGAAGTACTTTGCCGCCTTTTTTAGGATTTCAACGTCCTCCTTCAGCTTGGCATTCTCGGCGCGTAACCGGCTCAGCTCGCTCTGATCTTCCTTCTTCGGGCGACCTCGTTTGCTGGACGCCACCTCTCCCTTCTTACTCATTTGCTCCTTCCACTTGTAGAGTTGGTTGCGCCTGATGCCAAGCTGCATAGCCACTTCACTGGCAGGCTTCTCGGATGCTTCCATCAGCCTGAGAGCCTCCAGTTTGAACTCTTTGGGGTAGGTTTTGTAGGGTCTACGCTTGTTTGTCATTGGACACTCCTTCATGAGGCTTTGCCTCTGATTAAAAGTGTCCGTTAAACTGAGGGAGGTTCAAAGTGTCCGTTAAACTGAGGGAGGTTCAAACTGTCCCCTAATACCTGTCCCCTAATACCTGTCCCCTAATACCTGTCCCCTAATACCTGTCCCCTAATACCGTCCCTTCATACCGAAAGTTCCGACATTCCCTGGCGCAATGCCGTATAATAAGGACGTGGTGGTTCAACAAACGTTGCGTCACCCCTGCCGATAGTCTGTAAACCATCGAGACTACACTACGCATTGCACAACAGCCGCTAGCGACGCCTGCCAACCAATCGAGAATGTACTACTCGTATGGCCACGCTCGACCCCAGAGCCGGAGTTCGTCCTATGTATATTTCACTGCGAGTGACAGGAAGTTTATTGGTTGTTGCACTGCTCTCCTTCGCGCCGCTCGCCCATACCGCGACGCCGCTCAACCGCGGCAATATCCAGGTGCCTGAGCACGCTACTGCACGATCGTACGGTGCAGGATGGGACTGCAACGTGGGATACAGGGAACTAGATAAAAAATGTAACGCGATCGTCATACCTGACAATGCCTATGCTACCAATACGGCCTACGGCCCGGGCTGGGCATGCAAGCGAGGATATCTGAGCGATAACGCGGCCTGCGTTGCGGTGGAACTGCCCGCCAACGCTCATCTATTGAACCAACCTTATCGCCCAGGCTGGCGCTGCAATCGCGGCTACGAAGCCGTGGCTGGAGCCTGCAAGCGAGTGATCGTGCCGGAGAATGCCTATCTGAGTGACAGCGAATATGCCTCAAGCTGGCTGTGCGAACGGGGTTATCAGAAAGCGGGTAGTCGTTGCCGGCAACTGGCAGTGCCTGAACATGGTTATCTTTCTGACAGATCGTACGGCACCGGCTGGAAATGTGATCGCGGCTACAAGCCGCAGGGCGACATTTGCCAGCGTCTGGATGTGCCGGAGAATGCCTATCTGAGTGACGCCGGCGACCGCTGGGAATGCGAGCGCTCGTATCAAAAAAAGGGCGATAGTTGCGTCAGACGCTATAGCAGTTCATCAGGGTACTAACCCACCGAGGGCTCCTGAAGGGAGCCGGCAATGGAGTGACACAATGATCAAGAACCCGGAAATATCGGCAGAAGACAAGGCATTGATGGCGAAATACAGCATCCACAGCGAAACGAGAACCGTGTTCCATTTTGAGGGATACAAGTACGACAAACTCAAAGATGCCTTGAGGTTCGCTAAACTCGCAAAGGAACGACAAATGGCACCTGCTCTGCCAACGGGTGGGGTTAAAGATGGACCTTCGACCAGGTTGAGTTCATAGGCAGTTTATCCCAGATCCACTCGCCTTCATGATAAATGCCGAACTGCATGAACAGGGCATCTGTATCGGGCAGTTCGATATCGGTAGTATCGACAACGGCCGTAACACTCTTCGACTCCCACGCTGGAATGAACTGATCCGCTTTTACAATGCCTTGAAGGCCTTCTAAAGGTTTGCCGGCCGATGTCTGTATTCGCCAGGCTATTGCAGCGTCGCAATCGTCGTCGCTGGATAGCACGACAGGCTTGCTGGAATAGTTCTTCAAAATCAGAGGTATACCAACGGCGCCCTCACCCGCCAGATTTACCATTCCTTTGCTAAACAACTGTACCTTTTCCCAATCGAGCGGCTCGTCGGGCTGAGCAGTGTTGCGACCACCATTGGAAAGAACGCGCTCTCTAACTTCACCGATATTGTTTGCCCGAACAAAAAGGCCGCCATGCACCAGGCGCACAAAGTCATGCAGTGCTTGGTCTTCGGCATTGATACTGCGGAGCAGTTCAATAGCACCTTCCTCCTGATAGATTGCAGATGAGTACCCTGAGCGCCCCCTATTCGCCCTACTCCTGTTTTCTATCGGAAAGCCACACTCGTGCTGAAAGAAACCGTTGAACTTTGACAGGTCTTCAAAAATTCCAATGACCATATCGGTCTCTTCCAAAGATTGTTTCACGCCCTCCCATGTTGCGCCATATCTCGACAGGTATTCGCACTGCACGTTAGAAACCTTATCGCGAAACGCTTCGCAGTTTTCAATCGACTTAACCAGACTGGTGGAATCAATTCCGAGGTCACGCCATTTCTCCAGCTCCTTGATATGCTTCACTGACCGTTGTGCATTGGCGTCCTCGGGTGTAGACGTATAGTAATTGTAAAGCGATACCGCACGTTCTATCGGATCGCGTACAACCGAAGCGTACAGGGCATCCAGGGATCTGGGATAGAACGACAGCGTTTTGTGTCCGCCGATGGCCGGGAACCCCTGGACCTCTTGTGGATCGAACTTGTCCGACCTGGCGTGTATGCCGTACCAGAAAAAATTGTCTTCTCCGTAAACCTTGCTTAGATAGAAACGGTGCGAGGTTCCGGCGGACTTCGGGATATGCAGATAAACTAACGTAGTAGCCATAATTTTATCTGTTGAATCATCTGGTGTATTGGAACGTGAATTATCGCCACATTACTACTCAAGATCAAAGGCAGGTCGCACACTGAATAGCGCAGGGTTTGTCGAAAGCTCTCCATGTTGAGAGAATGGCGCTATAAGCAAATGCAAACGTTCTTCCCCGCAGTTTCGGAAACGGGCGGCTCGTATGCTGCTGGACCACACGTCTGAATACGATTCCGCGTGAGCGGCGATGACCGCGATTGCGGTTCGGTTGGGCTGCACGCCTGAGACGCTGCCGCAGTGGGTCAGTGCATTCCGGGAATAGGCATTCTGTGCGTTCCGGAGACAGTTAACTCAACTCTCGACCCATTCCCGCATTCCGGGGGACACTCAACACAAGGTCCGTTTCGGCGGACAGTTTACTTATTTCATCAGGCAGACAAGTAAACTGCCCCCTTGTTCGGATAAGTAAACTGTCCCCATATTTAAACTGACTCCTTGGGTTTCAACGTTATTCTACGCGGTGCGGCCTGAGCAGCATGTAGTTGGCCAGCACTTTGCCGCCTTGCAGTGTACCGTTGACGAACGTGGTGGCGCGAAAACCTACCACAGGCGCGCTACCCAGATACAATTGTGCACCCAGGCTGGGCGCTTCAATGAACAGCGGGAAAGAAAAACCCGAATCGAGCATACGCTCGCGCAACACGGAATCGTCGGGCAAGAACATTGATTCGGAATTGCCGAAGGCGATAAGGTTCACTGCGCGACATAGGGCTGCCTTCACTCGCACAATTGGCAGAGGCGCCAGATCGCTAAAGCCGCCCCAGCTATCCCCGCCTGCCCAGATTAGCCAGGGGCTCTCCGCGCGCCTTTCCAAAAAGGGTTTACCCGGCTCCTCAGCCTGCCCCAGCGAGGTACAGTCTCTTGGCTCGCCATCTATCTCGACCACGTCAGGGCCAAACGTTTTATACCCTTTCAGCGGAAACGTGACGATCCACTCGGTATTGGCATCGATATCCTGCGCGCGTACTACATCGTTGGTGATGCTACCTTGGAAAGGCATCAGCAAGGCGGCTACCGCATCGATACCTTCGCCCGAGTCTGGGTGAATGCTTCGCCGGACTCGAGCCTGGCGATGGGTGCGGCATCGGCCAAGCTGGGCGAACCAGACGCTGGGTGCGTGTGCGCAATGTCATCTGCAAACTCACTCAGTGCGATTGCCTGATATTCTGCAGAAAGACCACTTTGCACCTGCACCTGCACCAGCCCCACCTGGCCGCCCACGCGACTGTTCTCCCACACGCGCAGATCTGCATCCGGATCCTGCGCCCAGGCGCCTCCCGGTTCCCAGCGAGCTGCGATGTCATCGCAGGTTTCTTCTCTCAATGACGAATTGATGCGCCGCGATACCGCATAAACTTCTACTATTCCAACGTCCGCTCCCAGCGCGAACTCCGTACCCGCGCCCCCGAATGTGCCATCCCCGGCCAGCGTGCAACTCCCTTCTGCAATCCGCAGCACGGTGCCACCGTCCACCTGCGTGATAGACGCACGCCAGTTCTCGCTCCAGTAAGAATAGATATTGAAACCGTTTACTGCGCGACCTGTATCGCCATCCAGTATGCGCAGCCTGAAAATACCGCGCTCATAGGGCAACATGGAGAGATTGAGATACGTATCCCACCCGTTGAGGGAATTGAAAAACGGCAGTATCAGGACTTCGCCACTGCCCCGCCAATTACGCTCAACGGCCTGCGCAGGCGCTATGGCACATGAAAGCAGCACTATCCCGCACAAGACGGCGATCCGCATGTTTGGCAAAGTTCGTGACTGCATAAGACACTCCTGCATCCCGGGAATGCATTCCCGGAACAGTGAACTCAACTCTCGAGCCGATCCCGAGACCCCCACATCATCGCCTCATACAGCGATCTCTGGGAAGGGCCATTCCCCTAGTCATCCTGGCCAGCGCTCACGAGCTCTTCAGCTTCACCCTCCTCGCCTTCTTTCCGCAGGGGGATGACAAAACTTGCAGGGTACTCCCGGTGCAGGTCGGTAATGGCGTCGGTAATGCCGAAATCGATGAATACCGCAGACGCGACAATCTTGGCGCCCATGCTGGACGGGATCGAACCCACAGCGCGCCTGCCGTCCGCGGTGCTGCAGGTGTACTGCAGTACGTCATCGGAGCGCCGGACCATAACCGTAGCAGGAACGCTGGCGCTCCAGTTACCCCGCTTGTTCTTCAGCTCGCAGGCCGCAGAGCTCCCGTCGCTCATCGACAGCGAGACCGGCACATTAGGATCGTTGGTAATGCTCGCGCAGCCAGATGCCAACAGAGCAACGGCAAGCAGTGAGGTGATTGATCGAGACATGAGAGAGACCTTCCGAAACAGCGATTTTTATTATGCCGCGGCGGTAAAGCTACAGGCTGTCTAATCGCGTTTAGATGCCATTAGACGGTTGGCACTCATTGCGATATGCAATGCAGCATAGCGCAATCGTCGGGCTTTGTAATTCCAGTTGTGTGGTGTTCACGGGCACTGTGCGCCTGCGATTCATGTGCGGCGTCGCTTTTCGGCGTTCTGGGGACAGTCCGCTTTCTGGGGACAGCTTACGCATTGCGAGCCGAAGCTGTGTGAATTGTCCTTATGCGACGAGAAGATATGTGAACTGTCCCCTTATTTTTTCAGCTACCTGAACGATGCAGACCGCCTCAACCTGTCCACTCCCTGATTTGCAAGCTCGGGAAACTCATCATGCATTTCAAGCGGGGAGCAATTCAGCCGGCCCCCCAGATGCTCGGGCCGCCTGTGGGGAGCCGCATACGGTTCCACAAGCGTATTCTCCACGCTGTTATACACGAAGAACAAGTTTGACCGTGGCCACGGGGAGAGATTCGTGTTCGACGCGTGCAGGGTATTGCACTCAAAAAACAACAGCGAGCCGGCGGGCCCTTTCGGCGCCTCAATGCCTCCTCGCTCGGCCAGGGAGGCGAGGGTTTGTCGGTCGGGCACGCCCGCCTTCTGTACCTTCAGCGATTCTTTCCAATGCTGCTGCGGCGTCTCACCGACGCAGGGCAAGAACCAGTGGTGAGAACCGGGAATGAGCATCAAAGGGCCGTTGAACTCATTGTTGTCAGTCAGCATCAGCGATACGCTCACCGCGCGCATTCTCGGCATACCGTCTTCCGCATGCCAGGTCTCGAAATCCGAATGCCAATCAAAACCCGCGCTCTCAAAACCGATCTTCGCATTGATCCTGCTCTGGTGAATATACACCTCGCTTCCCAGGAGTTGCCGCACAATGCCGAGGATCCTCGGGTCGCGGGTGAGGCGGTCAAAGTTCTCCGAGAGTTCGTGCATCGCGAATACGGATCGCAATTCACCGGTGTTCGGATCCGTGACAACCCGGTCAGACGCACACAGTGTTTGGTCTGTCGCCAGGGCTTTAAACTCTTTCTGGAACGACTGCATGCGCTCCTGACTGAAGAATCCCTCAAACCACAGAAAGCCATCACGTTCGTACCGAGAGAGCGCCACCTCGTCCAAAGGGCCTTCCCAGCGGTACTGGTTTCGCGAATGCACAACAGGATCGATTCTTGGCATCGGAGATCGGGGGGATTTGAGCCGTGTTGGAAAGTGATCGGTTATATGTCGCATGACAAGCCTCCATATAATCAGAGCGGGGTACAACGAAGCTGCGAAGCATACAAACGCGAACGGCGTGTCGTAAAGACCCTTGGCCTGTTTGAACCGGGATGTTGGTGCGCGGAAAAAGCCCTGGTTTACAGGGCCTGGCGGAATTTTGAGAACTGCTGGCTACGCGTCTTAACCCACTGCGGGTGGGACGGTATTATTAATCGGGTCTAGTGAGTGTTGGTGCATCCCCCTTAATTGGGGAGAGCCGAGCCGGAGAGCCATAAGAAATTGGTCGGGACGACAGGATTTGAACCTGCGACCACCACACCCCCAGTGTGGTGCGCTACCAGACCTGCGCTACGCCCTGAGATCGTCGCTTGCGACGAGCGGCGGATTGGTAACCTTCACCGCAGTGAGCAATGGCAAACCCTATTTGCCGGGCGAGTACCTTGAGCACGTCTTCGGGAGCTCTTCGATCGCCTCTCTTTGATCACTGCCTGGATTTCCACCGACAGTGAGCCCCCACCGTGGTCGGACATGAGCTGGCGCGCGCCGCCAATCGTATAACCCTGGTCGTGCAGCAGCCTGGCGAATCTGGCGAATGGTCAGTACGTCCTCGCGTTGATAATAAGTGGCGGTTGCTGCGATGGTTTTGACGGGCTTGAGTTGTGAAACTCCTGTCCAGTAGCGCAGCACATGGGCTTCACGGCGCACAGTTCGCCACCCTCACCAATGGTGAAATAGCGTTTGCTCAATGGCGGGGAGTTCGTTATTGTGTGTCGGTTCCAGCATATTCTTCTACTCGGGCCTTGAGCTTCTGGCCGGGCCGGAACGTGACCACGCGGCGGGCGGAGATGGGTATCTCCTCCCCGGTTTTCGGGTTGCGGCCGGGGCGCTGGCTCTTGTCGCGCAAGTCGAAATTGCCGAAACCCGACAGCTTCACTTGCTCGTTGTTTTCGAGACAGCTGCGAATCTCCTCGAAAAAGAGCTCCACAATCTCTTTGGCTTCGCGTTTGTTGAGCCCAAGCTCGTCAAACAGGCGTTCCGCCATCTCGGATTTCGTCAGAGCGGCCATCGTTCCGGTTCCCGGTTCCCGTACCTAGTTCCTAAGCTCGGCGTTATAATTTTTTTCCAGTAGATCAATCACTTGACCCACTGCAGGGTTTACTTCATCGTCGCCAAGAGTGCGCGATTGATCGCGGAAAGTCAAACCTAGCGACACGCTTTTTCTTTTAGGATCAATACCTTTGCCAGTATAGACATCAAACAGGGTTAAGTCTGTCAGGTAACCCCCCGCCACCGAGCGTACTTCTTGCATGATCGTCGCAACCGGTAACGAACTGTCGACAACAAACGACAAATCGCGGCGAACTCCCGGGTACTTCGAGAGTTCGGTGAATGCCGGCAACCTGCGTTCGAGCACTGCATCGAGATCGACCTCACAACAGTATAGCGGAATGTCCAGCCCCAGCTCGCTTACCAGGCCGGGGTGCAACGCTCCGATCACTCCCACGCGCTGCCCCTTTCGGGTCAGCTCCGCGGTCTGGCCCGGATGCAGGCCGTGGCGCTCCGTGGCGGCAAACGCAAACGCCTGCGGCTCACGCGACAGCGCCAGTACGCTCTCCAGATCACCTTTGATATCGAAAAAGTCCACACCGTCCGCGGCCACCGACCAGGCCTCGGCGAAACGCGTGCCGCAAGCGACAAATGCCAGCGTAGGCACCTGCGCCAGCCCCCCGGGGCCAGGCACGAAGCGCAGGCCGGATTCGAACAGGCGCACTCGCGACTGCTGCCGGTTCACGTTGTGTAACACGGCACTCACCAGGCCGGGAAGCAGGCTGGTGCGCATCACCGCCATATCGGAGGAAATCGGGTTGCTGAGCGCCACCGGCGACACATCCGGGTCGAAGCGCTGCTGCAGCGAAGGCTCAACAAAACTGTAAGTAATGGCCTCACGATAGCCGCGCGCGGCCAGGTGCCGGCGCAACTCGCGCAGCGGCAGGCGCGATTCATTGCGCTCCGCCATGTGTAACCGCGCCCGTACCGCCGACGCGGGCAGGCGGTTATAACCATAGACACGCGCGAGTTCCTCCAGCAGATCGGCCTCGATACTGATATCAAAGCGCCAGCTCGGCACACTGCAACGCCAGCCTTCGTCGGTACGTGCCACGCCGAGGCCCAGGCCGGTGAGAATGCGCTCCACTTCCGCGGGTTCGAGCGCCATTCCCAGCAGCCTGGGAATACGCTGTTCGCGCAAGATGACCTGCGGCGTTTGCGGCAGATGTTCGTCCACCACCACTTCGGTAATGGGACCCGCCTCGCCGCCTACGATGTCCATCAACAACCGCGTGGCACGTTGCATGGCGGCCAATTGGCCCGCGAAGTCCACGCCGCGCTCAAAGCGGTGCGAGGAGTCGGTATGCAAACCGTAGGCTCGCGCTCGCCCGGCCAACTGCAGCGGCGTAAAGAAAGCCGCCTCCAGGAACACGTTGCAGGTTTCGGCGCTCACCGCCGTGGATCGCCCGCCCATGATGCCAGCCATCGCCACCGGGCCACTGTCGTCGGCTATCACCAGCGTGTCGGCCTGCAGCTCCACGGTCTGACCGTCCAGCAGTTCAATAGACTCACCCACCAACGCCCTGCGCACGGCCACCCCGCCCTGCAGCTTGTCAAGATCGAAGGCATGCATGGGCTGGCCGAGTTCCAGGAGGATACAGTTGGTCACGTCCACTACCGGGTCAATGCTGCGCAAACCGCAGCGACGCAGCTTTTCACGGAGCCACAGCGGGCTCGCAACCGAGGCGTCGATGCCGCGAATCACCCGCCCCACGTAGCGCGGACAGCACTCGGGCGCTTTTAATTCCACCGCAAGGTTGTCGGCAAGGGTTGTTTCCACCGGCGCATAGTCCGGTTCGCACACCGGCGCCTGATTCAACAAACCCACTTCCCGCGCCAAACCACGCAGGCCGAGGCAATCGGCGCGATTGGGGGTGAGCCCAATCTCCAGCACCTGATCGTCGAGCGCGAGGTAGCGGCGCAGGTCTTCGCCCACGGGCGCATCCTCGGCAAGCTCCATCAAACCGTCGTCGGCATCGGACAGACCGAGTTCCTGTTCCGCGCACAGCATTCCCTGGGATTCCACGCCGCGCAGTTTCGCGGCCTTGATGCGCAGATCGCCGGGCAACACGCCACCCACCGTGGCCAACGGCGCTTTCAGACCGGCGCGGGCGTTCGGCGCGCCGCACACAATCTGCAGCGTGCGTTCGCCAGTGCTGACGGTGCAAACGCGCAACTTGTCCGCATCCGGGTGCTGCTCGGCAGAGAGAATTTCCGCCACGACGACACCGCTGAACGCGCCGGCCACCGGTTCCACGGCCTCGATTTCCAGGCCGGCCATGGTCATCTGGTGAGCGAGATCCCCGGTGTCGATATCCGGGTTAACCCACTCGCGCAGCCACTGTTCACTGATTTTCACTGGGATACTCCGTGCGTCGGGTTAAAACTGCTCAAGAAAGCGCAAATCGTTATCGAAGAACAGGCGCAGGTCGTTCACGCCGTAGCGCAGCATCGTCAGGCGCTCCATGCCCATGCCGAAGGCGAAGCCGGAATATTTCTCGGCATCGATACCAGCCATGCCCAATACGCGGGGGTGCACCATGCCGCAGCCCATCACTTCCAGCCAGCCGGTCTGGCTGCACACGCGGCATCCGCTGCCATTGCAGTTCACACACTGGATGTCCACCTCGGCCGAGGGCTCCGTGAAGGGAAAATAGGACGGGCGAAACCGAACCGCGAGTTCTTTCTCGAAAAACACCCGCAGGAATTCCTCGATCGTGCCCTTGAGATCGGCAAAGCTGGTTTCTTCATCTATCAGCAGCCCTTCCATCTGGTGGAACATGGGCGTGTGCGTGAGATCGGAATCACAGCGGTACACGCGGCCTGGACAGATCACTCGCAGAGGCGGTTTTTCGTTCTCCATCACGCGCACCTGCACCGGCGAGGTGTGGGTGCGCAGCACGGTGCTGGCGTCGACGTAAAAAGTATCGTGCATCGCCCTCGCCGGGTGGTGTGCGGGAATATTGAGCGCTTCAAAATTGTGGTAATCGTCTTCGATTTCAGGCCCCTCGCGCACTTCGAACCCGATGCCGCCGAAGAAATCCTCAATGCGCTCGATGGTCCGGCTCACCGGGTGAATGCCGCCGGTAGACTGACCGCGCCCGGGCAGGCTCACGTCGAGCCGTTCGCTGGCCAGGCGCTCCGCCACGGCAGCCGCCTCCAGCGAAGATTTGCGCGCCTGCAGGAGTGCCTGCAGATCCTGCTTGACCACGTTGATGCGCGCGCCGGCGGCGGGGCGCTCCTCGGCGGAGAGTTTGCCCAATGCCTTGAGCAGCCCGGTGAACTGGCCCTTTTTGCCAAGATACTCCACGCGCAGCGTTTCCAGTGCCGCGGCCGTATCGGCGGCGGCGATGGCGGCTTTGGCCTCGGCGGCCAGTGCTTCAAGATCTTCCATAGTCAGCTCTTCAGGTGCATTGCGAATATGCCCTGCCGCACAGCAGCAGCGCAAAAAAAAGGGAAAGAGCAGCGCCCTTTCCCTTCTTGTATTACCAGTGTCGCCAGCGAGGCCGCGGGACTCCCCGCGGCAGGGGTGGGCTTAGGCCGCCAGAGAGGCCTTCGCTTGCTCCACGATCGCTGCAAAAGCCGGCTTGTCGTGCACCGCAAGGTCTGCCAGTACGCGGCGATCCAGTGCGATATCGGCTTTCTTCAAACCATTGATCAGGCGGCTGTAGCTGACACCGTTGGCACGCGATTGCGCGTTAATGCGCGTGATCCACAGCGCGCGAAACTGACGCTTGCGCTGCCGACGATCGCGGTAGGCGTATTGCCCGGCCTTGGTAACGGCTTGCTTGGCTACCCGAAACACGCGGCTGCGAGCACCGTAGTAACCCTTGGCCTGCTTCAGAATTTTCTTGTGACGACGATGCGCCACCACTCCACGTTTTACGCGAGGCATAAGTCTTCTCCTTTCCCTAAACCGTTACTTGGCGCGCAGCATGCGATCGATCAGAACCTCGTCCCGCTTGTGGATCAGCGAGGTTCCGCGAAGCTGCCGCTTACGCTTGGTAGTCATCTTGGTCAGGATATGACTCTTGTTCGCGCTCTTGCGCTTGTAGCCGCCGGCGGTTTTCTTGAACCGCTTGGAGGCACCGCTGTGAATTTTCGCTTTAGGCATAATCAAATACTCCGCATTCGCAATGAGTCTAATGAAGATACTGAGGCATTCACGGGCCGTCAGTTCTTCTTCTTGGGGGCGATGACCATTGTGAGCTGTCGGCCTTCCATTTTCGGGAATTGCTCAACAGCACCCAACTCTGCCAGATCAGCTTCTACCCGTTTGAGCAGCTCCATGCCGATTTCCTGGTGCGCCATTTCACGCCCGCGATAACGCAGTGTGACTTTGGCTTTGTCGCCATTTTCAAGGAAACGTACCAGGTTGCGTAGTTTTACCTGGTAATCCCCTTCCTCCGTCCCTGGACGAAACTTGATCTCTTTTACCTGAGTTCGCTTTTGCTTTTTCTTCTGGGCGGATTTCTGTTTCTTCGCCTCGAAGATATGCTTGCCGTAGTCCATCACTTTACAGACTACCGGGTCTGAATCTGCGATTTGCACCAGATCCAGGCTTGCTCGCTCGGCTGCGGCCAGTGCCTCTCTCAAGGGCACCACGCCCACCTGTTCGCCGTCTGCCCCTACAAGGCGAACCGGGTCCGCCGTAATCTGGTCATTGATGACGGCTTTCTTACCGCTGTCTTTCTTAATGCTGATTCTCCAACGCAATACGGCCGCGACATGCTACGTCTCTGGTGAGGAGTGCGCTTACCGCATCGAGATCCATTGATCCCAGGTCCTCACCATGACGTGCACGCACGGCCACAGTCTGTGATTCCACTTCTTTATCCCCCACCACGAACAGGTAAGGGACCCTCAGAATCGTGTGCTCGCGGATTTTAAAGCCGATCTTTTCGTTTCTCAAGTCCGAAACGACCCTAAACCCCTTGTTTTTCAAGGAATCTTCCACAATTTTCGCGTAATCAGACTGTTTATCGGTGATATTCAGCACCACAGCCTGCGTGGGCGCCAGCCAGGTGGGGAAAACACCCTCGTAATGCTCGATAAGAATGCCGATAAAGCGCTCGAAAGATCCGAGAATGGCGCGATGCAGCATGACCGGCACCTGACGGCTGCCATCCTCCGCCACGTACTGGGCGTCCAGTCGCCCGGGCATGGAGAAATCCACCTGTATAGTACCCAGTTGCCAGACGCGCCCGATGCAATCCTTGAGGGAGAATTCTATCTTCGGCCCGTAGAAGGCGCCCTCGCCCGGCAGCTCCTCCCAGGGTAAGGCCTGTGCATCCAGCGCGTCGGCCAGCGCTTTCTCTGCCCTGTCCCAGTCTGCATCCGAACCGACGCGCTTTTCTGGCCGCGTGGAAAGGCGATAGATCACTTCCTCGAACCCGAAGTCCGCGTACACGGCGTGCAGGAAGTCAATGAACGCCGACACCTCCGGCTGGATCTGCGCTTCCGTGCAAAAGATGTGCGCGTCATCCTGCGTAAACCCGCGCACGCGCATGATCCCGTGCAGCGAGCCGGAGGGCTCATTACGATGGCAGGAGCCAAACTCCGCCAGCCGTAGCGGCAGATCCCGATAGGATTTCAAACCCTGGTTGAACACCTGCACATGACAGGGGCAGTTCATGGGCTTCACCGCGAATGCACGCTCGTCCGACTTCAGCATGAACATGTCCTCGCCGAATTTGTCGGCGTGGCCCGATTTCTCCCACAGCGACATGTCCACCAGCTGCGGCGTGCGGATTTCCTGGTAGCCATGCTCGTGCTGCCGGGCGCGCATGTACTGTTCGATCACCTGGTAGATCGTCCAGCCCGCCGGATGCCAGAACACCATGCCCGGCGCCTCCTCCTGCGTGTGGAACAGATCCAGCTTGCGCGCAAGCTTGCGGTGGTCGCGCTTTTCCGCCTCGGCGATGCGATGCAGATACGCCTTGAGCTGCTTTTTGTCCGACCACGCCGTGCCATAGATTCGCTGCAGCATCGCGTTACTGGAATCGCCGCGCCAGTAGGCGCCCGCCACCTTGGTCAGCTTGAAGGCCTTGAGCCTGCCGGTGCTGGGAACGTGCGGGCCGCGACACAAATCCATCCACTCGCCCTGGCGGTACAGCGTGATCTCCTCGCTCTCGGGAAGATCCTGAATAATCTGCACCTTGTAGTGTTCGCCCATTTCGCGAAAGGTTTCCACCGCCTCATCCCGGCTCACCACGATGCGCTCGACGCTGAGATCCTCAGCAGCCAGCGCTTCCATGCGCGCCTCGATCTTTTCCAGATCCTCTGGCGTGAAATTGTGCTGCGTGGCGAAATCGTAGTAGAAGCCATCTTCGATCACAGGGCCGATGGTCACCTGTGTGCCGGGAAAGAGTTCCTGCACCGCCATGGCCAACAGGTGTGCCGTGGAATGGCGAATCACTTCCAGCGCCGCCTCATCCCGCTCGGTAATAATCGCGAGCGAGGCGTCGTCCGTTATCACATGCGACGTATCCACCTCACGGCCATTGACGACGCCGGCAAGCGCCGCCCTGGCAAGGCCCGGGCCGATATCGGCGGCGACGGCATGCACGGAAACGGGGTTGTCGAAGGAACGCTGGCTGCCGTCAGGCAGGGTAATAACAGGCATGATCACTTCCTAGTCAGTGGTGGCCGCTACCAGAGGCCACGTGCAGGACACGGTTTCAGACCGGCGGGACGTGCGCGTGTCAGCGCAATACCGCAGGCCGCGGGAGCTGCAGAGGCGGCAGTTTGCCCGAACGGCGGTGGAAATGAAAGGCTACGAGGCGGCCGCCAGAGCGCTCACGACAGGCGGCGCAGCCTGTAAAGCACGGCGCCCGCGCGGGTATCGGTCGGGAACGCCGCGGTGGAACAGGCGCGCCGGGAGAACTTGCTACAACAGCCAGCCGGCTGTAACGGTACACAGAAAATAGACGGTGAGGCCGATCACGCCGCTGGTTGCGATGGCGGCGGGAAAACCCCGCTGCAGCAACCAACGGAGGTCGGTATCGGAGGTGGTCGCTGCTGCTGTGTGCTCGGTCATGACGTGTCGTTCCTGAAACAGGCTGATTGAAGACTGTTTCAGGCATAGCAACGAACGTGCCAGCACCCGAAAAACAAGCGCTTGGGCGCGCAGACCGAGCTCTGCTGTAAAGATTACTGACGCGCGATGCACGCCGGCATCCCGTTGTCACGCGCCAACCGCCCTTGCCGCCCCGGCGCGGCACCACCGGTCGGGCAGCGTTATCGCCGAACCCGTTTCCGGGCCGCCGCGGAACGGCTCGCCAGCCATTCAACGGTTTGCGCCCACACCGCATCGCAGGCGCTGCGGCCGATGATCACGCCCATGTGCCCGCCCGGCGCCATGCGGAAGTCTTTATCCCTCGACGCCACGATATCCACGATGCAGCGCGCCACCTCACCTGGCACCAGTTTGTCGCCCTCGCCCGCGAAGCCCAGAAAATTACAGCGGATGGCATCGAGATCCGCCGCGGTGTCGCCGAATTCCACGCACCCCCGGGCGAGCTGGTTTCCGCCCACAACCTTCACCGCCATATCGCGCAGAACGCCGCCTGGGTACATCAGCATGTGGTTGAGGTAATCTGACGTAGTGGAATGCGCCTCCAGAAACTCGCGGTCATAGAGTTTCGCCATGAGATCCCAGTAGGTGGTGACACTCGCCAGCGGATCGGTCATTTTGAATACCAGCGTGGTCAGCCAGGGCGGCGCCGAGAGCAATGCAGGGTCCAGCGCATCGAGGAACAGATCGGAATAGCGGCTGACAAGGCGGGCCAGGCCATCCAGCGCATGCGCCACGCCGGCGACACCGGCGATCACGCCACTGCCGCTTTCGAGGTCGATAGGACTCGCCACGGTCACGATGTTGCGCACCAGCGGGTCCTTCGATTCCCCTGGTAGAGCAGACAGAACAGGCCGCCCATGCACCAGCCCATGAGCGACAGCTCGGGGCTGCCCGCATGTTCCCGCACTTTTAAGCGCATTGCCGAGCATATCGCAGGCATAGTCCTGCAGGCCCAGATGGCCGTGCTCTTTTTTCGGGCGACCCCAGTCCACCACGTACACCTTGAATCCGCTCGCCACCAGGTACTTCACCAGGCTGCGCTGCGGCATCAGGTCGAACACGTCGGTCGTCACCCCCAGCGGCGGCACCAGCACCAGCGGCACTGCATGGCGTCTGCGACGAATGGGCATTTGTGTGCCGTCGGGAAGGTCGATCTCGTCGTCATCGGGCAGGGCGTAGTAGCGCACGGCCATCAGGTCGCTGTCGTGCACCAGTTCAAACCAGGTGCGACCGGACTTGATCAGCGTATCGCGTTTGAACACCCAGTCGACGCCGTTGGCGGCGGCACGCGTGAAGCGGCGGTTTAGTTCCAGGCCCTGGGCGAGCAGTCGCGCAGACAGATCATTCATGCGGCATTCTCGTCGGGCGCCAGCAGGCCTCCAGATCCTCCACTGCCTTGCCGGTATACACGGCAAGCCGTTGCAGGTGCGGCAGGGTGTCGCGCGCGCCCGTGAAACCGATATTCAGGGTGCCGGCATAGCTGACGCAATCGATGCTCAACGCGTTGTACTGCATCAGGGGCCCCAGTGGATAGATCGACTCCAGGCGCGCGCCATGACAATAACGCGGCGAATCCGGCCCCGGCGTGCTGCTCACCGACAGGTTGAACAGCGGCGGCACCAGCCTGCCCATACCGGGCATCTGGCTCATGTACAGGGGCGCGGAGCGCAGCAACACATAGGGGGTTGCAGCCACGTCCGGCAACGACTCGCGGTCGGCGCGCACTTCGGCAATCGCATCTTTCACAACTCGCAAACGCTCCAGGGGATCACCGATATCCGTCGCCAGCGGCACGCGCAAACCGGCAATGGCATTGCCGGGCAGGGTCTCGCTGCGCTCCTGTAGCGAGACCGGCAAGGCGGCAATCAAAGACGCCTCGGGCAGCGCGTTGTACTCCTTGAAGAATCGCCGCAAAGAACTGCCGCACAGGTACGCCAGCACGGCACTCAGGGTGGTATCGGCCGCCTCAGCCAGGCGCTCGATACGGGCCTGCGAGAATTGCTGTGTCGCAAAACGCCGCTGCGAATTAATGCGCCGGTTGAGCGTGGAGCGCGGCGTACCGCGCGGCAGGAGGTAGTGGCTGCGGGCATCGCGGCGCAGCAGGTTGCGCATCAGGCCGGCACCCGAGCGACGCAAGGTATCGACCGCAGTGGCGGGGCGGGCAAAAGCCTGCAGCGCCGCGTCCGCGTCGGCCACCAGGGCGCCTCCGTGCCCGAGAGGTCCAGCGGTATCGACCAGGGCGGTGTCGGCTTGCGTGCGCGCGCGGAATCCGAGAGCAGCGATAACACCAGCGGGACGGCTGTCACATCGTTTACCAGTGCGTGGTGCACTTTGAAGTACACTGCAAACCGGTTACGCTCCAGGCCCTCGATCAGGTGGAACTCCCACAGCGGCCGGTTGCGATCCAGCGCCTGGCTGTGCAGGCGCGACACGGCAACGCCCAGTTCGCGCTCCCCGCCGGGCGCGGGCAGCGCCGCATGGCGAAAGTGATAATCGATGTCGAAGTCTGACTCTTCCACCATGCGCTGGCCCAACAGGCTCAGGCCGGTGTCCGCCAGACGCATTTGCCAGGGCGTCACCGGCTCCACGTCGCGCAATGTGGTGGCAAGCCCGCGCAGATAGTTCTGCCCTGCCCGCGCCGGCTTGCGGAACACGGCGAGCACACCCACGTGCATCGGGGTCTGCGCGGACTCCAGCAACAGCCAGATTGCATCCAGGGGCTTCAGGCGCATCGACGACCTCGGGTGAAGGATTGCTCGGCAGCAGGAGCGTCGATTATAGCAGGCCGGCGACCTGCGGCTCGGGTTCCGCCAACACGGTGAAGCGCAGCGGGCCGCCCGCCGCGATGGCGTTAAACGGGTAACAGGTAACCAGCAGCAGGGATTCGGATCGCGCCGCCCTGCTAAGGCGCTCGCGTGTGGCGTCGACCACGCGCGTGGCCGCTACCCGGTACGTCCGCCACTCGCCGTTCGGAAGCTGCAAATCGAGGCGCGTGCCCACCGTCACAGTCTCCAGAAAAGCAAAGTGCGTATCGCGGTGGCCGCCGATCACTGCCAGTCCCGCCGATCCCGGCGGCGCCGAGGCCAGCGAGTGTCCGGGCCCGAATGCGAGTGCGTGCCCGGAATCGCCCGCAAGAATAAAGCGTTCGACGCCCTGATCCGGCGCCTGAAGCCGCGCCACCGGCCAGGTATCCGCCCATGACCAGGGCTTGACGGGCGCGCCGCCGGCGGCCAGGCTTGCCCGCCAGGCGTTCTCGATCAATAGCGGCGCCAGCCACGCCTTGGCCTTGATCGAAAGCGCCCCGGCGCCCTGCGCCAGCGCCAGCAGGAGTAGCGCGACGATCAGGCCGTCAAGCCGGCGCCTACTTGCCGGCCGAGGGCGCATGGTCCGCCTCCCCGCCACGCACCAGGCGCACCAGCAGCGCCAGGAACAAGGCCAGCAACGCAAACCACGCCTTGGCCGGGCCGGTAGTGGCCGTTGCGGGAAATGCAAAGTGCTGCGGGGCCTGACCCTGCGGCGGGGAATTCGGCACCGGGATGCTGTGCAGCGCTTCTGCGGCCGGGCGCGCGATCACCTCCTCTACTGCAACAAAACTCGTGTACGGGCTCAACAGTTGATGGCGCAGCGCCAACGGCAGCACCTCTGCACGCACCTCGTTTTCGTCGCGGCCAGTGACGATGTCATCCAGCAGACTGCCAATCTTGCGCCTCGCCCAGAGGCTTGCGACACCGGCATGCGACGCCAGCGTCTGCGTCTCGCCGAGATTGATGCGCCTCTGCCACGCGCGCCCGGCCACCTTGCCGCGCACCAGCACCTCCCCTGAGGGTGCCGTGGCGCCAAAATTCACCGCCAGGGACAGGGGTTCTCCCAGGTAGAGATCGGGAATGCGGGCCGGCCAGCTTTCAACTGCCTGAGGCCACTGCACTGTCAGGTTAACCCCGGCCGGGCGAGAGAGTTGGACGAACAGCTGCGTCATTTTTTCCTCCACTTCGCCGATATCACCTATGTGCGTATGGCTACCCCGGCCGAACTCGGCTGCGCGGCGCATGAACCAGCTGTTCGGCGCCGATCCGATACCCACGGTGAACAACCGCGTATCCCCAAGCTGCGCCAGGATGGCGCTGAAGAGCTGCGCCTCATTGCCGACGGCACCATCCGTAATGAATATCACCTGACGCAGTCGGGCTGCGCCCTCGGCTGCGGGTTCTGCAGGCGCCAACGCCGCACTCAGCGCGGGCAGCATCTCGGTGCCGCCCGAGGCGCTGAGCCCATCGACGAAGCGTCGCGCTTGCCGCAGATTGCGAGAGGATGCCGCCACCGGCTGCGGATACAGACGCCTGTAATGCGAGTTGAACGCGATCACGTTGAAGTGGTCCTCCGGGCGCAGTTGCGCCAGGGCGCGTGCGAGGCTTGCGCGCGCCTGTTCGATTGCCACACCGCCCATGGAACCGGACGTATCGATTACGAATACCATCTCGCGCGCGATCGCATCTTTCACAGATGCCGGCGCAGACGGCGGCACCAGCATCAGCAGGCCGAAGTAGTCGTCGCCGACCTTTTCCGTGAACAGCGCCGCCTGTGGCGATTCACCGGTGACCGGCTGCCAGTTGAGCACGAAATCGCGATTCATCTCCGCCACGCCTGCGGCGAGCTGCATGCTGTAAACGCCCGCCCGGCGGCTGAGCGCCAGCGTATGATACGGCGCCTCCACGCTCGCCAGGGGCATGCCCATATCCAGCGTGGCGGTAATTTCTATCGGATTGCGGGGGGCGTCATCGCTGCCCGGCACCGGGTGCACGTACGGCGAAATCGCCTGCGCGTCGGGTGCCGCGTCGGTGGGCATCGCCCACCCATGATAGGCATTCAGGGTCAAGGCTTCCGCCTCGGCAGGTTCCTCTCCAGGCACGAGGGGTAGCCCTGGCATATAGCGTGGGGTAATCGTAGTGGGCAAACGCAGGGAAAACACGCCGGCGACAAAACTCACCGGCTGCACGTACTCCAGGGTGACCGAAACGATGTCGCCAGGGGCGATATTGGCCAGCCGGCTGGTGAACAGGTTGGGGCGCTGCTGTTCTACCAGACCGGCTTTTTTGCCTGCATTTTTGGCCTCCGTGTACTGGGCCAGGGCAGCCGCCCGCTCTCGTACCTTGCCGACGATGCGACGCTCTCCGACGGTCATCTCCATGTAGCGCACTGCGGCCTCGTCCGGCAGCGGGAAGCCATAGACACCCTCGACAAATTGTTGGCTCGTATTGCGGAAGGTCTGGCTCAGGCGCACGGTGGCGACAAGACCCGAGATATCCAGATGCACCTTGCTGCCCTGCATGAGCGCCGGACGATACGCCGCCTGCACCTGCGCGGTATCACGCAACACTAGCTGCCCGCTGTGCAGGGCGTCCGACTCGGCGGTTGCCGATTCGGCACGCGCCTGCGCGCTCAAGCCTGCCATCAATACCCCCGACACCCACAGCGCCAACATAGAATGCAGCACCGCAGAGCGCCGGCCCGGGCGCAGAGGAAGCTTCTGCGCGGCGGCACCGGCCCGCCATTGTGCTGGCTGTTGCCGTTGCCGTTGCCGTTGCCATCGAAGCGTTAGATACCACATTGCCATTCTCCTTGCGTTGTCTGGAGCGTCTATTCAGACATGCTCAACTGGCGACAAACCGCATGAATTCTGTCACTGCGCTGATCAATTGTGGCGAATTGTGGCAGGTGCTTGTGATTGCTGCGGTTATTTGGAAGGATGAGCGCCGTAACCGCCCAGCGCCAACGGAACACGGCCATGCCGCACTACATTGCGATTGTCGAGGACGAGCCCGCGCTCGCGGAAAACTACCGTGATGCATTGCAGCGTAACGCCTACCGCGTCGGTCTGTTCAACAACCGCATAGGCGCACTCGACGCTTTCAGGCGATCGCTTCCCGACCTGGCGATTATCGACATCACGCTGGGCGAAGAGATTGAGGGCGGGTTCGAACTCTGCAGGGAACTGCGCAGTCACTGGCCCGAGCTGCCCATAGTGTTTCTCACGGCGCGGGAGTCTGAACTGGACATCGTCAGCGGCCTGCGCCTGGGCGCGGACGACTATTTTACCAAAGACATAGGCCTCAACGAGATGCTCGCGCGCATCGCCGCGCTGCTGCGGCGCGTGCAGGCGATGCGCGCGCCGGAGCGTGACGAGCAGCTGATTGAACGCGATGGACTGTGCCTCAATATCGAACGGCTCACCGCGCTCTGGCAGGGCGCCGACGTGGATCTCACCGTCATCGAATTCCGTCTGCTGCGGGCGCTGGCGGAACGACCGGGCCATGTGAAATCGCGCCAGCAGCTAATGGACGCCGCCGGCGTGGTGCAGGACGACAGCACTATTACTTCACACATCAAACGCATGCGGCGCAAGTTCGAAGAGCTGGACCCCGCCTTTGCAAAAATCGAAACCGTGTATGGCCTCGGCTACCGCTGGTCCGCGCGCGCGTGAACCTGCGCCGACAACTGCTGTTGGTGAGCCTGCTGCTGTTGACGCTGCCATGGGCGGGCTGCCAGTTTGTACGCGAAATGGAGGGCGCCCTGCGTCAGGGGCAAGAGCAGGCGCTGCAGGCAACTGCCGGTGCAGTGGCCGCGTTTTTGGAGAGTGAGCCGGGTCTGCTCTACCCGGAGCCGGCGCGACTTTTGTCGTCCGCCAACGCAGGCGGCGAACTCTATGCGTTCCCCACGCAAAGCCCGGTGATCGTGGATGGCTACGGCGATGGCTGGGAAGAGGTTCCGGGCGAGCAGTTTGCCCACCCGGGGAAGCCCTCACTTGCCATGGCATACCAGGCGCAAACAAGGGGCGAATACCTCTATCTGTTGTTGCGCGTGCGCGATGCCGACGTGGTGTACGAGAACCCCGGCGCACCCGGGTCAGCCAACGGCGACAGAATGCTCCTGCGCACCTGGCACGCTGATCGACCGGTGGATTTTGTGATCGCCAGCGCCGCGCCGGGCAGCGTGCGCGCCAGGGCGGGCGGACCCATGCCGGCGCACCTCGACCCTGCACGCGTGCGCGGCTACTGGCAGGATGCCGTAGGCGGCTACACGCTGGAGCTGGAACTGCCGCTGGCGTACACGGGGGGTCGACTTGGTCTGCTGGCGTATGACGTGAGCGCGGAAACCGGCGCTAACGAACTGCGCACAGGCAACATGCCGGCTCGCGGCGCAGCGCATCCGCCCTGGCTGATTTACCGCCCCGCCGCACTGGCCCAGAAGCTCGCGCCGTTCACCGCGCGCAGTGGTCGCATTCAAGTGGTTGATCGCGAGCACTGGCTCATCGCCGACGCATTACCCGCCCCGCCACCCGAGGACAATCGCCCGGAAACATTCTGGCTGCTGCGCGCACTGTACCGTGGCATTTTGAGTACCGATGACCTCGCAGGACTGCCCGCATCAAGCCACATCGGCCAACTGCACGCCGTGGAGATTGACGCCGCCTTGCGCGGCGCGCCAACGCAGCAACGCTACGAAGACCCACGAGCAGGCGGACGCAGCCTGCTGTCTGCCGCCGCGCCCATCCGCGATGCACACGGCGTGCTGGGTGCGGTGGTCGTGCGCCAGAGCGGCGAAACCTACCTCGGCCTCACGGACCAGGCCTTCAGTCGGCTGTTCGCACTGAGCCTTGCTGCGCTCGGTGCCGCCGCGTTCGGCCTGCTTGCCTACGCCTCGTTGCTCTCCTGGCGTATTCGCCGCCTGTCGCGTGCGGTGAGCGCGGCCGTTGGCGACGATGGCCGGGTGACAGGCACGGTACCGCGCAGCGCGGCACGCGATGAGATCGGCGAACTCGCGCGGCGCTACGCGGATTTGCTGGGGCGTTTGGGAGAGCACAATGCCTACCTGCGCAACCTCAGCCGCACCCTGTCGCACGAACTGCGCACGCCGATCGCCGTGATTCAAAGCTCGCTGGAGAATCTGGAGCAGGCCGGGACCGGAGATTACGAGCGCGACACCTACCTGCGGCGCGCGCGGGACGGGCTACGCCGCTTGCAACACATGCTCACTGCCATGAGCGAAGCGAGCCGTCTGGAGGAAAGCATCCAGAGCCAGGAACTCACAAGGCTTGACCTGGTGCCCCTGGTACAGGACGTGTGTGCAGCCTATCGCTCACTGTATCCGACACTGCGATTATCCCTCGATATCGAGCCCGCCACCGCGCCGGTCAACGGCGCGGCCGAGCTGATCGTGCAGGCGCTGGACAAGTTAATGGATAACGCCGCTGCGTTCACGCCGCCCGGCGGACGCATTGAGCTGCGCCTGAGCACAGGGGCGAATGCCTGGCGCCTGCAGGTGAGCAATGAGGGCCCGCCCCTGCCTCCTGAGGCCTTTCAGCGCATTTTCGAGCCGATGGTGTCCCTGCGCAGCACCGGTGACAACGCGGTGCACCTTGGGCTTGGCCTGCATATCGTGCGGCTCATCGCGGATGCGCACGCCGCACGCGTGCAGGCGTCCAACCTGCCGGACCAGTCCGGCGTGGTGATCTCCCTGGACCTGCCCGCAATCGCCTGATGCGAACCCGAACTACGCCTGGTTGACGAAGGCCTGCTGCTTGATTTCCGCAAGCTGATCGCGCAACGCGGCCGCCTCTTCGAACTCCAGATTTCTGGCGTGCTCGTGCATCTGTGATTCCACCTGCTTGAGCTTTCGCGCCAGCGCAGCGGGCGACAGCGACGCAAAATCCGCAGCATAGCTGAGGCGCGGTTCGGCGGCCTTTTTCGCGCGACCCTTGCCACGCGTTGGCATGCGTCGGGCGCCTTCCATGATGTCCTGCACCGACTTCTGCACACCCTTGGGCGTAATCCCGTGCGCCTCGTTGAAGGCGAGCTGGGTGTTCCGACGTCGCTCGGTTTCAGCCATCGCACGCTCCATGGAGCCGGTCACCTTATCCGCATAGAGAATGGCCCGTCCGTTGAGGTGGCGCGCCGCCCGGCCGATGGTCTGGATCAGCGAGCGCTCCGAGCGCAGAAAGCCTTCCTTGTCGGCGTCGAGAATCGCCACCAGGGACACTTCAGGCATGTCGAGGCCCTCGCGCAGCAGGTTGATGCCCACCAGCACATCGAACTCGCCCAGGCGCAGATCACGAATAATCTCCACGCGTTCCACCGTGTCGATATCCGAGTGCAGGTAGCGAACACGAACCTCGTGCTCGCCAAGATACTCGGTGAGATCCTCGGCCATCCGCTTGGTTAGCGTTGTCACCAGCACCCGCTCGTTCAGGGCCACGGTGGCGCGAATTTCACCCAGCAGATCGTCCACCTGGGTACTTGCCGGGCGCACCTCGATCTCCGGGTCTACCAGGCCGGTGGGCCGCACGAGCTGCTCCACCACCGCACCGGCGTGCTCCTCTTCGTAGGGACCCGGCGTTGCAGATACGAAAATCGCCTGCGGCACCAGCTGTTCCCATTCCTCAAACCGCAGGGGTCGGTTATCCAGCGCCGAGGGTAGCCTGAAGCCGTATTCCACCAGCGTTTCCTTGCGCGAGCGATCGCCGCGATACATGCCACCTATCTGCGGAATCGACGCGTGGGATTCATCCACGATCACCAGTGCATTATCCGGCAGGTATTCGAACAGCGTGGGCGGCGGTTCACCGGGCGCGCGGCCTGACAGGTAGCGCGAGTAATTCTCGATGCCGGTGCAGTAGCCCAGCTCACGGATCATTTCCATGTCGTAGCGAGTGCGCTGCTCCAGGCGCTGCGCCTCTACGAGTTTGTTGTTCTCTTTAAGGTGTTTGAGACGCTCGGCCAGCTCCACCTCGATATGTTCCACCGCACCCAGCATCACCTCGCGCGGCGTGACATAATGCGATTTCGGGAAAATCGTCACACGCGGTACTTTGTTCTCGATCTCACCCGTCAACGGATCGAACCAGTACAGGTCTTCGATCTCCTCGTCAAACAGGGCAACGCGCACGGCCTCGCGCTCGGAATCGGCGGGAAAAATATCGATCACGTCGCCGCGCACGCGGTAGGTGCCGCGCTGGAAATCCACATCGTTGCGGGTGTATTGCAGCTCGGCAAGCTGGCGCAGAATCTCGCGCTGGTTGATCACCTCGCCACGCGACAGGTGAATGACCATGCGGAAGTAGGATTTCGGATCCCCGAGGCCGTAGATCGCCGATACGGTGGCCACTACCAGGCAATCCTCTCGCTCCATCAGCGCCTTGGTCGCCGAGAGGCGCATCTGCTCGATGTGCTCGTTCACCGAAGAGTCTTTTTCGATAAACGTGTCGGACGAGGGCACATAGGCCTCGGGCTGGTAGTAATCGTAGTATGAGACGAAGTACTCCACCGCGTTGTTGGGGAAAAAATCCCTGAACTCGCCATACAACTGCGCCGCCAGCGTCTTGTTGTGCGCCATGACGATCGTGGGGCGCTGCAGGGCTTCTACCACGTGCGCCATGGTGAAGGTCTTGCCCGACCCGGTGACCCCGAGAAGCGTTTGCGAGGCCAGGCCCGCGCGCACCCCCTCCACCAGACGCTGTATCGCCTGCGGCTGGTCGCCGGCGGGCTGAAAGGCGGCTTCGACCTTGAAGGGCTTGGACACGAGAGGGACTGCCTGTGCTGCAACGAATCAGCCGATCATTATGCTGCAGGCGGGGACGGATTGCAGCCCGCGGACACGCCGACCGGGCCCGGCGACACCCCGCCGGGGCGACGGCCGCCCCTCATAACCGCCCGAGTACGCCCACAATCTCAAAAATGGCGCCCAAGCCGGTTGACCGGCGAGGCGGGCATCATTAATATACGCGACCTTCGGTTAACGCCATTCCGCCTTAGCTCAGTTGGTAGAGCAATTGACTGTTAATCAATGGGTCGCTGGTTCGAGCCCAGCAGGCGGAGCCATTTTTCAGAAATGCCGGTTTGAGAGCCCTCATCCGGCATTTTTTGTTTTTTCCGCAGCAATCACGGTTTTCTGCATGTAGATCAAAGGGTTGTTCGAACTCGACCGTGGCGCGCCCATCCTCCCGGTGCTTTCTGCCGGCATTTGGGGTCAGTGCAGGAACGATCGACACTCGCGATGAGTTGCTACCCTGCCTCCAAAAACTTCCGTTGCCGTTGCGTATTGAAGATCCCGCTCGCAGGCCGATTCAGCGGTGACGCCAGTGAAGTAGAATCCCGAGGGCGAGCACGAGCAGAAGCAACGCGGAGGGTGCGGGAACAGCGGTACTGCGGAGCACTTCCACCGTGATGCTCGACTGGACAGGAATGATCTGGCCCAGGGTGAACAACCCCTCGGAGATCGCGAACTCAGCACCCGCGCTGCTTAACGTGATATCCCAGAGCCCGGGGATAGACCCCGCTGTCAGAGACAGCGTTGCAAGCAGTATGTCATCACCGGACACGGCAGGCAGGGCGGAACCGGCGACATCGGTGGCGGCAAACGCGCCGGAGTCGTCGAAGAAGGGCGCGGCGACGGAAGACCCAACAAATACAGGGCCCGCCCCCGTGGCGATGTCGAAGCCGAACGCGAGCAGCGGATCGGAGACCTCGACGCCGCTCAGCAGCACATCGATCGTAAAGGCCTCATTGAGCGATAATGTGGCGCTCGACGGATTCAGGCTGAGCATCGGCAGCGCGACGCTCACGGAAGCAGACAGGGTCAGCCACAGACCCGCCACCAGATTTATTGCGAACATCCGTTGTTTTGACGGTCTTCTCATTACCTCAGCACCCCGGAGCCGGCGGCTCTTCCTGGTAATAGTTCTGGTACCAGAACTGGTAGTCGTTATACGCGACGCAGTTGTCCGCGGTGAAGTCCGCGGTCGCGCTGTAGCCAGTATCACCCTCGCAGGTGCCGAGCGATGCGCGAATTGCGTTGTAGTCCCCCACGTCGACCACCGCATCGCCGTTAATATCGCCGGGGATGACCTCACCGTTTGGTGTCGGGTCGCACACATCGCCGACACCATCGTTGTCTGCGTCGGCCTGACCGGGATTTGCATCTTCCGGGCAGTTGTCCGTCGTGTCCGGCACACCATCGTCGTCAGTGTCAGGTGCGGTAACACCGTCACAGTTGGGGTCGTCCGGGTGCGTGACGCAGTAGGCCAGCACCGTGTCGGACACGTTCACATCCAGGAGCACCAGGCCGCTCACCACCTCTGTCACCTCGACGCGTGCGATATCGCTTGAAAAAGGTATGGCGAAAGCACCCACCGCGCTATCAAGCAGGACGCGCCGCTCTCCGTCCTCGCCTCGCTCATACTGCCAGCGGGGGTCCCAACCGTTGCGCGTGCCGATGCGCAGGTCTGCCCCATCGAACCAACGAAGCCGCAACTGGGCCGGGGCACCCCGGTATCCTGCGGGGGGCGTCATGCTGACAAAGCTGTCCACCAGGCTGGCAACACCGCTTTCGACCAGCACTTCCAGCACAAGCGCACGGCGCGTATCCGACACAATTGCGTCAATATCCGGCAAGGACTGGTCAGAGGGCGCGACCTCTTGACCCACCGTCACACTCGACAAGAGCATGGTCAGCACGGCGAGCAGTGAGCGTTGTCGAAAGCTCTGCATGCTCAGCACCTCCCTGCATCGCATTCGGACAAGTACCACTGCATTCTGTCGAGCTCCGAATCGCGCGGTTCAAGGCGATCCATGCTGGGAAACTCGATTTCCTCCCACACCGCCGTGGCTGCATCGCCGGCGCGAGTGCAGACCCAGTAGGTTTCATCGCCGGGCATATCGGTATCACCCACGTGGGTATCCAGCGTCGACGCGCACGGCACGCCTCCATTCGGGTTGGCAGCAGCGCCGGATGATGTCGGCGCTATTTCTTTACACGCTGAGCTGGAACCCAGGCTCACGCAGCCTGTGCTTTGCATCAGGTCGCGCTGTTCGGGGTTGAAGCCATCAAAATCCGGTTCGAAGAGCCACCAGTCATCGCTGTCCTCGTGACTTTCCGTGAAACCACGACACAGGCTGGCGTCATAACCACGGTCCTGCGCGCCCTCAACACAGTCATCCTCATTAGCGAACATGTTATGGAACGGCGCGCCCCCGGAGGAGCGATCATAGTAGCCCCCGTCGCAACAGTATTCGTCGGCCAGGCCGAAGGGACGGTGCCCGGACTCGTGGGCCACTACCGTGAGACGACGCAGCTCGACCTCTACGGTAAAGCGGCCCCCGCCGGCGTTATCACGACACACTTCCCGGTGGACGATGGCGCCGGCGTCGGCGAATGCGTAATCGCGACTGTAATCCTCCGGGCCCTCGCGTAGGCAGGATATGCCATCGTCGGGAGTATCATCGTCGGGATCGGGGCCAGAATTGGCAGCGCTTTTGCCCAACCAGAAATTAAAGTAGCTCTGATTACTGATGAACCAGGCCGATGAAAAATAGCCCCCCTTTAACAGCAGGGCTACATCGCGCAGGAAATCGGGGTCGCTCTCACTCGTATACTCGTCTTCGTCGCGGAAAAAAACCACATCGATTTTATCGGCGACAGGCCCGTGAACCATGATGGGCACGGCAGGCCAAGGCGAATCGAACTCGCCAACGGTCACCTGACGCCACCCCGAGCTATAGCGTGCGACCCCCTGGATGGCGCTACAGCTGTAGCTGAACGACGCTCCGGGCGTGAACGCGTAGCTCGCCTCGATCGCATCATTCACGCTGAGCTGTGCGGCCGAGACGTCCTCGCTCGTCCACACTTCCACCGCGTCGGCCACCAGCGCCTCGCCCCGGTCATCCAGCACTCGCGCCGTGATCGTAAACTCGGCGGTGTCCGACTCACTGTAAACCGGGTCGTGCAGGCACTGAACAATGAAAGGTTGAGGCGCAAACGCCGCACAATCCTCAGTGTCCTGCCCGTCGACGAGGCCGTCACCATCGTCATCGAGACTGTTATCGCAGGACTCGGGCGTAAGCAGGACCGGTTCCCGGTATAAAAAATGGCCGAAAAACGCATTCTGCAGCGTGCCGCCCCCCAGGGTGCCGAGGATATCGTTCGCACTGGCACCAAGCTGGTCAGTGATAACGAACCACTCCGTGGACAGGCAGTGCACATCTGCCAGGTCGATCCTGCCATCGACGTCATCATCGATGCCATTGCTGCATGAGGCCGGATCAACAAAAAAGGATATCTCTGGGTAATCGCCGTTGCCGAGTTCACCGCGACTGTTGTACGTGAAGGCGAAGATGGAGTTCACGCTGAAGAGATCCTGGGTGGGTGCGAAACGATCAAAAATCGGGGCGGTAATCCGGCGGGCGGCCGGATACTGCACGGCCGCGTTACCTATCGTTTCGCCGGTGAGCGTTTTCACCATCGCGACGACGTCTTCACTCGACGCCCAGATCCAGCCTGTGAAATCGACCCCTGCTGTCGTTCCGTCGCAGGGTGTACCACCACCGGGACAGACCTCCGCCACGTCGCGTATGTCGATCCCCTGTGTGGCGGTCAACTGTCGCCACTCCAGTCCATTGATGACGGGATTGGCAAGCTCGCAGTCACCGTCCGCAGCATCAATATCACCATCGCCATCATCGTCGATGCTGTTGTTGCACAACTCAAGTTCCGGGTCGCGCACGAGGAATATTCCAAAGGGCTGGGGCCCGAAAATGCCGCCGTTCTCCTCGGAGTCAGTCACCGCCACCTGCTGCCCGACCATACGATCCGAGCCGGAGCTCGAGGTCGCATCCCGTATTTCAAGAACGTCGATCAGGTCGTCCGCGGGTGGCGATGGCAGGGAATAAAGACCGTAGCTGAGACTCACCGAACCGCTATCGGAGACAAACACCGCGTCAAACGTGTCGAAAAATAGTTCCACACTGGAATCGAGTTTCGATGGCGTCGCGGGAACGCGCAGTCCCGTCAAGATGTCCAGCATCCTGTTGACGCGGCTGGAGGAGGCCCAGGTCCATCCGGTAACATCGACGCCATTGACGGTTCCGTCACAGGGCGTCTCGTTGAGCGGGCACACCGTCGCCACATCGTTCCACGAGAGCCCCGCTCCCGCGGTATCGGTGAGCTGCCGCCAGGCGAGGCCATCGATGAGTACCTCATCGGCCTGGCTCGACGGCACGGAGAAGTACAAGATACTGGCAAGCAGTACAGCCAAGGGCGTCTGAATGAAGCAAGCCTTCAAATCGACCACCTCTGAATCGGGCCCCTGCAGGCTCTGAACCGACAGCAGTTCGGACCGGTACCCTTCAGCCTAGACCACGGTTGCGAGGTCTGCCACCTTGAGGACGCAATCCCCACACAGTCGGCAGCATATCCTGACGGGGCGCAAAGCACTCCAGGTGTAAACGGGCTATGGTTGGCGGTTTTCTTTCTGCATAAAGCCGCGTAGTACTCCCTGAGGCGCTAGTTCGTCAGGGGCAGCGTTCAGAAATAAGCGCGCACCGCAGCCCAAAACGTCACGCCGCTCAGCTCTGTGTCGGGATTGCCGCTGATGTCTTCGTACTCTACGCCGGTCATTAACTTCAGGTTGTCGCCTGCGATGTAGTAGTTCAAGCCAGCGTACAACGCCTGGTACTCGTCACCGTTGCCGGTGCCTACACCCTCCGCCAATGCCACACGCCGCAGGCCTCGGCTACCGCTCGAGCGCGGCACTCCGCTGTCTCTACTCACACCTGCGTACTGGTAACGGAAGGCTGCCTCGAGCTTCTGGTCGACAATAAAGAAACTTGGAAGGATCACGAAACCGTAAGGATCCGCGTTTCGCGCTTCGCTCAGGGTCACGTTGGTCAGCACGTTCACCTCCCCAAAATCGCGGGTATAGGTCACCGAACCCGCCCAGTCATAGTCGAACGGTGTCAACAGTGTGTCGTCGTTGTCGGCGTAAATGAAATCGAGAATCAACTCACCCTCTGCCGCAGGCAGGATCGCGCTGGCCTGATAGGCCACGTCTTCGCTCCAGCCCGCCCACTTCTCCAGTTCGAGTTCGGTGGACCAGATGCCGATGATATACGCGATTCCACCCTTCTCGAGATTGATATTCACGCCTGTAGGGCGGCGGCTTCGAAGCGGTTGTTGATGGCGCTGCGCTCAATGGTCTTGATCCGCTTTGAAGACTGGTGCTCCTCTCCGCCGAACAGCAGCTTGTAGCGGCCGTAACCAATCGAGGCCCTGTCAAAGCCCAGCACGTCGCTCTTGCCGTAATCGATGTAGAGTTCGTCCCAGCTGTCGTAGACCGCGGCGGTGCCCTTGAAACCCTGTTCGTCTACATTCCAGCGCGCCAGCGCCGTAAAACCGTCCAGGAACTTCACCGACATGCCGGCCCTCAGGCGACGAAGCTCATCGCGATCACCGTTGAACTTCTCACCGGCAAGTTCCCCATCGGAGTAGTTGTACTGGCCGTGCACACGGCCAAAGAGCTTTACTTCCTGCACAAGCCCGTCGTCACTGGAGTACACCTTGCCCATGTTCTTCAGCGTATCTTTCCAGTCCTCTGCCGCGGCGGCAGTGGAGCCCAGCAGAATGCTGGCGGTAAAAAACCAGGTTACAGACAGGGTGCGAGCCATGCGCCGTTCCTTCACTTCGAGTAGCGTTATCGGTTTTGTTGCATCGTGGGTGGTTCGCGCCTGCACAACGCTCAACGCGCATGAGCACAGGCAGGCGCAATGATACATCCTCGCAGAAGGATAACAAATCCATCGTCACCGTTGACTCTGCCCACAGGGTAATGGGCTTTCCTGTGACAGACGCATAGCACAACAGCGCTCCCCAATCTGCGTTACGCTCACCGGATCGAACAACTGGCAGGACCGGCCGAAAAGCGCTTTAATAATTCAAAGGCATTCATGAGAGTTAGCGGCGCGGATGCCACAGGTGAACACCTGGGAGAATAATAATGAAATACCAACACGCGCACACTCACCGGTCCCTGCCAGCCCCCGCGGCGAGCAACAGCAAACCCACACGGGTCAGGCGAGCAGCGCAATTTTCGATCGCTCTAATGGCGCTGGTGGCTACGCTGGCGCTGCCGTCATTGACCCACGCGGACGACACGGAAATCTATGAAGCAAATGCGAGCGGCGTAAACACTGGCCGGCCGAAAGTGCTCATCCTGTTCGATGACTCCGGCAGTATGGGCACTATCGTAGAAGGGCAGCGTCCACCCTATGATCCCGGCAAGACCGACTACCAGGGCGGCCTTTCGGGCAGCGAACTGGACCGTGTGTACTGGTCTGCCAATGGCCAGCCACCGAACCCAACAAGCGATCAGTGGTTCGATGTCGACAGGAACCGCTGCGCATCTTCCTTTGCGCCGCTTGCGCTCAGTGGCTTTTTCCAATCGGGTGCGGCCCGCTGGCGTGACAGCTATACCGTGCAGGAGTGCGTGACCATCTGTCAGCCTGACGGCTGGATAATCAACAGCCCGGTCGATAGCGTTCTCTGCCAGGTGAATGGTGGTACCGTGACGCAGCAGTGCGACACCGTCTTACAACCCGGCGTGTGGGAAAGCCTCTCTGCCAGCGTGCCATCGCCCACACACGTGGATTGCGAGCAGGATGTGCTCACCAGCGAGCCGGGCAACGGCCCCGGCGTTGCGGACGGTTATCCGAAAGACAGCGTAGCCAACGCCGACGTCTACAGCGCGGTAACGCCGGGTGAGTCGAATGTCGATTGGGGCAATACCGCCTACACGTTGTATGCCGCGAACTTCATTGATTACCTGAACGACAATTCCCTCTACATGAATCGCTCGCGCCTGGAGATTGCGCAGGATGTTATTGGCAACCTGGTGAGCGCAAACACGGGCGTCGATTTCGCACTCGGCACCTATAACTACAACGCCGGCGGCGGCGCCAACGGCGGCCGGATCATTCGCAGGCTGATTCCCGATATGAGCGTCAGCGATCGGAGCAGCCTGGTGAGCATCATCAATGGACTTAATGCCAGCGGCAACACGCCACTGTGCGAGACCTACTACGAAGCCTACCGCTATCTCACCGGTGATACCGTGCTGTACGGCGACGACAGGAACCCGACGTATGATCTTCCTGAGCGGGATCTGCTTGCGGAGAGTAGTGGCCGGTACATCGCGCCCTCGTTTGATTGCAACTATATCTACGTGATCCTGATGGCGGACGGCGAACCCACCGGGGATACCGGCGCCAACAGCGCGATAGAAGCGCTCACCGGCAAAGAATGTCAGCGCTGGGCGGATGGCTTCGGCGGCACTGCGCAGAACTGCCTGCCGGAGCTTGCTGAGTACATGGCTAGCAATGACCTCGACGGTGACGACAGCAACGGCGAGCAACTGGCCATCACCTATACCATCGGCCTCGCCACCGACCAGCCACTGCTGGAACGTACCGCCGAACTCGGCGGCGGAGAATACTACACTGTCACCAGCGCGGATGAGCTGGCCAGCGCGTTCCAGAGCGCACTGCTGCGCATCGTTGCGACCAGCTCGACGGCTTCCGCGCCGGATGTAGCCCTGGATTCTTACAGCCGGGCCCAGAGCCGGAATGACGTGTACCTGGCCATGTTCGAACCCGATGCGCGGGTGGACTGGCGGGGCAATGTCAAGAAGTTCAAGGCGGACACCGTCAATGGTGAGCCGGTGATTGCGGATCAATACGGTGTCCCGATTCTGGATCCAATCACTGGCGGTATCTCTGATGCGGCCAGCAGTTTCTGGAGCATTGCAGACGGTGCTTCGGTAGGCGCAGGCGGCGTGGGCGAACTGCTCGCCACCCGTGATCCGGCTACTCGAGCACTGTTCACCAACACCGGCGCGAATGGCGCGCTGGAGGCATTAAACAGCGGAAACCTCTCGCCTGACGCGTTCGGCCTGGCGAGTGATACCGAGCTGTGGGCGCTCTTTGGCGTGAACAGCCAGGCGGAGTTTGACGCCGTGATCGCCTGGGCCCAGGGCTACGACACCGTCGCCGGCGCTCCCTACGATACGCCCCGCGAGTGGGTCATGGGCGATGTGCTGCACAGTAAGCCATTGCCTGTGAACTACGGTGCGCTGGGTGGCTTCGACACGGTCAACCCCGACCAGCGAATTCTTGTGACGACCAACTCAGGCTTCGTGCACATGTTCGGCAACGACGACGGCCAGGAAGACTGGGCGTTTTTCCCCAAGGAGCTGGGCGGCGTGCTGAACCAGAGGCGGGCGAACACGGTAAGTTCCGACAATGTGTACGGGGTTGACCTCACGCCCACGGTATTTCTTCAGGACAAGCACCGCGATGGGACGATCGATGCAGCCTCCGGCGATAGTGTCTGGGCCTATTTCGGCCTGCGCAGGGGCGGACGCCTGCTGTACGCGCTGGATATTTCCAATCCGGATTCTCCCGCCTTCATGTGGCAGGTGAGCCCATTTCTCGCCGGTTTTTTCGAGATGGGTTATTCCTGGTCACGGCCTGTGGTCGCGCGTATTCCCGGATACAGCGATGCCAATGGCCCGAAGCCGGTGGTGATATTTGGCGCCGGCTACGATGAGAATAAAGACAACGGGGGCTTGGCCACGCCGGACACCATGGGTCGCGGAATTTTCATACTGGATGCGGCGAGCGGCGACCTTGTGCGCAGCATCACACCTGCCGCCGGCTCAGTGATGAATGTGCAGGAAAGCGGCCTGATGCACTCCGTGGCGAGCGAGGTGGTGACCTACGACAGCAACAGCGACGATCTGGCGGATCGCCTGTACTTCGCCGATACAGGCGGCAACGTATGGCGTGTGGATGTCGGTGCGAGCCTGCCCAGCGTGGCGGCGCCCACAGAGAGCTGGTTTGTCACGCACCTCGCCGACCTGAACGGCAGCACAAGCTCGACGGACCGACGCTTCTTCAACAAACCCGGCGTGGTGCGCGTGTCTCACGACGGTGAGCTCATAGACCTCGTGTTACTGGGCAGTGGCGACCGCAGCAACCCGCTGGCGAAGGACGTCGACAACTTCTTTTACATGCTGCGCGACCGCATGACCACGAATTACAACACACACAAGCCAAGCGCGGAGGACTGCAACCCGGACGTCGCCAGCAATCTACCGCTGGATTCCCGCTGTTTCCTGCCGATCACGCAGAACGGTCTGTTTGATATCACCAGTGACGTGCTGAATACGGGCACCCAGGCGGAGGTTGAGGTAGCCACAGCCGATCTTCAAGTTGCAGCAGGCTGGAAGCTGGCGCTGCTCGGTGCTGGCGAAAAGAATCTCTCCGACGTCGCGGCCTTTTCAAACACGGTGGTTTTCTCAACCTACACGCCGATTGACGCAGCGGACAACAGCACTATGTGCGCGGCGACGTCGGGACAGGGCAAGCGCTACTTTATCAATGTTCTCGATGGAGAAAGAGAGGCGATCGACCTCCCTACCGGCGGCATTCCGCTGGGTGTTGAGCACCCATGGACAAGACGCCATTTCCGGAGAGGATCTAGCGTCGTTTTACCTGTGTGCGGGAGCTGCTACCGCTGGAGGCCAGTCGGCACTCGCGCGCCGAATCGAGGCCCCGGCGAGCAGGCCGCCGAGTCAGGGCTTTCGATGCTCCAGAGACCAAATGCACCACCAGCAGAATGATCCCGACAATGAACAGCACCACGCGACCTGACCGGCAATAGCCGCCACGCCGGAACGCACCGAGAACGCTGGCCACAAGACCAACGACGAGAAACACTAACGCCCAATACAACATGCTTTTTCCTTTTTTTCATGATTAACCTTCAGCGGGCTTGTCCACCACCAACCGCTAGCGACAAGCCCGCAGGCGCAACGATGCTAATTAGCTGACCCAGCTACAGCGAGCTTGTTGTCGACGTTCTTCACGCCGTCAACGTTGCCCGCAATCTTGCCGGCGAGATCTTTCCGCGCCACCAGGTCGACCTTGCCGCTCAACGTGATGGTAGAGCCCTGCGCATCCACGTTGATCGCGAACCATCAATTTCGTCACTCGCGAGCAGCTTTATCTTCACCTCCGCCACCAGCGTAGCGTAATCGACCTTCTGGGCAAGCTATCGTCTGTCTCCTTCGCGGCGGCCATGGCTTCATCCTTGCCGACCACCATGAGGCAGTTGTCCACTTCGTCGATACCCTCCACGCCAAGCGCAAGCTCCTGCGCGAGTTCCTTATCAACATCACTTTCTACCTTCCCCGACAACACCACCTTGTTACCCATGACTTCGGTGTCAATCGCGAAGTTGTTCAAGTGCCTGTTCGGCAGAAAAACGTTTCAAGCTTTCCGTCGCGCCAGGCGTTCGAGATGGATGAAGACTGTTCGTCACAACCACGGAGTCGTCCTTAACAGCCTTTTCTTCAGCTCGATGCTGATCTGCCTGAGCGCCTCCCGCCATTGCCAGGCCCACTATCAATGACACAAGTCCAGTTTTCTCCATATCCGGGTATTTCATGCAGATTCTCCTTTGATCCTCAGAAAAAGTTGCTCGAGAATCCCTTAAGGATTCTGCGCAACGTCACGCTGTGAACAGCAATCCCCATGCCAACGCTGGAAGATCTCATGAAAAATCAGTTGGTTAATGTCGATCCGCACTACGACGAGGAGCAGAACAGCAGATCAGACCGCCGAAAAACGGCGCAGTAAATGCAGAACTGACACATGCCGGGAACATCCTACAATCCCGGCTGACAGTGTTCTCCGCGATTTTCCGGACACTCCTGCGGTACACGAAGGGCTCGAGAACACGCCCGCGCACAGGTGACCCTTACCTGCGATCAGACGCCACGTTGCTTTCGCTGGCGCTCGACGCCAAAGCCCGTTTACCGCAACAGATTCCAGAAATAAGCCAGAGCAAACAGCCCAGCCGGCAGCCAGCACCATGAAGGCGCTGGACGCCAGACCAGGCGCTAGCTCAGCTGGCAGCTGCCTTCCTGTTTACCAGGAGCGTTGCGCCTGCGATACAAAAAGGCGTGTGGGTGGCAGCAATGATTCCAGACCGGACATTATTTTCACCGGATCATCGACCATCATCATCAGGATCGCAAGCGGCGCCAGCCCTGTCACGCTCGATGAAGACGCTTTAAAGTCGTTGCGATCGAAAGTGCCAGTTCTCGCTGCGCAATGCGCGCATAATTTCGATAAGCGCTCAGGCCTCACCCGGCTTACGCAGCAAGTATCAAGCGCTGATATCCGCAGAAGCTGCGGCCCCATCCGTCCTGATTGGCCAGCACGCTGCCGCCGATGGCCACGGCGCCGATCAGGAGAGTATCGGCCAGCCATCCCCAGACATCCGAGAACAGTCGCGCAGACGCAACGTCGGGTCCTTTCGGGACGAGTCCTTCCGGGCGCGGCAGCTCTGCACCAAGAACCATGAACGCCAGTATGACGATAAACCCACCAGCCACGCCCAGTGCCGCGGTGACGGTCATCACCTGATCCACCGCTTCAGGTATGGCACTCTATCAGCACCGCATTCGTCGCCCTCACAGTCGTCACGGCGTCTCTTCTCTCCCCTTAATAATCCTCCCCGTATCCACGCGTAGCCGTCCAGTAGCCGAACCAGACAATGCCCATGGAACCCGCCAGAATCGTACCCACCCAGGGGAGCACAAGGTAGAGCTCGGTGTCTTCCGGCCATTGCGGGGCCAGCCCCGCGAGCATCGGGGCGCCGCCGTCAAGTACTACCGCTGCGGAAACCAGCGCCATCAGCATCAGCGCCATGGCAAGCGCGCGACTGACTTTCTCCAGGCGCATGTACTGACCTGTTATGGTAAAGACGGTGCAGAACACGACCGTGGAAATCGCGTATAGCGTGTGACCGCCCGGCAGCATGGCCGCCAGTGCGCTGCCGACCACCGCCGAGAGCCCTGCAATCCCGACAGCCGCGGCCAGCAATTGCGGAACGAAAATAAACCAGAGTGCCCAGTCCCTCGGACCCGGCAGGAAGTGCATGCCCTCCATGACAGTCCTGCCGGTAACGATCGAGTAGCGGCCCATTTCACGGATCATCACCGCCATGAAAAACACCACCAGCACGAGGAGCCACAGGAAATCATACTCGTAGGCCGAGGCGACGCGCGGCGTGAAGAGGATGGAGCCGGTGCCAACGGCGGAAAGCATCCACAGCAGGCCGGGACCGAACCACGTGAGCTGACCGCGCCCTGACGGCGGCTTCGATACCCGATTCCTCAGAAACGTTTTCTGGTTAGACGTGGTTCTCATTCCGGAAAATGGCAAAACGGGTGAACAACAGGAGCCGAGTCAGCAGCGCGGCGCGCCCCCACTGCGGCGTCGATCGAGGTACCGGGCGCGCTTCGCATCGCCCCGGCGCTCGCAGCGCGTTCTCAAAACCGGGTCGCGTGTGAGTTGGCCCGCGAGCATGACCTCCAGCCAGCTGCGGGCGTACGGCGGGTCCTCCGCCACCTGCTCGAGCCGTTCTTCGCTCTCAAGTGCCTGACGCAACGGGCTTTCATCCTGGCTTTCCTGCCCTGCCCTGTTACGGTAAAACATAACACCCCCTGTTTGCTGTAGAGGCCAGGACTGAAGCAAGTTGCATACCAGACGAGACGGCGACCGTGCTGCATCGCGTCGCGCTCAACGCCGAGTTCGGGCAATTCACGCAGATTAACTGCCTGTCACTGTTGGTAGAACGCGTTTCCGCTGTTGCGATCACCCCATGCCCGTGTACTTTCTACAGCCTATTGTAAAGATGTCTTCCCGGATCATTGCCGCTGTGCATTGGACCCTGCGCGCGGGTTCTTCGCCATACCGGCGGGCAACGTGCGCTTGAGTTAAACGAGGCGTCGAAAGCTGAGGGGAAGCGCACATTGCAACGCGGCGCGTAAATCTGGCACATTGCTCGCAGACATTTCGTATTTACATCTCGCACGATAGCTTACAAGCAACGGGAGTCCTCCGGTGTGGCAGTGATAGGCGGTGGCACCAAGAAGGTTCTCTACACGCTGAGAACGGCGCGCCGTATCGGGCTGCTCAGTTCCGCCAAAGCGCTGGGCGCAAAGAACGCCTGCAAGGCCTGCGGGCTGGGCATGGGCGGCCAGCTTGGCGGCATGACCAACGAGCTCGGCGAGTTCCCTTCGGTCTGCAACAAGAGTCTGCAGGCGCAATCCACCGATATACAGGTGCCCATCCCCGAGGCCGTGTTCCAGCACTCACTCCAGGATTTCCAGGAGCTGAGCGCCCGCGAGCTGGAGCACCTGGGGCGTCTCGGCCAACCCATGCGCAAGGCCGCCGGAGACACACGTTACCGGCCCGTGTCCTGGGACGAAGCGATACGGCGAACCGCCGGAGCCTTCGCCGCGACGCAACCTGAGCGCAGCTTTTTCTACAGCTCGGGCCGTTCTTCCAACGAAGCGGGCTTTCTATTACAACTGATGGCCCGGCTGTACGGCACAAACAACGTCACGAACTGTTCCTACTACTGCCACCAGGCCACCGGCGTGGCACTGCGCGGCACTATCGGTACCGGCACATCGACTGTGGAGCTTGAGGATATCTCGGGCTGCGACCTGTTCGTCCTGGTGGGTGCCAATCCCGCGTCAAACCATCCGCGACTGCTACACAAGCTGATCGAACTCAGGCGGCGCGGTGGCACGGTCATCGTCATCAACCCGCTGAAGGAACCCGGCCTGGTAAAATTCGCTGCACCGAAAATGGCCAGTTCGATGCTCAAGGGGGGCGACGAAGTGGCCAGCCTGTACCTGCAGCCGCGCGCCGGAAGCGACGTGGCGCTGTTTTCCGCACTGGCCAAACGGCTTCTCGAGCTGGATGCCACAGACAAGGGGTTCATCACACGGCATACCGCGGGGTTCGAGCCTCTGCGCGACCACCTGGCTTCCCTCGACACTGATGCGCTGCTGGATGCCTGTGGCATCCAGGGCGAGGCGCTGGAGCGCGTCGTGAGGGCCTATGCCGGGGCCTCCAGCGCAATCTTCGCCTGGGGCATGGGTATGACGCACCACCAGCACGGCGTGGAAAACATCGAATGGCTGTGCAACCTCGCGCTGCTGCGCGGCATGCTGGGCAAGCGTCATGCCGGGCTGTTGCCGCTACGCGGGCACAGCAACGTGCAGGGCATCGGTACCATCGGGGTCAAACCGGTACTGCCGGCGGAGGTCTTTACGCGCATCGAGGAGAGTTTCGGCGTGACACTCCCGCGCACGCCGGGCCTGCACACGCTTGCCGGCCTGGAAGCGGGCTTCGATCAAAAGATCGATGCCGCCATGATGATGGGCGGCAACCTGTACGCGGCAACGCCCGACAGCCGGTGGGCCGAAGCCGCTCTGGACAACATCGGTTTCAAGGTCTTCCTGACCACGACGCTGAATCACGGGCATATCCGCGGGGTCCAGTCGGGCGAAAGCCTGCTGCTGCCCGTCTGCGCCCGCGACGAGGAGCCCGAGCCGACCACCCAGGAATCCATGTTCAACTACGTGCGCCTGAGTGACGGTGGCATCGAGCGCATCGCCGAAGCACGCTCGGAAGTCCGGGTGCTCGCCGACATCGCCACGCAGTTGCTACCCGCCTGCCCTGTCGACTTCAGCGCCTTCAGGCGTCACGGCAAGGTGCGTGAGGCCATCGTCGCGGTGATACCCGGCATGGAGGCACTGGCGGATATCGACGTCGCCCGGCGGGAGTTCACCGTGCAGGGTCGAATCCTGCATTCCCCGGCGTTCAAAACGCCCGATGGCCGAGCGCATTTCGTGACGCCGTCTCAACCTGCACCCGATGACGCACGTTCGCACCATGCGTTCACGCTGATCACCCTGCGCAGCGAGGGTCAGTTCAACTCGATCATCTACGAAGAGGATGACAGCTACCGCGGAGTAGCCGACCGCTGGAGCGTGCTGATGAACCGCACCGACGCGCTCGAACTCGGCGTGTGCGATGGCGGCCGCGCGGATCTCATTTCGGACAGCGGCGAAATGCGCGGGTTGGCGGTCCGAATCTTCGACCTCCCGCGCGGCTGCGTCGCCGCCTACTATCCCGAGGCTAACGCGGTGACCGGCCGCGTCTGCGACCCTCGCAGCCACACGCCTCAATTCAAGTCCGTTCCCGTGTCCGTGCGCCCGGGCCGCTAGCCCGCACCTCCCTTCGCAATGGCGTGCACATCGCTCGCCGACAGGCACTGACCGCCTATCGCCCAATCTCCGCCCTCGAATTCGTTAATACGCACCCAGGTCACCGCGCGCATATTTTCACCTTCTACTGCCACCATCGCGTTGGTGACCTTTTCGATGATTTCCCGCTTCTGCGCCGTCGAGAATACGTCCTTGATCACGTCGATCGTTACCATTGGCATGCTGTTCTCCTTGAGTTCAATAGCTCGCGGACTCTCCGCGACCTGCAACCGCAGTATTGCGCGCTGCTCGCTGGCAAGCTTGTAGGCAGCGTGAAGATAGTGTGGAGATCGCTAGGTGATACTCTGGCCCTGCCCTATGCTAAGGCGCATGGTCTACCTGTTTGATTCCTTTGAGCTCGATCTGGTCCGTGCGGAGCTGCGATTGCGCGGCACCCGGTGCCCGGTTGAACCGCAGGTATTCGCGCTCATTGCCTTCCTCGTGGAACATCGCGAACGCCTGGTATCCCGCCAGGAACTCTTTGAAAAGGTCTGGGACGGACGAGTCGTCAGCGATTCCGCGCTCAGCAGTCGCATCAAGTCGGCGCGCAAGGTACTGGGCGATAACGGCAGGGCGCAGCGTCTGATACGCACCCTGCACGGCCAGGGATTCCGCTTCGTGGCCGAAGTAGGTATCGCCGGCGGTGCGATCGGCAAACCGTTGGCGATGCCGAGCGAGGTCCGCCCGCAGGCCGGACCTGGCGCCGGCGAGTCTGCTGCACGCCCGTCGATCGCGGTATTACCGTTCCGCCTCATCGGCGATGCCGGGCCCTATGCGTCGATCGCCGAGGGTCTGCCGCATGAACTGATCAGCGAGCTTGCGAGATGTCGCTGGTTGCTGGTCATCGCGCGTGGCTCATCGTTCCGGCTTGGTGGCGATAGCATCGATATGATCGAGACCGGTCGCCGGCTCGACGCGCGCTACTGTCTTACCGGCACCGTGGAAGTGAGCGGATCGCGGCTGACGGTGACCACCGAACTGGTGGACACACGCGTCGGCGACGTGTTCTGGGCCGAGCGCTATCGCGGTCTGCTGGACGATGTGCATGCCGTGCGCGAGGAGATCCGCTGCAGCATCCTCTCGACGCTGGAAATCCAGATTCCGCTGCACGAGGCCGACGCAGTTCGGCTCTCCGTGAGTGAAGACCTCGATGCCTGGTCGGCCTACCATCTCGGGCTGCAACATATCTATCGTTTCAACGACCGGGACAACGCTGCCGCCGCCGCGCTGTTCTCGCAGGCGATCGAGCGCGACCCGAAGTTCGCGCGCGCCCACGCCGGCCTGTCCTCGGTGCACTTCCAGACGGCGTTCATGCGTCAGTCGGAGGACACTGCAGGCGAGACCGCACTCGCACGCCGCTGCGCCCAACGGGGCATGGATCTCGACCCGCTCGACCCCTTTGTCAACTTCACCATGGGACGCAGCTACTGGCTGGAGGCCGACCTCGAGCAGGCCCTGGCATGGCTTGAGCGCGCCATTACACTGAGTCCAAACTACGCCCAGGGCGTTTATGCCACCGCATGGACCGAGGTCATGGCCGGCGAAGCCGACGCCGCCCGCCGGCACGCCGACCTGGCCATGCGCCTGAGTCCCCTGGACCCGCTGTATTACGCCATGTTGGGTACACGCGGGTTCGCGCACATCGCGAGTGGCGAGTTCGCCGAGGCGGCCGGCTGGGCGGATCGTGCAGCCCACTCACCGGGCGCGCACGTGCTGATCGCCATGATCGCAGCGGTTGCCCAGGTGCTCGCGGGCAACCCCGCAAAGGGCTCCAACTGGGCAGACACCGCGCGCGCCCGCAAACCCGCCCTCACACGCGACAACTTTTTCCATGCCTTTCCGATGCGATCACCCGCCATGCGCTCGCGGATCTCCGGCGCGCTGCAGGCACTGGGCTTCTGACACGCCGGCCTTTAAGGGGCAGCCGTTGCGACTGCAACCCAGTGTGCTACGCTTTGGGAAACGCGAGCATGCGACAACCGGAGGCTCGACCATGGCACAAACCGCCCAGATCGCCCAGTTCCCCTCGGAGCCAGAGAATGAGGCGCAACGCGTCCTTCAGGCACAGCGCCAGGCTTACCTGGACAACCCCTACCCGTCACTCGAAGAACGCCTGGACAACCTGCTGAAACTGGAGCGTTTGCTGGTCGAACACCAGGAGGAAATCGCGCGGGCTATCAGTGAGGATTTCGGCAACCGATCCGTCGAGGAGAGCAAGCTGCTGGAGCTTTTTCTTTCCATCGACGGCATCCGCTACGCCCGCAAGCGGCTGAAAAAGTGGATGAAGCCGCAACGCCGCGGCGTGTCGATCTGGTTCGCCGGCGGCCGCAACCGGCTCCTGGCACAGCCCAAGGGTGTGGTTGGCATCGTGGTACCGTGGAACTACCCCCTGTTCCTCGCCATCGGCCCGCTGACCAACTCGCGGCCGGGAACCGATGCACGATCCAGATCGCGAATTCGCGCAATCTGGCCGCCCTGCTCAACCAGCAATGGTGGCGGCAACTTCGAGCGAATCCATGCTGGCAATCCTGCCCGGCGTGCGCGGCTCGGATTTTACCACCTGCCTTTCCGTGATATTCACCGGCTCCGGCCGACTTCAGGCGCACGGTCATGCGGGCAGCCGCCGGAAAACCTGACGCCGGTGACCCTGGAACTGGGCGGCAAATCGCCCATCCATCATACCGACGACTTTGATATCGATTGGCGGCCAGCCGCATCCTTTTCACCCAAGTTGATGAACGCCGGGCAGACCTCGTGGCGCCCGATTTCCTGTACCTGCCCGAATCCAAACAGGCAGAATTCGGTGGAGCCGCACGCATTGTTGCGCAACGCTTCTCCGACCTTCGCCAACGGCCAGTTCACTACGGTGATCGACGACGCATCCTTCAGCCGACTGACCGACACCCTGGCCGACGCGGAAGGCGGCGCGCGCGTTGATCAACCTTACGCCCAAATTCCAGCCGATGCGTCCGCGGTTTTTGCTGCCGCTGGTGCTCCACCCCGACGACGGGACAAGATCATGCGGGAAGATCTTCGGTCCAACCTGGCAGTTCGCACTTACCGTGACATCGATGGGTGCTCGGCTATATCAATCGGCGCGAGCCGGCCGCTCGGCTGTACCTGTTCAGCAATGACAAGGCGCTACCGGGGACAAGGTGATCTGCTTTACACCCTCTCCGCGGGGTCAGCATCAATGACTGCTCATTCCAGGTCGCGCAACGATACGCCGTTCGGCGGTATAGAGGCGTCGGGCATGGGGCACTGGTCACGAGCTCGTGGAGTTCAGCAAACTGCGGCCATCTTTTCCCAGTTCCGCTTTTCCGCGCTGCCGCTGCTCTATCCACCCTATGGACTCTTCAGTATCTTGTCGGCTGATGATTCGTGACTGAAGCTGTAACTGCCTCCGGCGGCCATCGCTGCGGTTTGACGGTCCAGTTCTGCCGGTAGCAGGCTCCGGGGGCAGGGTTCTGAACTTGTTCAAATCTTGTTCTATCTCGGCTGAAAACCCCATCGCAATGTCATCCGGCTGACGGTTTTGACTCTATTCGAAACGGCGGCGGTAATACCCCCTGACCAGTCCGCCCATCGTGTGGTTCGCGAGCTTTGAGGTGGCTTGAAGATGATTTCGTTTACTCTCTGACTACAGGCGATTTTTTCCAGTTGTGCGTATCGTGCTTGCGGCATTCACCTTTATCCGGTTGCGACCAGAGCAGCAGCGGGAATACCAGCAACCCGACCGCCGTCCGTGACCACCCAACGCCACCACCCCCGCCGCCGACCTTTGAGAAGCCGGTCTATACACTGCCCGGCAGCGCAATCGTCCCGCCCACTTCCTGGTTGGCGCTAGCCAGCAAGCGATTGAGCGGTGTGCGGGTACCCACTTCGATCTGACCGCTGATACCAGTGCCCAGGCCGAGTTTCGCCTGGCAAACGGATACCGGCCCTGTCGGCGATGGACAAGAAGTCACCGTGAGCTTCGATTCGCCCGGGCTGAAGAACAGTGACGTTGACCGTTGACGACGAGGCAGGCCAGACATACACGGCTCGATCGCGCTCATGGTCTTCGACCCGGCCGCAGCACTACCTCCCGTCACCCGTGCCGTTATGCCGGAGACCGGGCCGCCGGGCAGCGTGGTCAAGATTGTCAGCCCGGCACTGCGGATCCCCAGCCAACGTGCAGTTTGTGCTTGGCGACGCCGGACCGATACCCGGTTTTCGCCCTGTGCTGGGAAGCCACCGTGCATATCCCGCTCGATCTGCCGGCTTCAGTTTGCCATTCCCGATACGCACTGAAAATGCAGCGAGGTGGACGGACAGGTCCTGGACACGCTGGAGTTCCAGATCCACGAACCCGCCCGCATTTCCCTAGCCCGGCGCACTGTTTGCCAGCACTGCAGGTCGCCCGCGACAAAGGCGCTGGAAATGGCCGACAACCTGCAGGCAGCCATCAGTGTGGCGGATCCCGAGGAAGCCGAGATCGCTGTCATGCGCGGTCCTTGCAGAAACGGCCGTGGCAAACCTCGCCGCCGTATCGATGAGCAGGTCACGCCCCTGTTAACACAGCTTGATGCTGCCACACTGTCACGGCTCGACCAATTGCTCGCTGCGAATGGTATTACCGAGGTCTATCTCAGCACCTGTCGGTGGTGCAGGCCGCCGTCCGCCGTGCTCGCCTGCCCGGCGACGACGTGATTGATTCCAGTTGTCTGCTGCATGAAACGGCGGCCATTGTCGGCAATCACCGGCACGATGGAAACGGCAGCGCCATTTTATCGCGATCGGCGCATTGGCGGCAGGCGGCCCAGGGTACGACCGCCGCTGGTGTGGCCAACGCGTTTGTCAGCGCCGGTATTGCATCCAACATCGCCAAGCTGCTGCAGAAAGTTGTCCCCAGGTTGACGACAGGCTGCTGTACTGCCACGCTGGATCGCTGCGCGGTAGCAATCCACCATTGAACTGCGCGCCAGGCTGACCAGGATTATGACCCCTGCGCCGATGTACTGGACAAGCTGCTCGGCAGTTGGCAATTGAATCGCTGCCAGAAAATACCAGAACCATTCATTCCACAATGGGCTGCACTGGTACCAACGCCATCGCCCGCGCACGCTATTACGACGGATTTCAGGATGAAGTCATGCGGGGATTCTCGGAATACATTGAGAATGTGATTGCCGCCCTGTCCAAATCCGTGGTGGAAATTTCTGGCATCAATAACACCCTTCAAGCAATTTGCGGGAAAATTCTGCGCGCTGGAAAACCGACTGATGCCGCCGATAATGGCATCGGCAGACGTCCTGAAACTCAGGCCTGCTTCGAGTGGCGTACTCAGCGATTTCAATGAGAATACGGCGCTGTTCCGGTGCAACGGTTCGGACCCTTCGCCGGCGGTAGAGGCCTTCCGTCAGTGCGGTGCCTCGCGCACGCTCGCCGGCGATGTTGAAGTCCGCTGTGAGGTGGAAGGCTGCACAGAAGACGCTTCTGCGGCTATCAGCGTAAACATAGTACCGACGGCGAGTTTTAACGTCAGCAGTTCCTGCCCGTCTCTGAAGGAGCAGATGGAGCGCAATGACGCCACCATCTCGGTTACTAATAACAGTAACCGCACTGTCAAGCTCGGTGTGGTGTCTTACAGAGAAAGTTCAATCCGCAATCTATCACGCGGTCCCTGCGAAGGCGACAACCTGCTGCCTGGCGAAACGCTCACCGAGTGTCTCAATCGCGTCGTCGCGGGGTGCGACCACGCGCTGAGCGGCCAGACGGTTGGCTTCAGCGGGTTTCTACTGCCGGGCGAAACCTCAAGGGCAGTGTCCTATATCTGCAGCCAGGAGTTTGTCGATATACCACCGGGCTCCAGCGGTAATTGCGGCGACGCGCAGCTTGAAACCGTTACCACAAACTGGATTGTTCAGGCCGTGTATTGCGACAATGCAGCGGCGGCTGTAGACGGGTTCTGCTCACAGATGAATCTGACCATGAAGACCTTTGGCCAACCCTCCCAGAACTGGGGGCACATCGAGCGAAAGGCCTGCCCGTGAGCCTGCGTGGTTGTGACCATGAGCGAACGCCTGGATCGCAGATGCGGCGAGGGAAGGTGACTCGGCGCACCCCAAGGTGCCGCTTCAGCGAAGTACCTGCCGCCGACTCGTATCGGGGGTGAATCCAGCGCAGCGTATCCGAGTTCGGTTTGCAGACGAGGTGATGCCCATACCCTGAGCGCTATCAGGCAGGCTCCAGGCAGCGCTTTATACAGCCAGTGTTCCATCCTCCCGTATGTCCTATACACTGACTCAAGTTGTCACTGAACTTCTGGTGCTTCCTCAAGGAGATCCGCATGGCCCACGGTATAAAAGACGTTGCCTCCCGCTACCTGCAAACCGCCTACGACGACCTTGCCGAGCGCGAGAAGCTGATTATTGGCAGGATGGCAAAACGCGTGGCGATCTCGCGCAACATCAACGAGCAGTTTCACGAGAACCTGACGCTGGGCCAGCGCCTGGCGGACAAGGTAGCCGCGTTTGGGGGTTCGTGGCGCTTCATACTGTTGTTCCTGGCAACGCTGGTTGCCTGGGTGGTGCTCAATACGCTGGCACTGCCTGCAACGGAGGCATTTGATCCTTACCCATTTATCTTTCTCAACCTGATTCTTTCCATGCTGGCGGCGATCCAGGCCCCCATCATCATGATGTCGCAGAACCGGCAAACCTCCAAAGACCGACTGGCCCAGTCCAACGACTACCAGGTGAACCTGAAATCGGAACTGGAGATCATGAATCTGCATGAGAAGATCGACCAGCTGCGCATAGGCGAATTGGAGAAGCTGCTTCTTCAACAGGCCGAGGCTATCGGGCGCATGCAACGCGCACTTGAATCCCTGAACCCGCAGTCGCAGCCCGGCACTTGAGTGGTAGCACATACCTGATCCATGGGTTTGCTCCGGGTACCTGTCTGCGTTGCATGTGTCTGCGTCGCCTGAGCGCGGCCCGCACAACCGGTATACTGCTCGATAACAGCTCTTGGGACGACGGCCGTGATCCAGCCCACCTTGCATAAATGCGTCATTATCGGCGCCGGCTTTTCCGGTATCTGCCTCGGGATTCAGCTGAAAAAGGCCGGCATCAACGATTTTGTCATTCTTGAAAAGCGTGGCGAAGTTGGCGGCACATGGCGCGATAATCACTATCCGGGCGCGGAATGCGACGTACCCTCCGCACTCTACAGCTTCTCCTTTGAAACAAAAACAGACTGGGACTACACCTGGTCCGAGCAGCCTCAAATCCTGGATTACATCAAAGCTACCGTGCGCAGGCATGAACTGACACAACACATACGCTGCAACAAGGCCGTGCGTGAGGCCAACTACAATCCCGGCAGCGCCCGCTGGCTATTGAGACTCGCCGATGGCGAAACACTGGAAACGCAGTTTCTGGTAAGCGCGGTAGGCCAGTTGCACGAACCCAACATACCGACCATCCCGGGGCGCGAATCGTTCTCGGGACCGAGCTTTCACTCGGCCAACTGGCAGCATGACGTTGATCTCCGCGGCAAGTCGGTAGCGGTCATCGGTAATGCGGCCAGCGCCGTGCAGTTCATTCCTGAACTCGCCAAACACGCCGCACAGCTCTCGGTATTCCAGCGCAGCGCTAACTGGGTAGCCAGAAAACGCGACATGCCCTACTCCGAACGACAGAAAAACCTGCGGCGGGCACTGCCAGTCCTGCAGAAACTAACCCGACTGAAGATCTACCTGCGCAACGAATGGCTGGTGTTTCCGGGCCTGCGTGGCAATCGGCTGAGTCGCTGGCTGCTCAGGCAGAGCTGCCTGAGCTACCTCGACAGCGTGGTCACGGACGCTGAACTGCGACGCAAACTGCTGCCGGACTATCCCATCGGGGCCAAGCGCATTCTGGTGGTTGAGGGCTACTATGAGGCGCTGATGCGCGAGAACGTCGCATTGGTGGACACGCCCATCCGCGCCATTGAGCCGGGTGGCGTGCGCACTGCGGACGGGACCTTGACGCCCTGTGATGTGCTGGTCTACGGCACCGGTTTTGTTACCAACCCCTTCCTGCATGGCATCACGATTCGGGGCGAATCCGGCACGCCGCTCGCACAGCACTGGCAGCGCGGTGCACGCGCCTACCTGGGTATTGCAACTGCCGGTTTCCCGAATCTGTTTTTCCTCTACGGGCCCAATACCAATCTCGGTCACAATTCGATACTGCTGATGTCGGAGAGCCAGTCGCGCCTGATCGTGCAAGCCATCCAGCTGGTGGATGCAAACGCTGTCCGGGCGTTACAGGTACGCGCGGAAGCCGAGCGAGCGTATGACGATCGGCTGCAGCACCGGCTTCGGCACATGGTTTGGAGCGAGGTCGCCCAGAGCTGGTACAAAACGGATGATCGCATCACCAATAACTGGCCCGGCAGCGCGGGCGAGTATCGGCGCGCGACGCGCCGTCTGCGCCAGAGAGACTTCCTGCTCACACCCTAGCGGGATTCGCCAGCCGCCCGGCCACTGCCTTGTTTGGGGCAGCAGGCTTCACTTCCTGCCTAATTTGGGTAGCCCAAACCAGTGCAAACTCGCCGGCTGCCCTGCCACTCTGTCTAAGAGGGCGCGCATATAAGTCAACAGCGCCGCCCAACGGGGAGGAGTGCCATGACGACATCTGGCCAGGCAAACAGCAAACTCTACTCGATTTCGGAACTGGCAGAGGAGCCGCTGGATATCGAAATCATCAAAGACGAGGATTACCGCAGAAACACCATTTACTGTAGCTGGCAGGAAATCATTGCCGGCGGCTCAGTTGCCAGCCCCGATACCGCCGTGAACGCTCCCAAGCTGGTGATCGCCACCCGCTAGGCTGCGGCCCGATCGTATCGGTCTCCGTTGAACAGCCCGCTCCGGCGGGCTGTTTTTTTCCCCGGCCTACAAGCCGATCAGGGTCTTTGCCACTCATCGAAGATTGCCCTGGCACCCTCCACGACAGCGCCGCCCGACAGCTCTCGCCGGCGTCTCGTTTGGGTTATCGCCAGCTTGACGGGCTGGTATACTGCATCGCTAACTATAACGATACGAGTGCATAACCATGCTCAACCCGGCCAAGCGACCCACCTGCACCGCCCTCTTCGTCCTGCTCCTGACCCTGCTTTGGAGCTGCTCGGACGGCAACGACGGCGGTGGAATCGTCGTTCCGGAAAGGCCCATCGATCCCGAGTTTCCCGACTACTTTGTGGTCGAACTGCAGCCAGGTGACGACCTGGAGACGCGTGCGCTGGAGGCCATGATCCAGGCCGACCCGAACACCATCATCGAGTTCCCGGCAGGCTATTACGAGTTTGTGGGTGAGCTGGCGGTAGGCGCGGACAACATCGTGCTGCGAGGCCAGGGCATGGATGCGGAGTCCGGCACCGTGCTCAACTTCAAAAACCAGACAACAGGTGGACAAAGCATCCTCGCCACCGGCAACAATATCGTGATTGAAGACCTCGCTGTGGAGGATTCACCGGGCGATGCAATCAAGATTACCGGCTCGGATGGCGTGACCATCCGACGCGTGCGCGTCGAGTGGACCAACGGGCCGGATGAAAACAACGGCGCCTATGGGTTGTACCCTGTACAGGCGCGCAACGTACTGATTGAAGATTGCCGTGTACGCGGCGCCTCCGATGCGGGCGTGTACGTGGGCCAATCGGAAATCATCATCGTCAGACGCAACTACGTGTGGGAAAACGTTGCTGGTATCGAGATCGAAAACTCCAAGTTCGCGGACGTCTACGATAACGAGACCACCGGCAACACCGGGGGTATTCTGGTATTCGACCTGCCCGGCCCGCCCATCCAGGGCGGCGAGGCCACCCGCGTTTTCAACAACCTGATCGTCGATAATAACGAACCGAATTTCGCCCCTGCGGGTAACATCGTCGGCCTGGTGCCCACCGGTACCGGCCTGATGATCATGGCCAATGATGACATTGAGGCCTTCGGCAACACCATCACCGGCAACCAGTCTGCCGGTGTCGTGATCGTGAGCTACTACATCAACGATGTGTTTGTCAGCAAGGAAACCTACGACCCGGTACCCGAAAAAATCTATATTCACGACAACGAGATTCGCAACAACGGTTATGACCCGAAGATGCTGGCCGCCGATATCAGAAACATCGTATTTTCAGGCGACGGCCAAACCGTTGACGTATTCTACGACAGCTCCGGCGTGGGCACCGATGCCGGCCTGCTGGTGGAATTCCCGGAAGGGCTGACCGAGAGCCAGGCGATCTGCATCGTGGACAATACCGAAGGCATTACCCTGGGCCAGCTGAATGCCTCGGTATTGCTGGGCGCCCTGCCCTACGACCCGGGCATCTCCACCGATGCCTCATTCTTCGATTGCACCCATGCGTCCCTCCCGGCCGTGGAGATCGAGCCACCTGTCGATCCCGGCAACCCCGGCACCGGCGTCGACACTGCGAAACTGTGTAGCGCAACAGGTACAGGCATTAACGCGGACGCCTATGAGGCGGACTGCCCCAACCTGTCCGACTATCGGCTGTTTGCGGATGCCGGCAACCCGCTGTCGAATGCCAACGGTGGCGGCGTGCTGTACGACCTGAACACGCCGCTGTTCACTGACTACGCCAACAAGTATCGTTTTGTCTTCCTGCCCGAGGGCCAGCAGGCGGCCTACCGCAGCACCGAGGTGTTCGACTTCCCGGTGGGCACCATCATCGCCAAGACCTTTACCATTCAGGCGGATTTACGCGACGACGGCAGCGCGCAAGAGATTATCGAAACGCGCCTGTTGATCAACCGCAAGGACGGCTGGAAGGCGTTGCCCTACATCTGGAACGCGGACAAATCAGATGCCGTGCTCACCGTCACCGGCGGCACCAAAAACGTGAGTTGGATTGACGCTGCGGGGCAGTCTCGCAGCACGGACTATGTGATCCCCAATACCAACAACTGCGTGAATTGTCATGGCAGCGGCGACCTGTTGCCCATAGGGCCCACTGCCCGCTCGCTGAACAAGGCGTTTACCTACGCCTCGGGCGTGGAGAATCAGCTGGCGCACTGGGCCGCTGCCGGCATTCTCACCGGCGCACCCGAGGACACCAGCGTGATTGATACCATTCCGCTGTGGAACGACACCACCGCGAGCCTGGATGATCGCGCCCGTGGATATCTCGATATCAACTGCGCTCATTGCCATATGCCGAACGGCTCCGGCAGCACGTCGGGTCTGTACCTGGAATACACGCGCGCGTTCGGCTTCGATGTCGGCGAGTGCAAGCCGCCGGTAGCAGCCGGTGGCGGCTCGGGTGGCTTGAAGCATGTGATCGTGCCCGGCGATGCAGACGCCTCCATTCTCAGCTTCCGCATGGACTCGAACGACAACGCCGTGCGTATGCCGGAGATCGGCCGCAGCATTATCCACACCGAGGGTGTCGCGCTGGTGAATGACTGGATCAACGCGATGGACGCCAGGAACTGTTCAGAGTAAACGTGTCGATAACACTGGGTTGCATCGTTGCAGGCAGCGCCGCGGGGGGCACCGCGGCCTTGCCGGCACTCCTTGAGCCGTTTGCTGGCGGGCACCTCATTGGCGCGTACCACAGGAATTTTCCCGCCCGGGGAGATAAGCATGGGTGAATTGGTACTACCATCGCAACTGCAGGCACGTATGCGCAGAACACAACGCAAATTAGGCTTCAGCACACCGGCGCGGCGCTCGGTGCGCATTGAGGAAGAGTCCGGGATACACGTCAGTATCTCGTCAGACCTGCCCCATGCGGCCGACCACGCCGTGAGTGTGTTCGAAAAGCAATACCGCAGCTGGCGAGAGCAGGAGCGTTTCACAGCCTGGGGTAATTACAAACGTCGCTACTTCACCATCGCGGTGGGTGGCGGCAATACCGTCAAGGCCCAGTTTCAACGCATGGTCGACAGGCTGCACTCGCGCGTCGATTGGCAGGCACACGTACGCTTCTTCATGCTCGAAGACTCCTCCGGCGAGGGCCGATGGGAAAGCCCGGAACACTCCCTGGTCATGTACTTCATCATGCCGCTGGCGCGCAGGATGATCGCCGCGCGCAGCCTGCGCGCTGTCGCACGCGATCTCGATCTCACGGATGTGACGCATGAACACGAAATCGTGGATGCGTTGATTCGAACCATGGTGGTACCCATCAACATGGCGGAGGTAAAGCAGGCACTGGATGCCAGGAATCCGGCATTGGCAATGCGCCTTGCGCGCCGCGAGGCGGGTCGCTACGAAAACGATATCCGCCACAAGCTGGGCGAGAACATGTCCTTCCACTACCTGCTGAGCGGTATCGGCAAGGACGGCGCGCTCGGGGCGTTAACGCCCTACCTGCCGCAGCTTGCCGAAACCACACCGGGCGTTACTGTGATCAAACGGCAGCGCGGCGCCCTGCGCATCGCGCTCAATCGCGGTGCGCTGGTTAACGCACACTGCATCTCACTCATCGTTTCCGGCAATCTCAAGTTGCGCGCACTGGGACGACTTGAGATGGAGGAGACCGCCGACTTTGAGCAGACGGTCATGGAGACACCGCTGCGTATGCTGCGGGCAAGACCGGATATTGCGCGCCGGGTACAGATATTTGCCGACGAGAAATCGTTGCATTTCGACGAAACGCGTTTCACCTATTCCGAAAACGGCAAAACGCTGGAGAACAAGGCTGAAACGCGTGAAGGCGATGAGCGAAACGGCCCGCACATTCTACTGATGCACGGTTTCATGGGTCTGTTCAGTTTTACCAGCTTCCTGATCCGACTGCCCAGCGCCTGGACGGTGTCCGCACTGCATCGCGGCAGCCACGCAAAGACCCTGCCACAGGATGAAATTTTTCCGCACTACGCGCGCGTACTGCGCAAGGCCATTCTGAAAACCTGGAACCAGGGGCGGCCGGTGCCGATCGCGGGGCATTCCATCGCCGGGGTGATCATGGATCACCTGCTGCTGTCGGTGCTGGACGATTACGATGCGCCAATCAAGCCCTATGCGCAGCTCAAGGATCAGGACAGGAAACTGGTGGACGCACTACGTGCCAGCGGCATGATCAGTCTCGCCACCTGGGCGCCCTCGGACGCGCCGCACACCGGTGAGAATATTCGCAACCTGATCGAGCACTACCGTCATCACAGCGAACTCAACTACACGGGTTTCAGCCAGGTATACGAAAAACAGAACACACAGCTGGCGCTGCGTGAGGCCGCCGCCGTACGTGACGAAGACCGGCTGGGCCGTCTCGGCTGGTTCCTGGATACCCCGGTAGCAGAACCACTCGTCAACAGCTTCAACGCCGTGATGCGCCAGATGCTGGGTAACAAATCGATACAGCAGCGCATGCTGAATATTCGCAGCCCGTATGTGCTTCGATTGGTCGGTAGCAGGCTGCTGAAAACCGCCTCCTTCTATGGCCTTTTCAAGGAGGTCAACGCCGCCCTGCATGATCCGGTGCAGTATCAACAGCGCCACCTGCGAGCGCTCGAGGTGATGATTGCCTACGACATTCCCACCCTGTGCATCGTGCATGCGGACGATTTCCTGGTATCTGCCCAGCGCCACACCGAGGAGCACCGCTACCTGGTTGAAAAACGCAAAGAGAAGGAACAGGTAAAGAAAGAAAAAGACCTCGCTGTTACTACCCGACTCCTGGTCTTGGAACGCGCAGGCGAGGACTTACCCGTAGACCCCCTGAACCCGCACCTGATGATCATGGCAACCAACAACGAAGGGAATACCATGGCGCGGGACGTCACCGCTGCCATCACGCGCTTTGTCAACGAAAACCTCGAAAAAGCCGCCAGGAAACGCCGCATAAAATCACTCGCAAGCGTGCGCAAGTGGCGCGCGCAGCACCCACGAACCGGCGCTCGCAAGGCGCGCTGAGCGTTTTATTACCACGGAGACTCGTTCATGGCCACCGGATTCAACGCTGTCAGTTTTCTAGGACGCTGGCTGTTCGCCCTCATCCTGGTACTCGGCACCTACAACCCCACCGACTACTCCTTTGCCGGCTGGATCGCATCGGAATCCTTTGAGTTCGGGCCGGTGGTTGCCCTCGTGGGGATCGCGCTGCTGATCGCCTGGATCATCTTCCTGCGCGCCACGTTCATGTCGATGGGATGGCTGGGGATCATTCTCGGCGCCGCACTGTTCGGCTGCCTGATATGGCTGTTTATTGATATCGGCTGGCTGAGCCTGGAATCCACACACGCCCTGACCTGGGTCGTGCTGGTCGTACTGTCACTGATTCTCGCGGCAGGAATGTCCTGGTCTCACATCCGTCGTCGACTCACCGGTCAGTTTGATGTGGACGATGTGGACGACTGAACCCCCTCACTTTTTGTCGGGGAACAGCTCTTTCACGTTGGAGGCTGATTTGGCTTCAGCCGCGAGGCGGGTACCGCGCTTGCGCCACAGGTAATCGTAGCGAACCTGGTGTTCATCGAATCCACTGACCGCGGCGTTCAGCACCGCGCTGATCCCCTCGCAATCAAGCGCTTCGCAATGGGTAATCAGTTCTTCCACCATACGTTCGATCTGCCGGTAAGGCAGACTTTCTTCCTCGGCCCGCATAATCATTGGGTGTCCGGTACCGGTGACGTTACTACCCAGCAGTAGCTCTTCATGCAGTTTTTCACCCGGGCGCAGTCCGATGAACTCGATATCGATGTGCTGACCGTGCGGTCCGTCTGCCTCGGTGTCGTAACCGCTCAGGCGAATCATGCGCTTCGCCAGATCGACGATACGCACCGGCTCGCCCATATCCAGCACAAACACGTCACCACCCGTGCCCATGGCGCCGGCCTGGAGTACAAGCTGGGCAGCCTCGGCAATACTCATGAAATAGCGCGATACCTCGTGGTGGGTGACAGTGACCGGCCCGCCCGCCTCGATCTGCTGTCGAAACAGCGGTACGACAGACCCGGATGACCCAAGCACATTGCCAAAACGCACCATGCAGAAGCGCGTGGGCGTATCACACTGCGCCAGACCCTGGAGAATCATTTCGGCAAACCGCTTGGAGGCGCCCATCACGTTGGTGGGCCGCACTGCTTTGTCGGTGGACACCAGCACGAAGGTTTCTACCCCTGCCCGACTCGCAGCCTGCGCCGCGTACCAGGTACCAAAGACATTGTTGGCTACACCCTCGGCAATGTTGTACTCCACCATCGGCACGTGCTTGTAGGCCGCTGCGTGGTACACCGTCGCCACATCGAAAGTGCGATAAATGCTTTCCAACCTGCCGTGGTCCTGTACCGAACCCAACAGGGCCACCAGTTCCAGGGTGAGACCGGCGACCTTTGCCGTCTCACGCAGTTCGCGCTCGACGTTATAGAGCGCGTACTCGGAGTTATCGAGCAGGACCAGTTCCGCAGGTTCTGATTGCAAAATCTGACGGCAGAGCTCCGAACCGATGGACCCCCCAGCGCCGGTCACCATCACCACCTTGCCGGTGATGCAGCGTTCAATGAGCTCAGGGTGCGGCGGCACCGGCTCGCGCCCGAGCAGATCGTCCAGGGCAATATCACGAATCTGGTTGACGCTGGCCTGCCCGGCAAGTAACTCGTTGATGGTTGGCACCGTGCGCACATGCACCTGGAGACCGACAAGAGAATCGATAATTTCACGCCGGCGTTCGGAAGAGGCCGACGGTATGGCCAGCAGCACCTGCGAAATATCGTGCTGCTGGATCAGGGCGGGCAGATCGTCGGGCGGGGCCACGCGCAACCCGTTGATGACCGAGCGCTGCTGCTTCGGGTCGTCATCCACGAACAGCACCGGGCGGTACTGGTCGCCATGATGCAACGCCTGCAGCAACTGTCGCCCGGACTGGCCCGCCCCATAGATTATGACCTTTTCCGAGTTGGAGCGCATTTTCGACTGGTAATAGGCGCGCACCACCAGCCGCGTGCCACCGAGAAATACCAACAACAGGCCCCAATAAATGAATGGCGTGGAACGGGGCACGTCCGCACGCGTAAAGAAAAAGGTGGCGCCCAGTATCAGGGCGGAGTAGCTGGCCGCGGTAATGATGGCCCAGATCGCCTGCTGACCCATGAAGCGGATAACAGCGCGGTACAGGCCCAGTCGCAGGAAGATCACCGCGCTCACCAGGAGGGTTGCGAGGGCGCAAGCATACTCGATTGGACCCAGCGTAAAGTTCAGGTGACCCCAACGCAGGGCGACTGCGCCGAACATGGCGCCCGCGACATAGAGCATATCGAGACTGAGCAGGAATACCTGCTTCACATTACGCGGCATATCCAGCACCTTCTCGGGAATCAGGCGCACGAGACCCTTGAAGGCTGTAGCAACCCGTGACCCGATGATGGCTGGAAATTTCAGCAATGTGCCTCCCCCTGTCCGCAGGCCCTGGGAGTGTTCCTGTCAGTGGGCGCCCGTGGTTGACAGTGTCATAGTGACAGGCTGTCGGCGCATGCCGGAACCGGCGCTGCAAGCCTACGATGTTACTGTAAAGAGGCTGTTTTCGCCATGCCGAACAGCAGTGGAAGGTATGTGACAATTACCAAAAACCCTGCGGCGGAAGGCCAGATCACCGTGGCGACCGCCAGGGGAAGCAGCCATACTGCGAAGATCAGCAGCAACAGACGATCCACCGCGCGGTGAGAACCCCAATGACGGCTGAGACGTTGATAAGCATGCTGTCGATGCGCCTCGGTGAAACGCTGGCCGGTGAACACGCGCCAGGCGAGGGTCAAGCTGGCGTCAGTAATGAAGCACGCGAGAAGAATCAACCAGCAAGCCAGGCTGAGCTGCCCGCCAATGGCGCCCGCCAGCGCCAGCCCGCCCAGCAGAAAACCCGTTGGTACGCTGCCCGCATCACCCATAAACAGGCGCGCGGGAGGCCAGTTGAACCACAGGAAGCCGAGCTGGGCGGCCGCGAGCAGCAGGCAAAACTGCACGTACGCGGCATCCGCTGACGACCACCAGGACAGCAGGGCCGCCCCGCCCAGCGCCAGTGCCGCCTGCAGCCCCGCGATACCATCGATGCCGTCCATAAAATTATAGAGGTTCAACAACCACAGCATTCCCAGCGCCGCGGCCAGCGCCAGCGCTGAGCCCGCCGGGGACAGCAGCGGCCAGGGTGCATCGGCCAACACCAGCGCCACCGCCAGGCCGCACAGCAGGGTATACGCCGCGAGCCTGGCGAGCACTGCCAGGCCGCGGAGATCATCCACCACGCCAATTATCATCAACACCAGTGATAGCGCCGCCAGCCACAGGTACACCGCCTGCCAGTTCGCGCCCGATAAGACGCTCAGCAGCAGGCCAGTGTAAAACGCCAGCAGCAGAGGCATACCGCCGCCATGCGGCGTCGCCACGCGGTGGGAGCTGCGCGCGTTGGGCTCATCGAGTATCTGCCGCCGCAGCGCAAACCGCAGGTACAGTCGGCAGAACAGGACCGACAACAGCGCCGTGGCCCCGACCATCAACGCCAATTCAGCCAGGTTCACGGATTATCTCGCAGCAGGCACGCCGCGCTCTTGGCAAACCTGTGTCGCGGACGCCAGGTACTGGCGGCGAACAATGCGGTGCTATCGTACAGTTCGTTCCCGAACATGGCCGCGTAACTGCTCTGGCCCTTGTTCCGTCGCAGGATATCCAGAAGGCAGGCTCCGGCGCGCCATACCCCGCGCGGCAATGTCACCCGGCCTCGACCCTTTCCCAGGGCTGCGCGCAGTGCGTCCACCAGGTCGCGGGTACTGTGGTCTTCTGCTGCGACGATCCAGGTGTGAAAACCGGGCGGCGGCGCGTCCGCGAGGTGGCACATTAGCGCGGCCAGGTCTTCGGCAGCAACCAGTGAGCGCCGTCCCCCCGCGGGCGGCCGCGGCAGGCCGAGTTGCACCGCGCGTGCCAGACTGCGCAGATTACCTTTAACGCCGCTGCCGTAGATCAGGCAGGGGCGCAGCACAACGACGGACATTGTCCCTGTCGGCGCCGGAGACGCGGCAAACGCGTCACGCAGTGCGCATTCAGCCCGCCACTTCGACAAGCCGTAAGGATCCGTTGGTCGCGTGCAGTCGGTTTCTGAGCGGCGCCGGGCCATGCTGGTTTCGCCCATCGCCCTGACGCTGCTCACGAAGATAAAACAGCGCACGCCGGCATTTGCCGCCTGGCGGGCAAGCGCAATGGTTGCCCGGTGATTCAGGCGCTCGTAGCTCTCATCCGGCGCGTTGCGGTGAGCGATTGCCGCGAGGTGAAACACGCTGTCGACGCCCTCGAACAGCGCATCCGGGGGTAACTGTGTGGCGAGATCAACCGGGCAGGTCGGTGTGCCGTCTTCCAGCGCGCCACCGCCGGCACTCAGTGCGATCACCTCATCGCCGCGGGCCAGCAATTGACCACAGAGGTGGCGCCCGACAAAGCCCGTCGCGCCGGTGACAATACATTTCACGCTGTTTATTCTACCGTTACGAAAAAGGGGGCCGCAGCCCCCCATAATACGGATGCAGGCAGCTTATTCCAATGTGATGCGCTGTCGGTTGGCCTCCAGCGTTGCCTGCCCGATGCCTTTGACATCCAGCAGTTCATCCAGTGTGCTGAAGGGACCATAGTGCTCGCGATAGCGCACGATTTCCTCGGCCCGGGTGACACCCACGCCAGACAGCTTCTCGGCGAGCGCCTGAGCATCTTCAGTGTTGATGTTAACGACGACCGCCGCATCCGCGCCGGTTGCGTCTTCGGCCTGTGCGACGGCCGCGCCGAGCGCAAGCGTGACCGCCAGGAGCAGCGCTGCAATCGCTCCGACGGTGCGCGGGGTAAGTGCTGCAAACAGTGTGCGTGGGTTACGCGCCAGACGAGGCGCGCGTCCTGGTACCAGTTGGGTCGTATTCATATGCCAATCTCCATTTCGTTAGACTGCTTCCGTGCAGGCATCCGTACCGCAGAGCAGTCTAGCAAGAGATGGGGCGCGGTAACCGGCAACGCGCTCATTTGATGGAACGGCCCGGTAATGAATCCTCAGGCAGAGAGTTCGGCGTGCACACGCTGCAACGCAGCGAGCGGATCAGCGGCAGACGTGATGGAACGCCCGATCACGAGGTAATCCGAGCCAAGGGCAATGGCCTCGGCTGGTGTTACCACGCGGCGCTGGTCGTCGCTGGCGTCACCCGCGAGGCGAATGCCCGGCGTCACCAGGCAGAAGGTTTCGCCGCAAACGCGACGCAGGGCGGGCGTTTCCATCGCGGAGCACACCACACCGTCCAGCCCGCAGGCCTCGCTCAGCGCGGCCAGGCCCAACACCCGCGATTCAATCGATCGCGTGTCGCCCAGTTCGCTGAGATCTTCCTGCGACAAACTGGTGAGCAGCGTCACGCCGATCAGCAGGGGACGCTGCGCGGCGCCGTGCAGCGCGTCTGCCGCAGCCGTCAGCATCCGTCGCCCTCCGCTGCTGTGAACATTTACCATCCACACGCCCAACTCCGCCGCCGCGCGCAGGGCGCCTGCCACGGTAGTGGGAATGTCGTGGAACTTGAGATCGAGAAACACGTCGAAGCCCAGCTTCTGCAACTGCTCCACCACCTCGGGTCCGCAGCGGGTGAACAGCTCCTTGCCCACCTTCACCCGACAAAGCCCCGGCGAAAGTCGCTCGGCGAGCGCCAGCGCTGGCGCCATGTGGGAATAGTCCAGCGCGACAATGATCGGGGAATTCACGCCACCTCCGCGGCAGGACCCGTACTCCCCTGCGCTTTCAACGCCGCACGCGCCTTGCCCAGTTCGCGCTTGGATACCGCAAGCGCCGCGCGCATGCGCACGAGGTACAGCGACGACATCAGCAGACCGAGCAAACCGCCGAGCGCGAAAGCACACAACACCCATAACGCGAGGCTCTGGGGCGCGAAGGTGTATACCAGCAGATCCAGCGGTACCGGCTGTTTATTCTGCAGGGCGAAGAGAATGCCCAATGCCAGCATGGCCAGCACTATGAACAGCGTGAGAAGCGTGCGTAAGAACTTCATGTAGTTATCCCACAGACATCGATTAAAAAAAACGGCATGACCGTGGGATCATACCGTTTCACTGATTGAGAACAAACCGGCGCTACCGACGCGGCTGCACCGCTGGCAATGCCGGAGCGGCCGGCCCGGCGTCACAGCCCCAGCTGCAGCCCGGTATTCACGCGTTCGCGTAATTCCTTGCCAGGCTTGAAATGCGGCACGTACTTACCGGTAAGCTCCACGGCATCGCCCGTCTTGGGATTACGACCTCGACGCGGCTCGCGAAAATGCAGGGAAAAACTGCCGAAGCCGCGAATCTCGATGCGCTCACCATCGGCAAGCGCCTGGGACATATGCTCCAGTATCGTCTTCACCGCCAATTCCACATCTTTCGAGGACAGCTGCGTTTGTTTCGACGCAATCGACTCGATAAGTTCGCTTTTCGTCATGCAGCCTCCTACGCGAGGTCTTGTTATGACATGCCATTCGATGGTTGACATTCTGACCCTTAACCGGAGTTTGCGCAAGTGCTTATTTTCTATAGAAAAAGTGATTTCAACTGCGACTATTGCGGGGGAGCACAGCGCGACGGCGCCCGGGTTGCGGACGGTGGGGGGCTTGGCCTGACGGTGCCCGGGTCGCGTGCTACTCGGGTCGAGCATGGCCTGACGGTGCACGCGCTGCGCGCTACTCGGATCGAGCATGGCCTGACGGTGCCCGCGTTGCGGGGCTCGGAAGGCTGAGATACTCGCCTCGCAACCCGGGCACCGCCAGGCCATTCTTTGCCGCTTCGTGACGGAGGAATGCTGCAGGGGACTGCCTTCGCGGTTCGACGGAGATTCGGTCCGGCAAGGGGCTGGCCGTTCGCTCCACGCCCGGCGGTCCTGCGGACTGCCTTCGCTCGGCCGCAAGCCGGAAAAGCACCGTCTCGCGGCTCTCCCTCAGCGCCGGCCGCAGTTCCGCGAACGGTCACCCCCTTGCCGGACCTCTGTTGGGTGCAAGCCGCAGGTGTGGGGATTCAGCCTTCAACCCATCAGCCAGCCCGTCCAAGGCGGGAGAGGGGCTGCGGGCGGCGTTGCAAATCTCGCGCCGAGGGACAGCCTCGAGACGCGCAGCGGCTCGCGGCCGACCGAGGGCAGGCCGCAGGCCCGCGAAGATCAAACGCTGGCCGCGGCCCTTCTCCCGCCGACAACGGAGCGCAAAGCGGTTTATCGCATTGGATACCCGGGTATCGCAGAGAGAAGCCCGGCCCTTGCGGGAGTTGCCCGCGCAGGGCGTGGCCCTTGCCGTTCGACCGGCGCGGGCAACTCCCGCAAGGGTCGGGCGGGCAGCATGGACACCCGCAAGCGTCGGGCGGGTAGCATGGACACCCGCAAGGTTCGGGCGGGCAGCGCACAAGTCGAACCGGCTTCACCCGGCAATGAGCAAAAAAAAGGCTCGCCAGAGCGAGCCTTTCAGTTCAGTGGCCAGCGCGTTACTTGTCGCCCATCTGCGCCTTGATCAGATCGCCGATAGTACCGGGCGATGTCGATTCCGCCTCGGCATCACGCAGTGACTTCACGGCTTCCTTCTCGTCGTCGAAGTCCTTGGCTTTGATGGACAGCGACAGGCCGCGGTTCTTGCGGTCCACGGAGATGATCTTGGCTTCCACCGTGTCGCCGACCTTGAAGGAGTTGCGCGCGTCTTCCACCTTGTCGCGGCTGATGTCTGAGGCCTTGAGCACGCCCTCTACCTCGTCCGCCAGCTTGATGATGACTTCCTTCGCATCCACTTCGATGACTTCACCGGTCACAATCGCGCCGCGGTCGTGCTCGGCCACATAGTTGCCGAAGGGGTCGTCTTCAAGCTGCTTGATGCCCAGCGAGATACGCTCGCGCTCGGGATCGATAGACAGGATAACCGTCTCGATCTCATCGCCCTTCTTGTAGTTGCGCACGGCCTCTTCACCCACTTCGTTCCAGCTGATGTCGGAGAGGTGCACGAGACCATCGATGTTGCCTTCCAGACCGATGAAAATGCCGAAATCCGTGATGGACTTGATCGTGCCGGTGATCTTGTCGCCCTTGGCGTGCTGTGACGCGAAGGCATCCCAGGGATTCTGTTGGCACTGCTTGATACCCAGCGAGATGCGGCGACGCTCCTCGTCGATATCCAGCACCATCACTTCCACTTCATCGCCGAGGTTGACGATCTTGGACGGATGCACGTTCTTGTTGGTCCAATCCATCTCGGATACGTGCACAAGGCCTTCCACACCTTCCTCGAGTTCGGCGAAACAGCCGTAATCGGTGAGGTTGGTGATCTTGGCGCGCACGCGGCTGCCTTCCGGGTAGCGGTTGGTGATTTCCACCCAGGGGTCTTCGCCGAGTTGCTTGAGGCCCAGCGATACGCGATTGCGCTCGCGATCGAATTTAAGAATCTTGACGTCAATTTCCTGGCCGACTTCAACGATCTCTGACGGGTGCTTGATACGCTTCCACGCCATGTCGGTAATGTGCAGCAGGCCGTCCACACCACCGAGATCGACGAACGCGCCGTAGTCGGTGAGGTTCTTGACGATACCCTTGATGCTCATGCCTTCCTGCAGGGACTCCAGCAGCGCATCGCGCTCCACGCTGTTGGCCGCTTCCATCACGGCACGGCGCGACACCACCACGTTGTTGCGCTTCTGGTCGAGCTTGATCACCTTGAACTCGAGATCCTTGCCCTCGAGATGCGTGGTTTCGCGCACCGGGCGCACATCCACCAGCGAACCGGGCAGGAACGCGCGAATCGAGTTGATGTCCACGGTAAAGCCACCCTTGACCTTGCCGTTGATCACGCCGTTGACGACTTCATCCGCCTCGTGCGCCGCCTCGAGTTCCTTCCAGGCTTCGGCACGCTTGGCTTTTTCACGCGACAGCTTGGTTTCGCCGAAGCCGTCTTCCACGGTTTCCAGCGCCACCTGTACTTCGTCGCCGATGTTCAGCGTGCACTTGCCGCTGCCATCGATGAACTGCGAGCGCGGAATCACGCCTTCGGATTTCAGGCCCGCGTGTACGGTGACCCACTCATTATCGATGTCGATGACCACGCCGGTGACGATTGCGCCCGGCTGCATATCAACGGTTTTCAGACTCTCTTCAAAAAGTTCGGCGAAGGATTCGCTCATTACACATTACCTGTAAGATTTTCGGGCACAGGGGCCACTTCCGCCATACCACCAGCCGGTATGGGTCATATTGATTACACCGCTTTTCGCGCCCTGACTGGATTCAGCGAGAAGAGCGGCCTGTACTGCACCAACTTTCAGTCAACACGTTCCAGCCACCTGGCATCAGCTCGTACCACCTGAGATGCCAGGGAAGCATCAGGCGCCCATTGGCAAGACCCTTCAGCCGCGTTCAAAGCCGCGCTCCCTGACCTTTTGCAACACCTGTTCGAACACCTGTTCGATCGGCATGGCGGTACTGTCGATGATGATGGCATCTTCCGCGGGCAGCAGCGGAGCGACCTCGCGATTGGCATCGCGCTCGTCCCGCTCTTCTATATCCCGCAGAAGGCGCGGGAGACTAACACTTTCCCCCTTTGCCATCAACTGGTTATAGCGCCTCTCGGCGCGTTCCGCAGCACTCGCGGTGAGAAAGAATTTCAGGGCCGCATCGGGAAATACCACCGTACCCATATCGCGCCCATCGGCCACCAGGCCCGGTGGTTTGCGCAATTCACGCTGGCGTGTGAGCAGGGCCTGGCGCACGGCCGGAATGGCGGCCACGGTGGAAGCGCCGCGCCCGCCTTCCTCGGTGCGGATCGCGGCGCTGACATCCTGCCCGCGGTAAGCCACGAGAAGCTCGCCATCCGGGGCAGTGGAAAAACTCACGTCGAGGTGGCGCGCCACCTCGACTACCGCATCCACGTCATCCCAGGCCACCCCGTCTAGCAGGCAGGCGTGGCCGGTAACGCGGTACAGGGCACCACTATCGAGCAGGCGCCACTTGAGCCAATCGGCCAGCATATGGCTGATCGTGCCCTTGCCCGCACCCGAGGGGCCGTCTACCGCGATGACCGGGGCGAGATCACTCACCGCTCGTCCTCAACAGCAGCGATGCGCAGGCCCGCCGCAGCCGCGAGCGTGTCGAAACCGGGGAATGACGTGGCGACATGGTCGCAATCCAGTACAGTGATGGGCGCAGTCGCCCGCAATGCCGCGATCGCGAACGACATGGCGATGCGGTGATCATGGTGGGTGCGCACTTCGCCGCCACCCAGGGTACCGCCCTCGATAACAATACCGTCGTCGAGCACGGTGCTGCGCACGCCCAGTGTCGCCAGGCCCTCCGCCATGGCCGCAATGCGGTCGCTCTCTTTCACGCGCAACTCCTCGGCCCCGCGCAAGGTGGTGCGACCCTGCGCGCAGGCGGCGGCAATAAACAGCGCCGGAAATTCATCAATGGCGAGAGGCACCTGCTGAAGCGGTATGTCGATCCCGTGCAGCGCCGCGTAGCGTACCCGGATATCGGCTACCGGCTCGCCGCCGACCTCACGTGTGTTGCGCAGTTCGATATCCGCGCCCATCTCGCGCAGGATATTGATCACGCCGGTCCGCGTGGGATTCACCCCGACGTGCGTCAACTCGAGATCCGAACCCGGTGCAATGCTCGCCCCGACCAGGAAGAACGCCGCAGACGATATATCCGCCGGTATATCGATCCGGCAGCCCCGCAGGCGACCGCCGCCAGCCAGCGCCACGCGGTTTCCCTCTCGGTGCAGCGTGTAACCGAAGCCACCCAGCATGCGCTCGGTATGGTCGCGGGTGGGGGCCGGCTCGGTTACCGCGGTTTCACCCGACGCGTACAGGCCCGCCAACAGGACGCAGGACTTTACCTGGGCACTGGCCATGGGCAGCATGTAGTCGATTCCGTGCAGCGCATGGCCGCCGCTGATTCGCAGGGGCGGCCTGCCGCCCTCGTCCGCATCGATGTGTGCACCCATCGCCGTCAGCGGATCGATCACCCGCCCCATTGGGCGGCTGCACAGGGAAGCGTCTCCGGTCAGCTGCGTCGAGAACGTCTGCCCCGCCAGCACGCCGCACAGTAAACGCATGCCGGTGCCGGCATTGCCGAGGTCCAGTGCCGCGGACGGTGCCTGCAGGCCATCGAGGCCCACGCCATGCACCGTCACCACGCCGTCCCTGGGACCGTCTATCACCACACCCATGGCACGAAAGGCGGCGACCGTGGCCAGGGCATCCTCACCCTCCAGAAAGCCGCTGATATGGGTATCGCCGTCGGCCAGGGAGCCGAGCATGATCGCGCGGTGGGAAATGGACTTGTCGCCGGGAACCCGTGTCTGGCCGGTCAGCGACCCGCCGGATTGGAGATGGAATTTCATAATCCTCGCTATTGGTCTCGTTGCGCCAGTATGCCGGCGAAGGCATCCCGCGCGGCCTTGGCACGCGTGAAGGTGGCCTGCATTGTCTCGGCGTCACCCGCCGCCACGGCCGCGCGCAGGCGCGCCAGGTGTTCGCTGAACTGATCCATCGCATCCAGCAGCGCACCGCGATTGGCCAGGGCGATATCACGCCACATGGTCGGATCACTGGAGGCGATACGGGTGAAATCGCGGAAGCCACCGGCGGCGCATCGGAACACCTCGTCGCCGTTGTCCGAACTCGCCAGCGCATCCACCAGCGCGTAGGCCAGCAGGTGCGGCAGGTGGCTGGTTGCGGCCAGCACCGCATCGTGGGTGTCCACCGGCATATCCACGACCTCGGCGCCTGTGCTCTCCCACATGCTGCGCACCAGTTGCACGGCCTCCGGCGCATTGCCCTCAACGGGCGTGAGTATCACCCGGTGATTGACAAACAGGTCCGCTCGCGAGGCGTCCACGCCGCTGCGTTCAGACCCCGCGATAGGATGCGCCAGCACCAGGCGCGGGGGCATGGCGCCGGCGGCGCCGAGCGCCGCATCGCGCAGGTTGCCCTTGACGCTGGCGACATCGGTGACCACCGGGCCCTCCGCACCCATGCGTGGCGCAAGCTCCTGCACCACCCTGGCGGCGGTGAGCGTTGGCGTGCAGATCACGAAGATATCGGCCAGTGCAAAGGCAGCATCGGTATCCAGCGTGTACTCGTCTATCACGCCGAGTTCCACCCCTCGCCGTAGCGACGGGGCACGGTGACCACAACCGATGATGTGGCCGCAAAAACCGTTCTCCCGCAGCGCCCGCGCCAGCGAGCCGCCGATCAGGCCGAGACCGAGCACCACCAGAGTGGGGAGGCCTGTCTGCATGGCCCTAGATCACGGCCCGCGGATAGGAGCCGAGCGGCTTGAGCATAATGGACTGCTCCTCAAGTTCGCCCAGGATACCGCCTATCCTCGCGTCCTGCAGGTGCCCTTCAAACTCGATAAAGAAGACGTAGGCCCACTTCTCGGTGCGTGACGGACGCGTATCGATGCGCGTGAGGCTGATATCGGCTCGCCGAAACGGCTCCAGCAGCGCGAACAGCGCGCCCGGGCGATTACGGCTGGCCACGATAATAGAGGTTTTGTCCTTACCCGACGGGGGCACTTCCTCGCGGCCGATCACCAGGAAACGCGTCGAGTTGTCGGCGTAGTCCTCGATATGGCTGGCGAGTTTTTCCAGCGCGTAGCGCTCGGCGGCCATGTCGCCGGCAACCGCGGCCACGCCGGGCTCGCAAGCGGCACGCCGGGCCGCCTCGCCGTTGCTGCTGACCGCCTCACGCTCTACATTCGGCCAGTGCCGGTCTAGCCAGTTGCGACACTGAGCCAGCGCCTGCTGATGTGCGCAGATACGTTGTATCTCGCCACTGGCGGTGCCGGCCGCCACCAACAGGTGATGACCGATGCGCATCTCCACTTCACCGGCAATCTTGAGGCTGGAGTCCATGAAGTTATCCAGCGTGTGGCTGACCATACCCTCGGTGGAGTTCTCCACCGGCACCACGCCATAGTGGCACTCGCCGGACTCCACCTGCGCAAACACAGCATCGATGGTGCCCTGCGGTACGCAAATCGCCGCATGACCGAAATGCTTGATGGCGGCCGCCTGGGTAAACGTGCCCTCGGGCCCGAGGTACGCCACCTGCAGCGGCTTCTCCAGCGCCAGACAGGCCGACATGATTTCGCGGAATATATGCGCCATGCTCACGCCGTCCAGCGGCCCCGCATTGCGTTCTATCACGCGCTCCAGAACCTGCGCCTCGCGCTCGGGCCGGTAGTAGACCACGGCCTCGCCGGATTCGCCGCGCGCCTGAGCCTCGGCCTGCTTGATCTCCGCCACACGCTGGGCACAGCCGGCGCGGCGATTGATCAGCGCCTGGATTTCCCGGTCAATGGCGTCGATGTCGGCCCTGACCTGATCGAGATCCCTGTTATCAGCCATGCGCGTCCTGACTAACCGTGGCGTTGTTCGAAATCGGCCATGTACGCGATCAGCGCGTCCACCGCCTCTTCCGTTACTGCATTGTAAATGCTGGCGCGCATGCCACCCACCGAACGATGCCCCTTGAGATTCAGCAGCCCGGCGTCCTCGGCGCCCGCCAGGAACGCCTTGTCGAGGCTGTCATCCGCCAGGGTGAACGGCACGTTCATGAGCGACCGGCAGTCGGGGTCGACCGGGTTGGCGTAAAACGGACTGTCATCGATCATGCGATAAAGCTTCTGCGCCTTGCGCCTGTTCAGCGTTTCCATGGCCTGCAGGCCACCCTGCTCCGTCAGCCACTCGAACACCAGGCCGGCGAGGTACAGGGCGTAGGTGGGCGGCGTGTTATACATGGAATCGTTCTCGGCGGCCAACTGCCAGTTCAGCATGGCCGGGCACAACTCGTTCGCCTTGCCCAGCAGGGCTCGATCCACAATCACCAGCGTCAGCCCCGCCGGACCGATATTCTTCTGCGCGCCGGCATAAATCACACCGAACTGCGTGACGTCCACAGGGCGCGACAGAATCGTGGACGACATGTCGGCCACCAGCGGCACCCCGGATTGCGGCGTGAAAAAATACTCGACGCCGCCGATGGTTTCATTCGGTGTGTAGTGCAGGTAGGCGGCGTCCGCATTCCGCCGCCAGGACGACTCGGGCGGGATACGGGTGAAGTTGCTGTCTTCGGAACTCGCCGCCACGTTCACGTCGCAATAACGCTTCCCTTCCGCGATGGCCTTCTTCGACCATTGCCCGGTATTCACGTAATCCGCCACCTTGTGCGCTCCCAGCAGATTGAGTGGCACTGCGGAAAACTGGAGGCTGGCACCGCCCTGCAAGAACAGCACGGCATACTCATCGGGTACGCCGAGCAGCGCGCGCAGTGTCTGCTCGGCGCGTTCGGCGATGCCCACAAATTCCGGGCTGCGATGGCTCATTTCCATCACAGACAGGCCCTTGCCGTGCCAATCGAGCATCTCCTCGCTGGCCTGCTTGAGCACGGCTTCCGGCAGGGATGCCGGGCCGGCGCAGAAATTGTAGCGGCGTGTCATGGTGTCGTTTCCTTCACTGATAAAAGCCCGCCCACGCGGGCAATAACGTTGCTGTATGGCCGTGCCCGCCAGACTTACTGGTCGTTATCTGAATCGGTCGCGTCCTCATCCGGCGCCCCGGAATCTGTTGTCGTGGGCTCGGTGACAGCGGCGCCCGAGGGCAGCTCGGCATCGCCGGCATGCGACGCCACTACTTCATCGTCTTCCGGTTCGTCGATACGCTCGACGCTCACCAGACGTTCACCTGCACGTGTGCGGATAACGCGCACGCCCTGCGTGTTGCGCCCCTGCACCGACACTTCGTCCGCGCGCGTCCGCACCAGCGTGCCCTGGTTGGAGATGAGCATGAGTTCATCGCCCGGCATGACCTGCACCGCGCCCACCATGCGGCCATTGCGCTCGGAACTCTGCATGGCGATCACGCCCTTGTTGCCGCGCCCCTTGGTGGGAAACTCCGCCACTTCGGTACGCTTGCCGTAGCCATTTTCCGACACGGTAAGCACCATGCCGCCCTCGCGGGGAATGATCAGCGATATCATCTTGTGGCCCGCACCCAGGCGGATACCGCGTACACCGCGCGCCGTACGGCCCATCGCGCGCACATCTTCTTCCTTGAAGCGCACGGCCTTGCCTTCGGTGGACAAGAGCATTACGTCGCAGTCGCCGTCGGTGATCGCGGTGCCTACCAGGACATCGCCTTCGTCCAGTTCCAGCGCGCGCAAACCCACACTGCGCTGACGGGCGAAATCGGTGAGGGACGTCTTTTTCACCGTGCCTCCCGCAGTCGCCATGAAAATGTAGTGCCCCTCGGTATAATCCGTGACCGGGAGGATCGAGGTCACGCGCTCACCCTCCTCCAGCGGCAACAGGTTCACCATCGGACGGCCGCGCGAATTTCTGCCCGCCACAGGAATCTGGTACACCTTCAGCCAGTAGACCTTGCCGAAATTGGAGAAGCACAAAATGGTGGAGTGTGTGCTGGCGATCAGCAGGTGTTCCACGAAATCCTCGTCTTTCACCGCCGTGGCAGACTTGCCCATGCCCCCGCGGCGCTGTGCCTGGTAATCCGACAGCGGCTGCGTCTTGGCATAACCGCCGTGGGAAATCGTCACTACCCGGTCTTCCTCGGTGATCAGATCCTCCACCGTGAGGTCGTGCTGCGAGGAGGTGATTTCGGTCAGGCGCTCATCGCCATATTCGGCCACGATCTCTTCCAGCTCTTCGCGAATCACCACCTTCAGGCGTTCCGGGTCGGACAGTATGTCCATATAGTCCGCAATCTCGCGCAGCTTTTCTTCGTACTCGCTCAGCAGTTTTTCATGCTCCAGACCGGTGAGGCGATGCAGGCGCAGTTCCAGAATCGCCTGGGCCTGCGCGGGTGACAGGTGGTATTCGCCATCGTGCAGACCATACTGCGGCTCCAGCTCGTCCGGCCGGCAGGCATCGGCACCCGCCCGCTCCAGCATGCCCGAGACATCGCCAGGCGGCCAACTGCGCGCAACCAGCTTGTCACGCGCCTCGGCCGGGCTCGGGCTGGCCTTGATCAACTCGATCACCGGGTCGATATTGACCAGCGCTATGGCGAGCCCCTCCAGCAGATGGCCGCGCTCGCGCGCCTTGCGCAGCAGGTAGACCGTGCGCCGCGTGACCACTTCCCGGCGGTGCCGGATGAAGGCTTCGAGAATCTGCTTGAGATTGAGGATTTTCGGCTGGCCGTCCACCAGCGCGACCATGTTAATGCCGAACACCGACTGCAACTGGGTCTGGGCGTACAGGTTGTTGAGCACCACGTCGCCCATCTCGCCGCGGCGCAGTTCGATCACGACGCGCAGGCCGTCCTTATCGGACTCATCGCGGAGTTCGGTAATGCCTTCGATTTTCTTCTCTTTCACCAGCTCGGCGATGCGCTCGATCAAACGCGCCTTGTTCAGCTGGTAGGGCAACTCATGAATGATGATGATATCGCGCCCGCGTTTCTCATCCTGGATCACTTCGGCCCGGGCGCGCACGTATATGCGCCCACGGCCGGTGCGATAGGCCTGGATAATGCCCGCACGGCCGTTGATGATCGCGGCGGTGGGAAAATCCGGGCCCGGAATGTGCTCCATCAGCTCATCCACGGTGAGCTCGGGGTTCGCCAGCAGCGCCAGGCAGCCGCTGACCACCTCCGTCAGGTTGTGCGGCGGAATATTGGTGGCCATGCCCACCGCAATCCCGCTGGAGCCATTGATCAGCAGGTTCGGAACCCGCGTCGGCAGTACCGCCGGTATGCGCTCCGTGCCGTCGTAGTTGTCGACGAAATCGACGGTTTCCTTGTCGAGGTCCGCCAGCAGCGCGTGCGCGATCTTGCGCATGCGAATCTCGGTGTAGCGCATCGCCGCGGCGTTGTCGCCATCGATGGACCCGAAGTTGCCCTGCCCGTCCACCAGCATGTAGCGCAATGAAAACGGCTGCGCCATGCGCACAATCGTGTCGTAAACAGCGGAATCGCCGTGCGGGTGATACTTACCGATGACATCCCCGACCACGCGCGCGGATTTCTTGTAGGCCTTGTTCCAATCGTTGTTCAGCTCGTTCATGGCGAACAACACGCGCCGGTGCACCGGCTTCAGGCCGTCGCGCACATCAGGCAGGGCCCGACCCACGATTACGCTCATCGCGTAATCCAGGTAGGACTGCTTCATCTCGTCTTCGATACTGACGGGAAGGATTTCCCTGGCTATATCACCCATCTATGGAGGCTTCCTCGACTACTTGCACGGCGGTTTGCGCGGCTGCCCCGCCGGCACCGCAGAGCGCCGGCAACAGGCCTGCGGAACGGGCGGCGAACGCCTTAACCAAACCCGGAATTATACGGGAAGATGGCCCTCAATCGCCACGTTTTTACAGAATTTCGCTACCCGTTCGGGCCCATACGGTAGATTGGGGTTATACTGGTGCGCCGCGCGATTTCCGCAGCGGCGAACGCAGCACAACGAGGCGCCGGAGCGCGCCAGACGACGCATGGCTGATTGGAAGCAGGCACCGCATGAGTGAGCAGACAACACGGGCAGACACGGTCATTAACGCGGCCTGGGTTGTGCCCGTGCTGCCGCACGGCGCAGTTCTCAAGGACTACAGCGTGGTGATCACCGGCGAGCGCATTACCGCGCTGCTGCCTCACGCGGAGGCCGCGGCCGTCGAGGCCGCCCAGACGCTGGATCTGCCAGAGCACGTGCTGCTGCCGGGCCTGATCAACTGTCACGGGCATGCCGCCATGAGCCTGCTGCGCGGTTACGCCGACGACCAGCCGCTCATGCCCTGGCTGCAGGAGCATATCTGGCCTGCGGAAAGCGCACACGTCAGCGAGGCGTTCGTCGCCGACGGCACCGAACTGGCCATTGCCGAAATGCTGCGATCGGGCACCACCACCTTCAGCGACATGTACTTCTTCCCGAACGCCTGCGCCGCAACCGCTCAACGTGCCGGCATACGCTGCCAGATTACCTTTCCCGTGTTCGATTTCCCCACTGCCTGGGGCCGTGACGCGGACGATTACATCAGCAAGGGGCTCGCCCTGCGCGACAGCTGCAAACACAGCTCACTGGTCAAGGTGGGCTTCGGCCCGCACGCGCCGTACACGGTGTGTGAGGAAAATCTCGCGAAAGTGGCCACCTATGCGGCAGAGCTGGACGCCGTGGTGCATATCCACCTCCACGAAACCGGCGCCGAAGTCTTGCAAGCCGTAGAGGCTACAGGCGAGCGCCCACTGGACACCTTGCACAGGCTGGGCTTGCTGGGGCCACGCACCCAGTGCGTACACATGACGGACCTGGGTACCCAGGACATGACGCTGCTGGCGGAAACAGGCACCCATGTGGTGCACTGTCCGCTCTCTAACATGAAGCTCGCATCTGGCACCTGCCCGGTGAGTGAGCTGCAGCGCAGGGGTGTGAACGTGGCGCTGGGCACCGACAGCGCGGCAAGCAACAACAGCCTTAATCTGTTCGTGGAGATGCAAATGGCGGCGCTGCTGGCGAAGCTGTCCTCAGCGGACGCCGCTGCACTACCCGCCGCCGATGCGCTCGCCATGGCGACCATCAACGGCGCACGCGCCATGGGGCTGGAGGATCAGCTTGGCAGCCTGGAGCCCGGCAAGCTGGCCGACGTGAGCGGTTGATCTCAGCGGGCCGGAAACCCAGCCGCTGCATAACCCGCTGTCGCAGCTCGTTTACGCCTGCAACGGCAGCCAGGTCAGCCACAGCTGGATCGGCGGGGAACTGGTGATGCGCGAGCGCCACCTGACGCGCATCGATATCGACCAGCTGGCGCACAGGACGCAGGCCTGGCAGGCACGCATCGCCAACACACGGGGAGCAAGCACATGAGCGGCGCACTGAACGTAGACCCTGCCGAGATCGCCAAGTTTGAGGAACTGGCGTCGCGCTGGTGGGATCGCAACAGCGAATTCAAACCGCTGCACGACATCAATCCGCTGCGTGCCAATTACATCGACGAGCGATCACCGGTGGCCGGCCAGCGGCTGCTGGACGTGGGCTGCGGCGGCGGCATTCTCGCCGAATCCATGGCCCAGCGGGGCGCACGGGTCACCGGCATCGACATGGGCGAGGCACCGCTGGCCGTCGCGCGCCTGCACCAGCTCGAATCGGGCGCCGATGTCGACTACCTGCACAGCACGGCGGAGCAGTTGGCCGAGCGCGAAGCGGCCGCCTTTGATATCGTCTGCTGCCTCGAAATGCTGGAGCACGTGCCGGACCCGGCCGCGGTGGTCGCGGCCTGTGCGGCGCTGACCCGTCCCGGCGGTTCAGTGTACTTTTCCACGATCAACCGCAACCCGAAAGCGTTTGCCTTTGCGATCGTGGGTGCCGAGCACATCCTGAAGCTGCTGCCCGCGGGCACCCACGAATACGCGAAGTTCATCCGCCCGTCGGAACTCGCCGGCTGGCTGCGGGACGCCGGGCTGCTGCTGCGCGATGTCACCGGCATGACCTATAACCCTCTCACCAGAATCTACCGCCTGAACCCACGCGATGTGAGCGTCAATTACCTGCTACACGCGGTGAAACCCGCCGTATGACCGCGACATCCTCACCATCGAACCCGCCGCAAACGCCCTTCCCTTCCAAGCTGCGCGCGGTCATCTTTGACCTGGATGGCACGCTGGTGGATACCGCGGACGAGTTCATCCCGGCGGTCCAGGCGCTGCGCGCCGAGCACGGCCTCGGCGAGATGGATCCGCAACGCATTCGCGCCTCGGTGTCCAATGGTGCACGGGCGCTGGTCGCCCTCGGCCTTGATCTCCCGGAGACCGCCCCGGCCTTTGAGGAGAAACGCCTGCGACTGCTTGAGCTCTACAGCGCGGTGCTCGGCAGCGTCGCACGCCTGTACCCCGGGATTCCCGAACTGCTGCAGCGCCTGGCAGGCGAAGGCATTGGCTGGGGCATCGCCACCAACAAGCCGCGCCCATTTACCGAACCGCTGCTGGCCAGACTCAACATCCAGCCCGCGCCCGGCAGCGTGGTCTGCCCGGAGGACGTGGCGCAACGCAAACCGCACCCGGAGAGCCTGTTCCTCAACTGTCGCGAGTTGGGCTGCGCGCCGCATGAGGCGGTGTACGTGGGCGACCACCTGCGCGATATCCAGGCCGGCCGAGATGCCGGCATGTATACCATCGCCGCCGCCTACGGTTACATAGAGCCCGGCGATGCGCCCGAGCGATGGGGAGCCAGTGCGCTGGTGGACAGCAGCACAGGGCTGCTTGACAGCATTTTTAAGCGGTAACAAACAGGAGGCTGGTGATGCAAACCCTGCTGACCCCCGAAAACTACCGTCCACGCCGTGATCTGCTGCGCAACCGCAGCATACTGGTCACCGGCGCCGGCGATGGCATCGGGCGCGTGGCGGCCCTCACCTATGCCCGCTATGGCGCAACGGTGCTGCTGCTGGGTCGCACCGGCAGCAAGCTGGAAGCGGTGTACGATGAGATCGAAGCCGCCGGCGGACCCAAACCCGCGATTATCGAGCTCGACCTCGCCACCGCGGGCGAGGCGAGTTACCGGCAACTGGCGGACTCCCTGGCGGGAGAATTTGAGTGCCTCGACGGGTTGCTGCATAACGCGGCCCTGCTCGGCGACCGCACGCCGATACAGAGCGCCGGCTATGCGGCCTGGCAGTCGGTGATGCAGGTGAATGTCAACGCGCAGTTCGCGCTCACCCGCTACCTGCTGCCGCTGCTGCAGTGTTCAGCCAACGCCTCCATCGTCCTCACCTCATCCACCGTGGGGCGAGTAGGTCGGGCTTACTGGGGCGCTTATGCGGTATCGAAGTTCGCCACCGAGGGCTTCATGCAGGTGCTCGCGCAGGAACTGGAGAACACCTCTCGCGTGCGTGTTAACACCCTGAATCCGAAGGCCACCAACACTGCCATGCGACGCACCGCCTACCCCGCCGAGAATCCCGCAAAGAATCCCTCGCCGGAGGCGATCATGCCGGCCTACCTGTTTCTCATGGGGGATGACAGTGCCGGCATCACCGGCCGTGCGTTTGACGCACGCTGAGTGACGCTACCTCGGGCGACCGCGACGCTTGTTAAACTGGCGTTCCATCACCTCGCGCTCCTGGACGTTGACCCGGCGCACGTCTTTCGGTGTGAGCCCTGCAAGGCGATAGAGATCCTTGATGTCCTTCGGATCGAGCTCCGACCACTGGCCCTGCTTGACCCGTGACGGAATGAACACATTGCCATACCGCACGCGCTTCAGGCGCGACACCGTAAGCCCCTGGGATTCCCACAGACGCCGCACCTCGCGGTTGCGACCTTCCATCAGCACCACGTAATAGAAGCGGTTGATACCTTCGCCGCCGCCGTCCTGAATATCGGTAAACCGCGCGAGCCCGTCTTCCAGCATCACGCCCTCGCGCATCCGCTCGAGCATGCCCTCGTCGACCTGGCCCATCACCCGCACCATGTACTCACGTTCGACGTTGGACGAGGGGTGCATCAGCGCATTCGCCAGTTCACCGTCGGTGGTGAACAGCAGCAGCCCGGAGGTATTGAAATCGAGGCGGCCGATCGCGATCCATCGACCCTTTTTCAGCTGCGGCAGACGCTGGAACACCGTGCGTCGGCCCTCGGGATCCGAGCGCGAGCACACTTCGCCGGTAGGTTTGTGGTAAACGATACAGCGGGTTTCACTGGCCGGCTCGCGCTGCAGTGGCTTGCCGTCAACGCTCAGGCGAGCCTTGTTACCCACCCTGTCGCCGAGCCGTGCGACACGCCCGTCGACGGACACACGCCCCGCTTCTATCCAGCGCTCCATCTCGCGGCGTGAGCCGAGGCCGGTGCGCGCGAGCACTTTCTGCAACTTTTCGCCGCTGGGCGCCGCAGCTTGTGCGCCCGCCTCTTCCGGCGTTGCCCCGGGCCGGCCGCCGCGAGATTTACCCGGCATACACTCAGCCCCGGGTTTCGGGCCTGGGGGCATCCAGGTCCAGATCGTCTTCGCTGGCGGTGTCACTCGCCTCCGACCCGGCCTCCTGCGCCGCTTCAGCCGCGGGCTCCGGCGCCTCCACCACCTGGTCACCCGCATCCGGTGACACCGCCTGCGCATCGTCCATGCGCCGGGCGCGCTCCCCGAGATCACCCGCCGCCTCCGCCAGGGTGACGGCTCCGCTGGCATCGGTCTCCCCGCGCGGGGTGTGTTCGGTGCCGCCGACGACCGTCAGGCCCTGCGAGGTGTCGCGGGCCGCGGCGGTGTCAGCCGCCTCCGGCAACGGCTCGCTGAACCCGAGCTCGGCATTCAGTGTTTCCAGATCACGGATTTCAGCCAGCGCGGGCAGCTGATCCAGCGTTTTCAAGCCGAAATAGTCGAGGAACTGCCGCGTGGTGGCGTACATGGCGGGCCGGCCGGGCACATCGCGATGACCGACCACCCGTATCCATTCGCGCTCATGCAGCGTCTTGATGATATTGGAACTCACCGCCACGCCGCGAATTTCCTCAATCTCTCCGCGCGTGATGGGCTGGCGATAGGCGATCAATGCGAGGGTTTCAAGCAGCGCGCGGGAATACTTCTGGGGACGTTCATGCCACAGGCGCGCAACCCAGGTACTGAGGTTCTGGCGCACCCCGAATCGATAGCCGCTGGCCACTTCCTGCAGCTCGAAGCCCCTGCCTTCACAGCGCTCGCCAACCTCTGCGAGCGCCTCGCGCAGGGCCGCCGGCTCAGGGCGCTCATGCTCTTCGAACAGCTCGGCGAGCTGCGCCACACTGAGCGGCTTGGCGGCTGCCAGCAGCGCGCCTTCGAGTATCTGTACCAGACCGGTTTCCGACATGTTATTCCGACCTTGCCTTGACGTGGATCGGGCCGAAACTCTCGGTTTGCACCACTTCCACCAGCGCCTCCTTGATCAGCTCCATCAGCGCGAGAAAAGTGACCACCACGCCGAGGCGTCCCTCGTGCGCGCGAAACAGCGCAACAAAGGGCACAAACTGCTGGCCCGACAAGCGCTCCAGCACCTGGCTCATGCGTTCGCGCGTGGAGAGCGCCTCACGCTGGATATGGTGGCTCTCGAACATATCCGCACGTCGCAGAACCTCGCCAAGCGCCAGCAGAAGCTCGCGCATATCGACATCCGGCTCAGGACGATCGCGGTGAATCTCCGGCGGGTGCGCACTGCCCACCCAGGTGTCGCGCTCCAGGCGCGGCATCTCTTCTATCTCTTCAGCCGCTTTCTTGAAGCGCTCGTACTCCTGCAGACGGCGAATCAGCTGCGCCCGCGGGTCTTCTTCATCGTCTTCAATGGCGGTGGAACGAGGCAGCAGCATGCGCGACTTGATCTCTGCCAGCATCGCCGCCATCAGCAGGTACTCTGCCGCCAGTTCGAACTTCATGGCGTCCATGAGCTCTACGTACTGCATGTACTGCTCGGTGATCCGCGACACGTCGATTTCCAGAATATCCAGGTTCTGGCGACGTATCAGGTACAGCAACAGGTCCAGTGGCCCCTCGAACGCCTCGAGGAAGACTTCCAGCGCGTGCGGGGGTATATACAGGTCTTTCGGCAGCTCGGTGACGGCTTTGCCCATGACGACCGCAAAAGGCATTTCAGCCTGCTGCGGCTCCACACGGCCCGACTGGCCGGGCTTGTCGGGGGATGCTGCCTCCGGGGCCGTTGACGTTCCGTAACTGGTTTCCTTTATCGACACGGCACCCTACCCGGTTTGAAGAGCAGCCAGTATACCCCAGCGGCACGCAAATGGAGAGCGTCCGGGGCGCACCAGAGCCGGGAATTTACCCCGTCGATCGCTCAGGCGGGCTGCGGCGTATTCAGGTAACGGGCATTGTCACGCAGAATCCGCTGCTTCTCCCCGGCACTGAACTTCTCAAGCTCAACAAGGTAGTCGAGCGGCTCAGGCATACCCTCGATGTGCGGCCAGTCGGAGCCGAAGATCACGCGTTCCACGCCCATGTAGTGGGCCACCTCGTTCACGTCGTCCTCCCAGAACGGGTTAATCCACACATGCCGGCGGAACAGCTCGGCAGGATCCTCCCCGTAATACCCGCGCATTCTGTCGCGCGACTGACGCAGCTTGCGAAACAGATCCGGCAGATACTCCGCGCCGTTTTCGATGGACGCGATGCGCAGGTTGGGAAAGCGTTCAAACAGCTTTTCATAGCTCAGGGTGATCAGAAAATCGTAGGCGGCGCGTTCGATATTGAAATGCTTGATATTGGGTGAGAAAACACCCGCATTGAAATCCGCCGAGAAGCCATCCGCCACATAGCCGTGCGTGGTGTAGCCGGAATCGGCGGCGTGAATCACCAGCGTAATGCCCGCCTCGTTCAGGCGGCTCCAGAAAGGATCGAACAGCGCATCCGCCGGCGAACGCCTGCTGCCGTCCGCCAGCGTCACCGCCGCCGGGCGCATACAGACCACGCGGGCGCCCCGGGCGATCGCCCACTCCAGCTCGGCGCAGGCCCACTGCACATCGCACAGGGAGATATACGGCGCGGCGAAAATCCGCTTTTGGTACTGGCAACCCCAGTCTTCGTCCAGCCAGCGGTTGAAGCCCGTAAACAGGCAGCTTACCGCCTCGGTATCGTGCTTGAGCAACTCCTCGTAAAGCACGCCCAGGGTGGGGAACAACCATACCGCCTCGAGGCCCTGCGCCTGCAGCTTGGCGACGCGCGCGTCGCGATCCATGTAGTAATCCGGAAGCGGCTCATGCGCGCGCATGCGCGCGATGTCCTCATCGGTGAGCTCCTTGCCGTGCAGGAACGGTGCGATGGAGCCCGGCAGTGAAATAGGGTTCCAGGTGGGGTTCTTTACCGCCCGGGCCAGCCGGCCGCCCACCAGGTGGTGTTCACGACCATCGATGCTCGCCCACTGCACACAGCGCGGCTGCATCGCCAGCGGCACATGCCGGGTGAAGGCGTCACGGGCCTCGTAGTAATGGTTGTCCGCATCAAAGGCAGGGTAACCGAGCGCTTGCATTCGAATCCTCTCTCATTGTTCCGGTGGCTGGCACAGAGCCACCACCTTTCCCGCAACCGTGCGCGCCCCGAGCGCCGCAACGCGCTCACCGATCGCCGTGAAAGGCACCACCTCGGCCGGCGTGACCCGGAGTTTCCTGTCTTGCCAGAGCTGCGTCAACGCCGCGTGGTACTGCAACATCTCGGCATACGGGTGCGCGCCCACGAAGACGCCGAGGGCCGCGCAATTGCGCATCACCAGGCGCTGGCTGTCCGCCGCGCCCCAGCGGCCGCTGGCGTAACCGACTGCCAGCAAACGCCCGCCGCCGGCAATGCAGTGCAGCGAACGCTCGAAACACTCGCCGCCCACCGGGTCGTAGATAACATCCGCGCCGCGGCCCGCCGTAAGATCGCGCACGGCCTCCACGAAATCGGTCGCTGTGTGATCCACCACGTGATCCGCCCCGAGGTCACGGCAGAATTGCGCTTTTCGGGGCCCGCCCGCCACGGCGATCACCGTGGCTCCCAGCGCCCGGGCGAGGCCGATGGCTGCCGCGCCCGTGCCGCCGGCGGCGCCGTGCACCAGCAGGGTCTCTCCGGGCTGCAAGGTCCCGCGCGCGCAGAGGCCGACCCAGGCGGTATGAAAGGGAATGCTGAAGGCCGCCGCCTCGGTGTCCGCCATCCCCGTGGGCACGGGATAGAGCGAGTAATCGGGCGCCAGGCAGTACTCGGCAAAACCGCCGTGGCCGCTGTAGAACGCGGTCACGCCCATCACCCGCTGTCCTGGCTTCAGTGCGCACCCGGCGCCCACGGCGCTAATCTCTCCGACAATCTCCTGCCCGGGTACAAAAGGTTGCGGCGGGGAAAATGCGTAGGTGCCACGACACATCATCACGTCGGGCATGCCCACGCCCACGGCGGCCACGCGCACCAGCGCTTCTCCGGGGCCGGGCACCGGTCGCTCGCGCTCTGCCAGGTGCAGCACCGCCGCCGGCTCGCCACTGGCCGTCACCTGCCAGGCCTTCACGTCTGCGGACTCACGCTATCGATTCGCGGGCGGCGTCGCATGGTGTCAATCCTCGAAGGGCGCCACGTCGCCCTTCCCCGCGCGCAGAATCACCGGCGTGTCGTCGACCAGGTCAACCACGGTGGTAGGCTCCATGCCGCACCAGCCGCCATCAATCACCAGATCCACCTCGTGCTCCAGCAGGTCTCGTATCTCATAGGGATCCAACAGCGGGAGCTCGTCACCCGGCATGATCAGGCTGACGCTCATGAGCGGCTCGCCGAGATCCTGCAGCAGGGCGCTGACAATGGCGTTGTCGGGAACGCGCAGACCCACGGTTTTGCGTTTCGGGTTCTGCAATCGCCGGGGAAGTTCCGATGTGGCCTTGAGGATGAAGGTGTAGGGGCCCGGGGTGCAATGTCGCAGCAGGCGATAGACGGTATTGTTGACCTTGGCGTAGGTGGCGATATCCGAGAGATCGCGACACACCAGCGTAAAATTATGGCGCGCGTCCAGGCGCCGGATGCGGCGAATACGATCGAGCGCGCTCTTGTCGCCGATATGGCACCCGAGGGCGTAGCCGGAATCGGTGGGATAGACGATCACGCCGCCGGCACGGATAATATCGACCGCCTGGCGAACCAGCCGCGCCTGCGGATTCTCGGGATGAATCTGGAAGAACTGGCTCATGCGGCCTCTCCGCCACGGCGCCAGCGCTCCCATACGCCGTGCAGGTCGTTGAGTTCCGGCACACTCACTCCGGGTTCCGCGCTGTACCGCGCATCGCGATGGTAATCACTACCCACGGACACCTCCAGCCCGAATTCTTTTGCGTAACGCGTGATCTGGGCGGTTTGCTGGGGCGTCTGGTAGCCGCTGAGCAATTCAATCGCACGCCCGCCGGCCGTTACGAAATCCACCACCAGGCGTCGCAGCTTCATGCCAGTGAAGCGATACTTGTAGGGATGCGCTATCACCGCCACACCGCCGGCGTCGACAATCCAGGACACCACGCGGGCAAGCTCCGGCCAGAACGCTTTCACGTCGCCTGTCTTGCCCTGGCCAAGATAGCGGTCGAAGGCTTCGCGCGCGTCGCTCACGTAACCCTGCTGCACCATCCATGCCGCGAAATGCGGGCGCCCGAGCTGGCTGTCGCCGGCTTCCCGCAGCGCGCCCTCCAGCGCACCGGCGTATCCCCGCCGGGCCAGTCGTTCGGCGATCTGCTCGCCCCGCTGGTTGCGCGCATTGTGCATCACCGTGAGCGCTTCTTGCATTGCCGGGTGTTCGCTGTCAAAACCCAGGCCGACAATGTGTACGGTGGTGCCCGACCAGCAGCAGGAGAACTCCACGCCCGGCACCAGTGTCAGCGGATCATCGCGCATTGCCGCGCTGTCGCGCAGGGCAAGGTAACCCGTGATCGTATCGTGATCGGTAATCGCCAGCATCTGCACGCCGCGTTCACGGACACGCGCCAGCAACTCCGCCGGCGCCAGCGCGCCATCGGATGCCGTGGTGTGGGTGTGGAAGTCGATCAGCACAATCTTTACACTCTATGACCCGCGGCTCGCGGACACATCGCGCAGCCAGCGCCCATGGTACCAGCCGGAGCACGCCAATAGCCATGAAGCAATTGCTAGAGTTCCTCCCGATCGTCCTGTTTTTCATCGTCTACAAACTGGATGGCCAACACGTCAGCCTCGGCGGTTGGGAGTATCAACTGGACGGCATTTTCTCGGCCACCGCGGTGCTGATGATCGCAACGGTGGTGCAGGTTGCATTGAGCTATGCACTCACGCGCACGCTCGAGAAGCGTCTGCTGTGGCTGGCGCTCGCCGTGCTGGCGTTCGGCGGCCTCACGCTCGGATTTCGCAACGAGGCGTTTATCCAGTGGAAGCCGACGATCTTCAACTGGGTGCTCGCGTTCACCTTCGCCGCCTCACAATTCATTGGCGACAAAAACCTGATGGAGCGCACGCTCGGCAGCCAGATTCATTTACCGAAGCCGGTGTGGACACGACTCAACCTGCTATGGGTCGGCAACTTCAGCATCGTGGGTGCACTCAACATTTATGTCGCCTATGCCTACAGCGAGGCGACCTGGGTGGATTACAAACTTTACTCCGCCATCGGCTTTACCCTGCTGCTCACCGTGCTGACGGCGCTGATGATCAGTCCGCACCTCAAAGAGCCGCAAGGCGAAGAGCTGCTTGGGCGGGATGACTGACGGGACAACACGATGTACTACGCCATTCTGTGTGAAGACGTACCGAACAGCCTGCCTCTGAGGATGGCGGCCCGACCGGCCCACCTTGAGCGGCTCGCCGCGTTGACAGACGACGGACGACTGCTGGTGGCAGGGCCTCACCCCGCACTCGACACCGAGGAACCGGGCGAGGCCGGCTTCACCGGCAGCCTGATTATCGCCGAGTTCGACAGCCTGGAAGCGGCAACGGCCTGGGCCGATTCCGATCCCTACGTGGAAGCCGGCGTCTTCGCCCGCGTCACCGTCAAACCCTACAAGAAGGTCCTCCCCTGAGGGCGTGCATCGCAGCGACATGGCGCATAAATCCCGGGCCAATCTGTCATTTGCGCGGTCACGCGGCTAGAATGCGCACTTCACCCGGCTCGCGCGTGCGAATACCAGCCGGACAAGTCCGACTCACTGTAAGGAATCCATCGTGCGAACCGCCGCATTCCTGCTCCTGACACTGCTCTTATCCAGCGTGGCAGCCACCGCACAGGACGTGCGCTACATCAGCGACAAACAATACATCCCCTGCGCAGTGGCGCTGGCAACGACTACCGTATCGTGCATCGCGGCCTGCCATCGGGCACCCGACTCACCGTTGCGAGAACCTCGGAAGACGGCGTCTGGTCTGAAATCACCACCGATGGCGGCACCAGCGGCTGGCTGCGCTCACAATACCTGATGACAGAACTGCCGGCGCAACGCAAACTGGATGCGGCCGAGCAGCGCGCCGCCAGCGCCGAGGCGAAATTTGCAGAATTGCAATCCGCCATCGAAGCGTTGCGAGGCGAGCGGGGAGAATTGCTCGACCAGTTCGACAGCAGCAGCTCGGAGCTGGATTCGGTGGTACAGGAACTGGCGCATCTCAAGCAGGTGTCAGGCAAGGCGCTGCAACTGGACGCCGACAACCGCAGGCTTGTGGAAGAGAACGAAAACCTGCGCGCCGAGGCGGACATGCTGGACGCTGAAAACCAGCGCCTTAACGACAAGCTGCGCAGCGAGGATTTCATCAACGGCGCGCTGGCGGTACTGCTCGGCGTGATCGTCGCGCTGGTAGTGCCACGCCTCGTGCCACGCAAGCGCAAGAGCTCCAGCTGGGCCTGAGGAGGGGACAAACGTGCCAAAACTGCTTCTGCTTTTCGCCCTTCTGCTGAGCCATCCGCTGGCATGGGCAGACAGCGCCAACAATCCGCAGGTACTCATTCAAACCAGCGAGGGTGACATCACGCTACAGCTGTTCGCCGACAAGGCACCGCTGACGGTGGAAAACTTCCTGGCCTATGTGGACAGCGGCCATTACGCCGGCACGATCTTTCATCGCGTGATTCCCAATTTCATGATCCAGGGCGGCGGACTGCTGCCGGACCTCAGCGAAAAGCCCACCAACCCGCCGGTTGCCAACGAGTCAAAGAACAGGCTGCACAACACCCGCGGCACCATCGCCATGGCTAGAACCAATGATCCGGATTCCGCCACGGCGCAGTTTTTCATCAACCAGCGCAACAACCTGCGCCTCGACTGGGCCCCCGGGCGCGACGGTTACACGGTGTTCGGCGAAGTGCTGCTGGGCATGGATATCGTGGATTTCATCGCCACCGCGCCCACGCACCAGGTGGGACCCATGGGCGACGTGCCGCGGGAGCCTGTGCTGATACACGACATACGCCGCGTAAACGCGGAATGATCGCGCTCAGCGTCAACCTGAATAAAGTCGCGCTGTTGCGCAATTCACGCGACACGCACATTCCGGACGTTCCCGAGCACGCTCGCCTGTGCATCGATGCCGGCGCCGACGGCATCACCGTGCACCCGCGACCGGACCAGCGCCACATCCGCGCGGACGACTGCTTCGACCTGGCAGCCATGCTGACGGTGGAATTCAATATCGAGGGCAACCCCATGGCAGGGCCGCGCGCCAGCGATCGCCGCGGCGTCTCCGACTACCCCGGCTTTATGCCGCTGGTGAAAGCGATTCGCCCCGCGCAATGCACGCTGGTGCCGGACGGCGATGCGCAGCTCACCTCCGACCACGGTTTTGATCTCACACGCGATGGTGAGCGCATCGCGCCACTGGTGCAGGAACTGAAAGCACTGGGCATTCGCACCAGCCTGTTCATGGATCCGGACCCCGAGCAGATACGCCTGGCCGCGCAAACCGGGGCCGACAGAATCGAACTGTATACCGAGAGCTACGCGCGCGCCTTTCGCGCAGGCAGGGACGTGGGGGACGTTTTCAGCCGGTTCGTGCGCGCGGCGGAGGCTGCCGCCGAGGTGGGCCTGGGCGTGAATGCCGGCCACGACCTCGACCTTGACAACCTGGCCTACTTCGCCAGCCTGCCGGGCCTGCTGGAAGTGTCCATCGGCCACGCACTCACGGTAGACGCGCTGCGCATGGGCATGCCACAGGCCGTTGTCGCCTACCAACACGCACTGGGGAAAGAAACATGACCGACCCGCGCATCGAGGAACTGTTGGACAGGCAGGCGATCATGCAGCTGATCAACGCCTATTGCGCTGCGGCAGACCGGCACGACAACGAACGCATGCGCAGCCTCTACCATGAAGATGCCATCGACGATCACGGCGCGTTCTTCAAGGGCCTGGCCATGGACTTCATAGACACGCTGCCCGCCATCCAGGGCCCCATGCGCATCCTGCACCATAACGTGACCACGGTGAACCTCGCGCTGGACGGCGATTATGCCGAGGGAGAGGTCTACGTACTGGCCTTTCACCAAGTGGACGCCGAGCCGCAGCCGATCGACCTGCTGATCGGCGGCCGCTACCTCGATCGCTACGAAAAGCGTCACGGCGAGTGGAAGTTCAGCGAGCGCGCGGTCCTCGCCGACTGGAGCATGCTGAACGAACCCTCGCGCGTGAAGCTGGATCACCCGATGATCCAGGGCTCGCACATCGGACGTCCCGGCGCCCGCGACCCCGCCTACGGTTTTTTCCGCCTGCTCAAGTGGCACGGGCCGCAGCCCGGCGCAGGCGCCCCGAAAAAGTAACGCAGGGCTTTGCCCCCGGGCAGGGCTTGAAATATAGTGGCTGCACGTGCGGCGCCACTGCAGCGGCATCGCAAATCGCTGCGCACTTTCTCTTTATTGCCAACAGGCGGATCCTACTGTGCGACGAATCAACCTGACGGATGCCAGCTTCCTGCTGGCGGAAAAGCGCGAAACGCCCATGCACGTGGGCGGCATCAATCTGTTCACCCTGCCGGAGGGCGCCGATGAGCATCGTTTTCTCAGCGGCCTGGCCGACGTGCTGCGCAACGCCGACGAGTTCCGCAAGCCCTTCGGCGAGTTCGTCAAGGTGACGCCGCTGGGGCTGTTCTGGGAGAAAGACGAGCATATCGATCTCGACTACCACGTCAGACACTCCGCCCTGCCGAAGCCCGGCCGCTATCGCGAACTGTTTGCCCTGGCGTCGCGTCTGCACAGCGTACTGCTGGACCGCAATCGCCCGCTGTGGGAAACGCACCTGATAGAAGGCCTGCAGAACCGCCAGTTTGCGCTCTACCAGAAGGTGCATCATGCCGCCATAGACGGCGTGGGCGCCATGCAGCTCACACGCTCCGCCTATTCCACTCGCAAGACGGAGCGCCTGCACCACTCGCCGTTTTCGACCCAGGCGTACGAGCGCCTCAAGACCCTCAAGTACGGCAACACCCCGCGCAGTGTCACCCGCCCGAGCCGCGCGGAAATGCATAACGTGATGGACGCCCTCAAGCAAACCTACGATTCCGGCATCCACCTGGCCACGGCAATGGGGCGCTTCAGCGGCGCGTTTTTCGGACGCGGCGGCAACCTCGCGGTGCCCTGGCACAATGTGCCGCGCACGTCGATCAACACCCGGGTCAGCGGCGCGCGCCGCTTCGTGGCGCAATCCTGGGAGTTCGAGCGCGTGAAGGCCGTGTGTCGTGCAGTGGACGGCACCCTGAATGACATCGTGCTGGCCATGTGTTCCGGCGCGTTGCGCCGTTACCTGCTGTCACGCAACGAGCTGCCGTCGCATTCCCTGAAAGCAATGGCGCCGATTTCACTGCGCGAGGAGGGTGACCTGGAATCGGCGAACGCCGTGGCGTTCATTACCGCCGATCTGGCCACCAACACCCGCGATCCCGAGCGTCGGCTACGCCAGATTCAGGATTCCATGCGTGCCGGCAAGGCCTTGCTCGCGGACATGTCCGCTCGTGAAGCGGCGATCTTCATGCAACTCACCCAGGTACCCGCCATCGTCTCCTCGGTGCTCGGCCTGGCAGCCCGCTACCCGGCCTACAGCACGGTCATCTCGAATGTGCCCGGGCCACGGGAACAGCTGTACTGGAACGGCGCACGACTCGACGGTATCTACCCGGCCTCCATCGTGTTCGACGGCTTCGCCATGAACATCACACTGGTGAGCTACCACGAGAGTCTCGATTTCGGCATCGTCGCCTGCCGCCGTTCACTGCCGCAGATCCAGCGCATCATCGACCATCTGGAGGAGTCGCTGCAGGAACTGGAGGCGCTGGTCGGCCTACCGGTGGGTGGCGCCGGCAACAAGGCGGCCGGGCGGCGCAAAGCCGCTGCGGGCAAGTCGGGCAAGCGCAAGACGCCTGCCAAAAAAGCTGCCGCAAAAACGTCGAAAAATCGGAAAAAAGCCGTCGCCAAAGCGGCAACAGCGAAAAAACCTGCGAAAAAACGGTCCGCGAAAAAGGCTGTGGCCCGCAAACGCAAGGCTCCCTGATACCTTCGCCGGCTGCCCGGAGCCGGCGCTGACCGATTTCAGACCGGCTGGTTCACATCCAGCAGCGGTGCCGCGTCGATCTTCTCCGCATCCATCATCGCGGCGATTCGCTGCAGGGACGACAGGATCTGCGTTTGCTCCCAGCTCTCCAGCGACTCGAATCGCTCTATGAATTTCTCATGCAACAACAGGGGCGCAGCCGAGAGAGTCTCACGACCGGCCTCGGTGAGACGCGCGTTCACCACGCGTTTGTCGATCTCGCCGCGCACGCGCTCCAGCAACTGGCGCGATTCGAGGCGGTTGAGGATCGTGGTGACCGTCGCCTGGCTCAATGACACCTCCTCGGAGATGCGCTTTACCGTCACGTCGCCCAGTTCCTGAATCGCGCGCAGCACCATCACCTGCGGAATGGTCAGGCCGCACAGTTTCTCCATCCGCTTGGACTGCATGTCGGTTGCGCGGATGATGCGGCGCAACGACACCAGCACGTCCTGCCACGCCGGTTTATCAGACATGGATCTCTCCTTCGCGCCGGCGCCTCTCACCAGCAAGCCTGTTACTGGCGACGATTGTACTGGCAGTCGGCGCTCCGGTGCACGCATTCAGCGGCTGAAAGCGTCATCGCGACAGGGTGAGTTTTCGATGGCAACCACGTATCCTAGACGGTTCTCACTTTGCCAGCATACGCGTCCTCGATACCATGCCATCACCGCCCCGCTACGCCCTGCCAGCACGCAGCCTGTGCGACTCCGGCGAGAAACGCCGGGTAGGCTTTGAGCTGGAGTTCGCCGGCCTGGATTTTCGGCATACCGTGCAGGTGCTGGAGCAGGTGCTTGAGGCACCGGCACACAGCACGTCTCTGGCCGAAGCCAGTGTCAGGCACGCTCGCTGGGGCGATTTCTGCGTTGAGGTAGACAGCGAACTGGCCAAATCGCTGGCGAAAAGTCGTGCCAGCTGGCGCGAGGAGGCCCGTGCGCGCGGCGAGCTCAAGGCGCCCCCCGACTATGACCCACTGGCCGAATGGCTGGTGAACCTGACAACCGAGCTGGTGCCCGTGGAAGTCGTGTGTCCGCCCGTGAATATCGATGCCCTCGCCGAGCTGGATACGCTGGTGAGCAGCCTGCGGAAAGCCGGCGCGCTGGGTACCAGCGAATCACTGCTGTACGCCTTTGGCGTGCACATCAACGCGGAAATTCCCGCGACCGACGCATTGACCATTACACGCCACCTGCGCGCGTTCGCCCTGGCGCAGGACTGGCTGGTGGAGGTGCACCGGGTCAACCTGTCGCGCCGTGTCGCGCCGTTCATCGACCTGTACAGCAGCGGCTATCGAAAAACCCTGCTCGCCTACACCGACGCCACAACGCTGGACACCGTGATCGACGACTACCTGCACTTCAACCCCACGCGCAACCGCGCGCTGGACATGCTGCCGCTGTTCAAGCACATCGACGAGGCTCGCATCAACGCGGCGGTGTCCGATGTGCGCGTGAATGCCAGGCCGACATTTCACTACCGCCTGCCGAACTGTGAAATCAACCTGCCAGGCTGGAGTCTGGCCCACTGCTGGAACCCCTGGTGCGTGCTAGAGGCGCTCGCCGGGGATCCGGCGCTGCTGGACGAACTCGCGGCACAATACCGTGCCTACGATGCACATTTGATCAACCTGAGGCGGCCGCCATGGCATCGCAGGCTCGACGAGCTGCTGCACGACCTTGCGTAGGGGTAACCGGTTCGGCCGAGCGCCTGTCGCCGTCCTGGCTGGCTATCCGCAGCGCCCTGTTCCTGGTGGGCGCGCGGGCGGTGCGCATTACCGTGAGACATCCGCTGGCCCCGGAACAGCTCGACGCGCTGATTGTCAGCGGCGGCCACGACATTCACCCGGGTCTCTACGGTTCCCAGGAACTGCCGGACAAGGAGTACGACCTTGCCCGCGATGAACTTGAACAGCGCTGCATACGGCTGGCGCTGGACCAGCGCCTGCCCCTGATGGGCATCTGCCGCGGCTACCAGCTCATCAACGTCGTGCTGGGCGGCACGCTGTTCCTGGACATACGCAAGCTGCGCCGCAATACCTCCAACTTCGGCACCGTGCTGCCGCGCAAGGATGTGCTGCTGGAGGAGTCTTCGTTGCTTCACAGGCTCACCGGAAAACGCCGATTGCGTGTCAACAGCCTGCACTACCAGGCGGTCGAGCGCGTGGGCGCGAATCTTCGGGTGACGGGTGTGGATCGCGATCATTTCGTGCAGGCGCTGGAACCCCTGGATAACCGACCCGTCATCGGCGTGCAGTGGCACCCGGAGTACCTGTTCTACCTGCCGAGCCAGTTGCGCCTGTTCCGCTGGCTCGTGCGGGAGGCGCGCAAACGCCATTCAGGCGGCGCGCACGACACGCACGACGCCACATGAGCGGCTATCTTCTCCTGTTCGCATCCGCCTTCGGCGCGGCAACCCTGCTGCCCTTCTACTCCGAGCTGGTGTTCCTGGCCCTGCTGGAACAGGGCCTGCAGCCGGGCTGGCTGTGGCTCGCAGCAACCGCCGGCAACACCGCAGGCTCGGTGGTTAACTGGTATATCGGCCTGAAATACGGGCACCTGGCCGGCACACGCTGGTTTCCGGTGAGTGAAACAAGCCTGAAGCGCGCCAGCGACTGGTTTGGTCGCTACGGCTACTGGACACTGTTGCTGGCCTGGTTGCCCGTCGGCGGCGACGCCCTGACGTTCATCGGCGGCATCCTGCGCGTGCGGTTGAGCATCTTCCTGCTGCTGGTAGCCATCGGCAAGGGGGCCCGCTACGGCGCGCTGCTGTTTGCCTTCGGCCTGCTGGCAGATCACTGAAGCCCTTGCATTACCGCAGTGCAGCGTCTACAGTGCGCCTCGCTGACCGCGGTCAGCGGCGACATCCTTAGTTGTTCGCGCTTAAACACGCGCTCTCCTCTCTTCTGCCCCGGGCAGTTCAGGTGGTGCACCTTGACGGTGCCGCTTCGTATGCCGCAGGTGCTCATCTGCCCCAGGCACATGGCGCTACACGGTGGCTCAAGCGCAGATACCCTGCCCCTTTGACCAGCCACATTTGCCGACTAACGGCCCAACGATTCCGGTGACAGCAGTCGCCGTACAGGTAATTTATGCAATTTCAAGAACTCGGCCTTATCGATCCCATCCTGCGTGCGGTCACCGAAAAAGGCTACGACACGCCCTCCCCGATACAGGCGCGCACCATTCCCGTGGTATTGCAGGGCGGCGATCTCATGGCCTCCGCGCAAACCGGCACCGGTAAAACCGCGGCGTTCGTGCTGCCGCTGCTGCAGCAACTCGCGGATGGCCCGAAAGTGCGCGAACGGCAGGTGCGGGCCCTCGTCGTTACCCCGACCCGCGAACTCGCCGCGCAGGTGCACGCGAATGTCGTGGAGTACGGGCGCTACCTGTCACTGTCCAGCCTTGCCGTGTTCGGCGGGGTGAACATCAACCCGCAAATCACGAAACTGCGGCGTGGCGTGGACGTACTGGTGGCAACGCCGGGTCGCCTGCTCGATCTGCACGGCCAGAAGGCGCTGTCGCTGGATGACGTGGAGATACTGGTGCTCGACGAGGCGGACCGCATGCTGGACATGGGCTTTATTCACGACATCAAGCGCATTCAGCAACGCCTGCCGAAAGACAAGCAATCGCTCTTGTTCAGCGCCACCTTTTCCGATGAGATTCGACAGCTGGCGAAATCCATGCTGCACTCGCCCCAGGAGATCGATGTCGCGCCGCGTAACGCCACGATTGATACGGTGAAACAACGCGTTCACCCAGTGGACAAGAAAGACAAAACCGCACTGCTCAAGCATCTCATTACCAGCAACGACTGGCGCCAGGTGCTGGTGTTCTCGCGCACCAAGCACGGCGCCAACAAGCTGGTGAAGGAACTCGCCAAAGACGACATTCGCGCCGTGGCCATTCACGGCAACAAGAGCCAGGCGAATCGCACCCGCGCGCTGGCCGATTTCAAAGCCGGCAAGGTGGATGTGATGGTCGCCACCGATATTGCCGCGCGCGGCATCGACATCGCCGAACTGCCCCATGTGGTGAATTTTGATCTCCCCAACGTCCCCGAAGACTATGTGCACCGCATCGGCCGCACCGGTCGCGCCGGGAGCAGCGGTGAAGCGGTTTCCCTGGTGGCCGCCGACGAGATCAGCCAGTTGCGGGGTATTGAACGGCTGATCAAACAGACGCTGACACGCGACATCGTGGACGGCTTCGAACCGGAACAAACCCTGCCTGCGTCACAGCGCGGTGGTGGCGCCAATGCGGGTAGCGGCGGCCAGAACAACGTGCGGCCGATTCAAACGGCACGGCGCAATGACGGCGGAAACGGTCGCGGACGCCGTCGCGGGAGAGGCCGCAGCGCCAGTAAACCGAACGCGGCGTGATGGCGAGTGGGCCAGTGGCGCCAAGGCAGTGTTCACCGGCCCGCTCCCTTAAAAATCAAACGCGCGTTGCTCCGCGTCCGGCAACGGCTCCGCCACCGCCGGCAAGCCCTCTTCCGCGCGCCACAACCCGGACAGGCTGACCCCCAACAGGCGCACACCGCGCTCCAGCGGCAGCAGACCGCTGAGTAAACTCTGCGCCAGTTCCAGCATCCCCTCGGCGCTCTGGATGTAACGCTCGCAGCTGCGTCGTCGCGTCACCTGGCGAAAATCGCTGTAACGCAGCTTCAATGTCAGTGTCCGGCCAAGCACCTGGCTCGACTGCGCCCGCTGCCAGGTGCTCTCGACGATCCTGGCGAGCGCCGCGCGCAGCGCCTCTTCAGAGAGGATATCGGCCGCGAAGGTCTGTTCATGGCCCACGGATTTCCGCAGGCGCTGGCTGCGCACCGGCCGGCTATCGATACCGCGCGCCGCGTTGTAGAGGTAGGTGGCGGCGCTTCCGAAGTGAGTCTGGAGAAAGGCCATATCCCGGGCGCGCAAGTCCGCTCCCAGGTGAATGCCGAAGCGCGCCATGCGTTCTGCGGTCTTCGGCCCCACCCCGTGAAACCGCCGCACGGGTAGACCCGCCACGAAATCCGCTCCCTGCTCGGGCCGGATCACGAAAATACCATCGGGCTTGTTCTGGTCCGACGCAATTTTCGCCAGGAACTTGTTGTAGCTGACACCGGCACTGGCCGTCAGGCCAGTCTCCGCCAGAATCTCCGCCTTGATGTTGCGCGCGGCGGCAAGAGCGCTACCCAGGCGCAGGCGATCATCGCTGACATCCAGATAGGCCTCGTCCAGGGAAAGCGGCTCAACCGCGCTGCTGTAGCGCTGGAAGATCGTTCGAATCTGCGCGGACACGGCGCGATACACCTCGAACCGGGGCGGCACGAACACCAGATCGGGACAGCGGCGAGCCGCCACCATCGACGGCATCGCCGAGCGCACGCCAAAACGACGCGCCTCGTAGCTCGCCGCGGCCACCACGCCGCGCTGCCTGGAGCCGCCCACCGCCACCGGCCTGCCCCGCAATTCAGGGTGATCACGCTGTTCGACGCTGGCGAAGAAAGCGTCCATATCCACGTGAATGATTTTTCTGGGCTCGCACTCAGACACGCATTCAGGCACGCGCCAGTCGTTCGCGGATCTGGTCGGGCACGCGTTCAGGCGTTTTCTGCGCAAAGTTCATGTATACCAGCACCGCGGTCGCGCGCACGGTCCGGCGCCCGCCCTGAACCATTTCCAGCTGCAGCGTGAGCGAGCTGTTGCCCGGACTGGCATCGGTGACTGTCGCGATCACCTCTTCACCGTAGAAGGTCTCGCTGAGGTAATCGATTTTCACCGACGCGAGAATCCAGCTCCTCTCGTCCACCAGAGCGCCATCCGCCAGCGACTCGATGAAGCGCACGCGCGCCGTTTCCAGCCAGGCCGCGATCGCCGTATTGTTGATGTGCCCCATGGCATCGGTTTCGTAGAACCGCGGCGCTATGGTGATACTGAATGCCTGCATGCTGCCCCTGTCTGTGCTATCCACCGCCTACCAGGCTGATCATGACACCTGCCGCCACGGCGGAGCCGATCACGCCTGCCACGTTCGGTCCCATCGCGTGCATCAACAGGTAATTGTTGGGGTTGGCCTCGAGCCCCACCTTGTTACTCACACGCGCGGCCATCGGTACCGCCGAGACCCCGGCCGAACCGATGAGCGGGTTGAGCGGCGTGGCGCTGAAACGGTTCATCACTTTTGCGATGAGGATGCCGGACGCCGTGCCGATCGCGAAGGCCACAATCCCAAGGCCGAGAATGCCGAGCGTACTGGCATCGAGGAACTTGTCCGCCACCAGTTTGGAGCCCACCGAAAGGCCCAGGAATATCGTGGTGATATTGATCAGGGAGTGCTGCGCGGTATCGGCCAGGCGATCCACCACGCCGCACTCCTTCATCAGGTTGCCGAGGCAGAACATGCCCAGCAGCGGGGCGGCGGCCGGCAGCAGCAGGGCTACCAGAATCAGCAACACCAGCGGGAAAACGATTTTCTCCCGGCGCGATACCGGCCGCAGCTGCACCATCACGATGGCGCGCTCCTGCTCGGTGGTGAGGGCGCGCATGATCGGCGGCTGGATCAGCGGCACCAGTGCCATATAGGAATAGGCCGCCACCGCAATAGCGCCCAGCAAGTCCGGCGCGAGAATACTCGAGACATAAATAGCCGTGGGCCCGTCCGCCCCGCCGATGATGCCTATCGCCGCGGCGTCCGCAATGCTGAAATCCATCAATCCCAGGTTCGTGAGCCCTACGGCGCCCAGCACCGTGGCGAAAATCCCGAACTGGGCGGCAGCGCCGAGGAACAGCGTGCGCGGGTTGGCAAGCAGCGGGCCGAAATCGGTCATGGCGCCCACACCCATGAAGATAACCAGCGGCGCGATGCCACTGGCAATGGCGACGGTATAAAACGTGTAGAGTACGCCGTCGGAGTAGCCGCCACGGTGCGCGAAGGCTTCAAACGCTGCGCGCACTCCCGCGTCGCCCGCATCGTACAGCGCCAGTAGCGCCTCACGATCTGCCACACCCGCAACGCCTGGCAGCTGCGCCAGGCCCGACAGATCCCCCACGGCAAGGGCTTGCTCTACCGCAGACAGCGCCAGGCCGCCCCCCGGAATATTGGCGAGAATACCGCCAAAGCCTATCGGCAACAGGAGCAGCGGTTCAAAACGCCGGGCGATCGCGAGATACAGCAGCAGCACGCCGATCACGATCATCACGCCCTGGCCCGCGCTGAGTTGCGCCAGGCCCGAGGAACTCCACAACTGCAGCAGATTGTCCAAGGCGTTCAGTTCACGCTGATCAGGGGATCGCCCACGGCGATGGCATCGCCGGGCTTCACATGCACGCTGACGACCTTGCCCGCGGCCGGGGCGCGCACTTCCGTTTCCATTTTCATGGCCTCAAGGATGAGTACCAGGTCGCCCGCGGCGAGCTCATCACCGATGGACACCTGCACGCGCACGATATTGCCGGCCAGCGGGGCGGGCACCACCTCGCCGGAAGACTCCGCCGCCGTCGTCCCACGCTCGCTGCGCGTAGCCCGGGTGATCTCACCGCCGGGCTCCACTTCCACCACGTAGCGCTGGCCATCCACCGACACCGTGTACACCTCGGCTTCCGTCGTCGTGCTGGCGGGCACCGTGTTCGAAACCGGCGCCTGGGCGGTCGGCGCGTCGGGCGGCGGTTCGAACGCCTCGGGATTACCGCGATTGCGCAGAAACTTGAGGCCCACCTGGGGAAACAGCGCATAGGTGAGCGTGTCGTCCACCGCGCCTTCACCGTCGGCCAGCGTAATACCCTGCTCGCGGGCCTGACTGCGCAGTTCCTCGGTCAACGCCGCAAACTCGGGTTCCAGGCGATCCGCCGGGCGGCAGGTTACCGCTTCGCCGCCATCGAGTACGCGCTGCTGCAGCTCGCTGTTCACCGGCGCCGGCGTAACCCCGTATTCGCCGCGCAACACCGCGGCGGTCTCGCGGGAAATGGATTCATACCGTTTCCCGGTCAGCACGTTCAGCACGGCCTGGCTGCCGACGATCTGGGAGGTGGGCGTTACCAGCGGGATGAAACCGAGGTCCTCGCGCACGCGCGGGATCTCCGCGAGCACCTCGTCCATACGTTCCAGCGCATTTTGCTCGCGAAGCTGGTTTTCCATATTGGTGAGCATTCCGCCGGGGACCTGCGCCACCAGAATGCGCGCATCCACGCCGCGCAATGACCCCTCGAACTTCGCATACTTGCGACGCACGGTGCGAAAGTAGGCCGCAATGTCCGACAGCGCCGCGAGATCGAGGCCGGTGTCACGCCCGGTACCCTGCAGGATGGCGACAACGCTTTCGGTGGCGGAGTGCCCGTAGGTCATCGACATCGACGAGATGGAGGTGTCCACGTTGTCGATTCCCGCTTCTACGCACTTGAGTATCGTCGCGGTAGACATGCCCGTGGTGGCGTGACTCTGCATGTGAATGGGAATATCACAGGCGGCCTTGAGACGGCTGACCAGTTCATAACCCGCGTAAGGTGTCAGCAGGCCCGCCATATCCTTGATAGCGATGGAGTCGGCGCCCATATCCTCGAGTCGCTTGCCGTGCTCTACCCAGGTGTCCATGTTGTGGACCGGGCTCAGCGTGTACGACAGCGTGCCCTGCGCATGGCCGCCCACCCGCTTGACCGCCGCAAGCGCCACCTCGAGATTGCGCATGTCGTTCATGGCGTCGAACACGCGAAATACATCCACGCCATTGTTTGCCGCGCGCTCGACGAACGTCTCGACGACATCGTCCGCGTAGTGCCGGTAACCCAGCAGATTCTGCCCCCGCAGCAGCATCTGCTGCGGGGTGTTCGGCATGGCGCGCTTGAGCTCGCGAATGCGCTCCCAGGGATCCTCACCAAGGTAGCGGATACAGGCATCAAACGTGGCGCCACCCCAGGACTCCAATGACCAGAAGCCAATCGCGTCCAGCTTGGCCGCGATCGGCAGCATGTCGTCCAGTCGCAGGCGCGTGGCAAACAGCGATTGGTGCGCGTCGCGCAGTACCACGTCGGTGATGCCCAGCGGGCGTGTATTCTCTTGCATACGCTACCCCTGGAAGGTGCTGATGATTGACCCGCGCGATGTATTCATCGGTGATCGCTGCGGTAACGGTGTATCGCAGCAGCGATCGCCGCGATATGTTGAGAGTGGGCAACGGCGGCGTCGCTGCCAACCCGCCCTGTCTGGGCGAGCGGCTCGATGACGGGCGGAAAGAAACGAATCAAGACATAGGACATGAGGCGCGTTGCCAGCACCAGCAGGGTGAGAAACAGCAGCACGGTTCCCATACCGAACAGCATGAGTTGCAAGCCCTGCTCGATTACACTCCCCTGCATACGAACCCTCCCCCGACAGCGCCGACGATCCATCCGCGCCTATCATAGTGCAGGAGCTACCGCCGGCGCCAATACCCGGGGGGCTTGTATCCGCCCGCTCCGCTCGGCTACGGTAGGGGCCACTGCACTGCTGGATAACTTGCTGATGAGCGAACAACGCCTGGCCGGGAAACGGGTACTGCTGACCCAGGCCTCTGACTTCATGGGCCCCGCGACGCTGGAAGTGTTCGCCGAGCATGGCGCCGTGATCATCGCCGACGACAGCGACCTGACCCAACCGGGCGCGGTTGAGGCGGTGGTGCGCGAGGCGGGGCATATCGATGTTCTGGTCGCCAACCTCGCGGCCCCCAACGGGGGCGGCACCCTGGCGGTGGACATGGACGACGAGCGCTGGGAGCAGATGTTCGACGTCATGGTGCACCCCCTGCACCGCCTGTGTCGCGCGGTGCTGCCGCCCATGTATGAGCGGCGGGCCGGCAAGATCGTGGTGTACGGCAGCGCCACCGGACTCAAACCGAAATCCACGGTCAGCGCCTACAGTGCCGCGCGCTCGGCGCAGGTGGGCTACGTCAAAGCCGTGGGGCAGGAGGCGGCGCGACACAACGTGCAGATCAACCTGATCGCGCAGAACTTCGTCGAGAACCCGGTGTACTACCCGCCTGAACTGATCGGCACGGAGCGCTTCGAAAAAATGATGAAACAGGTCCCCATCGGGCGGCTCGCTACCGGCCGCGAGGATGCGTTGTTCGCCCTGTTCCTGGCGTCCAACGAGAGCGACTTCTTCGTCGGACAGGCCATTCCCTTCGCCGGCGGCTGGCTGCAATAGGCGCGCGCCGCCGGAACCGCCGGCACGGCGTTGTACAAGCGCCGCCATTCAATGGATAATCGCCTGCCGGCATGACAGCGCTCCCACCCGCCGGGAGCCGGGCAGACACCTATGACGCGACACATTCAGCTGATGGACACCACACTGCGCGATGGCGAACAGACGCAGGGCGTATCGTTTTCGCCTGCGGAAAAGGTCAATCTCGCCCGGGCATTGCTGGAACTGCTGAAGGTCGACCGCATCGAAGTGGCGTCCGCGCGCGTGTCGAGCGGTGAGAAGGAAGCCGTGGCCAGCATCAATGCCTGGGCCGCCAGCCACGGCCTTGCCGAGCGCATCGAGGTGCTGGGTTTTGTCGACCACACGTTGAGCGTTGACTGGATCCGGGAAACCGGGGGCCGCGTGATCAACCTGCTGACCAAGGGCAGCGAAAAGCACTGTCGCGAACAACTGGGCAAGGATCTCGACCAGCACGTGAGCGAAATCCTGCGAACCGTGGCCTACGCGCGTCAGCAGGGCTTGATCGTCAATGCCTACCTGGAAGACTGGTCGAATGGCTACCGCGACAGCCCGGATTACGTGTACCGCATGCTGGACGCGCTGGCCGACTGCGGCATCGACCACTTCATGCTGCCCGACACGCTGGGGGTGATGTCGCCCTCAGAAGTGCACGCGAGCCTCACCGACATGTGCCAACGCTACCCGGGCCTGAACTTTGATTTTCACCCGCACAATGACTATGGCCTGGCCACCGCCAACGTGATGGCCGCGGTCGAGGCCGGTGTCAGTGCCGTGCACTGCACCGTCAACTGTCTCGGCGAGCGCGCGGGCAACGCCTCGCTTGCGGAGGTCGCCGTGGTTCTGCGCGACAAAATGGGCATGCAGCTCTCCATCGACGAGAGCTACATCGTGCAACTCAGCAATATGGTGGAGTCATTTTCCGGCAAGCGTGTGCCCGCCAACGCGCCTATCGTGGGCGCCGATGTCTTTACGCAGACGGCCGGCATTCATGCCGACGGCGACCAGAAAGGCGGCCTGTACGAAACCCGCCTGAGTCCGGAGCGCTTCGCCCGCCAGCGCAGCTACGCGCTGGGCAAGATGAGCGGCAAGGCGTCACTGGCCAAGAACCTGGAGGCCCTGGGCCTGGATCTCTCCCCCGAGAACCAGCGCAAGGTGCTGGCTCGCATCGTCAAGCTGGGCGACTCCAAAGCCCTGATCACCGCGGACGACCTGCCGTTCATCATCGCGGAAGTGCTGGAGAGCAAGGATTATCACCACATCAAGTTGCTGAACTGCTCGGTGACCAGCGGCCTCGACCTGGATTCCACGGTCAGCCTGCGTATCAAGGTGGAGGGCGAGGTCCTGCGCGCATCAGGCTCCGGAAACGGTGGCTTCGACGCGTTCATCAATGCCATCAATATCGCCATGGCCCCGCGCGACTACCAGCTCCCCGACCTGCTGGACTATGAGGTGCGCATTCCGCGCGGCGGCCACACCAATGCGCTGACGGAGTGCGTGATCACCTGGGATTGCAACGGCCGGGAGTACAAAACCCGCGGGGTGCACGCCAACCAGGTGTTTGCGGGCATTCTGGCCACGCTGCGCCTGATCAACCTGCAACTTCACGAACGCGCCGGCCACGGCTCGGTGCTGTCCCGCCTGGGCGCCGGCACCAGCGCGTAGCGTCGTCCGGGGCGGCCATGGGCCGCCTCAGGGCAGAATCTCGATGGGCGTGCCCACGTTCACCAGTTCCCAGATCTCGTCCATGTGCTCGTTGCTGACGGCAATACAGCCATCCGTCCAGTTGAACAACTGGGCATCCGCCTGTCCGCCGATCGGCTGGCCGTGAATCATGATATTACCCCCCGGATTGAAGCCCATCGCCTGGGCCCGGGCGCGATCTTCAGCGCTGGGGTAGGACACGCGAATCGCTTTATAGAAACGGCTCTGGGGGTTCTTGAAATCGAGGGTGTAGCGCCCCTCGGGCGTGCGTTCGTCCCCTTCGCGCTCCTTGTGGCCCCAGGGAACAGGGCCCAGCGCAACGGGGTAGCGCTGCACGATCTCACCGCTGGCCTTCAGATAAAGCATCCGTTCCGACTTCACGACGATGACCTGGTCGACCCCGGGAACGGCAAGAGCCGCATTTGGCCAGAAAAAAATGCGAAAAAATACGACAATCCACAACAACGCCCTTGATGTCACTGGTCTACGATGCTCCGGTAGTGATAATTTACGCGCGCTCAGCCAGATGGTTCCAGTTCGGGGCTCTAAGGTTGCGCGTTCTGCCACCCTGTGGCTATTCATCAGTTTCGGCAGGTTAATCCTGCTCAAGGAGTATTACCATGAAAAACGCGCTTATCAAGGCCGCCTCAGTTGCTGCCTTTGTGGTTGTAGCCACCGGCTGCGCCAGCACTTCGCAGCTTGACGAAGTACGTGGCATCGCCGAAGCGGCTCAGCGCACGGCCAATGAGGCCAAGCAAACCGCTGACAGCGCTCAACGCACTGCCAACGAAGCCAAGCGCAGCGCCGACGAAGCGAATACCAAGATCGATCGCGCGTTCAAAGCTTCAATGCAGAAATAAGTACCCTGTCGGCCCGGCGGGAGCGGATTTCCGCAAACGCCGGGCTGTTTTCCTCAAGGCACCACCTTTTCCTCAAGGCACTACCCGCGCACGACCTACCCGCACACGCCAACGGCACGACCAGGCACATCCGCTAGAGCACCACCGACTCATCTACCGCATCGGGCGTGTCACGGGCCTGCAACCAGATGGGTCCTACCGCCACCGGCAGCCCGGTTGAGGCCTCGACCACCGCTCTCAGCTGGTCCCAATCCAGCGTAAAGCCACCGCGATCACCGAGCGTGCTGGCAATCGCCTCGCGCAATAACTGCAGCCGCTCGTCCACGCTCAGGGTCATCTCGCCCAGCGGGTTATGTGATTCAACATACAGCACGTCTCCCAGCCAGCCGGCCTTCACCGGCTGTTCGACGATCTCCACCTGCGTGCCCACGGGCACGCGTTCATACAGGTACTCGACATCTTCAGGGTACATACGCACGCAACCGGCGGTCACCGACATGCCGATTCCCAGTTCACGGTTGGTGCCATGAATCAGGTACTCGGGCAGCGACAGATAGAGTGCGCGAGTGCCCAGGGGATTTTTCGGGCCAGGCGGCACGACGGCCGGCACCGGGTTGCCGTTGGCCGCGCGCTCGGCGCGGATAGACTCGGTAGGCCGCCAGGTGGGGTTCACCGCCTTGCGAACCACTCGCGCACTGCTCAGGGGTGTTTCCCGGCCGGACCTGCCGATACTGATCGCATAGACGCCCACGCGGGCCGGGCGGTCAGCGCTGGCGGGTTCGTAATGATAGAGGCGCATCTCCGCAGTGTTGACCACAATGCCCTTGCGCGGCGCATCCGGCAACAGATGCCAGGTGGGCAGCAGGACTTCTGCCCCCTCCCCCGGCAGCCAGGCGTCCACCTCCGGATTGGCTGCACGCACCGCGCCGTAGCCGCTGCGATGGCGTCGAGCGATCAGCACCAGCGTATCTTCCGCGGCGGCCCGCGTACGGGTTAACCCCCCTACCAGGTGATCGCCGTCGGCCGGCAGCGGATAAAAACCGCTGGCCGCGTGTTCCGGCGCGGCGGTGGCGGCGCCGACACAGGCCAGGCCTGCCACAAGCAGCGCGCACTGCAGAGCGCATCGCGCCCTCACAGAACGCCCTCGCCCTCCCGGCACACCAGACCGCTTGCGCATCGCGCTCCCTGAATTCATGCTGTTGAACCCCTAGCCCACGCGGGGCATCGCCGCCAGGGCCGCCACCACCCGGTCGCCGAATTCATCGGTCTTGATCATCTTCACACCCGATCCCGGCTTTGACAGATCCGGCGTGGAGTACCCCTCGGCAAACACGCTTTGCATGGCCGCCCACACGTTTTTCGATTCCTGCGCCATGCCGAAACTGTCTTCCAGCATCATGGCGACCGAGCCGATCATGGAGTACGGATTGGCGATGTTCTGGCCGGCGATGTCCGGCGCACTGCCATGCGACGGCTCGTAATAGCTTTTTTCCGGGCCTTTGCAGGCAGACGGCATCAGGCCGAGCGAACCGAGAATGCCGCCGCCCTGGTCGGAGAGGATATCGCCGAACATGTTTTCCATGACCATCACGTCGAACTGCCCCGGGTTCAGGCACAGCAGCGTGGCCGCCGCATCCACCAGAATGTGGCGGATTTCGACCTCGGGGTACTCCACCGCCACTTCCTCGAGCACTTCATTCCACAGTACGCTGGACTTCAACACATTGCTCTTGTGAATATTGTGCAACACCTTCTTGCGCCGCATGGCCAGCTTCAGAGCCTCGTGCATGATGCGGCTGATCTGGCTCTCATCGTACTCCAGCACTTCTTTTACATACCGCAGGCCCTGCGCATTCACACCCACTTCCTTCTCGCCGAAGTACAGCCCACCCACCAGTTCGCGCACCATCACAAGGTCGATGCCCTCGCCAATGATCTCGGGCTTGAGCGGGGAGAAATGCGCCAGCGCTTTCGGCAGCGAAACCGGCCGGAAGTTGGCAAACGTGTTGTAGCGGCGACGCAACGGCAGGAGCGCTCCGCGCTCGGGCTGCATATCGACGGGGATTTTTTTCGATTCTTCATGGCTGAGGCCGATGGGGCCCTTGATGATCGCGTCCGCGGCGTCGCAGATCGCTTGGGTTTCGTCCGGAAACGGGTGTCCGCAGCTGAAATAGGCGCTGGCCCCGAACTCCGCCGGCACGAGGTCGAAGCGGACGTCGTTGCGCTCCTGCACCAACATAAAGACCTTCACGGCCTCGCGCATGATTTCCGGGCCGATACCGTCGCCCGCCAGCAGGGCGATCTTGTACTGTTTCATACGGGAATTCTCTAGCAGTTGGGATTACCGAGCGGCGCTCGTGCAGCGCCCGCTTTCACGGGGCGGCATTCTACTGCAGTTGCGGCGGAATTTCATGAGGCATCAGCGGGGCCTCCGACGGCCCGCTGAGTCCGGGGCCCGGGGCTAAAACACCGTGGGCACGATGGCGTCGATCAGGCGCGGCCCTTTCGTCTGCATGGCCTCGAGAAACTGCTCGTTGAACGCCTGCGCGGTGGTGGCGCGCGTCGCCGTCACGCCCATGCCTTTCGCCATGGCGACGAAATCCATATCCGGGGAGCCTATTTCCAGCGTACTGGCCGCCTTGGGCCCGGGTTTGCCCTCGCGCGCGCCGGTGCGGCCGAACTCCATCTCAAGGATGCTGTACTTGCGGTTATTGAAGATCACCACGGTCACATCGAGATTCTCGCGCGCCATGCTCCACAGCGCCTGGATGGTATACATGGCGCTGCCATCGCCTTCCAGACACAGCACCTTGCGGTCGGGGCAGGCCACCGCCGCACCCACCGCGGCCGGCAGACCCCAGCCGATACTGCCACCGGTCTGGTTCAACCAGTCATGCGGCTGCGCGCTGCTGGTCATCGGGAATACCAGCAGGCCACTGGTAATCGCCTCGTCGACCACAATCGTCCTGGCCGGCATGTGCAGCGCAATCGCCTGAGCGGCCGTGCTCGCATCCAGGGCGCCGGTGGGGACGTCCGGCAGGGCCAGGGCCTGAATCTCGGGCTCCACATCCTGCGCATCGAGTGCTGCAAGCAGGGCGTCCAGCGCAGCGTCGATATCCTCGCCCGGCGCGGCCAGCACAAACGTTTCGCAGTCGGACCCGGTGAGCACGCTGGGCACGTTCGGATAGGCGAAAAACGACACCGGCGCCGCGGCACCCAACAGGATCAGGTGCTTTACCTCCTTGATGTGGTCGATCGCCATTTCCGCCAGATACGGCAAACGCTCGAGCACCGCACTGCCGGCACCGCGCTCCTGCCGGGCAGGAAAAGTATCGGTGCTCACGCGCGCGCCGCAGGCCCGACCGATTCGGCTCAGTTTGCGACTCTGCTCGGCCGTCACATCGCCGCCGATCATCAACATGCAGTTTTCACCCGAACGCAGTTTCTCAACGGCCTCCTCAACCCGGCCGGGCGGCACCGCGGAGGGCGCTGCCAGCGACACAGCGCCCTCCGCGCCGTTGGGGTTGTCACCCCAGGAGACGTCCGCGGGCAGCACCAGCGTGGCGATGCGATCGCGTCCCGCCGCCTGCACCGCGCTAGCCGCATCGCGGCCGATTTCCGCCGCCTGCGCAGAGGTGTGTACCCAGTGCGACATGGGCGCGGCCACGCCTTCGATGTCGGCGGTGAGCGGAGCGTCGTACTGGAGGTGGTAGGTGGCGTGATCGCCAACGATGTTCACCATCGGCACATGCCCTTTTTTTGCGTTGTGGATATTCGCCAGCGCATTGCCGAGCCCGGGGCCGAGGTGCAACAGCGTGGACGCGGGCTTGCGCGCCATGCGCGCGTATCCATCGGCAGCGCCCGAGACCACACCCTCGAACAGGCACAATACGCAGCGCATGCCCTCCACGTCGTCGAGTGCCGCCACAAAGTGCATCTCCGACGTTCCGGGGTTGGTGAAACACACCTCGACTCCATTGTTGATGAGTGTGGTCAACAGGCTTTGTGCTCCATTCATGGACTTGTCTCCGCGGCGAGTGATTCGGTCAGTGGGCAGCAGACAGCTGCGCGCTGGAAAAAATCTTGTTGGGGTTGAGTATGTTCTGGGGGTCCAGCATCCGCTTCAGGCCCATCATCAGCTGCAGTTCTTCGGGGCTGCGGCTGCGATGGAGTTGCTCGCGCTTGCTCAGCCCGATGCCGTGCTCGGCCGACACCGAGCCGTGATAGCGCTCCACCGTCTCATACAGCAGCGTCTGCAAGGCGTCATAATCGAAATTTTCCGCCTGTCGGTTGCCGAGGTTCACGTGCAGATTGCCGTCCCCCAGGTGGCCGAACACGATACAGATCTGGTCGTCATGGGTCGCCATGCCCGCGCGGATATCGGCCACGAAGGGCTCCATGCGCTCCAGCGTCAGGCTGACGTCAAAGGGAATAAACGGCCCCAGCTTGAACAGTTCCAGTACGTCGTCGCGAATTTCCCAGAGCGCGTTGCGCTCCGCCTGCGAACGCGTGAGCACGGCGTCGGACACCAGGCCCTCCTCCATGGCCTCGCCGAGCACCGTCTCGAAGCGCTCTGCATCGCCGCGGGGGTCGGAGCCCTGCGTCTCCACCAGCACGTAGAACGCGCAGCCGTGCGGCAGCGGCCGCTTGTGCACACTGCCTTCGCGGGTGATGTACTCGTAGAATTCCGGCCACATCTCTTCATACGCCGAGAGGGTACCGGCGGTGCGACTGTCGAGGAACCGCAGCAGGCTTTTCACCGAGGCAAAGTCATCCACGGCCAGCAGGGCCGTGTTCTGGCTCTTGGGCTGCGGGCGCAAACGCAGCACCACGCGCGTGATCACGCCCAGCGTACCCTCGGCGCCGATAAACCACTGGCGAATGTCGTAACCGGTATTGTTTTTCAGCATCTTGTTGAGATTGCTCACCACGGTGCCGTCGGCCAGCACCACTTCCAGGCCCAGTACCATGTCGCGGGTCATGCCGTAGCGGATCACCATGTTACCGCCGGCGTTGGTCGCCACATTGCCGCCGATGGTAGCGGAGCCGCGCGCGCCGAAATCCAGCGGCAACAGCAGCTCATGCGCTTCGGCAGCCTCCGCGGCCACCTGCAGGATGCAGCCGGCCTGAACCGTCATGGTGCGATTCTCGGTATCGATTTCCTCGATGGCCTGCATGCGCTCCAGCGACAATCCCAGCTCGCCGTCCGTCTGGAAGTGCCCGCTGGCAAGGCCTGTCTTGCCACCCATGGGCACCAGGGCCTGCCCGGCTGCGGAGCATATGCGCAGTATGCCGGCCACCTCTTCCGTACTTGCAGGCTTGAGCACGATATCCGGCATGTAATCGTCCGGCTGCTCGCGGACGCCTTTCTCGCCGAGCAGTTTACGCAGCCGGGCAAGTACTTCGGGGCGCGGCTCTGCCATCTCACTTTCCTCGCTGTTTGCGTCCGCCGGACGCGACTTGCCTAAGCATAGTGCATGCGCCACGGGGTGGCCACGCATTGACCTGTTCGCCAGGCCGCGTGGGCAATCCGCTCAATCGACACGCGGCACCGCCGCGAGCAGCGCCTGGGTGTAGGCATGCTCGGGCCGCGTGAGAATCTGCTCCGCGCTGCCCTGCTCCACCAGCACCCCGTTGCGCATGACACCGACGCGATGGGCAAGGCCGGGCACGATCGACAGGTCGTGCGTGATGAACAGGTAGGACACGCCGGAGTCCCGCTGCAGCTGCGCCAGCAGCTCCAACACGCCGGCACGAATGGTGACATCCAGCGCGCTGGTGGGCTCATCACAGATGATGAGCTCGGGTTCCACCGCCAGCGCACGTGCAATCGCCACACGCTGCAACTGCCCGCCGGACAGCTCGTGCGGGTAGCGCCACCGGTAGTCCGCGCCGAGTTGCACGCGCTGCAATAGCCGCTCCACGCGCTCGTCAAGCTCGGCGCCCTCCCGCGCCAGCCCGAGGCTCAGCATGCCTTCGCTGATAATCTCATCGACCGTCAAGCGCGGGTTCATCGACGAATAGGGATTCTGGAAAACCACCTGAACACGTTTGCGCAGCGGCAGCATGGCACGGCGTCCCAGCCCGCCGACTTCCCGGCCGTCGAAGCGTATGCTGCCCCCTGCGAGTGGATCGAGGCCAAGCACCGCCCGCCCCAGGGTGCTCTTACCGCTGCCCGATTCGCCCACCAGGGCGTAGGTTTCGCCACGACCGAGTTGCAGCGAAACGCCATCCACCGCGCGCACATGATCCACCACCCGCTGCAACACCCCGCGGCGCACCGGGAAGTGCACTTTCACGTCGCGCAACGCCAACAGCGGCGTGGCGGAAAACGCCGGTCGAAAGTGGGTGAGATCCGGCAGCGCCGCTATCAGGTCGCGACTGTAGGCTTCGCGCGGCGCTTGGAAAAACTGCTCCACCGGGGCCTGTTCGATAATGCGCCCCTGGTACATCACCGCGACCTCGTCGGCGGTATGGCGCACCACACCCATGTCGTGAGTGATCAGCAGCACCGCCAACCGGCGGCTGCGCGTGAGGCCTCTTACCAGAGTCAGCACCTGTGCCTGGATGGTCACATCAAGCGCGGTAGTGGGCTCGTCAGCAATCAGCACGTCCGGTTCGCAGGCCAGCGCCATGGCAATCATGACCCGCTGCTGCTGCCCTCCCGACAGCTGGTGCGGGAAATAATCGAAACGCCCGGCAGCATCGGGAATGCCCACCTCCGCAAATAATTGCACAACCCGCTCCCGCAGCCGGCGACCGCGCAGCGTCGTGTGCAGACGCAAGGTCTCCGCCACCTGACGCCCAACGGTCTGCACCGGATTCAGCGCACTCATCGCGTTCTGGAAGATCATGGCCACGCGCCGCCCGCGCACCTCGCGCATGCGCAGTTCAGGCAGCGCAAAAAGGTCCTCGCCGCCGGCGCTGACGCGCCCGCCGGTGATGCGCAAGCCTGCCGGCAGCAGGCGCATCGCCGCGAGCGATGTCACCGATTTGCCGCTACCGGATTCGCCCACCAGCGCAAACACCTTGCCCGGCTCCAGGGCGAGACTCACCCCGCGGATAATCGCTTCGCCGTTATCGCTGCGCGCCACCTGCAGGTCGGCGATTTCCATGGGTAGCGCACTCATGTCTTGCTCCGGGAGCCAGCCGTGCGCGGGTCAAATGCATCGCGCACCAGATCGGCAAACAGATTGGCGGCCAGCACCAGTACGAACATGAAAAAGAAGGCGCCGCTCAAGGTCCACCACACGGTCGGTTCGCGCGACAGTTCCGCACGCGCTCCGTTGATCATATTGCCCCAGCTGATCATAGCGGGGTCGATGCCCACACCGATGTACGACAGCACCGCCTCCGCCAGCACCAGCGAACTAAACTGCAGTACGAAGGTGATCAGGATAATGTGCACCACGTTGGGCAGAATATGCCGGCTGAGAATGCGCGCGTGGCTCACCCCGAAGGCATGGGCCGCCTGAACATAACCGAGCTGGCTGATCTTCAGGGTCTCGGCGCGAATCAGACGGCACAGGGAAGACCAGCTCGTCACGCCCAGAATGAAACACAGCGCAATGAAACGCGCGTCCGCCTTTTCCATGCCGATCGCGAAGAAATCGGGATTCAGATCGATGTACACCTGGAACAGCAGTACCGAGGCGGCGATCAGCAGAATGCCGGGGATGGAACTCAAGGTGGTGTACAGGTACTGCACCACGTCGTCCACCCAGCCTTTGAAGTAACCGGCGAGCGTGCCCAGCGTGACCGCGATGGGCAACATCACCAGGGTCGCCAGCGTACCCATCAGCACACCGGTGCGTATCCCCTTGATACTCTGGTAGGCCACGTCCACGCCGCCCAGGTCGGTACCCAGCACATGGTAGTGGCGGCTGATCTGCACCAGCCACACGGCGAAACAGATCACCGCCCCCTGCACCCACCAGGAGGCCTGCCAGGGCAACGTGCTGTGACGCAGGGCCAGCCACTGCGGGCCTATCAGTAGCGCACAGCCCAGCAGGCCGATGAACAGCGCGCGCAGCGAGCGCAGCAGCAGGTCCCGCCCCCGGTCATCAACCTGCTCGAGATGCCGGCCCGCGTGTTTAAGCAACGGAAAATCACGGTAGTCCCGCCCCTGCGCATCCTTCATGTTCTGTTTCTCGAAGGAATACAGCGCGAACGGCGCGGAATAGGTGCGCTCGAAGCGCTCGCCCATGCCGCCCAACAGCACGTCCAGCACACTGGTGACACGATTATCGTAGAACACGACCGACTGCTCCGCCCCATCAACCGGCTCCAGCGCGCGCCGGAAATGCAGGGAATCCAGCAGCGCCACCACCACATACATCAGGATGATGGTGAACGTGGCCATACCCAGGCGCGTGCGGAATACCTCGGCCCAGCGCGCGCGAATCTGCGGATCGCGCCGCAGGCGGAAGAAGAACAGCACCAGCGCTCCCACCAGCAGGAAGATCAGCGCGTCGGACCACAGCAGCAGCGGCTTCATGCGTTCAACCGCACACGTGGGTCTGCCCAGGTATAGGAGATATCCGTCAGGATCAGGCCGATGATATAGAGGATGGAGCCGATGAATACCATGCTGCGCACGATGGCGAAGTCCTGCGCCTTGATCGCATCCAGCATGTAGCTGCCCAGGCCCGGAATCCCGAAGAAAGATTCTATGAGCAGGCTACCCATGAACAACGACGGCACCAGCACCACCACGCCGGTAAGAATGGGTATCAGCGCGTTGGGCAGTATGTGGTGGAACAGGATTCGCAGTTCACTGGCTCCCTTGGCGCGGGCGGTACGCACATAATCCTGGCCGGCTTCCTCCAGAAACAGCGTGCGGTACCAGCGTGCGCCGGAACCAATCCCTTCCACCACGCCGATCAGCACCGGCAGAATCAGGAATTTCCACATGTGCCCCTCGGTATGGAAACCCGAGATCGGCACCAGCCTCCAGGTTTTTGCCACCAGGTACTGGCCGCCGATGATGTAGAACAGGTAGGAGATGGACATCATTGCCACAAAGGTGAAAACCACCCAGCGATCCAGGCGCGTGGCGTGAAACATCACCACCAGCAGCGCGACGCAGATATTGACCCAGATGCCGATCACAAAGGTGGGTAACGCCACCGCCAGGCTGGGCCACATACGCGTGGAGACATCCGATGTGATATCGCGCCCGCTTTCGGAGCGGCCGAAGTCAAAGGCGAACAGGCGCACCGACTTGGTAAAAAAGATCGTGTCAGTCAGCGCGGCCGCGCCGCTGGCCTGCGTATTCACAAACAGCGGCAGATCATAACCGTTTTTCGCTTTCCACGCCTCGATTGCCTCAGGCGTCACGTACTTGTCGCCGAGTTGCGATACCGCCATTTCATCGGGTGAGGTCACCACAAAAAACAGCAGGAAAGTGAGCAGGTTCACGCCGATGAGTATTGGAATCGCGTACAGCACGCGACGAATGACGTAGGCCAGCATCTCAGGCGTTCTCCATGCGGGCGGTCGCACGCTGCCGCCGTCGATAGGCCAGCACGCCGGGCAGCAGCATCGCCACGACCAGCCCCAGCAGAATGAATACGGGCCAGGTCACCGGCTGGTTCCAGGCGTGCCGCAGACGCTCCCGCAGCGACGCGTCCACCCGGATGTACTTCAGCGTCGCCTTGGAAATGCCGTGACGCTTGGTGTTGTGCACCCAGGGATTATTGAGAAAAATGTCTTTCGGGTAGAAGGCGTACAGCCATACCGCATCGCGCCGGAACAGCTCCACCATCTGCGCGACCAGGGCCATGCGCTCTTCGCCGGGCGGCAGCACGCGCACCTGGCGAAACAGCGCGTCATACTCCTCACTGCCATAGTTGCCGTTATTGGCCCCGTCGCACTCGCACACCAGCGGGCTCTCCGGGCCATACAGCAGAAACAGGAAGTTCTCGGGATCGGGGTAATCGGCCAGCCAGCCGTGGGAGAATATCTGCGTGTTGCCAGTGAGCAGCTTCTCGCGCGTGCGCGCCCAGTCGGCCGGACGAAACTCTACCTGTACGCCTATACGGGCGAAGGACCGATTGATCCAGTTCATCGAGGTATTGCTTATCGCCTGCGATTGCACGTCGAGAAAGATTTTCAACGGCTCGCCGGTGCGCGCATCCCGACCACCGGGGTAGCCCGCTTCGGCAAGCAGCTTGCGCGCATGCTCGATCGGATTTGCGCCCTGGCGGCGCCTTCCAGCCAGTCATACACATAGGGATTGATACCTGCCTCGCCCTCGAGGTGGCCGGGGATCCCGGGCGGTACCGGTGAATGCGCCGGTACGCCATTCCCCTTGTAGAAAATATTGATGTACTCCTCGGTATCAAAGGCTATCTGCAGGGCCCTGCGCAGCTTGCGTTTTTCTTCGCTGTACCCGCCCACCACCGGGTCACGCATATTGAAGCCGTAGTAGTAGACACCCGGCTTCACATCGGGCGACATGGTAATGCCGTGCTCCTTAAGCTCAGGCGCCATCTCCACGCCGTCCGGCCCCACGACAAACGCCTGGTCGAATACGCCGGTCGTGTGGCTGTGATTCTCGCCGGAGCGATCGTAGTAACCCTGCAGGAACTTGGTCCACAGCGACAGGCTCTCCTTCTCCAGTCGAAAGACCGCCCTGTCGATAAACGGCACCTGCTTGCCGGCATCGGCGAGGAAGCCCGCCTCAAAATCGCCAGGCGCGCCCTCTACGGGAAAAGTCTCGTAACGGTAATTGGGATTGCGCTCGAGCACGATCTCGCTGTTGGGATCGTTCTTCACCATCATGAACGGGCCAGAACCCACCGGCCACCAGTCGAGCGTGAGGTTGCGCTCGGCAAAGCCCGGGTTGTTGTAGAAGCGATCCACTTCCCGCGGTACCGGCGAGAAAAACGGCATGGCCAGCCAGAACACAAACTGCGGGTAGCGACCGGCAATCGTAATCTCCAGCGTGCGCTCGTCCAGCACCTGAACGCCGCTCAGCTCGAAGTCATCAAGATCCAGCCAGGTGTCTCGTTCGATCTCAGCCACCTGGTCGGCGAACGCCTGCATGCCCACGATATACTGCGACATCAGTCCCAGCATGGGCGAACCGTTTTGCGGGTCCGACAGGCGCTTGATGGCATACGCGTAGTCCGCCGCGTGTACCGGGCGATCGCCGGTTTGCGGAAAATCCAGCACCGAGCGGTAGCGGCGGCTCTGCGCACTGGTGGCAAACAGGTACAGCGGCCCGCCCTGTGCGTCCTGCGCGAAGGCCGGGTGCGGCTGGTAGTGGAGATCGTCACGCAGCCGCAGACGGTAACGCGTATAAGCCAGAGCCGGGTCGTCGGCGGTGACCGTTTCACCCGCGTCGTCGAGGAAAGTCAGCGTGGGAAAATCAGCCAGCGCGCCGGGCGTCAGTTCGTAGGGGCGCTTGAGGAAATGGTAGTCCATTGGCGGTTCATAGATCTGCATGATGAACAGCGATTCATCTGAAGCGTAGGACCTGGCCGGATCGAGATGCTTGGGCGGATACGGCGACATCATCGACTGATAGGTAATCTTCCCCGCCGGCGACTCCGGGTGCGGATTGTTCCAGGGCGGCTCACCGCAGGCCGCGACCAGCAATGAACCCACCAGCGCAAGCCAGCTAAGGGCAAAACGCTGCGGAACACGAAGTCTGCTCGGGGCTGCCTGCGACGGATGGGTCATTGCGGTAATGGGTAACGGGCCTGTTGCGCAAGCGCGCAAGCATACCCTGTTGACGCAGGCCGCGCACCCCGAATACGACCCGGAACAACATCCACCGCCCGACGGCTGGAGAAAAGCGCGGCGCGTGGCGCGTTAACGCTCTACAATGCGGTCTGGGCGCCGCCGCGATGCCACGCAGCGCGCGGGGTGTGCGGCGCAACTGCGCGACCTGGCCGACTTTTATCGACCAAAGACAACAACGATCGGAGTGACAGCATGAGTGCACGCGAGTTTGATGTAGTAGTGCTGGGAGCCACCGGGTTCACCGGCGAGTTGGTGGTTGAATACCTGGCGAATACCTACGGGGTGGACGGCGATCTGCGCTGGGCGATTGCCGGGCGTAACGAGACCAAACTCGAGGCGGTACGCAAGCGCTATCTCGATGCCGGGCGAGCGGCGCAACTACCGCTCATTGTTGCCGACAACGGCGACGCTGGCTCCATCGCCGCGCTGGTCGAACGCACACGGGTTGTCTGCACCACGGTCGGCCCCTATGCGCGCCATGGCACTCCCGTGGTGGCGGCCTGCGCGGAAGCTGGCACGCACTACTGCGATCTGACCGGGGAAGTACAGTGGATGGCGAAGGTCATCCCCGCGTACTCGGAGGCGGCGCAGGCCAGCGGCGCGCGCATTGTGCACACCTGCGGCTTTGATTCCGTGCCTTCCGACATGGGTACCTGGTATCTGCAACAGCTCATGCACGAACGGCATGGCGTGTATGCCCGTCAGGTAAAGGGCCGCGTGGCAGCGAGTCGCGGCGCGGCCAGCGGCGGCACCATCGCCAGCATCCTGCACATGCTGGAGGAAGCCGGCCAGGACCCCAACGTGCGCAAACAGGTTGCGAACCCGTACGCGCTTTACCCCGCGGGTACGCCACGCGGGAAGGATGGGGCCGATCAACGTACCGCGGTGTTCGATCCGGACTTCAACCAGTGGACGTCCCCTTTCATCATGGCGGCGATCAATACGCGCGTAGTGCGCCGCAGCAACGCCCTGCTCGGCTTTCCCTGGGGTGAAGACTTCCGCTATGACGAAAGCACCCTGAACACATCCCGCGCGCAGGCGGTTGGGGTGAGCGTCGCCTCGGGTGTCGGCATGCTGGCGCTGGCGCTGGGTCCCACGCGCCGACTTGCCCAGCGCTTTTTACCCAGCCCCGGCGAAGGCCCCGACAAGGCACAGCGCGAGGCAGGCTTCTATGAGCTGCGCTTCCTGGGCATCGACCCCGACGATCGCAGCCACGACACCCGCGTCTCTGTGCGCGGCGATCTGGACCCGGGCTACGGATCCACCTCACGCATGCTCGGCGAGGCAGCGGTGTGCCTGGCCAAAGACCCGCTCAGCGTTGCCGGCGGCTTCTGGACGCCCGCCTCGGCACTGGGCAAGCACTACCTTGAGCGGCTGCAGTCACATGCGGGCCTGACGTTCTCAGCGCTGAATGACTGAGCGCAGGCGTGCAGCGATTGGCGCGCCGCCGCATGGCGCTGGAATTGACGCCTGAAACACCGTACATTTTTACGCTGGAGCACTATCGGAAGAATCAGGGGATATCGGGTGCAGGTTGAACAGATTTAACCTTACCTTCAGCGGCGAAACCCTGCCCGGTGAAGATCCAGCTGCCGTCAGGAAACGCTTCGCCAGACTGTTTGCCATCGACGATCCGGCGCGTCTCGAGCGTTTTTTCTCCGGCGAGACCGTTACCCTTCGCCGTAACCTCGACCGCAAGGCCGCCGCAGAATGTTTTCAGGACATGCAACGGATCGGTGCCGTAGCGCAGCTGGTGAAAACCTCCGCCAAAGAAGCCGCCGACCTGCTGTTAGGGCCTGCGCAGTCCGACGCACCGGCCCCGGAGGCAGCTGACCCCGCCCCCGGCGCGAAACAAACCACGAAGCGCCGCAACCGCAAAAAGCCAGCCGCAACACCGGCATCCGCTCCCTCGCGCGAGCCGGCAATCACTGCAAAATCAGAAAAGCGCGGACGCAGCGCGGCGCGAAAACGCAAACCAGCAAACGCTGCAACGGCCTCCACCGCCGGCTCGCCGGCAGCGAAGGCATCCAATCGCAGCTCGCCCGAAGCCAAAAAGCGAGAATCCCCGCAGGATAAACCTCTGACGGACGAAAGCAGCACGCAGGCGGCGAGCGCGCGCAAGGCGGCGCAACACGCCGAACGCGCTGCCAGGCAACGTGCGCGCCGCGAGGCACAGGCACAGGCCCGGCGGGAGGCCAAAGAACAGGCGAAATGCGAGGCGCGCGAGCAAGCCCGCCGAGACGCCGAGGCAAAGGCGCAGCGGGAGGCCCAGGAGAAGGCCCGGCGGCAGGCCGAAGAGCAGGCGCACCGTGCCGCGCGCGAGCAAGCCCGCCGAGACGCCGAGGCACAGGCGCAGCGGGAGGCCCAGGAGAAGGCGCGGCGGGAGGCCGAAGAACGGGCGCAACTCGAGGCTCGCGAGCAGGCCCGGCGGGAGGCCGAGGCCCGCAGCCAGAAGGACGCGCAACGCCAGGATGCCGAGCGCGCGGCCCGCGAACAGATTCTGCATGCGGCAAGGCTGGAGGCCCAGCGACCACCGCAGGACGAGGCAGACGCGGGCGCCACCCGCTCGACGTCGCGGTCGCCGGGACGGGGCAAGGTGCGGACCCGGCTCGACATCCCTTTGCGCGATACCGCAAAAGGCAGCGCGCGCCACCGCACGCCGGCTCGCAAGCGTCAGCCCGGCGAGCCCAACGTCTATGCGCTACGTCCTTTTCGCAACGCCCTGGCGGTGCGCGAGCGCGCCCCGCGCGCGCTCCAACGCAGCCGTGTCGCGCTGCTACTTGGCACCGGGGCGCTAACCCTGCTGATCGTGCTGACAGCATTACGTCACGGAATCAGTGCGCCTTACCAACCGCCTGCTGCACAGGCCATCGCCAGCGACAGCAGCGGCGGCCTGACGATACTGTCTGACAACGCGCTGCTGCGGCACGATCGTTCCGGCACGGCCAGCAACGAGGTCCGAGCGCAGGCGCTGGGCTTGCGTCAGCTCGCACCGCCCCTGTTGTTCACTGACACCACCACGCTGCTGATCTCCGGCAGCACGCTCTCTCCGTCAGAACCCGGCGGGGACAACGGCGATACGCTGGCGCTGCTGCGCTGCCGGCTCGAGGGTCCTCGCTGTGAACCGCTGTCACCGGGCGTACGGATGGGTCCGGTAAACGCAGTCGCCTTCAACCCCGTGGACGGCAGCGTATTCACGGCAAGCGCCTCTACCGGCCTACTCACGCGCTGGACGCCCGATGGAGAAGCCAGGGCCAGTGCCGAGCTGCGTATGCCGGTATCGCCCGTCATCAGGCTGCATTCAGGGCTGCTGCTGATGAACAGCCCGAGCGCGCCGGCCATCAGTGTGTACCGCTACGATGACGCCGCTTTTGGCTCACAGCTCGACGAAGTACTGCTGCTACCCACAGGACTCGACCCGCAAACACTGCGCGTAGGTGACTTCGTGCGCAACGCGGGCAGCTGGTGGGTCGTCCTGTACGATACGACAACCAACGGAGCCGGCGTGTACCGGTTCGGTGACGAGTGGCAGTACCTGGGCCAGGCCGAAATGGAGGAGGCACGCTGGCCACTGCAGCTCACCGCCTGGGGCGAGAAGCTGCTGGTAAACGACGGGCGCGGGGCTGGGGTTGCGCGCTTCAACAGCGAAGGCGCCGCCGAAGTGCCTTTCGTCTCCAGCCTGTTGCAGCACAACATCGCGCAGGGCGAGCGCGCCAACCGCCTGAGTGCGCTGGGCTGGCGGGCTGGGTTGACGCTATGCGCCCTGCTGGTCGTGTTCGGCCTCACCATCGCCTACCTGGAAAGACTGCGCGAACGCGTCTACCGGGTATCGCGCGCCCGGGGCGCGGAACCCGTGGACGAGCACATTGACGCACTGGACTGGGTAGCGCCCGCATCCGGCCGCGAGAAAGTCCTGCGCAGCCGCGCCGTCAGCCTGGCCGTTCTGACCCTGGCCGCGGCGCTCATGGCGGTCGGCCAGGGCGCATCCGCCTGGCAACTGGCCACCCTGCTCACCGCGCTCGCGGGGCCTGCCATTGGCCTGGCGATGATCAGCCGACAACCCATTGGTCATATCGGCACTCTGGAGAAGCAGTTGCTGCTGGTGGATCACGACGGTTTGTACCATCTGGGCGCAGACTCGCGCATCCAGTATCGCGGCGCCTTTCTGCTGATGGACGACGTCATTGTATTTCGCGGCAACGCTCTGCTGCCCGCTTTTTCACAACCCGAGCTGGCGGCGCACGTCACTCCCCTGCTGCGCGGCGGGGTCAAGGTAGATCGCACCACCACGCTGATCAAGCTCCTGCAGGCGCGCCACCCGCTGGCTGTTGCCGCCGGTGTGTGCGCCCTGACAAGCGCCGCGAGCCTGCTGATGCTGGCGCTGGCTTCTTCCGTCTAACTAAGTTTGCGATCATCGCGCGCGGCAGTCCCTGGGGCCGCCCACGCGACAGTGCACCAACGTATTGGATATACTGCGGCGCAAGAACCGGCAGCGGTGGCAATGCCTGCGCCCTGCAGCCAACCGGCATGAGGCATCACCCGCGATGAGTGACACACCCGGCGCACCTGCGCCCTCAAATACCGAGCCCCACGTGGCGCTGTTCGTCACCTGCCTGGCCGACCTGTTCCGACCCGCAGTCGGCTTTGCCAGCCTGGAGCTACTCGAAAAAGCGGGCTACGACGTCAGTGTGCCGGTAGCACAAACCTGCTGTGGCCAACCCGCGTATAACAGCGGTGACTACAAGGCTGCCCGTTCACTGGCCATGCAGGTCATCGACCTGCTGGAACCGGCAGACTACGTGGTCGTGCCATCCGGTTCCTGCGCGGGCATGCTGAGCCATCACTACCCGCGACTGCTGGAGGGAGACTGGCACGACCGGGCACTGGCGCTTGCCGCCAAAACCTTCGAGCTGACGACCTTCCTGCACGAGATCGCGCGGCTGTCGGCAGCGCAGCGGGGCCGGAGTAGCCCTGGCGATGCCGCGATCGCCTACCACGACAGCTGCGCCGGCTTACGCGAACTGGACATTCGAGATCAACCCCGCACACTGCTGCACGCTATGTGCAATATCCAGCCGCTGGAGTTACCGCAACGCGATGTGTGCTGCGGATTCGGTGGCACCTTCTGTGCCAAGATGCCGGGCATCTCGGCAAAAATGGCGGATGACAAACTGGACCAGGCGGTGGCAACCGGCGCGGACACGCTGGTCGGTGGGGACCTGGGCTGCCTGCTGCACCTGGCGGGGCGCGCAAAGCGTCGCGGACTTAACCTGAAATTGCGCCATGTCGCAGAGATTCTGGTGCAGGATTCGACAAGCCCCGCCATTGGCGAAAAGAGCTAGCGTCATGCAGCAAACCAGCGACCGATTCCTGGACAACGCCGACAAGGCCCTGCAAGACCAGGACGCAGCCCAACGCCGCGACCTGATGGCGCTGTTCGCGCCGCTGATGCGCGAGACGGCGGTAGACGGGTTCGCCGATTTCGAGGCCACACGGCAACATGTGAAGCGCATTCGCCAGCACAGCCTGGACAACCTGGCGCACTATCTCGCGCAGTTCGAACACGAAGCCGTGCGCAACGGCAACCGGGTGCACTTCGCGCGCAACGCCGATGAAATGAACAGCATCACCCTGGACATCTGCCAGCAGCACGGCGCAAAGAATATCGCCAAAGGCAAATCCATGGTCACCGAAGAAACCGGCTTGAACGATTTCCTGCTGCGCGCCGGCCTGAACGTGGTGGAAACCGATCTGGGCGAATACATCATCCAGCAGGCAGGAGAGACGCCCAGCCACATCGTCGGTCCCGCGCTGCACAAATCCCGCGACGAGATTCGCGAGCTGTTTCTCGCCAAACACGCGCTCGGTGAACGGTCACTGGAAAACACGGCGGAGTTGGTTGAAGAGGCGCGCAAGGTGTTGCGCGAGATATTCCTGCAGGCGCAGGTGGGAATCATCGGCGCCAACGCGCTGATCGCCGAGAACGGCTACTCGATGCTGGTCACCAATGAGGGCAATGGCGATCTGTGCGCGAACCTGCCCAAGGTACTGATCGTCTGCACGACGATCGATCGTGTTCTGCCACGCGCCGAGGACGCCACCGCCATGCTGCGCCTGCTGGTGCGCTCGGCCACCGGGCAGGCGCAAACCTGCTACACCAGCTTTTACTCCGGCCCGCGACGCGCACAGGACGTGGACGGGCCGCTTGAAACGCACTTTATTCTTCTCGACAACCAGCGCAGCGATATACTCGACGGCCCGTTTCGCGAGATGCTCGAATGCATTCGCTGCGGCGCCTGCCTCAACCACTGCCCCATCTACTCCAGCGTCGGCGGGCACGCCTACGGCTGGGTGTATCCCGGGCCCATGGGATCGGTGCTGACGCCACTGCTCACCTCACTGGAGCAAAGTCACGCCTTGCCCAACGCCTGCACCGCCTGTGGTCGCTGCGCCGAGGTCTGCCCGGCCGACATTCCCTTGCCTGACCTCCTGCGCGACCTGCGCGCGGCGGAAAACACGCAACGATTGAATGCGCCGCGCTGGCGGCTGGCGATCAGCGTGCAGAGCTGGCTGGCCGGCAAGCCGCGCCTCTATCATGCCCTGACCGGCGCGGCCATGCCGCTGCTTCACCGTTTCGGGCGCAAGCGCGGCAGTTTCAGGCGCCTGCCACTGGCCGGGGGCTGGACCAGTGAGCGCGATTTCCCCGCGCCACAAGGCAAGACCTTCATGCAGCAGTATCGGGAAAACCGCGATGAGCACTAGCGCACGCAGCGACATCTTCGCCCGCCTGCGCCACGCGACCAACAAGACGCAGGCCGATAACGTCGAGCGTGCCCGCGCCGCACTGGGCAGCGCGCCAAGGCCGGGGCTGCCCGCAGCCGAAATGTGCGAGGCCTTTTTGCTCAACGTGGTGAAAAACCGGGGCGGCGTCGCCTGCGCGTCAGGCCGCGAGCAGGCGGTACGCGCGGTGGCCGATCACCTCTACAAGCACTACCGGAACCATCGCCTGGTGGCGGGCAACGACCCACGGCTTGCCGCGATGCCGTGGCGGGACGCCGGCGTGCTGCCGCGCTTTGGCGCGGTGGAGCCCGGTGAGCAGGTCACCCTGAGTTTCGCGCGACTGGGCATCGCTGAACTGGGCGGGGTGGTCACCTATACCGGCCGCAGCAACCCGGCGGCGAACAACCTGCTGCCGGAGCGGCACATCGTGTTGCTGAATGTCGCCGATCTGGTCGGGACCATGGAAGATGGCTGGGAGGCGATACACCGCGAGGTCTCGCAACAGGGGCGTCCCAGGGGCATCAACATCATCGCCGGCCCCTCCAGCACTGCGGATATCGAGGGGCAACTCGTCTACGGGGCGCACGGTCCGCGCCACTGGCATGTGATTCTGATCGGGGCGGTGCCTGCAGGCGCGCTGGAACGGGCGCAGGCCGCTGGCGCGTAACCGCCCGCTACGGCACGGGACGCCCCGGGCTGATCGCCGGCGCGGGTTCGAGCGCGCCCGGCACCGAAGCTGCCGGCGCACTTGCGGGATTCAGCGGCAAGTATTTGAATTTCTGCCCCCCCAGGGCGGCCTCGAACATCAGTCCGCCACGGGCGATGGTAAACACCGCCATGCCTTTGCGGTAGCCGCCGTGACGCGTGGCGGCATCGTTGCGACCGCCGCTGATACCGGCGGCAACGCCGCCCCCGGTGTTGGCCTCAGCCGTGGCGCCGGCGGTGATAGCCACTGCGGTGGCCTGCGCGCTGAACTCGAAGTTGCTCTCGGTGAAATCCCTGAACGCCTGCTCATGCTGGAAGAATATGATCTGGCTGTAGGCCTGGCCGCCCAGTTGCATGCCCAGCGTCACCTGGCTCATGGTCACATTGCCCACGTGCTGGGCGCCGATATACACCCTGCCCTCACCAAACGCCCCGCCCAGCCCGATGCCGGCTTTTGCAATGGTGGGGAAGATCGCGTAACCATACGCGGTTTTGAAGTAATCGCCGCTCTCGCCGGCATTGCTGAACGAGCGTATGGCGTCACTGTAACTGCTCGCCGCCACGGGCGCGGATAACAGCCACAGCAGCGGCATCAGGAAAACCAGGGTAAACAGGCGGGACATGCGGATTTCTCTCTATCACGGGGGTGCGCAAGCGCGGAGGTGTCATTGTGTGTACGGCGGGGCGGCAGGTCAAGCGGCGTGCGTGATGAGCCACGCCGACAGGCCTTCAGAAGGTGATTTCGGTGAGATCGATGCCGTAGGCGTTCGGCTCAAGGCTGCGACGGATGGTCACCGCGGCGGCGCCCTCCTGTCGGCACTGCGTTTGCAGGTCGACGATGCGGGTTTTTCGCAGCGGGCGCTTGCTGGAATCGAGCAGCAGCATGACCGTGGGTCGCAGGCGGCGCGTCCGGTACTCCGCCACCACCACGCCCACCTCGCCGGAGGACAGTTCCACCACCGTGCCCGCCGGGTAGATACCCACGGCCTGGATAAATGCTTCGACCAGTTCCGCCTGGAAATCCTCATCGCGCGAGCGGTACAACAGCTTGATGGCGTTCGAGGGCGACAGGGCACGCGCGTAGCTGCGATTGCTGGTGACGGCGTCGTAGGTATCGACGATGGCGGCGATGCGCGCAAAGGGCGGAATCTGGTCCCGGCGCAGTCCGTTCGGGTAGCCCGTGCCATCGTAACGCTCGTGGTGGTGCGCCACCATGTCGATCACATCCTGGTTGAGAATACCGCTCTCCTGCACGATCTCCAGGCCGTGGCTCACGTGGCTCGCGACCTCCGCCATTTCCTCGGTGGTCAAGGGCCGCTCCGCCTGCAACAACTCCGGCGCGATGCGCAGTTTGCCGACATCCATGAGCATGCAACCCATGGCGAGAGAACGCAGATCGTGGCGCGGCAGGCCCAACTGCCTGCCGAGCGAGACCGACCAGATGGCCGAGCCCAGAGAGTGCTTGTAGGTATACTGGTCGTGGCGCTTCATTCTGGCCAGCCAGAGGCAGGCGTCGGGGTTGCGGCTGATACTGTCGACGATAGGCTCCACCGACTTCCGCAGGCGCACGACATTCAATTTCTCGCCCTCACCCACTTCGTCGAAAATCTCGTCGATATCCTCCACCAGGCCGTCCAGCGCCTCCTGCGCGCGCGGGCGCTCGTCCTCCCAGCCGCTGTCGTCCCGGTAAGGTTTGATGGGACGGCCCACGAAAATTTTCTCCACCGGCAGCCGCGGACGCTCGGTGCGGACACGTTCCGTGGTTTTTTCGCGGCTCTTGATGTGGGTCTGGCGGGCGCCGTAGTGGGCGGGTTTGACGCCCCGCCGGCTGTCGATCAGGACGTACTGGCAGTACTCCTTGAGGGCCTCAATCTGCGCCGCAGACTGGATAAAAAACCCCTGGGTGGCAAACGGCGTGCCCAGCCATGGCCTGTCCAGGCCACTGACATACATGCCAATGTCCAGATCGGTCGTTGCCACTTTGAGGGTTTTCAGCATCGACGCTCCGCGTCCGCCTGTTCAAGAGAACTGTCCGGCCATGAAATCGCCCGTGAACGGCGTCAATACATCGCCTAACGGTGGATTTACGTCTCGACATTAGTATTTTCTACGCCCAAAGTCCACCTTAACCTGTTGTTTTTAAAATTTTATTCCATAATAGAATGTGAATTAGTTTGCATTATTCGAACTTGTGAATTCCCGGCTTTGCAAAGCTGTCGAGCTACGCGGGCGACACGGGTGCCCCGGCGCCGGCGGGCGCGATGCCCGGCTGTGATATAGTCTTGCGCCTGCCAGGGCCCCGTGCCCCCTGACCAAGGGTTTTGCATGCGAAAACTGCTCCTGATCCTCGCCGTGGTTGTGCTACTGATCGCCAGCGTGCCGCTGCTCCTGATCGGCACTGGCACCATCAGCAGCAGCAGCCTGCGCATGGTGCTCAACGTCATGACCGGATTCTCCGGCGAGCCGGTGGACGCAACCACCGTGGAAACACGATTCCAGGTGCCGCCCGGTTTCCGGATCAGCCTGTTTGCCGCCGACCTGCCGCGTGCGCGCTTCCTGCAGGTGACACCCGGCGGCGACCTGCTGGTGAGCAGGCCGCACGCGGGGGACATCCTGCTGCTGCGCGCGGACGCCGATGGCGACGGTCGCAGCGATGGTCGCCACACGCTGCTCGACGGGCTGCGCCGCCCCCTTGGTATCGACCTGCACGATGGCTGGCTGTATGTCGCCGAATCCCATCGCGTCGGTCGCGCGGCCTTTGACGCCGACACCGGGCGCATCACCGGGGACTACGAGCCCGTGATCGAGGGGCTCACCGACAATGGCAATCACTGGAGCAAAACGCTGCGTTTTGGCCCGGATGGTGCCCTGTATCTTGCCCAGGGGTCTACCTGTAACGTGTGCAGCGAGGACGACCCGCGACGCGCAACCATGATGCGTTTCGATCCTGACGGATCCGGCGGCGACATCATCGCCACGGGGCTGCGCAACAGCGTGGGCTTCGACTGGGCTCCCTGGAACGGCGCACTGTATGCCACAGACAACGGTCGCGACATGCTCGGCGACGATTTCCCGCCCTGTGAACTGAACCGCATCGAGCAGGGCAACTTCTATGGCTGGCCGTATTTCAATGGCGCCAATGTACCCGACCCGGACATGGGTCCGGACCCCGAAGCCGCGGTGCGCCAGCCGGTACCGCCGGTGCACGGCTTCCGTGCACACAACGCGCCGCTGGGTATCCGCTTCCTGGATGGCTCGCGTCTGCCGCAGGCCTACCGGCGCAGCGCGCTGGTCGCCCTGCACGGATCGTGGAACCGCAGCGAGCCGGACGGCTACAAAGTCGTTTCCCTGCACTGGGACGATACGGGCGCGGTTGAAGAACGCGATTTCCTTTGGGGTCTCAACGTGAATGGCAAGATCCACGGCCGCCCGGTGGACGTGGCCCAGGGCCCGGACGGGGCGATCTACATCTCCGACGACTACGCCGGCGCCGTTTACCGTATTGCCCGGGGCGAGGGCACCGATGCCGCGCTGGCAGGCGTGGCCGCCACGCGATTCGACCCGGAGCCTCCCGGGTGGCTCGCGAGCGCCGACCTGCCCGCCCTCGCTGCCACCGGCAAGGCGCTGTACGACCGCCACGCCTGCGCCGCCTGCCATGAACAAGGGGCGAACGCGAAGAGCCTTGCGAACCTGAACCAGCGGCTGGGTTATGCCGCCGTGATCGACGCCCTGGCGGCGCCCCAGTCGCCCATGCCGGTATACGCCTTTACGCCAGAGCAACAGCGGGCGCTGGCCGTGTTCCTGCTGGCGCCGGAACAGGCGCGCTGACGCCGTGTCTCGGGCAGCGCAACGCGAAGACCGCAGGGCCATCTCCACAGCGGGCGCCCTCGGGGGTTGATGGCCGGCACTGTGCTGCAACAACTACCCAACAGCCTGACCTTTCTGCGTTTGCTGCTCGCCGCCCCCCTCGGGCTATGCATCCTGCGCGAAGCCTACGTGATGGCGCTGCTGGTGGGCCTCGCGGCGGGCATCACCGATGCCTTGGACGGGCTGCTCGCGCGCAAGCTGCAGGCGGTGTCCCGCGTGGGTGCCATTCTCGACCCGATCGCCGATAAAACGCTGATCACGGTGTGTTTCGTCTGCTTTGCCGCCGTTGGCTTGCTGCCATGGTACATAGCCGCGATCGTCATCACGCGCGACGTGGTGATCGTGGCGGGAGCCATCAGCTATCGGCTGTTGATTGGCCCATTCGAGTTTGCGGCCACCACCCTCAGCAAGGCCAACATGTTCGTGCAGATTCTCTTCTGCCTGCTGGTGCTTGTAGCGCAGGTGGTGCCAGAGGTCCCCGCCTGGAGCGTGACTGCGGGCACCCTGCTGGTGATTTTTTTCGCTGCGGCGAGTGGTTCGGATTACGTGCTCAACTGGACGATACGCGCCCTGCAGGCAAGTAAGCGCACACGGCAGACGTCACAGCGGCCCGATTAGCCGCTCAATGGAAACAGCATGACCCGCGAAATTCACATCCTCACCTACAACATCCACAAGGGATACTGCAGCGGCAACCGCCGCTTCGTGCTCGATTCCATGCGCCAGCGCATCGCAGAAACCGGCGCGGATATCGTATTCCTGCAGGAGATTCACGGCACAGCCATCAAGAGCGATGCAAAGCGTCGGCGTTTTTCCTACCCTGACCAGCCGCATTTTGAATACCTGGCGGACCAGGCCTGGCCGCACTACGCCTACGGCTGCAATGCGATCTACCGCAAGGGTGATCACGGTAACGCCATTCTCAGCCGGTTTCCGTTTGCGAGTTGGAAAAATATCGACGTGTCGATCTTCCCGCGCTCCAGCCGCAGCATCCTGCACGGCGTGATCGAACTGCCCGACAGCGGCACGCGCCTACACACCCTGTGCGTGCATCTCGGGCTGCTGGAGCAGGAACGGCGCGAGCAGTTGCAGGCCCTGACCGACCGCATCAACGATCACGTGCCGCGCGACGAACCCATGATCATCGCCGGCGACTTCAACGACTGGCGGCGGCGTGCCGAGCACCACCTGCACGACGATCTGGATCTTGAGGAACTGTTCGTGGCGATGCGCGGACGGCACGCGCGCACGTTTCCGGTGTGGGCGCCGCTGCTGCCGGTCGATCGCATCTATTATCGCGGGCTGCAACCCACGGCCTGCTCGCGCCTCAGCAACGGCCCCTGGCGTGACCTGTCGGATCACGCGGCACTCTTCGGCGTCTTCCGGCTTTAAACCCGGCTGCGGCGAAGTTCTGCTACGGCGGCGGAAATTCCGCGAATACCGCGCGCGCTGCGGCAGTCCGATACTCCCGTGCCTCGATCGCGTCGCTGTCTCGATCCAGGCGCGTCTCCAGCGTGGCGCGCCACACCGAGCGCAGTTGCAGGGGATCGATCATATCCACAATAAAGCTGCCCCTCAGGTGCGGGCGCTGCACCGATGTCCCAATGCCCACGCCGACACCGCAGCTGTAACAGCTGTAGCCGGTGCTCACATTGAACCGCGTCACGTCGCCACGCTCTTCGGTCACCAGGTGCCAGGCCAGCAACATATCGGCTTCGGCCTGAGACGGGGTAACCGTGTACCCGCGGCGCTGCAATTCTGACGTCAGCGCCGCATTGATGCGATCTATCTGCATATCCGAAATGACCACGGTGGCGGGTGTGCTGCGGTCGATAGGCTGTATGGCGATGGCGCGCACGCTCGAGAAATCGTAGCGCGCATCAAAGTCGGTCGTGGCCGACGGTGGCGTACTCGCGCAGGCGCTGATCCACAACAGTAGGCAGCCGAATACGCTGCGGGCAGTGTAGGGAAACGACATGATCCTGGACTCTTGCAACGGCGCTACAGCATAGCACGCGCGCCCGGCACCGCGCCCTACCAGGCCGGCCTTTCCCCGGCGCGCCGATCGCGACCGCGGCGCCGCTCCGACAACCCACGCTGCTCGAGAATCGAGGGGCTGATGCCACCGAGTGCACGCCGCTCCTCGTGCCGCCTGCGCCGGTCAGGGTGCTTGCTGTAGGTGCAAGTACACTGCGCACAGTCGCAGCCGTCCAGCGGCAGGCGGGGAATCGCGTCCCCGGCCACGAGAAAGCGCCGCTGGGCCAGCACTTTCGCCTCGCGGCAGGCGGGCGTGCCCGGCTTCACTGACACGGCACGGTACGGATCACGCGGGGGCACCGGCGCCCGCGCCGCGCTGCGCGCCGGCGCCGGGGCTGGTCGCGGCTTCATCTCCATCGCCCTGATGAACTGCGAGCGTATGACGTAACCCGCCGCGACCGCCGCGGCGAGCACCAGCACCGACACCAGGTACACCGAGATATTCATCCTGTATCACGCTCAATGCAAATCCGAACCACCTGCATTGAATACTAGTCAACATTTCGGATAACTCAAACGGGTCAACTCTCGACAAACGCCCGCTCAATCACGTAATGCCCCGCGTCGCCGTGTCGCGCTTCGGTAAAACCCTGTGCATCCAGCCACGCGCACAGCTCCTTGAGCATGCTCGGACTACCGCAGATCATGAAACGGTCCAGTTCGGGGTCGAGTGGCCCAAGTCCCACATTGCGGGGCAGACTGCCGTCGCGCAGCAGATCCGTGATGCGCCCGTTGTTGACAAAGGCTTCGCGGGTGACCGTGGGGTAGTACAGCAGTTTCTCGCGCACCTCCTCACCGAGGAACTCGTCCGACGGCAGGTGCTCGGTGATCAGCTCGCGGTAGGCCAACTCGTCGGCGTACCGGCAGCCGTGCGTCAATACCACACGGTCGAAGGCTGCGTAGATGTCCGGATCGCGAATCAGGCTCAGGAAAGGGGCCAGGCCGGTGCCCGTGGCGATCATGTACAGATTCCGCCCGGGCAACAGATTTTCCGGCACCAGCGTGCCGGTGGATTTGCTGTTCACCAGCAGTTGATCACCCACGCGGATGTTCTGCAGCTTCGAGGTGAGCGGCCCGTCCGGCACCTTGATGCTGAAAAATTCCAGCTCGTCGTCGTAGTTCGCACTGGCCATGCTGTAGGCGCGCATCAGCGGCCTGCCGGCCTGCTCCAGGCCTATCATCGTGAAATGGCCGCTGCGAAAACGGAAACTGGGACTGCGCGTGGTGCGGAAGCTGAACAATCGGTCGGTCCAGTGGTGAACTGCGGTGACTTCTTCACGGAGAATCTGTGCCATGACGTGTACCTCGGATAACGTAATGGCGCCCAGCGTACCGCCAGATTTTAAATCGTTAAAACAGTTTTATATGATAATATATATCGGTAATTCAGATATAGGTCTATGGCTTGCGCTTCAGTCTGCGTCAGTTGCAGGTGTTTTCCGCGGTCGCCCGGCACGAGAACGTCAGTCGCGCGGCCGCGGCGCTGGCGATGTCCCAGTCGGCCGCCAGCGGCTCCCTGAAGGAACTGGAATCACAGTTCAATATCCAGCTGTTCGACCGTATCGGGAAACGCGTGCAGCTCAGTGAACTGGGGCGCCAGCTTCGGCCCGAGGCCGAGCGGCTACTGGAGCAGGCAGCCGCATTCGAGCAGTCACTGGCAGGCGTCACCGCGCGCGGCACCCTGCGTATCGGAGCCACGCTGACCATCGGCAACTATGTCGCCGTTGGCATGATCGCGGACTTTCGCGCCGCACACCCGCAAGCCGATGTCGCCCTGAAGGTCGCCAACACCCGGGAAATCGCCGAGCAGGTCGCCGGCTACGAACTCGACATGGGGCTGATAGAGGGCGAACTGCAACATCCCGAGCTGGACATCCGCCGCTGGCGCGCCGACGAACTGGTCGTCTTTGCGCATCCAGAGCATCCGCTCGCCGGGAGCGCCGCGCTGGACGACACCACGCTGAAAACGCTGCCGTGGATCGTACGGGAATCGGGCTCGGGCACCCGCCAGGCGTTCGAGCGCGCCATGCGCGGCATTCTCAGCGACCTCGATATCCGCATGGAACTGCAGCATACCGAGGCCATCAAGCGCGCCGTGGAGGCCGGACTGGGCGTGGGCTGTCTGTCCGGCATCTGCCTGCAGGAAGCGTTCGCGCGTGGCTCGCTGGTGCAACTCGCCGTGCCGGGACGCGACTTCCGACGCGAGTGGTACCTGATTGTCCATCGCGACAAATACCACGGTCGCATGCTGGATGCCTGGCTGGCGCTGTGCGAGGCCCGGGGCTGATCGCCCCTCCCGGTGGCACTGTCGCGCAACGGATTGCCCTTCGGCGTTTATCTCGTCGCCGCGACTGGATAAACTGACGCACCTCTTCCTTCTCACTACCACAAGGATCACCCACATGAAGACACGCGCAGCGATCGCTTTTGCAGCGGGCAAACCCCTCGAGATTGCCGAGGTCGACCTCGAGGGGCCGCGCGCAAGCGAGGTACTGGTGGAAATCAAAGCCACCGGCGTGTGTCATACCGATGCCTTTACCCTCTCGGGCGACGACCCGGAAGGGGCTTTCCCCGCGATTCTCGGGCATGAGGGCGCGGGCATCGTGCAGGAGGTCGGGCCCGGCGTCACCTCGCTGAAACCGGGCGATCACGTGATTCCCCTTTACACGCCTGAATGCCGCCAGTGCGAGTACTGCCTGCATCCGAAAACCAATCTGTGCCAGGCGATTCGTTCAACCCAGGGACAGGGCGTGATGCCGGACGGCAGCAGCCGCTTCTCGCTGGACGGCACTCCGATCCTGCACTACATGGGCTGTTCCACCTTTTCCAATTACACTGTCCTGCCGGAAATCGCGCTGGCCAAAGTGCGCGAAGACGCGCCGTTCGACAAGATCTGCTATATCGGCTGCGGCGTGACCACCGGCATCGGCGCCGTGGCATTCACCATGGGCGTAGAGCCCGGTTCCACGGTAGCGGTATTCGGCCTCGGCGGCATCGGGCTCAACGTCATTCAGGGCGCGCGAATGGTCGGCGCCACACGCATCATCGGCATCGACACCAACCCGGCGAAGGCGACCCTCGGCAGGCAATTCGGCATGACCGACTTCGTCAACCCCAACGAGGTGGACAACGTGGTGGACCACCTGATCGACATGACCGGCGGCGGCGTGGATTACAGCTTCGAGTGTATCGGCAACGTGAACGTGATGCGCCAGGCGCTGGAATGCTGTCACAAGGGCTGGGGCCAAAGCTGCATTATCGGTGTGGCCGGTGCCGGCCAGGAAATTTCCACCCGCCCGTTCCAGCTCGTCACCGGACGCTCCTGGCGCGGCTCCGCGTTCGGCGGTGCGCGCGGCCGCACCGACGTACCGAAAATCGTCGACTGGTACATGGAGGGCAAAATCAACATCGATGACCTTATCACGCACACCATGCCGCTTGATGACATCAACCGCGCGTTCGACCTGATGCACTCCGGCGAGAGCATTCGCTCCGTCGTGCTGTACTGAGGCGGGCCGGCATGGAACAGGTAGCGGACAACAAGTGCTTTGGCGGGCGACAGCTGCGCTTTCGCCACGCGGCATCTACCCTCAACTGCGACATGCACTTCTCGGTCTACCTGCCCCCTGCGGCAAAGCAGGCCCGCGTGCCGGTGCTGTACTGGCTCTCCGGCCTCACCTGCACCGACGAGAACTTCGTGACCAAGGCGGGCGCCCAGCGCTACGCGGCGGAACACGGGGTGGCGATCGTAGCGCCCGACACCAGCCCCCGCGGCGAAGGCGTGCCGGATGATCCCGAGGGCGCCTGGGATTTCGGCCTGGGCGCGGGTTTCTACGTCAACGCCACGCAGGCGCCCTGGTCGCAGCACTACCACATGTACGACTACGTGGTGGATGAACTGCCCGCGCTGGTCACCGCCGAGCTGCCCGTGGATGCCGCCCGCAGCGGCATTTTCGGACATTCCATGGGCGGCCACGGCGCACTGAGCATTGCGCTCAACAACCCCGGGCGGTACCGCAGCGCATCGGCTTTTTCACCCATCTGCTCACCCCTGCGGTGCCCCTGGGGCGTGAAAGCGCTGGGCAATTATCTCGGGCGGGACAGCAGTACCTGGACGCGGCACGATACGGTAGAGCTGTTGCGCCAAAGCGACACCTGCCCGCCCATGCTGGTAGACCAGGGAGAGGCCGACGACTTTCTCGAACAGCAGCTGCGCACCCCGCTGCTGCAGCAGGCGGTGGCCGATACCGGGCACCCCGTTAGCGTTCGACTGCAGCCGGGCTACGATCACAGCTACTTTTTTATCGCCAGCTTTATCGGCGAACACATCGGCTTCCACAGCGATCATCTGTAAACTTTCGTTGCCGGAGAAGTACCCTATACTTGCCCCACGTCAACAGATCCAGGGCATCTCCATGGCAGGTTCCTTACGTTGTTTCAGGTCGGCATCGCTCTGCGCCCTGCTCGCACTCACCGCCCAGGCCGGCGTCGTATCACAGGCCTTCGCCGCCAGCGACAGTGAGCGCATTCGCCGCCTGGAGGCGCAGCTGCAACAGCAACAGGCTGTCATGCGCGAGCAGCAGCGCATGCTCGAAGCGATGCAGGCGGAATTGCAGGCACTGACATCCGATCCCGCCGAGGTGCCAACCGCAGCCGCGGCCGCTGCACCGGCCGCCGAAGAGCCGAACGCCGGGGCAGCCCCCGACAACGCGCTGTCGCTGAACGTCTACGGCTTTGCCCAGGCCGATATGATCTACGACTTCAAGCGCGTGGATCCCAACTGGAACGACACCTTGCGGGTCACCACCATCCCTACCGCCAGCGGCACCTACGGCGACGACGGCGAATTCGTGTTCGGTGTCAGGCAGTCTCGCCTGGGCGTGAAGGGGAACTACGGGCCCGACATCAGTTTCCTGCTGGAGGCTGAACTGTTCGGCGTGGGAGGCGACGAGGGGCAGACCACGCCCCGCCTGCGCCATGCCTGGGCAACCTACAAGCAGTTCGGCATGGGACAGTACTGGTCCAACTTCATGGATGCCGATATTTTCCCGAACACCATCGACTACTGGGGTCCCACCGGCATGGTGTTCTACCGCAACCAGCAGGCGCGTTTCACGTTCCCGATGGGCGGCGACGAACTGTCCATTTCACTCGAAGACCCGAGCACGGCACTGACCGTGGGGCGTTTCCGCGACCTGCAGTTCTGCGATCTGCCCTCACCGCCGCCCGACTGCGACTCGACCGTCTCCACCTTCGGCGAACAATTCCAGGCACACAACGATCTGCCGGACATCACCGCGCGCTACCGCAGCAACGGCGACTATGGTCACGTACAGGTAGCCGGTATCGTGCGCAAGCTGGGCTACGAATCGCTTGCCACCGGCAACAGCGAAGAAGAATACGGCTGGGGTATCAACACCAGCGCGGGCCTGAAGACCTGGGGTCGCGACGTGCTGAAACTGCAGGTGGTGTACGGTGAAGGCATCGGCAACTACATGAATGACGGCGGCGTGGACATAGCGCCGGATTCGGCGGACATCAGCCGCGCGAGCGCAGAGACCGTGCCCTTGCTGGGCATAGTGGCCTACTATGATCACTACTGGAACGAGCGCTGGTCGAGCTCGGTGGGCTGGACCATGACGGACCTCGATACGCGCCCCGGGCAGGCCGACAACGAATTTGCGAAGGGCCAGCTCGCCTCGGTCAACCTGCTGCATTACCCCGCCGACAACGTGATGATGGGCACCGAGTTAAGCTGGGGGGAGCGTGAAGACGTGAGCGGTGACACCGGCTCAGACTACCGCGTGCAGTTCTCTCTCAAGGTGGGCTTCGATAGCGGGGACCTGCTGCAGCGCGCCCGCTAGCCGGGCACGCTTTCAGGCGCGGCGACGCGGCCGCGCACGGTCACCCCGACTGGGGTGAGACCTCTGCGGCCCGCAACAGTGCAATCTGCTGACGCAGCCAGGACTGCAGCCAGAAATTCTCCGCAGAGCGCAGCAACCGCTCATGCGCCTCGATAGCGACCTCGCGCGCGCCCGCCGCATTGGCGTGCCCGGACAACACAATGTCCAGAAGCTGCAGCGCCGCCACCGCGTCGCCCTCGGCCAGCCGCGCCCGCGCCCGCGTGACGATGGCATCGGGTCCACCGGCGAGTGCGACCAGGTCAGGTGCAATGGCGGCCTCCGATGCACCATACAGCTCGGTGGTGGAGCGGTGCTTGAACCAGCCCGCGTAGTTTTCCCAGATGGCACGCACGCTCCATGACACCTTGCCGTAACCCTCGCCCACCTCCAGCGCCGGCGGCAGGCGGATGTCGGCCATCAGGGTCGGCAGGTCCACGCCGTCGTTCATGCCGCGCACCGTGGCGTCGTGCACGTAGAGAATGGCGTCGCGCAGCACGCTGAGTTCTTCACGGATCAGCGTTGCGCCTTCGACCGGGCCATGATGGCCGTACAGCAGCATGTCGGGTTCCAGATCCAGCACCGTCTGCACCGCTGCGGCCACGGTCAGGGCATCGCGGTAGCGGTCGCCGCGGATAGTGACCAGGTTGGGGAAATGCCCGAAACTGCAGCCGAACAGATTGCCGGTCAGGCAGATACGATGCTGCGGCAGCCAGACGATCAGAGAATCGTTGGTTTCCGCGCCCGGCACGGCAATGAGTTCCAACTCCAGGCCGCCCAGGCTGATCCGCTCCCGCGACTGCACGAGAATATCCGGGGTCGGCGTGTCCTGCTCGGGGAAATCGCTGTAACCGTGCTCGGCAAAATGCTCGAAGGCGGCGGCGAATTTATGCGTGAACGCGAAGGCGGAGCGATTGGCGCGAAAGCTTGCGAGGCGCGCATCGTAGGCCTGGTGCTCCGGGTTGTCCGCCTGCGCGACCACCTCCAGAGCGGGATTCTCGCGGCGGAAATACGCCACACCGCCCACGTGATCCACGTGGCCCTGGGTCAGGATGAGATAGCGCAGCGCGCGCCGGGAAAAGGCGTCGAAGTTGTGTTTGATCACGGGCGCTTCGATACCCATGCCCGCGTTCACCTGCACGTTGCCCTCGGGCGTTTCCAGCAGGTAGCAATTCGAAAACGCCTCGCACAGCACGATAAAGTCATTGATGCGCCGCGCGCTGTCGAAGCGCACGGGATTGGGTTCTACCGGTCGCCGCTTGTAGATCGGGTCGCGCATAACGGCCTCTCCCCTCAGTTCACTTCCAGCGCAACGGGAAACCGCTGCAGATAGGTTTCGAACCGCTCGCGCAAGGCGGCCGGCTCCACGCCGAAATCTTCCCGCAGGTTGTAGATCACCTGACCATGCCTGCCGCGCGGATGCGCGTCGATGTAAGCCTGTAATTCGGCGCGAGCCGCTGGCGTGAGAGGCAAACCCGCGCGCTGGTAAATCTTTTCCAGCATGCCGAGATCGTCCGCCATGAACTCCGCGAAGGGCACGTCGATACTTTGCCCGGGCGGGAAGCAATCCCGGTCGCGCACGCAGGCCTCCAGCAGATGCGCCACCCTGTCCGTCCAGTAGGTGAGTAGCGCATCGAGATCGACCCGGCGCCTGCTCGTGCGCTGGCCATAGGCGAGCATGGTGATCGCGGACTGCACCACAGACACCGGATCACGGTGCGTGACCGCGATGGTCGCGTCCGGGAATACCGACTTCAGCACGGGCAACTGCTCCAGGTGTTGCGGGCATTTCAGTACCCAGCGGGTATTTTCGCCAGTGTGATCGCCGTCCTGCCAGGTGAGCAGCTTGAGCACGGTGTGCATGTATTGATAATGCGGCGTTTGATCAGTGGCGTAGTAGAGCTCACGCCAACGCGGCGAAGGGCTCAGCCATTCATAGTTATAGGACGCGAAGTCCGGGCCCATCAGTTCCAGTTCTTCGTGAATGTGGTCGGGGTTCATCGGGTGCATGGCCGCCAGCAGGGGCGATAATGACTGCATCGCCTGCCACTGGTTTTCACAGCGCAGCCAGCGCGGATCGCGTCCGCCCTCGGCGGGCGGCTCCGAAGGCATCGGCACGGGCTCGTAGGATTCCCAGAGGGGCAGCGCACGCAGGCGCGAATCGGCGGCCAGCAGGTTCAACAGGTGCGTGGTACCCGAGCGCGGCAGGCCCACCACGATGATCGGCTCGCTAATCCGCACACGATGAATCTCAGGATGCTCGCGCAGGCGCCGCTGGATCAGCAGCCTGCTCTGTGCATGCTGCAATAACTTGTTACGCAACGACAGCCGCCCGAGCGATGTGATCTCCTCATCGCTGTCCCATTCATCGCAGAGCAGCGCCAGACGCTCGCGAAAGTCGTCCGCGCCGAAGTCGCCGCAGCCGGTATGGTGCTGCGCCTCCTGCAGGATGCTCGCCGGGGTCAGATCGACACTGAGGCCCTCGGTGTAGGACAGCGCCGCCTGCTGCGCCGGGCTGAGTATTGGCTTTCCGAGGTCGGCGATGCGAATGGTGTCTGGCATGCGGCCTCCGGGCCGGGCGCAGGGCATGAAGGCTGCGGCCACTGCTTATTAAGACGGGCGCATTAATATAGGCCAGGCTACCGTCGGCAGCAAGTCCGGCAAGGCCTTTCTGGACTTAACACGGGTTCTCGCTGGCCACATTTGCCGGCGACTGCTAGGATTACCGGCCCATTCACTGCACGGTGAAGACGGCAATGGCTATGTTTGACCGACCAAAAACCAAACCGGCTGCAACGCCCCCCAGGGAATCCGAGCCCACGAGGGCTCCTGCTGCACCCACCCCCCCCGCCAGCGCGAGGAATACCGCTATGATTGGACCCAGCATCAGAATCAAGGGCGAAGTGACCGGTGAAGAAGACCTGCTGATACAAGGCAAGGTCGAAGGCACCATCAGTTTGAAAGACCAGGAACTCTCGGTGGGCGAATCGGGCCGCGTCACGGCCGATATCACCGCTCGTGTGGTCAAGATCGAGGGTGAGGTCACGGGCGACATCACCGGCTCCGAGAAGGTGGTGATTGCCCGCTCCGGCAACGTGCGCGGCAATATCGTCGCGCCACGCGTGACACTGGAGGATGGCGCAATCTTCAAGGGCAGTATCGATATGGATCCCGGTGAAACAGTGGCAGCGAGACCGACGCTGACCGCGCAGCAGTCCGCCAACTCCGCAGCGCCGGAACTGGACGTGAAGAGCGGCTGACCTGGCGCACCGCTCTCGCTTTTACGACAACCGATGATACCGGCCGCGCAGGCGCGCCGGGCCCCAGGCCCGTGAATCCCGCATCCATTCAATCGTCACAGCTATTGCCAGCCCTGTTCCGCGGCGTCGAGGACGATCAGCGGCTGGCGGTATTGCACCTTGGCCCAGCGCGACAGGATACGCTGGACTTTTTTTCGCAGCGCCGCTGCCGTCTGCATATCGTTGATGTATTCGCGGAACTGCCGCTGCCAGCCGAAGAAGACACCGAACACGGTCTCAGTGCCCACCTGCGCGACCTGTTGCAGCTGTCCGGCGACACCGTGTTTGATGTATGCCTGTTCTGGGACCTGTTCAATTACCTGGATGCGCGCGCCCTGCGCGCCCTGCTGGAAGCGCTGGAACCCTGCCTGGGAAAGACCACCGTGGCACACGGGTTTTCCGTGCACAACCCGCGTTCGCCGGACCAGGGCCTGGTGTACGGCATCAACGACACCGACGCCATCAGCATGCGTCGCCGCGGGCGATCCATTCCCGGTTACCGGCCCCACAGCCAGAACCGACTGCTGGAACTGCTGTACTGTTTCCGGATGGAGCGCACGGTGTTGCTTGCGGACCAGCGCCTGGAAATGCTCCTGCGCGCGCGAACCGGCAGCGAGCAAAGGGCGCCCACCGGGCACACTGGTCGCGACGACCTGATCGCGGCGCAGATACGCAAGGCCAGCACATGATCTATACTGTCGTCATGCACACCGTATTTCGACTGGCCTGCCTGTCGGCCTTGTTCCTGTGGTACAGCCCGCTGCTCATGGCGGCCACGGTGTATCGCAGCGTGGATGACAAGGGCGTGGTGAGTTTTTCCGACACGCCGCCTGCCGATGCGCCGGCGACCGAAACCCTCACCATCGACACCCCGCCCCGCCAGCCGGACACGCTGCAGCAGGATCACCTGGAGGCGATGCGCAAAACCACCGATCGCATGGCTGCGGACCGCATGGCCCGCGAAAAACACCGCGCCGAATTGCGCGAGCTCGCTTCACGCGCGTACCCGCAGCAAGCCGCCGCAAGTCAACCGGAGACGATTTATGTCGGTGGTTACTGGAGCGGTGGAACACCCCTCCACGGGCACCGTTTCCCCGGGCATGGCTACCATCCCCGGCCGGAGCACCCCGTGGCACGACCGCCCATGCGCCCCGTGATTCAGAGATCCTCGCCAGGCGCAGACGACTATCCGGCTTCGTTGATTCGCCGCCACTACGATCCGCGCGTCCGGGAGGCCTTCCTCACGCCGCGCCGCTAAACACCGGTTTCCCGTCATGCCCATACCCCTCACCCGCCGCATCGATACCGGCGAGCTTGCAATGTCGATGCTGGAATGGCCGGGCCAGGGCGATCCTGTGCTGCTGTTGCACGCCACCGGTTTTCACGGCGGCTGCTGGCGCGAGGTGGCGCGCGGGCTGCCCGGGTGCCACCTGCTGGCGCCCGATCTGCGATATCACGGACGCACCGGCGCCCTGGGCGAACCGGACTGGGGCGTCATCGCAGACGATGTCTTTCGGCTGGTGGAGGCGCTGGACCTGCGACGCGTTATCGCGGCCGGGCACTCGCTCGGCGGCTACGCGCTGGCCCGCGCCGCTGCGCGGGCGCCCAAACGATTCCAGCGGCTCATACTGATCGACCCGGTGATCATGTCGCCACAACGCTACCGCGAGTTTCAGCAGGCGCACGCCACACTCACGCCTGCGGACCACCCCGTGAGCCGGCGCAAGAACCGCTGGCGGGATGCCGACGAAATGTTCACACGCTTTCACCAGCGCCCTCCCTTTAACCTGTGGCAGCCGCAGGTCCTGCGCGACTACTGCGAGGGCGCGCTCGGACCCGCTGACGCCCTGGGCTTCAAATCCCTCGCCTGCAACCCACTGCACGAGGCGGCGATCTACCTCAACCAACGCGGCAACGAGCAGGTGTTTGAAGACATCGCACACCTTCACGTTCCGGTGACGCTGCTGCGAGCGGCGCCCAATCCGGACGACCCCCGCGACCTGACCCGCTCACCCACCTGGCCAGGCCTCGCGGCGGCCCTGCGTGACTGCCGCGAGATCTATCTGCCCGACCACAGCCATTTTATTCCCATGCAGGACCCCGCACTGGTGGTAAACACCCTGCTGGCTGGGCAATAATCATGGCCCCACCGCGAGCGACTTACCGCCACCGGTAGAATGGAGACACCAGGCATGTTACGACTTTGCGCAACAACAACGCTGGCCACCGCGCTGCTGCTGACAGGCTGTTCCGACGGCTCCGACAACCCCGTGGCCGCAACCTCGCTCACGGTCGTGCCGACGGCGGCGCCGGAGGGCGCTCCGGGTGAAATGTCCCTGCTGAGCCTGCGGGTCACCCTGACAGAGCCGCATCCGCAGCCGATCACCGTGCGCTATGAGACCATCGACGGCACCGCCGTCGCCGGGCAGGACTACCTGTCTGCGGCGGGCGAAATGACCCTGCCGCCCGGCGCCATCGATGGCCGCATCAACGTGGAAGTTCTCGGTGACGCGCAGGAGGAACCCGCCGAGACCTTCACCCTGCGCATCAGCACCAGCAGTAACGCGGTAGCCACGGCAACCGAGATCACCGGCACCATCGCCAATGACGACAGCAGCTGCGATACGCCGTTCAGCAAAGACCCGAACCCGTGGCTGGTGGGCGACGCGGACCCCCTCAACTTTGCGCACCGCGGCGGTGTGACCGATTTTCCCGAGAACACGCTGTACGCCTACGCCGAGGCCGCCAGGGCGGGCGCGGACGTGCTGGAAATGGACGTCTACCAGACCAAAGACAATGAGTTGGTGATACTGCACGACCTCGATGTCGATCGCACCACCAACGGCACCGGCAACGTGGTGGATCTGACCCTTGCGGAACTGCGTGCGCTGGACGCGGCCTACTGGTTCGTGCCCGGGGTCGGCACGCCGCATGATCGCCCGGAAGCGGACTATGTCTTTCGCGGAATCGCTACCGGCGACAAGCCCCCGCCGCCCGGCTACAGCGCGGAAGACTTCCGTATTCCCACGCTCGAGGAGGCCCTGGCGCGATTCCCGCACAACCTGATCAACATCGAACTCAAGCCCGATCTTGACGGCGAGGGCAACTACGAGACCCAGATGGCGAATCTGCTGCAGCGCTACGGCCGTTTTACCGACATGATCGCCGCGTCTTTCGTCGACGAGGCCGCGGTGAACTTCAAGGCCGAGGCGCCGTGCATCTACACCTCCGTACCGCTGGATCAGGGCACCGGTCTGGTGTTCGGTTTTCTCGGCACCGGCTCATTTCCGGACGTACCGGAGCACATCACCTGGCAGGTGCCGCCGGATACCAGCCAGATCGGCCAGGTGGATATCGACCTGGAAGTGGTCACCGCGGAATTCGTTGCGGCGAGCCATGCGGCGAACCTGGCGGTGCAGGTGTGGACGATCAACAGCTGCGAGGAAATGCTGCGCATGATCGACCTCGGCGTGGATGCGATCATGACTGACCAGCCCTTGCTGCTGGAGCGCATACTTTCGGCGCCGCCGCAGGAACGCCGCTGCGATTAACCCTGAAAACCTGCAAACGCTCGCGACCCGACGCGCCGCGAGCCTCACCCAAGGAGAATAACAGCATGAATACCGTCATCAGCAGCCTCCTCATCCTGTGTATCCTGCCCATTGCCTGCGCGTGGATCGCGGGCTATCACCGCCACAAACAACTCGGCAGCGTCGACAACAAGGAACCTCGCGTGCAATCGCAGCAGCTCACCGGCGCCGGCGCCAGGGCGGTGGCGGCGCAGGCCAACAGCTGGGAGGCGCTGGCGATATTCAGCGCGGCCGTGCTGGCTATTTCGGTCAGCGGCGTGGCGCTTGCCAGCATCTCGACCCTGGCACTGGTGTTCACTGCGCTGCGCGTGCTCTACATACCGCTGTACATCGGCAACCTGGACGCACTGCGATCGCTGGTGTTCCTCGCCGGCTACGGTATTTGCATGTACCTGTTCTACCTGGCGTTGTCGCACTGAGGTCTGGCTGCGGTCGGTATCCGCTGGCGGTCACGGCTGCACGGTGTGTGCCGCCGCCATACCGCGCTGTTCGTCCACGCCCAGCAGCAGAGCCGCCCCGGCCAGGAAAAAGCCCAGTGTGGACAGCAGCGCCATCTGGTGATCGCCCCCGCTGAAACGACTGATCAATCCGTAACTGATGGGTCCGATGATGGCGGCGGCGCGATTGGCCAGGCCCCAGAGGCCGAAAATCTCCGCATTGCGCGCCGGCGGTGTGAGGCGCCCGATCAGGGCGCGACCACCGGCCTGCGTGGCACCCATGGCGGCACCTATCAGGTTCCCCGCCACCCAGACGTCACTCGCGGCATCGGCGCCGAACGCCGTGGCGATCGCCACAATCCACACCAGCAGCGCCGCGAACAGGCTGGGCACCGAGCCAAAGTGATCCTGTGCATAGCCGAACAGGAAGGCGCCCGCCGCAGCCGTCAGGTTCACCAGCATGATCAGCAGAATCAGCTGCTGGCTGCTGAAGCCCATCACGTCCTGCGCGTAGATCGCCGCGACCACCACCACCGTGGCGACACCTGCCTGAAACAGCATCAGGCTCCACAGGAAACGAAACAGGTCGGGCATCTGCGCGGCGTGTCGCAGCGTGCGCCCCACGCGCTGAAAACCGGCGCGCAGATAGAACAGGCCGGCATGCGCCGGCTGCGGCAGCGCCCGCTCGCGCAACCAGAGGAAGGTTGGCAACGCCGTCGCCGCGAAGATCGCCGCCGTCAGCCACAGGGTCACCGGCACGTAATGCGTGGCGGGCAGGCCGCGATTCTCGGCCCAGCCAATATACGCCAGGCAGGCGCCAAGGGTGAGCAGCCCGCCGAAGTAGCCAAGGCTCCAGCCGAAGCCGGAAATCCGCCCCATGTCCTCGCTGCGCGCGATCTCCGGCAGGAACGCGGCAATCAGGTTCTCGCCGCTGGCGAAGGCAACGGCGGACACCACCACCAGCACCACGGCAGCGGCAAAGGTCTCCGGGCCGGTAAACCCCAATAGCGCCGTGCCGGCGATACACAGCGCCGAGGACATCAACAGGAAAGACTTCTTGCGCGCACGCGAATCGGCAATGGCGCCTATCACCGGCCCGCTCAGCAGCACGATCAGGTTGGCAAGTGCGATCGCGAGCGTCCAGGCGAGCGTTGCCGAGCCCGGCGACCGGGCGTCCAGACCGGCCGCCACCACCGCCACGAAATAAGCGCTGTAGACCGCCGTCAGAACCACGGTGGTATAGCCCGAATTGGCGAAGTCGAAGAACGCCCAGGCGAGCACCTCTCGCCGCGTGGCGGGCCCTGCCGCCAATCCCTGGCCTCGCTTGTCAGACTCCATCACTGCCATGTCCGGTTCCAGCTGCGTTTACGCGCGTACCGGCCAGACGCTAACATGTGAGCTCACTTGCGGGCATCGAGGGCCGATCAACGCATGAGTGTACTCGATATCGCCATGAGAGTGACCGACACCATAGTTGGTACGGTGCCGCGGCCAAAACCTTCGCGTGCGGCGCTGGAACGCTGCCGGATCATCTCGCACCGGGGCGAAAACGATAATCGCGACGTCGCGGAAAACACGCTGCAGGCGTTCTCCGCAGCCGCGCAGGCCGGCGTCTGGGGCATTGAATGCGATGTGCGCTGGACCGCCGACGGCGTGCCGGTGATCTGCCATGATGCCGACCTGTCACGGGTATTCGGCATCCGGGAGCGGCTGGCCGATCTGCGCTTTGACGCATTGCGCACGCGCTGTCCCGGGGTGCCCACGCTGGAGGAGGTGCTGCTGCGCTTCGGCAAAGAGCGCCACCTGATGCTTGAGCTGAAAGCGGAGCGCTGGCCACAGGCGGCGCGCCAGGCGCAAACCCTGGCCGCGCTGCTGTCGGACTTCGAGCCGGGTCGCGACTACCACCTGCTCTCACTGCAGGTTGAGATGTTCGCACAGGCCGGTTTCGTGCCGCCGCAGGCCTGCCTGCCGGTGGCCGAAACCAATGTCGGACGCATGAGCCGTATCGCGCTGGAGCGCGGCTACGCGGGCATTGGCGGACACTACCTGCTGCTTGGCGAGAGCCTGCGCAGGCGCCATGCGGCGGCCGGGCAACGCATCGGAACCGGCTTTCCTGCCTCGGGGAACTGCCTGCGACGCGAGCTCAACCGGGGTGTCGAATGGATTTTCAGCAATCACGCCGTCGCGCTTCAGGGCCTGCGCGACCGCTGGCTCGAAGACGCGCCGAAGCAAACCGCAAACTGATTTCCGGTACGCGGTCATACTGTCTCGCGGCGTCCGGCGCCGGGTGCGCGACTGTCGAGTGTGGCGGTTGTTTGCTACTATGCGCGCTTTACCGGGGCGGGCACCCATAGCATGAACCAGCGAGCGTCTGAAGCCACCATTTGCGTTACCCCGAGAGAACGATTCAGTTGCGCGGTCGATTCCCTCAAGGACATTGCGCGCAACACCGAGCGACCGTATCAACTGGTCTATATCGACGCCAACTCACCGGCGCACGTTGCCACGGACCTGGCGGCCATTTGCGCCGAGCACGGTTTTGATTACCTGCGGATCAACGAATACCTGGCGCCCAATCAGGCGCGCAACATTGCGCTGGGCAGGTCGAGTACGCGCTACGTCGCATTTGTCGACAATGACCTGTTCGTGCAGCCGGGCTGGCTCAACGCGCTGCTGCGCTGCGCCGAAGACACCGGCGCCTGGGCGGTCAGTCCCGTGGTACTCGAGGGCGGGGCCGCCCTGCAGATCGTCCACATGGCGGGTGGCGACCTGATCGAGGAGCCGGTAGGCGGCTACAACCGTTTGCAGCAGAAACACCGTTACATGAAGCTTCCCCTGCGCAGCGTACGCAAGAAGCTCACCCGCGAAGCGGTGGGCTTTTTCGAGTTTCACTGTGCGCTGGTGCGCACCGATGTATTTTCCTCGCGCGCCTTTCTCGACGAAGGGTTCCTGTCGCATCAGGAGCACATCGATCTCGCGCGTGAGATACGCCTGTCGGGCGGCAGCGTGTTTTTTGAACCGGAGTCGGTCGTGCGCTACGACACGGCCCGCAGCTTCCAACCCTACGATCGAGAGTTCTTCGAGCTGCGCTGGAGCGACGACTGGAGCGACCGTTCCATTGAGCACGCGCGGCGCAAGTGGCAGCTCGCGCCCGACGATGCCGGCCTGGCGCGGCTGGCTTACTGGACGGGCATACACCGGAACCTGTTCAATGAAACACAGTCCAGGACGCCCTGGATTGTGAAGGCCGTTCCGAGGGCAGCCCGGCGCATGGCCGCCACCTGGCTCAGGGAGCACAAGCTGCTCAAACCAAGACAACTGCCCTGAACCGGCCCTGCATGATCGCGCAAACCAACCTGCAGCTCTACCGTCAACTGCACGCCGCCGGCTACAGCGGCGATGACATCGGCCGCGTACAGCGGGCCCATGAATTTGCCCTGCCCGCGTTCTCCGCCCAGTACCGCGCATCCGGCAAACCCTTTATTGCCCATCTTGTGGGCACGGCCAGCGTACTGGCGAACCAGGGCGAACGCGCCGAGTTGCTGCTGGCGGGCCTGCTGCACGCGGTGTACTCCAACGGCGACCTGGGCATCGAACCGGGCAAGCGCCAGAGTGCCCGCCGACGCCGCCTGGTACGTGATCAGGCGGGCGAAGGAGTCGAGACATTGATAGCCGCCTATGATGACAGCCAGTGGAATGCCGAGGGAATCCGCATCTGGTGTGCCACCTATACGGCGCTCAGCGCGCGGGACAAAGACCTCATAAAGCTCCATCTGGCGAACACGGTGGACGACTTTCTCGATGGCGGCATGTGCCTGCCACCTTCGCAAAAATCGCGCCTGTACACCGCGAGTGAGGTGCAGAAAGATATCGTGTCGCTGGCTTTGCTTACGCGCTGGGAAACGGTTGCCGAGGAAATCGGGAAAGCCTTCGCCGAGTTCAATGCCGCACGTCATCAGCTGCCGGGTACGGGCGGCCGGGGAACCGCCAGTCTGCGGCTACCCCCTTCCGCGGGACGCCGTCTGGCGCCTCGCCTGCAGGGCTTTATCAACCGTCGCCTGCGGCGCCTGACTCGAACAAGCGCCCGCTGACGATGGCCACCAGCGCCTACCGGCAAGGCAACGGGATTGCATTCGCGCCACTGGTGGACGCGCTGCTGATTACGCTATGCGGCTGGCTGGCGTACTACACGCGCTGGGATACGTGGAGCGTGCCGCCAGACTACCTCTCGGTACTGGTGCTGGGCATCGGGCTGGTGCTGGTGATCTTTCCCCTGACCGGCGCTTACCGCTCCTGGAACGGACGGTTGCACTGGCGCTATGCGGGCAATGCACTGCCCGGCCTGTTCGCGGTAACCGTGCTGCTGATGATCGCCGGTACCCTGACCAAGACGTCGGCGGAATTCTCCCGGCTATGGATGGGCTACTGGTTCCTGTACGCCGTTATCGCGCTGTTCCTGTTCCGCTGGGTCAGCGCGAGCCTGTTTGCACTGTTTGGCGGTGGCCAGCAGCGTGACGTCAGTATCCTGCTGGTGGGCGACGGGCCTTTCGCGCACTCCGTCGCCGAGCGAGCGCGGGCAGCAACCGACGCCAACTGGACCATTGTCGGGGTCGTCTCGCCAGACCCGGACAGCCGCCAACTCCCGCTACCGGGCACCGAGCAGCTGAGCCTTGAGGCCATGGAAGCCCTGCTCGCAGAACCGTCCCCGGGCGTGGACGAGGTGTGGATCGCAATGGACAGCTACGCCCTCGAGCAGAAGCAGCGCGTGATCGGCATGCTACAGGGCAGTTGTCTCACGGTGCGCTACGTGCCGGATCTGTCCATGCTGGCACTGCTGAATCACGTGCCCTCGGAAGTGGCCGGCATGACAGTCATTGATCTCAACGCATCGCCGCTTGACGGACCGACGTCACTCATCAAAACGGCCACCGACAAGCTGATAGCACTGGCGGCCCTGTTGTTGCTCGCCCCCCTGTTCGCGCTGCTGGCGCTGCTGATCAGGCTGGACTCACCGGGTCCCGTGTTCTTTCGTCAACCGAGGCATGGCTGGGATGGCAAGATCATCCTCGTTTTAAAGTTCCGCACCATGTTCCACGCGGCGTCCGCGCAACAGTACCCGGAATTGCAGCAGGCACAGCGCGATGACCCGCGCGTCACGCGCGTGGGCAAATTACTTCGCCGTAGCAGCCTCGATGAATTGCCCCAGTTCTTCAACGTGCTGCGTGGCGACATGTCCGTGGTAGGGCCGCGGCCGCACCCGCTGGCGCTGAACAAAAACTATGAACGACGCATAGACGCTTACATGCAACGACACCGGGTGAAGCCCGGCATCACCGGTTGGGCGCAGGTGCACGGGCTGCGCGGCGAAACCGAAACGCTGGAAAAAATGCAGATGCGGGTCAGCTACGATCTGTACTACATTGAAAACTGGTCGCTGTGGCTGGACGTCAAGATCATCCTGCTCACGCTGACGCGCGGCTGGACTGGCAAAAATGCCTACTGAAACACGGCCGAACCTGTTTATCGTCGGGGCCCAGAAAAGCGGCACGAGTGCCCTCGCGGGCTGGCTTGGCCAGCATCCCCAGGTGTGTATGTCGTTCCCGAAGGAACCGGGCTATCTGGCCTTCGGCGAAGCAGGCTACACGTTTCCAGACGGTTACGGGCGCCCCGCGCCAGCAAGCCGGTATGTGGTGCGTGACGCGCAGAGCTATCGTCAACTGTTCAAGGGCGTCAGTGGTCTGGAGCGCGTCTTTGGGGAAGCCAGCACCTGGTACCTCACCCTGCCCGGCATGCCCGAGACACTGTACCGCTACAACCCAGCCGCTCGCATCCTGATTCTGCTGCGCAACCCGGTAGATCGCGCCTTCTCCGCCTGGTGTCATGCGCGCAGCGAGGATGTGGAGCCCTGTGACAACTTCGCCGAGGCGCTGACACTGGAAAACTCTCGCGGCGAGGTGGAGTTTCTGCTGCGCTACCGCCAGATGGGGCTCTATAGCAGCGCCCTGGAGGCCTACCAGGCCGTTTTCCCGGCCGAACAGCTGCGTGTGATGTGGTATGACGACCTGCGCAGCGACCCCGCCGCACTCTGGCGTGATGCTTGCGCCTTTCTGGAGATCGACACCGGCTTCACACCGCCATTTTACCGTCGCTACAACCGCTCCGGCAAACCCCGATCAAAAATCGTGCAAAGCCTGCTGAAATCGCACCGAGTGAAAAGCGCGGTACGCCGCGTCATGCCGCACCAATGGGGACTGGCCGTGAAGGCGCGACTCGACGACATCAACCTGCAAGCTTTGCCCGCCATGCAAGCTTCCACCCGGGAGGAACTGAAGGCGTTCTATCGTGAGGATATTGCCGCCGTGGCGACGTTAACCGGAAAAAACCTGGACGCATGGCTGAGATGAAGGCCGATGAGGTCCGGCAGGCTTACTTCGGCACATTGATGCGGCCACTGACCTTCAGTGCCTGGCTGGCGGATATCGGCGCGGCACTGCAGGCGGGTCGACGGGGCCGCCTGCTGGGTCATCACAACCTGCACAGCCTCTATCTGCGCCACCGTGACCCGGGTGTCGCCGCGTTCTACCGGCGTTGCGAGACCTGCTACGTGGACGGCATGCCGGTTACGCGGGTTCTCACCGCTTTCGGCAAACGCACGACGTCGGCCCAGCGGTTCTCATTCATGGACCATTTCTGCGACCTGCTCAAGCACGCCGAGGACAATAACTGGCAGCTGTATTACCTGGGCTCGCGCCCCGAGGTGGTTAAACGCGCGCAAAACCGTTTGCGCAGGGAGTATCCCGACCTGAAAATGACGCTCAGCCACGGCTACTTCGACGACCCGGCGAAGGTGATTGCCGATATTAACGCCCGCCGTCCCGACCTGCTGCTGGTGGGCATGGGCATGCCACGCCAGGAATACTGGCTGCACGATCACCTGCAGGCACTGGATGTCGGCTGCGCGACGCAAGCGGGCGCGACACTGGATTACTTCACCGGAGACCAGGCCCGCCCGCCCGTCTGGCTCAGCCGCGTGGGCCTGGCATGGTTTTACCGCTTGTTGCATGATCCGCGTCGGCTGTGGCGGCGCTACCTGCTGGAGCCCTGGACTTTGCTGGGCATTACCCTGCGCTACTGGCTAGGTTGGCGCTCCAGTCATGAATGAAGCACGTCAGCAGATGAAACAGCACCATGCATGATCCGTCCACGCTGCCCGCACAAATCAAACAGTCCTGGCGGCGCTTCCTGCGGCGAGGCACCTATGTCGCGATCATTCGCCTGGCAGGCTTGGCCTGTGTGTTCGCACTGCAGGTGCTGTTGGCCCGACTGATCGGTGACACCGGCGAGTACGGCAAGTACGCCTGGGGACAATCCCTGCTGTTCCTGCTCGGCGCCATAGCCTCACTCGGTCTGCCCCTGGCCAGCGCGCGCTTCGTGGCCTCGCTGGATGCGCAGCAGAACGTCGCGGCCTCACGCAGGGTCATCACGCATGCCAGCCATCTGCTGTTGCGCACCGCCTCGCTCGGGCCGATTGTCGGGCTGCTGCTGTGGCTCGCGTGGCGCGGCGATCTGGACGAGGGGGTGTACCGCGCGGTGGCCATTGTCGCCCTCCTGCTGACACCGGCCGTAACCTTCACCATGTTCTACCGCGATATTTCCCGCGCGCGCCAGTGGCTCGGGCTTGCCATGCTACCGCTGCAGGTCATTCGCCCGCTAACGACCGCCGCACTGGCGGCCGTTTTCTGGTGGCTCTCCGGTTTCAGGCTGGACGGTGTGCAGGCGCTGCTGATGGCCGGCATCAGCGTGCTGGCGATCCTGTTGGGACAGGCCCTGATCTACCAGTTGCGACAGCGCAAACTTCCGCACACTAACGGTCTCGATACGCAACCGGAGTATCGGCCCTCGAGGCTTCTGGTCACCGCCGTGCCCATTTTTATCATGCGCTGCTCGGCCCTGGTGATCAATTACTCCAATGTCCTGCTGGTCGGTGCGCTGGCCGGCCCCGCCGCCGCCGGCGCCTACTTCGCCGCGGAGCGTCTCGCCCAGCTCGCCGGCATGCCCAAGGCCGTCGTCAGCACCGTGAACCAGCAATCCATGGCGGCCGCGCATGCCACCGGCAATACGCAGGAATTGCAGTTACTGGCCACGCAGAGCGCACACGGCAGCCTGTGGCCAACCCTGCTGGTGAGCCTGTTCCTGATGTTCCTCGCGGCGCCGCTACTGCACCTGTTCGGCAGGGAGTTTACCGCCGCCAGCCCGGTGCTGATCATTCTGGTGCTGAGCAATATCGTCAGCGTATTCGCCGGGCCGGCGCAGGACCTGCTGATCATGACCGGCCGCCAGAACTACATTCCCCGTGTGATGGTGTTCACGGCCATTGGTCATGTCGCTGCGCTGGTGCTGCTGCTGCCGGCCTTCGGCGCAATCGGGGCCGCCTGCGCCTCGCTGTTTAGCAGCCTGCTCGGGCAACTCTGGCTGATGCTGCTGGCGCAACGCGAAACCGGTGTCGGCACCACCGTGCTCAGCAGCCTGAGACGCCAGCGCAAATGAAAGCGCTCGATCACTACCTGCCCTACCGGCGCCTGAAAAACCTGCGCTATCGTTTCCGCCGCCACGCCAGCGCACAGCTGCGGCGAATACCCGCCGCTTTCATCAAAGACTACACGCTGCCGGATTTTCTTATCATCGGCGCCATGAAAAGCGGCACGACGGCGCTGTACGACCTGCTCCAGCAACATCCCGGCATCTGCGCCGCGGACACCAAGGAAGTCGGCTTTCTGGACAGGCCCGAGTTCTACCGCTTCGGCGAAAGCTGGTACGGCAGCTATTTCCCTCTTCCACGAAAGATGCGGCACCTCAGCGCGCAGCTGGGCTATCGCGCCCTGACCGGCGAGGCGTCACCGGCCATGATCAGGCATTCCTACGCCATCAAGGCCGCCAGGCACGTACCCAACGCGAGATTGATCGTGATACTGCGCAATCCGGTAGAGCGCGCGTACTCGCACTACCAGCACGTGAGTCGCAGCATTACACCGGACGCGCTATCCTTTGCACAGGCTCTTGCAGCAGAGCAGGATCGCATCCGGCACGATCTTGAGATGAACCAGCTCGACCCGGAACGAGCAGGGTCAAACCTGACACGTCTAGGCTACATGGAGCGCGGCAAGTACATTGAACACATCGAACAATGGCTCCGGTACTTTCCGCGCAGCCAGATGAAGATCCTCTCCTACGATCAATTCAGCCGGCAACCGGTTACCGTCGCCGACGAGATCGTGCGCTACCTCGACCTGCCCGCGCACGAGTTTAACGCGCCGCGCACGCTCAACCGGGGGCATTCCAGCGCGCCGATGGACGCGGACAGCCGCCGCTTTCTGACCGAGTTCTATCGCCCCTACAATCGCAGGCTGTTCGAGTTTCTGGATGACGACTGGGGCTGGCCGAGCTGATCACATGACAACATCACCTGCTGAACCATCCCTGTCGATTATCGTAGACAATTACAACTACGCGCAATTCCTCGAGGAAGCCCTGGACAGCGTCCTGGCTCAGCTCAATAGCGGCGACGAGTTGATCGTGATCGACGACGGGTCCACGGATGGCTCACCGGAGCTGCTGCATCGCTACCAGGCGAATCACGGCGTAAAGCTGCACGAGCAGCCGAACCAGGGCCAGCTGAAGGCCGTACGGGTCGGCATCGACATGGCGCGCGGCGATGTTGTGGTATTGCTCGACAGCGACGATTACTTCCTGCCCGGCTACCTGGACCGCCTGCGAGAGATCTACGCGCGGTATCCGGCCGTCGATTTTGTCTTCGCTGATGCCGAGGTGGGCGGCAGCGCGGCGAGCGGCAACCATAGCGCGCGCAGGGCGATAGATTCCATGGAACTTGAGCCGGGCGTGATCGGCACAACCCGCTGGGGAACAATCCTGTTTTTCGAGTTCGTGGGTATGTCCACGTCGGGTGTTTCGCTGCGTCGCGCACTGGCGCAAAAAATCATCACGCTGCCCGAGCATTTGAACAAGACTCGCAGGATCCCGCCGCTACTGGTGCGTCTGCTGCGCATCAGTTCCACGGAAGCGAAGAAGGCGGGTCTGACGGCGGACGGCCTGATCGTGCGTGCCGCGTCGATGCTGGGCGCAGTCAAATTCTACGATCATCGCCCGGGATTTTTTTATCGCATACACGGCAAGAACAAGTACGCGAATGCCTCCGCACTGGGCCGCCGCTACCTGCGGCAGCATCGCAAGGCGCTCATCGTATCCAGCGTGTTGCAGCATTTCGGGCTGTCCAGCCGGCCGACGGCGCAGGAATTGCAAGACGAGGTGCTGCAGCGCCACTTCGGTCGACGGTTTCGCCGGCGCCTGCACATCAGAACGCGTTACTGCCTGGCGGCGATCACCGCGCGCGGCACACTCAAACAGCGACTGCTGGCCGCTGCCGCTGCAGCCGGCGTGCTGCGCGGCTGAGGTCAGTCGCGCGGCGGCTTTCCCAGCGGGAAATGCAGAAAACAGACGAACAGCAGCGCTGGCACCGGATACAGCACCGCGCGGTTGAGCGCGACGAAATTCAGCGCCTGGGTGTAATAGCCGGTAAAGAGAAAGACCGACACGACAAACACCAGCGCCACGGCCACCGCCAGCACCTCGGTGGCGACGGGTTTCAGCAGTTGCCCGCGCAGCGCGCAGAAAACGAGGAATAACGGCAGCAGATAACCCAGCAGGTTCCAGTTGATCATCCAGGCGAAGCTTTCCACCAGCGTGCCGGCCACGGGATGATAGGCAAGCTTGAAATCACCCAGCCCGCCCAGCTCGAGATACCCCCCGTGGAAGGCGAAATCCCCGAGGTAGGGCAGCGTAAACGCCACGCCGACCCAGGACAGTGCCGTCAACAGGATCGCGCCGGCGATCAGTAACCCCAGTTCCAGTTGCCACGCGAGATTGAGCAGCGTGCGTATGCCGCTGGCGAGCAGGATCAGCGCCAGCACCGTCCCGGGCACTTTCATCTGCGTACACAGCAGGGCCATCAACACCCAGAGCACCGCATAGGACCAGTGACGATGGCGCCGCCATTCATACAGCGCGCACACGCCCAGGCCGAATACCGCAGCCTGCCAGAGGTCAGCGTAGCCCGCGAGTACGGCATGCACATTCACGTAGGGCATGCTCAGCAGCAGGTAGCAGCAGGTCACGGCCAGCGGCAGGGACACGCCGGCGAGCCGCAGGTGACCGAAGATAGCCAGCGCCAGACACAGCGGCGCCAACAACCAGGGCAGGTAAACCGCGCTGTGATCCCATGTGCCGATACCCAGCATGCTCCACAGTTGGAACAGCGGTACGGTGACAGGGTAATCCCAGGCCTGTTTGTTACCCAGCGTATACAGCGCCGCACCCGCCTGCTCCGCCCACTGCTCAGGGCTGACGTACGCCACCATGGAACCGTGCGCCAGCCAGACGATGGCCTTGGGTGCCCAGTTCATCCAGGCGTCCCAGGCGTACAGCGGCCGCAGCAGCAGTTCTTCCAGCAACGTGGCGTAACGCAGCAACAGCAGCCCGAGCAGCACGGCCACATAGGCCAGCTGCCAGACACTGAGAGCGGTTGCTGTTGCTGTGCGCGCCAGCCTTACACCGCTGTCGCGGCGGGCTATCTGCCAGCCGCCGGCGGCCACACCCAGGCCGGCCAGCACCAGCGCCATGGGCATAAACTCGAAGTGGATGCCCAGGGCACTCCAGGCGCGCAACAGCAGCGTGGCCAGAAACAGGCCTACAAAGAATCCGTGCCCCAGCACCAGCGTCCAGTTGTAGCGCGCGCTCGGCAGCAACAGCGCGCGCACCAGCAGCGAACCCGCCGCCCAGGGCAATAACAGCGACAGCAGCAGACCGAACACGTCCAGCGGCTGCGCGATCATAATGCAGCCGCCCGGGCGGGCGCCTCCAGCACCTGGTACAGCGCGCCGCGCACTTCACTGTCCAGCACGCGCACCGAAACACGCAAACCGTCGTCCCACACAAGCTGCTGCGACCCGCTATCCAGCACCGGGTTGCTGGCGCCACGCATCACCAGGATGTAGTCGCCCGGGAGATATGCGCCATTCTCCAGGCCGGAGTCGAAATTGTAGACATTGTGCGGCAACAGGTAGTACTGGGCTTTTAAACGGTCGTAGTGGTGTTTGCGCGCATCGTGAATGACGATCACCCGCGCGGGTTCCGCAGGCAGAAACTCAGATTTCAACCGCATGACGTAGCGATACACCCAGGCGTCGAGATCCGCTTCATGACGCTCCTGCATGGATTTATCGGCAAAGCGGAAGCGGCTGTCCCTCACCTGGGCGTTCAGTTCAAACTGCCAGAGCAGGTCCATCGCCATCCACGCCAGCAACGCGATCACGGCGTAGCCAGCGGGCCGCTGGCGTCCGCGCAGCCAACCGACCCAGCAAAAAACCAACGCCGAGAGTGCCGCCCAGGCGGCTATCACAGGCAGGGGCGAGAGGCCATTCTCAGCATTCTTCCCCAGGAGGAAGTTGATCGAACGCTGATTCCAACCCCTGAAGGCGGTCCAGGCCGTGAGTTGGGAAGCCAGTGCGAGGCGCCAGTCCGCCGGAGCGAATCGCAGGTGTTCGATGAGGGCCGACTGCCTGGGATCATGCGCCACCACGTGAATGCCCACTTCGATAATAGTGCCCTGCCAGCCTTCCAGCCCCTGCAGCTGCAATACGGCAGGCGATCCTGCCCGCGCATTCAATGCCTGGCTGTACACCCGGCGAGGGTCGCTGGTTGAACGCCAGGAAAAATTGACCGACAGGCCCGGATTCGTCCCATCGATCGCGTATTCCAGGTAAGGGAAGCGCGCCGCTTGCAGGGATCCTCGCCGGATCGCGACCGCATTGTGGTCAATGGCATAAAACTCGTAACCGTTGATGAGCAGGCTGTCGTCGCGCACGATACCGCGGCCAATCACGACCTTCAGCTGCCGCCCGGCGATATCGAGCGGAGCACCCGCCTCGCCATCAGTCGTCGCAACGGGCTGTGCCGCGTCGGCGCTCTCGTCCGGCAGGGTCAGGTCATAAAAGCCTACCCACAAGGCCAACAGCACGCCCGCTGCCAGCACCGTGGAAGCCACAACCTCCGCCGCAACGCGCCACGTTTGCCTGCCAGTTGCCTCCATGCCTGTCCGCCAACCCCTCGGTGAGGGCCGCCACTATCACATAAGTGCGCGCCCCGTTCCAGTGGGGTACGGTGCAGGCTACTCTACTGCTGGCGCCGCCTGGGGTATGATCCCTCGCAGCAACGTCAAACCATCGATCGAGATCTAAGGGAGACTCATGACCCGTTCAGGCAATCACACGCCGGCAGACACTGCCGCCGCGAACAAGGCCCTGGTGGAAACCCTGTGGCAAGCGCTGGGAAATATGGACTGGGAGGGCATGAAGCGCTGCATGCATCCGGACATTCATTACCGCGATGTGCCCAGCGACGACCCCGGCGCCCACGGCCCCGAGAACTGCGTCAAGCGCCTGCAGATCGCCTTTCGGCACCTGAGCAAGCAGGAGCAGCAAACACACCATATCGCGGCAGACGGCGATATCGTATTTCTCGATCATACCGAAACGTGGACATTCACTTCAGGCGAGAAAGCCTCGCACACCTTCGCGACCATGCACGAAATTCGTGACGGCCTGATCTACCGCTGGAGCGATTACTGGGACATGCAGAAATTTGTCGGCCAGTTTCCCGGCTGGTTTCTTGAGGAAATGGCGAAATCCACCGCCGCGGATTTCACCAACTGACGCTCATCGCAGGGGCGCCGACGATCAGGTGCCCACGCGCAACAGTTCCGCGCTGCTGTCTCCCTGGCCATCGCTGCGGTATCGGTACTCCACTTCGCTGCCGGTGGGGGCCTGCTGCAGGCGATTATCCTGGGGCAGTTTGAATTCCATCTTCTGGCCTTCGCGCACGCGGCAGCGCGAGGCCTCGTCATACTTGCTCACCGAGTGGATTTTCACCATGGTCGCATCCTGACCCGCCTGTTCACCATGCACCACGGTACCTTTCAGCAGGCAGTCTTTCTCTCCGGCAACCGATACCGCCGGCGCAGCCACCAGCAGGGCTGAGATGACAAGACATTGCTTTATTGTAGACATTGTATATACCTCCTTTTTTTTGACACTCTACACCTCACGCTCGCGCCGTTTCCACCTTGCTTCATATAAATTTCACGAATTTGTAACATACTTGTGCTTCAACACCGCGCAAGGACGCTGTTTCCGCCCACCTGCGGCCGCACTGGCAGTGCCGCACAGTCACAGTTCTGTCACATATTTGTAAGATTCCGTTCCTATACTCACTCCCTGCTTAAGGCCGCCCATCGGCAGTGGCCGCGGGGCACCCCATATCAACCAGGACCGACAGATGATCAAGATCGCACTGCGAATCACCACGCTCGCCCTGGCATGCACGGCCGGCCAGGCCGTCGCCTTGTCCATGGCGCCTGAGGAATTCGTGGCTTCGCGCCAGCTGGCCTGCGTACTGGCGATGGAATCGCTGGGGCAATTGTCCGAGGAAGAATACGGCAATCGCACCCACAGTGTGCTCGATGGCTTCGACGAATCAGAGCAGGGCAATATCCTGGCCAAGGCACTCGGGTATTACGACGGCCTCATGTTCGAGGTGCCCGACGACGTCACGGCGGTCAATTCCAGGCTCGAAAACTTCATCGCCAGCGGCACCTGCAGCAACGACTATCGCCAGGTCACCCTGACTCTCTGATTCAGCACTCTGCCACTGCGCGGTCGGGTCCTCTACTGCGCAACGAAGGCTGCCCGCACCGACACCTGCAACACACCAGGCCACCGCCCCGGGCACCGCACCGGGCACCGCACTCTTTAACAATTCTGCAACAAAACCATCACGAGAGCGTCACGTCCGGTGGCTAGCATGGCCCCCGAAATCAGGTCAGGCATTGGCACTATTCACACCGTCTGGATGCAGTCTTGTTCCGACATTGCCCGACCACTCGTTCTCAACCGTGCTTAAGGCAACCATCAGTTATGAAAAGACTTGCGGCAACAGCGGGCCTGCTTCTCTCACTCATTTCCCACCAGGCGCTTGCCGCCAATGCTTTCCTCATGGTTTTCCTTGACGATGCGCCACTCAGCGGTGTTCGCGTCACCCTGGACGACGTGCCGATCGGCGCCACCGACTCGCGCGGCAGCGCGCAGTCCAGCCTTTCGCCCGGCGAGCATGTATTGACGCTTTCCGATGACGCGCTGGTTTTCCCGGTCACATTCTCGTCCGCTGCTGACCAGGACGTCGAGATACGCGTGACCTTCACCTCACAGGCAGGCGACGAACCCCGTGTTGCTGTCAATAAGTTCGGTGCGAATGACAGCACAGCAACCGGCTATATCACCGGCCAGGTCACGAATTCTGCCGGTGAGCCCATCGCAGGCGCCAGCGTGTCTGTCCTGGGTACCACCTTCCAGCAGATCACCGATGAAGATGGCGTGTATGTCCTGGAGGTGCCGCGCGGCGAATACGATCTCAATATCACCGCCACCGGCGAGTCACCGGTAACCGTCAGCGGCATTCGCGTGATGGCGGATCTAGGCGTCACTGCGGCGGTTCGCATGCCAGCGGCCAGTGGTCCTGCCGGCATCGCCGGGGGCCCATCCTTGCCTCAGATCGAGGAAGTGTTTGTACTGGGGGTGTTCGACCCACAGCAGGACGCCTCCAGCGTGGAACGCTACGCCACCTCCATCACCAATGCGATTGATGTTGAACAGCTTGAGCGTTTCGGCGATGCCGACGTGGCCTCTGCGCTGAATCGCGCGGTGGGGGTAGCTGTCGTCGATAACAAGTATGCCACCGTGCGCGGCCTGGACGGGCGCTACATCTCCAGCACGTTGAACGGCCTGCTCATGCCGAGCACCGACCCCCAGCGGCGCGACGTACAACTCGACCTGTTCCCCACCTCCATCGTGCAGGGCATCGAGATCCAGAAATCCTACAGCCCGGACAACCTCGCCACCACGACCGGCGGCTCTATCCGCATTCTCACCAAGGGCATCCCCGACGAGCGTGTCAATGAAATCAGTGGCTCCCTGGGCGTGAACACCGATTTCACCTTCAGCCGAATCATCAACTATCGCGGCAGCGAGGATGACTGGACCACCTTCGACAGCGGCCTGCGCAACCTGCCGGGCGGCGTGCTGGGCGCGACCGATGGAGGCCGCTCGCTGACCGTCTGCGATCCGCGCATCGACCCGGTACGCTGTACCTCCCCGATCGACGCGGCGCGCCTGGGCGTGAAATTCCAGGACGACTACAACATTGGCAGCGAGAATGCCGACCCGGACTTCGGCGTGTCGTGGGTATTCGGCGATCGGCTGCCGGCGGGCAACAACGAATGGGGCTATTATCTCGCCGCGGAGTATGACAGCAGCACGTCCGACCGCGGCGACGCCACATTATCGGACCCGCTGGATCTCACCGGCGGCTATCAGCGCTCACAGATCTCCACGGCGCTAACGGGTTACCTCGCCCTTGGCTACGAGTACGGCGAGGCAGACGAAATCCTCTCCAAGACCACGCTGTTGCGCAACTCCGACGACACCACGCGTTTCGAGTCGGGCATCGACCAGCGTGAGGGCAACAGCGAAGACAAGGCCATTCTCGAATGGGTGGAACGCCAGTTTCTGTCACAGGCGTTCACCGGCCACAACGAGTTCGACTTCGATCACGGCACCCACGAGCTGGACTGGCGCGCAGCCTACTCGATTACCGAGCGCGACGAACCTGATCGCCGCCAGTACACCTACCTGAACAATAATCTTTCCACCTCCGCCTTCGAGCGCCGCTGGTCAGACCTGGAAGAAGACAGCATCGACCTGGGCGCCGACTACTCGATCAACTGGAACTGGGGGGATATCAGCGCCACAGAATTCAAGGTGGGCGTGCTGTGGTCCGACAAGGATCGCACGGTGGAGCAGTACCGTTTCGGTATCGCGCTGGGCCCGAATCGCGACCTCCTCGACCTCGGTATTGACAGCGATCTTGAGGAGCAACTCTCCTACCTCAACTTCGCACGGGACGCGGTGCGCCTCGCGGCCAACACCACTGACACCGATTCCTACGATTCGCAGGAAACCGTGCAGGCGGCTTACTTCTAGTACCAACACCGATTTCGGCAAGAACTGGTCGCTGCTGGCGGGCCTGCGCTTCGAGGATTTCGAGCAGAACCTGCAGTACCCCAATGACCCGCTGTCCGACAGCGAACTGCAGTACGACGACATCTATCCGGCCCTCAATGTGACCTGGCGCATGACGGAAGACTTCCAGTGGCGCGTGGGCTATGCAGAGACAGTGTCCTATCCCGGCCTGATCGAGCGCTCCACCGCCCAGTCCTTCGATCCGGACACCGATGACCCGATTTTCGGCAACCCCGACCTTCAGGTCTCTACCATCGATAACTGGGATTTCCGTGCCGAATACTATTTCTCCGACACGGAGAGTGTGTCGCTGGCGCTGTTCTACAAGGACATCACCAACCCGGTGGAACGCGCGGTGCCCGACGCATCGGGTTCCGCGGCAGCGCGCGGCATCACGTTCATCAACCAGGAATCGGCTGAGCTCATGGGTGTCGAGATCGACGCCAATGTCGATCTCTTCGAAGGCGACAACTTCCTGTTGTTTATGGGCGGCAATATCTCCTACATCGATTCGGAAGTGACCCTCTCTGACGAGTCGCGTCGTCTTGAGGGCGCGAACGCCGACGGCCGCCAGCTACAGGGGCAATCCGAGTGGCTCGGCAACCTGCAGTTCGGTTACGACCACTACCCGACCGAACAGAAGGTCACCCTGCTGTTCAATTACTTTGACGACCGGATCTTCCGCGTGGCGCGCGGGGAGAACACCGGGCCCGAGTTTGAAGACGGTCGGCTGCTGATCGATCTGACCTACGAGAATCTGTTGAGCGAAGCGCTGACCCTGGAAGCTTCGATCAAGAACCTGTTAAACGAGAAGGTCGCGTTCTCACAGAACGGACGCACGATCGAGGAATTCGAAGTGGGTACGGTATTGGGCGTGAGCCTCAAGTACACGTTCTGATGCCCGGGGTCCTCGAATGGGAAATACCGGCCGCGGCCGGCACAGCGGAATTTTTTAAACTGCGCGGTTGTTCCGCGCTACATGTTCAACCACTCAGGAAATGCATCATGATGAAGAAAGAGCTAGCGGCAGCACTCCTCATCCCCCTCCTCTCTATGGGCATTGTGGGATGTAGCAGCAACGAGGGCGACGATGTCACCATCAACGTGGGCGGCGGTAACCCCACCACCCCGACCGACCCCACCGACCCAACGGATCCATCGGGCGGCGATTGCGACCGGGTCATTCCGGCTGACTTCGTGGAGTTCAACGATGACTGTTCAGTAGGCACGCTCTCCGGTGTTGTCGACAGCGACTACACGTTGACGAGCGACGTGCAGTGGCGCCTGGCAGACACCGTGACCGTCGGCAACGGCAATCGCAACGTGGCCAACGACGCCGATGTGCAGGCGATACGCGATGCCGGCGTCACGCTGACCATCGAAGCCGGCACCGATGTGCGCGCTTTCGGCGCCGGCTCTCTGCTGGTCACGCGCGGTTCCATGCTGATGGCAGAGGGTACCGCCAGCAGCCCCATCACCTTCTCCAGCCTGGACGCCGATTTCGAGGGTCTTGGCGAGTGGGGTGGCGTGATCATCCAGGGCTTCGCACCGCAGTACGGCCAGGGCGGCACCGGCCCCTGCTTCGGCAGCGGCACCGTGTGCAACGTTGAGGGCGAAGGCGGCACCGACATTTCGGTCTACGGCGGCAACGATCCTGCGGACAACTCCGGTGTAATGCGCTACGTGCGGATCGCGGAAGGTGGCCTGGTAGCAGGCCCCAACAATGAGATCAACGGACTCACCCTGCAGGGGGTCGGCCACGGCACGCAGCTTGAATACATTCAGGTGCACAGCAATCTGGACGACGGCATAGAGTGGTTCGGCGGTACGGTAGACCTGCGCTATGCGGTACTCACCAGCAACGATGACGACGATGTCGATTACGATGAAGGCTATATGGGTAATATCCAGTACGTGCTGATCGAGAAGAGCCAGACCGCCGACGCGCCGCAGGGCAGCAACGACCCGCGCGGCATTGAGGCCAACTCTTCGGACGCAGACTACGTACCGGAAACGGAAGCGGTGCTGGCCAACGTCACCATCATGGGCGGGCCGCTGAACAATAGCGCCGACTCCGACGCCGGCCCGCAACCGGGCATGCGACTGCGCGGCGCGCTCACCACGTCGATCTTCAACAGTGCGGTGTCCATGTTCGACACCGGCTGTATCCGCATCGACGATGCCGACGTGAATGGTGACGGCTCCAACATCATCAGTTCCAATGTCACACTGGTCAACGTACTGAACGACTGCCGAGACGGCATCTACGACAAGCGCGATGCCGATTCGGCTGCCAACGTGCAGGCACTGACGTTGACTTACGACAGCGCCTTCGCGATTCAGGAGCCGCAGGCCCAGATCGCCTCAGCACCCACCATCGTTGCGGTGAACAACGGTTCCGGTTTCGTGTTCGACCAGACCGACTTCGTTGGCGCGGTAGACCCGAACGGAGAAGCCTGGTGGCAGGGCTGGACACTGCCCGGGACCGTGGGCGGCGCTGAAGAAGTTCAGCCCGCCAGCTTCGTGAGCTGCAATGGTGAAAACAGCGTGTGCACGCTCTCCGGCCTGATCAATGAGGATTACACCCTGGTTGCCGGGGTCGAATGGCGGCTGGACGGTGAGGTACTGGTTGGCGAGGGCAATCGCTCTGTCGCCAATGCCGCTGATGTGCAGGCCGTGCGCGACGCGGGCGTCACGCTCACCATCCGCCCGGGCGTACACGTGCGCGCTTTCGATACCGGCTCGCTACTGGTGACGCGTGGTTCGAAACTCAATGCAGTGGGCTCGCCCGCGGCACCCATTACTTTCTCCAGCGTAGCGGACGATGATCTCGACGGTGAAGGCGAGTGGGGTGGCGTGGTCATCCAGGGCTTCGCGCCGCAGTATGGCGCAGGTGGCACCGGCGCCTGCTTCGGCAGCGGCACGGTGTGCAACGTGCAGGGCGAAGGCGGCACCGTGGTCGGCCTGTACGGCGGTAACGATCCGGCTGACGACAGCGGCACCCTGCGTTACGTGCGCATCGCCGAGGGCGGCCTGGTGGCGGGCCCGAACAATGAGATCAACGGCCTGACGCTGCAGGGCGTCGGCCACGGCACCGATCTCTCCTATATCCAGGTGCATGGCAACCTCGACGACGGTATCGAGTGGTTCGGCGGCACGGTCAACATCAAGTACGCCGTGCTGACCAACAACGACGATGACGACATCGACTTCGATGAAGGCTACCGGGGCAACATGCAGCACATCATCGTGCGCAAGAACCCCAACAAGGCCGCCCCCACGGGTAGCAACGATCCGCGCGGTATCGAGGCCAACTCCTCCGACGACGAGTATGTGCCGGAGACCGAGGCGGTGCTGGCCAACATTCTTGTGCTGGGCAGCGCGGTCAACAACAGCGAAACCTCGGATGCCGGAAAGCAGCCTGGCGCGCGTCTGCGCGGCGCGCTGACCACCGCGCTGTACAACACCGCGATACGCGATTTCGACACCGGCTGTATCCGTATCGACGATGCCGACGTGAATGGCGATGGCTCCAACATCATCCCGTCCGATGTGACGCTGGTGAACGTACTGGGCGACTGTGAAGACGGCTTCTACGACAAGCGCGACGCGGACTCCGCGACCAATGCCGGCCCGGGTGCGGTCGACGTGAACGCCGCGTACGCGCTATCGGGCGCGGCAGCAAGCGTCACGCCGGTCAATATCCCCGAGGTGGATAACGGCTCCGGGTTCAGCTTCGACAATACCTCTTACATCGGTGCGGTGGCCCCGGGCACGTCACCCGCCAACGCCTGGTGGAGCGGCTGGATCATCCCCGGCTCGCTGGACTGATTCAGGTCCCGGTCCTCGGGAGTGTTTGAGCCGCGCCTCAGGGCGCGGCTTTTTTTGCACCTTGAAAGCCGCCCGACGAAATCCGGCGCAGCACCAATTGCCTCGCGCACAGGGTCGTGTCACGCTTTGGCCCAACCCCGGGCCGATCGCAGGGCAACACACATGGGCAACCACAGACTCCTCTCGCTGGCCGCAGGCGTGGTGCAGGAATTCCCGCCCGAGCGCGCGGTGTATGCCGCCCACGCGGCTGGCTTCAACGCCGTGGGAATCTGGTGCGACAGCACGACCTGGTCCGCCGCCAGCACCCGCGCGGTGCGCACCGCACTGCATGACACGGGTCTGGTGGCACTCGATCTTGAGGTGCTGTGGATGCATCCCGGCGAGCGCGTCGACCAGCACGATGCGATGCTGGATTACGCGCTTGAGCTGGACGCGCGCAACGTACTGTGCGTGTCGTCGGAACCGCAGGCCCTGCACACCATGCGCCGGTTTGAGCATCTCTGTCGCCGCGCGGAACAGGGCGATTTGCGCGTCGCGCTGGAATTCCTCTCACTCACTGAGATACGCACGCTGCAGCAGGCGCTCGCGGTAGTGGAGGGCGTGGGCCATCCGGCGGGGGCGGTGCTGGTCGACGCCCTGCACCTGACGCGGTGCGGCGTGGTAGCGGACGACGTGCGCGCGATGAATCCACAGTGGCTGACCTACCTGCAACTCTGCGACGCCAGCCGCGAGCCGCTCGACAGCTCGTTCGAGGGCCTCCTCGAAGACGCGCTGCATTTGCGCAGGCTGCCCGGTGACGGCGATCTGCCGCTGCGGGATCTACTGGATACGGTGGACGCCGAGCTGCCGCTCAGCCTGGAGGTTCGCTCCCGCGCGCTGAATGCGCGCTTTGCAGAAGACATCGACGGCCGCGCGGCCGCAGTGTACCGCGCTACCCAGCGCTTCCTTCAGACCACGCCGTAGGCCAGCATCGCGTCCGCCACCTTGATGAAGCCGGCGATATTGGCGCCCTTCACATAGTTGGTGTAGTCGCCCTCCTTGCCGTGCTGCGCGCATTGCCTGTGAATATCCGCCATGATGTCCTGCAGCCGCCCTTCCAGCGCATCCGCCGTCCATGACAGCCGCATGCTGTTCTGGCTCATCTCGAGGCCGGACACCGCCACACCGCCGGCATTGGCGGCTTTACCCGGGCCGTACAGCACCTTGTTGTCCAGCAGCACCTTCACCGCTTTCGGTGTGCTGGGCATGTTTGCGCCCTCGGAAACACCCTTACAGCCGTTGTCGACAAGCGTTCTGGCGTCTTCTTCCTCAAGCTCGTTCTGCGTGGCACAGGGGAAGGCCAGGTCGCAGCGTACACCCCAGGGGCGCTGGTCGGCGTGAAACTCGCAGCCGAACTTCTCCGCGTACTCGCTGATTCTCCCACGCCTGCGGGTCTTCAAGTCGATCACCCATTGCAGTTTCTCTTCGTCCATACCGTCGGGGTCGTGCACGAATCCGCCGGTATCCGACAGGGTCACTACCTTGCCACCGAGCTGCACGATCTTGCGCGCGCAATGCACGGCCACATTCCCGGCGCCGGACACCACGCAGGTCTTGCCTTGCAAGCCATCGTCGTGCGCCTTCAGCATTTCCTGCATGAAATAGGCGTTTCCGTAACCGGTTGCCTCGGTACGGATCAGGCTGCCGCCATACTCCACCGCCTTACCTGTGAGTGCGCCGGTGAACTCCTTGGCCAACCGCTTGTACTGCCCGAACAGGTAACCGATTTCGCGGCTGCCCACGCCGATATCGCCGGCCGGCACGTCCACGTGCGGGCCGATATAGCGAAACAGCTCCGTCATGTAAGACTGGCAGAAGCGCATCACCTCGCGGTCTGAACGGCCCCTTGGATCGAAGTCCGCGCCGCCCTTCCCCGCGCCCAGTGGCAGCGTGGTCAGGCTGTTCTTGAAGGTCTGCTCAAAACCGAGAAACTTCAGAATGCTCAGGTTCACGGAAGGGTCAAACCGCAGGCCACCCTTGTAGGGCCCGATGGCGTTGTTGAATTGCACACGATAGCCGCGATTGACACGGATGTTGCCATCGTCATCCTCCCACACCACCCGAAAGATCAGTATGCGATCCGGCTCGGTCATACGCTGGATAACGCCCGCCTGCCGGTAGCGCGGATTCTCGATAATAAAGGGGATCACCCAGTCGGCGACCTCCTGCACCGCCTGGTGAAACTCCGGCTCACCGGGATTGCGTTTTTCCAGCCCGGCCATGAAATTGTCCACCGACAGGTCATCGTACATACTATTCTCCACGGTCAGCTTGCTTGAGTGGCCTGCCGCACAGGTGACACTAAGTTAATAAGGACTATAATAATGTAATCGCGACGCCGGCGAAAACACGCCGGCGCGTTGCCATCGACAACCGCCACCAGAGAGCATACAGCATGTCACCACTCACGCTTGTCACCGCCAGCCTGCTGGCACTCACACTGGCGCTCGCGGGCTGTGACGGAGGCAGCGGCTCAGACGCCCAACTGCGCGAAGTCACCAGCCGGACGCTGCAGCCGGAGGATACCGAACTCGCGGCCATCTATAATCGCAGCTGCCGCAGCTGCCATACGGTGGCGGCCACGCGGTCGCCGCTGACAGGCGACGCCGCCGCCTGGGACATGCGCATGCAGAAAGGCATGGACGTACTGGTCAACAACGTGATCAACGGTATCGGCGGGATGCCGCCTTTCGGCCTGTGCATGGATTGCAACGCCGACCAGTTCGAAGCGCTGATCACCTTCATGGCCACCGCGCCCGCCAACCCATGATCCGACGACGCGGCATGCTCGCTGCCCTCCTCGCCGCGGCAGCAATCAGCGCGGCGCCACGCGGCGCGCTGGCTGCACAGGCCACGACACCGCGCCCGCTGCCCTGGCGGAACTGGTCCGGCCTGCAGCAGTGTATTCCACAAGCACGACTGGCACCGGGCAGCGTGGCGGAACTGCAAGACCTGCTGGCAAGCGCCGGTGGCACCGTGCGACCGGTCGGCGCGGGCCATTCATTCACGCCGCTGGTACCCACCGACGGCACGCTGGTTTCCCTGTCACGACTGAGCGGCCTGGTCAGTCACGAGGCAGAGAGCCTGCAGGCTACCGTCTGGGCGGGCACGCGCCTGGGCGACATCGGCCAACCGCTGGAAGCGGTGGGCCAGGCGCTGGAAAACATGCCCGATGTGGATGAGCAGGCCCTGGCAGGCTGCCTGGCAACCGCCACGCACGGCACCGGCGCGGGCCTGGGTTGCATGCCAACCACCGTGCGCGGACTGCAACTGGTTATCGCCAACGGCGACATCATCGATTGCGACGCGCAGCGCAACCCGGAGATATTCCAGGCGGCGCTGGTGTCACTGGGCGCGCTGGGGGTGGTGACGCAGGTGCGCCTGCAGAATGTCGCGCCCTACAGCCTGCGGCGCGAAACCGTCTGGCGCGAGTTCGACGAGCTGGTCGCGCTTGCAGACAGCATGGCGGACTCGCACCGCAATTTCGAATTCTACTACGTCCCGTTTTCCGGCATGGGGTTCACCGACACCCACGACCTGACGGACGAGCCGGCGGCCGCCACCGACAAACTCGACCCCAACGAAGGTGCGGAAGATCTCAAGCTGGCTCGCGACTGGTTACAGCGCACGCCAAAACTGCGCGAGTTGATCCTGGGTAGTTACATGCGCACCCTGGACAGCGAAATCACCATTGAGCGCTCCTGGAAGAACTACGCCAGCGAGCGCAACGTACGCTTCAACGAGATGGAGTACCACCTGCCGCGCGAACACGGTCTTGCGGCGCTCAAGGAGATCCGCAGTGCCCTGGAAAAGCACCATCACGAGGTATTCTTCCCTATCGAGTTTCGCTACGTCCGCTCGGATGACCTGTGGCTGAGCCCTTTCCACGGCCGCGAATCCTGCTCCATTGCCGTGCATCGCTATTTCGAGGAAGATTTCGCGCCCTACTTCAACACCATCGAGCCGATCTTCCGCAAATACCACGGACGCCCCCACTGGGGCAAACTGAATACGCTCAACCGCAAGGATTTTCGCGCGCTCTACCCGCGCTGGGATGATTTCAACGAGGTGCGCAGGACACTCGACCCGAGCGGTCGCTTCCTGAATACTTACCTGGCATCGCTGTTCGATTAACGACGGGGTCTACCGCATGAAACGACGCACACTGCTGCTGGGCGGACTGGCGGGCGCTACCGGGTTGACGCTGCTGGCGCGTCCCACGGACAAGGGCGCGGGCCACGCGCCCTACTTCCAGCAGCTCAGCCGGGCGCTTGATGCGGCCGGGCGCGCCTCTCCGACGCTGGTGATAGACCAGCACCACCTCTCCCGGAACATCGCCACGCTGCAAACGCATATCGGCAACCGCTTCGATTACCGCATTGTCGCCAAATCGTTGCCAGCGCCCGATCTGCTGCAGACCGTGATGGCGGCGACCGGTAGCCAGCGTCTCATGCTGTTCCACCAGCCGTTTATCAACCTGGTGGCCGAGCGGTTTCCGCAGGCCGACGTACTGCTGGGCAAACCCATGCCGGTCGCGGCGGCGCGCAATTTTTACGCGGCACTTGGCAACGGGGGCTTTGATCCCGCCCGCCAGCTGCGCTGGCTGCTGGATACCCCCGAACGCGCGCGGCAGTACGCGGCGTTCGCAGAGGCCGCCGGCGTCGACATGCTCGCGTGCATCGAGCTGGATGTCGGCCTGCACCGCGGCGGCGTCACCAGCGATACCGAACTCCTCGACATGCTGGGTACCCTGCAGGCCTCCCCCCGCTTGCGCTTTGCCGGCTTCATGGGCTACGAGCCGCACGTCGTCAAGGTGCCCGGCGACCCCATGCGCTACCGCGACGCCGCGATGGAACGCTACACGCATTATGTCGGCGTCGCCCGCCAACAGCTCGCCGACGCCTGGCCTGACGACGCTGTGCTCAACGCCGGCGGCAGCCCCACCTACCAGCTGTACGATGAAGGCCGGTTCCCCTTCAACGAACTCGCCACCGGCTCCTGCCTGGTCAAACCGCTGGATTTCGACATACCGTCACTGGCCGACCACCAGCCGGCGGCCTGGATCGCTACGCCGGTACTGAAAACCGTCGACGGCGTGCGCATACCCGGCATCAACCTCGGCCCGCTGCAGCGCCTGTGGAACGTAAACCGTGGGCGCAGCTTCTTCATTTACGGCGGCTACTGGAAGGCAGAACCCGTGTCTCCCCCGGGCCTCGTCACCAACGCCCTTTACGGACGTTCCACCAACCAGGAAATGCTCAATGGCTCGGCAAGCATCAACCTGGCGGTGGATGACTGGGTTTTCCTGCGCCCTACCCAGAGCGAATTCGTGTTTCTGCAGTTTGGCGACATCGCGGTCTACGACGGTAGCGCCATCGGCGCCCGGTGGCCCGTCTTCAACGCCGGCGGACTGGGCTGAACCGCATTATTCACAGTGCACAGGCGCCGCGCTTGCCGCTAGTATGCTCGGCTCACGGATAGACCCCGCAACGCGGGGCAGGATACGCCGGCGGTGACTCTGTTTCTTCTGATCTGCGGGCTGGCGCTGCTGCTGGCCGGCGGTACCGCACTGGTCAGCGGCGCCTCGAGCGTGGCCAGCCGCCTCGGGGTGCCGCCCCTTGTCATCGGCCTCACGGTGCTCGCGTTCGGCACCAGTTCGCCGGAACTGGTGGTGAATATCATCGGCGCGCTGCGCGGTGAAACCGCTCTGGCCTTCGGCAATGTTGCCGGCTCCAACCTGACCAATATCGGCCTCGTGCTGGGCCTCGCGGCGCTGGTCAAACCGGTGTCGATCGAAGGGAGTATCGTGCGCCGCGAGATTCCCCTGCTGCTGCTCGGCACCAGCGTGCTGATCGTGATGATGCTCGACGCACCGCTGCTGGGAGAACCTGCCCGACTCGACGCCGCCGACGCGCTGATACTCCTGCTGCTGTTTACCGTGTTCGCCTACACCACCGCCGGCGATGTGCTGTTTAAAAGCCAGGATCCACTGCTGGAGAATGTGCGCGAGATCGAGGACACGCTGCCGCATGCGCAGGGCATGTCGCTCGGGGCAGGCATCGCGCTGATCGTCACAGGCATCACGGGGCTGGGCTTCGGCGGCCACATGACGATCGTGCACGGCGCTGCCATGGCCACCGCGCTGGGCGTGCCGCCGGTGATTATCGGCATGCTGATCGTGGGCGTGGGCACCAGCCTGCCGGAACTGGTGACCTCGGTCATCGCCGCGATGAAAAACGAGTCAGATCTGTGCGTGGGTAACGTGGTGGGCTCGAACATTTTCAATGCGCTGATCGTACTGCCGGCCAGCGCACTGGTGCATCCGTTGCCGATTCCCGAGGGCGGCGTACTGGACATCTGCCTGTCGCTGCTGTTCGCCGCCATCATCATTCCGGTGTTTCTCTACGGCGAACGCCGCATGGAACGCAAAACCGGGGCCGCGTTTATCCTGGTGTTCGTGGGCTACATGAGTTTCAGGGCGCTCGGCGCATAGCGGCTCGCGCGGCAACCCGGTCAGCATGGACCGAGGCGCGCGCCGCGCCCGCACTACAGCCAGCGAATGCGTCGGAATACCCAGTACAGGGTTGCCGCCACGGTGACCATCAAGCCCAGCAGGACGAAGTAGGCGTAGCGCCAGTTCAGCTCCGGCATGTAGTTGAAGTTCATGCCATAGATGCCGGCGAGAAACGTCAGCGGCACGAAGATTGCTGAAATGATCGTGAGCACCTTCATGGTCTGGTTCAACTGGTGCGAGCTCAGGGAGATATAGCCCTCCACGAGGTCGCCGCACAATTCATAATACATGCTGCTGAGGCTGTACACGCGCTCACAGCGGTCGTACAGATCGCGCCGCAGGTGCAACGCGTCTTCGCCCTGCCCGATGTGCGGGCTGCCGTCTTCCAGCAGGCTCTGCGCCAGGCGCTGGTGGTAGTTGAAGATCCGCCTCAGCTTGCGCAGGCGGGAGCGATACAGCACCAGCTCTTTCATGTCGGACTCGGAGTGATGGCTCAGCATCCCATCCTCGAGCACGGCGAGTTTGTCCTCAAAGTTCAGCAGACGCTCGAGATAGCGTCCACCGGCGTAGTGAATGAGTTGCAGTACCCGCCCGGCGGGCAGATCGACACGGGTGGCCTGTTGGTCCTGTTCCCAGCAGTGCTCGATACTCACCGACTTACCGCGATGCACCGTAATGAGAAACCCGTCGCCCACCCAGATCCCGATCTGCTGCGGATCGAGTTCCAGCCTGTCGTTAAGGGAGGCCATCCCGCGAAACAGAATGAACGTGTTGTCGCTGAAATACTCGACCTTCGGCGGATGCCGCACACGCGAACAATCCGCTATCGCCAGCGGATCGCAGCCCAGGCCGAGCAGCAGGTCGCGCTCGGCCTGACCCAGCTCGCCCTCGATATCCAGCCACAGCCGACAGGACGGGTCGGCGCGCCAGTCCGCCAGCAGCGCGTCACCGCCTAGCGTGGTGGCGCCGGAGGCACTGCTCAGCATTACCCGGATCATAAGCCTGCGCCCTCCCCGGGCGAACACCTGAATCGTCATTCTAGAGGGTGCGACGCCGGCACCGCAACGCTGGCGGCGATGTCTCATTTGTTGTTGAATGCCTACAGCACCCGCGTGCGGCACGACCGATGTACACTCACCCTCCGGAGGCATGGCTTGGACATCAGCGCAGACATCCTGCAACAACCCTTGTTCACGGTGGGCGAAACCACGCTCACGCTGGGCCAGCTGCTGTCGGTTATCGCCTTTGCGCTGCTGGGCATACTCTTCGTGGTGTGGAGCACACGCTTCCTGCGGCGCCGTTTGACGGCCCGCGAGGTCAGCCCGGACATCGTGCACCTGCTGTCACGCGCGTATCTCGTACTCGGCTTCGTGATTCTTGCCTTCATGGTACTGGATTTCCTGAACATACCGCTGGCCGCTTTTGCGTTTATCTCGGGCGCGGTCGCAATAGGCATCGGCTTTGGCGCGCAGAACATCCTCAACAATTTCATCAGTGGCTGGATCCTGATGTGGGAGCGGCCCATCAAGATCGGCGATTTCCTGGAACTCGGCGATATCCGCGGCACCGTGGAAAGTATCAACACGCGTTCCACGCGCATCCGTCGGGTAGACGGCGTGCACGTGCTCTTTCCCAACAGCCACCTGCTGGAAAACACCGTGACCAACTGGACCCTGATGGACAACCTGGTGCGCACCTCCGTACGCGTGGGCGTGGCCTACGGGTCCGATGTGCAGAGGGTCACGGCGCTGCTCAACGAGGCCGCGACGGCGCACCCGGACGTGCTCTCGGAGCCGCCCCATGCGGTGATTTTCGATGATTTTGGCGACAACGCGCTGATGTTCGAGCTGTACGTCTGGGTGCTGTCCAACGCGGAGCGTGGCGCGCGGGTGATACGCAGCGACCTGCGCTACCGCATCGACACGCTGTTCAAGGAGAATGCCGTGGTCATCGCGTTCCCGCAGCGCGATGTGCATGTTGACGGCCAGATCAGCATCCGTCAGGATGCACCCGCCTGGCAGCAGCCTCCCGGCACAGGCAGCCGCGCCTAAACCAAGCCGCGCAACCGCGGCAGCCAGAACGACAGCCGCGAGCCGCACTTATGCAGCAACGACAAACACTGGGGTGGCGCGAATGGGTGGGGTTTCCCGACCTGGGTATCGCGCGCATCAAAGCCAAGGTGGACACCGGGGCCCGCACCAGCGCCCTGCACACCGGCGGCCTGGAACCTTTCTCGCGCGGCGATGCCACGTGGGTGCGCTTTCTGGTGCACCCGCTGCAGAACGACCGCACGCTTGAAATCGCCTGCGAAGCGCCGGTGCTCGACCAACGCATCGTGCGTGACTCCGGCGGCCATGAAGAACTGCGCTACGTGATCAAAACGCCCATACAAATCGGCGCGCAATGCCACTGGGTAGAGGTGACGCTGACGGACCGCGATACCATGAAGTTTCGCGTTTTGCTCGGGCGAACCGCGATGCGCGGTCACTACCTGGTAGACCCCGCCCGCTCCTATCTCTCGAGCCGCGCGAGAGCCGCAAGCCCCGGGAAAAACACCCGATGAAATTGAGAATCGGCATTCTGTCGCGCAACAGAAAGCTATACAGCACCCGTCGACTGGTGGAAGCGGCCGAGGCGAGGGGCCACGCGGTGCGCGTTATCGATACACTCAAGTGCACCATCGATATCAACGCGTCGGCGCCGGCCATTTACTACAATGGCGAGAAACTGGAAGACCTGGACGCGGTGATTCCGCGCATTGGCGCGTCTATCACGGATTATGGCACCGCGGTCATCCGTCAGTTCGAAATGATGGGTGTGTATTGCCTCACCGAATCCATTCCCCTGGGTCGCTCGCGCGACAAGCTGCGCGCGCTGCAATTGCTCTCGCGCAAGGAACTGGGCATGCCCATGACCAGCTTCGCGCACGATGTACAGAACGGCCGCGACCTGATCAAGCTGGTGGGCGGCGCGCCGGTCGTGCTCAAGCTGCTCAAGGGCACGCAGGGCCGCGGCGTGGTGCTCGCGGAAACCGCGAAAGCGGCGGAGTCGGTTATTGATGCGTTCACCGAACTGGGTGCCGACTTCCTGGTACAGGAGTTCATCAGGGAGGCCGGCGGCTCGGATGTGCGCGCTTTCGTGATCGGCAGGCGAGTGGTGGCGGCCATGGAACGCTCGGCGCCCGAAGGGGAGTTCCGCTCCAACCTGCATCGCGGTGGCTCCGCGCGCGTCACGCGCCTTTCACCCGAGGAGCGCAGCAGCGCCGTGCGCGCCGCACAAACCATGGGCCTGCAGGTTGCCGGCGTGGACATATTGCGCTCCTCGCGCGGGCCGCTGATTATGGAGGTCAACTCCTCTCCGGGCCTGCGAGGCATCGAAGAGGCCAGCGGCAAGGACGTGGCCGCCCGAATTATTCAGTTCATAGAAGACAACGCGCGCCCTGAACAGGGCAGTCGCAGGACGCGAGGTTAACGCATGGCGGATTCGGGCGATGCGCTGCGCATCGGCGGGCAAACGGTAGCGCGCGGCGAACGTCGCGAGATCGCGATACCGGTTGCCCCGATGTACACCCACGACACCCTCTCGATCACGGCGCAGGTGATCCGTGGGAAGCGCGCCGGCCCCACGCTGTTCGTCAGCGCCGCGCTGCATGGCGATGAAATCAACGGCGTTGAGATCATCCGCAGACTGCTGCGGCACAAGGCGCTGGCGAGCATCCGCGGCACGCTGCTGGCGATACCCATCGTCAACGTGTACGGCTTCATGCATCACGCACGCTACCTGCCGGACGGGCGCGACCTGAACCGTTCGTTTCCCGGCTCGCCGAAAGGGTCGCTGGCAGGCCGGGTGGCGCATACGTTCCTGAACGAGATCGTGCTGAACTCGACCCACGGTATCGACCTGCACACGGGCGCACGACACCGCAGCAATTTCCCGCAGATTCGGGCCGATCTGGAAAACCCCGTGAACCGCGCCATGACCGAGGCTTTCGGCGTGCCACTGGTGATCGACGCCAAGATTCGTGACGGTTCACTGCGCGACTGCGCCGGCGAAGCCGGTATTCCCGTGATCCTGTACGAGGCCGGCGAGGCCCTGCGCTTTGAAGAGATGTACATACGTGCCGGCGTGCAGGGCGTGATCAACGTGATGCGCGCGCTCGGCATGCTGCGCGCCAGCCGCCGCACGCGGCCGGGCCCTGCTCCCACCATCAGCAACAGCACCGCCTGGGTGCGGGCACCCGACAGCGGCATCCTGCGCACCCTGGTGCCGCTGGGCGCCAAAGTGGCCCAGGGCCAGCGGCTTGCGCTGGTGGCCGACCCGCTGGGCAGCCGCGAAACCGAGGTTCTCGCCCCCGATGCGGGCGTGGTGATCGGGCGCACCAACCTGCCGCTGGTGTATGAGGGCGACGCCACCTTCCACATCGCCCACTACGGCAAGAAAGTGGGCCGCGTGGAAGCCCAGGTGGAGCGCTTCCAGGAAGAGCTGCAACCCGAGCCGACGGACCTGCTGGACGGGGACCTCGGCGAGGCACCCATTGCCTGAACGACGCCGATCGCCTGCGGCGCTTACCCGGATTTCGCCAGCCGGCGCAGCACATAATGCAGGATGCCGCCGTTCTCGAAGTACGCAAACTCGTTCGGCGTATCGATGCGGATGCGCGCGGTGAAGCGTGTCTCGCCGCGCTCCGCATGCCGCGCGACCACCTCCACGGTGTCCTGCCCCACGGTGACCGCGGCGATATCAAAGTGCTCATCACCGCTGAGACCGAGGCTGTCGGCGCTCTCGCCGTCGGCAAACTGCAGCGGCAGGATACCCATACCAATCAGGTTGGATCGATGGATACGCTCGAAGCTGCCGGCGATCACCGCGCGCACGCCCAGCAGCGACGGGCCTTTCGCCGCCCAGTCGCGCGATGAGCCGGTACCGTACTCCTCGCCGGCAAGCACCACCAGGGGCACCTTCGCCTCCGCGTAGCGCTGGGCGGCCGCGTAAATCGAGGTCTGCTCACCATCGAGAAAGCAGGTTGTCCAGCTTCCCTCGGTGCCGGGCGCCAGCTGATTGCGCAGGCGCACATTGGCGAAGGTGCCGCGCATCATCACCTCATGGTTGCCGCGGCGTGAGCCGTAGGAATTGAAATCGTCCGGCGCGACGCCCTGCGCCTGCAGGTACTCACCCGCCGGGCTGTCCACGGCGATAGCGCCGGCCGGTGAAATGTGGTCGGTGGTGATACTGTCGCCGACTTTCACCAGGCAGCGCGCGTTCTCGATGGCGCCCGGCGCACTGGCCTCGGCCGGCATGCCGTCAAAGAAAGGTGGCTGGCGCACGTAGGTGGAATCAGGCCAGTCGAAATGCGCGCTGTCAGTAACCGGCAGGCCGTTCCACACCTCGTTGCCGGTAAAGACGTCGCTGTAACGCTCGCGGAACATTTCCGGGTCCACGCTGCTGGCCACCAGGTCGCCAATCTCCCTGGAGGTGGGCCACACATCGGCCAGCATCACCGGCTCGCCGTTGCTGCCCGTGCCCAGGCCGTCCTTGTTCAGGTCCCGCAGCATGTTGCCCGCCAGCGCATAGGCCACCACCAGCGGCGGCGAGGCCAGGTAATTGGCGCGCACGTCCTGGTGAATCCGCCCCTCGAAATTGCGATTGCCCGACAGCACCGAACTGACCAGCAGGTTCCCCGCGTGAATAGCGTCGGTAATGTCATCGGGCAGGGGCCCGGAATTGCCGATGCAGGTGGTGCAGCCGTAGCCCACGAGATAGAAGCCCAGCGCTTCGAGATCGTCCATCAGGCCGGTCTTTTCGAGGTACTCGGTCACGACCTTGGAGCCGGGTGCGAGGCTGGTTTTTACCCAGGGCTGCGTGCGCAGGCCCAGCTTGCGCGCCTTGCGCGCCAGCAGGCCCGCGGCGATCAGCACCGCCGGGTTGGATGTGTTGGTACAACTGGTGATGGCCGCGATCACCACCGCGCCATGCTCGAGCGTGAAACGGCTGTCGCCGCGCGCCACCTCGACGCCCTGCTGCGCCTGCGGCTCGACCACGGCGCCACCCTCTTCGGCCCAGTCGCTCTCGGTGATATCGGCCGTATTCAGCGCCTGGAATTCCTGCAGGGTGGCATCGAAGGAGCCGGCGGCGGCCGTGAGTGGAATACGATCCTGGGGGCGCTTGGGTCCCGCGATACAGGGGACCACGTCTGCGAGATCCAGTTCCAGCACCGCGCTGTAATGCGCCGGCGGCGCGTCCGGCGTGTGCCACATGCCCATGGCTTTCATGTAGGCCTCGATCAGCGCGAGTTCACTTTCCTCGCGACCGGTAAGACGCAGGTAATTGATGGTTTCTTCGTCCACCGGGAAGATGCCGCAGGTTGCGCCATACTCGGGCGACATATTGGCGATCGTCGCGCGGTCGGCCAGGCTCAGCGCGGCGATTCCGGGGCCGAAAAACTCGACGAACTTGCCTACCACGCCGTGCGCACGCAGCTGTTCGGTTACCGTCAGCACCAGATCCGTCGCCGTGGCGCCCTCGGCCAGCCGGCCGCTGAGACGAAATCCCACGACCTGTGGAATCAGCATGGTCACCGGCTGGCCAAGCATCGCAGCCTCCGCCTCGATACCGCCGACGCCCCATCCGAGCACACCCAGGCCATTGATCATGGTGGTATGGGAATCGGTACCCACCAGGGTATCGGGGTAGGCCACGGTGGCGCCGTCTTCGCGTTCGGCGGCGAACACGCCGCGCGCGAGGTATTCCAGGTTGACCTGGTGCACGATACCGGTGCCCGGCGGGACCACGCGGAAGTTGTCGAAAGCCGACTGCCCCCAGCGCAGGAAGCGATAACGCTCCATGTTGCGCTCGATCTCCACCGCAGTGTTGCGTTCCAGCGAGTCCTCGGTGCCGAAGTAATCCACCATCACCGAGTGATCGATAACCAGTTCTACCGGCGACAGCGGATTGATACGCGCTGCCTCCCCGCCGAGATCGAGCATGGCGTCACGCATGGCGGCGAGGTCGACGATCGCCGGTACGCCGGTAAAATCCTGCAACAGCACGCGTGCCGGCACGAACGCGATCTCCTGCGCGGGTTCGGCGCGCGGATCCCATTTGAGCAGCGCTTCAATATCCTCGTCGGACACAAAGTCCTCCCGGCCATGGCGCAGCAGGTTTTCCAGCAGCAGCTTCAGTGAGAAGGGCAAGGCCTGTACATTGCCGATGTCCTTGAGGGCATCGAAGGAAAAGATCGTGTAGTCGCGCCCGTTGACCTGCAGGCGGCTCTCAGTGCTGTAGCGGGTACTCATTGCAGCGGATTCCTTTTCGTTTCATGATCGTTACACAGCGTCTGTAGGGTCGGGCGACATTCGCGGCGAGCAGCGTGGGTCGCGACGCGAGAATCACAGGCGGCGCATCTCCCCCTAACTATAGCAGGAGCGAGCACGATGAATCACCGAATCGAACGCGACAGCCTGGGCGAAGTGCAGGTGCCGGAACAGGCGCTCTACGGCGCGCAAACTCAACGCGCTATCGACAACTTCGGACTCGGGCAGCGTCGAATGCCGCAGGCCTTCATTCGCAACCTGGCGCGCATCAAGTCGGCAGCGGCGTTTGCCAATCTGCGCTGCGAGGCGCTGGAAGCTCATATCGCGGCGGCCATCCAGCATGCCGCCGACAGCGTGGCCGAGGGGGAATGGCAGGATCAGTTTCCCTTATCCGTATTCCAGACCGGCTCGGGCACGAGCACCAACATGAACATGAACGAGGTGCTCGCGCGACTGGCGAGCGAGGCGCTGGGGAAAACGGTGCACCCCAACGATCACGTCAACTGTAGCCAGAGCAGCAACGACGTGATTCCCAGCTGTATCCACCTGTCCGCGCTGCAAGGGCTGGGCGGCGCGCTCATGCCCGCGCTCAGCGCGCTCACCGCCTGCGTGCTGGAACGCCGCTGTGAACTACTGGGCGTGGCGAAAACCGGTCGCACCCACCTGATGGACGCCATGCCGCTCACTCTGGGGCAGGAACTCGGTGCCTGGGCGTACCAGTTGCAGGAAGCCACGGCACGCATCGAACAGTTGCTCCCTCGGCTGCGTTTATTGCCGATTGGCGGTTCGGCGGTGGGCACCGGCGTCAATGTACCTCAGGGATTTGCCGTCGCTCTCACCGCCCGACTGTCGGAGACGGCCGGCGTCGAGGTCAGCCCCTGCCCGAACCCGTTCTCGCGCATGGCCGGGCAGGACACGGCCCTGGAGTGCTCATCGGCCCTGCGCGGACTCGCCACGGTGCTGGCAAAAATCAGCAACGACTTGCGCTGGATGTCCTCCGGGCCGCTTTCGGGCCTGGGCGAGATTACGCTGGAGGCGCTGCAGCCCGGATCTTCCATCATGCCGGGCAAGGTGAACCCGGTATTACCGGAGGCGGTACTCATGGTGTGCGCGGATGTCACCGGCAACGACGCCGCTATTGCAGTGGCGGCAGGCGCCGGCAATTTCCAGCTCAACGTGATGCTGCCGCTGATCGCCGAGAAGCTGGACGCCAGCATCGGCGGCCTGACCTGGGCCTGCAGGGCACTACAGGACACGGTGCGCGGCTTCCGCGTGGAGCACGCGCGCATCGAAGCGTCGCTCGCGAGCAACCCGATTCTGGTGACGGCACTGAATTCCCGTATCGGCTATGAGGCGGCCGCCAGGATTGCCAAGCGCTGTTACCAGGAGCAGCGACCCGTGCTGGCCGTGGCGCTGGAAGAAACGGATATCGAAGAGGATGAGCTGAAAACGCTCCTGGACCCGCTGCACCTCACCGGCAGCGCGCCGCAGGGGAGCTGATCGGGCGCCGGCGGAAAGCGCCCTGCCCGCGGCGCGGAAGCGAGCGTCTAATCGACCAGGAAACGCGCCAGCGCGCGCTGCAGACCGGCGTTCTCGCGCCGGAGCTGTTCGCGCTCACGCATCAGGTCGATCAGCATGCCGATGGCTATCCAATCGAGTTCCAGCTCGCGTTGCAGGCGTAGCGCCTTGCGCAGCCAGCGCGCACCGGCATCATCGAACACCCAGTCCTGCACCTGCTCCCCTTCCACCGGCGTGGCGATATTCAACTCCACCAGTTCCACCACGACGTTGTGATGAACGCCCTCGCACTCACAGAACTCCATCGCGCTCACGCGCACCCAGGCACCTTTCATGACGCGTCCTCCCATTCCGCGCGCGGGTCAAAGTCGGCTTTCTCCGCCAGCTCGCGCCACAGCGCCTGCACCTCGGCAGAGGCGTTCTTCGGCATCACCACTTTCAGGATGGCGTACAGATCACCAGTGCCCAGCTTGCCCACGAGGCCTTTCCCGCGAATGCGCAGCCGCTGGCCCGACTGGCTGCCCGGGGCGATGGTGAGGTTGATCCTGCCGCTCAGGGTGGGCACCACCACGCGCGCACCGAGCGCCGCCTCCCAGGGCGTCACAGGGACAGTAATGGTGAGATTGCGGCCCTCGACATCGAACAGCGGGTGCGGCACCAGACGTATGTGCAGGTAAAGATCGCCCGGCGTGCCATCGCCCATGCCCGGCGCGCCCTGGCCTTTGACACGAATGCGCTCGCCATCCATGGTGCCGGCCGGGATGGTGACCTTGAGGGATTTATCCATGTGGCGCACGCCGCCGCGCTCGTACACCGGCAGCCGGTAGGACACCGGCTTGCTGCAATCCTCGAGGGTTTCTTCCAGGAATACCGGCATCTCGATTTCCACGTCCTGGCCGCGCATGGGCCGCGCGCGCGATCCCTGTTCGAACCCGCCACCGAACATCGAGTTGAAAAACTCGGAAAAATCGCCGCTGAAATGGTGGGTTTCGCCTTCCGCGGCGGAGCGCCAGCCGGGTGGCGGCTCGAAATCGCTGGGACGCCTGCCGCCATAGCGACGCAACTCGTCGTACTCGGCGCGCCGTGTGTCGTCACGCAGCACTTCCCAGGCCTCGGCCACCTCCTTGAACTTCTCTTCCGCCTCGTCGCCGGCGTTCAGGTCAGGATGGTACTTGCGCGCCAGCTTGCGATAGGCGGCCTTGATATCCTTGGTGTCGGTGTCGGGTTTCACCCCGAGAATCTGGTAATAATCCTTGAATTCCACGGCTTGAGGGTCACTTCATGGCTGGCGAATGATCTGACCCATGATAGTAGTGTAGTATCGTCTTTCAAGAAAGTAGCCGCCTGGCGCCTGTCCTGCGCCGGCCTTGCTTGCACGCACATGCCACGCCCCGGGCCTGGCCAAAGTCACCCGCAACATTCAGGTTCTCGTGAAAGTCCTTCTCAGCGTTGTCTCACTGCTATTTTCCACTGCACTGCTGCTCGTCGGGCATGGCATGCAGCTCACCTTGCTGCCCCTGCGCGGCACCGGCAGCGGCCTCTCGGATCTGATTATCGGCATCAGCGCCTCCTGCTACTTTCTCGGTTTCGTGGTCGGCTGCCTGGCCATCCCGAAAATCATTGCCCGCATCGGCCATATCCGCGGGTTCGCGGTGCTCACCGCGATCATGATCAGCGCCATTCTCAGCCTGGAGATGGTCAGCTACTGGGCGCTGTGGCTCTGGTTGCGCTTTCTCACCGGCGTCGCCATCTGTGGCCTGTACACCGTGGTCGAGAGCTGGCTGAACAGCCAGGCAAGCGCCTCCTCGCGCGGGCGCATTCTGGCGGTCTACACGTTTATCACGCTGACGGCCATGACCGGCGGCCAGTTCCTGATCAACGTGGGGCCGGTAGACACCGCCATACCCTTCATGGTGGCGGCCCTGTGCATGGCGCTGGCGATTATTCCCGTGGGACTGACGCGCCGCCTGGCGCCCGAACCGGTAGCACCCACCAGCACGGGGTTCTCGCTGCTGCTGAATCGCTCGCGGTCGGCCTTCGCCGGTGCGCTGCTGTCGGGCCTGGTCGCCGGCAGCTTCTGGTCGCTGGGCGCGGTATTCGCGCAGCGCTATACCGCAACGCAAATGGAAATCACCCTGTTCATGAGCGCTGCCATCGCGGGCGGCGCGCTGATGCAGTATCCCATCGGCTGGCTGTCCGACCGCATCGACCGTCGCCGCGTGCTGTGCTTCCTCGCGATCGGCGGGCTGGTCACGTCGGCGGCTGTCGCAGTGGGTACCGGCCAGAGCTGGTTCTTGCCGGTGGTTGCGCTGTTTGGCGCCTGCGTCATGCCGCTCTATGCGATTTCACTGGCGACTGCCGCGGACGTGAGTGACGCCAGCGAGTTCGTCGCCGTCGGCACCACCGTGCTGTTGCTCAATGCGCTCGGCGCCGCGGTCGCCCCGCTGCTGCTCGGCCAGCTCATGACGCACTATGCTGCCACATCGCTGTTCTGGTCGTTCAGCCTGATGTGCGGCCTGTTCGCACTGTACCTGGCGCGCCAGCTGCGCCTGCCGCGCGACATTACCGTTGACGAACAGATACCCTTTGCCGCGGCCGGCGTGGACGCGGCGCCCGCATCGTTCGGGCTCGACCCGCGCGCCAGCGATGACACGCCGGAACCCGCCCACGACGCCGACGCGACAAAGACCGCGCCGACACCAGACAACGCGAACGGCGGCACTCGACCGCCCTCTGCAACACCGTGAGACAACGCCCGTGAAAATACTCGCCATCGCGATATGCATCGTCACCTACCTGTTCGTGCGCAGCGCCAGCAGCGCCGCCATACGGCGCATCGGGCACAGCAAGAACGTCTCCCAGAGCCGGGTGATCTACCTGGAAAAAACCACCAACATCGCGCTGTTCGCCGCGCTGGTGCTGGTAGTTTGCCTGTTACTTGGCCTCGGCTACGGCCAGCTATCGCTCTTTCTCTCTTCGGTGTTCGCAGTGATTGGCGTGGCCCTGTTCGCCCAGTGGTCTATCCTGAGCAACATCACTGCGAGCCTGGTGATTTTCTTCGGCTTCCCCTACCGCGTGGGCGATCTCATCAAGGTCACCGATTCCGATTTCGACCTGTCGGGCGAAGTGGAGGAAATCAGCCTGTTCCATGTGCTTATCCGCACCGCGCAGGGCAACCTGATTACCTACCCCAACAGCCTGATCCTGCAAAAGCCGGTGATCAAACTGGATCGCGGTAACCGTGAGTTTCCACAAAAGATCTTTCCACCGGCGGCCCAGACGCCCCAGCTGCCGTTACCAGCGGAGCCGGACAGACAGGGTACTTTTTGACACAGGCTGCAAATATTCTTACCCGCACTATTGGAAACCGCAGGGGCACGCTGCACACTCAGCGTTTAACCCACAGCGCCCGGCGGGCTGTCACATGGGCTTGATACTCGAACTCACGCGCATCGTGCAGGCAGCGGCGGAAGCCGCGACACCTGAACAACAGGTCAATCTCATCGTCGACTCCATTCAACAGGAAATGGGCGTGGACGTGTGCTCGCTGTACCTGGCCGGCGACAACGCCGATATGGTGCTGGTAGCCAGCCATGGGCTGGGACGACAGGCCATCGGTCGCACGCGCCTGGAAGCCGGCAAGGGCCTGATCGGGCTGGTGGCACGCACCCGCCACCCTCTGAATATCATCAACCCCGACGCGCACCCCAATTTCGTGCACGTGCCCGATATCGGCGAGGAGAACTACCGCAGTTTCTGCGCGGTGCCGCTGGTGCGCGCGGGAGACACGGTGGGTGTACTCGCCGTGCAGTGCCTGGAGCCACGCCAGCTGTCGCCCGAGGAAGAGGCGTTCCTGGTGACCCTGAGCGCCCAGCTCGCGCTGGTCGTGGCGGCCTGGTCCGACTGGCAGGCCGCCGGCCTTACGCCGCCGCAGATCTTTCACGGCGTGCGCGGCGCGCCCGGTATCGGCATGGGCATCGCTCAACTGTGCGATGACAGCGATCTGTTCTCGGTGGTGGATTCTCCCTGCATCGACCCGGGCAGCGTGACGCAGGAATGGCACGCGCTGCTGGCGCGCGTGCAGGACGATGTAAGCCGGGAACAGTCGATGCTCGGCTCGGCCCTGTCGAGCGAGGTCACCGCGATTTTCGACGCCTATCACATGCTACTCGCCGACCCGGCGCTGGTTTCTGGTGTGGAACGCGCCATCGCCGCCGGACGAGACCTGCCTTCTTCGCTGCGGTCTGTTGTGCAGCACTATGCCGACCTGTTCATGGCTATGGACGATCCTTACCTGCGCGCGAGACACGAGGATATCCGCCACCTCGGCAACCGCCTGTACAGCAGCTGGCGCGGCACCCACGCCTCCACCCACACGCACGCGCCGGGCACGCCGCTGATACTCGTTGGCAACCAGGTGTCGGTGTCGGACATCGCCGCCACGCCCCGGGATTCGCTCTGCGGCGTGGTCTGTCTGGAGGGCTCGAGCATGTCGCACACCGCGATCCTCGCCAATGCGCTGGGCATACCGGCGGTCATGGGCATTGGTCGCGCGCGCGCCATCGCACAGGGCGCACAGATGATCGTGGATGCCAACCTCGGCAACGTACTGGTCAACCCCGCCCCCGGTGTCGAGACAGAGTACCGTCGCCTCGCCGCCCAGGAGCAGGCCGTGCGCGGCCGCCTGCAGGATCTGCGCGACAAACCCGCCGTCACGCTGGATGGCGAGCGTGTCACGCTCTATGTCAACAGCGGCCTGCTGGCGGATCTGTCGCCCGGGCTGAATGCCGGCGCCGAGGGCATCGGGCTGTATCGCACCGAAATTCCCTTCATGGTGCGCGACGGTTTTCCGTCCGAGGAAGAACAGCTCAACATCTACCGGCATGTGCTGGACGCGTATCGGGGCAAGCCGGTGTATCTGCGCGTACTGGATATCGGCGGCGACAAGGCGCTGCCCTACTTTCCCATACGTGAGGAGAATCCCGCGCTAGGTTGGCGCGGCATTCGCTTCTGCCTGGACAATTCGCCGCTGCTGATGACACAGGTACGCGCCATGCTGCGCGCCGATGGCGGCTCGGGCGCACTGAGCATACTGTTGCCCATGGTCAGCGCCACACGCGAACTACTGCGTTTCCGAGAGTTGCTCAGCGATGCTCTCAGCCAGTTGCAGGAGGAAGGGCACGCGGTTGTCCGACCTCGCGTTGGCGTGATGGTGGAGGTGCCGGCGGCGATCGCGCAGCTACCGCTCTGGCGCGAGCAGATTGATTTTATCTCGATCGGCACGAATGACCTGAGCCAGTATCTGTTGGCAGTGGATCGCAACAACGCGCGCGTGGCGGCGTCTTACGATTATTTCAATCCGGCGGTTGTGCGCGAGATCGCCCGCATCGCGGATATCTCCAAACAGCTCGATCTCCCGGTCAGCGTCTGCGGAGAAATGTCCTCTGATCCGGGTGCAGCGATCCTGCTGATCGCCATGGGCATTCGCACCCTGAGCATGAGCGCCGCGCAACTGCCGCGCATCAAGTGGCTGGTTCAGCACCTCGACCTGCCCACCGCGCAGGGGCTCCTGGACAGTGTCATGCTGCAGTCAGACAGCGCACGCATCCGCACGCTGTTGACGGATTTCCTGCTGGAAATAGACTTCCCCGGCCTGCGTGCCGCGGCCCGGCAGTAACGCGACCATTTTTCATGGCGCGCGCCGGGGCTGCGCGGTGTTACTCGGCCAGCAACTGTTGCCGCAGCGTGCGCGCCTGCTCCTTGATGACTCGCAGGTTGTCGGGCCCCATGCGCAATAGCTGTTTCTGCACATCCGGCAATTGCTCCAGGGCAGGGTCGGCATAGGTGTACATCACCGACTTGCGCGCAAGCGGAATAGGCCCGGCAATTTCCGGCGTGGCCAGCACCTGGTCGAGCGCGCGTATCAGCGCGTTGTCGAACTTGTCTTCATCCAGCCCGAGCTTTCCGTAGGCCCCTTCGAGCAATGGGCGGAGTTTGTGAAAGCCCGCTGCCAGCGCCGCGGTGTCCGCAGCGGCTACCGCCCGTGCCAGGCCGTCGTAACGGGCATAGGCGGCATCGCCCATCACCAGTTGCCCGTCGTCATTCTCGGTCACCGGAAAAGCCGGTAGCGCGGGCACCGCCAGCAGCTTGCGCGGCACCACACCCTGCGCCAGCCAGTCCACCATCGCCACACTGACATCCAGCGGGTGCGCAACATTCAGAAGCGCCAGCAGCTGCGGCTCCAGCGATGACGCCTGCAGCGTGCCAAGCAGCATCGCGTCGGCTTCTTCGGCGGTGGGCGGCGGCGCCGGCTCGGGTGCCTCTTCGGCGGCGGGCGCAGGCGATGGCGCGACCACGGTCACCGGCTGGCGCGGTATATCCGGTGCCGGCGGCAAGGCCGCCACCGGGGGAGCGGGCACCCCCGCGGATGAGCTCGCACCCGCCGGCGCGGAGTCATCGGCGTCGTCGCCGCCACGCAACAACAGGAACGCTGCCAGCGCCGCCACCACCACACCCATCACCAGCAGTGCCGGTGATCGGCGGCGCGCCTGCACCGGGTGTAACTGATCGTCTGAGGTCGCTTTCATGCTGCTCTCCGGCTTGTAACTGTTCCAGGCGTTGCCCGGTCTGACGCTGTATTTGAACCCGCGAACCGCAGGGAGTTCCGGCGGCACGCCGAGCCCATGGCAGTCGAGAACCCTTCGCCTTTACCCTATACTGGCGTCCCGGACCTGACAACACGAGACAACAATAATGCCCAGCACCCGACTCACCCAGTTCGCCGCATCATTCTCTCGCCCCCTGGCGGGCCTATGCCTCGCAGGCGCCCTCCTGGCAGGCTGCAGCGATGGCAGCGACAGCGGTTTCAGCGGCGGCAGCACCCTGCAGGGCTGCGCCGACACCGGTCGTTGCGTCTCCAACCCACCCTTGACCATCGGCGGCGATCGCCCGGCAGCCGTGCAGATACCGGTGGATTACAACACCAACACGCGCTACCCGCTACTCATACTGCTCCATGGCTTTGGCGCCAACGGCATTATCCAGGCACTGTACATGGGTCTGGACAGCCGTGTAGACAGCAAGCAGATCGTGCTGGTCATGCCCGACGGCACCTTGAACAGCGGGGGCAGGCGTTTCTGGAACGCCACTGCCGCCTGCTGCGCGCGCACACCCGAGGAGCAGGCCATCGACGATGTGGCCTACATCAGCGGCCTGATCGAGGAAGCCGCCGCGACCTACAGTATCGACCCCACTCGCGTTGGCCTGCTCGGGCACTCCAACGGCGGCTTCATGGCGCTGCGCATGGCCTGCGAGGCGTCTGAAATTGTTACGTCGGTGGTGAGCCTGGCCGGTTCGACCTTCGCCGATGAGATGCAGTGCGCGCCCGCCACACGCAGGGTGAGCGTTGCGGCCATCCATGGCGACAACGACGATACGATTTTCTATAACGGCGTGGCGGACGCCTACCCGGGCGCCGTCGAAACCGCCGAGCGGTTCGCGGTGCTCGGCGGCTGTGACGTGGCACGGGCGCGCGCCGGGGGCAGCCTGGACCTGATAGAAAGCCAGCCGGGTGAGGAGACCGTGGTCACTGAATACCCGGGCTGCCTGGGCCAGACCGCGGTTGAACTGTGGACGATCATTGACGGCGTACACATTCCCGCGCCCTGGTCCGACACCGGCTCCGACGCCCTCGTGGAATGGCTGCTGGATCACCCGCGCGATTAACACCCTGTTACGGGATCGACAGCATGGACTTCAGCATACCCAGCGAGATTGCGGCCTTTCTCGACGAGTTGGATGATTTCATCGAGCAGCAGATAGCGCCGCTGCAGGCACGCGACGACAACCAGCGTTTTTTCGACCACCGCCGCGAGGACGCGCGTACGGACTGGGACAGGCAGGGCCTGCCCAACGCCGACTGGGAAGCCCTGCTGGCAGAGGCCCGGCAGCTGGCCATCGCCGCGGGGATCTACAGCTATCCGTTTCCCGCTGAACACGGTGGGCGCGACGGCAGCAATCTGGGCATGGCGATTATCCGCGAACATCTCGCCGCAAAAGGCCTGGGCCTGCACAACGACCTGCAGAATGAACACTCCATTGTCGGCAACAACGTGGGGCTGCTGCTCATGCTGGAGTACGGCAGTGAGGCGCAACGGGCCGAGTGGCTGGACGACCTGAAAAACGCGCGCGCGGGCTTCGCCGTTGCCATTACCGAACCGGAGCACGGCCCGATGCCACGCACATGCAGACGCGCGCCACCCGCGCCGGTGACGACTGGATCATCAACGGCGAAAAACCTGGAACACCGGCGTGCACACGGCCAGGGCCGACCTGGTGATGGCGCGCACCTCCGGCGAGGACGGTGACGCCCAGGGCATCACCGCGTTCCTGGTACCCATGCCGTCACCCGGCCTGAAGGTCGAGGAGTATCTCTGGACCTTCAATATGCCCTCAGACCACGCGCGCGTGAGCTTCACCGACGTGCGCGTACCACACACCGCGATACTGGGCGGCGAAGGTCGCGGGCTGCAGGTGGCGCAGCACTTCTTCAACGAGAACCGCATCCGACAGGCCGCATCCAGCCTTGGCGCGGCGCAATACTGCATCAATGAATCAGTCAGCCATGCCAACGCGCGCAAGCCGTTCGGCAAGCCCCTGTCTACCAACCAGGGCATTCAATTTCCGCTGGTGGAACTGCAGTCACGCTGCGAAATGCTGCGCGCGCTGATTCACAAAACCGCCTGGCTGATGGATACCCAGGGCGCCTTCTCGGTGTCGGACAAAGTCTCCATGTGCAACTACCAGGCCAACCGGCTCTGCTGCGAAGCCGCCGACCAGGCCATGCAGGTACACGGTGGCATGGGTTACTCGCGCTACAAACCCTTCGAGCATATCTATCGCCATCACCGTCGCTATCGCATCACCGAGGGCACGGAGGAAATCCAGATGCGCCGCGTCGCCGGCTACCTGTTCGGTTTCATGCGTGAACGCAAGCCCAAGGGCGTGAGCTGAGCGCGCATGGCAGGTGATTTCGAGACGGCGCTGCAGGCGGTCATGGCCCGCGCGGTGCCGGGCTTCCTGGCACTCACCCACTGCGAGCAACTCACCAGCGGCGCCAGCCAGGAAACCTGGCGCATCACCTGCGACTGCAGCAGCGGCGAGAGGCGCTTCGCCCTGCGCCGCGCGCAACCCACCGCCTCGCCCGGAAACGGCCTCGGCAGCCTGCCGCTGGCGGTAGAGGCGCGCCTGTTGCAACTCGTCAGGGAAAGTGATGTACCCGGTCCGGTCGTCCGCTATGTACTGCAAGCGACCGACGGACTCGGGGAGGGCTTCCTGATGGACTGGCTGGACGGTGAAACGCTGGGGATGAAAATCGTCCACGGTGACGAATTCACCGCAGTGCGTCCCGGCCTTGCCAGGCGCTGCGGTGAGATTCTCGCGCGCATTCACGCCCTCGACTGGCAGGCAGCCGGTCTTGCCCAGGCGCTGCCGGTCATGACTCCCGCATCGCTCATCGATGAAACCTGGAATCACTACCGTACGCTCGATGTTCCCGTACCGATGATTGACTACAGCTGGCGCTGGCTGCGAGAGAACCTGCCCGCCGACTCGCGCATGACGCTGGTGCACGGCGATTTTCGCAACGGCAACCTGATGCTGTCGACGCGGGGGATCAACGCCGTTCTCGACTGGGAACTGGCGCATGTCGGCGACCCGCTGCGCGACCTGGGCTGGCTCTGCGTGAATTCATGGCGTTTCGGCAACAGCGAGCTGCCGGTGGGCGGCTTCGGCACCATTGAAGACCTCCTGGCCGGCTACAACGCGGCGTCAGGCCTGGCGGTAACACCGCAGGAACTGCGCTACTGGCAGGTGTTCGGCTCGTTCTGGTGGGCCGTCGCCACCCTGCAAATGGCCGCCGCCTGGCGCAGCGGCGAGACCCCCAGCCTGGAGCGCCCCGTGATCGGCCGGCGATCATCCGAGGCGCAGATGGACTGCGTCAACCTGCTGCTGCCGGGCGAGTTCGAGCTGCCCGATACACAAGCATCCATCGGCGCGGGCACCCAGCTGCCCATGCCTGCGGAACTCCTGGAGGGCGTTGCTTCGTTCCTGAAAACCCGGGTCGCCGCCGAACTCGATGCGCACGGAGGTTTCCTGGCGAAGGTTGCAGCCAATTCGCTGCGAATTGCACAGCGCGAACTGCAGTACGGCGACGCGCTGCGTTGCGCCGAGCTCTCGCGCCTGCAAGACCTGCTGGGCGAGAGCGAGAAGGACCTCGACACGCTACGCAGGCAACTGGTGATGCGCCTGCGTGACGACCTGCCGCTGACCACACCCGGCCTCGGCGAGCATCTGCGCCAGACCGTGGCCACGCAGTGTTTCATCGACCAGCCGCGCTACAGCGCGCTGCACGGCAAAACATCGAGCTGAGTCCCCCGGGACGTCTGCGGCTCGCGTGAAGCGCACACACGGCTCCTTTCAGCACTGTCGGCATTGACAAGCCGGGTTGCGCCAATCATTCTTATGAAAATAATTATTTTCCAAACAGGGCGCCCTGTTCGGGAAGCTACGGCGCAGGAGACAAAGAGGCGGCATGGCGACAACACACGCACCCAAAGCACCACTTCGCACACGGGCTCGCGAGTCCCACAAAGGCGTTGAACCTGGCCCCAACCTGCCGGACTTCCTCTGGTCAGTGGGTGAGGAATCCTCCGACCCCTGGGTGCTCAACCATGGGCAGCCGCAGCGCATAGACCAACTGGCGTTAAGCGGGCACCTGCAACACCAGCGGAGCGACCTGCTGGATATTGCCAGCCTCGGTGTAAAACATGTCCGCTACGGCATGCCATGGCGCCTGGCGGAACCGCAACCGGGCCATTACGACTGGCGACAGTGGGACGCTGCCCTCGCTGCGTGCGATGCCGCGGGCCTTATCCCCATTATCGACCTGCTGCACTTTGGGCAGCCGGACTTCTGCCACGGTTACGAAGATCCCGCCTGGATCGCACATTTTGTGCGCTACGTTGAAGCGTTTCTCGCGCGGTATCCGGCGCTGCACTACTTCACCGCCGTCAACGAGCCAGCGTGGACGGCGCTTACAGCGGGCTATCTGGGAGTCTGGAATGATCGCAAGGCCTCCGAGGAGGCCTACGCCCGCATCCTGGCCAACACCACGCTGGCCAATCTCGAAGCGCTGAACCGCATCGACCACGATCGTGAGAACATCTGGCTGAGCGCTGAAACGTTCAACATTCAGGTTCCGCTAAGCCGCGAGTTCCACAGTGAGTGCGAGCGGCGACGCTCGCTGGGCTGGATTGTGTGGGACCTGCACCTGGGGCTGGAGCCCGACGAGCACGGCGAGGCATTTCTGAAGGCCGTCAACCCGGAAACGCTGCAGCGTATTCGCGCGCTCGCCCGAAACGACCGGCTCCTCGCGGGCCATGACATCTACCCCATGAATTTCCAGTTTTTCGGCGGCGACGCACCCAATCTGTCAGCGCGGGAGCGCGTTGCGCTGTACGAGCAGGATGCCCGCCTCTGGTACGCGCGCTACCAGGCTCCGATCTGGATTTCGGAAACGTCGAATTTCGGCCTGCCTATCGCGCAACAGAGCGAATGGCTGGATGAGTTGATGGCGGCGGTACGTCGCATGCGGGCCGATGGCATACCGGTCAACGGCCTGTGCTGGTACAGCCGGGCCGACCAGTACGATTGGCAGACACTGCTGACCAACCCAACCGGGCAGGTGACAGAGGTAGGACTGTTTGACAGCAACCGCAACGCGAGGCCCGTCGCCGCCCACTTTGCAGACTATGTACGCAGGGGCAAGCCGGACTGAGCCGGCGGGATTCCACCGTCACCTGGGCGACTGTGTTCTCCCTCGGCGTGGTCAGGACACTCTGCGCGCGACATAACACCCGGCGAAATGGGAGCCCATCAAACGTCGCGAGTTGCCGGTTCGCCGCCTCCGTTTTCAGACTCATAGCGCGCCGCCAACGCCCTGCGTATCGACGCGTGCTTCTCCCGGCTGATGTCATACCGCGTCACCATGGAGAATGGAACCAGATACAGTAGCGGCACCAGAATGCCGGCAAACAGTCCCAGACGCAGTAGTACCGCGCCATCAATGTCACCAGGCGTCGCACCGGGCGGAAAGAGAATCACATAATCCAGCAGCAGGCCTGCCAACAGAATACCAAAGCCTGAAACCGCCTTGGCCGAAAACGAAATGGCTGCGGAAAAAACGCCTTCCTGACGCAATCCGGTTTCCAGTTCCTGTGCATCCAGGGTGTCGGCCACCATCGATATGAACATGATCAGTGTGATGGTTCCCGCTACCACACGAAAAATCTCGTTAGCGACCAGTATCTTCAACAACAGCGGATCGCCGTTGGGCGGCAATATCTCCAGCAGTCGGAGGCTGATGATGGTCACGCCGTCGGCCAGCGAGAAACACATCGCAGCCAGCAAAATGTGCTTCTTGTCGAAACGACGCTGAAGCACCGGGATCAGTGCAGCGCCTATCAGGCCTCCGAATATCGCAAGGGTCATCCAACGCAGGTCTTCCGAGGCAAAGCCCCAGAAAAAGGTGTTGAAATAAATCTCAAACGCGGCAAGCACGCCCGTCAGTACCGATGAAATCAGCAGGCCGACAAACAGCACCAAAAAATCGCGATTGCGAACAGCCTGGGCGAGGTCCCGCACAGGGGTGAAAACGGCAAACGGCATGGCACTGACCGGCTGGCGCAAATAGCGCACCTCGTTCTGCGTGAGACGCGTCGTGAGCAATACCGTTACCAGCACGGCAAGCGCAAGGAACAGCGCAAAGCTTGCATACCCCTCTGGGTTGAGTTGCCCCTGTGGGTACTGTTCACTACTCGGGAAAATGAACGTCCAGGTGAGCAGGGCAAACGCCACGCCTCCGATGCCTCCAACGATAAAGCGATAGGTCAGAATGGCACTGCGCTCCGCGTAGTCATCCGACAACTCGGCAAATAACGCACTCCAGGGCACCAGAAACAGGGTCATCGATCCGCGGGCCAGCACGGCGAACACCAGCAGCCACCCGAACAGCGCGCCTTGTCCAAGCGAATCCGGCGGTATGAGCAGGCAGTAGAGCGACAAGGCCAGCGGTAGCGACGACAGGTACATCAGAGGGTGCCTGCGCCCCAAGCGCGATTGCAGGCGATCGGAGTATGAGCCCACCAGCGGGTCGGTCACTGCGTCAAAAACCAGTGCAATCAGCAAGGCTGCGGATGCGAGCGCCGCGGGAAGGCCAAGAATCTGGTTGTACAGCAGCAGCACAAACGTGTTGAACGCAAAGTTCTTGAACACATCCGGCAACGCACCTATCGCCTGATAGATTTTTATCCTCACCGGCAATCGTCCCGTGCGATGCAGGGAACGCTGGTATCGCTCTACCAAGGAATTCTACCTCCACGTCGCGGCTTGGCGGCGTGTCGGCTTATCGCAGGCATTGATTCAGGGCAAGCATGAATTCGGGGTGGCATTATTATCAGCGAATCAGCTCCAGTGAAAACACATGTTTTCACCAACACACGGTGCTGTCAATCCGCCATCCAGCCTTTGGTGGCGCCGGCGTGCAAACCGTATTCGTTGCGCATCAGCCTGTCGCGCAGCACCGCGGGCAGTCGCGCGAGAAAGCGTAGCAGGCTGTTATTTCCACCGGCCGCCACTACGCGCGGCAACCGCGGCGCGAGCAACTGCGGGACTACCCTGCTTGCGAACGTCCCGGCCGACATCGCCACGTCGTCCTGGCCTTCAAACCGCTTGCGTATCGACGGATAGTGACGATGATAGCGCGACGAGGGTGCGGCGAACGCCTCTACGCCTTCCGCCGAACGCTTTTCTATCTCGGTGCTTACCGCAGCCGGCTGCAGGGCGCACACCTCTATACCAAACGGGTAGAGTTCCATTCGCAACACGTCTGAGAGCATGTGCAGGCCGGCTTTGGACGCACAGTAGGCGGCCGTGAACGGAACCGGCAGTTCACCCACCACAGAGCCGACGTTCACGATGCGGCCACCGCCGTGCTCGGCAAGCATCGGGAATGCCGCCTGAATCATCGCGATGCAGCCCATGAGGTTGGTATCCAGCAGTTGCTGAAGCTTTTCCAGCGGAGTTTCCACCAGCGGCGCGGTGACGCTGAGGCCGGCATTGTTGACGAGCATGTCCAGACGCCCCTCACGTGTGCGTATCGTGTCGAGTGCACTCGCAACACTCCCCGTCTCCAGCACGTCCAGGGGCAGAGTCCGCAGCTGTTTGCTCGCAATGTCCGCCAGGGTTTCCGGCCGTCGGGCGCTGGCATACACCGTGCACCCCGCTTCCGCCAATGCTACGGCCAATGCCCGCCCGATGCCGGTGGAGCAGCCGGTCACCAACACTATTCGCGCTCGCGCCATGCTATTCTTCCTCGACCGATTGCGCCGACAGCAGGCCGCAGTCGACGTTAATTGAAAATTGATCTTTTCATCAGAGATTGCAGAAGTCAACCCGCGTCAAACGCAGGAAGTGGAAATCACCTATGACAGCGAAGAAATCTGGCAGGCTTGATCTTCCACCCGGCGACCTGGGCCGAGCAGATGGCCGTCCCGCCACCAAGGAGGCGCGAGACAGGGAGCGCGTGGAACGTCTGACGGTAGCCGCATTCGATCTGTTCACCCAGCGCGGGTACCACAACACGCCGATCGACGTGCTGTGCACAGCGGCGAACGTGTCGACGCGAGACTTTTACAAGCTGGGCAAAACCCGCGAAAAGCTGATGGCGCTCGTCTACCGGCGCGTCACTCGTTACGCGGAACTGTGCGTCCTGCGCGCGCTTGCGGATGCCCCGGAGAATGACAGCACTCAGCGTATCCCACTGGCCATCGAGGCCTGGGTTCATGCATATACGCACGATGAGCGGTACGCGCGTCTGGCGTATCTCGAATCCGTGGGCATCTCAGACGAACTTGAGGCGCTGCGCACAGAGGCCCACGAGGTTTTCAGCAAAGTGATCCGCGATGAGATCCTCAGGCTCTTGCCCGATAGCGATGTGACCCTGGAAAGCAAACTTCCGGTCGCTCTCGTGGGCGCATGCAACGAACTCACCCGCGATTGGCTCGCCACCAAACCACGACCGCCAGCAAAGGCGCTGGAGGACGCGGTAAAAAATCTCTACGACGTGGTGTTGCACGGTTTGCGCGCCTGACCCCGGAGCGGGAAGCAGCGCACTGGCCCGCCGCAAAACGCAACAGCCGTCAGTAAGTCCACCGACGGCCTTCCGTCTCAGTGCTCAGGCGAATCAAAATGACTGATCCCCTTTTGACGCGCCGTCTCCACGTTGGACAAAAAGAAATTTGGAAATGCAGTACACAGGCGCCCCTTCCACTGGTCAGCTGCGGGCAGATAGTATTCCAGCGGTTTGTTGACCATTACCTCGCCCACAATCGCTTGCGCCACCTCTTCGGGCGACAGCGCGCGTGCGCCCTCGAATGTCAGCGCGGCGCGCCGGTCGCCACGCTGCTGCTCCAGCATGCCCGTTTTCACCGCCGAGGGGCATACCAGACTTACGTCCACTCCGTGAGGGCGCAAATCGCCTGCCGCGGCAATGGAGAAACCGCGCACCGCGTGCTTGGTGGCCGCGTACACACCATTGCCTGGCGTTGCAAACACACTCGCCGTTGAGCCCACGTTAATAATATGCCCGCTGCCGCGCTCGCGCATACGGGCCGCGGTGGCGTTGCTGCCGTGGATCACCCCGAACACATTGACCGCCACCTGTGCCTGCACGTCAGGCGCGAGGAGTTCGCCCACCTCCCCGGCCCGTAGCACCCCCGCAACGTTTATGAGTACATCTACCGGCTGCCTGTTCCAGGCTTCCTCCACCGCTGCGCTCCAGGCCGCAACGTCGGTGACATCCAGAGCGCGATACGCAGCCCCCGCACGCTCTCCCCAACGCTGCGCGAGCCCCTCAAGGTCAATGTCGCAGGCGGTAATCGTGTGTCCGGCAGCCATGAGACATTCCACCACTGCCGCGCCAATGCCCCGGGCGGCCCCCGTTACCAGTACGTGCATGGTTCCTCTCCCTGTAGCGCGTCAGTCCGGTGCTTTGAAACCTTTTCTTTTCAATGATAACGCAAGCCACTGTCCTGCTCACTATAAATTGGCGCGATCAGCCTGCCGCAAGGTAGAGTAGTGGCAGCAGCGCTCCCATACGGCGCGCCTTCTTCATTCACTCTGAGTGGCAGACAGTACGCATGCCTGAGCAACCATTGCCTCATCGCCGTCGTAACGCACTCACCGGCGAGTTCGTACAGGTGTCGCCCCACCGCATGCAACGGCCCTGGCAGGGTTCGCGGGAACACATGTCTTCACCGCAAGCGCAGCAATACGATCCGCAATGCCATTTATGCCCCGGAAATGAGCGGGCTGCTGGCCACCGCAACCCACGGTACGACGGCACCTACTGTTTTGCCAACGACTTTCCGGCACTACTGCCCGACACGTCCGGACGCGGTCACACCAATGCCTTGCTGCACAGCGAACCCGCGCGCGGTTATTGCGAGGTGATCTGTTTTACGCCGTTGCATAACCTCAGCCTCGCGCGACTGCCCGAGTCGAATGTCTTGCAGGTGATCGCAACCTGGTCCGAGGTGGTCGGCAGACTCTCCTCCGACTACCCGTGGGTGCAGATATTCGAGAATAAGGGCGCGATGATGGGCTGCTCCAGCCCCCATCCGCATGGACAGGTATGGGCGCTGGACGCCCTGCCCAACGAGGCCCTGAAAGAAGACGCGCAGCAACGCGCTCACTGGCGCGAGCACGGTTCCCCCCTGTTACTCGACTACGCCGAACTGGAAATCGCGGAGGGCGAACGCGTGGTCGACTCCAACGCCGACTGGTTGCTGGTCGTGCCTTACTGGGCGAGCTGGCCCTTTGAAACCCTACTCCTGCCCCGTTTCGCGGTGCAACGGCTGGATCAGCTGACGCACGCGCAGCAGCGCAGCCTGGCGGTGATTCTGCAGCGCCTGCTGCGCCGCTATGACAACCTGTTTGAAACAGATTTTTCCTATTCGATGGGCTGGCATGGCGCACCGGGAGCAGGCAGCGACAACCCGCACTGGCAGCTGCACGCGCACTGGTATCCGCCGCTGCTGCGCTCGGCAAGCGTGCGCAAGTTCATGGTCGGCTATGAAATGCTCGCCGAACCGCAGCGCGATTTAACGCCTGAGGCGGCTGCGGCGCAGCTGCGCGAGGTGTGCGGGGAGAGACACTATCTGGAGCGATAGGCTCGCGCTGAAGCGAACCGATGGGCAGGACAGCGCCTCACTCCGCCAGCGCACAGCGATAACGCGTGCGCTGCCGGTACACCTCGCCGGGCTGTAACCAGATCGCCGGGAATTCCGGCCGATTCGGCGCATTGATGTATCCCTGCGCTTCCAGACAGATACCGGAATGCTGCGCATACAGGCGCCCCGATTTACCCTCCACCCGATCGAGGACGTTCCCGCTGTACACCTGCAGGCAGGGCTCGGTAGTGGCCACCTGTAAACTTCGCCCGGAACTGTGGTCTGTCAGTAGCGCCACATCTCGCAGCGCATTGTCCCTGGGCGCTGCGTTCAGCACAAAACAGTGATCGACGCCGGCCGGGCGCTGCTTTAGAACGTCGCCCAACCTCAGGGGATAACGAAAATCGAAGGCGTCACCCGCCACGGCTAGCCTGCGGCCGGTGGGCAACAGCGCAGCGTCTACTTCGAGATATTCGCCAGCTTGCACTTGCAGCGTATGGCCCAGAGCGCTGCCTTCGCCCGCGAGATTCCAGTAACTGTGGTTGGTAAGATTTACCGGTGTCGTTTTGTCCGTGCTCGCTTGATATTCGATGAGCAAGCCGTCCTGTTCATCCAACTGGTAGGTGACCGAGACATCGAGATTACCAGGGTAACCCTCCTCGCCATCCGCACTGCGCAGGCTGAAGCGCAAGGCGCCTGCCGCGCCGGGCAGATCCAGCCATTCCGCGCGCCACAGCCTGCTGCTGAACCCGCCCGCGCCGCCGTGCAGGTGGTGCTCTCCCTCGTTTGCGGTAAGCGTGTGGCGAGCGCCGCTGCACTCGAACGATGACAGACTGATGCGATTAGCGACGCGTCCCACCGTACAGCCAAAATAATTGTCGTTATGCAGGTACGCCTGCGGAGCGTCATGCCCCAGCACCACGTCGGCCCAGCCACCGTTGCGATCAACTGACCAAAACTCCATCAGGCTGGCACCCGCATCCGTCAATACCGCCGTGGTACCGCGACGATTGCGCAGGGTGTAGCGGCGCGCAATCTCCGGGGGCCTTTCGGCGCCACGGCTCTGCGACGAGGCATCATCGGGCATGGGGCTACCCTGCCTGCAGGGACAGCACGCCGGCGCCCGCTGCGGTCGATACGGGATAAAACTCGCCCTGCAAACCCGAGCTTTGCGCATACGCGGCGTCGGCGGCCACACAGAAATCGGTCACTCGCGCAGCATCCACCAGCCCCAGAAGGCAGCCCCCGAAGCCACCGCCCGCCTGCCGCATTGCGACCACGCCAGGTGCAGACAGGCCCGCCGCGTACATCGCCTGCATCGGCCCGGTGATCATCTCGAACAGATCACGCGCGCCAGCGAAGGATTCAGCGCACAGGCTGGCAATCCGGGCGAGGTCATCACGCTGCAGCGCAACGGCGAGCGCATGCACACGTGCATTCTCCGCGATAACAAACTCGCAGCATCGCGCCACCTGGGGCTCAAGGTGCTGCCGCTGCGACTCAAACTGTGAGGGAGAGACATCGCGCAAGCTGCGAACACCCGGAAGCGTCTGCGCCAACACGGCTGCGCCCTCCTCGCAGGCGCGACGGCGCGCGTCGTATTGAGACCCCAGCAGTTGCCGCGGGCTGCGTGTATTACACACCACCAGCGCCAGGGATTCCGGCAACGGCACCTGCCGATGACTCAGCTCGCGACAGTCCAGCAACAGGAGATGTTGCTTTTCACCGAGGATGACGCTGTACTGATCAAGAATGCCACAGGGCACGCCCACGATGTCGTTCTCGGCGCGCTGGCACAGTTGCGACATCGCCACACCGGACATGGCCACCTCCGCCAGTTCACACAGCAGTAATGCCATCGCCGCTTCGATCGAGGCGGAGGAACTCAGGCCACTGCCCAGCGGCAGGGTGCCATGTACGAGAATATCTGCCCCCTGAACAGCATGCCCTGCACGCTGGAACATTTCTGCAACGCCCTGCAGATAGAGCGGCCAACCGGAAACCTGTTCGGCGGCACCACAGCGAAACTCTGCCCCGCCTTCCAGATTCAGCGAGGCAACACGAAACAGGCCGTCGTCGCGCGGTCGGGCCGCGAGCCAGGTATCTCGATCAATCGGCGCAGTGAGCACAAAGCCGCCGTTGTAATCCGTGTGGCTGCCCATCACATCCACCCGCCCGGGCGCACGCACCCAAAGCTCTGGCGACAGCGCAAAAAGCGTCTCGAAGCGCTCTGTCATCGCCTGCGCTCGCGCGGCGGATTTCATGCGCGACTCATCTCGAGCGGGTGGTCGGAATCGCAGTGCAACAGGGGGTTCAACTCGCTCGCCACAAGGTCTCCGGGCTGCAGGCCAGGCATCCAGCGCGTGATATCACGCGCCTGATTATCGTTCACCGGCGGGGTCACGCGCGCACCATCCGCTACATAGTGGCCAAGATACCCATCCCGCTGTGAGCCCGAGGCAAACCGCAGCAGACCCATGCCGGGGTGGATGTCCACCAGCGGCCTCCAAAGGGGCACCGTGACGTGCCCGTGCAGCCTGAACTGCTCGCGTGGTTCCGCCGGTACGCGCGAAGCCCGTTGTGTCCAGTGGGACACCGGGAGTTGCCCCGGTGGTCTCCTGTCTTGTGCAGTCACACTTCGCTCCGCATCCTCTGTGTGTCGGCTGACGCTGGCACCTGTCTGACAGCGGCTTGACCGCAGCCTACCGGACTTCCGTGAAAATATTTATTTTCACAAGTTGTGTCAACCGGCACTCCGCAAACCCGGCGCCGACGATCGCCCCCGCCTCAGCTGCGTTCTTCGAGCTCAGCCCATCGCTCGATGGCCTGCTCCAGAAGCTCTTGCACCTGCGCCAGTGTCTCGGCATGCGCTGCAATGCTGGATGCAGGCTGGGCATAAAAGCTGGCGTCTTCCATTTCGCGGGCCATAACGGTCTGCCGTGACTCCAGTTGTTCGATGCGAAGTGGTAGCTCAGCCAGCTCACGCTGCTCCTTGTAGGACAGTTTCTTTCCGGCACTGGATTTTACGACCGCCGGTGCGCTGCCGGTGCCTGATCTGCCCTCCACTGCACGACCGTCCGCCGATGGTGTCACCGTGGCGGCTGGAGCGTTCGCGGGCGTCTGTGCGTCGCCAAGGGTACCGCCGCGAGCCACCCAGTCGCTGTAACCGCCAACGTGCTCGCTTACCCCAACCTTGCCGTCCAGCACGATCAGGCTGGTGAGCACGTTATCCATGAACACCCGGTCGTGACTGACCAGCAGCACGGTGCCTTCAAAGCCCAGCAGAATTTCCTCCAGCAGCTCCAGCGTTTCCATATCCAGGTCGTTGGTCGGCTCGTCCAGCACCAGCAGGTTGGCAGGCCGACTGAACAAACGCGCCAGCACGGCGCGGTTCTGTTCACCACCGGAAAGCGCCCGCACCGGCGTGCGCACGCGCTCGGGTGTGAAGAGAAAATCGCCCAGGTAGGAAATACCGTGCCTGCGCCGCCCGTTGATTTCGATAAACTCCTGGCCGCCGCAGACGTTATCGATCAGGGTTTTGCCCGGGTCGAGTTTCTCCCGCAGCTGGTCCGAGTAGGCGATCTCCAGACGCGTCCCGTGGGTCACAGTACCGCTGTCGGGCGTCAGTTCGCCCAGCAGAATCTTCACCAGGGTGGTCTTGCCCGCCCCATTGGCACCCACGATGCCGATGCGGTCGCCGCGCTGAATGATGGTGGAAAAGTCGCTGATGACCGGCCTGCCGCCGTAGGCGTGACTCACATGTTCCAGCTCCACCACGCGCTTGCCGGAGCGCTCGGCATCCTCCACGGCAAACTCTGCCCTGCCCTGTCGCTCCCGCCGCTGGGCGCGCTCATCGCGCATGGCCTTCAACGCCCGCACACGCCCCTCGTTGCGAGTGCGGCGGGCCTTGATACCCTGGCGAATCCACACCTCTTCCTGCGCAAGACGTTTATCGAACAGCGCGTTGGCGCGCTCCTCCGCCTCCTGCTCGGCGTCACGATGACGCAGAAACCCGTGATAATCACCTTCCCACAGCGTGAGATGACCGCGTTCCAGTTCAGCCATCACGTTACATACCGACTGCAGAAACTGGCGATCGTGTGTAATCAACAGCACGGCGCCGCGAAACTCGCGTATCTGCTCCTCGAGCCAGCGTATCGCGGGAATATCCAGGTGGTTCGTCGGCTCATCCAGCAGCAACACGTCGGGGTCGTTCACCAGCGCCCGCGCGAGCGCCACGCGCCGTCGCCAACCGCCCGACAGTGACGACATGGGCGCCTCGGCCGGCAGCGCCAGACGGCTGATAATGCTGTCCACGCGCTGCTGCATGGCCCACCCGTCACGCGCCTCCAGCGCTGTCTGCACGCGCGCAAGCGCAGCCATGTCCACCTCACCGCCCTGCGCCGACAGCCGGTGGTACTGGGCCAGCAGGTTACCGACCTCTTCCAGTCCGCCGGCAACATGATCAAAGACGGACTCATCATTCGCCTGCGGCAGTTCCTGGCGCAACCAGGCCAGACGCGTGCCCGGACGCTGCCAGCGGGTACCGCCATCCAGCTCGATATCGCCGGCCAGCGCTTTCAGCAGCGTCGTCTTGCCTGCCCCGTTGCGGCCCAGCAACCCGATTTTCTGTTCGCGCGTTACCGAGAGGTTTACCGCATCCAGTATGACCTGGGTGCCGTAGTGCAGTGCGGCAGATTCGAGGCGAAGCAGGGGCATGGCATGACTACTCAGGGTGGTGGCGGGAAACCGGGGGATTCTACGCTAACGGCGGCGAAAAAACTGCGCCGGGGAGACCGCCGCAGTCGTTCTGTGGTCGCAGTCATCCTGTATGCTTAAGCACAAAATACACCCGCGAGCTCTTCTACCAAAAGCTCCCTTACATGTACGATCACGACTATCCCGATGCGCTGTGAGTCGCACACCGGCTATTGCAGGTTGGTGTGGATGCTCTCGAGGGTCGACCGGTCTACCACGCCCACAGGAATATCGTAGGTGATCTTCGCGCCATACGCCTCCGGCGCGTGCGGGTCGATGCGCTCCTTGTCGAACACCCACAGCCGCGTACCCAGGAAGAAACCTTCGCTGATATCGTGCGTGATCATGAACACCGTGAGCTGCTGTTCCTGGCGCAGGGCGAGCACCAGCTGGTGCATATCCGAGCGGATTCCCGGGTCCAGCGCGCCAAAGGGTTCATCCAGCAGCAGAATGCGCGGTTTCTTGATCAGTGACTGGGCAAGGGCCAGACGTTGCTGCATACCGCCGGACAGCTGATGCGGATACTTGTGTAGCGCCTGATCCAGCCCCACCGATTCCAGCATGGCGGCTGCTTCATCACGCACACGTTGCTTGCGCGCACCCACCAGGCGACCCAGAAAGCGGCTCTGTTCCAGTTCACGGCTCAGCATCACGTTCTGTATCGCCGTCATGTGGGGAAACACGGAGTAGCGTTGAAAGACGATACCGCGATCTTCGTTCGGCTCATCCGCCAGTGGCTCTCCTTCCAGCAGAATACTCCCCTGGCTCGGCGATTCGGTGCCCAGCAGCATGTTCAGGAAGGTGGTTTTACCGCAACCCGACGCACCGACGATGGTGATGAACTCACCCTGCTCCACCCGGCAATCGAGGTTTTCGAGCACCACCTGCTTGCCGTAGCGCTTGGTCACGTGATTGATATGAATGAAGCTCACGCGTCGCTCCCCCGCTCGTCGGTGTGAAACCAGGGGAACGCCCATAGCGACAGTTTGCGCAACGCAAAGTCGAGGAAGAACGCCAGCAGCGTAATCCACAGCACGTAGGGCAGGATCACATCCATCGACAGGTAGCGCCGTACCAGGAAGATGCGATAGCCCAGCCCGTCCGTGGCAGCGATGGCCTCGGCGGCGATCAGAAACAGCCACGCGGAACCGAGCGACAGTCTCACTGCCGAGAGTAATCGCGGCATCACCTGCGGCAGCACGACCCGCAGCACAATCTGCCAGGTATTGGCGCCCAGCGTTTGGGCCTTGATGAGCTGTTCCGCAGGAATCTCCAAGGTTCGCTGTTGAATATCGCGAATGAGAAACGGCGTGATCCCGATCACGATCAACACCACTTTGGACAACTCCCCCAATCCGAACACGATGAACAGCACCGGCAGGATCGCCATCGGCGGGATCAGCGATACTGCTACTACGAGTGGCGACAGGTTTGCCCGGGCATACGGCACGATGCCGTTCGGAATGCCAAACACCAGCCCGATGGCCGCACTGATCCCAACTCCCATCGCGAGGCGCTTCAGGCTGCTGGCGGTATCTGCCCAGAACAGGTACTCGCCGCTACGCTTGCTGGGTGTAAAGGCGAGCCGATCGATGGCTGCCACGAAACTGCTGAAAGCGGGCAGGAGTTTATCGTTCGGATTTTCAGCCAGGCGGGCATTGGATGCACCCGTGTAGATCATGGCGATAAGCAGGAACGGCAGCAGCCCGAGCAGCCAGCGCGCGGGCTTGCCGGGATGCTGATTGATAAGCTTTTTCATACTGATCCCTGAAAGCGCGGGCGGGGAGAGAGTCGTCCGCCCGCGCGCCCCTAACGCGCGGGCGGACTCTCTCGGTGATTGCCTGCGAGCAGGCTGGTGGCGCTACCATCGAATCGCAGCGGCGAACCCTAGAGCTTGCCGTCCGCCGCCATGGCCATGTAGCTGGGATCGAAGCGCAGCTTGATATTCGACTTGTCGCCGAACACCCCCGCCGGCGTCTCGATGCCGATGAAGCCGGCATCCGGCGCACCGTCACCCAGCAGGCCGTGGTCGAAGGAAAACTGCGCCACGTATTCCATGGTGGTCAGCACGGCCGGGCTGTTGGTAAAGGCCACCGCGTCTGCCGCGGCGTAGAACATCTCTGTCGCATCGAGTTGCGCCTCGTAACCCGCCCTGTCGGTGCCCGATACCTTGCCCAGGTACTCGCGCGAGGCCTTCCCGGCGGGCGAGTCTGCGGACATCGTGCTCATGATCTCGTACCAGGCGCCGGTGAGGGCCTTGCCAAATTCAGGATTGTCGGCAAGGGTTTTCGTGTTCACGATCGTCAGGTCAATCACCTCACCGGGAATCTGCGAGGAATCGAACACGTTGGTGCTGCCCGGCATTGCCAGGATTTCGCTCACCAGCGGGTTCCACGTGACCACCGCAGTCACATCGTCCGTGGTGTACGCCGCAACCATATCGGCGTCGGAGGTGTTCACCACCTTGACGTCCTTTTCAGACAGGCCGACGGTCTGCAGTCCGCGGGCCAACAGGTAGTGCGATACGCTCAACTCCACGAGGTTGACCGTCTGCCCCTTGATGTCGGCCAGCTCCGTGGCGCCCTTGAGGATGACAGCGTCGTTACCGTTGGAAAAATCGCCCACGATCAGCGCGGTGGAATCCACACCACCGGCGGCGGGAATGGTCAGCGCATCCATGTTGGTCATGGTGCAGCCGTCGAACTCCCCTGCGGTATACTGATTGATGGATTCCACGTAGTCGTTAATCTGCACCACATCGATGCTGATGCCGTACTTGTCCGCCCATTTTTTCACTATCCCCTCGGCTTCGCCGTAATCCCAGGGCACCCAGCCCACGTAGATCGACCAGCAAATGCTGAACTCGGATTTTTTCTCAGCCAGCGCCGACGGCGAGAGCGTGCTGAGGACAAACAGGACTGCGGATACGGCAAGGGTTGACAACTTCTTCATGGCCTAACTCCAGAATGACACGTGGGTGGTAGCGCCCCCGCCCTACGCTGGCGGGACGCGGGATGACGCTTACCGTTGCACAACGCAAATCCTGTGCCACTTCGATAACACGTTGATTTCAATGATTTTTGAACGGCAAGCGTCATCGCATTGGGCAAAAAATGCGCCGCAATGGCGCAGACGCTCACCTTTGGTGCAACATGCTGTCCGTGCAGGGGCGCCGCGCCGGGCGCCGCGCTGTGAGGCCGGGAGGACCGCGGCTAGAGGGACTTCAGGAAGAGAATCAACGCCGCTCGATCGCCGGCATCGAGGTCGCTGACCTGGCCGTGGCCGTCGTCCGGGTTGTGGGTCGTCAGCACATCGTCCAGCGTGAGCGCGCGGCCGTCATGCAGGTAAGGCGCCGTCGCGCGCACAGCGATGAGGCTGGGGGTATCCACGACGGCCATCACACCGTCAGGATCCAGCGAGCTCGCGACCACGTTGTGCATCGCGCCGTCGCTGAACGAGGAGCCAGCGTGGCAGGCACTGCAGCGAGATTCGAACAGAGCCCGCCCCTGCTCCCACGCGGTCTGTTGCCAGGCGGGCACCGGCACCGCTGTCGGCGCGGGCGCCTCGTCCATATAGGCGGCGATCGCAGAGTGATCCACCAGTATCGCATCACCCTCCATCAACCCGCGCACGGTGACCCGACTGAGGACGGCAGCGTCGTCGAAATCGCCCGCCCAGTGAAAGGGGGCCGCGTTGCTGCGCGCCGCCCAGGCGGGCGCGGTGTTGCGGAACTTGCGCGGTATCTCGTTGGTGTGCAGGAACCACTGCAACCCGTCGCTGCCCGCCCGCGGGTGGCAGGTGGCGCAGGTGACGATACCGCTGGGGGTGAGCTGGATATTGGTGGCGTCGAAAAACAGTGAGCGGCCTGCGCGGGCGGCGCCGGACAGGCCGGGTTCACCCGTGTCGCGCACGCGGCTCAGTTCCGGGCCGGCGAACGCGTTGCCGGACGCGAGCATCGCCTCGGTGAGCACCAGCCTGGAGACGGAATAATCGAAACTGTTATCGACCCACGCGGTGCGCCCGTCCGCATGCAGTGCAATGCTGCGCGCCCCGGCGCCTACCGTAAAGTGGGCGACCAGCTGCAGCTCACCGCTGGCGGCGTTGTCGGGCCACGCGCCCTGGCCCGGCGGACAGCGCAACACGGCCACGTTGCGCGTGTACTCGTGCACCACCCACAAGAGTCCGTCACCGAGCGCCAGCCCCGCGGGGCCGCTGAAAACTCGCACACCGCCGTCAAACCGCGCGTAGCGATCGCCGCAGGCCGCGACCAGGCGCGGTTCGATGCGTGGCTGCCCGTCGAACACCGAACCGTAGCCGCCCTGGCTGGGAGGGCGACTGCGGTCGCCCTGGTTCTCCACCAGCTGGTAGGCGCCGGCCAACTGTCCACTGTGAACATCGGCGGCGAGGCTGTTGAACTGGCTGACGCTGCGGCGCCCCTCCACATCAATGCGGTAGCCCGGCGCCGGGCCGGGTGCGGGAGACGCTTCCGCCGGCCCCCAGGCCGGACGGCCGGCGATGCTCGACAGCGGCACTGTCGTCAGCGCGCCGCCCACCGCGTGGCTGACCTGCAACTGCTCACCTACGAGTGCGATCCCCGCCGGCTTTTGCACCTGCAGCAGGCGAACCGCACCGGGCTCCTCGAGCGAAACCTCCACCAGCTGGTCCTCGTGGATGCAACTCAGCCAGGCCGTGGCCGCAGTGCGCGATGTGACCACGCCGTGGGGATCACCACAGGGAATGGGAATGACCGGCGCAAACACCTCGCGCGCGAGTTCGAAGCGTTGTACCCCCGTTTGCAGTGCGATCACCAGATAGCCCCCGGCGACGCTCATGGCCATGGGCGTCTGGCCGAGCGGAAACCAGGCGAGTTGTTCCAGGCTGTCCGCGTCCAGCTTTACCAGTCGCGCGTCGTCCGGCGACAGCAGCCACAGCGCGTTGCGCTGATCGTCGTGCCAGAGGGTTGTCGATACGCTGGTGTAGGGAACAGCAGGCGGGGGTTCGGGCGGCGCCGGTGGTGCACTGTCGGCGCCCCCGCCGCCGCCACAGGCGGCCAGGAAGCCCGCCAGCGCGCAGGCCAGGCCCCCGCGAAAAAAACCGCCCGATGTCCTAAAAATCATCGGGCAGCAGGATCGCGAACTCGACGGTCACCGGCTGTTGCGCACATTCCATCGCATAGGCGCCGATGGGAATCATCACCGGGTCATTCACATCTGGGCCGCCGTCGCCGGCGGCCTCGTTGCCGTCGATATCCATAAAACCGAGTATCTGGTAGTCCCCGGCGCCCAGGCTGACCGGGATGGCGTAGCGGTCGGGACTCCCCTCGAGGCTGGTGACGTCAACATCGTCGAAGCGGAATTTATACACCGCCTCGGCGCCCTCGTTGGGCCCGGTGAGGGTCACGTCCTCGGCGCGAAAAATACTGCCGATCACGGCGCCGCGCAGGGGGCCGTCCAGGTTGTCTGAATTGCGCACCGTGCTGGATGCGTTGAAGCGCAGCTCAAAGTTGCCCTCAAGTGCCGACACGCTGCCCAGCTCTTCACAGGTGGGGCGGGCCGCATCCCAGTCCGGCGGTATTTCCACCTGCCCCTGGTAGGCCACGAACGCCGTATCCTGCAGCTGGTTAACGGGGGTCTCTACCGCGTAGGCGATGCGAAACCGGCCATCGACGCCCTGCGCCAGCACTTCCACGACTCCGCCGGCCGCGGGATCATCGTAGTAGAAAGGCACAGACCACGGCACGGACGAACCGGGCAATCGCGCCTCCGCGTCGTTCATGTTGTCCACCATGCGGAACACCGTTTCGCGGAACTGCTCTCCGGCGACCACCGAGGCGGGCGCACGGGCAATGTCGAGACGACGTCCGTCCACCGTGACAACTTCAAAGCCCACATCCACCGTCAACTCGTCGAGCAGCGGCGTGACCGTGAGCCGCAGCCAGCGGTGAGGCAGCAGCAGAAAATCGTTGAAGTTCTGGTTGGCGCCGGCGGAAAGCCCGTAGGCGCGCGTCGAGAAAAAGTCGAACTGGTCACGGCTGAGCGAGAAATTCACCAGGCCGTAGATGGATTCGAACGGCGCGCCGTTCAGGTAGGGCTGGTTGATCCTGCCCGGAATGAGGGACGTGCGCGGCGTATTCACATCCACTTTCAACAGGATGCCGTTGTCACGTGCATAATCCACGATCACCGCCAGCTCGCCCCCCTGCGCCGAGCGCGAACGGTACTCGAGCGTGAAAGGGCTCATGCCATCGGGATTGTTGCGCAATTCCTGCAGTGCCGCGGCCACCACGTCAACAAAAATTCCGCCATAGGTGTACGAGGCCGGACCCCTGAAGAGCGTGCGACGTGCCGGGGCGACGTTTTCATTGCTGACCAGCATATCCACCTGGAGAATCAGCTGCTCGCTGCTGCGTGAATCGTTGCTGCTGCTGAGCAGGACACCCGGCTGCAGTTCGAAATCCATGAGGTGTCCACCGCTCGACGCATCCGTACCCAGCAGTTGCGAGAGCACCGGGAGCACCTGCTCTTCCGTCATCGAGGTGCCGACGGCGAGGCCCACATACTCGCTGGCGCTGGAGGCCGGGCGCAGCTGCGGCAGCGAATCAACCGGTGGCTGCGGTGGCGCCGGCGCTGGTTGCTCGTTCGCCCCTGAATCGGGTGGCGGGTTGCCGGCGTTACCGCCGGAGTCGGAGCAGCTTGGCAATACCAGGAGAACACACAGGCACAGGCAGGCCCGGAACAGGTGGAGCGGACTGACGCAGACAGCCAACCGCCCCGCATGCGAGCGGGTGAACATGGTTTATGACCTCGGGGCTTCTCTCGGTTCTTATCTGTTGACGATAAGAAGCATCGGCCCTATCGAATCACAATCGTCTGGCCTGCGCAATCGGGGTCTACGAGTCGATTTCCGAGCAATTCACTGGCAGCACACCGCATGCCGGAAACCTGCCGAGGGCCGCGCCATGGTGCAACTGCTCCAGCGACCCGTTCTCCCATTGGGCCCGCAGGAGTTTCGGGGCTAGCGGGCGCGTCCGGCCAGGTTCAACACCATCACGTCGGAGTGCGTTTGATCCAGCAAGCGCTCGCTGGTATTCCCGACGACGCGCCCCTTGATGCCATCGCGCGCAACCGTCCCGACCACGATGAGATCCACGTTCAGTTCCTGACCCACATCACGAATCACCTCGGCCGGCTTGCCGCGACGCACGTGAATCTGCTGTTCGGGAGTACCGCATCGCAGCGCCAGTTCGGCAGACTGTGGCTGATGATTGAGGTCGCTGAAGGCCGTCACGAAATGCGCCTCGGAACCATAGCCGGAGGCGAGGTTTACAGTGAACTCAATGATGGCGTCATTCAGGCGCGCATGATCCGCATCCGGGGACAGCGGGTTGATCGCGGCAAGCACCCTGCGCTGCTCCCAGTTGTGGAAGTCTTTCACCAGGAGCACCGGGCAGGGAGCGCCGCGCAGCAAGGTCCAGTCGGACGTCTTTTCCCTTTCGCGCTGCACCAGCGAATGATCAAAGGAATTCTTGAAAATCATCGAGGCACCGAAGCGTTTTGCGGCAGCCACTGCCTGTACGGCCCAGTCGGCCCCCTGTTCCAGCTCGACGGTGACCTGAGCGTGACTGCCGAGCGCCTCGCGTTGCAGCGAATCCAGCAGTGTTTGTGCCTCGGCCGCGGCCTCCGGTGTTGCCACGCAGGCATACAGATGCAGCGCTGCGCCGGTTTCACCAGCTGATGACACAGCCCGGTTGAAGGCCGGCTGCGCACGTTGGGTCGGGTCGATAATGACAAAAAGAGATTCAACTTTCATAGAGATGCTTCCATCCTGTTGTTATAGGTCTTTACCTCACGTTGGCCTGTCGATCGGTGTCGCGGTGGTTCGCCATCAAACCGGCGGACTGCACTTCTTTTCGGTACCCTCTCCCCGCCCGCGACCGAGCGAACGCCCGGCTGCTTCACGCCTACAGTTTGAACTGCAGCGTCAGCCATACCTTCTCCGTATCCGTATAACGCGCACTGTCAGCATCGAATACCGCGTACGTGAGCTGTGTCGAGAACCGCTTGGTCACCGGCCACGTCGCCGCCATGTCAATCTCCGAGCCAAACTCTGCGCTCGAACTTTCGGCCTTGAATTCATGATAGTAAGCTTCCAGGGTGACCGGGCCAGCCTTGCCGCTGGCTCCCAGGTACCAATCCTCAATACCGTCGTCGGGTGTCACCAGAAACAGGTCCGCCCAGCCCTGGAACTTGTGCAGCGTGGCCAGAGGTGTTTTGAACCCGACACCGTTGTCTGAGCCCAGCACTTCGTACCCAACCAGCGCGGTGAGCACCGCAAGATCGACTGCGCCTTCGAGCATCCAGTAACGGGCGTCGTAATTCAGTGAACTGTCCCCGGAATCAGACTGCACCGCGTACGCTGCTTTCAGGGAAAATGGCTTGAAACTGCCTGCGTAATCCAGCCCGAACGTGTCTGTGGAATTGTTCACCGACAGCTGGGGCCCCCAGGCCGCGCGCGCATCGATATCCAGGAGATAGGCAAACACGGCCAGTTTGTGTTCGGACGCCAACGCCCAGTCCAGGCGTATGAAATGGTTGTCACCTCGCCAGTCGCCGGGCTGCGCCGCAGTGTCGCTCGGCCCGAAAATACGATTCACGTTGTATATGTAGGCATAGTCCAGCGTGACAGGGTGCAAGCCTTTCCACTCAAGCCTGGCGCCATCGTAGGTCTGCTCGTTCTGGCGCCATGCAACACCCCCGATGAAGCGCTGGTTACCATGATTGATTCGCTGGCGACCGATATGCGCGGCCAGTCCGTCAGCCGTGTAGCCGAGCCAGAGCTGATTGACCTCAGTACCCTTGGGGTCGGCCACCACCGGGAACGCCGTATTGCCGTTATCCGTTGAGTTGAAATCATCATCACCGAGGTACGCGATGTTGTCGATTTCACCCAGCACACTCAAACCCCAGGCTTTACCGGAGCGCAGCGTGATGCGCGAACGCAGCGTTGAGGCGTCCGCGTCCTTATCAAACGCATCCTGATCGACATGTTCAAACCGGTAGCGGAAATCGGCCTCGATGCTGCTATCCGCGATAAACTGCCCGAAGCCCTCATGCGTGCTGTCCTGCGCGACTGCAGCCGCTGACAAACCCATAAAGACCAGACCCGTTCCCGCCCCGCGCAGCCACACAGCCGTGACCCGGGTATGCTCGCGTGCTTTCATACTCCATCCCTCGAATGACATCGTCTGAACGATGAGGAATTTTACGCTATCACGAACCTTCCGGCCGGCCATTGATGAGCATCAAGTAGGGCGAATGGGCCGGCATAACCGCCCACCGTCACTGCTGCTGCGCGCAGCGGCCAAGGCCGGCAAGAAATGTTCGCAACTGTTCGCAGTGCGCATCCAGCAACGCGGCATCCGAACCTATCGCCTCCCACGCGCCCTGGTAGTCCGGGCACTCCTGATCGCTGGCCTCACCCGGCGGCTGATAAATGAACGCACACAACCTGAGCTCGCGCCTGAGTGCATCGCCTGCGGCGCAATTCTGTTCATCTGCCGCGGCGAGCACATTGCCCCAGGTACTCGTGCAGTCCACCTGCCAGTGCGCCTCACGTTCCGCATTGCTGGCAGGCAGCCGCTCATTGAGCAAGCCTGGCGAGGGCTCAGCCGCCACTTGCAGGGCAGTCACCAGAATACATGGCACGCAGAGATTTTTACGCATACGGGATTAAAGCGGAGAATTGACGACGCATCGTTGATAAAGATCAACGGCGCCGGGAATGCGAGCGACTATCATCGTCTCTCATACACAGCCCGACCCGGCGCTCTCCCCTACCCCACTCAGAGGCTGATACCGCGAATGCCCGTCCGCTTCCTACCGCTGCTATGCCTCGGGCTGGTGTTCTTCACAGGATTACAGACAGCGCAAGCTGATGGCCTCGAACTCGCCACTGTGCAGAGAATCTTCCCGGACGCGAGCGCACTGCAGCCTTTGGATGGAGAAGTGCCTGCTTACCGGGTGCTCAACGCGCAACAGCCTCTCGGTTTCGCTTTCAGAACCGCCGAACTCGCCCCGGTTTCTGCCTATTCAGGCAAGCCGATCGATACACTGGTCGGCCTGGGGATGGATGGAGATATCGCCGGTGTACAGATTCTGCAGCATGAGGAACCGATTCTGGTGATCGGTATTTCCGACGACGATCTACAGGCCTTTATCGACCAGTTCGCCGGCAAACCCGCCACTGCCAATATCCGCGTCGGCGCTCACCATCGCGAGGGCTTTACCGGCATTGACGGCATTACCGGCGCAACGATAACGACCATGGTATTAGCCAGCTCGGTGAACAAATCCATTGCCCAGTTTGCCGCTGCGTACGGGCTTCCCCGGGCGAGCACAACGGCTGGCGACGCCAGCCCGGCCCAGGCAAGCACTGACACAACACCCCAGTGGCATCTGCTGTGGCAAGCGCGAAAGCTCGAACTGGTCATTCTCGCCCTGGCGCTCGGGCTGTTGCTGACAATACTCTTCCTGCAGGACGTACTGGTCAAACGCAAACGCCTGTTCGAGCGCCTGCGCACCGGCTATCTGCTGTTCACCGTGTTTTTCATCGGCTTCTACTGCTCCGCACAGCTATCGGTGATCAACCTGCTCGCTTTTTTCCATAGCCTCATGAACGGCTTTTCCTGGGACACATTGCTGATCGAGCCCATTGCCTTTGTGCTCTGGGGCTTCGTGGCGGTCAGCATTATTCTCTGGGGTCGCGGTGTTTTCTGTGGCTGGCTCTGCCCGTTTGGCGCGGCACAGGATCTCATCAGCAAGCTGGCCACACGTCTGGGTTTTGAAGGTTACCGGTTTCCGCAAATGGTGCACGAGCGCTTGTGGGCCATCAAATACATTTTACTGATTGCCCTGGTGGGACTCTCACTGGACTCCATGGTGTCAGCCGCAAAGCTGGCCGAAGTGGAACCCTTCAAAACCACCTTCGTGCTGCACTTTATGCGGGAGCCGGTTTTCGTGGTCTACGCCGTTGCCCTGCTACTGCTCTCCGCCGTCAACAGCAAGTTCTACTGCAAGTACCTCTGCGCGCTGGGCGCCGGGCTGAGCTTTGCAACACGCTTCAAGATCTTCGACTGGCTGCGCAGGCGGCGGGAATGTGGCAAGCCCTGTCAGGCCTGCGCGGAGCAGTGTCAGATCGGCGCCATACGACCCACCGGCGAAATCATCGACAACGAATGCCATTACTGCCTCGAATGTCAGGTTACCTACTGGGACGATCATCGCTGCCCGCCACTGGTGGAGAAGCGAAAAAAACGCGAAGCCAAGGCACGCAAGGCCAGCGGCATCATCGCCAGCGATACCTGAGCGCCTGACTCGGATTTCGTTGACGTGCATCATGGCAGTTTACTTTCCCGGGTATAGGGTGTCCGGTAGCACAGCGATCATTTCTGCAACAAGGAGAACGGCAATGCAGGAACTTCACGGAAAACTGACCTCCAGACTGCGCCGCACGGCACTTCTGGTTGGCATGGGCCTTATGGCAGCACACGGCCTCGCCCAGGAAACCACGGAACACCCGGGCGTCACCCCGGGAGAAATGGCGTACAAAGGCGCCCCGGTCCCCGGCGCCGAGAGCGTCAAGCAGGTAATCACACCCGGTGCTCCCGACATGACCGAAGCCGAGTTTGAGAAAGCCACCAAGCTCTATTTCGAGCGCTGCGCGGGCTGTCACGGGGTGTTGCGCAAAGGCGCCACGGGCAAGCCACTCACCACCGATATCACGCAGCAGCGCGGCACCGAATTCCTGAAAGTACTGATCAACTACGGCAGCCCCGCCGGGATGCCCAACTGGGGAACCTCGGGCGACTTTTCCGAAGCAGAAGTGGATCTCATGGCGCGATTTCTGCAGCACGAACCGCCGACGCCTCCGGAATGGGGCATGCAGGAGATGCGCAATACGTGGAAAGTGCATGTGCCGGTTGAAGCCAGGCCATCAAAACCGCAGCACAAGTTCAACATCGATGACATCTTTGCGGTCACCCTGCGTGATGCGGGCCAAGTGGCGCTCATCGACGGCGAGAGCAAGAATATCATTACGGTCCTGAATACCGGATATGCCGTTCACATCTCACGCCCGTCTCACAGCGGTCGGTATGTGTATACCATAGGCCGCGATGCAAAAATCGACATGATCGATCTGTTCATGGCGCCGCCGAAAGTTGTGGCCACCATCAAGATCGGGCTGGAAGCGCGCTCAGTCGAGACGTCGAAATACAAGGGCTATGAGGACAAGATCGCCATTGCCGGCGCCTACTGGCCGCCGCAGTACGTGCTGATGGACGGCGCGACGCTGGAACCGAAAAAAATCGTCTCCACCCGCGGCATGACGGTGGATACCCAGGAGTACCACCCGGAGCCTCGCGTGGCGGCCATTGTCGCATCGCACGAACACCCGGAGTTTATCGTCAACGTGAAGGAAACCGGCAAGATACTGCTGGTGAACTACAGCAACCTGGATGCCTTGAACGTGACCACGCTGGAGGCGGCACGCTTCCTGCACGATGGCGGCTGGGACGCTTCCAAGCGTTACTTCCTGACGGCGGCCAACAACTCAGACAAGATTGCGGTGGTAGATGCAAAAGATCGCGAGATCGAGGCACTGATCGACGTCACCAAGATTCCGCATCCCGGGCGCGGTGCAAACATCAATGATCCGAAGTATGGACCTGTCTGGGTTACCTCGGCGCTCGGCAACGAGAATATGAGTTTCATTGCCACCGACCCCGACAAGCACGCAAAGCATGCCTGGCAGGTGGTGCGCACCCTCAAGGCGCAGGGCGGCGGTTCGCTGTTCGTGAAAACACATCCGAAGTCCGACAACCTGTGGGTGGACAATACACTCAACCCCAGCCCGGAAATCAGCCAGAGCGTCGCGGTGTACAGCATCAAGGATCTGGAGGCAGGATATGAAGTGCTGCCGATCGCGCAGTGGGCAGAGCTTGGCGAAGGCCCCAAGCGCGTCGTTCAGCCTGAGTACAATGCCGCCGGCGACGAAGTCTGGTTTTCGGTATGGAACGGCAAGGAACAGGAATCGGCGATTGTCGTTGTAGACGACAAAACCCGCAAACTGAAGGCAGTGATCAAGGACGAGCGCCTGGTCACGCCAACAGGCAAGTTCAACGTGTACAACACACGCAAGGACATTTACTAGCCTGCATCTTTTTCCGCTAAGGGAACCGGCGCCTGGCGCCGGTTTTTTTTGAGCCGCGAAAGACCGCTGGTTGGCGACGTTTCCCGCTCGAGGCAAGCGCCACCCTGCCACGATCAGGAAACTACAGATTGAGACTCAGCTTCAGGGACATGCTACGTTCGGGGCCGAAAAGATTCTCTGACGAGGCGATGTACGTTTCATTGAACAGATTAAACACGTTGATATCCAACTGGTATTGACCTTCAGAACCGAAGGCCGCGCCCGCCGAGAGATTCAGCGTGACCCAGCTTGCCTTGTCAGCCAGAACACTGCGCACCGTGCCGGGTTCTTCCAGCTCGGAGGAGGATTCGCCCCGCAGATAGATATCAGACCACAGGTCATTCAACGAAAACGCCGCGCCCTGCCATCGCAGGCCCGCCCGCGCAGCGATGGCCGGCACGCCGGAGCGCGTGGTCGTGAACTCGCCGTAGTCATTACTGCGGCGCATCCAGGTGAGGTTCGCATACGGCTCCAGGCCATAGCTGGCGAGGTTATAGCCAACGGAGACTTCCAGCCCCTGTGCGGTCGACTCTCCGATGTTGGCGTAACGCCTGCCGGAGGGGTCAATACAATTGTCCACGGGAGTACACGACGTGTTGTCGATGTAGTCATTCGAGCGGGATCGAAAAACGGCGGCATCCAACATCCACCTGGCGGACTGCAGGCGTGCCCCGATCTCATAATTGAGTGATGTTTCCGGTGTGAGATTCGCATCGGGCTCTACAAAGTCCGAGCCGGCGTAGGCGCCGGTGGCCAGTTGCGTCAGCGAGGGATAGACGTACCCCTGGGCCATATTCGCTCGAAGGTGCAGGCTGTCATTCAGGCGCCAGACCAGCCCGAGCGCCGCGACGAGTTCGTCATCTTCATCCAACGGGCCTGCAACAAACCCGCTCCGATTCGTGCTGGACAGCTCTCCTTCCACAAAATACTGTCGCAAACCCAGCGTCATCGACAGTACATCGTTGATGTCCCAGCGATCCTGCACGAACCATGCCCAGGTTTCGATCCAGGCGCTGTCATCAAGCAACTCGGTTCCCGGCGGAATCGGTGGTGACAGGTAAACGGTTTCCACCCTGCGGCGCTGGTCGACCTCATCATAGGCGTACTGCAGCCCGGCAATCAGCTGGTGTCCTGAGAGCGGCTGGAAGTCCCATTGCGCGACAGCGCCGCGCGTGAACAGATCACTCGTGCTGGTGACATCACGGTCATAGCCCAACGTGGGCAGGCGCAGTTCAGTGTAGGTATAAAACTCGCGGTCGCTGTCCTGGTGATACGCGTTCACACTGAAGTCCCGCAGCCAGGCGCCGTCGGCCTCCCATGCATAGAACACCCCGTGCTTGCGGCGGTCACGCTGCGGCGTATCTACAAAAAAGTCGGTAAGCGGAAAGGTTGTTTTCACCTCTTCCTCCACGTAAACCCCACTGCTGGAGACATGGTCTTCAAAGGTATACTCAAGGCGATGGCTGCCAAACCCCTTGCCCGCATAGGCGTAGAGCGTTTCACTGGTAAAAGCCGTGTTCTGCATCGTTCCGGCGGGTGTTTCACGCTCCTGGTAATCACTGTCAGACCAGGCGACCCGGTACTCCAGGCCACGCAGGTTGCCAAACAGGCTGGCAAAAAGCTGCTCACCGTCGGTTGCGCTGTCATAGCTGCCGGTAACCGTCGCCTGCAACGGCTCAGTGCCGCCCTTGCGCGTGATGAAATTGACCACGCCGCTGAGGGCACGCGAGCCGTACAGCACAGATCCGGAACCGCGCAACACCTCCACTCGCTCCACCATCGAAGGATGCAAAGTGAGCGGTGTTCCCACTTCGTAATGGTCAGTCACCTCCTGTCCATTGATCAGTACCGCTGTGCGGCGAGAGGCCTCGCCGCGTATACGGACCCGTCCCAGCCCCGGCTGGCCGGAATCGGTGACCTGGACACCCGGCAGATCGCGCATCAGCTCCGCCAGCGTCGGTACCGAGGCCCGCGCCAGCGCTTCCTCATTGATCACGCTCAGGCTCGCGGGGCTGTCCATGATTCGCTCACGCGAGCGACTTGCCGTGACCACCACCTCTTCAAGCATGCCCGCGGGTTGCAGCGGTGCTGTTTGCGCGACCGCATGCGGCGTACCCATCGCCGCCCATACCGCCAGCGTCAGCCGGCAATGGCGCGAAAATTTGGTCATAATCTGCGTCTCATTGCGTTTACACCATGCTAGGCGAATGTTCAGTCGAGGTATTGATTTGACGCAAGAGCCCGCCCGGTTATGCGTCGCCGCGCCGTTATTCACCAACCGCGTGCTATATTGCCACGCTTGAACGCCACTCACGATAGCGAGGACCACCATGCCACAGACCGGATTGCAGCTTCGTTCGATGATCACGCCAGAGGGAAAACTCGAGCTTTCGCTACTCGAGATCGAAACGCCCGATCCCGGGCCGGATGAGGTGCTGGTGCGCATGGAGGCCGCACCCATCAATCCGTCTGACCTGGCACTGCTGTTCGGCCCCGCGGATATGGGCACGGCAACTGTCACCGGCACCGCCGAGAGGCCGGTGGTGACCGCAGACGTCCCGCAGAAGTTCATGCCAATGGTGTCGGGCCGCCTCGGCGAATCCATGGCGGTGGGCAACGAGGGCGCGGGCACGGTGGTGGCTGCCGGCTCCTCGGACGCCGCCCAGGCGCTGCTCGGCAAAACCGTTGCCGTGATCGGCGGAGACATGTTCTCGCAGTACCGTTGCGTCAACGCGTTCATGGCGATGCCCATGGCGGACGATACGTCGGCCCGCGACGCCGCCTCCAGCTTCGTCAACCCGCTCACCGCGCTGGGCATGGTGGAAACCCTGCGCGATGAGAGCTTCACCGCTCTCGTGCACACTGCGGCGGCCTCCAACCTCGGCCAGATGCTGAACCGCATCTGCCTCGCGGACGGCATCGACCTGGTCAACATCGTTCGCAAGACCGAGCAGGAGGCCATACTACGGGACCTCGGCGCAAAGTACGTGATCAATTCGAGCAGCGATACCTTCACCAGCGATCTCACCGAGGCCATCCATGCCACGGGAGCCTACCTGGCGTTCGACGCCACCGGCGGCGGCCGCCTGGTGAACACCATTCTCACCTGCATGGAACAGTCGGCGACCCGCGGCATGGCCTACAACCGCTACGGTTCGGACACACTGAAAAAGGCCTATGTGTACGGGCGGCTGGATCTCTCACCGATGGAACTCACCGCCAGTTACGGCTTCGCCTTCAGCGTGAGTGGCTGGCTGTTGACGCCGTTCCTGCAGCGCATCGGCCTCGAACGCATGCAGGCGCTACAGCAGCGCGTCGCCCGGGAAATCAAGACGACCTTCGCCAGCCACTATACGGCCGAGGTGTCCCTGGCGGAGGCCCTGTCGCCCGAGGCGATGGCGGTGTACGGCCAGCGCCATACCGGACAGAAGTACCTGATCAACCCGAACAAGTAGCGCAGGCCGGCCCCGACTTACCAGCCTCCCCCGCCGCCACCGCCGCCGCCCCCACCGGAGGAGCCGCCACCGCCGCCGGAACTGGAGCCTGGCGGCGACGCCGCAGAGCTGATGGCGGAGGAGAAGCTGCTGCCGATGTCGCCGGCGAAACGGCTCATGTGTCGTGTATCGAAGTCACCCGCATACCAGCGCGGTGAATAGGCAACGCCCGCTTTCCCCTGCAGGCCCGCGAAAATCTCACTGAACTGCTCCGCCCAGGCCTGCTCCACGCCCAGCGCAAAGGCGAAAGGCAGGTACTTCTCGAACAGCTCGGGCGTTTTCTCAGGCGGATGCCGCAGTGCAAGCGCGTCTTTCTCGGCCACCTCCAGGTACAGCTTGAAGCCGTCCAGCTGGTCCAGCAGCGCACGACCCCGCTTGGACGGCGCTCTCAATAGCCAGGCGAACACGCCGTGCATCAATCCCACCGCTGCAAATATCGCGGCAACCAGCGGTACGAAGGCGCCCGCCACGAGAATCACCGCCAGCAACACCAGCACGGCGGCAATGGAGGGCAACAGCAGCCCGCCATTGGTCGAGAAATACCGGTTGAGATAGTCTTTGCGCAGTACTTTCCTGTGCGCACTGCGCGCTGCTGACAGCCGCGCGTGCTGGCTTTTTTCCAGGGGCAGTTCGCTACCCCCGGCGAACAGCTTGTCCAGGATCACGGCTTCGCCGGCGGCCAGCGTGGCATCGGCCTGCTGCCGGCGCAGCGTGTAGGCCCGCCCCGCTTTTTCTATCGAGAGATATCCCTTCACCGCAAGCTGGATGATCGCGGCGGTGAACACGCCGTTGTCATAGTGCATCTTGCGAATATAGCGGGTCGAGGCAGGCGAATAACCGGCGGGCGGTTCGTAGCGGGGAAACACCACGCCGGGCCGGGGATCCCGCCCATAGCGAAACCACATGAGCAGAAGCCACAGGGCACTGCCCGCGAAGGCCAGCATCGACAGCAGCAGCCCGAGATTGTCCTGCAGCGTGTGCACCAGGCGTTGCCACCGAGACGGCTCGCGGACAACGCCTTTCGGCCAGCCCAGCACCAGCGTCAACCCTTCCCCGGACTCCAGTGCCCGGGTCGTTGCAACACGGCCCACGCCATCGCTGAGATCGAGCTGGTAGTGGCCTCCCCGCTCGCCCTCAACGCCGGTATACGCCGCCAAGCTGAGGTTGGCCGCCGGCACGGCGTCCGGCAGGCGCACCACCGCCTGTGCACGCTCGATGCGAAAGCGCCAGCCATTGCCGGTGACATTCCAGTACAACTCATCGTGATCTTCGAAAAAGCCGAGCTGACGGTCGGTGCGGTAGGTCATGCTGTACGTGTAGATGCCGGGCGCCAGCAGGGTGTCGGCGTCACCCGCGTAGATCCTCACACCGTTGGCGCGGTTTTCCGTGTGCCAGGGTTCCTGCCGGCCATCCCGTGTGACGTCGAGCACCTCGAAGTTCACCGTGTACCGGTTGCCGTAGCGGTCGCGATAATGCAGGGGGAACTCGCGATAGATCCCGCGGCGTATCTCGGCGCCTTCCGCGACCACCGTCAACGTCTCGGTGACACGCATGCCGCCGTCGTGATCGACCACGATCTCGCTGTCAAACGACAGTATGCGTTCGCCGGCGATACCCGGGCCTGCCACCAGGGCAAGCAAGGCACACAGCAGCGTCTGCAGCAGCCTGCGCACCCTCTAACCCAGCGCCACGTCCGGCGCCCGGCGCTCGGCATCCCGGTCTATCTGGAAAAAGTCCGCCGGCGCAAACCCGAGCGGCCGCGCCAGCAAGAGGTGGGGGAATGACTGTATGCGCGTGTTGTAGGCGCGCACCGCGCCGTTGTAGAACCGGCGTGCGTACTGGATCTGGTCTTCCGTGTCGGTCAGTTCATGCTGTAATTGCCGGAAGTTTTCATCCGCTTTCAACTCAGGGTAGTTCTCCGCGAGAACCACCAGTCGGTGCAGCGAGTCTTCCAGGGTATGTTCCAGGGCGGCCTTCGCAGGGAGGCGCGATGTTTCCCTGCTCTGGCGGCGCAGCTCGGTCACGGCGGTGAGCGTGCCCTTTTCGTAATCCGCGTAGGCCTTCACCATGGACACCAGGCCCGGCACCAGCTCATGACGGCGCTTGAGTTGTACGTCGATATCGCTCCAGGCAGCCTGCACCTGATTGCGATCTGCAACCAGCCGGTTGTAAATCCAGAGGCTGCCCCCCAGGAGCAGGGCGAAGACAATGAGCGATTCAATCACCCGCTGAGTATAGGCCGCAGCCAGGGCAAACTGAAAATTGCATTTGCCGGCATATGCCAGCAAAATCGTGGAGACACCAAGACTGGGAATACTGCAGGGGGAGCAGAGCCTGTCCATGCGTGAATCGGCCGGTGCAGTGCGTCTTGGATTCCTTCAGACCATGGTGGTGCTCCTCCCCTATCTGCGGGAGAAGCTGCTGGAACAGGTCGGCAGTATCTGGTTCATCGTCGTCTACCTGCTGCTTTTCCAGATCATCGTGCTGCAACTCCCGGTGATTTTTGCCAGCATGATCGCCACCGGCATCGCCGTGGTGGCCATCGGCCTGATGTTCTTCATGGAGGGTCTGCGGCTCGGGCTGATGCCGCTGGGTGAAGCGATCGGCACGGTATTGCCGCGGCGCTCACGCCTCCCGATGATTCTCGTATTCGCCTTTCTCGTGGGCATCGGCGCCACCCTGGCGGAACCCGCTATCGCGGTGCTCAAGGCCGCCGGCAGCGGCGTGGTGCCCGCGGAGGCACCCCTGCTATACAGCCTGCTGAACGATTTTGCAGGGCAGTTGGTAGCCTCTGTCGGCATTGGTGTCGGGCTGGCGGTGGCGCTTGGCGTGACGCGCTTTTTCTACGGCTGGTCGCTGAAATGGCTGATCCTGCCGGTCGTCATCGCCCTCAGTGCGCTCACCCTGTGGACGTACAGCAACGCAGTACTGGAACCCATCATCGGTCTGGCCTGGGATTCGGGCGCGGTCACTACCGGCCCGGTGACCGTGCCACTGGTGCTCGCGCTGGGTATCGGCGTGTGCCGTATCGTCGGGCGCGGCGATATGAGCGCGGCCGGCTTCGGCATTGTGACGCTGGCGTCCCTGTTCCCCATCATGGCCGTGCTGCTGCTGGGCAATCTCCATTACGCACTGGATGACTACTACGGCGCGCCCAACTACCGCGGCGAACTGCACCCACAAGCGCCACAGGCCGAGGCCGTCGAGCATTCATCGGCCACACCGGCAGCGGGGTTCAGCGCCGAGGAACTGGCGCTCTACCGGCAAAGCGGCGAGGTACCCCCGGACACCGATATTCGCTACAGCGGCGGAGACGTCCGGCTTGCCGGGGCCAACATTATCCACGAGAACGCCCGCATCACGCTGGTGAAGCGGCAGCACTCGGTGGCGCCGGCAAGCGATGCCGACTGGGACCCGAAGAATGACATCATTGCGAGCCTTGAATCAGCGGCACTGGCCGCGCTGCAGGCCGTCATTCCACTCTGCCTGTTCCTGTTTCTCACGCTGCGCTTCTTTCTCAGGGAGCGGCTCGAGGATCCGATGCTGATTTCGATCGGGCTGGTATTCGCTGTTCTCGGTATGGCGCTGTTCGGGCTGGGTATCAGTATCGGCCTGACCCCGCTGGGCTCGCAGCTTGGCAGCAACGTGCCCTCCGCGTTTGCCACCGTACAGCCCTGGGGCATGCAGGGCGTGCAGGGCCCCTTATACGGCGAAGGCCTGGGCGGCAGCCTGGTGGCGATTCTGTTCGGTTTTTTCCTGGGCTATGGCGCCACGCTGGCGGAGCCCGCCCTGAACGCGCTGGGTGACACGGTGCAGAAAATCACGGTCGGGGCTTTCCGCAAGACCCTGCTGATGCAGTGCGTCGCCATCGGGGTGGCGCTGGGAATCGCCGCGGGCGTGTGCAAGATCGCCTTCAACATCCCGCTGGTATACCTGTTGATGCCCTCCTACCTGCTGCTGTGCGTACTCACCTGGATTTCCTCGGAAGAGTTTGTCAACTTCGGCTGGGACAGTGCCGGTGTCACCACGGGCCCGATCACGGTGCCGCTGGTGCTGGCCATGGGCCTTGGTATCGGTTCCAACGTGCCGGGAGTCACCGACGGTTTCGGAATACTGGCGCTGGCGTCGGTGGGCCCGATCATCACCGTACTCACCGTGGGCCTGATCGTGGAGCGGGCGCGCCAGGCCGATGACCCGGCCGCTGAGTCGAACTCATGACTATCACCACGCGCCACAACATGTCTGTCGTGCACCTGATCGTGCGCCGCCACCGCTCACGCCAGATCCTTGAAAACCTGCTGGCTGACGGCGTGCCCTTCGCCATGACCAGCAACGCCAGGGGCACACTCATCCGCGATCGCTGGTATCACAACCTGCTGCCGATCATTTCGCCCGAACTGACCCAGATCCAGCTCCTCGTTCCCGACCCGGCGGTCGATAGCGTGATGGAACGCGCCGCGCGCCACGCAGGCCTGCACCGGTCCGGCGCCGGCTCCATTCACTCCCAGCCGGTGGATGACCTGCACGTGATTGGCGACATGCCGCTGTGGCCACTGAGCGCGGCAGAGAACCCGGCGGAGGACGCCTCGCTGGATCTGCAGGAGAACCTCACGGCCATCTACTTCATCAGCCAGGGCGAGCGCACGGACGCGATCTGCCGCGCGGCCATGCGGCTCGGCTCACACGGGCCCATCGTGCAGTACACCGAGGGCCACGGACTGCGCGACCGGCTCGGCTGGCTGCGGATTACCAGCAAACCGATCAAGGAAGTCGTGTCGCTGCTGGTCGAGAACGTCGATGCCGACCAGATTTTCGAGGTGATGGCGGTTGCCGGGCAGGTCGAACAGGCCGCGCGGGGCCTGATTTACCGCATGCCGGTGAGCAAGGGGTTCGTGAATATCGACAGCGTGTACTCTGAAACCCGGCACGCCGCCACGCTACCCCAGATCATTCGGGCCATCGATGACCTGAAGGGCAACAAGGCCTGGCGCGAACGGGATGCCTTCACCGGCAGGACAAGGGCGGGTCTGACGGGACGCGCAGAACGGCCAACCAACACGCAGGCCTGGTCCCTCCTCTCCGTGGTGGTGAATCGCGACATGACCCGCCAGGTGTCGCTCGACCTGCTGGAGCGCGGCATACCGGGCGCCAGTATCGATTTCCTCCAGTTGCACCCCGCGAGCGACGATCTCCAGCATCGCGAGCTTGCGCACATCCGCTGCGTGGTGGAAACGCCGCTGGCGGTGGACCTCGAGCAGGGCATGCTGGAGGCCGCGCACGAGCCCATGATGGTCTACCGGCAGGTGGTCAGCCGCCTGGTAACCTATACCGCCGGCGAGTCGCCGGCCCGGAAGCGCAAGGTCTATCGTGGCGTGGCGGTAAACACCGACTAGGGCTTACCCCAACGTGGCCAGAGCCGGTATGCGGGCCTGTCGCGTTATGATCGGCGCACCCGCGCAGCCATCCGTGACGACAGGATCGCAACAAGCCTTGTCCTAGCTCAACGCATTATTCCAGCACTCGGGTCACAGTGTCGGTACCCGCTTATCTCATAGGTGATGTCGTGTCCGACCAGTATTTCGCCATGATGGATGGCAACGAGGCCGTTGCCCACATCGCACACCTGCTGAACGAAGTGATAGCGATCTACCCCATTACCCCGGCATCGCCGATGGGTGAGCACGCCGACAGCTGGAGCGCCGAGGGCGTCACCAACCTGTGGGGCAGCGTACCGGACGTAATCGAGATGCAAAGCGAGGCCGGCGCCGCCGGCGCGCTGCACGGCGCACTGCAGGCCGGCAGCCTCGCCACCACCTTCACCGCGTCCCAGGGGCTGCTGCTGATGCTGCCCAACATGTTCAAGATAGCGGGGGAACTGACGCCCTCGGTGATTCACGTGGCCGCGCGCACGGTGGCAACACACGCCCTGTCGATTTTCGGCGATCACAGTGATGTGATGGCCGCGCGCAGCACGGGCTACGCCCTGCTCTGCTCCAACTCGGTCCAGGAAGCGCTCGACTTCGCCTTTATCGGCCAGCAGGCCAGCCTGCGCGGTCGGGTGCCGGTGCTGCACTTTTTCGACGGGTTCAGAACCTCACACGAGGTGAGCAAGGTGCAGGTGCCGTCGCGGGAGACGCTGCAGGGGCTGGTCGACGACCGGGCGGTCGCAGCACATCGCGAGCGGGCGCTGACACCCGATCGGCCGGTATTGCGCGGCACGTCGCAGAACCCGGATGTCTTTTTCCAGGCGCGCGAGGCGGTCAACCCAACCTACCGCGATTTCCCGGGCGTGATGCAGCAGGCAATGGACGAGTACGCGGCCGTCACCGGGCGTCAGTACCGTCTGTACGAGTACCACGGCGCGGAAGATGCGGACCGGGTGGTGGTCATTATGGGTTCCGGGGCGGACACCGCACAGGAAACCGTGGACTGCCTGAACCGGCAGGGCCAGGCCGTGGGGGTACTCAAGGTACGTCTGTTCCGGCCGTTCAGCAGTGAGCGCCTCGTGGCTGCGCTGCCCGCCACCACGCGCGCCCTGGCAGTGCTTGATCGCACCAAGGAAGCCGGGGCCGATGGCGAACCGCTGTACAAGGACGTGGTCACCGCCCTGGCGCGACATCGCCGCAGCGCCATGCCCACGGTTATCGGCGGCCGTTACGGACTTTCTTCAAAAGAATTCACCCCGGCAATGGTTGCGGGGGTGTTCGACGAACTGCAACGCGACGCGCCGCGCAACGATTTCACAGTCGGTATCTTTGACGATGTGAGCCATCTCAGCCTCCCCTGGGATGACGGCTTCCGCAGCGGCGCCAATGACACCAACGTGCAGGCACTGTTCTATGGCCTGGGGTCTGACGGCACGGTGAGCGCCAACAAGAACAGTATCAAGATCATCGGTGAGCAAACGGCGCTGCATGCCCAGGGCTACTTTGTCTACGACTCGAAGAAAGCGGGCGCGGTGACCATTTCCCATCTCCGCTTCGGGGAACAGCCGATTCGCTCCGCGTATCTGGTGGAGCCCGGGGATGCCGGATTTATCGCCTGTCACCAGCCCGTTTTTCTCGAGCGTTTCGACATGCTGGAGAACGCAGCACACGGCGCCACGTTTGTCCTGAATACCGATGTCTCGCCCGACCAGATCTGGGCGCGGCTGCCGCGTATCTACCAGCAGCGCATCCTCGACAAAGCGCTGGCGTTCTACGTGATCGACGCCTACGCGGTCGCGCGCGAGGCCGGCCTCGGCAAGCGAATCAATACCATCATGCAAACCTGTTTCTTCGCCATATCAGGCGTACTGCCGAAGAACGAGGCGCTGGAGGCAATCAAGAAAGCCGTGCGCGATACCTACGGTCGCCGCAGTCGCAGCATCGCCAGGAGGAACATCGCGGCGATCGACAGCACGCTGGAGCACCTGCACGAGGTGCCCATCGGCGCGAGCGTCGACAGCACGCTGGACACCGGCATCACCCTGCCCGCCACGGCTCCCCCGTTCATTCACGCGGTGACCGGCAGGATCATCGCCGGCAAGGGCGACCTGATTCCCGTGTCGCAATTACCCGTTGACGGCACCTGGCCGGTGGGCACCGCCATCTACGAAAAACGCAATCTCGCCCTGGAGATACCGGTGTGGGAAACCGACCTGTGCACGCACTGCGGGAAATGCGTGTTCGTGTGTCCCCATTCGGCGATTCGCTCCAAGGCCTTCAGCGCCAAGGCGCTGAACGGAGCGCCCGACACGTTCAAGAGCATCCAGATCAAGGGCAAGGATTTTCCCGAGGGCGTGCACATCAGCTACCAGGTGGCGCCGGAAGACTGCACCGGGTGCTCGCTGTGCGTGGACATCTGCCCGATTCGCGACAAGTCCCAGGCGAGCCGCAAGGCACTCAACATGGCGCCGCAGCCGCCGCTGCGCCAGGCCGAAGCCGACAACTGGACATTCTTCGAGTCGCTTGCCGAATACGATCACCGGGAGCTCAACCCCGGCACCATGAAAGGCGCCATGCTGATGGAACCGCACTTCGAGTTCTCCGGCGCCTGCGTCGGCTGCGGCGAAACGCCCTACGTCCGCATGATCAGCCAGCTGTTCGGCGATCGCATGCTGGTGGCCAACGCCACCGGCTGTTCATCGATTTATGGCGGCAACCTGCCCACCACGCCCTGGCGGAGCAACGCCGAGGGCCGCGGGCCCGCCTGGAACAACAGCCTGTTCGAAGACAATGCCGAATTCGGCCTGGGCATGCGCATCGCGCTGGACAACCAGCAGCAGCGGGCCAGGGACCTGCTGGCTGCGCTGGCGGATACGCTGAGCCCGGGGCTCGCCGCGGCCATTCTGGACTGCCCGCAGCGCGATGAAACCGGCATTCACGAACAGCGGGAACGCGTGGCGCAGCTTCGCGAGGAGCTGGCAACGCACGGCAGCGAGGCCGCCGCGCGTTTACTGGCCGTGGCGGACGCCCTGTGCCGCAAAAGCGTGTGGATCGTCGGCGGCGACGGCTGGGCCTACGACATCGGCTTCGGCGGCGTGGATCACGTGCTGGCCTCGGGCCGCGACGTCAACATCCTGGTACTCGACACGGAAGTCTATTCCAATACCGGCGGCCAGACCTCCAAGGCCACGCCACGCGGCGCCGTGGCCAAATTCTCGGCGGCTGGCAAAAGCACCGGCAAAAAAGACCTGGCCCGTCTCGCCATGGACTACGACAATGTCTACGTCGCCCATGTCGCCTATGGCGCCAAGGACACACACACGCTGCATGCCCTGCTCGAAGCCGAGAATTACCCGGGCACTTCGCTGGTCATCGCCTACGCACCCTGCATCGCCCACGGCGTCGACCTCTCGATGAATCACACACAGCAGCAGGCCGCGGTGAACAGCGGCCACTGGCCACTGTTCCGCTTCGACCCGCGCAGGTCTGAGCAGGGGAACAACCCCCTGCGGCTCGATTCCAGGCCGCCCTCAATACCCTATCGCGACTTTATCCGCTCCGAGGCGCGCTTCAACATGCTCTGGCAATCGCAACCCGAACGGGCGGAGATTTTGCTGGGGGAAGCCGAGCGGGAAGTGGCGGACCGCTTCCACCGCTATCAGCAACTGGCCGCGCTGGATTACTCGGTGGACGAAGCCGGGCAGGAGACGAGGAGTACAGACGATGGTTGACCTGCAGACCCGGTATCTGGGCCTCACCCTGAAGAACCCGCTGGTGGCGTCGGCGTCACCCCTGAGCCGCAGCCTGGACAGCGCGCGACACCTGGAAGACGCGGGCGCCGCCGCCATCGTCATGTACTCGCTGTTCGAGGAGGAAATACTGGCCGAGGAGCAGCAGTATGAGCGCTTCATGCACAACGCCTCGCTCGGCCACGGTGAAGCGTCCGACTTCCTGCCCCGGCAGCCGGATTACCAGGGCAGCCTCGACCTCTACCTGCAACAGCTGGACGCGCTGAAATCTCATCTCGAAATCCCGGTGATCGCCAGCCTCAACGGCATCAGCGAGGAGGGCTGGACGGACTTCGGCAAAGAACTGGAACAGGCGGGCGCCGATGCGCTGGAGCTGAATGTGTACTACCTGGCCACCGGTCTGCAGGAAGACGCTGCCAGTGTGGAAAGGCGCTATGTGGATATTCTCACTCACCTGCAGGATGCGGTGACGATTCCCGTATCGGTGAAACTCTCGTCGCAGTTCTCCTCCCCCGTGCACCTGGTCAATCAACTTCAGCAGGCAGGCGCGTCCGCGGTGGTGATCTTCAACCGCTTCTATCAGAGCGACATCAACCTGGAGAGCCTCGAGGTGGAACCGCACCTGCAGCTGTCCAACCGCTATGAATCGCTGCTGCGAATCCGCTGGGCGGCGATACTGCGCGGCGTGCTGGACCTCGACCTGGCTGTGACCGGCGGCTTCCACGAGAGTCCGGAAGTGATCAAGGCGCTACTGTCCGGGGCCAACGTGGTACAACTGTGCAGCGCCCTGCTACAGCACGGTCCAGACCATATCGGCCGCATACTGGCCGACATGACCGGCTGGATGCAAGCGCACGAATACGCCTCGGTGCAGCAACTGCAGGGCAGCCTGAGCTATCGCAACGCGGCCGACCCCGGCGCCTATGAGCGTGAGAACTACCTGTCTGTACTGAAGAGCTTCGCCCCGCCGCCCGGCGTGCGCTACTGAGAGACGCCAGCGGTCACTTCACTGGCCGCTGCGCCACCTCGCCCACAGCCCTGCACTGCGCAGCCAGGATTCTCCGGGGAGGGCTCTTTTATGGAATAATACTCCGGAGAGTGACATGTCGGGCGTGCAGTAGGTCGTCATACCCGCACCTTGAGCGAAGACGTTGAGGCCAAGCATGGAAAAGACACCGAACGACAGTTCCCCGACGCAACCCCATGCCCCCCAGGACCCCGCCGCGCAGGCAGTGGCACACGCCAGAATCGCGGCGGCGCGCGAGGCCACGCGCAAGTTCGTTGAGCAACTCGCCATGGATCTGGCAGAGGGTGACTTTGATCTTCCCCCGTTCCCGGACACCGCGGTGAAAGTGCAGCAATGCATCCGTGACCCGAATGCAGACAACCAGACGCTCGCCGCCATCATCGCCACGGAACCGGCTCTCGCCGCACGCCTGATGCGCATGGCCAACTCGGTCGCCATGCGCCGCGGGCCGATTGAGGTCACAGATATCCCTACCGCGATCTCTCGCGTCGGCCTGGACATGGTGCAGAACGTGGCCGCGGCATTCGCCGCCCGGGAGGCATTCAGGGCGACTCCGGGCAGCCCCTGCATCGATGAGTTGATAAAGCTGCGCCGCCAGGGTGTGCGGGTAGCCGCCATCGCCTATTTGCTGGCCCGGCAGTTGCGCGGCAACTACAAACCGGACGAAGCGATGCTGGCCGGCCTGTTAAGCGCCGTCGGCAAGTTCTGCATTTTCACGAAGGCCGCCGATTATCCCGAACTGTTCACCGATCGTAAGTCGCTGGATCAGCTGGTTGCCCAGTGGCATACCGGCGTTGCCCGCGCCATCGTGGAGTCCTGGGGATTTCCCGACACGGTGGCGATTGCCGTGGACGAGCAGGAAGTCCGGGTGCGTGAACGCTCCGACTCGGCGGACCTCAGCGACCTGCTGTTCGTCGCCAATCTCCTTGCGCGCGCGGGCGTCAGGGTAGCGGAGCACCTCGGCGACCTGGACGCACTTGCCCGGCTGCGCATTGACGCCGGTAAGCTCCACGCATTGCTGAGCGAAGGCGAGGAAGAGATTCAGTCAATGGCATCGGCGATGGCTTGAAAACCGTTTGCGTCACAGAGCAGGCAAGGCCCCGGGGACATTGCCGGCCGGCGCGTCAATTCGGGGTTCAATTCCTCGCCCGAACCCAATAGACTACCCTTTCAATCCGACACAGCCACAAGAGAATAAATAATGTCGAATACGCGCACGCTGGCAGCACTGCTGTCGGGCTCCTTTGCCCTTGTACCCTTCACTTACCCGCTGGCGATCGGCCAGGACGCACGAGCCCTCGAAGAGGTCATCGTCACGGCGCGCAAGCGCGAGCAGAGCCTGCAGGATGTGTCGGTTGCGGTGACCGCACTGACCGACACCGTGATCGCCGAGGCGCAGATCTACAATTCGGAAGACCTGGTGCAGCTGGTGCCTTCGCTCACCTTCCAGCAGGGCTCTAACCCCCGCCAGAGTTCCTTCAATATTCGCGGGATCGGCACCCAGAGCTTCAGCACCGGGGTTGAGCCCAGCGTATCGACCATGCTCGACGGCGTGGTGATGGGTCGCTCGGGACAGGCCTTCATGCAGTTGCTGGATGTGGAGCGGATCGAGGTCCTGCGCGGCCCGCAGGGCACCCTGTTTGGCAAGAACGCCAGTGCGGGCGTGCTGCATATCATTACCAAGGAGCCCACCGAGGAATTTTCCGGTGAAGTGATGGCCGGCGCCGCCGAGAACAACGAGTACCGCCTCGGCGCCACCGTCGCGGGCCCCATCACCGACACGCTGGGCTTCCGGTTGTCAGGTTCCGGCTCCGACGTGGATGGCTGGATCAAGAACCGGTTTGATGGCGACGACCTGAACAATTCACAGGATTACAGCCTGCGCGGCAAATTGCGCTGGGACGTCAGCGACACCCTGGTCGCGAAGTGGAGCAGTGACTACGGCGAACTGGACTGCAACTGCACGGTGTCCACCCTCCGCAGCCTCGAACCCTTCGAAGGTAATGACGCCCAGGTACAGGCTATTCTCGACGAACTCGACCCGGTCAAGGTGGGTGAGAAGAATATCGAGACCAACGTGAACTCACCCAATTACACCGACTCCGAATCCTGGGGCCATGCGCTGGAAGTGAACTGGGACATCGGCGAGTTCACCCTGACCTCGATTAGCGCCTATCGCGAGTATTCGATTGCCGCGAGCATCGACAATGACAACCGGCCCACAACGCCGCTCGGCTTCGACCAGGACGGCAGCACCGATCAGGAGCAGTTCACACAGGAACTGCGCCTCGCCTCACCCGCAGCCGATCGGCTCAACTACGTTGTGGGCCTGTATTACTTCGATCAGGAAGTGAATCGCCAGTTTCGTCGCAGCGCGGATCTCGTGGGCTTCGAGGAAGGTATCGCGACGTTCCGTGTCGACACCACCAACTGGGCCGCCTTCGGCGAACTGAACTACAGTTTCACCGACGACCTGCGCCTGGTGCTGGGAGCACGCTACACGCAGGATGACCTGGAGTTTGTCTTCGCGCGCACCCGCGTGGGCACCGGTATCGTGGTGCAGGATCCGGTGGATCCCACCCCCGGCGAAACCGACAACGACGACCTGTCCGGCAAGGTGGCGCTGGAGTGGAGCTTCAGCGACGACGGCATGGTGTATGCCAGCTATAGCCAGGGGTATAAAGGGCCCGCCTTCGACGTCACCTTCGGCACCGATCCGACCACGCTGGACCCGGTGAACCCGGAAACATCGGACGCCTGGGAACTGGGCCTGAAAAGCATATTGTTCGAGAACCGCCTGATGCTCAATGCGGCACTGTTTCTCACCGAGTTCCAGGATTTCCAGGGCCAGGCCTTCTTCGATCCGGACGGCGACCCGGGCTGCCCGGAAGACAACCCCGGCTGCGACCCCGATAACGAACCCGGCAACTTCCTGCTGGTGAATGCCGGCAAGGTGGAAACCCAGGGCCTGGAAGTCGACTTCAACGCGGTGGTCACCGAGAGTTTCAGCCTGTACGGCGGTTTCGCCTTTATCGACGCCGAGATCGTCGACTACCCGGGCGGTAACTGCAGCTTCGGGCAGACCTTCCGCAACGAGTGCCCGGACGGTACGCAGGATTTGTCTGGCGGGACAATGCCGCATTCGCCGGACTGGAAACTCGCCCTCACCGCACAGTACAACTGGGAACTGCCCACCAGCTTTGATCTCGTACTGCAGGGTACCTACAAGGCCCAGGATGACGTGCTTTACAGCCTGTCGCAGGATCAATTCACCATACAGGACAGCTTCGGCACCCTGGATCTCTCGGCCAGGCTGGTGGACGACGAAGGCCGCTGGGAAGCTACCGTGTATGTGAAAAACGCGACCGATGAATGGCACGTTTCCGCCATTGGTTCCAACATCAGCCAGTTCGTGCCCAACGGCTACGTGCAGAACGTGCCGCTGAACTACCAGCGTCGCTGGGGCGCTGATCTGCGCTTCCGCTGGTAGCGCGATCGACCCCCTACCCGCCGCATGAAAGCCCTGGTGATTGGCGGGACGGGGTTTCTCGGATACCACGCAAGCCTCGAACTCCTGGGTCGCGGGCACACCGTGACCGCGCTCGGGGTGCCGCCGGAGCCTCCCGGGGATCTGCTCCCGCCGGGCATCACAGTGCTGATGCGCGATATCACGCAGACGACAGACCCGGAGCTGGTGCAACTGTTATCAGGCTATGAAGTCGTGGTGTTCGCCGCCGGCGCCGATGACCGCGCCACGCCGCCTTCGCCCGCCGCGAGTTTTTTCTACGAGGCCAATGTCCGCAGCAGCGTGCGCGTGACCGCAGCGGCATTGCGCGCCGGCGTGCACCGCGTGGTGATCCTCGGCTCCTATTTTTCTTACTTCGACCGTCTGTGGCCGGAGATGGCGCTGGCCGAACGGCACCCCTACATCTCCAGCCGCAAACAGCAACTTGAGCTGTCGATGGCGGTCGCCGGCGACGCCATGGCCGTGGTAGTCCTGGAACTGCCCTATATCTTCGGCTCCATGCCGGGCGCGAGGCCGCTGTGGACGCCACTGGTGAACTATGTACGCTCAGGCGTGCCGCTGATCTATCCCCGCGGCGGCAGCAACATGGTAGCGATCTCGCGTGTGGCACAGGCGATTGGCGGCGCCTGTGAGCGCATCAACGAGAGTCGGGTGTTCCAGGTGGGCGACAGGAATACTACCTGGACAGAGTTCCTGCAGGCCCTGTGCGCTATCGTGGGCAGGGAAGACGACACGGTGCACATCATCGAGAGGGCCAGCCTGAACCGACTGGGCTGGGTGATGGACGCGCTGCACGCCATGAAGGGCCTCGAAGGTGGGTTGCATTCAAAGCATTTCGCCGACCTGATGGTTGCCGAGGCGTTTTTCGACCCCGCAGAATCGCAGGCGGCTCTCGGGTATGGGACGGGCGGGCTGCAACAGGCCTGGTTCGATACCGTTGCGGCCGCGCCGGCCAACGTTATGTTCGGAAACTGGAAGACATTCGCCGAGCGCATACCCCGGATCATCCGCAGGAAACGCGGGAACGGCCGGACACCCGATTGATACGCCGGGCCTCACGCTGCCTGCGTTGCGAACGTTAACGGCAAGCGGGCAACGCGTCGGGGGCCGACCTGGGCGCGAAACTGCTCTGGTGGGTCAGTCGCCGGCGGTATAAGCTCGGCGCATGAAGTGGTCCTGGAAAATCGCGCGCATCGCCGGCATCGACATTTACCTCCATGCCACGTTTCTGCTGCTCATCTACCTGATCGGCATCAGCTACTGGAACCAGCAGGGAACCCTCGCCGCAGTTGTTGCCGGCGTGGGCTTTATCCTCGCGCTCTTCGCCTGCGTGGTATTGCATGAACTGGGCCATTCACTGACCGCCAGGCGCTACGGCATCGAGACCCGCAACATCACGCTGCTGCCCATCGGCGGCGTCGCGTCGCTGGAGAAAATGCCCGAGAATCCCCGTCAGGAGATCCACGTGGCGCTCGCCGGGCCCGCAGTGAATTTCGTCATTGCATTCATTCTGTATCTTTACCTCGGCATGCGCGGCGACGAACTGGCGGACGAGGCCGCGACGATCACCGACGCATCGTTTGTCTACCGCCTGATGCTGCTGAACGTCTTGCTGGGAGGCTTCAACCTGTTGCCCGCGTTCCCGATGGATGGCGGCCGGGTGTTGCGCGCCGTCCTCGCCCTGCGCATGGATCATGCACTCGCCACGCAGAAGGCGGCGCGCGTGGGTCAGTTCCTCGCGGTCGGGCTGGGCCTCCTTGGGGTACTCTACAACCCTTTCCTGGCGTTCATTGCGGTCTTTATCTGGTTTGGCGCATCCATGGAAAACAGCGCCGAGCAGGTCAAATCGCTGCTTGCCGGCGCCACTGTGCGCCAGGCGATGCTGCGCGAGTTCCATACGCTCTCGCCCGATGACACATTGGAAAGAGCCGTTGAACTCACATTGGCAGGAAGCCAGAAGGATTTCCCCGTGGGTTCACATGATCGCCCTTCCCGGGTACTCCATCACAGTGACCTTGTCCGGGGCTTGCAGACCGAGGGCGCCGCGGCCCGCATCGGCGACCTGGCATTGGAGCCCATCGCCACGGCCGATATCGATGAGCCACTTCAGGCGATGCTGCAGCGCCTGCAGACGCACCCCACGCAACTGGTCTGCGTGACGGAGAACGGTCAGGTGGCTGGCTTGTTGAATCTGGACAACATACTGGAATTGATCAGGATGCATGACGCCCTATCGAAACACGACGGCATGCACCACTGAGGCCTTACTTCTCTTCGCTCCCCACCCCCGGACGGGTGAGCGAAGCGATCGGATTGCTAAACGACCAGTGCCGCAGCGTACGGCTGAACCCGCACCACGCGGCTACTTGCACCCTCAAGCGCCGGGCAGAATCACGGCGTCGATCACATGGATCACCCCATTGGACGCCTCGATATCGGTCGCGATGACCTTCGCGCCATCGACGCTCACACCAGCTTCCGATGCACTGATGGCGATGCTGCTCCCCTGCTGGGTCTCTGCCGCGGTGAGCGTGACCACGTCCGCCGCCATCACTTTGCCAGCCACTACATGATAGGTGAGAATCGCGACCAGCTTGTCCTTGTTCGCGGGCTCCAGGAGCATGTCCAGCGTGCCTTCGGGAAGTGCTGCAAAGGCCGCGTTGGTGGGCGCAAACACGGTAAAGGGCCCCTCGCCCGACAGCGCCTCAACCAGATCCGCCGCCTTGAGCGCGGCGACCAGGGTGGTGAAATCCGGATTACCCGCCGCGATATCCACGATGCCGGGTTTGGCCATGCTTTCCCCCGCCTCGTGATGGGCGGCCTTGACAGCGGTCGCACCGAACAGCGCGATGCACAATGAGAGAGCGGGTAACAGTTTTCCGACAAGAGTCATGATGTTGTCCTCACAGACGTAGAGTGAATGATGCGCCCCGTGTGAAGCGCTATAAGGGATACGGGCCTCGGGTGGCAGTGGACTGCGGCTGTCGATGTTGCGACCATCTGCTGATGATCTGCACCACGGCATTACGCGGCCCAGTGCTCATCAGCGAACGCCATGGTGCTGGACTTGCCGCTGGTGATATCCCGCAACAGCCAGCCGCTCTCCGGCAACAGTTTTTCGAAATAGTACTGCGCAGACACCCGCTTGCTCTGCAGCAATGCCGTGTTGCCTGCACCGGCGTCAAGCTGCGCTGCGGCCACGCCGGCCATGCGCGACCACAGGTAGGCGATCACGGTAAGGGCCATGAGCCGCAGGTAGGGCGAAGCGGCCGCGGCGGCCTGCTCCGGATCCTCGATGCCGCGCGACGCCACCCAGTCGGTCGCCTCGCGCAGCATGGCCACGCTGTCGGCCAGTTCCGACGCAAAGGGCGCATCGGGATGCTCCGCAAGATAGGCGTCGAACAGCGCGAACAGCTCCCCCACCAGGCGCCCACCCGCCAGCCCCAGCTTGCGACCCACCAGGTCGATGGCCTGGATGCCGTTGGTGCCCTCGTAGATTCTGGCGATGCGTCCGTCTCTCACCAGCTGCTCGAGCGGCCAGTCCGTGGTGAATCCGGAGCCCCCGAGTACCTGCAGGCCGACATTCGCATTGTTGAATCCCTCGTCAGTGAGAAACGCCTTCACCACGGGCGTCAGCAGCTGCACCAGATCGTCCGCCCGCTGCCGATCCGCGGGGTCCGGCAGTGCTACCGACAGGTCGAGCTGGTGCCCGGTGAACAGGGCGAGCGCGCGCATGCCCTCGTTCAATACTTTCTGGCGCATGAGCATCCGCCGCACGTCCGGGTGCACGATGATCGGGTCCGCCGGACCGTCCGCGTTCACCGCTCCGGACAGCGCCCTGCCCTGCAGGCGCTCGCGGGCGAAGGCGAGGCTCTCCTGGTAGGCCATTTCTGCGAGACCCAGGCCCTGCATGCCCACCATCAGGCGCGCCTCGTGCATCATGGTGAACATCGCGCGCATACCATCGTTGGGCTCGCCCACGAGCCAACCCTTCGCGCCTTCGAAGTTCATCACACAGGTCGCGGACCCCTTGATGCCCATCTTGTGCTCCAGCCCGCCGCAATACACGCTGTTGCGCTCGCCGCTGTCCGGCAGGAACTTGGGCACGACGAAGAGCGAGATGCCCTTGGAAGAATCGGGCGCGCCCGGCAGCTTGGCCAGCACCAGATGCACGATGTTGTCGGCGAGGTCGTGCTCGCCGCCGGTGATCCAGATCTTGGTGCCTTCGATGCTGTAACTGTCATCGTCGTTGGGGGTCGCGCGTGTGCGGATCATCCCGAGGTCCGTACCGCAATGCGGCTCCGTCAGGCACATCGTCCCCGTCCACTCGCCGCTCACCAGTTTTTCAAGATAGGTTTGCTGCTGCGCTTCCGAGCCGTGGGCATACAACGCGCTGATGGCGCCATGGGTCAGGCCGGGGTACATCCCCAGCGAGAGGTTGTTGGAACACACGATCTCATCCACGACGAACTTCAGCACGTGCGGCAACCCCTGCCCGCCGAAGTCGATGGGCGCATCCAGCGCCGTCCACCCCGCCTCGGCGAATTGGCGATAGGCCTCGCGGAAACCGTCAGGCGTTGTCACCGCGTGCGATTCGGGATCATAGGAACAACCCATCTGGTCCCCGACCTTGTTGGTCGGCTGCAGGACTTCCGCGGCGAACCGACCCATCTCGGCAATCACGGTCTCAATCAGGTCGGGCGTTGCTTCCGCGTATTTCTCGAGGTCCTGCAAGCGGTCCACGCCCAACACGTCGAACAGCAGAAACGTCAGATCATTCAGCGGCACTTGATACTGCATACTTTTCCCTCACTCAAAGATGACCCCCGGCGTGCACTCACGGGCCAGGGCTGGCAACTATCATCAGGCTTCGCTGTCGAGCTTCCAGACGCACTGTGACGCCCTGCTGAGTTCCGCTACGGGCTCCAGCGCCGCCTCGGTACGCTTTTCGGCCTCCTTGAACACCGCGACGGTGATGCAAATGCCCGCCACCACGAACATGTGGGCGAACCAGGTAATCCCGAACTGGAAAATTGACAGGAAGGTGAGGCTGAACACCATGCTCCACATCCAGCCCAGCGCCTGCATGAGAAAATGCTGCGACGCCAGATCGAGGTGACGCAACGGATTGTGGCGGTTGTCCATCACCGCGTCCCAACTACTCAACACAAGTTCTTTCATCGTTTCTCTCCTGTAGGATGCTCCCTAAGCTGTACGTCCGAAGCGTGCGCGCAGTTCATGACAGGCGGCCGTTTGTCCACCTGCTGTCTGGAAAGACGCCCGCGAGAGCGATTCACAGCCCCGCGGCCCGTGATGACGGACGGAGCTGCGACAAAGCGGCGCACGGGGTCATTTTTCGGTCCACCGCCGCGTATCATGAACGTGAGGCAGGACCATGGAGTGCAAGAATGGACAGGTGGCTGACAGACTATGGCGTCACGATCGGCGTGGGAGCGCTGATCCTGTTTATGATCTTTATCGTCTGGGATCTCGCCAAACGCAGCAACGCCGGCATCTTTGGTACGCTGATTCTTTACCTGGCCCTGGCGCTGGGCATTCTGGGCTTTATCATCAAGATTGCGATCACCTACTTGCTGGAAGGGGGAATGCACTAGATGTCCGGGTAGTTGTATCGCCGTGTGCAATAATCACCCCCGACCAGAGTGATCGCCTGTGGAGGTCGGCAAGCTTCCTCACTACATTCAACGGCTTCTGCAGGAGACTGCCCGTGAATCGCAAACTACTCATCACCCTCCACCTTTACCTGGCGGCGTTCTTTGCACCGGCGGTGTTGCTTGTGGCCCTGTCCGGCGGGCTTTACCTGGCGGGAGTCAAGGGTACGCTGGAAAAAGTTCCCCTTTATAGCAGCAGCGACACCACGATCGACGTCGACTCGCTCGCTCAACGCCGTTGTGGCGGCGTTACTGGCCGATGCGGGCGTCACGGCCTACCACTTCGAGACTGTCAAGGTCAGCGGCACGAGCCTGTATACCCGGCCTACGTCTTCAGATCATTACATCATCGAGCTTGATGGGAACGGGGCAGAAGTCGTCCGCGCTCGTCCGAGCCTGCAATACCGGATGATTGAGCTTCACAAGGGACACGGTCCCGCTGCATTCAAGACTTTTCAGAAAGTCTTTGCGGTTGCTCTCGTTTTGATCATCCTCAGCGGCCTGTGGCTGGGCATATCCGCCACCCGGCTGCGTAGCGCCGCGCTGCTGACCAGCACCGCCGGAGCTATCGTATTCGCGCTGCTGCTACTTTAAACGGGGCGCCGCGGCTGCCGCACAGGTCGGAGAGATTATTCGCACGCTGGCGCTGCTGAAACAAGAAACGGCTGGGAGTCGTTTTAGCAATGCACCTGCTGATTTGGAGTGAAAATTGAGCCGGTAACCGCCAACAGTTCTACGTGCAGCTGACCCACACAAAGGTTCGAAGCCACCTCTCACTTAACGGCGTGATGAAAATATTTTGGGTCTAAAGAATACCAAGACGTTGTCCGAATCTGGCAGCCGGTATTAACAGGCTGCGTATAATCAGTGATTGTTTATTAGGATTGGCAACTTGCTGCGGCTTTTCTAATGGAAACGGTAGTTTATGCATATTCTCCTTGGCGAGACCTTCAGCAAAAGCCTTGGCCATCAATGGGGCCATCACATTACCCCACGCATTGAAATGCATCAGTCCATAAACGCCCTTATCCATTTGGTACGCCCCCGGAAATTCATGATCGCGCATCGCTACGCGACCGGTCCAATAGTGCTCAAGTTCCAGAGTGGTTGATTTGAGCTGAGGCCAGGTGCGCTGCAGCCACGCGAGGTGGTTATTGAAGTGCCATTGGCCATTTTCTGGTTGCGAAGTACTGGGCATCGAAGCGGTAATGATACGGTTGTGTTCATCTATCACCAGGGGGTGGAGGTCAAGCGGCGCCTGAGCCAGCGTTGATCGCGACGGCATAATACTTTGGGCCAGATCAGCTGGAAGTGGTTTGGTGCACAGTGCATAAGCGGTCATGGGGTAACAGCTGCCGATTAGCGACTGGGCAGCACCACTGGGGTATGCATTGGTGCAGAAGACGACCCTGGCGGCAGTAACACTCCCCTCGGCGGTGCTTACTCTCCATTGTTGATTGTGTTTCATCAACTCCAGAGCTTCGCAGTCCCCATAAGCTTTCGCACCCTGTTCAACGGCAGCTGACAGCATGCCATTACTGAACAGGTAAGGGTTGACGCGCCCCCCGGAATTATAGCGAACACCGTAGCTGTAATAAGACGACCCAGTAGCCTGTTCCATTTCCGTATTTTCCAAAAAATCTACTTGCTGGCCCTGTTTTTGCCAGAATCCAGCTTCTTTCTGTTGGCTTTTGAAAACACTTTCACGGGTGATTGCGTTTAGATAACCGGTCTGCTGCGCATCGCAGCTTATGTCGTATTTTCTGGCTAAATCGAATGGAATGGTGTGATGTTCTTGAAACAGTTCGAAAAACGCTTTGCCACCGTCGGGGAATTGCTGAATATATTCAGTATCGCGCAAAGTGGGTAAAACATGACCGGCATTGCGACCGGACGCTCCCCAGCCGGGCTGATGTTTTTTCCAGTACGACCGCATGAATGCCGACCTCGGCCAAATGCAATGCCAGTGAACAACCAGCGAGACCTGCGCCGACGATAACGACATCTGCGCTGATATCAGCCTTTAAGCTGGGATAGGGTGATGCGCCATGATAAGCTGCCCAACCGCTGTTTTCGATGGGAACTTCGCCGGCCTCATAACTCACACGCTGTGCTGATGTTTGCTCCTCTGTTCGTTCCTGTTCTGGCGAAGAGCAAGCGGCAATCGTTGCTCCAGCCATTAAGGTGGCGGAGTACTTTAATGAATTGCGGCGAGTGATTTTTTTCATCGTGCGTTGTGCTCGTATAAATAAAACTAACTATCATCACGCGCTGCCGGTGACATGACAATCCAGATTGTAATTAGTGTGTATGGAAAATGCCATGCGCGATGACGCACGAGAAAGCTGGACAAACTATGTCCCCATTGTCGGTCAGTGCTCATAGGTAACTTCAAGTCCATAGGTGCGCGGGTCACCGTACTGCTCAGTGATTGGATGTAGTGAACCAGTGAATAGCTGCACAAAGTATGTTCCCCGCAACTGCGGAGGGCAGTCGCGTGAGGACCCGCCAATTCGAAACTCGTGAAGATGATAGTCCAGCCAACCCATCGCATCCTGGATGGCCACATGCAGATCCCAGATAGAGTAGCGGGCCGGTACCAGAATCTCGCGCCAGATCGGTGGCGAGACTCCTATGAGTTCTATTCTGATTCGAAGCAGATATTGCATCACTACTTCTCTACGATATCGATGCGGGCCGCGCGGAGCATTTGCAGCATGCGACCGACTTCTGTAGCTGCCAGAGTGGTGCCGAGATCATCGTAAATCTCGCCGATCATGTCCTGAAACGTGATGAGACGGATAGGGTTACCACCAAGTGCAGCAATGAAAGGCTGGTGGGTTTCCCAAACCTGCCGATTCCCTTTGACATGTGCAACAGCCAGACAGTAGGTGAACTGGTCTGTGCCGGTGGCATCCCTTACAGCACTCACAAAGGCCTCTGACCATTTAGGGACACAAAGCTCGCGGAAGGACTGCCAAGCCTTTCGTCCCCGAACGGTTTTATCGTTCATAATGGCATCAATTTCCGAAGCTGGATTAAAACCGCTTTGCCAGCTCTTGCAGCTCACGGCCATAACGGCTTCCGGGCCAGATAGTTTGGGATGGATCGCAAGTACATCGATGTCGCTGTGATTCGAATCCTTATTTAACACAAAATCCGGATGGTCCTTGCGCGGCAGGAACTTGATGTTGTGCTGCACAAAGTATCCTTTATGGACGAGGTATTCCTCGACGATCTGCTCCAATATATCTTCTTTGGTGGCCATACTACGCCCATTCCGCCTATTTGCTCTGCAAATGTAACTTCAGATATTTGATGAAAAGCGTCTGCAAATCTTCAATCGGTAGATGATTGGGAAGCATGTCGAACTTGTGGAACATGTTGTCTCTGCTCGCCTTAAGGGTCTTGAATGACTTCACGTCCTCATCCGCACCATCGGGATCAAGGATGGCAGTGATAACGAGAAATTTATCGACGATCCTGTACTTGTCGCTCATCACGTCCTTGAATCGTTCGAAGATTGGTGTAGATGAATCCGGAGCCCCCTCCTCCATAATGGCGAACCACTTATCTTCGTAATGGGATTTGAAGGTCGCGTTGACAAAGATTTCAAGGGCGGACCATGCGGAGATAAAAGCCGGAAGAGAATCCGCATCCACCTGCAACGATGACAGCAGCAGTCTGACAGGCCGCTCGAGGGCCGGAACACCGGCCAGCGGTTCGGCCAGAGCAGTGACTTCTGCTGCAAATTCCTCCCCTACCGGACCGGAAACGTAAGAACTGGCACTACCCATTTGAAAATTGAAGGGAAAGATCGGAATCCCCTTTTCCGGATCAACGAGGTAAAGGACACTTCCGATCTCTTCTACCTTCTTGTCTGCTTGTGCGGGCAAACTAAGAGCGGCACCGGCAAGGACACTTTCAATCGCGGCCTTGAATGGTTTTCGCAGCTCGCCTTTAGGGACGTCATCTAACGAAATTGCATAGTCATCCCTATCTCTGCGAGTCTTGAATTCAGGCGGATCGATATCGTCTGAACCTTCGAACACGAGATACACGCCCGTTGACGCTGACATCTTCACTTGCCGTTCGGACTGAATCCGCGCAGTTTCAGTAGCCAGCCGTTCTTCTAGCGTGCCCTCCTTTTTATCATCAAATAGGCCGCTTAACAGTTGCACACCCAATGCACGCGAACGATCAATATGCTCGAAATACGGCTCTGGGTAAGTAGTCAGGCTAGCGTTGATGTTAGGGTTCTCAGCCTCGAAGAGGCCCACCGGATCGTCACCAGACAACCCGTTCGCGCCACGGACCTTAAAGACAGCCACATATCTTACTTCCATTACACGAAATTCTCATTTGCCGCTGCTATTAGACTTAAGACACCGAAGTCAGCGGCACCGCTGCCAGATGGTTTTCAATCTTTGATATCACATCGGGATATAGAGGTAGATTGTTTTTATCCTCATTCCGGTGATGGTGGAACAGCTCCACTGTCTCCATGGCGGTATCCAGCGCCAGCTCTTTGGCGAGCCAGACCCGCCGAAAGCAAATGCTCCAGGCCCTTGTATCACTCGGTTTTAAAATTGGCGGAATCAATGCTGGTTCACTCCGGGCGCCAAACTCAGACTTTTCAGTCTGCTTTCACTGGCTTCGTAATCCCCGAGGTGCACCCTCATCAGACTCTTCCAAAGCTTGCCGTGATTGGGCACGAAGAAGTGAAGGAGTTCATGGACGATCACGTAGTCCCAGAGGTCCTGGTCGAGCTCCAGCAATTCCGCATTAAAATTGAGGTGGCCATTCGTCGAACAAGACGCCCATTTGTTGTGCATGGGTCGCACGCCCAACCAGACGACGTCCACATCCAGCTTCGCAGCCCACTCCCGGACGCGGCGTTTGAAGGCCTGCTTCTGTTTGGCCGTTTTCGAGATCCTAGAGTCGATTGGCCTTCTCCAGTAGAGAAAACAGCTCATCCACCAGGGCGCTGACCGCATTGAGGTCTTCGGTCTCAGCGAAGATGGCGAAAGTTACCTTCTTGCGCAGCTCGCGCATGGCATTCTCGCTCTTCTGCCAGTTTGGAAAGTCGGTGAAGGCAGCACGAATTTTCCGGCTGACATCCTCGGCGTTGGCTATCTTCGCGTCCAGCAGTGTGCGGTAAACGAAAAAGGTCAAACCATCGAAAGATTTCTCAGCCTGTACCTTCTTTCTTGCTTCGTTATCCGCCACTTCCCGCAACAATTCCTCTAGTGCTTCGGCAGTACTGGTCTGGCGATACTCAAAACTCTCCTGGACCGCCCTGGCTCGCTCAGCCATAGCGATCAGATAAGGGTCATCACTGCTTTCATCCGCCAGCCTTTCGATACTTTTTATCAGGTTGATGACCTTGGTGCCCTCACCTCGATTCTTTTTATTGATCAGCTCAATCGTATCGGCGTTGATCTCGACGATCTCATCCAGATGGCCAACGCCGTAACTACTCACCTTTTCCTGCACCAGCTGGTTAGTTTTCGCCTGGAAATCTCGATCTACCATCACGGCCTTGGTGTATGCCTTGCGCACCACCTGGTAGATGGCTGAGAGGGTTGAGTAGTCGTCGATGAAGGGCCGAAGGAAGGCATCAGGCGAGATGATCTCGTAGAGCATCTCTATCTCTTTGTATTCCTTAAAGAATTCCTTCCGCCGCTCGGGGTCACGGAAATGCTCGATGAGGGTGTCGACGTCCTTGTCGTCGAAGTTGCGCTCGATGAGGCCCAGGTAGGCCGGCGCTTTCGAGGCCATTTTGTTCTGGAACAAGACCTTCAGCAACTTCAGGTCCTTGACGATGGCGTTGATTTCCTCACTATCGAATGCCAGGGCCTTTTCCAGCTTGTCGAAGATGCGACAAAATCGAGGACGAAGCCGTGAGGGGCTTCTGCATTTTCACGGGCCTCGTTCTCATAGGGACGATTCACCCGGGCGATGGCCTGCAGCAGGGTGTGATCACGCATCGGCTTGTCGGGTACATGGCATAGAGCACGGGTGCGTCGAAGCCTGTGAGCAGCTTTCGGTGACGATGAGGATCTTCGGCAGTTGGTCAAGCACTTAAAGCTCTTGCAAATCTGCCGCTCTCGCTTCGAGTCGAGCTGGAATTCTTTCAACAGGGCGGAATCGTTGTTGTTGCCGGTGTACGACCTCGGAATATTCTGCAGGCAGAAATTGATCGAGGGCGTGCTTGTGATGGGCACAGGCCTCCCGGTCCACGCCGACAAGGAACGCCTTGTATCCCAGTGGCTCGACATTCTCCTGATAATGCGCGGCAGCAAACTGCGCGACCTGCTGGATGCGTTCTTCGCCCCTTGAGGAAGTTCTTCAGATTGACTGCCCGCTCAAGGATCTTGTTCAGCCTCCTCGATATCGGCCACACCTTCGGCCTCGGCAAGTGACAGGAATTCCTTTGTCAACGTCTCGTGAGGGACGAGCATCGTTGGGGGCCAGCTGTGGTAATAGAGCGGAAGCGTGGTGCCGTCCTCGATGCTGTCGGCGATGGAATATTTGTGCAGGTAACCCTGGTCGTCCTCACAGCCAAAGGTTTTGAACGTGCCCTTGCCGTAAACAGTCTTGTCCACCGGAGTGCCGGTGAAGCCTAGGTAGGTCGCGTTCGGCCCTGCCATCAGGAAGTTGCCGAGGTCGCCGCCGGTGGTGCGGTGAGCCTCATCAATCAGCACATAGATATTCGAGCGCGTGTTGATATCCGCCGGCATATCGCGGAACTTGTGGATCATTGTCACGATGATGCCGCGATAGTCGTCCTTCAGCAGCTGGTTGAGCCGGGCGATACTGCTGGCGTGCTCCGAGGTGCCCCAGGCCCAGCGCGGCGGGGTTCTTGAGCATCTGGTCTTCGAGCTCGTTGCGGTCGATCATTAGCAGGACGGTGGGTTTATCCGCTTCGGGGGAGTGCGAAACAGCCGTTCCGCCGCCTTGATCATAGTGAAGGTCTTGCCGCTACCCTGGGTGTGCCAGACGAGGCCGCGGGTACGGGCTGGGTCGAGGCCGCGCTCAACGGCAGCGTCCACCGCGCCAGTCTGGTGCTGGCGCAGGATGTACTTGTTCAGCTCCTCGTCCTTCTCGGCAAAGACGATGTAATCCTTCAGGAAGGCGAGCACCTGCGGGGTAGAAGCGGCTCTTCACCTTGGCCTCCAGCTTGCCGACCTCCTCATTCTTCCAATTGAAAATGTTGCGCCGCACCGTGTTCCAGCTCACGCCATAGGAAAAGCCGATGGCGTCGGTGGCGGTGAACAGCTGCTGCGACACGAACAGCTCGGGCGTCTCGCGATGGTACCGGCGTATCTGGTCCACCCCGAGGGCAATGGCTTCGTCCTTGTTGGCGTTCTTGCACTCGATCACCAGCACCGGGATGCCGTTGATGAGAAAAACAACATCCTCCCGCGTGCCGTAGTGGCCGTTGTGAAAGGCCCACTCCTCGGTGAACTCGTAAATATTGCGCGTCGAGTTCTCGTAATCGATCAAGATCAGGTCGCGCTCGCGCTTCTCCTCGTGGTCGAAGTACTTGCCCCAGTTGCGCAGGTGGTCCACAAATTCGCGATTGCCGTAGATGTCGGTGTGGAGATGGCGGAACTGCCCGAGCAAGGCGCCTTCCGCCTCGCGTAGCGCGGGTTGAATTCACGCGCCTGGTGTCGAGCAGGTCGTCGAAGAATAGCGAGCGGTTTTGGCGCGATCGGCGAATGGAACGTCGGGATCAAACCCGCGCCGCTGTTCGGCCTGCTCTCGGGAGACAAATGTCCACCCGATCTCCCCCGCGTAAGCGAGGATGCGAGCCTGCACTGTTTTTTGTTCGCCGGGTTTCATGCGTCCCGCCCGTCGAGCTCAGGTAGATTAAACAGCAGCGCTACCAGTTCGTGATTGATGTAGTAGTTTTCTCGCCCAAGGCGCTGTTTGTCCTGGAGGCTGCGTCATCGCCAGTGTATCCAGATAACGGGTAGCAGTAGCGCGCGAAACGCCCAAATCCTGCTCCAGAAAAGCGACCTTGGTATAGGGGTGCCGAAAGATATTGTTGATCAGGTCCTGGCTGTAAAAACGGTAATCCTTGCGAATCCGCTGTTTGTGCTGTTGCAGCAGCATACCGATGCTCTGCACTAATCCGCTGGTATGGCGCGCAGTGGCAGCAACACCGCGCAGCATGTAAACCAGCCAGCTCTCCCAGCTGCTTGTATCGCGCACCTGCTGCATGCCAGCGTAGTACTCTGCCTTGGTCTGGCTGATATAGCGACTCAGATACAGGATCGGTGTATCCAGCAGCTGCTCCTTCACCAGATACAGAATGTTGACGATCCGTCCGGTGCGGCCATTGCCGTCGTAAAACAGGTGAATCGTTTCAAACTGATGATGGATCAGGGCCATTTTCACCAGTGGGTCTAGCGGGCTTTCAGCGTGTATAAACTGCTCCAGCTCCGCCATCAGTTCCCCGACTTGCAACGGCGAGGGCGGTTCATAAACCACCGCCCCGCTTTGCTCGTTCTTCAACACGGTGCCGGGTGTTTTGCGAAAGCCCGCGGCATTGCCTTCAAGCTCAGCCTGTACCTCAAGAATAGTATTGAGAGTCAGTAGGCCGCTTTCCCGCACCCGTCGAAAACCGATATCCAGCCCCTGCGCGTAGTGCGCCACCTCCTTGCTGACGGGGTCGGCATGCTGCGGCTGAATCTGGTATTTGTAGAGTGCGTCCTGCGTGGTGATGATATTCTCGATCTCCGAACTGCTCTGCGCCTCCTGCAGCGACAGCGTGGAGACCAGCAACCCCTCATTCGGAATCGAGCGCGCCAACCCTTAAGCTCCGCGAGGTAACGGTGTGCCGGCACCAGTGCCCGCAGCACAGCAGCAGCTGTTTCGAGCTGTTGCGTCGGAGGAAATTCGACCGGCCTGTAGGTGCTCATCATTCTCCTTATACAGAACCTACACCTGCTCAAATATAACCATTTGAGCAGAATGCCTATTGCTTCTCATTTTGGCGCTTTATGAATTCATTAACCGAGCCGCGCTCAGCGTCTTTTTAAATCACCTAACCCCATGTTTATATTGATATATTCTCAAAATACTGTATATTTAAACAGTATTCTATCAGCAGCACAGGACTCCCCCATGGACCAACTCACTGCTTCAGCCACTCCCCCGGGAGTTCGCAATCTTACCACACTGGAAGACGAAATCACCGAACTCGCCGCACATCTCAACGCGGCGACCTACCGCTTGCTGACACTCATTCGCGAATTCGACGAACGCCACGGCTGGAGCGGCGGGCATGAAATCCTGCGCACTGGCTCAACTGGAAATGCGGCATCGCCCTGGGCACAGCGCGCGAGAAAGTACGCGTCGCCCACGCGCTCGATGGTCTGCCACAAATCAGCTCCGCGCTGCGCGCTGGCAAAATCAGTTTCTCAAGGTGCGCGCAATGACCCGCGTCGCGCCACAGAACAGGGGATTACCTGCTGATGATCGCCAACCACGGCACCGCCGCACGTCGAGCGCCTGGTTCGCAGCTTTACCGCAGGGTCAAACGCAGTGAAGCCCTGAAACGCGACCAACAGCACCACGCCCTGCGGGAACTCCGCTGGTACATCGACAGCGATGGCAGCTACGTACTCAAGGCGCGCATGAGCCCGGAACAAGGTGCGCGCTTCGCTCAGGCACTGGATGCGGCAACAGGCGCAATCCATGAGGAGCAGCGCAACGTGGCAGAAGACGTTTCCGCGGAAACGTCTAACTACAATGAAACCCCCATCGCCGCCCGCCGCGCTGATGCTCTGGAGCGCATCGCCGACAGTTATCTCAGCAAAGAAGAGAATGCCGTCACCGGCGGCGACCGCTGCACGCTACACCTGCACACCGATATCAATACCCTGCGCACAGACGGTGACGGCGCCGAAGCCGAACTGGAATCCGGTGGAAGCGTTTCCGCGGAAACGTCCCGCCGCCTTGCCTGCGACTGCGGCGTGGTGCACTGGCTGGAAGATGGCAGTGACCCTGTTCACGCAAGCGCATTGGACATTGGCCGGCGCACCCGCAGTATTCCACCGGCCATCCGCCGCGCCCTGCAGCGCCGCGACGGCGGTTGCCGTTTCCCCGGCTGCACCGCGCGACACCATGTAGACGCACATCATATCCGCCACTGGGCCGATGGCGGCGAGACCCGGCTCGATAACCTGCTGTTACTGTGTCGCCACCACCATCGTCTGGTACATGAGGGGGGTTATGGCATTGTGCTGGATGCAGCGAAGCAACCTGTATTCACAGCGCCGAATGGCGGACAGATTGCCACCGGGCCGGATACGCGTTTCCGCGGAAACGTGTTTGCGCTGACCACGGGTAATGGGCGGGCGCGGGTTGAGATTGGGGCGCGGACGGGGGTGCCGTATTGGTGTGGGGATAGGATGGATGATGGGATGGCGGTTGAGGGGTTGGTGAGGCGGGAGTAAGGGTGAGTTCTGTTTTTGATGGTTAATCGACCGTTTCGGCGTATTCGAGGATCCGGGTTTGGGCATGATTTGGCGGTTACTTTCGCAACCATTCCTCCAATCGCGTCAGTTTCGTTGGGTCGTCCTGCCAGATGTACCACTTCTCACTGACGTAATAGATCTTCGGATAGATCTTCATGTATTCGTTTTGGGCGAAGTCCGATTTCTCAGCGATGGGAAAAGTCGCAATATGATCCATACCCTTTACTGGATCGGCGAACCCTAGCTCCCAGGGAACCCATCGAGAGTCCTTCGAATTCTCTGTGACTATCACCAAAAACTTCTTCTGTTCGCGAATATTTGCCTTGATCTTATTCGCTGTTTCACCGGAGACAACGTCAGGCATTCCCTCATCCATCCAATCGACGTAGATGCTTACGCCATGGCTTCGCAAAAATGCGATCGCTGGTTCAATGAGATCTCGGTCTTTATGACTGTGGCTAAGGAAAATCGTCGTATCCGCTGACGCAGCATTTAGGGGCGTAGCGCTCCTCTGTGCAATTCCCACATATTCATCTAATACCGAGAAACCTCGCGCGTATCGCTCAATCTGAGCTCTTTTTATGAATGCCATTACTTTCGATGCCGCCCGAGAGTCAACTGATCCACTTCATAAAGTTCAAACTGCCATTATTGCCTACCCAGTCGTAGGTCGAATACCAGGTGGAGAGCTTAATGTTCTTCCCTCGATACTTTTCTGGCTGCTGCCGAATGGTGAATCCATCAAGCTTTGAGAAGTAATACCACTTGTCTTTGCTCCAAATGATCGGCGCACCCTTCCTTCCATCATCGCTTATCCGCAAGCCACAGTAGTCGAAAGGGTTAGGCCCCTTGCTTTTTACTCTCTCGTCTTTTCCTTTAATGGAATTGATGTGAATTCCTAAAAGGGTGTTTCCGACCTCAAGGCTCTTGAAGATTTCATATCGAACCCAAGTTCGTGCATAGGTCTCCGATCCAATAAGCACTGCGGTGACGCTCGTGTTCTTGAGCTCTCCGTTGATCAACCGCTTCAGCGCGAGATCCCCCTTCTTCTTGGACTCCTCCCAGATGGAAGCATCAAAGTAGCCGGCTTTCTCTGCGCTTGTCAGCGTGTTGTGCTTCCGAACAACATTTGCCCGGAAGTCGATGACGTCTTGATAGTGAAAAGCGAAGTAGACTCGTTTGGCCATGGTCAGTCTTTCTGTAAATGATTGATGATTCTGAGGATGTTCTCCTCAAGATTTCCCGGTGTGGTTGAAGGCTTGCCTATCGCTGTGAATGATCTTCGAATCGAAGCGGTCGCATTCGGGAAGAAGTGATCAAAGCGCCCATCCACCTCTTTCCACAGCGTTTCAGCCATATACCCAGTTGCGCCTACAGGAATAGGCACGACGCCTGAAGCGACACATAGGTCAAACTCTTCGCGCATCCCGTTCGAAGCGACGGTCCTGCCGGAAGCGTCTTTCTTATTTCCAAACACGAAGATCGCGATGCCAGCGTGATCGATCATCGATTTGCGGTATTTCGTCCAGCGACTTGCTGATGCTGGGCGTCCGCTTGGGGTGTGTGGAAACGGCCGCATCATCAAATGCTCCTCCGAGACGCCAATCCCATCTTCGCTCAAATGATCCAGGACTCCGTTGATTATCGCTCCTCCGACGCCAACACCGAATCCACTGATGATTCGGTTGCCGCTCGCAGCCAGTGATTTGGCCAAGCTCTGGAGAAACGCACCCAGGTCATTTGGTTTCCAAGGGGCAAAATCTGAAGCCGCACCCGAAACGAAAACTGACGACCGCCGGTATCGCATCGCGACCTTTTCTAGCAAAGCCGGGATGTCTGGATAGTCATCGACCTCGACTGTCAAAATGTTCAGGCGTTTGAGGTCACGAATAAAGTAGTCCTGCTTGAGCTGTCGATACTCGAAGTCCGCCCTTTTCTCGCGAGGCCGTCGCGTGACTTTCTTCTGGATGCAATAGTGCTCGCGCTGGTCCTTATCCAAAACCGCGCGGACCCGACTGAGGATGAAGTCAATGTTCGGGTCGGTGAAGCTGAACCCCACAAATAGGAACGTTTTTTCAATCAGATCGCCTCGGAGAAGAGACGCAAACTGTCCCATTTCAAAGGGATACTTCTCATAGTCATCCTTACAAATGATCGCTTTGTCGGCAAGATCGACATCCCCATGCATTTTGTAGACGATCGCGTCTCGTTCCGGGCGAGTCGTGGCCAACTGTTTGACGGTGTATTTGACGTCGGGAACTTTCTTCGCGTCTTCAAGGCTCTTTTCGATCAACTTGTCGTAGTTCGTCGTCCAGAAAGTGTGAATCGGCAGAGTTGCGAGAATTTCGTGTCCGAGCTGGGGCTTCTTTGCAATTCCGATATTGTTGACGATAGTCCGCGTGAGCGCAGCTTTATTCCCGCCGGCTTGATTCACGGAATACTGGGCAACTGATACAAGGTCGTGTTCCTTGTCTGGATCGAGCCCCAAATCGGTGACGATGTCTTTCAGGAGGCCTTTCCAGTCAACGTAACCGGCCGACATCGAGAATCCCGCGCCAACGAAAGCCGCCGCATTGTCGTTGTGGAGTTCTTTGGTGAACTCGCGGAGAAACTGCTCTTGAGTTATCGCCTCTGTGCTCATGATGATAGTTTGAGTTCCTGAACGCGGGTCTTCGCGGTCATCAGTTCGTGAAGGAGGGTACGAAAGAGGCCTTGGAGTTGGTCGCGCTTCCGATTGTGAAGTTCGTTTTTGGCGTCCGGTGATTCAAGAGCTGTAACCAGGGCTGCTTGTTCGTCCGCATTGGGGAAGCTGATTGGGAAGCTGCGGATCAAACCGGCATTCATGTTCCGCTGGTTCGCGCCATGTCCGAGCTTCCGCAGGTTCTCGTAGTGATACTGGAAGTAGTAATAGAGAAACAAGGATGAGAGCTTTTGCCCGTCTGTTGGCGATATCGACGCACATGCTTGATTCGTCGCCGCTTCGAGCCCTAGCAATCCGACCTTTCCGCGGGTTGTTGAATTGCATCCAAAATTGACCCACTAAGCCCCCATATTTGCATCGAATTTTGACCCACGTATAAACCTCCCCCTGCATAAAAATTGAGCAGGGGTATCAGGAGTGATAGACGTGGCTTTAGTAAGTGTAATTCGACGCTGGCACCTGCGTGATGGCCTGCCGATCCGTGAGATCGCCCGCCGCACCGGGCTGTCCAGAAACACGGTGCGCAAGTATCTGGCCAGCCAGAATCTCGAACCGACGTACCCTTCGCGCAAAACCCCAAGCAAACTCGACGAGTACGAGGAGACCCTGACCAACTGGCTGTTCCGGGAGTCGCGGAGGCATCGCAAACAACGGCGTACGGTGAAGCAGTTGTATCGGGATTTGTTGGGCCTGGGCTATACCGGGTCCTATGACCGTATCGCGGCCTTCGCCCGTCAATGGCGTCAGGCGCAGCAGGACGCCCGGCTGCTCGCAGGTAAGCAGGCCTTCGTGCCCTTACAGTTTGCACCCGGCGAAGCCTTCCAGTTCGACTGGAGCGAGGACTGGGTCAGGATCAGCGGTGTCAGCACCAAGCTGCAGGTCGCCCACGTCAAGCTCAGCTATAGCCGAGCTTTCTTCCTGCGGGCCTACCTGACCCAATCCCACGAGATGCTGTTCGACGCCCATTATCATGCCTTTGTCGCCTTCGACGGCATCCCCGAGCGCGGCATCTACGACAATATGAAGACTGCGGTGGACAAGGTCGGCCGCGGCAAGCAACGGCAGGTCAACAAACGGTTCTATGCCATGGTCAGCCACTACCTGTTCGAGCCCGAGTTCTGCAATCCGGCCGCCGGCTGGGAGAAGGGCCAGGTGGAGAAGGCGGTGCAGGACGCCCGCCATGGCCTGTGGTACGACCCGCCGCCGTTCAAGTCGCTGCAGGACCTCAACAACTGGCTGCAGGCGCGGTGCCGGGCCTTATGGTCGGAAACGGCACACCCCGAGTTCAAGGCCCGTTCGATCGCCGAATGCCTGGTGGATGAGCAGTCGCATATGATGCCGGTACCGGCAGCCTTTGACGGCTTCATCGAGCACAGCAAGCGGGTATCGTCCACCTGTCTGATCACCTTCGAACACAACCGCTACAGCGTGCCGGCCAGCTTCGCCAACCGGGTGATCAGCCTGCGGGTGTACCCGCAGCGACTGGTCATTGTCGCCGAAGCCCAGGTGGTGGCCGAGCACGAGCGCGTGTTCAGCCGCGACAAGCGGTCACCGGGGCAGACCGTCTACGACTGGCGCCACTACCTCTCGGTGGCGCAACGCAAACCCGGTGCCCTGCGTAATGGTGCCCCGTTCCTGGAATTACCCGAGAGCTTCCGGCAGTTGCGCGCGCGGTTGATCAAACGACCCGGCGGCGACCGGGAGATGGTGGAGGTCCTGGCCTTGGTATTGCTGCACGATGAACAGCGCGTGGAGCAGGCCGTGGTACTGGCGCTTGAGTCCGGCGAGCCTTCCAAGCAACACATCCTAAACTGCCTCAGCCGACTGGAAGAGCCGGAGCGGCCCCAGCGACTGCAACCACCACCGGCGCTGAAACTGGTCTGTGAACCCGTCGCCGATACAGCACGCTACGACAGCCTGCGGAGGGCGCGCCATGAAACCTGATGCCATGATCACCACACTGAAAACCATGAAGTTGCACGGGATGGCCGATGCCATCGGTGAACTCGCCGCGCAGGCATCTCCGGCCTACCAGCAGGCAGTACCGGTACTGGAGATGCTACTCAAAGCGGAAGCTTCGGAGCGTGATGTCCGCTCGATCAATTACCAGATGACGGTGGCGAAGTTCCCGGCCTACCGCGATATTACCGGCTTCGACTTCAGCCAGAGTCCCGTGGACGAGACCCTGGTGAAATCCCTACACCGGTGCCAGTTCCTGGAGGATGCGCAGAACATCGTGTTAGTAGGTGGTCCCGGCACCGGCAAAACCCACCTGGCGACCGCCATCGGTGTTCAGGCGATCCAGCACCACCGCCAGCGGGTGAGGTTCCTGTCCACCATCGAACTCGTCAATGCATTGGAGCAGGAAAAGCAGGCCGGGCAGCAAGGTCGGATAGCCAACCGCCTGATTCACACCGACCTCGTCATCCTTGACGAACTGGGTTACTTGCCGATCAGCCAGGCCGGTGGTGCATTGCTGTTCCATCTGATCAGCAAGCTGTACGAGCGAACCAGTATTATCATAACGACCAACCTCGGCTTCGCGGAATGGTCGTCGGTGTTTGTGGACGAAAAGATGACAACCGCGTTGCTGGACCGATTAACGCATCACTGCCACATCCTTGAAACCGGTAACGACAGCTACCGATTGAAGAACTCGACGGTGAATCAGAAGTAGAAAGACAAGGCAGGAGACTAAAAACCGCCATAATCTGGCGTTCGGGGTGGTCAATATTAAGTGCAAATCCGGGTCAGTTTTACGATGCAAATCAACATGCAATTCGAAAAAGGCCCATTACAGGGCCGTCATAACGCAACATTTCTTCAACGAAATCAGAAATCAATGTCCTATCATTTCGCAAGTCCCGCCAGCACATCGGGATGATTCAATAAGAACACTACCCCGTTGCTGATCAAGTTGGTCGTTGTTTCATTCCCTGCAAGCCACAGCAGTTTGCTTAAACCTAGTATTTCTTCTGTACGTAGATTCTCACCTTCCTCGGAAGCATCAAGCATGGCGCTGATAAGGGTGTTTGCCTGTGGATTATGACGCGCCGCAGAGATGATTTCAGCTCAAGCCTTCCGTCATCTCTTTACGTGAGCCGAGCTGCTGCTGAATGGAATACTCTCCAGCACCAATGGCCAGGGAATCAGACCACATGCGCAAGCGATGACGTTCCTCCAACGGAATCCCCATCATCTGAGCAATTACATACACCGGCAGCGGACTGGCAAAATCATCTACCAGATCCAGCGCTTCACCATTGCGAATTTTCTGGTGGAGTTCGTCCATTAGATTTGTGGCTATTTCCACCACCGCTGGTTCCATTTCGGCGATGCGTTTTGGCGTGAAAGCCTTTGCAAACAGCGAACGAATTCTGGTGTGTTCTGGCGGATCATGCTGAATCAAGGGTAGGAAACCCATGCCGCCATTGTCATCGCGCTGTTCGCCGTCTTCTCCTGCTACGAGGCCCCCACCGGGTCCGGCTGCGGACGAGTATGTGTATGGGTCCTTGAGCATCTCGAGGATATCCTCATGCTTTGAAATAACCCAAAACCCATACTCCTGCGCATAGTAAACTGGATCGGTCTCTCGAAGATTCTTCCAAAGGGTTGTGGCCGCGCAGCTATTCTGCAGAGAGAAATGGAAAATTCATTAGACATGGTATATTTCTCCTATTCAGGACAACCACCCACCAAATCGGCTGGCATCTTGTCCAACTTCCCAATACTCTCAGTTTTCCGACAGCAAATTCGCACCAATTTGGTAAACGGTAAAATCTTGGCCTCTTTAGAACATGCCGCTATCGCCTACCAGATCTTAAGCGACTTCCAGCATGGGGTCGATTTTATCCCGTAAGGCGAACCATCTTCGCACGGCGATCACTAGTATCCTGGATGTCGCGCTATCCATCCCGCTGACTCTGATCGGTCAAATTGCCCAGTGGTGGTTTCGCCATCATCAGGGAATCGGCAATACTAGCTTGCGTCTGCTCGCCGTTCATGTAGAGCAGGTAGAGCACCTGCCATTGTGCGAGTTAACCCCAAGTCCTTTACCTGCCTGTTAAAGAGCCGGGCGACCATCAAACTAATTTCGTGAATTAGCGTACTAACAGGCTGGTCTTGCCGCCTTGATTGTTGGCTTGCTATATCTTGCGTTGACAATTTAGTTATCCTAGTTAATATAACTACAGTTAATATTTTAGTTGTAGGTATCGCGGTTTGTCAATTCATGATGCCTCTCGAACTAGTTGGTAGCGATAGTATGCGTTACATCATGCAGACCGTGGGACCCATTTTGGCCGCAGCGATACTCATGGGCTGCGATGGCGAACCCCAAAATGGCACAACCAGTACTGGGATTACTCCACAGCCCTCGTCACCCGTTGTAGTATCGATTACGAGTCCGGAAATAGCGGCATTATCTGAGCCTATTTTTGTTACCGGCACCATTCTCGCACGCCGCTCCACCAATATTTCGCCGATGGTTGGTGGCCTCATCGAAGAAATCTATGTCAACGTTGGAAGCCGTGTTGAAGAAGGGCAGCCCTTGCTGCGTATGCGCCAGAAAGATTTCGAGATTAATGTCCTGCGTCTTTCTGAGGCTAAGCGCCTGGCAGAGGCAGAGTACAAAGACTCGGTACGCGATCTTGAAAACGCCATCGCACTCAGAGAGAAGCAAGCATTCTCTGTCGAGCAACTCGATGACAGGCGCACACAAGTTGAGGTATCGGCTGCGAAGCTCGGTATTGCAAGCGCTAATCTTGCCGAGGCGCAGAAGGAACTGGACGACTCAATAACCCGAGCACCCTACCGTGGCGTTATCACCCAGAGACATGTGGATGAAGGCGCATACGTCCCATCAATCATGCGCTCTGAGCACCCAGTCCTCCAAATCCAGGAGATTGATGTCATGGTGGCACTGGTGTTCGTGCCCGAAGTTTATTTAACTTCCATTCAGTTGGGTACGCTCGGAAGGGTTCACATACCGAGTATGAATCAAACCTATGAGTCGGAAGTGGCGCTGATCAACGATCGAATAGACCACAAAACTCGCACTATCGATGTAAGACTGGGAATACCAAATGTGGATTATGCGATCAAACCTGGGCTTTTCATTGAAGTCGAGCTGATGCCCATTTCAAGACAGGGGCTAATGTTATCACCCAACGCTACTATGGGACTGGGAAGCAGCCGCTCTGTCCTGGTGGTTGAAGATGGCGTAGTTAGTCAACGCACAGTGCAAGTACGTGAGCTTAGTGATGGTCGGCTTGAGATACTCCAGGGCGTAAGCTCAAATGCGATCCTTGTTGTAGGCCCCAGTATGCACAAGGTTTCTGATGGTTCACGGGTCACTATTTCAGAACATCCCTATGTGGATAGCTGACCTCTGCATTCGCCGGCCAGTGCTGGCGATCATGATGACCGCTGCGCTCATGATGCTGGGCGTGGTCTCCATGGGTCGAATAAGCATCGATCTGTTCCCGAGCGTTGAAGTGCCCATTGTAACGGTTGAAACAATACTCGAAGGAGCCTCTCCCAGCACGGTAGAGACAGAAGTTACCGAGAGGCTTGAAGAAGAGCTAATCGCTATATCTGGCGTCGATACAATGCGCTCGATTAGCGGTGACGGTTTTTCACAGATAATCCTTGAATTCGATATGGAGGAAAATCCCAACCTGAAGGCCCAGGAGATACGGGACAAAATCAGTCAAACTCTGCCGCTTCTGCCTGACACAGTTAGTCAGCCTGTCGTCTCCATACTTGATCCGGATTCTGAACCCATTGTCTCGGTGATTGTATCCGGCCCCTGGCCAGTGGGTGAACTCACAGCCTTCGCCAAAGATGTCGTCAAAGAGCGTTTGCAGAGAGTACCTGGCGTTGGCAGCGTGATTCTTGTCGGGGGCCGCGAGCGGGAAGTACGCATCTGGTTGAAAGCCCCACAAATGCGGGGTTACGGCGTAATTGCGGCCGATGTAATCAGCGCTATCCAACGTGAGCATGCTGACATCCCTGGCGGCCGCCTGGATTACCACAGCGGGTCCACGGAACTGACCATCAAAACCATGGGCGAAGTAACCAGCTTAAAAGAGTTGGGTGAAATCATTATTTCTCGCGATGATAAGGCGATGGTGCGCTTGATAGATGTTGCCGAAGTTGAGGATGGTCTGGAGGATGAACGCAGCTACGCGGAGCTAGATGGTAGAACAGGAGTAAGCCTCGAAATTCGCAAACAATCTGGAACCAATACCACCAGTATTGCCAAAGCAGTTAAGGCAGCGCTGACCAAACTTCAGACAGAAACACCAGCTGAAATCAACATTGTCACGGTAAGGGACAGTTCGCGATTTATCGGGTCCGCAGTGCGAGACGTGTCAAACGATATTTTGCTAGGCATCCTCCTGGTTGTCATTGTCACACTTTGCTTTTTACTCAGCGTACGCGCCACGCTAATTGTTGCAACCGCTATTCCAACGGCAATCATCGCTACTTTTTTCGCTTTCTACCTACTCGATTTTTCTATCAATATGGTATCGCTGATTGCCATATCACTGTGTGTCGGCCTGCTCGTAGACGATGCCATAGTTGTGTTGGAATCTATACACCGCGAAGTTGAAGCTGGGCTCGAACCTCAATGAAGCTGCTTCAACGGGCACGCGAAAAGTTGCCACTGCCGTCATCGCATCCACCCTTTGTGTGATGGCGGTGTTCTTGCCGATTTCCTTTACCACAGGTCTGGTTGGTGTGTTTTTCTATCAATACGGTGTCACCATTGCTGTGGCAGTAGCACTATCTCTGTTTGTTTCCGTTACCCTTACGCCTATGTTGAGCTCTCGTCTGCTCAAAAAAAGTTCCGGCCATAGAGGAATGTTTGCGCTACTGGATAAGGGCTATGTACTTCTGGAAACAACCTACGTTAAGGGCGTTCGCTTCGCACTTCGCGCTCGCTGGCTTGTTCTGCTGTTGGCCGCTGCCACTGTCGGTATGGGTGTTTATAATGCGGGTCAGGTTCCCCTCTCATTTACGTCCGCAACTGATAGAAGCGAGTTTCTCGCCAAAGTCGAGCTTCCTCTGGGAACCGGTCTTACCCAGGCCAAGCGTGTTGCCACTCAAGTGAGTAAAACTGTCAGTGACCTGGAACATATTGAATTGGTGTTCACTGTTATTGGCTCCGGCGCTCAGGCCAAGGCAAACGAACTATCATTCTATTTTGGTCTGTCGCCGAAACAACAAAGGAGCAGTCATCAGTATGAAGTGATGGATGACGTCCGCACAGCGCTCGCTTTGGCCATACCCGATGCCAAGCACATCTCTTTGACAGATGTGCCCTGGATATCCGGAGGAGGATTCTTTGGTGCCGACATGGAGATGGCTTTAAGCGGCGATGATTTAGAACAACTTCGAACATACGCGGATACTATCACGAGCCAGATGGAAGAATCTGGCCTCTTCAGGGATATCAAGTCCAGCTATGAGCCAGGCAAGCCTGAATTGCAGGTTACGATAAACCGGCGCAGGGCCGCTGATTTGGGCATTTCGGTTCGAGATATCGCCGCTACTGTTGGAGCCACGATGGGTGGTGTAGATGTTACAAGTTACGAAGAGTTCGGTAATCGCTATGACGTGCGCCTGAGATATGCAGAAACGTACCGCGACGAGATCGGAAAGTTTGACCTCATTCAATTACGCGCGGCAGACAACAGCTTAATAGATTTCCGTAACGTCGCAGAGGTAAGCGTAACCAGTGGCCCGGCACAAATCGATCACTACAATCGGGCTCGAAAGATCGGTATTTCTGCAAACGCTCCCGCTGGGATCGCGACAGGCGAGCTGATGAAAAAAATGGATGAGATTATTAGTGATCTCGATATGGCTACAGGATACGAGAGTTCATATCTAGGCACTTCAGAGCAAATCAATGATATTGTCGAGGCAATATTTTTTGCACTAACAATGTCGATGCTCAGTCTATACATGATTCTGGCTAGTCAATTCAACAGCTATACTCAACCAGTAGTGATCATGCTTACCGCTCCGCTGTCTTTTGTGGGCGCATTCAGCTTGCTCGCATGGACTAACTCCGAGCTTTCAGTCTTGACACAAATCGGTCTGGTCGCGCTGATGGGTCTGGTTATGAAAAACGGCATTCTTCTGGTGGACTATGCCAATCAGGCCATAGAGCAAGGCCACAGCGCAGCGGAAGCTATGATCGAAGCGGCTCATTTACGCTTACGCCCAGTACTGATGACTGCGTTCTCTACCATATTCGGTATGATCCCTATAGCGCTGGCCACGTCTGATGGCGCTGAGTTACGCACTTCAATGGGTATACTCGTAATAGGCGGACTAATTTCCTCAACCGTGCTTACCTTATTTGTTGTTCCAGTGGTTTACACATTACTCGCCGACGCCGAAAGTCAGCTTGCCCGTCTATTAAAATCGGAAATCTGAACAAGATGGATGCACTCCAACTGGAAAAAGTTTACGAGTTGTTCAGCGCCGGGATCGGTGCTCACAGTGATATGTCACTGAAATTTGTTTCTACCGAGGAAAACCGAGTCGTATTGGAAATGCCTTTCCAGGAAAAGCATGCAACAGCGCACGAAAATGGTTCGTTGCACCCTGGCGCTCTGGCAGCCGCACTGGACAGTGCCTGCGGTTTCGTAGTCCTCCAAAGCCTCGCGGTGCCACAGGCCATTGCGACCATCAACCTGCGAATCGACCACATACATTCCGCCCCCGTAGGCACTGATGTTCGAATCCAGGCGGAGTGCTACCAGCAGATTAACGGGTTTGCCTATGTCAGTGCATTCGCCAGCAGCCTGGACGGAAGAAAGATGTTGTGTAACGCGCAAGGTATTTTCAAAATTGGCAGCCCAGGTCCTGCCCTGGATCGAAGCTTGCTCTATCGACGAGGTGATTAATCAAGATGGACAAACATCTACTCCAGTTTCTCGACGAGACGCCCTATGCGAAAAATTACGGGACCGAGCTTGTCAGATGCGAACCAGATGTCGAATGCCTGACTCCTTGGGCAGAGCATTTTACTGGTAACCCATTGTTGCAAGCGTGGCACGGAGGAGTAGTTGTAGGCGTTCTCGAGCTTACCGGTGCGTTGCAAACTTTAAAGGTATCAGCCGACGAAGTGTGCCCACTCCTATCAGCCAACATCAATTTTCTACGTCCCACCAAGGGTGATCTAGCCGTGCATACACGCGCTTACCTTGTTCGAAGTGGGAGGCAGATTCTGAATATCGATGTCATCGCCTGGCAAATCTCGCTGCAAGAGCCCACTGCTGCGGCAACACTGACTTTTGCAAGACGTAGTTAGTCACCATCCTTCTGTTCGATTTAACGCTAAATTCACGAAAAACCACCCCGTACCGCCTGCGTTCCGGCGCGAGCTCATTAGCCGCTCGCCCGAGAGAATTCTCGGTAAGAGTCTGGAAGAACACTCTTCCCCCAAGGCAATGGTGGATTTTTGCGGGTACAAATGTGCAGTTTTCGTCCGGCGTTGATAGGCTTTTCACAGCGGAGCATATCGTTTTCCGCATCAAAACCCCACGTCACTAAGGCGCGAAGCGAGTAGTGACGTGGGCAGCGCGCACATTGCGGCAATCTTGGCAACACCGAGGCTTAACGTCTTTTCAGGGGTGGTTACAGTGGAACCACCCCCTCAAAGGTGGATTGGGTCGTGTAGGCACAGTCAAATATGGCCAAAATTGCATTGCAGAGAGCTTTCAGGGCGTTTGATGGCAGCAAGTTTTCAGCTGCCGGGCAGAAACCACTCCCGATTCAGGTGAAGTTCTCTGTGACACGCGTATTCTGTGTTCCTATAATCGGCCCCAACACTGAATTTTGTCGCTGCCACTGCGCTTAAAGTGGCAAGGAAGACCCCACCTTGCGAAAGCGAACGGGGTAGGTGGATTCAGGTAGTTTTGGAATCTGCTGAACGCGTCACTCAGGACCCTTCTTGACGCAACGGTCAGCGATGACCGGGTCCCTCTTCGAACTATCGCAGTGCCGCTTCGTCTGGGTACCGCACCTTCAAATCCCTCCCGCCTGGTACGGGGATCGGTTCCATAAGCGCTGTGGATGGCCGGGCATATATGCCGGCCTGAAAGACAGTTTCTTCAACCACGCAAACGCACTGGCGGTCAGTGCGCTCTGCTCAACTTAAAAAGGAGAAATCCACCACCAGCCTTTGGCTGGATGACCGTTGGTTTGCACGGGCCAGTTTTCTTGCGAAAACACACCGTGCTGTCTATGGCCAGACACATTCAGGTCAACCGGGATTGGTGTCCCGTGATCGTACCGCTCGTCGGACCTGCGCAGCATTGTTGCCAGGTGATCAGAAACACTCACCGATGGAAACAACACTATGCGAGACCTGAACTACCAACTGAAACTCTTGTGCAAACACAGCCATGAAGGCAGCTTCGAAACCCGCGTAGGCCGTGAGCGCCAGTTGAGCGCAATCGCCAACCAGTTGCACGAGCTGGGCTTCCGGCAATTGAAGGCCTCCTCCCTCAAACAAAAGCATGTCCAGGCCCTGGTGGACGAGTGGCTGAAACAGAACCTTTCACCCGGTACCATCAAGAACCGGATGAGCTGTTTACGCTGGTGGGCCGAGAAGGTTAACAAGCGGGCCGTGGTTGCCAGCTCCAACGACTTTTATGGCATACCGGACCGGCAGTTCGTATCCGGCACCAGCAAGGCCAAGGACCTGAAAAGGGACCAACTCGCCCTGGTGAAAGATGAATATGTGAGGATGAGCCTGCGCCTGCAACAGGCCTTCGGGCTTCGACGGGAGGAAGCCCTGAAGATCCAGCCCCGCTGGGCAGACCGGGGTGATCACCTGCACCTCAAGGCCAGTTGGACCAAGGGCGGACGGGAACGCACCGTCCCCATCCGCACCCTGGAACAACGCGCCCTGCTGGAACAGGCCAAGCGGCTGGCCGGTTTCGGCTCGCTGATCCCCCGGGGCCGGCAATACATCGAGCAGCTCAGGATCTACGAACGCCACACCGCCAACGCCGGCTTATCCAAAATGCACGGCCTGCGCCATGCCTATGCCCAGCAGCGGTACCGGGAACTCACAGGTTGGCCCTGCCCCCATGCGGGCGGGCCCGCCAAAGAGCAATTAACCGGGTCACAGCGTCAGGTCGACCAGCAGGCCCGCCTGACCATCAGTGCTGAAATAGGCCATGTCAGAGCCCAGATAACTGCTGTGTACATAGGCAGATAGGGCATGCAGATCCAACCCCGCCTGATCCGACTCCGCGATGCCCCGGCCTACCTCGGGATCAACAAGAATACTTTTAATCGCGTGGTGCGCCCTGCCCTGTCTGAGGTTTCCCTGGGACAACAAACCATTCTCTTCGACAGACTTGAAATCGACGCCTGGGCGGAGGACTATATCCAACGCAACGGGCGTCGTCCTTTAGGCTCAATTCTGGAGGACGATTTATGTCAAAGCGCAACAAAATGCCGGGGCTCCGCCTCAAAAACGGGATCTGGCATATCGAAAAACGCTCGCAGTACGCCCCCGGCGGCTGGCTCCGCGAAAGCACAGGAGTATCTGGCCGCACTGAGGCAGAGCAAAAACTGATCCGTCGACTGGCGGAGATTCAAGAGGAGGCAAAGCAACAAGCCGCAGCGGTTTATACCTTCGAGGCAGCGGCACTGCGATACCTCGAAGATATTGCACAGTCGTCATCGGCAGAAACGATAGCGATACATCTGGACCAGTTGTTCGTGTATATCGGCGCACTGCCCCTGGAGCAGGTCCACGACGGCACTTTAAAGCCATTCGTGGATGAGCGGCTCCGTCTGGGGAAGGCCCCGAAATCCATTAACAATGCGATTGGTACAGCCAGTGCAGTTCTCAATCGCGCGGCGCGGGTATGGCGAAATGAGCAAGGGCTGCCGTGGCTAAAACAGGCACCGCCCAAACTCAGTCGGCTATCGCTCAAGGGGTGCCAGAAAAGACCGTACCCCTTGTCGTGGGAAGAACAGGACAGGCTTTTTTCAAGGCTCCCCCGCCACCTGGCGGATGCCGCGATGTTTGCGGTCAATACGGGATGCCGGGAACAAGAGGTCTGCCAGCTGCGCTGGGCATGGGAGGTAAAACTGGATGATCTATCCACTTTCGCCTTTGTCCTGCCCGAGTCGATCACCAAGACCAGTACCGAGCGGGTGGTGGTGCTCAACACGGTCGCGAAGGCAGTAGTCGATTCACGGCGGGGGATCCACGAGGACTTCGTGTTTACCTATCGGGGCAACCCGGTCGGGAAGTTACGGACCAGCGCGTGGATCAGGGCCTGGACGAAGGCCGGGTTACCGACGGACAGCACCATACTCAAAGGCGTTCACAATTTGCGCCATACGTTCGGCCGAAGGCTGCGAGGCGCGGCGGTTCCACTGGAAACACGCAAGGCGCTGCTGGGGCATGCCAGTGGTGATATCACCACCCACTACTCGGCAGCCGAACTCGGCGAACTGCTGGATGCCGCGGAGAAGGTGACCGATCGTGGGCGCGCGCAATCGCCCACCCTGACAGTGATAAAGCGGCAGAAGGAGGAAAGTGTCGGAAAACTGCCGGAAATGCGCGGGAAGGTTAGTGGCTGCTAAGCTGCAGACCCTTACGGAATTGGCGCGCCTGGCACGATTCGAACGTGCGACCGCCTGGTTCGTAGCCAGGTACTCTATCCAGCTGAGCTACAGGCGCGTGAGGGGCGGTACTATAGGGAGGATGCCCTTTTGCGTCAAGGGTTCGGACCGCTTCCGTCGGTGCTGGCTACTGTGCATTGCGCGCAATCCACCCGGCAGATTCGCTGCAATCGTCGCTGAGCACGGCGGTTGTGCTCCTGCAACAAAAAAGCCGCCCGGAGGCGGCTGGCTTGCTATCGACGCGTGATGGACCGGAATTCCTCGCTGACGCTCAATACACCGATGTCAGGGTAAGGCCGTCGCGCCGGCTTTCCGTCAGGGCCGCGAAGAGATTGCGGTGAACCGACCAGGCCGTGGGGTTGCGCAGGGCCGCAGCCTGGAAATCACTCATCGCCTCGCCCGTCCGGCCCACCAGCAGGCGCATCACGCCGCGGTTATTGAGATGGCTCCAGGCGAGCGTCCCGCTGTCGAGTTGTACCGCCCTGTCACAGGCCCGCTCCGCCTTGTGAAAGTCGCGCTTCTCATACCAGGCGCGACAGATCAGCGAATAGCCCTGGGCACGGTACGTCTTGTGCGTGAAAGTCTCGACGCGCGCCTCGACAAGCCCCAGCGCCTGGTCGGGCCGGCCGCGCTCGAGCGCGCGTTCGGCCTTGGTGAGCAGGTTGGGTCGATAGTGCTCCAGCGCATCGGCGTTCGCCCGCGCGTTCCAGAGCAGCGTCGTCGCTGCGGCAACGGCAATGACAGTGATCAGAATGCGAATGGATTTCATGGTGTTTACCTCCTCCTGTGGAGTGACGGTGACCACTCTATTCGCAACATCAATGTATAGCTATATTAAATATATATAGTTAGTATGCGCTTATGCATACTGATGATCCCCTCAGGGACTGGGCGGATATCCGCCTTTTCCTCGCCATCGTCGATCAGGGCAGCCTGGTCGCCGCTGCCGACCAGCTCGATATCACCCAGCCGACGGTGGGCAGGCGCCTGGCCGCGATGGAGAAACGTTTCGGCACCCACCTGTTCGTGCGCGCCGGCAGACGCATGCAACTCACCGACGCCGGCGCCAGTATCCTCGAGAGTGCGCGGCGCATGGAACGCGAGATGCTGGCCATCGAGCGCTCGATCGAGGCGCAATCGACTGAACTGCGCGGCGAGGTCATCATATCTGCCACGGAAGGCACCGGCACCGAATGGCTGACGCCCGTGCTGCTGGACTTTCACCGGCTTTATCCGCAGATCATCGTGAAAGTGCAGATCGAGAACCGCGCAGTCGACCTGGTGCACCGCGAGGCGGACGTCGCACTGCGCCTGGGCGAGCCGGTGCAGCCAGACCTCATCGGCAAGCGACTGGTAACAGTGGCCTTTGGCCTGTACGCCAGCGAAACCTATTTGCGCGAGGCGCCACCGCTGGACGGATTGGACGACCTGCAAGCGCACAGCATCGTCGGCCTGGACATTACCGCCGCGCGCGGCAGCACCCACCTCGCGTTTGCCACCGCCGACCAGTTGCCCGGTACTTACGTCTATCTCACCAACAGCCCCGCCGCACAGATGTCTGCGGTGCGCGCAGGATTCGGCATCGGCGTGTTGTCACACCGCTGGGCGGCCATGACGGGCGATCTGGTGCGGGTGTTCCCGGACTACAGCCCGGCCTCGATCGACCTGTGGCTGGTCACCCACGAAGAGTTGCGTTTCAGCGCACGCATTCGCGCGCTCTACGTTTCTGTGCCGAACGGGTAATGGCGACGACGAAACCCTGTTGAGCGGGGCTGCAGAGGCTCGGGCGTCGACGACCCGGCCCAGAGTGGCGTCACCCATGATGGTGGTGCGTCAGATGACCGTTCACACGCCCGGCGGGGTGCCGGTGGCGCAATGCATGGCGCGCCAGTTGTCCCACAGCACCATCGCCAGTTCCCGGTGGTGAAGTAATGAAACTCCGGCTTGCGCGTGTGCGCCACCAGCCGCTCGAGCAGTTCGATGGCGCCATCCGTTGGATAAAGCCTGCCTTGTGCGGCGCCACCACCTCCGAGGAACTGCTCCGCAAATCTCGAGATTTCCGTCCTGTCACCGGATGCGTCACCACCCGCCGGATAGATACCTCCGGAAAGTTGGGGAACTGGATATCGGCAGGCTTGCGCGGACTGTAGGCGCCCGGCTCATAGCCATCCACATCCACATAGCGCATATGCCGGCGCTGCATGCTGAAGGCGTAGGTCACCTCCAGCTTTTCCAGCAGGGCTTTGGTGTCCTCGTCCAGCGCGTCATAGGCTTTCGCCAGATCGCCAAAACCCGTAAGACCGTCCTGCTCCGCGCACACCACCGCGCGCAACAGGGCGCCACGGTTGGGTTTGCCCGTGTAGTGCAGATCCATGTGCCAGTCGAGTCTGCCCACGATATCGACACCGTTGTAATGGGCGACCATGTATTTCTCTTTCTCCGGGTCGTTCACCAGCGTGAACAGTTCCGGGTACTCTTTGGAGGTGGTGGCCGCCAGCGGGTGCATTTCCAGCTCGCCGAACACGCGGCTGAAAGCGATCTGGTTCTGCGGGTTCACATCCTGTCCGCGAAACACGAGGATTGCGTGCTCGTTCCACAGTTCCACCAGTTCCTTCGCGAGCGCGTCGTCCACTGGCTGGGTGATGTCAAAACCCGACACTTCAACACCCACGTTGTCCAGCGCCTCGATCGTCAGAGCCATTGTCTTCCCCTGTTCAGTCCAGCACCGATGGATCGGCCCGTAGCTCCCTGCGCGCCATCGCCTCCCACAGAAACGGAAACCCGTTGGCGTCCGGCAGGGCGATCTCCGCAATCTGCGCTTGTGTCAGCGGCACGCCACCGCCCACCATTTCCAGTTCGTAGGCGCGCTTGCTGCGCCACTCCAGCGTGGCCACCCGCAGGTGCGCCTGCCGCAGATCCTTGCCCACCACCAGCGAGCCGTGGTTGGCGAGCAGCGCCCACTTGGCGTCGCCCAGCGCTTGCACGGCGGCGAGGGTTTTGTCCTTGTCCTCGAACGTGCCCGCGTACTCGTTGTACAGGGGCAGCGGGCCGTCCACGTAGGCGCCCGCCTGATCGTAAACCGGCGGCACCCGGTGCATGTTGGCCCAGATGCCGCTCCACTGGGCGTGGTTGTGTATCACCACGTTGACGTCCGGGCGCAGCTTGTGCAGTTGCAGGTGCAGGCCCACGGCGGGCGTGATGTTCCATTCACCTTCCAGCACCTTGCCGTTTTCGTCCAGCGTGACAATGTCGCTCGCGCAGACTTCGTCCCAGGCGAGCTCCCAGGGGTTGGCGAGCACGCGCCCGTCCTCCAGGCGGTAGGTGATGTGGCCGGCGATGTGCTCGTTCCAGCCTTCGCGAAACAGCATGCGGCACATCAGCGCTACCTGTGCCTGCGGGCTAAGGTCCGGCAGCAGTGGCGTGCGCCCCGGATTCGGCGCGAACATTTTTATGACATCGGCGTTAATGCCGGCGATCTGTTGCATGGCAAGTCCTCCTGCGGTCACTCTACAAAGCCGGCAGCGGAGTTCATATACAGGCGAATGGGCCAGTTGGAATTTTTCCCCAAGCGGATCACCAGGCCATACCGATCGTTGTCATAGTCTTTCACCCATTCGTAAGTCATCTCGATAGGTTCAGGCGCATCCGGGCGGCGACCGATCACCACCACCTCCTCCATCACGGTGCGCTCGCCCACGGCTGACTTCGGCACGGCGAGGGTAATCTTGCGGGTCACTGGCGATTCCTCGTCATCAATCTCCATCACCTCGACGCCGGTGGTGACATCCTTATGCCCTTTGACGAGCTGAATCCAGTCGGATTCCATCAGGTCGTCCGCGGCCAGCGCCAGCGTTGACAGGCACACCAGCGCGGCCAGCGATACGCAGCGCGCAATGCGATAGATCCAGTGTTTCAGCATGGCAAACTCTCTTCCTTCGGGGGTCAGCGGGTCAGCATAACCCAATTCAGTCCGCGGAAAAATCGTGCCCTTGCGGAGCGTCGAACGGGGCTTGTCCGCGACGCCCGCGCAACCAGTTGAGCCCGCGCAACACGCCGCGGCGCGTCACCAGCCAGCGCTCGAGATGGTACTTTCCCGGGAAGTTCATCAGCAACAGGCCTGTCATGAGCGTCAGCAATCCCTGCCCGGGGGTGACCAGCATGATCACACCCAGCACCACCAGCACGCTACCGAGCAGGTTTTTCAGCAAGCCCATGAACAGGGTATACACTGGCGCCGCGGGCAGGCTGCGCCATGCCGTACGTCTGTCCCGGGCGAAGTAATCATGCGGCAGGCGCGCCACCACCCAGGGCACCGCCGCCAGGGTCGCGAGAAAAACGAACACGGAAGCGGCGCTCGTGTAGAGCAGCAACTCCTGCCAGTGAGGGTCAAATTCCATCGCGACATCCTACCAGCATGACCCGCATCGCAGACCCCGGAAAGAGCCGAATTTTTGCGCTTGCGCGGCACAACGCATACCAGCGCGTCACCACCGTCTGTTACTATTCCGCCCGGCAACGACACAGGCATCCACACGGACCCGTCCATGACCCTGGCGCTTTCGGTACTCGATCAATCGCTCGCACGCAGCGCGGACGACGCCTCAACCGCCCTGCAGGAAACCCTGCAAATGGCACGCTGGTGCGAACAGCTGGGGTTCAAGCGATTCTGGGTGTCAGAGCACCATGCGTTTCCTACCGTGGCCGGTAGCGCGCCGGAAGTGCTGCTGGCCGCCATCGGTGCGGCAACCCAGAGCATCCGTATCGGCTCCGGGGGCATCATGCTGCCCCATTACAGCCCCTACAAAATCGCCGAAGTGTTCTCGCTGCTTGCCAACCTCTATCCCGGGCGGGTCGACCTGGGTATCGGGCGTGCGCCCGGGGCGGATATGGCCACTGCCGTGGCGCTGGCAGGCGGCGGACGCCCGCGCTTTGAGGATTTCCCGCAGCTCACGGCCGAACTCAGCCAGTACTTGTGGGAGCCCCACACCCAGCCGGTGGTGAGCCCGCGTCCGCAGGAGAAAATCCCCCTGTGGATGCTCGGCTCCAGTGCCGACAGCGCCGTACTGGCGGCGCAGCGCGGCCTGCCCTACAACCTCGGGCTGTTTATCAATCCGCAGGCAGACAGCCGCCTTATCAGCCATTACCGCAAGCACTTCCGTCCCAGCCCACTGCAGGCCGAGCCCTATGCCATTCTCACGCTGAGCGTGTTTTGCGCGGAGTCGGAAGCACACGCGAAACTGCTGCAGCTCACCTACGACATCAACCTGCTGCGCTTTTTCAGCGGGCAATCCGACGGCCGCTCGCTCACACCGGAAGAAGCCGCGGACTATCCCCTAGGCCCGCAGGAACAGGCATTTATCGCCAGCCGCGTGCCCGGCAGGGCCACCGGTACGCCGGCGCAGGTGCGCGCCCGCCTCCACTATCTTGCGGAGTTGCACCAGGCCGACGAAATCATGGCGGTCAGCAATATGTACTACTTCGAAGATCGCAAACGCTCCTTCCAGCTCCTGCGCGAGGCATTCGACCAGGTTTGACCTGGAACATCGAAAAAGCGCCCTCCAGCCCCCATACTAAAGGTTCATTCTGCCGGGAGACGCTCACGCCGTGAAGAAACTCATTGCCTTGCTGATCGTCGTCGCAGTCGCGGCGGCGGGCATCTGGCTCATGGGCCGACAACCACCGCCTGACGTGTCGCTCCACACCCTGAGCCGCGGCCTCGTGGAGCGAACTGTCTCCAATACCCGCGCCGGCACCGTGGAAGCCTGCCGGCGCTCCAAGCTCTCCATGCCGGTGGGCGGACGCGTGGATACGCTGGCTGTGGAGGAGGGCGACAAGGTGGCTGCGGGCGATGTACTGCTGTCGCTGTGGAACAAGGATCGCCAGGCCATGACCTCCCAGGCGCGCGCGCAGCTGCTGGCGGCCGAGAGCCGCACCCGACAGGTTTGCGTGGAAGCCGCCAACGCACAGCGCGAGGCAAAGCGTCTGGATACGCTGCAGGCCAGAAACCTCGCCTCCCGGGAAGCCGCCGAACTGGGGCGTACGCGCGCGGAGGCCGGCCAGTTCGCCTGCCAGGCGGCGCGCGATGAAGCCCAGGTGGCGCGCGCCAGCGTGGAGATGAACGAGGTGCTGCTGGAGGAAACCTATCTGCGCGCGCCCTTCGCCGGCGTCGTTGCGAAAATCAACGGCGAGATAGGCGAATACGTCACACCCTCCCCGCCCGGCGTGGCAACGCCGCCCGCGGTGGACCTGATCGACTACAGCTGCCTTTACGTGACCGCGCCCATCGACGAAGTCGATGCCGGCGGCCTGCAGCCGGGCCTGCCCGCGCGGATCAGCCTGGACGCCTATCGCGGCGAGATCTTTCCCGGCACGCTGGATCGCATCGCCCCCTACGTGCTGGATTTCGAGAAGCAGGCGCGCACCGTGGAGATCGACGTGTCCTTCAACGACCCGGAGGCGCGCTCGCGCCTGCTGGTGGGCTACAGCGCGGACATCGACGTCATCCTGGAGGTGCGTGACAACGTACTGCGCATCCCCACTGAAGCGGTGCTGGAGAATGACGAGGTCTTTCGCTTCAATCCCGGCACCCGGCGCCTGGAACGCGTGGCGTTCACCGCCGGCCTGCGCAACTGGAACTACACGCAAGTGACGGACGGTCTCGCGGAAGGCGACCGGATCGTACTCTCACTGGACATACCCGACCTCGCAGACGGCCTGGAGGTGACGCCCCGGGATGATTGAGGTCAGCCACGTGACG
>JAWKZK010000004.1:0-241807 GCA_041396005.1 Halioglobus sp.
CGCAACAGGCCTGCACTTTTTTACAGGGCCCTGCAATCGGTGATCGACCAGACCTTTGAAGATCGCGAGATCGTCGTGGTTGTCGATGGGTCGAACGAAGAACACCTGGCAACCTACCGGGAGATAGAGGCCAGGCACAGGGCTGTCCGCTTTGTATTCGTGCAGCATCGTCCGTCAGGACATGGGCAAAGCTACTCGATGAATGTCGGGGCACTGGATTCCAGCGGAGAGTACCTGTGTTTTCTAGATGATGACGACTATTGGACGAGCGCTACCCACCTCGAAACGGCCGCCGCGTGTATACGTGCAGGCGCCACCAGAATCGAACTGTATTTGAGCAATCAGCAGGCCTATTTTGCCGACAATGTCCGCCAGACGGAGAAAGTCTGGCTGGAGGATCTGGCGGACCAGGTAACGCCGGAAATGCACCACTTCGGTAACAGCTACCTCGTTGACGCGCCTTTCCTGATAAAAAGCCACGGATTCTCACATCTAAACTGCAGCATTGTCAGTCGAGATCTGTATAAAAGGCTAGGCGGTATGGACGAGAGTATTCGCTACGAGAACGACCGCGACTTCTACATCCGGGCAATAGACACTGCCTCCGCCATACTCTACAGCACGGACTGTGTATCGCGTCACAACATACCGGACACGAGTCGACAGGATAATATGTCAACGGTTGCCTCGGAAATCGAGAAGAAGCTGTATCAGATGCGGGTTTACGACAAGGGAATCTGCTCGGCGCGGCAAACGCCGGTATTGCAGTTCTGTCGTCGCGGGAAAACCTACCAGTTAAAGCACCTGACGCGCATACTGGCGACGCTTGGGGAGTATCGCAGAGCCAGCCACTATGCAAGAGAGGCCCTGGTCACCGGCTTCAATCCACGCTGGCTGGCCTACACTTGTTACCTGGGCTGCAGATCTTTCATGGGGGGTTCCCATTGATGCCCGGTCTCTATCGAGGGCTGACTGCCGCCGCTACAACGACTTACCACATGATTTCAATTCGGTTAGACTCTGGTCGTATTCCTTTTTGAGCGCCGCCATGTTGCAAGCTTCGTCCCGATCTCTATCCGCTCTTTTCATTATCGCGATTTACGGCGTTCTGGCACCGGCAGTCGTCCTAGCCAAACCCGCGGCACCCTGGGTCGGTAAGACGCTGTCCGGGAAACAGTGTGCTGGCGGGCAGCCCACTACCGGCCCCTTTGACTATCTGAATATGCCCGCCAATGCGGGGATGCTGAGGGTCGTTGAGGAGAACCACTTCAATCGCAACGTCGAAACACTTGCCAAGGGAATGTCTTCCACGCCGATGGGAGACATCGATTTCACTCTGCTCGCCTTTCCGAATCACCATCGCGCGCTGCAAAGTGCGATGAATTTCAGCATGCAGCGCAAGCAATGGCCCGCAGACAGCAAGGGTCATCCCGCCGAATGTTATCTTCAGCGCGCGATCAACTTCAGCCCCCGGGATCCGGTGCCCGTCAAGCTGTACGGCTACTACATGCACCGCAAAGGAAAGCTGGAAGTTGCCCTGCAGGCGAACCAGCGGGCCCTGACCATGCAGCCGGCGGACGTGATGTTGCGCTACAACACCGCTCTGATTCTGGTTGATCTCAAGCGCTACGATGAAGCGCTTGCGCTAGCTCAGCCGCTGTACAAAGCTGGACTCACACTGCCCGGGCTGAAAAACAAACTGGTAAAAGCGGGTGTATGGGAGTACTCGCCAGAACAAGTGGCGGCCTATATAAAAGCACTGGAGGCGCAGGCGGCAAAAAAAGCAGCGGCGGCAGCTGCCGACCCAAACGCACCCGGCACGCAGAACCCGGCGACAGAGCAGGACTCTCCTGGCGAAAGCACGCCGGAGAGTCATTCAGGCGACCAATGAGTCTCCTCGACGATAATTGAGTAAAAGGCGAGCTGCATAACGTGCCGGCTGCGTATCCCAGGGTGTAAACCGGGGCAGTTGATAAGGGTCACTGCTGGCGACAGCGGCGCCCCAGTGCGTTGCAACTGCGGTGCGGAATCCACAGCTGCTTACCATGTCACGGTGCTCCTGCCGATAATCAATACCCGGCCTGCCGTTGGGGTAAGCAAAGGAGAGCACCTCCCGCTGCAGCAAAGCCTCAAGCTGCGCTTTGCAGGTGCTGATTTCCTGCAGCGCGGTTTGTGCATCCACGCTGGCCAAAATCGGGTGGTGTACCGTGTGGGCCCCCACCTCCAGACCATTATTCACAAGGCTGCGAACCTGTTCATCGGTCATCATCAGGTTGTCCGGCAGTGACTCTGCAAAGGATTCGATGGCGCCCGTCACAGCCTCACGTCTGTCGGGTTGCAGGTGCTTGATCGTGTTCAGAATCTCAGCGATCGCCGCCAGCCTATCTGCGGTTGTGGCTACAGGGTAATCATCCAGGTCAAACGGCCGCAGATCCAGCCGCTCACCCTGCACGCCGCGCACTGTTTCGATCACAGTGTCATTGAACATGCGGCCCCCGTTCAAAAAACCCGTCGCCACGAATATGGTCGCCGGAATGGCATAACGCTTTAGAACAGGCATGGCATACTCAGCATTATCGGCATAGCCATCATCGAAAGTAACGCACACTGACCGGGGGGGCAGAGAACCCTCCCGAAGCCGCTCAACTGCCTCGAGCAATGGAAGTGGTTGAAAATACTGTCGCAAAACCGACATCTGCTGGGCAAATTCCGCCTCCGTCGGCTCATTGGGACGCAAGGGATCGTACTCGGGCAAAACCCGGTGGAAAATCAGGATGCTCAAACGTGCCCTTGTCGCAAAACCTGCGATAAGCGACACGCCCCGAACCGCACTCGACAGCGCCAAATGTCTCACATTCGCCCCACCGCTCCGGGCTTACGGCGACGATAGGAGGGCCTCCGCGGCTGGCGCCCGGGTTTCACCTGACCCAGATCCTCTGCCATCTTACTTCGACAAAGCTGCGTCATCGCCACGGTAATCGCCATGATATGCCAGGCGAGATCGAAGTAGGCCATACTGAGAAATAGCCCCCCAGCCATGAATGCGATCATGCTGATCTTGAGCATGCGCGCCAAAAAGGCAAGGTCTTCCCGGTCCGGGTCATCGCGGCAGTCCGCGATAACCCGATTGAGCTGTCGCCACACTAAAAACAGCACCGCTAGAAAGAGTCCCAGCCCTAGCCAGCCCGACTCACCCAGAACACCGAAGTAAATGCTGTGCGCTACAAACGCTTTCTTGGCGCCAGGCGCGTAGATTCGATAGTTCTCCATCGACCAGTTGTTGAAACCACCGCCGGTGAAGCGATGGTTCGCCAGATTGATGCTGTACTCCCAGGCCTTGAGACGCTGCATGGCCGAGGCGTCTTCCTCGTACTCAGTGATGGTTGCCATTCTGTCGTGCCATTCCTGAGGCATAAAGATCACAGCAAAGAAGGCCAGAAACGCAAAAACAATGCCCGTCAGCACCTTCGCCTTCGATTGCCACCAGAAAAAGGCGCCTACAGCGGCAATCGCCACCAACGCGCCGCGAGACTGTGAACCAACAACCGCCGCGAGGCTGAAAAAAATACACAGCGGCATCACAGACTTCACCAGCGCATGCGGCGGAAACCGGTAGAGATATATCATCATGGGAATGATCATCAATACGGCAACAGCCAGGGTGTTGTTCTCCATAATGTAGCTGCCGGGCGGGCCATATACATGAAATGCACCGCCGGTGAGGAAGGTAAAAACGCCACCCTTCACGCTGTAGAAACCTATCGAGAACACGATCACCCAGATAAGCTGATTGATCCGCTGCAGGTTGGTCATGAGCACCAGCGTAACGAAAGTAATCAACTGGATCTTGAGCACCTGCTCCAGCTGTTCGAATGCAAATTCCGGGTAGATGGCGAACACCGTACAAACTACGTTCCAAAAAAGGAACAGGCCCCAAACCACCACGAGGCTGTTCGACGGAAGAACTTTTCTTTCCGTGTTCATCAGCATCGAGAACAGTAGAACGATCGCCACGATCTGGGCAAAAGGCATGGTTGTTGCAAAACCCCATGCGAGCCGGTGAGGGTTCATATAACTTAGCCAGGACCATGCCAGAACGCCGTACCAGGCGTTGCGCAGGATAAACGGCAACAGACTGAAGACCAGCATTGTGATAATGATATCGCGCATTACTCCGGACCCTTGACGGACGGACTACGCCTGTACATGGCTGACCACATAACGAAACTTTCCGGACGCTTCTCGTTCGATAGCATCAACATACTCAAATACTACCATCAGAGAGTCGCCAAGGCGGCGGCGAAACTGGTCACTAATTGTCGTTTCCAGAAGATTTCTGTTGGCGACCGAAGTGACCAACTGCACCCTCAATCGGGTGAGCGACTCCTGCACAATTTTGAACTCTTCAACCTCCGGCAGTTCACGCAGCACATAGATCAGCGCCAACCCGTGCAGCACGGTTCCGTCGGCGGCGCGAATAAAATCCGTTGTGCGGCCCTCAACTTCGGCGAGCAATGGCAGGGAACGCCCGCAGGCGCAGGTATCGGCGCTCAGACTGCCCACATCGCCAGTACGATAGCGCACAAAAGGGTAGTCTCCAGTACGCAATTGCGTCACTACGATTTCTCCCCTGCTTCCGGCGGGAAGCGGGGAACCATCCGCCGCGACAATCTCTACAATAATGTCCTCCGCAGTGATGTGCATACTGCCCTCGGGACACTCGTGGGCGATGAATCCGGAGTCCCGTCCACCATAGCCGTTCGCCACCGGACAACCAAAAGCTCGCTCTATCGATTCGCGCTGATGAGGGTACAGACGCTCTGAAGTGACAAAAACCACGCGTATTCCCAGATCGTCGACCTGGTAGCCGTTGGCCAGCACATACTCAGCAAGTAACGCCAACGAGGAAGGGTAGCCAAACAGCATGCGTGGACGAAACTGGCGCACGCGCTGAGTGAATCGCAACAGATTGGCATTTGACATCTCAAAAGCCGACAGCAGTTCACTGCGCAGCAACTTGTCCCTCAGCATACGAACCCGGTCCTGGGAACCGAGTTCAATCGGCGAACCCCAGAGCACGATTTCCCTGTCGCCGATATCCACATCCCACCAGCGCGTTGCGCGCCACTTGGCCGCCACGTCGTGACTCACACGTTCCTTTCCACGATAGAATATTAGCGGCTCTCCGGTGGAACCGCCGGTGCTGAAACGCTGTAGCGGTCCGGCATTGTCAGCTTTCAGTTCTTCTGTGTGCGCCCGCATATCAGCTTTGCCAGTGAGTGGCAGTTGCCTGAGTGCATCTATGGATTGCACGTCGCCGGGATTGAAGCCAAGTTCGCTGAAAAGGTTGCGATAGTAAGGGACATGCCTGCCTATACGGCTGAGAAACTCGCGTAACTGCTGCACTTGCAACGTTGAAAACGCATCGGGCGACAACCACTGGCTGCGCTCCAGAGCACGCCGGGCGTGGACACTGCTATGTCCCTTCAGACGCTCGTGCAATGGGAACACCACGCTGGCGACGAGTGCCGTATACACGCTCATACCGCGTCCACCAACTGCTGGTAAAGGCCGAGCCAGAGCGGCCGAACCTCAGCCCAGCTGTACTGCGCCACTTCTTCAATGCCGCGGCTGCGCAATCGCCCTCTCAGTTCGGCATCATCTGCCAGACGTAGAATGGCGGAAGCCATTGCCTGAGGGTCGTCCGCCGGCACGAGCAGAGCGGTTTCCGCGTCTTGCACCATATAGGGCACGCCGCCCACGTGCGTGGAAATTACGGGCAAACCGCTGGCCAACGCTTCAAGTATGGAATTCGGCATATTGTCGACCCGACTGGGATTCAGCATTGCATCAGCCGAATGATACAGCGTCACAATGCCCTCCCGGTCGAGACGCCCGAGAAATGTTACCGCATCCGCAATACCCAGTTCATTGGCAAGGCACTGCAGAGTTTCGAGCTGCGGTCCGCTCCCGGCAATTTTTAGTTGCAGGTCACAACGCATCTGTCGCGCCAGTGAAAAAGCCCGTAGCGCGTTGTCTATGCCATAGATCGGCTCCAGATTGCGAGCAACGACCAGGGTAAAAGCCTCCGTGCCGAGCCTCTCCATTGCCGGCCTGAACAGCTCAAGATCCACAATGTTCGGTATCACCGCAGAACCCACGGAAAACTCCCTGAACACTGCCTCAAGATATCCGCTGGGAACGACCAGTCTGGTCGCCTTACTCAAAGTGGGCCGTATCCAGCGAATGGAGCGCGTGAGATATTGCCGAGCCTCGCCACCGCGATAGTTCACGATAACCGGTGTGCGCCTGAACCAACCCGCCCAAACCACGGGCGCAGCGAACAGCTGCCACGCCCAACCGGAGTTCGCCATCACATGTATCACATCACTGCGTCCCGCCAGCGTCCAGACGCGCCACAGATACGGAACAAGCCGAAACAACGCACGCAGCCCCCGCAGATGTGCTATCGCGCGCGGCCGATAAGGAGGGTTAGTCTGCACCAGTTCGACCCGAATACCTTCATCACCCAGTAACCTCGCCAACTGCAGGGTCTGCATGGCCATGCCGCCGCTGGGCGGAGGCAGTGGACCCACCAGGCCCACCCGTATCTCCGGGCTGCTCATAACGGCGCCACCGGATCCTTGCGCCGAAGGGGCTGGCAAGGTGGATTTGGGTCACGGCACACGGCAGCCTCAGGACAGCGAGAAGTCGTCGCCGGCTATCGCCGCCTGAAACATCATCAGGGACCACAGCGGTGCGCTGTGCTCACGCAGGCCGGACTGGTGTTCATTCACCAGCCGCTCCAGATAGTCGACGTCGAACAGGCCGGTGGCCGCAAGGCCACCACCCAGCAGGGAATCACGAAGGCGCTGTTTGAGGGGCCCGCGGAACCACTTGCCCAGCGGCACGCCAAAGCCCATTTTCGGTCGGTAGAGCACATCGTACGGGAGATGTGGCTCCATCGCCTTTTTCAAAATATATTTACCCTCCTGGCCACGCAACTTGTCGCTGGTGGGCAGGCCGGACACCCACTCCACGAATTTGTGGTCGAGAAGCGGCACACGCACCTCCAGCGAATGTGCCATGCTGGCGCGATCCACCTTGGTGAGAATGTCACCCACCAGGTAGGTTTTCATGTCCAGATACTGAATAAGCGACAGCGGGTCGTCGGTTGGGCTGCGCCCGGCATGGTAGTTAAACGTTTCCACTGCGCGATAGCCCTGCAACTCGCGCTTCAGCGCCCCGCTGAACATCGATGCCCTTTGCGACTCGGACGACAGCGATACAGAGTGCAGATACGCTTCGACCGAATTCCTCGCCAGTGACTCGAAGGTCGTTTTCGCACGAAACACCCGAGGCGCCCAATCGAGCTTCGGATAGAGACGTCCGAGCGCTCCGAATACCGGCCTGCGGAAACCCAGCGGCAGCGCGCCACGCAGGCGCTCCTCGTGCATATGCCAGCGGTAACGCCGGTAGCCGGCGAAGGTTTCGTCACCACCGTCGCCAGACAGCGCAACCGTCACGCGCTCACGTGCCAGCTGACATACCCGATAGGTGGGAATGGCGGAGCTGTCCGCGTAGGGCTCGTCGTAAAAGCCGGCGAGCGTGTCCAGCAGGTCAAAATCGTCGCTGGCCACGACGCGCTCGAAGTGATTGGTGTGGTAGCGTTCGGCGACCTGCCGGGCGAAGTCCGTCTCGTTGAACTGCGGTACGTCGAAACCAATGGCGCAGGTGTTTACCGGGTCGCTCTGCAGCTGCGCCATCGCGGCCACCACCGCGCTGGAGTCGACGCCACCGGATAAAAACGCACCCAGGGGCACTTCCGCTACCAGCCGGATATCCACGGCTTCGCGCATGCGGCGAAACAGCTCCTCACAGAGTTCCTCTTCCGTGCCGCGTGCGACCGGCGAGAAAGGTATATCCCAGTATTCGCGCTGCTCCGGCAGCGTTTTGCCGCGCTCAAACAGCAGGGTATGTCCCGGTCTCAATTTGTAGACATCACGGTAGATAGTCTTGGGCTCAGGGATGTAACCCAGGGTGAAATAATCCTCCACCGCCTGTGGCTCAAGTTTCCGCGGTAGCGATGGGTGCGCCTTGAGAACCTTCAGTTCGGAACCGAATACCAGCGTATCGCCACCCAGTACAGCGAAGAACAGCGGCTTGATACCCAGCCTGTCCCGAGCGAGAAACAGGCACTGTCGGCGTCTGTCATAAATCGCGAACGCGAACATGCCGCGAAATCGCGTCACGCAGGCCTCTCCCCACTCCTGCCAGGCATACAGGATTACTTCGGTATCGCAGCGAGTTCGAAACTGATATCCGAGTTCGCGAAGCTCCTGAGAAAGCTGCAGAAAGTTATAGATTTCACCGTTGTATACCACGGTGACCGAGCCATCTTCAGAGTGCATCGGTTGCTGGCCGGACGACAGGTCGATAATCGACAGCCGACGGTGCGCGAGCGCCACGCCGGGCTCGAGCAGCAGGCCGTCCTCGTCAGGCCCGCGATGAAACTGTGTCTGGTTCATGGCGTGCAGCAGACCGCGGTCAAACTCGCGCTGGCCTGAGATGTCAAAGAGTCCTGCGATACCGCACATAGTTCAGCCTGCTGTCTCCATTGGGGCCCCGGTCTTCAACCCCAGTAACCCGTCATACACCTGCAGATACTGGGCAACCGTTTTCGACCAGTCGAAACGCGATTGCACAAACCTCTGCGCATTGCGGGCTCTCCGCCGTCGATCCGCCTCATGACAAAGCAGTTCGCGCAAACTCGCTGCCAGCGCGGCAACATCGCCCACCGGCACCAGCGCACCGTTTACACCGTCTTCCACGAGTTCCACATTGCCGCCAACCGCCGTGGCAACGACGGGCAGACCACTGGCCATCGCTTCCAGCACGGTATTGGATATGCCCTCTCCCAGGGAGGGCAATACGAATACCTGCATCAGCTGCAGCAAGTCCGGAACATCCTCCCGGTCGCCCGCCAACCAGACGGTCGATTCAAGCCCGAGCTCAACCACGAGTTTTTCCAGCTCAGCGCGTAGCGGTCCGTCACCGACGATGACAACGCGCAGACGCCTGGCGAGCTCTGGTTCCGCCGCGCACAGGGCATGAGCTGCGCGCAGCAGCAATTGCTGATCCTTTACCGGGGTGAGGCGGCCCACTGTTCCCACCACCAAGATATCATCAAGCCCCTGCCAGGACTGTGGCAATAATGCCGTTGGCCGCACATCACGCGACCGGAAGCGCTCATGATCCACACCGTTGTATATCTGGGTCACCCGGCTTTCGCGCACGCCAACAAGAGTAACCAGCCAACGCTCGATGTCCTTGCTCACCGCGATGTAGCGATGTATGAAAATCCGCATGGCGCGCCGCAGCAGCAGGTATTTCCGATTTCGACCATCGAGATCTCCCACCTCGCGACCGTGCTCACCGTGCACTCGCCTGACGCCGCGAAGGCCGATACTACAAACCTGGGTTTCCAGCGCCGCCAGATTTCGACTGTGGATGATCTGGGGCTTTAGCTCCCGGAATAGACGCCACAGGCGTACATAGAACCCCAGGCTATGTCCTGATGGTTTGTGCAGCTCGATAACCTGCACATCGGCTGCGCTGATACGCCGGGAAAACTCGTCGGCGTTCGTAATACAAATAATCACATGGCGATAGCGGCCGGCCGGAAAGCGATTAATAATATTCACCAAACCGTTTTCCAACCCCCCGGTGGATAGGGCGTAGATCACGTGCGCTACCAGCGGCGGCGCACTCACTGTCCTGCACTTCCCTGCGGGCGGACAAGACTTCCAGAGAGAGCACTCGCATGCGCGTCGATAAAACGCTGCAGCCTGGCGCGTGACTCTGCCGGGGTGGACTCGGCCCGCGCGATCACCAGTACGCGCAACACGCCGGGTTCGCGCAATCCGAGCCGCGCGGCAGCCTGCAACACCTTGGCGAGATAGTCGTTGGCGGTTTGCTCCGCGCCCAGTCGATACCAGGACCAGACCAGGAACTCCCCCTGTGGCCCACGTAACCGTGCCTCGTCCGCGCCAAAGCGGTTTGCGCCAGACACCAAGGTCACGGTGTCTCTACCAATTACCTGCCAGGCACTGTCGTTCCAGGCAAACAAACGGCTGCTGCCGATCACCTCTCCGAGGTCAAAACTGCCGTCCGAAAACTGCAGGATCAACCCAAGCGTGTCATCGCCCCGGCGATAAAAGGCCTGGCGCTGTCCGCCCACCATCGAGGGCGGCTGCCATGTCCAGGGCAGATCCTGTGGTTGCTGCCAGCCAACGGCGGGGCGCGGCAAGGACACGGACAACTCGGCGGCCGCAAGAGCATCGCGCGAAGACGACTGCCACACCCATAACGGCGCCAGGGCCGCGATGGACAGAACCAGCACCGTCGAAAAAAACAGCCGACCACGCGAGCTTTGCGCACGATGCCTCGGGACAGCGCTGGTCTGCCCGGGCGCCGGCAGATCCTCACGGAAAAACGCGCCAATCCAGAACAGGACGAATATCACCAAACCAAAGAAAACCCATCCATACACCAGGTGATCCGCCCCGGTCGCAATCTTCATATCACTGAAATGTCCCAGCATCACAATGATATAGGCGCGCAGCGTGTTGGCGAACACCGGCACGATTGCGGAAATGAGAATGAACACGATACGTCGCCACCAGCTCACATACGTCAGATACGCGAACAAGGTACCAACGGTCACCGAAGCTATGATGTAACGTACTCCGCTACAGGCTTCCACCACAGACCAGCGTCCGCTGGGCAGTTCGAAGTACAGACCCTCGCGAAAAACCGGAATTCCGGACAGGCGCACCAGGTGTACCGTAGATACCGCAGTGAAATCCATCATCGGCGCTATCAGGCCTTCACCGATCGGCACGGCAAAAAAGAGGAATCCCAGCGGGAAGGCCAGGGCCCCGGCCAGACGATGGCCGAGAACAGCCCAGGCGGCGATCACCAGCATTGCCACCAGCGCAAGCTGCTGCACCACCAGCACATCCACCAGGGTTGCCAGCAGCCAGCCGAAGCCCGCCGGCAGCAGCAGCAGCGCAACCCAGGGAGCGGGCGCGGGGAACATTTGCGCGAGTTCATCCCGCTTCATCCATACCAGCCACAGTGAAATCGGCAGGATCAGGAAGCCGTGCGCGAAAGTATCCGATCGCGACCAGATGGCGATCATTGAAAAAAGGGTATCGAGATAAAGGTAGAGCAGGCCGAGAAACGCCAGGGCCAGGGCCCAAAAACTCTCGCGTACCGTGATGGCTGCCTTACCGGCGAACTGATTCACGGCACTAGCCCAAGGCCCGTGCGAGAAAAGGCCCGACCGTGTTGGCGATGGGAAGCGGTAACCTGCTCCAGGTTTCCACCATCAGGCGGTACTTGGGATTCAGCGGATTGACATCCGGCAGGGTATCCGACTTTACGAGGTAATACTCGTAAGGCAGAGCCTGGGGTGTGAAACCGAAGTTTTTCTTGAAACTGAAAGGACCCGTACCGCTCTTGCTGCGACCGAAGTCGAACAGCCTGCACCCCTGCGCTGCCGACAAACGCATAAGTTCCCAGTACATGAAATGATTCACGCCCTTGATACTGCGCGCCAGCGCGGTACTGCCACCGTAGTAGGGGACAACTTCATCTCGGAAATAAAAACTCATAACGCCGGCAACGTCCTTGCCGCGCTGTGTGATCATCAACACGCTACAGTCGTCTGCAAACGTATCGCGTAATATCTTCAGGTAGTTCGCGCCAAAGACCGGCGTGCCAAGGTTGCGCACGCTCTCTGCGTAGACGCGGTAAAACCGCGATGTGCCCGCGTCCCACTCGCCAAGCAGACCCTCGGCCATTCCTTTGCGAACCATTGCACGCTGTCGATTCGGGATCGCCTTGAGGTTGACCTCGTCGCTGGGGTCGATCTCCTTGCGAAATGTGTAGTAAAGGTCTTTCACCGGCCAGCCAGAGTCGCTCGCCTGTCGATTGCGCAGCTCCAGCGCACCCACCCCGAGCTCTTCGGCCAGCGCGCAGGCCCGGGCGCGCAGAGCCGCTGCGGCCTCGCCTGAATCCGCGACAATGCCGCCGTATACACAGAATGGTAACGACGACAGGCTATTGCCAAATAACACGCTGCGGACATGCGCCAGCGGTAGCACACCCACAATCCGGCCGTTCAGCTGTGCATAGAGAAAATGCGTGGCGTGCCCGAAAGCGCGCTCTATGACCGTTTTCCAGCCCGCACGGTGAAAAAACGTGGCCTGTTCGGCGTGCTGGACGTAGTCGTCCCAACGCGCCGAATCGGCTTCCGTCAGGCTGGCGACTGAGATGCTCATCGCCGCAACTCCAGCGGGAGGAAAATCTCATCCATCCGGTCCCACGCAAAATCGCGGAGCAAACGCTGCAGGCGCGCATACGTTCGATTCAGGTTCAGGTAGTGCCGAAAGCGCGTCCGCGCATCGATACTGTCCGGCCGCGGCTGCTGGGGGTCTATCTCCCAGGGATGGAAGTAAAAGATACCCGAACTGCCGTCTTCCCGGTTGACGCGACGCAGGGCCCAACGCGAGAACGCATAGGGGAACAGCCTGAACCAGCCCCCTCCCCCGCAGTTGATATTCCGCCCCCCCAGTGAGAGTGTGGTGATCGGAATCTCCAGCAGACGTCCCTCCGCCGTATTGAACGGAAATCGCGGCGCACCGGGAATGCCGTAAAGATCGTGCCGGATGGGCACGATACTGGAACTGTAGCGGTAGCCGGCATCCGCCAGCTCGTTCCACGCCCAGCTTTCAGATGCACCGATGGAATAGCTCGCAGCGCGATAGCCCAGTACGGGCTGACCGCTCTGGTCCTGCAGCAACTTGCGGGTGCGTTCAATGTCCTTGCGAAAATCCGCCGGGGACTGGGTATTCACCCGCGTATGCTGCCAGCCGTGACTGGCGATCTCGTGCCCGCCGCTGACAATGCGCTGCACCAGGCCGGGGCAGCGCTCAGCCACCCACCCCAGGGTGAAGAAGGTACCTCGCACGCCATGCTCGGCGAATAAATCCAGTATGCGGTCCGTATTGTTTTCCACACGAAGTGACCGCGTCTCCCACTCCTCACGCGCGACATAGGGCTCGAACGCGGAGACCTGAAAATAGTCCTCGACGTCGACCGTCATCGCATTGGCAATCACCGCGTCGGAGGCATTCATGTCGGGAGTGCCTGCGACCAAAGGTTGACTATGGTCACTACGCGTTCTGCCGCCGCGCCGTCCCAGAGCTCCGGAGACCTGCCACGTTTCCCGCCCGTACTGATCACGTCTTCATAACAGGCGATGATCTTTGCAGGGTCCGTTCCCACCACGGTGTTGGTGCCTTGCGTCACAGTGATCGGTCGCTCGGTATTCTCACGCAGCGTAATGCAGGGCACACCCAGCGCGGTTGTTTCTTCCTGTATGCCACCGGAATCGGTGAGCACCACGCGCGCATCGCGCATCAGACCCAGCATGTCGAGATAGCCGAGCGGGGCAGTCGTGGTAATGCGTGCACGCCGAAGTTCCTCGCCCAATCCGGCGGATTCGATTCTCGCCAGAGTGCGCGGATGAACGGGAAATACCAGTGGTGTTCGCTGGCTGATGTCGCCGAGCGTATCCAACAGGCGCTTGAGGACAAGTGGATCGTCGACATTTGAGGGACGGTGAAGGGTTATCAGGCCGTAATCGCCGGCCACGCCGGCCAGCCCTGCCTTGCGCAGGGTCTCTGCGGAGGGCACGGCGCGCTCAAGATTGAAGAACAGTGTATCGATCATTACGTTGCCCACGAAATGAATACTCGCGTCCGCCACTCCCTCCCGAAGCAGATTGTCGCGGGCCGTCGATTCCGTCGTGAACAGGAGTTCAGACAGCTGGTCAGTCAGAACCCGGTTGATCTCCTCGGGCATACTGCGATCGCCGCTGCGCAAACCGGCTTCGACATGCAGCACCGGCACGCCTTTCTTCACCGCCACCAGCGCACAGGCAATGGTGGAATTGACATCACCCACAACCAGCACGGCACGCGGCCGCATGTCATCCAGCACCGGCTCGAAACGTTTCATGATATCGGCGGTCTGTTGAGCATGCGAACCGGAACCCACTTCCAGGTCGATGTCCGGTTCGGGAATTTGTAGTTGATCGAAGAACGCGTGCTTCATCGCTGCGTCGTAGTGCTGACCGGTATGCAACAAACGCGCGTTCAGTGCAGAACCTGCCTGAGAGAACGCGCGCATCACCGGCGCGATCTTCATAAAGTTAGGGCGCGCCCCTACGACACAGAGGATTTCACCAGAGCCCGAATGTGATGGCATGGACTATCGTCCTTTTTAGAAAGCCAGCCCGAGCGTGGCGGTGATGCGGTTTTCCTGGTAATCATTAAAACTCGTTTCGCCCTGCCGATCGGTAAAGAGATAACTGAGGCTCAGGTTGATACGGTTGTTGTACTGGCGTCCAACGGTAAAGTTGAATGTCCAGGCCTCGGAATCACCCTGGTCGGCAAACTCGGGGAGCTCGTTGATGCGTCCACGCGGTTCATCTTCGCGCCATGCGACCGAGGCCGCAACGTTGTAGCGGGTGGAGAGCTGCGGGCTGAATGTAGCGGTAACGTTCTTGAACAGCGATTTCTCGCCATCTTCTGAACGCGTCTGCTCGGAATAATTACCGTTGATAGTGAGCACCGAACTACGGCCTTTGTAGGTCCACCCACCGGCCAGGCGTTCATCCAGAATGGGGCCATTACTGAACACACTCGCGTTATTGATATTGTCATCAAAGCCGCCAAGATCTTCGGTTCGCAAATCCCGCTGAAACGTCACGCGCTTTTCGTAGTTTAGCCTGAACTGATTGCGCTTGTGCGCATGCCGAATAATGACACGCGGCGTATTGCCAAAAAACCGGTCCCCGCCGCCAACCGTCACCGCTGTTCGCGGCGAGGGCGTCCATTTCAGGTTCAAGCCCCAGCCTGGGCCGTCCCGGTCGCCATTCAAGGTGCTTTGAAATTCGTTCCATTCGCGCCCATAGAAGCCATCGATGCCCCAACGACGATCGAAACGGTAGCCCAGTCCCACACGCCGAGCTCAGTTCAGTATCTTCCCGGGTAAACCCGTTGAAACTCGCCATAGTGGACGCGCGTGTACCTGCCCTCCACCCTGCGTGACCACTTGGACGGCGCCGCATTTCTAAGCGCCATGTTAAACTGGTGACGGTGGCTGTCGCTGAGCAGGTCACTGCTGTTGAATTGCTCGTCCCAGGTGTAACGCGCACTCAGGGCCACCCAGTCCTTGAACCGGCGGTTTACCACTGGAGACACGGAGTAGCGGTAGTAGGTGTTGCGATTGCCAGTGCGATTCAGATCGTCATCCCCACCCACCGCGCGCGAAGTCACTTCATTCTGGTCAGCGCGGGCGTTGACATCCACCTTCATCCAGTTATCAATAAGCTCAGAGCTGAAACGACCGCGCAAGCGCGGATTGAACTGCTCGCGATCATCAAGATTACCACCGCATCCCTTGCTATCCAGCGCACTATTGGTCAGCGAGTTCAGCTGCACCGAGCCCGCGAGTTGCGCGGAGGCTTTGCGACCCTTGCCCTGGATGCCCACTGAAGGCGTGAGCGTACCAATCCAGTCGCCCTGTTTATTGCTCTGCGAGAGACACACGTTATCCGTATAGGTGATGGCAGGCGCCACGGAGGCTCGCGTGGTCCATTCGGCGGCACCGACGCTGCCAGCGCCAGTGGCCAGCACCAGCGGCATCAGGACCATGCCAGTAAAAATACAGCGGTTACTACCCTGTTGCATGGGCATCAACATAAACTCCTATCCGGACTCTCCGTGCAGATCGTATTCGTACTGCCGGTCGCGCCCGTATCCATATACTTCGCCGTAGGTGTAGTAATAAGGGTTACTGCGCCGCCGGGCCCGGTTCAGCACCATGCCAACCATCTTGTCTTCACCAATATGCTCGATCGCCTGTGTCACCGCATGCTGCGGTGTCATATCGGCACTCACCACGAACACGATCTGGCCCATAAAGCTCGCGAGCACCGAGGCTTCCGTGGTCAGCAACAGCGGAGGAGAGTCGAACACGATGACGCGATCCGGGTGCCGCTCAGACATTTCGATCATGAGTTGACGCATGCGATCGCTGGCGAGCAGTTCATTGGCATGCGTGTGCAAGTCACCGGCCGGCAGAATACGCAACTTTTCGATATTGGTGTGCAGGATCACATCAGATAGTGCGATGTCATTGTCCTCAAGCACGTCGATCAGACCCGGCGTATCTGAAGGAATGCCCAGAATGCGGCCCGCCTCAGCCTTGGCCGTGTCGGCATCGACGAAGAGCACGGTCTTGTCCTGTTCCATCGCAATGCTGATCGCGAGGCTTATCGACGTGAATGTTTTACCATCGCCCTCAAGCGCACTGGTAACCATTATCAAATTGCCATGCTTGATAGGAGGCACCGCATCATCGCCGGCAATATTCATCAGCAATGGCCGCTTGATCGTTCGGTACTCTTCGGCGATTGCACTGCGCGGTACTGAAGGCGTTAGAATGCCAATATCCCGCAGGTCTTCGAAATTCAGCTTGACGTAGTTACTACTGACTGAAGAGGTGCGCTCGTAACCGCCATGATCCGCTGGAGCCGAATGCCGTGATTCGCCGTCTGGCGTCCGGGATACAGAACCCGCCTCACCACTCGCGCGCTCTACGGTACTGGAGGAACTGCGGTCGCGGCCTGCAAGGTCCCCGCGCACGGCATCAGCCCCGGTGTTCCCACCGCCTTTGCTCAACGCGTTGACTGCCTTCTCGATGATACTCATGTCTTTATCCTAATCTGACAGCCGGCACTGGCCGCCAGGAAACCATTTGCGTTGTGTCAACTCCAGGGTAGGGAGCCGGTACTCCAGGTCATCCCGGCGAACGCGATAAGCAGGCAGACGGTGAGCGAAGCAAAGGCCACCATGCCATACCGCTCCAGCCGCAACTGCTCTTTTTGCAGATTAATTGTCACAGAGCCGAGCACGGGCAGACCCGTCACCGTGGACAACATACGCGGATCAAAAAATACGGGCTTAAGCAGCGACAGCAGGAAGGCGGCGCCGATCCCGGCCACTATGCCCGCGGCCAGCACAATGCCATTGAGCATCAGCTTGTTGGGCTCACTTGGCTTTAGCGGCACGTAGGGTGGGTCGATCACGCGGAACGTCACATCAGTCGCCTTCTGCTCCATATCCTGGCCCATCCGCGCCGTTTCGCGGCGCTTCAATAACGCGCTGTGCTGAGAACGAATGACGCCGTAGTCGCGTTCAAGTTGCTTTAACTGACCCTCGATCTCGGGGATGGTATTCACCTGTTCTTCCAGCTCTGCCACCCGCTCCCGGTATTCGACCACGCGCACTTTCAGTGCGGCGACCTTTGATTTCGACTCAGCGAGCATCTTTTTCATGTTCAGGTACACAGGGCTGTTGGCAAGCCCCGACAAGTCCCCCAGATCGTCAACCGGCTTACCGGCTTTGCGCCGCTCATTGATCGCACGAACGCGGGCCCTCTCGGCACGTTGTTCCTCCGCGCGCTCCTCCTCGAGATCCGCAAGCAGCGAAGTTAGCTGACGCACCTCAGGATGCCTGGCGGTGTATTTCACTTTCAGTTCAGCTAATTCCTGTTGAATCACCTCAATCTGGGTGTCCACAGCGGACGGCTTCGCGGAAGGCATTACCTGCTGGGGAGCGGCAGCGACGGACGGGCTGACGCTGGGAACATACAGGGGGTCTTCGCCATCGATTTGGCGTTGCAGCTCTACCACGCGATTCTCTTCTTCGCGAAGCATCAACTGGGCTTGTTGCAGCCGGGCCCGTGCGCTATTGAGGTTGCGGTAATACCCTCCCTTGCCCCCCAGGATATCCATATGTTTCTGGCGGAAATTTCCCGAGCGCGTTTCGGCGGAAATCAGGCGCGCCTCGTACTCCTTGATCTGCTCCTCCAGGAAATCCTGCGCTCCCGAGGAGTCTTCGCGCTTACCGCTCAGGGAACTCTCGATAAACACGGTGATCAGCGCCTGCGCAAGGCGCTTCGCAGTGTCCCGATCGGGATCCTGCACAGAAATGGAGTACAGGGAAGGGTCTTTGGCCGATGCCCAAAGCGAGATGGATTTCTGCAGGTCGTTCAACAGGGCGTCTTTCTCGCGCGCCGTCGTGACCTGAAGGTCAAGATCGGTCATGCGCATCAATTTTTCCAGATTCGGGCGACTGAGCAACGTCCGGCTCAGCAAGCCTATTCGGCTTTCAACGTTTGGCTGCACCGCCAGACCCTGCAAAAGAGGACGCAAGACGCTATTGGTATCCACGTAAACCCGCGCGCTCGCGACATACGCTTCAGGCAACTGCCAGACCCAAACCCAGCCGGCTATCGCCACCACCCAGGCAACGCCAAGGGCAAGCCAGCGATGACGCCAGACACCCCACACGTACGAGAATAGTTGCGCCAGAATCTCTTGCATCTGTTGTTACCCCAGGCGTGAACCGCGCGCCCTAGAACCAGGATTCCGCGATAATCAGGATATCGCCGGGCATCAGCACCAAGTCGGCCGAAATGTCGCCATCACGAACAAGGTCATCCAGCCGCAGGCTATAGGTCACTTGTTTGCCGTCCACAACGCGAACCAGCACAGAGCCATTACCATCTGCATAGGGCGTAAGACCGCCCACAGCGATCATCAAATCCAGCAGCGTCATATGCTTCTTGTAGGGAATTCGCTTCGGATTGGTCGCCTCGCCAACCACGCGCACGGTTTGCTCGGGCACACCCGCAAACCCCCCAACGATCACACTGACCACGGGCTGCCTGACGTACTCGGAGTATGCGCTCTCTATGTCTCGCGCCAATTGTGTTGAGGTCTTTCCGCTGGCCTGCAGATCTTCAACCAGTCTCGTCGTCAGCTTGCCGTCTGGCCTCACTGTGCCCGTGGAACTGAGTTCTTCGTTTCCCCAGACAAATATCATCACATCATCACCCGGGCCCAGCACGTAATCGTAATCCACCTCGACGTTGCGTTGTGCCTCGGGCACCTCCGGATAGCTGGTTGAACTGCAACCGACGCACAAGGCCAGCACGGCAGCCACTGTGGCCAGCAGAACACGCCTGAACAGTGAATCTGCACCAACTTGGGTAATCTGAGCTGTCATCTTCTACTCCTTATCGGGCTATCCGCCGCCCGTCACGTTCACAAAATACTACCACGCCACACCAGCCGGACACTTCGGGGTCGGCCCACCTTGTGACCAACGTCACACACAATTCTCGGCTTTCGCGACAACGTCGCGCCGCCAACACGTCACTCTGGTGTACCACTAATTCAGCCCGGCTGACCTTCCCTGATTCGCGTGTTGCCCTGAGGCCATGGTCAGCTCCCGAATCGCGCCCACTTTCACACCGGTAATGTACTACGTTGTTCCGCCAGCGCTTAGCCGAATTTGCACGATTCTGTACTTTTCCGTATCGACTGCAACATCCGTCGGGATTTCCGCCTCTGCGGATGAGCCATTTATCACCAACCCGCCGTGCGCCTCAACCGACAGCCTGGCCTGGTCTACGCCAAGCGACACCAGATAACGCTCTACCGCTTCGGCGCGCTGCCGCGATAACGCGAGGTTATAGGCAGGCTCGCCCAAACCATCGGCATACCCGGCAATGACACCAGTCAACTGCGGCTCTCGTTCGAGAATTCTGGCGACTTCATCCAATACAAATCGCGCTTCATTGTCGAGTTCAGCGCTATCGAAGCCAAAACCCACTAGCAGGGTCAGATCGGCCGCATTTGCCGGGACATTCACCGATGGCTGGAGCGTCGCACTCGCCGAAGGCTCGCCTGCCCCGGACTCGAGCCGCTCGGTGGCAGGCACTTCTCCTCCCGGCAGGGACATCTCCTCAGGCACTGGCTCCAGCGCTGATTGCTCAGCCTCAACCAGCGGACCCGTGCCGACCGGGTCGTCCAACGGGCGCGAAGGAGGTATCGGCAACTCAGCAACGTCCGGCACCTGCAATGAGAGGGCGCCAGGTTCCGCACCTGAAGGTAACCATCCGAGTACGATGAACCAGATCACGGCAGCCAGCGTGACGATGGCGAACAGCGCCACAAGCATGGTTCCACGACGTCTTGGGGTGGCAGACGCTTTGTTCCTGCCGCGCGCCACCCGCACGGGCCGCCCTGGCGCGGGGCGCGCTACCGGACGGTTACGTTCGCTGTCGGAAAGATTGCGAGCGGCAAACGTTGGCGCCTGCCGCGACGTGGCGCCGCGAGCGGCTTCGCTGTGAGGGGTGTGCCGAACCGCGGCTATCGTTCCGTCGAGGCCTTCGATGGAAGTGCTCGCCGGTTTCGAACAGGGTTGATTCGATTCGGGTTCGGGCTCGGGTTCGTGTTCGGGTTCGTGGTCAGGTGCGTGTTCAGTTGCGACTGCGTTTTCACTGTCAGGTACGCTGGCTCTTGCTGTTTCAGCACCGACTCGAGGCACGCCACTGACCGACCGTGCAACCGGCGTGATCGATGCTTCAGCTTTTTTTTTTCGCACGGCCTCCAGGTTTTCCAGCTCTGGTGCCACATCCGCGACAGCGACATCGGCATCCCCAATGGCGCGCAATCGGTTACCGGGCGTCATCTCCGGTGTCACCGAACCCGGTTGCGCGTCAGGTTCCTGTTCGCGATGAGTCTGGTCGGAAAAGCCGCTGGAGAGGCCTTCGCCAGCGTCACGCAGGAAATCTTCCGCTACCATCCGTGTGCCTGCCGCGAGATTCTCTCCCTGGAGTTCGCCGATAACAACGCGCATATCCTCCACAGTGATCTGGTGTCGCTGCTCTACTCCGCAGTGAAGCAGCAGGCGGCTGCAGATAAGATTAATGCGACGGGGCACACCCTCGCTGAATTTGTGCAGCAGAGGGAACACGGCTCGCTCGATCGCCGGGTCGCCGCGCCAGCCCACTTTGCCGAGCCGGTGTAATACGTAGGCTTCTACCTCCTCAACCTCGAGTCCCTCGAGATGACAGGCCGCCACAATCCGCTGATGAACCTGCTCCAGCTCCGGTGACAAAACGAGATCACGCAACTCCGGTTGCCCCAGGAGAAAGATCTGCAACAGTGGCTGGCCATCCACCTGAATATTGGTCAGCAGTCGCAACTCTTCCATCGCCGATCGTGACAGATCCTGCGCTTCATCCACGATCAACAAAGCACGCTTGCCGTCACGATGCCAGCGATGCAAGCGCAGGTTAAGATGCTGTAACAGTTCCGCTTTATCGGCGCCCCCTGCGCTGACGCCGAAGCTGAACGCGACCGATTTCAGCAGGTCGTCCGCCTGAAGCTGCGTGCAAACCAGATTCGCGGTAGACACATCATCGGCGGCGAGGCTCTCTACCAGTTCACCGATCAGGGTAGTCTTGCCGGTACCCGGGCGCCCCGTGATCATCACAAAGCCCTCGGCACGCATGAAGGCGTAAGACATATAGGCGCGGGCCCTGGCGTACCCCTTGTGTTCGAAGCAAAACCTGTGGTCAGGACTCAGCCGAAACGGCTCCGCCTGCAAATTGTAAAAACCCTCGTACATTCCAACCCTTATCCCCGCTACAACGCAGGCAAATCAGAGCTTTTCAGAGTTCAATAGCCTTTGCAAGCTGCATTAGAGTGACCCGGCGACCGTTTTTTGTCTAAACTGTGGACCAGACACGCGATGGCGGTCGCGGACCGGCTCCCCCGCGTTTCTGAAGCCAATTTGCCGGAGTCTCTACAATGCATAAGAACATCGTCATTCTCGGCTCGATCACGGGTATTCTTGGGGTGCTGGTTTGCGCGTTCTCAGGGCTTGCGCGGCTGCTGGGGGTCTACTGGATCATGGGTTTCCAAAGCACTACGCTGTTCAACGCGGGCGTTGGGCTTATGGTATTTGCCTGCCTGGTCAAATTGGAAGAGCTGGCCTCCCGGCGGCGCGAATAGCGTGTCAGGCTCGCGGTCTGGGCCCTTTCGTGCCTCCGGCCCCGGTTCGGCGGTCACGTCAGCTTTCTTTACTCTCCCGCGACTTCACCACGGATACCGCAATGGTCCGGGTATTAGAGAGCAACCCCAACCAATTGTTTTATATAAATATTTTAATGCTTGGGCATGAATCTTGCTGGCAGATACTGTGCGCCCGCCGTGCCAGCCTGTGTGACACACTTCACAGACAGTCATGAACCAACTATGAGCGGCGGCGTCATTAATGGTAGAGTCTATGCCATAGCGTATCAGGAGCACCGGAGCCTGTCCTGCTCACCACGCGCATTCCGGCTTGCTTGTAAGGTTTTGGGGGTCACTTGGATAAATTTGACGAAATGTACGACGATGAGAGCGCCAAAGAACGCTCTGACACCGTCGCTCGGCCGGCTGTCACCGACCCTAGCCGCCGCAAATTCTCCCGCCATGCGATCGCCGGGAGCGCGGTTCTGCTGTCTTTGGGAAATCGCGCCGCCTGGGGCGGAGCAACAGGCAATGCGGGCTGCATGTCGGTGATGACGCTTAACTCGTTTAATCCCGAAACCGGTATGTTTGTCTCGGCACCCGCTGGCAGGCAGGAGCACGATGAGGATCTCGCAAGAGCCATTCACCAGATCGGCAATCCCAACGGCCTGCGCAATCCCTCCAGCTACACCGGCGTCAGCAGCGACGGCAAGTGGCGAGTCTGTGAAGAGCCCGGAACCTTGGATCGTGTTTGCCTGATAAGAGTGAACGGTGGCCAGTGCCCCCGATAGCGGTTGCCCCTGAGGATGCTGGGCGACGCCAGTAAAGCGCCACCACACCGCGTTGGTGCGCGGCCTGGGCGAACGTCGCTGGCCACGCCAGAACACTTCTGAAATAATTCCCTTTCGCTGATCCGAGACTCCAGCCAAATGACCTGGCGCGTTCACTCTGCGGGAAAATTCTATGATCCGGGCGAAGCGACCGTGATTTATTTCGATACCCGCAGCGGCGACACGCATCTGCTGAGCGGCTTTGCCGCCCACATCCTGATGCTGCTCGAAGCGCAGTCTATGACAACGGAGCATCTGGTCGAGCGCGTCGCGGCGGACACCGACAACGGCGACGCCGGCAAGATCAACGACGCGGTAACCGCAATCCTTGATGAATTGCTGGCCCTGGACATACTGAAGCGTGACTGAATGCGGCGCCTGAAAGACCTGCCAGCGCGGGAGATAGCCGCCGCGCTGGATGAAGGCGCGCTCGCGCTACACGTGGGTCCGTACGTTTACCGCCTGGAAACCAACCTCCCGGATGTCTGCCGGGGCCTGCAAACCCTGTACGGCGACTTTCCCGTCGCGGGCAAAGACGCCTTTGTGGATTTTGATGTTGCTCTGGTCTCCAGGGGGCTGCCACAGCGCTTGCGCCGACGGGCGGAGTTTCTGTTCGATCGGCAAAGCCCCTTCGACACCATCCCCTGCGGTCAAGCCTACGCGTTTCTCGAGTGGGGCATGAACTGGAGTGTCTCGTTGCACACCAACGAGCACCTGAAACTGCACGCGGCGGTGGTCGCCCTAGACGGCATCGGGGTAGTGATGCCGGGCATACCCGGCGCCGGCAAGAGTACGCTGTGCGCGGCGCTGGGCCTGCGCGGCTGGCGGATCCTGTCTGACGAGCACGCCTTGCTGCCGCCTGACAGCACCGAACTCATCCCGCTATGCCGACCGGTCAGCCTGAAAAACGCCAGTATTGACATTATTCGCGAATTTTCGCCGGATGCCGTGTTCGGCCCCGTGAGCCGGGAAACGCACAAGGGCGTGGTGGCGCATATGAAGGCCGACCTGACTCCGGACAGTCACGATGCCACGCCGGTGCCCGCGCGGGTCATGCTGTTCCCACGCTACAGCGCCACTGAACCGCAGGTTCTGCAGCCGCGCCAGCGCACCGAGAGCTTCCTCCTGGCGGCCTATCACTCGTTCAACTACAGCCTGCTCGGCGAGCAAGGCTTTTTTACAATGCGCAAGTTAATCGCATCCGTCCCCTGCTACGATCTGGTTTACCGCGATCTCGACTGGGCAGTCGGTCAAATGCAGGAGCTGGTACGTTGATGAACCGGGCAAGGCCGTTCGAACTGCAGCGCGTGTTACTGGAACCCCGCCTGCTGCAGGATCTGGATAACCGCGCTTTGAGCAGTGCGATCTCGCAGGGACGGGTCAGCCGCCTGCTGGCGTCCCTGGCCTGCGAAACGATTGATCACGACATACTCGAGGCGCTTGACGCGCGGGTTCGCCGCCATCTGGAGTCGGCGCTGCGTGTGCACGAAAAACAGCAGCGGGACCTGCGCTACGACGTCGAGTCGATCCGCGCTGCGCTGGCCACGGTCGAACTGCCCCTGGTGCTGCTCAAAGGTGCCGCTTACATGCACTCGCAATTGCGGGTGGGCGCCGGACGCCTGATTACCGACATTGACATCATCGTGCCGCGTGAGCATCTGGCGAGCGCGGAACAGGCGCTGAACGCACACGGCTGGGAGAGCGCGCAGCTCGATCCGTACAACGAACGTTACTATCGGCAGTGGAGTCACGAAACGCCGGCACTGGTCAATCGAGCGCGAGGCACAACGCTGGATCTGCACCACAACATCCTGCCGCCCACCGCCAAACCCAATGTCGATGCCGCGCTGCTGTTTGAACGCCTGCGCGAGGTATGTCCCGGCGTGTTCACGCTTTCCTACCAGGACATGCTGATCCACAGCGCAACGCACCTGTTTCACGAAGGTGAGTTTCACCACGGGCTGCGTGACCTCTGGGATATTGATCGCATGCTGCGTGACTTTCCAACGCATGACGCTGATTTCTGGAGTGGGCTGGTAATACGCGCCCGGGAGCTAGACCTGCAGGATTCTCTTTTTCACGGATTGGTGTACGCTCAACGTGTGTTCGGTACGCCTGTACCCGACGAGGTCATGGCGGCGACGCGCACCGCAGCCCGAAGGCTGCGCGGACCATTGATGGATTTTCTGTTTCTGAGGGCCTTCCGGCCGGCTCAACCCGGATGCCAGCTGGCTTTCACGAGCCTCGCGCTGAACCTGTTATATCTCCGCTCGCACTATTTACGCATGCCGCTGTACCTCCTTGTTCCACACCTGATACGCAAGGCGCTGATGCGGCAAACCTCGAGTGCGGAGGAAACGCTGGCGGGGAAAACACCGGCGCGGTGATCGACAACGACCTGGCTCGGGCTGGCGGCTCACGCCGTGCGCAGGTCAAACCCGCCAGAAATTGATACCGGCTTTTGCAAGCTCGGTTCTGTCCAGCACGGACTTGATATCCACCAGTATGGCGCCTTCATCAAGCAAGGCGCCGAAATCAGCGATACTCCACCCCAGGTACTGCGCATGCGGCACGGCCAGTATCACCGCCTGGGAGCTCTTGAGGTCGTCAACGCCAGACAGGGTTATACCGTACTCTGCCATGGCCTCTTCGCTATCGGCCAGCGGATCGTGTACCAGAACGTCACAGCAGTACTCCCGCAACTCGGAAATGATATCCACCACTTTCGAGTTACGCAGGTCCGGACAGTTCTCTTTGAACGTCAGCCCCAGTACCGCAATCTTCGCACCGCTGACCCTGTGACCGTGCCGCACCAGGTGCTTCACCGTTTGCTCGGCAATGAACTTGCCCATATTGTCGTTGGTATTGCGCCCGGCGAGTATCACCTGCGGGTGGTGGCCAACCGCCTCAGCCTTGTAGGTCAGGTAGTAAGGATCGACTCCGATACAGTGGCCGCCCACCAGCCCCGGCCTGAAGGGCAGGAAGTTCCACTTGGTACCCGCCGCCTCCAGCACATCCAGCGTGTCGATATCGAGCCGGTTGAAAATCAGCGCCAGTTCGTTCATCAGCGCAATATTCAGGTCACGCTGCGTGTTCTCGATCACCTTGGCGGCCTCGGCGACTTTTATACTCGCAGCGCGGTGGGTGCCCACGCGCACTACCTCATTGTAGAGCGCCGCCACTTTCTCCAGCGTCTCGGGTGTATCTCCGGAGACCACTTTGGTAATGGTTTCCAGCCGATGTTCCTTATCGCCAGGATTGATCCGCTCGGGCGAGTACCCAACGTTGAAGCTGCGCGCCGGATCAGCGTCCGCCCGCCCTGCCCAGGTCAGGCCGGACAGGTCTTCCAGCAATGGCACGCACACTTCTTCGGTGCACCCGGGGTACACGGTGGATTCAAACACCACCACCGTGCCCGGTTGCAGGTATTTGCCAACGGCGCGGCAGGCGCCTTCCAGCGGACTGAGGTCCGGTCGCCGGGCGGCGTCGATCGGCGTCGGCACCACCACGATAATGTACGCAGCCTCCGCAAGCCTCGCTGCATCACTGGTGAATTCAAGCAGGGTGGCTGCTGCCAGCTGCTCGCCGTCTACTTCGCCACTCGGATCACGACCGGCCCGATAGTGCCCGAGCTTCTGCTCATTGAGATCCAGGCCGATGGTGCGGCGCTGCCGACCAAAGGCCACTGCGAGCGGTAAACCCACATACCCCAGGCCAACAATTGCCACGGCGCCATTATCGCTGCTGCTCATACACTCTGACCTTTTGTACGCTTGCTCAAAAACCAATCACTGGTTGCCGCGAGGCCCTGTGCTACGGTGTGCGTGGGCGCGTAGCCCAGCAACCTGGCGGCCTTGTCGATACTGGCCTGGGAATGGCGCACATCACCTTCGCGAAACTCGCCATACACCGCCTCCATGTCTGCGATCGCAGGGTCAACATCGCTCAGCAGTGAACGGATGGCATGCAGGAGTTCATTGAGCGTTGTACGCCCGCCCACCGCAACGTTGTAAACCTGGTTGATGGCCTCGGGCGCATCTGCATGCGCCGCCAGAAGGTTAGCCTGCACAGTATTGGCAACGAAACAGAAGTCTCTCGAGGTTTCACCGTCGCCATTGATGCGAGGCTGCTCGCCGGAGAGGAGCGCCTCGAACCAGCGCGGAATGACCGCCGCGTAAGCGCCCATGGGATCCTGGCGCGGGCCGAACACGTTAAAGTATCGCAGCCCGATGCATTGCATGCCGTACGCCCGGGCAAACACGTCTGCGTAAATTTCGTTCACCAGCTTGGTGACCGCATAGGGGGACAAGGGGTTACCGATGCGCTCTTCGATCTTTGGCAGGTCGGGATGATCGCCATAGGTGGAGGACGACGCCGCGTAAACAAAACGTTTCACACGGGCGTCTCGCGCCGCTACCAGCATATTCAGAAAACCGTCGACGTTGGCACGATTGGACACTATCGGATCCGCTATCGAGCGCGGCACGCTGCCCAGAGCCGCCTGGTGCAACACGTACTCGGCACCGCGGCAGGCCGCAACACAGTCGTCCAGGTTGCAGATATCACTTTCGTGAAATTCGAATCGCCCCCACTGGGCAGGAGAGACGCGCGCCTGCACGTCATTCAGGTTGCCCCGATACCCGGTGGCGAAGTTGTCCAGCCCGACCACCTGCTGCCCCAGCGACAGTAACTTTTCGACCAGGTGCGAACCGATGAATCCCGCTGCCCCGGTCACCAGCCAGCGGTGAGAGTGCGTGTTGAGTTGGGTTTCCAGCGCCTGAATGGCAGACATGGTGTTTTGCGATTCCCCTGAAGAGCAGTCCCGTTGGAAGTGGCGCGGCCTTTATGTGTTGCGCATCCCACTTATTGCCTGCCGGCATTTACACTATTGTGGCCAGAGTATAGTGTTTCTCCCGGGCCACCGCTATCGCTGAACGTGACTTGGTACACGCTTTGGACAGTTTTGAATTCACTGCAGGAATCAGTAGTCTCGGCAATGTCGGCCTGTACAGTTACGGCACGGCACTTGTCGCCTATGTCGCGCTAACCTGCCTCGCGGTTTTCATGCGTCGCGGTAATCCGCTGGGTAACGTGATCCTGGTAGCCAGCGGCCTCACTGCCCTGTGGGCGGGGGCGGTGACACTGTCATCTATCTCCGCCGAACCCCTGTTCACCCTCATGCAGATTACCGAGCTTGGTCGCAATGCGGGCTGGACCGCCGTATTGCTGAAGCTGATACGCCTGCGGCTTGCCGGCACCAGCGAAGCGCACACGCCCCGCCGCTGGCTGGCGATGTGCGGGATCGCCTATATCGCCATGCTTCTGCTTCTGCTGGCAGCCGGACCTTTCTCGCGGTCGCTGCCCCTGACTGTCACCGGCGCATCGAACATCGCCTTTAGCGCATGGCTGGCGATGGCCGTCATCGGGCTGCTGTTGCTTGAACAGTATTTTCGCAACAGCAATGAGGGTGAACTGTGGGCGACAAAGCACCTGTGCGTTGGCCTCGGAATCCTGTTTGCCTATGATTTTTTCATGTACGCCGAGGCGCTGCTGTTTCGCCACCTGGATCGCAACCTGTGGCATGCCCGGGGCGTTGTAACCACCATGGCCGCCATACTGATGGCCACCAGCGTGTTGCGTAACGCGCGGGAAGAAGGCAGCGACGAACCCCGGGGCATTTATCTGTCACGCCATGTGGCGTTCCATTCCCTGACGCTGATGGCATCCGGCCTGTACCTCATCAGCATGGCGCTTGCCGCCTACTTTATCCGCTACCTTGGTGGGAGCTGGGGCGGTGTGCTACAGATCGCATTCCTGTGTGCAGCGGGCCTTGTGCTAGTCGTGCTGCTGTTCTCCGGTCAGATCAGGGCCAGAACACGGGTATGGCTAAGCAAGAACTTCTTCAGTTACAAGTACGATTATCGCCTGGAGTGGCTGCAGTTTACGCAAACCCTGGCGAGCGGAGAACATGACATCCCGCACAACATCACGCGAGCCATCGCCAACCTCGCGAAGAGCCCCGCTGGCATTCTCTGGGCACAGACTGAGAGCGGTCGCTTCACCGCGCTCGCCCACTGGGACATGCCGATACCCGAAGAAGAATTGGATTTAAGCCCACTGGCTCATTGGCTGGAACAGCACCAGTGGATCATTGACCTGGGCGAATGGCGGCAGGCGCCGGATATCTACAGCAATCTGGAACTGCCACCCGCGCTCAGTGACGTGCCCCGTGCATGGCTGATCATCCCACTGTTTTTCGGCGAACGTCTACAGGGAATATTATTGTTGAAAGAGTCTGAGTTTCTGAGCAGACTGAATTGGGAAGACCGCGATCTGCTGAAAGTCGCCGGACGCCAGGCGGCCAGCCAGCTTGCGCAGTTTCAAGCCGACCAGGCACTGGTCGAGTCACGCCAGTTCGAAGCATTCAATCGTCTGAGCGCTTACGTTATCCATGACCTGAAAAATATACTCGCGCAACTTTCGCTCGTGGTTACCAACGCACAAAAGCACAAACACAATCCCGCTTTTGTCGATGACATGGTGGATACTGTCAGCAACTCGGTCAATCGTATGAGTAATTTGATGGCTCAGTTGCGCAGCGGTGGAAGAACCACCGGTGCACAGGAACTGAAACTCAGCGAACTACTGGAGGCTGTGGTCGAGGAGTGCAGACTGCGTGAACCGCAACCCCAGTTCGAAGCCGACAGCGGCGTCTATTTCGTTCACTGCGATCGAGATCGACTGCACGCGGTCTTTGGACACCTTATTCACAATGCACAGGATGCGACCGACAGAACGGGAAGCGTCAATGTTCGGCTCCGCGGGGACGGCGTGTTCGCCATTGTCGATATAGAAGACAGCGGCGAAGGCATGGATGAAGAATTCATACGCAACAGACTCTTCCGACCCTTTGACTCCACCAAGGGCCTCACAGGCATGGGAATCGGGGCATTCGAAAGTCGCGATTTTATCCGTGGCGTCGGTGGAGACATTGCCGTAAAAAGCACGCCGGGCCAGGGCTCGCTGTTTAGCGTAAGAATACCCTGCTCTGCGGCAGCCGAATAAGAAGACAACAGCAGACAATGCTTAAGGTGGAACGCTCGTGAAGAAAGACAAGAGAACGCTGCTGGTAGTAGAAGACGACAAGGGCTTGCAAAGCCAGCTACGTTGGGCGTTCGAAGACTTCGAGGTGGAAATCGCCGGCGATCGAACCGAGGCTGTCAACCAGTTTCGCAGGATCCAGCCGGGCGTTGTTCTTCTCGACCTGGGCTTGCCCCCGGACCCGGGCGGCGTGACCGAAGGTCTGGCAACGCTTCGAGAGCTACTGTCACTTGCAGCGGAAACCAAGGTCATCATCGTTACCGGAGACGATGACCGGGCCAATGCCGTCAAGGCGATCGCCATGGGAGCATACGACTTCCACCAGAAACCGGCTGATCCAGAGTTGCTGGCGCTGCTGGTTGATCGCGCGCAACAGCTGTACGAGCTCGAACGCGAAAACCTCCGCTTGCAAAACAGCGCGCAGCACATGCCCCTGAGAGGCATTATCACCGCCAGCCCGCAGATGTTGAAGGTCTGTCGCACCATCGAGAAGGTCGCACCATCAGACATCACCACGTTGCTACTGGGCGCAAGTGGCACCGGCAAGGAACGCTGCGCACAGGCTCTGCACGAACTCAGTCCGCGCGCAAAAGGCCCGATGATCGCCATCAACTGCGCCGCGATTCCGGAGAATCTGCTAGAAAGTGAACTGTTCGGTTACGAGAAAGGAGCCTTTACCGGTGCAGCCAAACAAACCCCCGGCAAGATCGAGTACGCCGATGGCGGCACGCTATTTCTTGATGAAATAGGTGACCTACCGATGGAACTCCAGGCCAAGCTGTTGCGTTTTCTTCAGGAACGCATTGTGGAACGCATCGGCGGGCGCAAGGAAATTCCCGTGGATGTCAGGATACTCTGCGCAACGCACCAGAACCTGAGCGATCTCATCCAGAAAGGACAGTTTCGGGAAGACCTGTATTATCGCATCAGCGAAATCGTGATAGAGATACCCCCGTTGAGAGAACGTGAGGGGGACGTCGTCGTGCTGGCAAAGTCGTTTCTGAACCAGCTGGCGCGCGAGTACAACAGCGGCGTAAAAGGATTTACGCCCGAGGCTATCGCTGCCATGGAAGCCTATTCCTGGCCGGGCAACGTGCGGGAACTCGAGAGCAAGGTCAAGCGCGGGGTAATCATGGCCGATGGCACGCAGATCACCGCCGAGGACATGGAACTGGAGGAGAGCCGCGCAGAACCCATGCCGTTGAATCTGAGGGAGGTGCGGGAAGATGCTGAGCGCAAAGCGATCTTGCGTGCCATGAACCACTGCGACCAGAATATCACGGACGCCGCCAGCGTATTGGGCATTACTCGCCCTACGCTTTACAACCTGCTGGAAAAACTCGGGCTGAAGAGCTGAATAAACATTCCTAGCGCAGCTGCGCCAGGAATGCCTCCGCTTCAGCGCGCTCTGCGAAATCACGATGATCCTGTAGCAGCGAAGACAGCGTCGCTACCGCTATGTCACGCCGGCCTTCCGCCACCTGGAGTTTTGCTTGGTTCAGGCGAATTCCGGGACTTTCGGGCGCCAGCTCGAGCGCGCGGTGTAACGTTCTCCTGGCCGCAACCGGTTTGTCATTCCTGAGCTGGGCCATCGCAAGCGTGTCCAGCACCGACGCCGTCTGCGGGGACAGCGCCGCCGCCCGCTCCGCATACTGTAGCGCCTGCTTCGGATCCACCTTCAGCAGGTACCAGGCAAGATTGTTGAGAGCTACCACGTTGTCCCTGTCAACTGACAGAATAGCTCTGTACTGCGCCAACACATCCCCCACCCTACCCTGATGCTCGTATATCTCCGCCAGCTTCTCCCTGGCCCGTGCGTCCTCTGCGTGCACGCTCACCCAGCTTTCCAGCAGCCCCAACGCTTTGTCCTGCTTGCCCGTATTCTGCCAGTGCGTGGCCAACGCGACGACATTCGCGGTGCTTGGTGAATCGTTCTGCAGGCGCACCAGCAAATCGAGCGCGAGCGCGCTATCGCCCCGCTGTTGCGCCAGTTGCAGCTGCAACTCCAGCACATCGGGGTTGTCCGGCGCAATAGCGCGCAATTCTTCAAGACGCTCTTCTGCCACGGACACTTGCCCTGCAAGCAAGGCCAGGCGCGCAAACGCCATACGCGCGTAGAAGTGCTCCGGATCCAGATCGATAGTGCGCTTGAGGGCAGGCAGAACCTGAGCACCCTCCCCCAGACCCGCATAGGCTTTCGACAGCATGTAATGATAGTGGGCCACATCGGGTCGCATGCTGGTCAGTCGCTCCAGAGTAATCAGCGCCTGGTTGTAATGACCACTTGCCAATTCAAAACTGGCCAGCGTCGCCAGCGTGTCCGGCTGATTGCGCTGCGCCTGAGAAAGGCTGTCAAACAACGGGCCGGCTTCGTCCAACTGGCCGGTGGCAATATAGTAACGCGCCAGAACAAGGCGTGGCTCGGTTGCATCGGGGTGCGCATCCATGGCAAAACGCAGATAGTTCAGCATTTCTGCCTCTCGACCCTCCTGTGCAAAGGAGGCCGCAAGTGCAAGCTGCGTCTGCAGGCGATTGTTGTCATAGCGTAAAACCTGCCGATACAAGCTACGTGCGACGCCGTATTTTTTTTGGGCCAGCGCGATGTCCGCCAACCCATGACGCGCCGCTGGGTCAGCGGGATTCAATTCCAGCGCTTTATTGAACGCCTGACTCGCGGCCCCAAGATTCCCGCCGGCAATATAGGCGCGGCCCAGCAGATTGTATGAAGCAGAACTCCCCGGATTACGATGCGAAAAGGCCTTCGCTGCTTCGATGGCCTCGTCGACCCGCTCCTTGCGAAGAAAATTCAATACCAGAAGTATGTCGGCTTGCTCATTTTGCGGGTCCGCGCGGAGCGTATCCTGCAGCACAGCGATACCTGAATCCACCTCGCCTGCCATAAAATACCCGGCTCCCAGGCGAGTCCTGGCATGCGCCGAATCGGGTTCCAGTTCCGTCACCCGGGACAATAGCTCCAGACCCTCACCACCCCGACCCTGTCCGAACATTGCGCTCGCCAGCAGGTTCAGCGCCTCCACATCGTTCGGATGCACTTCCAGGACAGGCAAGAGCAGCATTTCCGCCGCGGCAAACCGGCCCAGATCCAGCTCAAGCCTGGCCGCCAGTTTTGGCCCCGCCTGGCTTTCGGGCGCCAGTGCCAGAAAACGGTAAACCTCCGTCAGGGCGCGCTCGACTTGCCCCTCCTGCAGATCGATCACCGCCATGTAGTAGTAACTGAGTGGATACAGGTAAGAAAATTCCGCGGTTTTCTCAAAGGCCTTGCGTGCCGGCAGCAGGTTGCCAGCCTCCAATGCCGCAATACCCTGGGCAAAACTGAACCCAGGGTGCGATGCCGCTGCCCCTCCATTGATTCGGCTTAGCTCCTGGAGGTCTTTGCGCGCCCCCTGGAAGTTTCCCTGATAGATACGCATCATTGCCCGATTGAGGCGCGCATCGAAGGCTCGCGGGGATAGCTCGAGTACACGGGTATAGGCACTCTCGGCGTCTTCAGGTCGCCGGTTTGCGGCCTGCACATCGCCCAGCAGGTTCAAGGCGGCCACATAGTCGGGTGCCGCATTGAGTATGGCGTTCAATTTCGCGTAAGCATCCGCATAGTCGTGCTTGGACATGGCGAGCCGCGCCAGAGCGACCCGAGCGAAAAGCGAACTTTCGGGGCCCTCGTTGGCGCTTTGCAAGATGGCCTCAGCCGCCACGGCTTCATCCTGATAAAGCAGCGCGAGACCCCTGGCGGCTATCGCCGTCGAACGACTCTCACCCTCGAGCATGCCGATATCCAGCTCTTCGAGCCGAGAGTAATCGCCAATTTGCAACAGCACTTGCGCCAGCGTCGGCAGGATCGAGGCGGGATCCACATCGCCATCGAGCGCCAGCGCACGCGAGAGTTCTTTTTCAGCCCCCGAGACATCGCCGGTTTCATAATAGGCCAGGCCCAGTTGGGCCCGCGCAATCGCCTGATCCGGATTCAGGTTGAGGGAGGCCTTGAGATGCACAATCGCCGCCACGTACTGTCCCCTGTCGAACAGCGTGAGACCTTTTTTCAGGTGCTCCTCGCTGGTCAGGTCCCTGGCGCACGCGACCAGAAAACAGCCCAGCAAGACAATACCCGGTATCAGTGAAACACGACGCATGCGTTTTACCACAACTGCTCTGCGCCCTCCTTCCCGCCGATAGCGCGGCATCGATCAGGCGTCTCTGCTTAGAATTATACTGTTCGCTATGGTACGCCCAGACAGGAGCTCTGCGCAACGCACCGGGCTCTCGTCGGCTTTAGATGCTCACACTGCCAATCGAAGCGGCTGTCTCTCACCCAGGTAGGCAACGGACAGGTAGTGCTCCAGGCCTGCGAAACTCCCCTGGGCACAATGCGGCACAGGGCGGTGGATCTTGAAACCCACCCCCAGTGCGCTGTGGCACCGTCGGTAAAAACGCGCATTGCGCAGCGAACTCAGCACCATGGCGTGTTCGTTGCCAAGATCGAGCGAGGCGTCAATCAGCCGGGCGCAGAAACTTCTCACCAATTGCACCGTGCGCACCCGCGGATCGATGACGAACCGCTCCCACATGCAACAGCTCTCCGCGTCGAGTTCCAGCATTTCCACCTGACTCGGCATGAGCAACCGGTTGGAGATGCGCGCACCGCCGATACACTGGCCATTGCGCAAGGCGACCAGGATTTCCCCCTCCCTGTCCTGGTCTTCCTCCGAACCGTCGAACTCGGGCAAACCCAGTTCTCGACGAAAACAGCGCTCCCGCAGAGCGTAATAGGCGTCGCGATGCGCCTTTCGTGGTCCAACCTGAAATTCTATAGACAATGCCCGCCCCTCTTTGATGACTCCGGCCGCTATCTTGCGGATCTCGGACAAGAACCATTGCAATATGTGAACCAGTTCCGCTTCTTGCCTTGATTTTCATGTACTTATCGAATTTCAGTGTCGCGCAACACACAAAAATGCGGACTATTACCGCTAATAATTAACCCATTTGTGGTCTTTGAGCGACTCAAATCAGGGTCGACAAAAACATTATCAACAAAATCAGTGGGTTATATTGTCTGCGTTTTGCGACAAACAAGCCTGCGTCCCGGGCACGCTAACCCTAACGGGGCACGGCAGTGCATTGCCTGTCCATGGCAGTGCATTGCCGATGCGGCAAACACTGTCGTTCGATTGACAAGATCGCGGTAAATCCCGACATTAACTCTCAACACTTCAAGGATGCTTCGCCCCCGACCGGAGCGATGACCACACCCGATGTCAGCCAGCGCGCGCTTTGTTTCGTTTCTTCTGAGTCATCCCTACCGGCTGATGCTGGCCAACCTGGTGCTGCTCGCGCTGGTCGCGTCCGGCGCGACGCAACTGCGCGTCGCCTCGGGCATCGATATCTTCTTTGCGAAGGACGATCCCAATCTGCTGGCCGAACAGCAGCTCAAGGCCACCTACGGGCGCGAGGACAACATCCTCTTCATCATCGACACCCGAGGGGGGGCGATTTTTCATCGAGACGTGCTGCCGGCCGTGGAAGCGCTCACCGAACGCGCGTGGCTGATGCCGTGGGCCAGGCGCGTAGACTCTCCCACCAATTTTCTGCATCCGGAGGTGGACGGAGACGACATACGCATTGATCCGCTGGTCGAGGACGCCGACACGCTCAGCCCCGCCGAGATGGACCGGCTGCGCAGCGTGGCACTCGCGGAAGACGCACTGGTAGGCCGCTTGCTGGGGCCCGCAGGCGATGTTGCCGCGGTCAACGTCACGCTGCTGCTCCCCGACACGGGGCTCGCCACGGCGATCGCCGACTCTGTAGGCGCCGCCCGGGCGCTGGCAGAAGAAGTGGAGGCAGCGCATCCCGAACTGAAGATTCACCTCGCAGGCTGGGCAGTGACGGAGCAGACCCTGGCGGACGTGACGTCGCAGGACTCCACCACGCTCATGCCGGCGCTGCTACTGCTGGTGCTGTTGATACTGGCACTTTTACTGCGCTCGGCGCTCGCAGCGCTTGTCACCGTCATCGTGATCGCTTTGTCTATTGGCGTGGGCATGGGCTTTGCCGGCTGGGCCGGAATCGCGATCAACAGCGTCAACGTTTCCGCACCCAGCATCATTCTCACGCTGGCGGTAGCCGATTGTATCCACGTGCTGAGTGCCTACCTGCGCGCGCTCGGCGACGATCCGGACCGGCGTCGCGCGCTCAGCAGCGCGCTGACGCGAACGGCTTACCCGGTCGTGCTGACCAGTGTCACCACCGCCATCGGGTTTCTCAGCATGAATTTCAGCGAGTCCCCACCCTTCAGAGAACTGGGCAACATCGCCGCGGTGGGCGTTATCGGCGCGTTGTGGATCACCCTCACCATTCTGCCTGCCCTGCTGCTGATGCTGCCGCTGGGCGGCGGTGGGAATACACGCCGCGGCCTGCCGATGGGCGCACTGGCAGAGTTTGTCGTGCGCCGCCAGCGCAGTGTCTTCTGGCTGTCCCTGCTGGCCATCGCGCTCGCCGTCGCAGGCGTTGCGCGCATCGAGTTCAATGACGACCCCAGCGGCTACTTTTCCCAGGACGTGCCGCTTAAACAGGCCCTGGGCGTGCTCGAGAATCGACTCTCCGGCCTGCAGAGCCTGCACTACTCGCTCGACACCGGCGTCGCCGACGGCATCACGGAACCCGCCTTCCTGGCCGATGTGGAGCGTTTTGCCGACTGGCTGCGGGCACAGCCGGAGGTGGTCAATGTGCAGGTCTTCACCGACACGCTGAAACGTCTCAACGAGGTCATGCACAATGGCGACCCTCAGTGGAAACGCCTGCCCGACAGTCGCGCGATGGCCGCCCAGTACACCCTGCTCTATGAAATTTCGGTGCCCTACGGTCAGGACGTGACGCACCAGATGAGCGCAGACAAATCCGCCCTGAAGCTCACGGCAACGCTGCGCAACCAGAAGTCTCGCGGCATCATCGATTTCGAGCAGCGCAGCCGGGCGTGGCTGGCCGCGAATGCGCCCGCGCTCGACACACGCGGCAGCGGCCAGGCCATCAGCTTCGCCAATGTCGGCCTGCGCAACATCAGCAGCATGCTGAGCGGTTCGCTCATCGCGATACTGATGATTTCCGCCTGCCTTGTGCTGGCCCTGCGCTCGCTGCGCTTCGGACTGGTGAGCTTGATCCCCAACCTGTTCCCGGCCTTCGTGGCGCTTGGCTTGTGGGGCTGGCTGGTGGGAGAGGTCAATATCGCCGCCTCGGTGGTGTTCAGCCTGACGCTTGGGATCATCGTGGACGACACGACCCACTTCCTCGTGAAGTACACCGAGGCCAGGCGTACCCGGGGCCTCTCGGCGGAAGACGCCGTGCGCTACACCTTCAGTGCGGTAGGGGGCGCGCTGGTCTGCACCTCGATAGTGCTGGCCATCGGCTTTCTGGCCCTTGTACAATCGGACTTTTCGGTCAATGCCACGTCGGGGCTGTTGGTGGCGGCCACTATTGCCATCGCCATCGTGCTGGATCTGCTGTTTCTGCCGACTCTCCTGATCAGGGCCGACCGCCTGCTGCCCGCGGGAAACCACAGCGAAGCCCGCTGAACGCGGCGGGCATGTATGGGAGGCGCGCCGGTGACAAGGTCCGGGCTTATCAGTATTTTCATGCGCACTGGGGCATCGGCCATTGCCTGCCTGTGCATGGCCTTTACCGCGTGGAGCGCCACCCCGGATAGCCCGGCGTCGAGCGCTGCGGAGCGTGGCCTCGAGATTGCCCGCGAAGCGGACCATCGCAACGCCGGTTTCGGCGACTCCACCGCCGAGCTCAGCATGTTTCTGCAGCTTTCGCCCGATGAAGAGATCGAGCGCAGCATGCGCCAGCTGACGCTGGAGGTGGCCGATGACGGCGACAAGAGCATCATGGTGTTCGATCGACCGCGCGACCTCAACGGCACCGCAATTCTCACCTTTACACACAAGGTCGGCACTGACGACCAATGGCTGTACCTGCCGGCCCTGAAACGGGTGAAGCGCATCTCATCCGCGGACCAGTCGGGTCCCTTCATGGGGAGCGAATTCGCCTATGAAGACCTCGCCTCGCAGGAGGTCGAGAAGTACCGCTATCGTTACCTGGGCGACGAGACCCTGGATGGCGCCGTCTGCTTCGTGGTCGAACGGGTACCGGTCGATCCAAAATCCGGCTACTCGCGTCTGGTGACGTGGATAGACCAGGATGAATACCGCCTGCGCCGGATCGACTACTACGACCGCAAGGGCGACCTGCTGAAAACCATGACCCTGCAAGGTTACCGACAATACTTGAACGCCTACTGGCGCGCGGATGAAATGCTGATGATCAACCACCAGAGCAACAAGCGCACGCGGCTGGTGTTCAGCAATTACCGATTCCGTACCGGCCTGACAGATCAGGATTTCAGCCGCGCGGCCTTGTCCAGGATGCGCTAGCGGACTGCTGGCCGCGGATAACAGGGAGAGCGATTGAACGCATTCGCGCACATGCTCGTTACGCTGCTGGTGGTCACCGCTGCGGCGTCCGCGCAGGCGTCTACAACGCCCGCCAGCGGTCAGCTCGAGATTCGCGGCCTGCGCGTGGGGCTCACGCCGGAGCGTACGCGCATGGTCTTCGATATCTCGGGCGCCGGCAGCTACCGTCTGATGCAACTCCAGAACCCGGCGCGTATCGCCATCGATTTCCCGGATGCGGCGGCGGGTTTCGACCACCGGGCGGTGGCGCTGGGCGGCACGCCCGTGATGCGCATCCGCAGCGCCGTGCAGCCGGACGGCAAGCTGCGCTACGTGTTTGATCTTAGCGACAATGTCGACGCCCGGGTGTTTGCCCTGAAGCCCAACGCGCAGGCCGGTGATCGCGTGGTGCTCGACCTGTACCGCCAGGACACCGTGCTTGCGGCGGCCAGCGCACCTGCCGCCGAACAAGCCCCCGGTCCGCAACGCAGCGAGCGCCAGCCGCCAAATATTACGCCGGACGACGCCACCCGCGTGCCCAACCCGGTCAGCGAAGGCGCGCCCGGCGAATGGTCAGGCAGCCTCAGCCTGCAATCGCGCCTGTTTTTCCAGGACCCCGCCTATCCCCGCCAGGACAAGCAGAACGCGTCTATCGCTTTTGAACCCGAGTACTTTGTCGATTGGCAGGACGGCCGGCAGCGCTTCGCCTTTCGTCCCTTCATGCGCTACGACGCCAATGATGACGAACGCACGCACGCCGACCTGCGGGAACTCTACTGGCGCAAGGAGCATGACAAACTGGTCTTCAAGGCCGGCGTGGATGTCGTGTTCTGGGGCGTAACCGAGTCCCAGCACCTGGTGGACATTCTCAACCAGACCGACCTCGTGGAAAACATTGACGAGGAAGACAGACTGGGCCAGCCCATGCTCAATCTCGACTACCTGAGCGACGGCTGGGGTAGCTGGCAGTTCTGGGTGTTACCCTATTTCCGTGAACGCAGCTTCCCCGGCGAACGCGGCCGCCTGCGCACCCAGCCCTTCGTGGACAGCGGAGACCCCCTGTGGGAATCGGGCGACGAGGAGCGGCATGTTGACTATGCGCTGCGCTGGAGTCACTACCTCGGCGACTGGGACATCGGGCTGGCGCATTTCACCGGCACCGGGCGCACCCCCTGGTTCGTGCCCGGTGGCACACCGGCGGAGCCCACGCTGCGGCCGCTGTACTTGCAGATCGACCAAACCAGCCTGGATGTGCAGGCAACCAAGGGCGCCTGGTTGTGGAAACTCGAGGCCATCTACAACAGCAATAGCATTGAAGACTATTTTGCGAGCGTCGGCGGCTTCGAGTACACCTGGTTTGGCGCAGGCGGTGCGGCGGCGGATCTCGGCTGGCTGCTGGAATACCACTATGACGAACGCGGCGAGAATCCCCAGGTTGCTCTGCAGAACGACCTGTTTGCCGGATTGAGGCTCACCGGTAATGACATTGCAGGTAGCCGCCTGCTCGCCGGTTTCACGGTAGACCTGGACAACGGTTCCACATTTGGCAATGTGGAAGCGGTGCGCCGCATCGGCGAGTCCTGGACCATCACCCTGGAAGCGCGCACGTTTTTCAATACCGAGCGGCAGGACCCCCTGCACTTCCTGCGTCGTGACGATTATCTCGAAGTACAACTCGATCGCTTTTTCTAGCACCGTCATGCACGGCGCCGGCGCCCGTGTGACACAGCGCACAGTTTGTCCGGGAACGGCCTCAATGCGGGCCGGTCCGGCCGGAATGGGGGCAGACAAGCGCTCGGATATTGGCCAGAATGCGGGATAAGAGCATCAAAACACTGCTACAGTGCTGCGCATGATCGGTGCGCTGCACCGGCGTGCAGCCCGATCTCACACTGGCGTTACATTTTCTGTTAAGGAAGGCACACGGGCATGGACATCCTGACTACTACGGCCGGCACGACACACCCACTCCATCTGCTGGCACGCATCGCTGCGCTGGTGTTTGCGGCATTCCTTTTACTCGCCTGCAGCGAAGAACTCACCGATGAGGAGTACGTGATTCGGGCGGAAGCGGCCCTGAAATCGGGCGATCTGAACGCAACGGCGATCGAATTGAAAAACGCGCTGCGCAGTAATCCCACGAACGCGCGCGCCCGACTCCTGCTGGGCCAGACCTACTACACCCTCGGCGACGGGCCCTCCAGCGAGAAGGAACTGCGACGCGCGCAAGAAATGGGTATCGACGCTCGCGAAGTCCACATTCCACTCGCGCGCGCCGTCCTGATGGCGGGCGAGCACGAAAAACTGCTGGAGGAGTTCCCGGTAGAGAGCAGCCTGCCCATTGAAGAGCAGGCTACCTTGCTCGCACTGCACGGCCTGGCACATCTCTACCTGGCTGACCTGCTCAGCGCCCGCGCCGCGTTCGACCAGTCACTGCAGATCAATCCAAAGGAAGTGGACGCCCTGCTGGGCCAGGCCTATGTCGACAAGGGCCTGGGCGACTATGCCTCAGCCCGGGAATGGCTGGGTAAAGCCATGGCGCTGGACGACAAACGCGCTGAAGGCTGGAGCCTGATGGGTGAACTGGAGGTCATGGCCGGCGAGCGCGAGGCCGCTGTGGAGGCATTCGGCAAGGCCATCGAATACGCGCCGAGGCCAGACCCTTACCGCCTGCAGCGCGCCCTGCTGTACATCGACATGCGCAACTATCCCAAGGCACGTGAGGATATACGCTGGCTGCCCGCCCAACTCCCCGGTAAACACTACGCCAGAGGGCTGATTGAACTCCAGCGGGAAGATTTCCTGAAAGCACAGGCCTCCTTTGAACAGTCCCTGTCCAAGTACGAATCCTATCCCCCGGCGCAGTATTACCTGGGCCTCACCCACATCCTGCTCGGTAACGATGAACAGGCGCTCTCCTATTTGCGACAGTTTCTCGCCCAGGTGCCCGAATCCGTGGCCGCCGCCAACCTGCTGGCCAAACTGCAGATTCGTAAGGGCGACCTCGCCGCCGCCGAGGCCCAACTCGACCCGATTTTCGAGAAAAATCCCGATGACCGCGACGCGCTGGACATGATGGCCGGCCTGGAACTCATCCAGGGCAATAACAAGCAGGCATTGGAACGCTACCGCCGTCTGCTCGCACAAAACCCGGAGTCTGCGAGCGCCCGCTCGAAGCTGGGCCTCGCACTGATTGTGGGTGGTGAGGTGGAACAGGGCACGGCGGAGATGCAAAAAGCCATCGAGATGGCGCCGGATGACGAGCAGCTGGAACTGAAACTGGTTCTGGCGCAAATCAACAGCGGCGCACTGGAAGGCGCCGTCAACGCCGCGGAGAGCTGGGCCAAGCGCAAACCCGAGAGCAAGCTCGCGAAGCTCAGCCTGGGCTGGTCGTATCTGCAGGCCGGGCATCCGAAAATGGCACGCGACGCCTTCGAGGATGTTCTGGAGATGGTGCCGGGCGAGCCCAGCGCATCACACAACCTGGCTGTGTTTGCGCTGTATCGAGGCGATCTAGAGGCCGCGAAGAATTACTACGAACAAAGCCAGATGTTCTTCCAGGGCCACCCCGGAACCAGCGTGGCGCTGGCACGCGTCTACCTGCAAACCGGCGAGCGCGACAAAGCCATCAAGGTACTTGAAACTTCTCAGGAGGAGTTTCCGCGAGAGGTGGAGCCCGGCGTATATCTTGGGCGCCTGCGGCTGGAAGGCGGCGAGACGGAGCGCGCCCTGACAGAGGCCAGCGCGTTACAGAAGCTCGCGCCCGACAACCCGGGCGTGCTGGCACTTCTCGGTGCTGCCGAGGCCGCCAACGGGAACTACACCCGGGCGGTTGCCGCCTTTGAGCGCTTGAAGCAAATCACGCAACTCTCCGCGCGAGACCATTACCTGCTGTCGCAGGCCTACTATCACACGGATGACCGCAAAGGGCTGGTCAACACGCTGAGCGAGGCCTACGCCACCTATCCTGATGACTACAATATCCAGGTGGCGATGGCCGGGATGCTGATGGGCGAAGGCAAGCTGAGCGAAGCGCGCAAGCTGGTGGACAAACTGCTTGAGGCCTACCCCGACAGAGTGGAAGTCAAAACCGAGGCCGCGAGGCTCGCCAGGCTCAGCGCGGAGCCCGAGCAGGAAGTGGCTGCCATGAGCAAAGCCCGCGAACTGGCGCCCGATGATCCCAGCGTCACGGTCAAATATGCGCTCGCCCTGGTGCGTGCACAGCGCAACGAGGAGGCAGTGAGCGTGATGGAAGAGTGGATGCGCGCCCATCCGGATGATGCGCTGGTGCGCTACAACCTCGCCAACCTTTATCTCCTGGTAGACCAGGACGACAAGGCCAGGGAGGCCTTCGCGGCCATTGTGCGCGACAAGCCCAACCACGCGCTGGCGTTGAACAACCTGGCCTGGCTGCTACGCGATCTAGACATCGAACAGGCCCTCACCCACGCCCGCAAGGCCAACGAGCTGGCGCCGGAGAACCCCACCTTCCAGGATACCCTGGCGATGCTGCTGCTGCGGCAATCCGGCAAGGTGGATGAAGCGGTGCGCCTGCTGCGCAGTGCCACCGAGAAGAACCCGAATCGCCCGGACATCAAGTACCACCTGGCGCAGGCACTGCTCCAGAACGGCGACGAGCGACAGGCGCACCGGGTGCTCTCCGCGCTGCTGCGAGACCACAGCGAGTTCGATGGCCGTGATGCGGCCCAGTCCATGCTACAGCAGCTGTCGCCCTGAGGGAGACCGCCGCCGTTAGACCGGGCGTCAGGATTCTTTACAAATAGGCCGGAACACCTGCGACCCGCCAGTCTCGAGAATTCTATCTTATTGTTTTACATGATTTTTATAAAATGGGCACGGTTTCTGCTTTAACTCAAGTGACAACAGCAATTTCTGCTTCTACCCGAAAGGAGAGTGTCATGTTAAAACAAATCGCAGCAGGTCTGGGCCTCGCACTGGCCGCTTCCGCGCCCGCCTTCGCAGGCAACGCGATCGTCTTCGACCCCGATGGAACCGGCGCAGTTGCCGGCGATACCACCATCAGCTCATTCGACTGGTTCCCTGGCAGCGCCATGACCATCGGTGTTATCCCTACCGCTACTGGTAGCTTCCAGACGTTTGCCCATGGCACGCTGGTTGGTGCCGGCAACCAGGATGGTGACCCCGTGGGTCTCGCAGGTCTGGGCTCAGCATACGAAATCACGTTCGTAGCGGCCTTCGGCGAAGGCATCTCGGCAGTGACCAACACCGGTTACGCGCTGCAGAACAACAACGGCGCTCCGGGCGGCGGTGACGACGTGTACACCTTCACCCAGTCCATCGTTCTGGGCGATCCCACCGGTTCGCAAACCAACTTCTTCGAGGTCTACTGGGACGATTCGATCGACGCCAGCTCAGTGGCCGGTACCGGCTACAACGATGGCACGCTGATCGCATCCGGTGCCGTTACGCGAGTCGTAGGGAACTTCTCCACGCAGTTTACCTTCGTTGACGGCGATGACGATGGCGTCTACAACCCTGCCTTTGACACTATCATCGGCTCAGGCTCTCCGACGGGCGGCTTCGCCCTGCTGGATCAAAACGGTGTGGACAACTGGGGTGGCCAGCAGTCTGTGGTCGGCAACGGCTCGACGGTTATCGACGTTGATCTGGATCCGCTCACGCTGAACTCTGACTTCTTCAAGACCAACATCGCCGCGCTGAACATGGACGTGAATTTCAACACCTCCAACGTGTTGCCGTTCAACGAGACCAACCCCTCGCAGTCTTACTGGGATGGTTCCAGCCAGGTGGCCTTCGGCAGCGGTAACGTGGGCGAAGTGAACGGCCTGACCGGTCCGGACATCATCTTCCAGGCTGATGCCAACAACAGCTTCGTGACCGACGTGCCCGAACCGAAGACGGTACTGCTGTTCGCACTCGGCCTGCTGCTCCTCGGCGCGACGACGGCTCGTCGCCGTCAGGCTCCGCAGATGACTGCCTAAGCATCACGAACCATGGCAAGGCGGGGCGATCCCGCCCTGTCATTGAGAAAGGGGCCTCTGGCCCCTTTTTTTATTGCGCGTTTTGGGGCGCTGTATGTCGGTGCCGGGCCTAGCCTGACGGTGTCAGGGTTGCGGGGCTCGGAAGGCTGGGATACTCGCCTCGCAACCCTGACACCGTCAGGCCACTCACCGCCGCTTCATGACACGTGGACTTCTGACGACTGGGTTCGTCTGGAATCGGTCCTGCCCCGGCACGCCACACCATTTAACTCGCCACAGCCCCTCTCCCGCCGCCAGTGGAACGCAAGACTCTCCCGACCGCTAGATCTCCAAGTCGAAAAGGAACAAGCCCGTCTCTGGCAGGGTGTGCCCCCGCAGGGCGTGGCTTTTTCTTTTCGACCAGCGGGGGCACACCCTGCCAGAGACGGGCGATTGGCATCACTTTTCGACCAGCAGGCGCACATCCTGCCAAGGCCGGGCAGAAAGCAACTCAACTCCGCGCCAGCAAAAGATGTCAGCGAAGCCGCCGCGCCGGCGTGCCGCCCCAGAGTTCCCCCGCTGCAATCCGCGTGCCCTTGGTGACCACCGCGGCCACGGAGACCACCGCGCCGTCTTCAATTACCACCCCCGGCATGATCACCGCCTTTGCGCCCACGGTCACATTGCTGCCGATACGCACCGCTGCCAGCGCCATTTCCGCGCCTTCAATCACGTGCGAGAACACGACCGCATCGTGCCCGATGATTGTATTGGCGCCCAGTTCAGTCAGCGCCGGGTCAAGAATCGCGCCGCCACTATAGCTGTTATCGCCCATTTTCGTGCCCAGCGCCTGGTAAACCAGCCGCATCAGCGGCGTGGGAATAAAGTAGGTTCGAATGAGCGGATAAAACAGTACCAGCCGGAACAGACTGTCCACCTGGTAGGCGAACTCCTCCCGTGAGCCCGGCGGGAGATCGCCCTCCAGCAGCGGCAAGAACCGGTGAGAGAGGCGATACACGAGGAATGCCCAGGCATAAAACAGCAGCAAAAACCCCAACAGAACGGCGACCCCGTAGAACTCGGTGAATAGCGACTGCCGTACCAGCGTTAGTGTACTGAGCACCGCCAGAATAAGGATCAGCGTGAAAAGCGAGGCGAATACGGCAATCTGGCCGGGCGTGATCTTGCGCATGACGAGTTCCTCAAGGTCAGTGTGTTCACATCGTAATCGCGTCGATGACCGCGCGGAAATTTGCAACGCCGTCGCAATCGTCTATCTGTCGCTGTAACTCGACTGCACGGTCAGCGAAACGGCGGGTCTCGAGCATGCGGGTCACGGCGTCGCGCAGCCGACGCGGCGTGAGCACATCGGCCCGCAGGCACGCGCCGGCACCGGCTCGCGTGAGGGTCTGCATATTCAGGAACTGATCCATATTCCCCGCGATGCCCAGCACCGGCCTGCCACAGGCAAGCGCCTGGTGCGTGGTGGGGCTGCCGCCATTGCAAATCACCAGGTCTGCGCGCGCGGCGGCGGCATCCCCGGGCAGAAAGGCCGCGACAGAGATGTTGTCGGCAACAGGCGTAACGATGTCAGCGCCCGCGGTGGCCAGCATGACGGCAACATCCAGACCGCCCAGTGCCTCGAGAATGGCCGGCAGCAGAGCCGCCGAACCGGAACTGCCCGGCGTTACGTAAACTGCCCGCTTGTCCTCGGGCAGCGTGTTCCACCAGTCGGGCAGAGGTCCGGCGGGGGAAAACAGCACCGGGCCGATAAAGCGATGATGCTCGGGCAAGGGTCGGGTGCGATAAAGCGACGGGAGATCCGCATACAGGGTGTAGTCACCATGCGTATACACGCGCGCGAGATCGAACCCGAGGCTGGCCAGGCCGTAGTGCCGGCGCAGGGCACGCATCGGCAGGCAATGCGCAGCGAATGCCAGCGGACGTGCCAGCGAAAACAGCGCCTGCCCCAGCACCGGGCCGAATCGCCGCGTGACGGGCAGGTCGGGGGCGACGTAATGCTGGCGCACGTAGGGCGACCAGCAGGCGTTGCCGATCGTGACGCAGGGCACGCCCGCAAGCGCCGCGCTTACCGCCAGCGTTATCCTGAAATCACCCACCACGATGTCGGGGCGGATGCGTGCGATCAGTTCCCGTTCGGCCTCGACATAGGATTTCAGCGTGGCCAGATCATACAGCGGGGCGCCTTGCGACAGCGCGGCGTTGAACGCCTGTGGCGTGATCGACTCAATGGCGTGCTCGGTAGCCGGCACTTCACCCTGCAACTGCCGGTAGCGAGGATGCTGGGCCAGGTGGACATCGTAATCGGCGTCGGCAAGCCCCCTGGCGAGCGCTGCAGGCCTCGCCACATGTGCCAGGGTGACGGCTTCGGCAACAAAGAGAATGCGTTTTTTCGGAATCTCGGTAAACCTGGGTGCGCCCGCGCTATCGGCCATCGCACTCACTCGCCAGCGGTAGTCGTCAGCGTCTCAAGTGGCGAACGGATGGAACGTGACGTGGGTACAGGCCCGAAACCCACGCGCCCCATATACACGCGCCCCTGCGGATTATCGTCCTCGCCCAGCACTTCCCCCAGACGCTGCGCCAGTCGCTCCGCCAGCGCCTGCTCCGTCTCCACTTGCGTAAATGGCGTCCCGTTGAGTACATAGCGAGAGAAAATAACCGGCGTCATTTCCGGTTGGAACTGAAGGTTCTGGCGCGTCGCCTCCAGCCAGAAACGCTGGGTGGCGCGCCCCCCCGCAATGAAGTCCTCCACACTCGTGACCGGCCTGTCCGAAACGATCGCAAAATGTGCTCCGCAGCGCAAAGCCGTAAGCAGGTCCATCTGCAAGCGAGGCAGCCAGGTGCCCGCGAAAAACCGGTTGAGGAACGTCACCCGGCTCCAGCTGGCCAGCGCCCAGCGCATGACTTTGCGCGTGACGTAGTCCGCGCCCAGGGCATATTCAGGCAAGCGATCCTCACTGAACTGCACGCCCCACTCGATATTGCGACGATGTACCTCGAAGGCCTCGGGCGTGGTCAGCCGGATATGCGCGTTCTGGAACAGCAGCCTGGCCATTTCCCAACGGCGTTTGCTGCCTTCAACCCAGATCACGCGATAACCCGGCCCCACCGCATTCTCCAGCGCGCGCTTCTGGGCGCCGCTCAGCGGTCGCGTGGACAAACGCGCGCGCTGGGTTACCCGGGAACGCACAAAGGGCAGCCAGGGGCTCGGTGCGCATTCGCCGTCGCTATGCAGCTGCACATCGAATACCAGCGCTGTCTCCGGGGAGTCCGGACGCCGCTGCACGTCGGCGCGCAGGCCTTCGCCCGAGGCGGCAATGGCAAGGGTTTCCAGCATCGCGCCCACGGCGATCTGGCTGGAACTGCCATCGAGGTCGTAGACACACCAGTCGCGCGTATCCGAGCAGTGCACCGCCGCCCGGGTATCGCTGAGTATTTCGAACCGCCAGGGCTGTTCGTTGTCGCCACTGGGCGCCCAACGGGCCAGGTCGAGCACGCGTTCGATAGGGCGGGTGTACTGCCGGGTATCCGCCGCCAACAAGGGGGCTGGCGCGCCGGCTGACCCGGACTTCGCCACTACCATCCTGCGCGCAATCGTCAGCCCAATGCGCTGCAATGGATTGCGGTTACCCCAGGGCCTCCAGGTATGGCTCAACCGGTTACGATAAGCATCGAAGTGGATGCCGCGCGGCGCCACCGGCACGTCTCCCCTGCCCAGCAAAATCTTCAACGCGTAGGTGCCGGCAAACCCCGCGCAGAGATCACAGGCCATCGGCGTCGAGGGCCCCTTGCGCGCATTGAAATCCACGCGCGTCTCATCCGCCAGGTAGGCGAGCTGCAAACGGGCCGGGGCCAGTCCCAGCATGAATCGCAGCGCCTGCTCCGTCGCGTCGGCACCGCGCATACGGAAGTACTCTTCATAAGACATACCCCCGGGCATGAACACCAGCAGCGCCGAACCCATGCCAAGGGGAGCGGCTGTCACCGCAGGTATGCCCTTCTCCGCACAGGCATTGAACACCTGATTGCGAATATCGAGGGCAAAAAAATCGAGGCTGTCGACATACAGATCAATGCCGTCGAGAAACTCATTGAGGTTTTCCGCGCTTACCCCCTGCGGGTAGCTTCGAATATCCAGTTCGGGATTGATATCGCGCGCCATGGCCGCCATCACTTCGACCTTCGGCTGGTCGAGGTGGCTCATGCTGGCGCCCGCCTGACGATTGAAATTCTGGATTTCAAAAAGATCGAAATCGGCTATGGCAAATCCGCCGATCCCCATGCGGGTGAGCGTCAGAAGGTGACTTCCACCGACTCCGCCCATCCCCGCGATCGCTATGCGTTTACCGCGCAATACCTGCTGTTCGGCCTCGGTGACCCAGCCCAGGTTGCGGGAGAATGCCGCGTCGTAATCGAACATCCTGCGTTTGCCCCGTTATCGGACTTCAAGCCTCCGCTTGCCACGCACCTCAGCCTGGCACGAAAAACCCGCTAGCCCTTATAGCCCTCGTAAATACGTCTGTGCACCTCGGTGTACAATTCCTTGAGATCCGGCCGCATGTTGTCCAGCGCGGCCTGCGTGGTAACGAAGTACGGCGCGCGCATGCCGTGGTAGTCGATATCATGACCCACGCGCTGGAAGTCAATGCCCGAACGCTGCAACAGGCGTGGCAGGAACGGCTCCATCATGGCGAACACATTGGTGCGCCCGGAGATATCCGTGAGTGCCGTCGCCGCGAGAAAACAGGTCACCGCTATCAGGGAAAACGTGCGGCGTTCCTGCTGTGAACAATCGAGGCCGTCCACCTCACCATACCGCGTCACCTGCTCCCCGGACCTGCGCCGGAAGGCGCTATCCACGGCCAGGCGCGAAATCTCACACACCTTGTCGCGCTCCAAAGCCAGGCTCTCGATGTACTGCTGATCCAGGCTGCCTGCACAGTTTTTCTCGAAGGGCAAGAGATCCTCTCCGCCCGGCCCGGTGGTGGCGACCAACCGCACGCAGCCCGCAGCAAGGCCCGAGCTTTTGTGATAGATGATGGCATGCAGGGAATTCGCGTCAAACTCGTCAAATTCCTGATTATCGGGAAACGCGTCCGCCGGCTCGTAAGAAAACTCCTGACAGTAAACTCGGTAGCGTATTCCGAAAACCTCTGCGAGTTGCTCCGGCGACGCGGCGAAGCTGACATCAAAGTAACGTAGAAAATTCTCGCTTAATGGATAGCGCATGCTTCCCACACACAATCCCTCTCTCAATTATCAGTAGGCATATTCAGCACTGTCAGTTTAGCCGCTCAACCCTGCAAAAGCTTGGGAAATGTCTGGAAAGCGCAAGTTAGCAACCGGTAATAATGCAGACTTTGCCGGGTTCCCCAGCCCGACAATGCAGCTGTCAGTAGTCTTCCCGGCTCTCAACCACCGCGGGAAGTCTGTGCAATACGCTGCGCCAGCTGCGGCAGGAATCCGTCCAGGGCACGCCGCAGCAGAACCAGCACGTCTTCAAAGCCCGCCAGGCTGCCGTAGTAAGGGTCGGGGATATCACCCACAGTTCCATCCTCCGCCCAGTCTCCCAGCAGTGAAAGTCCCGCGCGGCATGCCGGGGGTGCACTGGCGCGCAGCCAATCCAGGCAACTGGTATCCGCAGCAAGAATGTAGTCGAAGCGGTTGAAATCCGCCTCTGTCACCTGGCGAGCACGGCTGCGACTGAGACTGATACGCTCACGCGCGCACACCTGCCGAGCGCGTCCATCCGCAGGATGCCCCGGCTGGGAGGCGTGGGTGCCGGCGGACTCGATCAATACGCTACGCTGCAATCCCCTCCGCCGCAGGGCGTCGGCCAGCAGCGCTGCGGCCATGGGCGAGCGACAGATGTTCGCACGACAAACCAGCAGTACCGAAACAGATCGTCTGGAAAACAGCTTCATACAGTGTTCCCGGGCACCCCAGTCAGTATACGGACAGCCTGAGGAGCTCGCCACGCGCCGCGCAGGCTCACGCGCGCCCACCAACCGCTGCGCGGGCAGAGTGCGTGACCACGAACCAGGTCGTGGCCAGAAACAACAGCGGGTCGGTCAGCGCCGGCGTGCCATAACCGACGAAGCGTTGGGCAAATTCCAGCAGCAGGAGACACAGTCCCACTGCCAGCGTCCAGACAAGGCGCCTCGGCCTGTCACGCAGAAACAGCAGTGCAAACGCGCCAAACACGAATAACTTGCGACTCAGGGCTGTGGCGTTGGTCAACATGGAGCCCTGCAGGTAGCCGGCGAAGGGAAGCCAACTGAAGGCCTGCACGGACGACCTCGAGGAGAGCGGCGCGACCATATCAAGCGCAAACGCCAGCAGCAACGCACAGACCAGGTACTCGCCCCGCCATTGCCGGGCAATGGTGCTCCAGAGCAATATCGCGGCCGACAGCGCCGACACGAACACCAGTTCCAACCGGTTACCGACTACCACGACCTTCAATCCGATAATTATTGCGGCGCCTAACAGCAAGGAACTTACCGAAAGCGCCCATCCCACCTTGTGCTCCAACAGGTGGAAACACACCAGCCAGCAACACGTGGATACCAGGGCCCCCTGCCAGTACCATCGCTGTGGAAAAAACAGCGGCTTCAGCGCATCTTTCCACAGCTGCAGATCGATGGAAGGCACCAGCGGCAGCAACTGGCTCGCCAGCCAGAAGCCCGCGAGCACCAATGGCAGGTGATGCGTGCTGCGCAGACCCCGCGCGGCGGCACTGCTGCCCAACGGCAACCAAAGACCGGCGATCCAACCCAGTGCAATGCCTAGCGTATCAACCGAAAGATCTGCCAGCGAAGGATCCCGGCCGGGGGTAAACAGCTGGGCAAACTGACAGAAGAACGCAAGTCCCACACCCAGCAGCGCGAGCGCGAAGGCCGCGAGCACGCGGCGTTCTGTCCGGGCCGCCAACAGGCAGGCGATGTAACCGTAAGGGAAAAACAGCACCACATTACCAAGGATGTCGCCGATGCTGTTCACGTTGCGCCAGGAGCCCAGAAACCGTCCCAGGGCGCCATGATCCAGCTCGGTATGAAAATTAAACGGGAACAGCGAGCCGTAAAGAATGCCCAGGCACACCAACCAGAATGCCGGTGCCAGCAGGGACCGCGGCTGATTCAATCCGCGTCCTCTGCCTGCGACAGCAAGTCGCGCACGTGGCGCGCGGGAATCGCGTAGCTGATGCCCGATGGTCGAGACAGCATCGCCTCACGACTCTCTTTCACCAGCACGCCGTTTATCACCCCTATCACGCCCCCGGTGGCGATATCAAACAGCGGGCTGCCGCTGTTACCGGGGTAAGCCGTAGCATCCAGTTGAAACGCGTCGAACTGATTGCGCAGCCGCCTGATCTGCACCATATCGAGGTCCCGCGCATTCTCCAGCGGGCGTGCAATCGGTGTAATCGCCGCGACGATGCCGCGATGCGTGGCCGGGTAAAGGCCAAGCACATTACCGATAGGAAACCCCGTAAACGCCACCGACTGTCCCTCGCGCACTGCGTCGGAATCACCCAGGCTCAGGGCCGGCAGCGGGTCTCCATAGAATTCCAGCAATGCGAGATCGTGTATCGCGTCGCGGCGCACCACCGCCGCCACATGGGCGATCGCCGTGGCACCGCGACCGGAGAACACCGCCAGGCGCTGGTTGTTTCCAACATCGAGGTTCTGTGGCAGCACGTGTGCGTTGGTGATCACCTGGCGGCCGTTCCCGACGACGAAGCCGGTGCCGAGGTAGACGACCGGGTCGTCGCGCCGACCCGGCTGGCGCGGCGGATAGACCGCTCCGATGGCGACGATCGAAGGCCGAACGCTGTCGATCACATCCGGGAGACTGGCAGCACCTGCGGCGCCGGCCAGAAAACAGGAAATACACCCCAACAATACACCGCGAATTAACATGTGGCCTCTATCACAGTTCCCGGCGACACCGATTGTCCGGGGCGAGAATTCATCTGACAATGCGCCTTGCAGCCACGCGTGAGAGGTAAGCTACAATAGCCGCTTTCTCATCGGAAGCATACCCGGCCCCCCGCGACCACGAAACCATGCCTGACCTGATCTACCAGTTTATCGATCGCAGCGCCGACGCCACGCCGGACGCCGGAGCCTTGCTGTTCAAGTCGGAAGAGGTCAGCTACCGCGAGCTGCAAGCCCGCGTAAGCCAGGTTGCCCGCGGCCTTCTGTCCTTGGGCGTTGCGGCGGGCGAGCGGGTGGCGGTGTATCTGCCCAAGCAGCTGGAAACCGTATACGGCATTTTTGGCGCGGCGGCAGCCGGGGCGTGCTTCGTACCGATTAACCCATTGCTCAAGCCGCGCCAGGTGGCGCACATACTGCCGCACTGCAATGTGCGCGTATTGATCACCTCGTGGCAGCGGCTGGAGCTGCTGCGCCCGATACTCACCCACTGTCCCGACCTGCACAGCATCGTGCTGGTGGACGAACCGCCGGCAACCCCGGTCGATCCAACCCCGCAAACCCTGCTGACCTTTGCCGAGCTGTGCGACGCGGACACCGCTGTCGCTCCCCACCGGCGCATCGATACTGACATGGCGGCGATTCTTTACACCTCCGGTAGCACCGGCAATCCGAAAGGCGTCGTGCTCTCGCACCGCAATATGGTGGCGGGCGCTAACAGCGTGGCGAGTTACCTTGACAACAGCGCCGCAGACCGCCTGCTGGCGGTACTGCCATTGAGTTTCGATGCCGGTCTCAGCCAACTGACCACAGCCTTCAGTGTGGGCGCATCCGCAGTGCTCATGGACTACCTTCTCCCGAGGGACGTTGTCCGCGCCGTCGAGAAATATTCGGTCACCGGGCTGGCAGCGGTGCCGCCCCTGTGGAACCAGCTCTGTGGCCTGCCCTGGCCGGACGCGGCGGTGCAGTCCCTGCGCTACATTACCAACACCGGTGGCGCCATGCCGGTGGCCACGACGCGCGCCTTGCGCGCGGCACTCCCGAACACCCTGGTCTACCTCATGTATGGCCTGACCGAGGCGTTTCGCTCCACCTATCTGCCCCCCGATCAGGTGGATGCCCGCCCCGAGTCGATCGGCAAGGCCATCCCCAATGCCGACATCCTCGTGGTCAACGAACGGGGTGAGGTTTGCGGGCCGAATGAGCCGGGTGAGCTGGTACATCGCGGCGCCCTCGTGAGCCTGGGCTACTGGAACGACCCGGAGAAAACCGCAGAGCGCTTCAGACCAGCCCCCGGCAGGCCGGTCGAGATTCCCGTCACGGAAATGGCGGTCTGGTCAGGCGACCAGGTGATGCGCGATGCGGAGGGCTACCTGTACTTCATCAGTCGCAAGGACGACATGATCAAGACCTCAGGATACCGGGTGAGCCCCACCGAGGTTGAAGAGGTGGTCTATGCCTCCGGACTCGTAGCAGGAGCGGCAGCACTGGGGCTGCCGCACACAGCGCTGGGCCAAGCCATCGCACTGGTGGCCACCGCTCGACAGGCGGAAACGCCGAACGCGAGCCTGGAGCAGGAGCTGCTCGCCCACTGCCGCAGGGAACTGCCCAACTTCATGGTGCCACTGGCGATCATCGTGCGCGATGCCCTCCCCCACAACCAGAACGGCAAGATCGATCGCCGAGCCCTCGGCGAGGAATATCGCGATCTATTCCGCGAGGACAACAATGAGCAAGCCTGACACCGCCCCCACCGGGCCGCAGCATGCACCCATGAAACAGTTTCCCGTGGTCGACAACTGCCTGCAGCTGGGCGAGCGGCCGATCACGGAACTGGCAGAGGAACTGGGTACACCGTTCTACGCCTACGACTCCACCGTCATGACCGCGCAGGTCGCACGCCTGCGCGCGGCCCTGCCACAGGGCCTCCACCTGCACTACGCCATGAAGGCCAACCCCATGCCGGCGGTGGTAAGGCACCTCGCGGGTCTCACCGACGGGCTGGACGTGGCCTCGGCCAGCGAGTTGCGGGTAGCGCTTGCCACCGGCGCGCATCCGAGCACCATCAGTTTCGCCGGCCCCGGCAAATCGGCAGAAGATCTCGCACTGGCGGTGTCGAGCGGCGTGATCATCAACATGGAATCCGAAGGCGAAATGTCGCGGATCGCAGCGCTTGCGGCGCAGTCCAACGCCCGTCCCCGGGTCGCCATACGCGTGAATCCGGATTTCGAGCTGAAAGCCGCGGGCATGAAAATGGGCAGCGGACCCAAGCCCTTTGGCGTCGATGCGGAACGCGTGCCCGAGATGCTGGCACGACTCGCTGAATTGCCGCTGGAATTCATGGGCTTCCACATATTCAGCGGCTCCCAGAACCTGCGGGCGGACGCTATCGTGGAAGCCCAGACAAAAACCTTCGAGCTGGCAATCCGGCTCGCGGACCACGCGCGCACCCCCGTGCGCTGGCTGAACATCGGGGGCGGTCTGGGTGTGCCCTACTTTCCCGGCGAACAGCGCCTGGATCTGGCGCCCATTGCCGACAATCTCGCCCCCTTGCTGCGCCTGGCGGACAAGAAGCTGCCGGAGGCCGAAATCGTCATGGAACTGGGCCGCTACCTCGTCGCCGAGGCGGGTATCTATGTCTGCGAGGTGGTTGATCGCAAACAGTCACGCGGCGAAACATTCCTGATTACCAACGGCGGCCTTCACCACCATCTGGCGGCATCCGGGAACTTTGGACAGGTCATTCGCAAGAATTACCCGTTGGCGCTGGGCAACCGCATGACAGCTGACCACCTGGAGACCGTTAACGTGGTGGGTCCGCTGTGCACCCCGCTGGATCTGCTGGGCAATCGGGTCAGCTTGCCTCCTGCGGCGGAGGGCGACCTTGTCGTGGTGTTCCAATCGGGGGCCTACGGCTACACCGCGAGCCCGCGCGATTTCCTCAGCCACCCGCAGCCGGCGGAGATATTCCTGTAGGCTCCCTCGCGGGCCGTCAACCCGGGGCTCGAGGTCCAGGCCCACGAGGGGCGGGCCAGGTTCATCACCCCGTCATATTCCTGTGCAAAGCTCGGAAGTACTTCACAATCAGGACAAAATCCTGAGCAGAATGCCGAGACCCGTGCTACCTTGTATTTTGCAGCAACGCGGTAAAGCCGACTGTGGATAACAGCGGGTTTACCTGTGGATAAGCATTCTGGCAGGGGTGCCTGGATACTGGCAGGCACAGAACAGGGACAACTCCCGACGCACCAGTCGCGCTTGATTCTCGCTCGCCTGAACAGGCGTTGGGGCATGATATACGCTGCCGGCAGCGGATGACGCCGGTGTAACCGCAGCAAGGGATAAGCAATGGCCACGGTTCGGGTGTTCAATCACCACGTGCATACTTCCTTCTACTGGCTCGCGCTGGTGGATGCGCTGCTCTTTTTCCTCGCCTTCTACGCCGGCGCCTATGTTCACTGCCTGGCTGTGGGGCAGCCCGAATTCTTCCAGTCGCTGTTCCCGCAGATCGCCAGCCGGGCGCTCGCCGGAGCGCTGGTAATGATGATTTCGCTCACCGCCATGGGCCTGTATGAGCCGCGCATGCGCGAGGGCCGCTCAGGCGTTCTGCTGCGCGCGACCGGGGGCTTCCTCACCGCCGGCGTGCTGCTTACCGCCATATTTTTCCTGCTGCCCCAGTTTGCCCTCTGGCGTGGCGTGCTGCTATACGCCATGCTCATTGCCTTCACGTTCAACCTGTTCAGCCGCACCGCTTTCGTCAACCTGACTGACATGGACCAGTTCAAGCGTCGTGTGCTGGTCTACGGCTCTGGCTTCGCCGCCTCCACCATTACCAGTTCCATGCGCCGCAAGACTGACCGGCAGGGCTTTACCATCGTAGGCTTCGTGCGCGTGGATGGCGAGGAGCCCAGGGTTACCGGGGAACGCATTATCAACCTGCGCCAGCCGCTCGCCGAATATGCCCGCCAGACGGAGATAGACCAGATCGTCGTGGCACTGGATCATCAGCGGGAGAGCACACCCAAGGATGAACTGTTCAGGTGTCGGCTGCAGGGCGTGAAAGTCCTCAACCTGGTGAATTTTTTTGAGCGGGAAGCTGGAAAGATTCTGGTGGATTTCGCCAGCCCCGGCTGGATGACCCTGACCGAGGATCTGCGCTCAGGGTCATCCACCACCTTTACCAAGCGCCTGTTCGATATCGGCGCCAGCTTTATCCTGCTAATGGGAACCTGGCCCATCATGCTGCTGACGGCGCTTGCGATCTGGCTGGAAGACGGGTTCAAGGCGCCGGTTTTCTTCAGTCAGGAGCGCGTGGGCCTGCATGGCAAGGCATTTCGCGTATTGAAGTTTCGCAGCATGAGCGTGGACGCCGAGGGCGACGGCAAAGCCCGCTGGGCAAGCAAGAACGACAGCCGCATTACCCGGGTCGGCTCGTTTATTCGCCGCACAAGGATCGACGAACTCCCCCAGATTTTCAACGTGCTGGCGGGCGAGATGGCCTTTATCGGGCCACGGCCGGAGCGTCCGGAGTTCGTGCAGCAGCTGGCCGAGCGCATACCCTTCTACAACTCGCGTCACGCGGTGAAACCCGGCATTACCGGCTGGGCCCAACTCTGCTATCCGTATGGTGCGTCAGAAGAAGATGCGCGCCAGAAACTGCAGTTCGATTTGTACTACGTCAAAAACCACAGTCTGTTTCTCGATTTCATGATCAGCCTCAGCACGGTGGAAGTCGTGCTGTTCGGCAAGGGTGCCCGCTGACCCAAATTCGTCAGAAAATTATACACTCCGCTATTGTTGGCGCACTCCGCCAGCGCTAACATGTTTTAAATCAACTGCGTAACCGGCGCCTCGCGTTCCGGCGCGAAACTTGCATCCTAATTAGAATCAGCAGTTGCCTGCTCGGGACAAATACAACAAATGGATGTGGTACTCATTACCCTGGCTGTGCTCGGCGTTGGCGCGATGGTCATTTCCGCCTACGTGTTCATGGTAGCTGCCCGCACCTACGTCTCCGACGATGCCGGCCCGCGCGGCAATTCGACCGCTTTCAACCGTATCGTGCGTAGCGCCAACGACCGGCGCAGCGGTGCCAGCGTCAGCTTCCCGCTGATGGTCAACGGTATACTGATCGAGCATGATCGCAGGTGCTCTCCCGATCGTCGCAAAGCCGCGGCAAGCTGATCCGGCGCCCGTGTGGCAGCGGGAATTTGCACAATTGCACCGCTCTTGATTCTCATGCTACGTTTCCGATGGGGAATTGCGCAGCGCGATGCACAGTGCCACGTGCTTTCGCAAAGCGCAGCGCGCAGTCCATAGAGCAGCCTCAAAGAAGCTGCCGCAGGCACGGGGTAACGCTGTTATGACATCACGCAAAGCGCAGCGCTTTGCGCGCGATATCCGCTATTGGGCGCAAGAGCGATCGCCATGACTGTCGCCGGAAAAATCAACGCGCTAACCCTGCTGGTGGCCATCGCCGCTGGTGCCCTGCTATCGGGCATGGCCATTCACCGCGATTACGTTCTCAGCAAGGAGCGCCTCCTGGAGCGCGCTGCACAGCAGCTGCAGAACCAGACCTATCTGCAACTGGCAATGTACTACGGCGATCCGGCGCAGCAGAAGGAAGCGCTGGGCAAGGTGGTTGCCACGTCTCCCGCCATACGCTTTGCGACGCTGTTTGATGTCGCGGGTACGCGGCAGCGCACGGTCCGCCAGCCCGGCGCACCCGACTATGAACCTGAGTCGCTTGAGGTGCTGCGAGCCGATCTCACCGCCGTCGCACAGGGCATGACCAGGCGCGCCACCGACATCGTGCCCGCCGGCTATACCACGCTGGCCGCACTTGCCGGCGGCGAACAACTCTGGGATGTCACACTACCGGTGTTTTCCGTGCTGAATCCGCTGGAGCAGGGTCTCGGCATCACCGACTTCGGCAAGGCACTGGCATCAGCCGCCGACAGCCGCAGCCAGCACGTGATTGGCTATGTACACGTGGGAGTGAGCCGCACGCTGCTACTCGCGCAGTTGTTGCCCACGGCAGGCACGGCGCTGGCGCTGGCGCTGGGTTTTATCATGCTCTGCGCATTGCTCAGCTTTGCCGTCACGCGCCGCATTACCGCGCCGTTCGCCGCCATCGTGCGCATGGCGGACGACATTGCAGCTGGGCGCAGCGTAAAGCCCCGTGGACTGGAGAAAAGTGGTGAGCTGAAAGAGCTGGTCGGCCTGCTGAACGGTATTATCGGAGACTTTCGCAATCGCACCACGCGCATGGAGGTTGACCACCAGCTGCTAAGCATGAAGGTCGAGGAGCGCACCTCGCAACTGTCAAAGCGTAACGCGGAACTCAACAAGGCGGTTGAGGAAGTGACGCAAACACGCGATCGCCTGCACCAGCTCGCTTACTACGACAGCCTGACATCGTTACCGAATCGCCGGCTGTTTACGGAGCAGCTCGACCTGCTGCTGCGCCTGGCCAAACGCAACGACGAATTTACCGCGCTGCTCTTCCTGGACCTGGACAACTTCAAGCGCATCAATGATTCACTCGGGCATAGCGCCGGCGACCTATTGCTGCGCGAAGCGGCCAAACGCCTTCACCGCTGCGTCAGAGCCAGCGACCTGGTAGGCCTGAATGTGGATCCGGCACCGGGTATCGATGTCTCGCGGCTCGGCGGAGACGAATTCACGGTGGTTCTCAACCAGGTGTCTGACCCCGGTTCTCCCGCCGTGGTGGCGCGCCGGCTGCTGGATGCCTTCGCCCAGCCGATGATTATCGAAGGTCATGAGGTGGTCGTCACGCCGAGTATCGGTATCGCCGTTGCGCCGCGCGATGCCGCTACTGTCGAAGGCTTGCTGAAGGCCGCGGACACGGCCATGTACCACGCCAAGAAGACCGGCAAGAATAACTTCGTGTTCTACCGAAAAGACCTGGACGCCGCGAGCGTGGAGCGTCTCACGCTGGAGAATCAGCTGCGCAAAGCGATAGAGCGCGACGAGCTCGTGCTCTATTACCAGCCACAGGTAGACACCCTGACCGGCAACGTGGTGGGCGCCGAGGCGCTGATGCGCTGGCAGCATGCGGAACACGGCCTCGTGCCGCCCTTCAAGTTCATACCTTTGGCAGAAGAAATGGGCTTGATCGGCGAACTGGGCGAGTGGGGCCTGGAGCGGGCCTGCCGGCAGATGGTGGAGCTGCAGGCGGAGGGCCTGGCGCTGCCGAAGGTGGCGGTGAATGTTTCCGCACTGCAGTTCACACCCGCGTTTATCGAGCGTGTCTCGCTGGTGCTGTCGCAGACTGGTCTGCTGCCGCGACGCCTGGAGCTTGAGCTCACCGAAGGCATCATGATGAACGGCGCAGAATCGACCATCAACGGCTTGAAGGGGCTGAAGGATCTGGGCGTGAAACTCTCAATCGACGATTTCGGTACCGGCTACTCATCGCTCAGCTATCTGTCACGCTTTCCGCTCGATGAATTGAAGATCGATCGCAGTTTCGTGGTCGACCTGGAAAACAGCGAAAACGACGCCAGCCTGGTAATCGCCATTATTGCGATGGCACGCAGTCTCAACCTGGCGTTAGTCGCGGAAGGGGTTGAAAACCACGAGCAATACCGCTTCCTGCGCCAGCACGGCGCCAGCGTGATACAGGGTTACCTGTTCAGCAAACCAGTGCCGCTCGAAGAACTCAAGCCAATGCTCAAACCCGGCTATTTCCGAGACCAGATACGCCGGATAGACCCGCCAGAGGCGGCCTGAGGGCTACTGGAGCCCGGCCGCCTCCTTCTTGATCGCCTGAATACGCGCCAACTCATCGCGGAAAACCGTGGATACTTTCTCCACTCCGGATTCCGTCAGTCCTCCGTTGTTCCCTCCAATCACATAGCTGGCATACAGGCCTGCAGCGGTCATCAGGCCGGCGTTCACGACCTTGATATCGATCTCTTCGTCTTTCATGGCATTCGCCAACGCGATGAAGCGATTCACGCAATCGCGGTGCAAATCCGATTCTTTCTCTGACATATCCTGCCCCTTTAGTTTCCTCTATCGTCAACCGACGCCCACTGATCGGACCCCGCCAGCATAAAGCCCAGCCAGTCCATCAGGTTCACGCCGCCCGCCGTTTTGTCGGGCTCAATCTGCACGAAGGTGTGGCCACTGCCCGCCGGCAGGAAGGTCTGCGTACGGCCCGGGTGCGCATCGCGCTGCTGCTGCATCTCGCCGAGCAGTGCCGCCTCGAACGCCGCGCCTCCGATTTGCAGGAAGGTGTCCGCAAACACAGAATCCTGCGTGTAGCTGAGCATCGCACGTCGCACAGTCGTGTCCTGATCCATCTGCCAGATCAGGTACTCGGTGAGGTGTCCGTCGGCCCCGATGCAATCGGGACAACTCGCGGGAACAAATGCCTCGGTATTCCACTCACGCAGGAGCCCGCGCAGAAACGAGGGATCTCCGGGCTTGGCCACGCCGACACCGGAATCGTTGATCACGTCGATCTGCACATCAGGGTACAGGCTGCGCACCAGGGGCAGCGCGAAGATGGTACCGAGACCCCCGCCACTGTTCCCGGCGATGACGATCCGGCCCGGGGCGGGAAAGGTGCTGACGGCCACGTCCAGCGCGGCGGACAGATTGTGCAGGCCGCGATGGAACCGGTCGGCGTTGCCATCGCCATCGGTATCCACATCGATGTCGCCAGCGTGCAGGGAGCCGTCGCAGTAGGGGACGTACACCTGGTTCCAGCCACGCATCGGATTATTTTCGCGCATGGGATCATTGATCCCCGCACCGGAAATTCCCGGCGTGACCTCGGTCGTCGCCAGGCACAGGTCAGACCAGCAGGCGCCGCCACCTTCGAGGAAGATCAGCAGTTCATCGGCTCCGGTGGCGCGGGTTGCCATGGAATACGGTGCGCCTTCGAGACACAACGGGCCATCGCCCGCACCGAATGAGTGCTGCACCACATCCCCGTTTGTCTCCGCGAGCATGGGCGTGTAAACGCCCAAGTAGCGTCCCACGCCCTGGTCGAACAATTCGGCGAACGGCTCGGCGCCGCCACGAGCATTATCGCCCCCGTCAGAACAGGCCGCGAGTACTGCCGACAGGCAGAGCGCCAGCAGGGGTTTCACACTGTTGAGCAGACCAATCCGTGCAGTAGCAATACTGTTGATCATTGTGGTTACCTTATTCACGGTATTTGCCTTCTATTGTTTTTCTTGAGCCGCAGATTCTGGACGATTTGCGCGCGCAAGTCCAAGGTGCCGGGCACAAAAGCTTTATCGCGATGCATCCCAACCGCCTGTGATCCACGTCCCCTCCGTGCGCTGTAACAGCTAGCCGCCCGACCCTTGCGGGTTTTCATGCTAGCCGCCCGACCCTTGCGGGAGGTGCCCGCGCCGGTCGAACGGCAGGGCCACGCCCTGCGCGGGCACCTCCCGCAAGGGCCGGGCTTCTTTCTGCGATACCCGGGTATCCAATGGCTTGTGCAATCTTGCGCTCCGTTGCCGGCGGGAGAAGGGCCGCGGCCAGCGTTTGATCTTCGCGGGCCTGCGGCCTGCCCTCGGTCGGCCGCGAGCCGCTGCGCGTCTCGAGGCTGTCCCTCGGCGCGAGATTTGCAACGCCGCCCGCAGCCCCTCTCCCGCCTTGAGTGGTGTAGCGGAGGGTGTGACGGGATCGTTCGGTGGAGCATGGCACGAGCCGTACCTGTTGACTGAATGTCTCGACCTGGAAGGTGTGTTTGAGTCAGTCGAACCTGAAGGTCAAACGCTCACTTGTCCAACGGCTCTCTTAAATGTGAGCGCTGCAACCAAAAGTTCCACGAAAACGTTCCAACGCCATCACGCAGGCCCTACCCAGGAACCTCCGGTTCGTACATTCAAAGGTCCGGCAAGGGGTGGCCGTTCGCGGAACTGCGGCCGGCGCTGAGGGAGAGCCGCGAGACGGCGCTTTTCCGGCTTGCGGCCGAGCGAAGGCAGTCCGCAGGACCGCCGGGCGTGGAGCGAACGGTCGCCCTTGCCGGGCCGACTCTCGTCGAACTGGCCCTACAGCATTCCGCCGCCAGGAAGCGGCAAAGAATGGCCTGGCGGTGCCCGGGTTGCGAGGCGAGTCAGGCCAGGCTCCCGACCGCCCACAACCCGGGCACCGTCAGGCCAAGCTCCACCCGAGGAACGCGCGACGCTGGAACATCAGCCCGTGTTCAACCGGACACTCAGCGACACAGGCCGCCGCCCAGCGCCCGGTAAGGTTCGCAATCGTAAATCAGCCTGCCCGCTTCACCGTGCTGCCAATCCAGTGCAGGCAGGGCAAACGCGGGGGGCATACCGGGCGCGGCCACATCCTGCGTCTCCTCCAGGGCTCGCGGATAGCCGGCCCAGTCTTTCGGTGCTCGCCATCCGGGCGGCGGTACCAGTTCGTTACGCGTACCCGCCACGGGATACAGCATACGCCAATGGTGAATTTCCTCGGCCAGCCGTTGCACCACCTCGGGATGCGCGTGCGCAAGATTATTGCGCTCGTTGGGATCCTCGCTGATGCGAAACAGGTAGTTGGTCACGCTCGCCGCCAGCAGACCCTGCTCCACCTCCTGCACCAGCTTCCAGTGATCGTTAAACGCGGTAAACATGAACGAACCCCGAATCGGCGTTTCGGAGGCAAAGAACACCAGGTCATCGCGCGGCGCTGCCTGTTCTTCCACAATGGCCGGCCAGAGGTTCCTGCCATCGAGCTCAAAACTGTCGTTGCCCATAGCCACGTCAGCCGCCGCGGCCAGCGTGGGGAACACATCCATCACCGTCATAATCTGTTCCATCTGCGCGTCCCCCTGCAAGCGCGCCGGCCAGCGCAGCAGCGCCACGACGCGGATGCCACCTTCCCAGGTTTCGCCCTTGCCGCCGCGCAGGGGCACGTTATCCGCACCGCCGGTGGCGTAGGCCGCGCCACCGTTGTCACTGAAAAACAGCACGATGGTCTCCTCGGCAATACCCTCTTGATCCAGCGTGTCCAGCACCTGGCCGATCGCCTGGTCCATAGCATCCACCACCGCCGCGTACAGGGGCCGCGCGCTCGGCTGGCCCGACAGACGGGCCAGCTGGCGCGACTGGTCGGTATGCTTGCTGCGCGCGCGCTGGCGCTCATCCGGCAAATCGGCGTATTTGTCCTGCAGGGCCTGCGGGGCATCCAGCGGTGTGTGCGGGGCGATGAACGGCATGTAGACAAAAAACGGTCTGCTGCTGTCGCGCTCGCGAATGTAGCGGGACACTTCATCGGCGAGCAGGAACGTCTCGTAACCGTCTTTCTCGATCGACACCCCGTTGCGCTGGAAATCCTTGCCGCCCTGATTTGCAAACGGCGGAAAGTAGCCCACCTCGGTATGCAGGTGCCCGTAGAAATGCTCAAAGCCTCGCGCGTTCGGGTGGTACGCCTGCAAGGCATGGCCCAGATGCCATTTACCTACCAGCGCCGTCTGGTAACCGGCCGCCTGAAAACTTTGCGGCATGAAATGCTCCCCGGGATGAATACCGACGTTCATCCACGGCATGATCACACCGTAGGCAACGCCCAGTCGCATGGGATCACGTCCAGTCATCAGCGCGGCGCGCGTCGGTGAGCAGATAGGTGTGGTGTAGAAACGGGAAAGCTCCACGCCCTCCGCGGCGAGCCTGTCCAGCGAGGGCGTATCGATATCGCCCCCGTGAAACCCCACGTCACTCCAGCCGAGATCGTCCGCGAGCATAATGATGATGTTGGGCCTTGCCTGTGCCGGTTTAGCCGACGCGTCTGCAGCCGCTTCGACAACGCACAACAGCGCTATCAGACCGATCATCCATCGCATGTGGTTCACTCCCAGCGGGTAATGTCAGGACCGCCATGATAGCGCAGTCGTTCACACCGGGCTTTGGCCGCCGGCCCACATAGATTGACCAGGCGCGCCGCAGCGCGTAGTTTCTGGCCACACGATGCGAGATGGAGCCACCTGTGAGCAAGAAAATACCGCGATCCAGAGACAACGATTACAGCCCGGAGATCATCCAGGCCCGCCAGGATTTCATCACCGAGACCACCGGCGCGACATTGCAGCACACGCGCCAGTATTCGTTCGATCCGGCTGACATGTCCGGAAATATCGAAAACCTGTTTGGCGTGGCGCAGGTGCCCATCGGTCTTGCCGGGCCGCTGCTGGTCAACGGCGAGCATGCCCAGGGCGAGTTCTATGTACCCATGGCCACCATCGAGGGCACCATGCTCGCCAGCTACAACCGCGGCATGCGGGTGATTCACCAGAGCGGCGGCGTGACCACCACCGTCGCTGGCGAAGCCATGCAGCGTGCGCCGGTGTTCGTATTCCCCAGCGCGCGCGAGGCGCGCGACTTCGGGCTCTGGCTGGCGGATCACTTCGAGGCGATCAAGGCCATCGCGGAAGGCACCACCTCGATAGGCAAGCTGCTGGAGATAGAACACTACACCGCGCACAACATGGTCTTCACGCGGTTTGACTACAGCACCGGCGACGCCGCGGGACAGAACATGACCAGTCGCGCGACGTTCGTTGCCTGCGAATGGATTCGCAAGGAATTCACCGCGCTGTCACACTACCTGCTGTCGGGCAATTTCGATACCGAAAAGAAAACCTCCTCGGTCAACCTGCTGAAGGGGCGCGGTCGCAGGGTCACCGCGGAAATCACCATTCCGCGCCAGGTGATGATCGAGAACCTGCGCATCACGCCGGAACAGATGCACTACGGGCAGGGCATCAGCACACTGAGCGCTTTCCTCAGTCACTCTTCCAATAACGCCGCGCACCCGGCCAACGGCCTCGCTGCGCTGTATCTGGCAACGGGCCAGGACATCGCCAACATTGGCGAGTCCAACCAGTGCACCACCTACAACAAGGTGACGCGGGACGGCGACTACTACTTTTCTATCACACTACCGGCCCTGATCATGGCCACCTACGGCGGCGGCACGAGCCTGCCTACACAGCGCGAATGCCTGGAAATCATGGGCTGCTATGGCAAGGGCAAGGCCTACAAGCTGGTGGAGATCGCCGCTGCGCTGGTGGTGGCCGGTGAACTGTCACTGGGCGCGGCGACCCGCGTCGACAAGGAAACCCGCGTCAACGAATGGGTGGATGCGCATGAACGCCTCGGTCGTAATCGCTGAGCACAGGCCACCACTGCCGCCCGGGAGCGAACCGCGTGGGCATTGACATCACGCGCGGCGTGAGCATTCCGTTGGCGGAGATCGAACTGACCGCCGTGCGCGCCCAGGGCGCTGGCGGTCAGAACGTGAATAAGGTGGCCTCGGCCATTCACCTGCGCTTCGATATTCGCGCTTCCTCGCTGCCTGACGATGTCCAAACACGCCTGCTCGCGCTGCGTGATCGACGCATCAGCAGCGACGGCGTGCTGGTGATCAAGGCACAGCGCTTTCGCACCCAGGAAAAGAACCGCGCTGACGCACTGGACAGATTACGCTCGCTCGTGCGGAGCGTTGCCAGCGTGCCGCAAGCGCGCAAGCCTACGCGCCCCAGCGCCGCCAGCAAGCGCCGGCGTCTCGACGGCAAGACACGCCGTGGCCTGACCAAAACCCTGCGCGGCAAGGTGGATGAGTAACCCTGCTGGCCAACCCACAGACAGCATGTTGAACCGCGAATGCCATTCTGCCGTCGCCTGTTTCACAAGGCACAGTTATCTATACCAGAGCGCTGGCAAGCTGCGGTGAGCTGACTATGCTACAGGCTACACGGTAAGTTCTGAGGCGTGACAGGCTATGACCAGCACCCAGTGCGAGGACAACAAGGCGATCGTGCGGGCGTTTTTCGAGGCGATGAACTCCGGGGACGTGGCGTATATCGTCGACGCCTACGCCGAAGACGGACAGCTGCAAACGATGGGCAACACGCTCATTTCCGGCACCTTCGGGCGCGACCAGATTGCGGCCGCCGCCGGACAGATTTTTGAGGTGTTCCCGAACGGCATGCGCTTTGACATTCTCGACATGCTGGCCGAGGGCGACAAGGTGGCGGTGGAAGCCACTGGCGAGGGCGAACACGTGTCGGGGCTGACCTATAGCAACGAATACCACTTCAAGTTTGAATTTCGCAATGGCAAGCTGCTCCGACTGAAAGAGTATATGGACACGGAGAATGTGACCGATGTGCTGTGCGGCGGCCAGCGTCCGCCGTTCAGCTGGGCACCGTGATCGGAGCGAACACCGCCCCCTGAACGACGCTGCCTCGCACGCCAGTTCCGACGCACAGATACCAATAAAGCATCAGGGAGAATCACTCATGGACCGCAGAGACCTCTTGAAAGGCGCCACCCTCGGTGGCCTTGCCAGCGCACTGCTTTCACCCGGCGCGCTCCTGGCGGCGGAAGCGGCGCCGCAGGGCGAAGCGGCTGCGGCGCTTGCTGAACTCCAGCAGACGCTGGACGGGCTTGAAGCAAGCTTCGCGACCGCCGAATGGAACCTGCGCACGCCTCAGGATTTCGCGGAGGCACGGCGTGCGCTGCTGCACACGCTGATGCACGCGCTGGAGTCATGGCTGGAGGCCGACCCGGCGCGGCCATTTTTTACCGCGTTCATTCACCAGCACAAGAAACTCCTGGGAGACAACCCGGACGCGCGCTATTTTTCCGCCGTGATCGACCCCGCGCACAGCTACCGCATTCGAGGCAACCTGGCTGACGCCACCTACACCAGTTTTACCGTGGAACTCGGCGCGGGAGTCGATGGCGACGGCATTGGCTCGACCCTGAACGATACGGAGTTCACGGCCGATGCCAATGGCGACTACGAGATGATCGCGAGCGCGACCAAAGTCAGCGGCAACTGGCTGCAGCTGCCGCCCGGCGCCTCCAGCATCACCACGCGCCACTACTACGAACGCAAGCTCAGCGTGAATAACGACCGCATGCATCACATCCCCATCGACATCCAGAATCTGCACACGGTCGAGCCACGCCCAGCCTGGGACGACGCCAGCATAGCGGCCGGCATACGCCGGGTAACCGGCTTCGTGAAACGCAACACCATCCCGATGAACGCCGGCAGCGACCTGCCGTGGGTGTCACGCGTGCCCAACCAGTTCCCGGCGCCAAAGAAAGATGCCACCAACGAAAGTGTCACCTACGCGGCCAAGGACAACGTCTACAGCATGGCGCCCTTCGTGCTCGCGCCAAACCAGGCGCTGGTCATTCGCGGGCGATTCCCCAAGTGCCGATTTGCGAACGTGGTGTTGTTCAATCGCTTCCTGCAGACACTCAATTACGAAGAACGGCAGATATCGCTGAACCGGGCGCAAACCCGACAGGATGAAGACGGCAATTTTGAAATGATCGTGGCGCACCGCGACCCGGGCAGCCCGAACTGGCTCGACACCGAGGGCCGAGCGTACGGCATTATTTTCTGGCGCTTCCAACTGGCCGAAGAAGAGATTCCGCCGCTGGAAACAGCCGTGGTTACTCTGCCGTAATCATCGGCAGTTCGCAGCCGGAATCGCGCGGGCCGGTCAACCACAGCAGTGCGTTCTCCAGCAGGCGCGCCACCTGGGGCTGGGTGAATGCATCGGCGCGATGTCCCATCGCCGCGTACACCGAGTGACCATCGCCCACGCAATTGGCCCATACCACCGGGTGATCGCCCATACGCAGATCGCGCTCTGCACCTAAAAACCTCGCCTCGGGGGTGTAGGATTCTTCGTCCAACGTCGCGAGGATAAGAAAGCCCTCGGCGCGCGGACTGCGCTCCCAGGAATACCACTCCTCCTCGTGCTCCCACAAATCGGGTATCCCCTTGAGTACCGGGTGCTGATGATTCTCAAGGATCACACGTGCGATCTGGAACTGGGGGTCCATGATGTGCGCGGTGAAATCGGCCCCGATCAGATTGTCCCGGTACCACTGCCAGCCGGCATGCGAACTGTCACCGGCCGCGTGAATGCCCAGCCAGCCGCCACCCTGCTCCATCCAGGCCTGAAACGCCTGCTCCTGCGCTTCGTTCAACATATCACCCGATGCGTTCAGGAACACGACCACCCGGAACCGCGACAGGTCTGCGGCATTGAATACCGCACCGTTTTCGGTGTGGAACAGGCCCCAGCCGTGCCTGGCGGCCATGGCCTGCAGCGCCTCGGCACCGCCCGCTATGCCCTCGCGGTGGCGAAAGCCGTTGGTCTTGCTGAACACCAGCACCGCCGGCGACGTCAGATCTCCCGGCAGCGCGGGCGCTACGCTATCGTGATCCTGGTTGGGAAACACCAGATTCCAGGCGCCGATCCACCAGAGCGCGCCCAGGGCCGCCACTGCCAGCACGATGACCAGCACCAGCAGCCATTTGATTGCCCGTCGAAGAAGGCTCGGGTGTTTTGTATTCATGGGAACCCCCACAAGTGAGCGGACTGACCACGGATTATAGAGAGACTCACCGGCGCAGGGAAATCACCCCAAACGGCCTCACGCGGCGCCATCAAACCAATCCTTGAAGCCGAGGCGCGTGGAAGGCCCGATGTGCATCTGCTCGAGCACGCCGTGCCCGACCCGGTCACCACAGGTGGCGCGCACTATCTGCTGCACGTGAAGATTCTCCAGCGCCAGCGGATCCAGTTCGCTGTCTTTCCAGCTCTCGCCGCCGATCACCAGTTCCCCGTGCCACTTCCCATGACCCCACTGGGGATGCTGGTAGCCCAGGCCTTTCATACGGTGGGTCAGCAAAGGCTCCAACTGCACCGTCAGGCTTTCGCCGGAACGGTCATGCATGGTGACCACCGCAGACTGCGCGCGCCGGGTGCCGGGAATCATGCTCAGGGCATGTTCCACCTCGCCCTGCCAGATGCGCGCGGCGGGATCATTGGTACCGGGAATATCCTGCATGTCGCGGTAGTGCGGGAGGAAGGCCTGGTCGGTGTGCCACTGGTTACCCGTTTCATCCTCGAACCAGCCCGCGAGACTGCACTCATCGTCCCAGTGGATCGGCATCCAGCAAAAATGCACGGCCTGGAACGCCGCCAGCGGCGCACCACCGGTATAGGGCTCGCCGACCGGGCGGATACCCCAGGAGCGATCTTTCAGGCCGAAGGTGCTGGCACCCTCCACCTTGAGTTCCTTACCGTCATAGCGAATCCAGCCGGACCAGAAGCCGAACTGATCCAGACGCGTGGCATCCATCACAATATGCCGCTCATTGCGCAGCGTTTGCCGACCCTCCTCGATACACGCGGTGCGGGGCGTGAATACCAGGTCGCATTCGATACCCGTGTCGTTCTTCTCGATCACCAGGCGGTGACGGCCCATCGGCTCGAGAATCTGCAACGCGAAAGGCCCGACCGTGGTATCAGTGGGCTCCTGGGGGGCGCGCCTTGACCCATGGAAGGCATACTGATGTCCGTCGATCGCCAAACTGAGGCTACAGTCCATGATGCCGAGATTGGCGTAGCGGCACAGCGCCACACCGAAATAGAAGCTGCCGTCGCGCGCATGCGCGTTATACCAGTACCTGTCGTACATGAACCGGTCGCTGCTTGCGGTGTGAAACAGCGGCTCAGCCGTCTGGTGAATGGGATAATCATCGAATTTGGATAGCATGCTTCTTATCTCCATCGGGTTATTCGCGCAGCATGAACCACGGCACATGAGGCAACAAGTGCCGTCTCGATTCAGCGTGTGCATGTATAGTAAATCAAACCCTTAGGCAGACTGCGGCGGCGCCACGGCAATCACTCGCGAGACGTGCGGCGTTGGACTTTTGCGAGGCTCTCCACTAACGTCATACCCACAATCGGTTTTTCAGCGTGGGAATCCCGCCGATGTCGCAGGCCCTGTTCGGCGTGCCCGCAATAGTCCTTCTGGCCTGGCTTGCGAGCAGCAATCGCAGGCGCTTCCCACTGCGTCTGGTAGCTGGCGGGCTGATCGCACAGTTTCTGCTGGCGGCGCTATTGCTGAAACTGCCAATGGTGCAGGACGCCCTGTTGCTGGCAAACCGCCTGGTGTTGGGCGTTGAAGCCGCCACCGCCGCCGGCACCAGCATGGTGTTCGGTTTTCTCGGCGGCGGTGCGGCGCCGTTCGACGTGACTGCTCCGCAACACAGCTTTGTACTGGCGTTTCGCGCCCTGCCCATTGTGGTGGTGTTCGCGGCCCTCAGCGCCCTGCTCTGGCACTGGCGTATTATCCCCTGGTGCATCGCCGGGCTGGCGCGCCTGCTGGATCGCTCGCTGGGCCTGAGTGGCGCGGTCAGCGTGGGGGCGGCCAGCTCGATCTTTATCGGGATGGTCGAATCTCCGCTACTGATCAAACCGCAGCTTCGCCAGATGACGGACAGCGAACTGTTCATGCTCATGAGCTGCGGCATGGCGACCGTCGCCGGTACCGTGCTGGGTCTGTACGCGGGCATCCTCTCGGCCAGCGTCCCCGGGGCGCTCAGCCACATTCTGGTGGCGTCGCTGATCAGCGCGCCGGCAGCCCTCATGCTGGCCGCCATCATGGTTCCACCGGAACACCCGGGCACCCGGGACGGCGTGGAGATCAACCTGTCGTCGCCCTATGCAGGCAGCATGGATGCGCTGGTGACAGGCACAAGTGAGGGTTTACGCCTGCTGGCAAATATCGTCGGCATGCTGATCGTTTTCGTGGCGCTGGTATTCCTGGCGGATCAGCTGCTCGGGTTGATACCCGGCACCACCGAACCGCTCACGCTGGTCGGGCTTTTCGGCGATCTCCTCGCGCCTCTCGCCTGGCTGATCGGCATTCCGTGGCAGGAAGCGGCCGTCGCCGGTGAACTGCTGGCCACCAAGGTGTTCATCAACGAACTGGTGGCCTATCTGCAACTCGGCCAGATGCAGGCCGACATGCTCAGCGAAAAAAGCCGCCTGATCATGACCTACGCGCTGTGCGGCTTCGCCAATTTCGGCAGTCTCGGCATCATGATCGGCGGCATGTGTGCGCTGTGCCCGCAGCGCAGCGCTGATATTCTCAGGCTCGCCCCACGTTCGATCTGGTCCGGACTGCTCGCCACCTGCATGACCGGCGCGGTCGCCGGGCTGCTGCTCTAGAAAGGGGATTGCAGGTGTTTCCCGATTCCAGCCTGCCGCGCTACCTCCCGCACCTGCGTCAACCGCAAATCCTCGCCATGGGCCTCCGACCGCTTGACGACGACCTGTGGATCGAGACAGATGAACTGCTCCCCCGCTTTTATGCACACAAGCTGCGACAGCGCCAGTTGCTGGGAGAGCGCTGCTACCAGGCCCTTCCCCACGCGGCTGACGCCGCCGGGGAGTTGGCCGGCACACTGCGCACACACCTGCTTTACGAGCAGCCCGGTGTGTTTGAAGACACCGCCAGCGGCCTGCTGTTCACGCCGCACCAGCTGGCGCTGCCAGTGACGGGCGCGGAACCGCTGTGGAACTGCTCGCTGTGGGTCGCGGACGACCTGCTGCTCCTGCAAGAGGTCGAGGGTTGCTACCGGCTCACGGCTGCCAGCCTGTGCAGCCCCGGTGACTGGCGACTCGAAGACAAGATCGGCCAACCGCTGGGCGCCATTCACCAGCCGGTACCGGGTTTCGAGCGGACACTGCTGCCCGGCGTGGAACGGTTCTTCAGGCATTTACGCAGCGAACACCCGGTGCTGCGCTGGAACTGGTCGCTGCAGGCGGGCGATGCCCTGAACGCGCGTGGGCCGCGTTCTCAGCATGTGGCGGCAGAGACTCCGCTTTTCTACCGCTGTGAGCGGCAGTGTTTGAAGCGCCTGCCCGTCACAGGCGCCGTGGTGTTCAGCATTCGCATCTACCTGCATCCACTGGAGGCATTGCAGCGTGTGGCAGGCGCCATGCCGGCACTGTTCGAGGCCATTGCCACCACGCCGCCCGCACTGGCGAGCTACAAGGGCTTTGACCGGCTGGCCCTCGCCCTGCGCAAATATGCCCCGGAGTACACGCGCTAGACCATCACCCGCCAACCAGCGCCCGCACCTGCTCATGGCTTGCCACCTGCTGGGCGTCACTGACCCCGGGCAGGCCGCCGCGCAAGACCAGATGCGTGACGCCCAGCCGCGCCACATACTCGTCGAGTTTATCCCGCACACACTGCGCGTCCCCCACCAGGGCCCAGTCTTCCACGCCCGCCGCCTTGTCACGCATCGGGGGCGGCACACTGTCCGCCAGCGCATTGCGCGCACGATCCGCCTGCGCCTGATCCGCTGTGACGAACACCGTGCGCATCACCGGAATGACCGACACCGGCGGCAGGCCGGCCGCGGCGACCTCGTGGTGAAAGAGGCGGTAGTTGTCTTCCAGCACCTGCAGGGATTCTACCGGGGAGGCCAGATACGGCAGGCCGAGCCCTGCGGCCTGGCGCAGGGCGAGCGGACCAAAGGCCGCCACCCAGATCGGCGGCGAGGGCTGCTGCACGGGCAGGGGTGACAGGCACAGGGCTTTGCCGTGTTCATCCTCAACCACCGGCTCGCCCCGCAACGCGCGGCGCATGATCTCGAGATTGCGGGCGAACAGCTTGCGCTTGTCGGCGGGCTCGACGCCAAAGGCACTGAACATGGCCGCCTGCACGCCGCGCCCGACGCCGAGAATCACGCGTCCACCGCTCAACTGATCGAGCACCGCCACCTCCTCGGCGGCCTGCAGCGGATGCCGAATGGGCAACAGGTATGACGTGCAGCCGAGTCGCAGGTGGCGGGTGCGGGCGGCGACCGCAGCCAGCGACAGCATTGGCGACGGTATCGAACGGCCTGCGCCAAAGTGATTCTCGGGTAGCCAGAACGCATCGAAACCCATGGCTTCTGCCTGCTCGGCCTGCGCGCACAGCGCCTCGGCCCGCATAGCCCCGCGCCAGGACCAGGGAGTGGTGCCCAGCTCAATCGGCATTCAGGCGTCCTGCCGCGGCAGACGCATGACCAGGCGCACGATGGCAGAATCGTCCTAGCTGACCTTCACCACGAGTTTGCCGAAGTTCTCGCCACTGAACAGGCCGAGGAAAGCGTCGGGGGCGTTCTCCAGGCCCTCCACCACATCCTCGCGGTAGGTGATCTTGCCGTCGGCCAGCCAGCCGGTCATATCGCCGACAAAGTCTGGCAGGCGGTGGAGATAATTGCCGACCAGAAACCCCTGCATCTTGATGCTGCGTTGCAGCAGCAGCGCCTGCAGCATGCTCATGCGATCGGGACCGGGCGGCAGCTCGGTCTGGTTATAGTGCGCGATCAGGCCGCAGATGGGCACCCGCGCAAAGTTGTTCAACAGCGGCATTACCGCTTCCCATGAACTGCCCCCCACGTTCTCGAAGTACACATCGATCCCTTCCGGACAGGCAGCCTTGAGCTGAGTGGCCATGTCGGCATCATAGTGACTGATGCAGGCATCGTAGCCCAGTTCCTTCACCGCGTACTCGCACTTCTCGCGGGCACCGGCAATGCCTACCACGCGACACCCCTTGAGCTTCGCGATCTGGCCGACCACCGATCCCACCGCGCCGGTGGACGCAGCCAGCACCACCGTTTCTCCCGCCTTCGGCTCCCCGATATCCAGCAGCCCGACGTAGGCGGTGAGGCCCGGCATACCCAGCACGCCCAGTGCATAGGAGGGACGCGGTATCCTCGGATCGAGTTTCATCAGGTCGGCCCCATTGGACACCGCATATTCCTGCCAGCCGCTGAAGCTGTTCACCAGCTCGCCGGCGCTGAACCTGGGATTGCGCGAGCTGACAACCTCACTCACGGTACCCCCCACCATCACGGCGTCCACGGCGACCGGCGGCGCATAGCTGGGACCCGCGCTCATCCTTCCGCGCATGTAGGGATCGAGCGACAGATAGCGCGTTCGCAACAGCACCTCGCCCGCTGCCGGCTCTGGCAGCGGCACGCTCTCCAGCCGGAAATTCCGGACGGTGGGCTTCCCGACCGGGCGAGCCGCCAGCACGATACGGCGATTCACCGTCGGCTCCGCTGCCTGCGCAGCGCCAAGTCCGAGCGCGCCAAGCGCGCTCAGGGATGCGAGAGAAAATTCACGGCGGTTCAGTGGCATGGTCAACTCCTGATCTGACGGCGGGCTGTAAAAAAACACAGCTTAACCATAGACGATCCATCACTACCTGTCGCGCGTGACCTTCACGGCGCGACGGTGTTCCATGTTAAACCAGTACAGCTCTTCGGGCCGTGCTTCGGCTACCGACACGCTGCGCGCTTCAGTACACTGCGCTACGAGCAACTCAAAGGTGACCCACTATGTACGACCTCATCATTCGCAACGCCAGCATCGTAGACGGCACCGGCCGCGACGCCTTCAACGGCGACCTCGCCGTCAAGGACGGCAAAATCGCCGCCGTGGGGAAGGTAGAAGGCAGCGCCAGAGAGGAAATCGACGCGGCCGGCAAACTGCTCACCCCGGGCTGGGTGGACGTGCATTCCCACATGGACGGTCAGGCCACCTGGGATCCGCTGTGCTCCCCCGCGGCCAACCACGGGATTACCACCCTGATCATGGGCAACTGCGGCGTCGGCTTCGCGCCCTGCGAGCGCAGCGATGAGGCGCATGACCGCCTGATCTCGGTGATGGAAGACGTGGAGGACATCCCCGGGACAGCCCTGCATGAAGGCATCGCCTGGAACTGGGAGTCCTTTCCCGAGTACCTGGATGCGGTAGAAGCCTACCCGCGGGCAATCGACGTGGGCGCACAGGTGCCGCACTGCGCGGTGCGTACCTATGTCATGGGCGATCGCGGCACGCACAACGAACTGGCGACACCGGACGATGTAGAAAAAATGGCCGCTATCGTGCGCGACGGCATTCGCGCCGGCGCGCTGGGGTTCACCACCTCGCGCACCGAGTTGCACACCACGCGGCACGATGAGGCCATGCCGGGCACCTATGCCGATGAAAACGAACTGCTAGGGATCGGCAAGGCTATCGGCGAGCTCGGTGGCAAGGGCATCTACGGCGTGGTGTCGGACTGGAACAACTGGGAAGAAGAGATGGACTGGATGAAGCGCCTGTCTATCGAGAACAACTGTCAGGTGAATTTTGTGCTGTTCTTCCGCGAGGAAAGCGACTGGCCCCGCGTGCAGGCCCAACTCGATTACGTACGCAAGGCGCGAGAAGAAGGCGCCCGCCTGATTCCACACGTGGGCGCGCGCCCGGTGAACATCCTGTTGTCCTGGGACGGCACCATCAACCCGTTCAGTTTTCACGCCAACTACGGCCCGCTGTCGATCATGAGCCATGCTGAGCGTCTTGCCGAACTGCGCAAGCCCGAGGTGCGCGCCGCCATTCTGGCGGAAGAGCTGCCTCTGATGGGCGACGCCTTCATGGACACCATCATCGGCGGCTACGACAAGCTCTACGAGCTGGGCAATCCGCCCAATTATGAGCCGGGGCCCGAGGACAGCATCGCGGCAAAAGCCGCGGCGGCCGGTGTTCCCCCGCAGGAGTACTGCTACGACCTGATGCTCGGTAACGACGGTATGAACGTGGTGTACTTCCCCTGTTTCGGTTATGGCGCGGGCGACCTGAGCCGCCAGGCTGAACTGCTCGCCGACGACAGCACCGTACTGTCCCTGGCCGACACCGGCGCGCACTGCGGTGTCCTGTGCGATGCCAGCGTGCCCACGCAAATGCTCAGCTACTTCGTGCGTGATCGCAAACGCGGCCAGCGCTTCCGGCTGGAAGACGTGGTGAAAATGCAAACCCAGGACACCGCCCGCTGCGTAGGGCTACTGGATCGCGGCACGCTCGAGCCCGGCATGAAAGCGGATCTCAACCTGATCGACTTCGACGCCCTGCAGCTGGAGCCGCCGCGTATCACCTTCGATCTGCCGGCCGGCGGACGACGCATGTTCCAGGGCGCCACCGGCTATGTAGCCACGATCGTCAACGGGGAAATCATCATGCGCAACGGTGAGTACACCGGCGCTGTGCCCGGAGCGCTGATTCGCGGCCCACAGGCGGCGCCACAGCAGGCGGCCTGATCCCCGGGGCGAAGCCGGGTGACCCTCAGCGCAAACCTGCGTCTGAACCTCACCGGCGCGGAAGCTGACCCGGCGCTGCGCGCCGCGCGCTACCGGGCGGCGATAGACATGGCCGCCTTCGCCGATGCCCAGGGCTTCACCAGCGTCAATGTCGAAGAACACCACGTTGCGGAGAACGGCTGGCTGCCCTCTCCGCTCACCATGGCTGCGGCCATCGCAGCGCGCACCGAACGCTGCGGCATCGGGGTGATGGCGCTGTTGGTGAGTCTGTACGACCCGGTGCGCCTGGCGGAGGACATCGCCGTGGTGGACCTCCTCAGCCAGGGCCGGCTCAACTTTATTGCCGGCATGGGCTACCGCGAGATCGAATTTCATATCGCCAATAAACCGTTTGCGGCACGCGGCGAGTGGATGGATCACGTGCTGGAAACCCTCCTCAAGGCCTGGGCGGATGACCCCTTCGAGTACAACGGCAGGCTGATCAACGTAACGCCCAAACCGTTCACCCGGCCGCACCCGTTTTTTCTCGTCGGCGGCATGAGTCGGCCGGCCGCGCGCCGCGCGGCGCGACTTGGCCTGCCCTTCGCACCGCCCGTGGCCGATGCCGAACTGGAAGCCTACTACCACGCCCAATGCGAGGCGCACGGCACCCGGGGGTTTACGCACTCGCCGCCGGCGGACTTTTCCGTCCTGTTCATACATCCGGAGCCGGATGCGGCCTGGGCAACGCTGGGCGGGCACTTCCTCAACGAAGTGGTGGAGTACTCGAGCTGGAAAACGCCGGGCGTGAATCGTCCGCTGGAATTTGCCGCAGCGTCCATCGACGCGCTGCGAGGCGAACAACGCTACGAGATCATCACGCCACAGGAATGCCTGCGCCGCCATCGCGAGCGAGACGACTTTTTCGCCGCCATCCACCCACTGGTCGGCGGGATGCCGCTGGACGAGGCCTGGCGCTGCCTCGAGTTGTATTGCACGGAGGTGCTGACGCCGCTCAAGCTTGCATCCAGGGTATGACTGGCCTCACAGTGCCGTGCGCCGGCATCACCGCAATGGAGACACCCACATGCACATGACAGCAGAACTCACCCTGTATCCCTTCAATGCCGATTACCTGCCGCCAATCCGGGGGTTTATCGATTTTCTCAACGGGATCGACGGACTGCAGGTGAGCACGCACGCCACTTGCACCATCATCAGCGGCGACGACCAGCTGATATTCGACACGCTTCGCGACGGCCTGCGCTGGTGCACGCGCCAGCACGGCAAGATCGTACTGGTGAGCAAACTGCTCCCGGACCACCGTAGCGACTGATGGCCGCGCGGGACATCCGCGCCGGGCATCACCCTGGGGCTTGATTAATTCCATAATAGAACTATAGTCTTCCAACCGACTCCAGATTCCGGAACACGTCATGCGAGACCAGGTTGCCGTTATCGTGGGCGCGGGCGATGCGATCGGCAGCGCCATTACGCGCAAATTTGCCGAAGCCGGGCTGGCGGTGTGCGCGCTAAGGCGCAATCCGGATCGGCTTGCAAATCTCGTGCAGGCCTTGTGCGCCGAGGGCCACTCAGCCCACGCCTTCGGCTGCGACGCGCGCCGCGAGGAACAGCTCAGCGAATGCTTTGACCGCATCGAACGCGAGATCGGCGACATCGCCGTGGTGGTGTTCAACGTGGGCGCGAACGTACCCATGAGCATCCTCGACACCGACAGCAGGAAGTTCTTCAAGATCTGGGAAATGGCGTGTTTCGCGGGTTTCCTCACCGGCCGGGAAGCGGCGCGCCGGATGTGTGAGCGCGAACGCGGCACCATCATCTTTACCGGGGCCACGGCGAGTGTGCGCGGAGCCGCCGGCTTCGGCGCCTTCGCCAGCGCCAAGAGCGGCCTGCGGGCACTCGCCCAGAGCATGGCCAGGGAATTGGGGCCGCGTAATATTCACGTGGCGCACGTGGTGATCGACGCCGCGGTCGATACGCAATGGATCAGGGACAACGTCCCCAACGCCGAAGCGCTCAAGGCAAGCGACGGTATCGTCAAACCCGAGGATCTCGCAGACAGCTACCTGATGCTGCATCGGCAGCCACGCAACGCCTGGACCTTTGAACTGGACATTCGCCCCTGGAACGAGCGCTGGTAATCAAGGAGCAACGTATGACTCGCACCGTGGAATTCTATTTCGACGTGGGCAGCCCAACCGCCTACCTGGCACATAAACGCCTGCTGCAACTGCAGCAACCGCACAATGCGCAAGGTCACCAGCCGGAAGCTGCGAATTTCTCACTGCGCCATCGCCCCATGTTGCTGGGCGGCGTGTTCAAGGCAACCGGCAACCAGTCACCCGTCGCCATTCCCGCCAAGGGTGCATACATGCTGCAGCATGATCTGCCGCGATTCGCACGCCGCTATGGCGTAACGCTGAACTTCAACCCGCACTTTCCTATCAACACCCTGCAGCTGATGCGCGGTGCGCTGGCCGCCGAAACACTGGGGTGCGCGTCGCTCTACATTGACGCGGTGTTCGAGGCAATCTGGGTGGACGCCCGCGATATGGGCGATGCGACGCAAGTGGCAGCCACACTTGACGCCGCCGGCCTGGACGCGCAGGCGCTGCTGGAGCTGGCGCAATCGAACGTGGTAAAAACCGCGCTGATTGACGCCACCGATGCGGCTGTCGCGCGCGGTGTTTTCGGTGCACCCACGATGTTTGTCGGTGACCAGATGTTCTTCGGACAGGATCGTCTGGACTTTGTTATGGAGGCGCTGGAGGCCTCAGTCGAGGCGCAGCCGGGTCACCGTTGAGGATGCCACCGCCACGGTGTACCGGCGTCCCGCAGCCTCCACCGTATAGTTGCCGGGCATCAGGGATACCGCCTCACCCCCTGCCACGCCCTCCGCAAGCACCTTGTCCCCTGCGCCGAAAACAGTGAACACCGGGTTGACGGCACTGACCAGCGCCGACGCAAGATCCGCCTCTGCCGACACCGGGAAATATTCGCCGCCGCCCAGCTTCGCCCAGCGCGCAAACGTGGTTTCAAGGGCGGCATCATCGATGGCCAGGCCAACGATATTCACGCGAACGTCTTCGCCCGCATCACGCAGCGCCGCGATGATCTCCGCAGGGTCACCGTCACAGGTTTCCTCGCCATCCGTCAGCAGCACGATCACGCGCTCGCCGGTCACACCGGCGAGGTCTGCCTGCGTGCTGGCGAGCGAGGCGGCAATCGGTGTTTTCGCCAGATTCATGGCCTGCACGCTGCCAATCGCGGCGCCCGCGGCCTCCCGCGACAGGGGTGCCAGGGGAATCTCGAGATCGGTGCGACAGCTGTCGGCTTCGCGGTGACCGAAAACGCGCAGCGCGAAGGGCGTACCGGCGGGAATCGTCTCCGCCACAAGCGCCTGCAGGGTGCGCCGGGCTATCTCGATGCGGCGTTCCCCGGCGAGGCGTTGCAACATACTGCCTGACGCGTCCAGGACGACCTCCACCGCATCGTCGGGGCCTAGAGCAACCTGGGCGGCCGCTTCCACCAACAGTGTTCCGGGCTCCCGAACCGGCGGCGCCACGCGCAGCGCGCGGCTCGCCAGTGTCCGACCGCCATGGGTGTGGTAGCGCAGTTGGTAATTCCCGGGGGTTTCAGGTGCCAGCAGCGTGACCGTATCGCCGCGCGCGGCGTCGATGTAGCCATAAGCCAGGTAACCCTCTTTTTCCGGATCGACGAGAAGTAACATGTCACCGCGGTTACCCGGACCCTGCCAGCGTACGTCAAAGCGTTCTGTCCCGGCCACTTCAGCGGGCGCCTCGAGTTCGGCTGCGGCGTCACGCACCTCGAAAAAAGCATTGCCGATCACCTGCCCTCCCGTGAGGTATACCACCTGATAGCGTCCCGGCTGCTCAGGGGCACGCAGGGTCAACTCACCCGGATGATTGCCCGGATAGCTGTAACTTCCCGTGTCCGCGCCGGAGGCGTCGCGCACCCGAAGCAGATCGCCGCTGTTGTTCGGCCCCTGCCACTGGGCGACAAACCGGGCTCCCGCGACGACCACATCCGGCACCTCTACCTGAGCCTGCACACCCGTGACCTTCACCGGCACCGAGCCGATCGGTTGTTTACCGGTGAAATAAGCAACGGCGTAGTCACCGGGCTCGATGGGGGCGCGAACCAGCACGGAAAAGTCCTTCGCTGACCCCACATAGGCGTACAGCCCGCGCAGCGGGGTCCCGCTGGCATCCGTAAACTGCAGGTAATCGCCGTTATTGCGTGGGCCGCTAAAGCTCACCGCCAGGTGCCCGTTTGCCGCCACCGAGGGAGCCGCCTGCAACGTGGCGCTGACGGCACGTACAGTGAGTGGGTAGCTCCCGACAACGGCACGCTCGCGCAGGTAAACCACCGCGTAATCACCGGGCTCGAAGGGCGCAGTAAGCTTCACGACCCCGTTTTTCGCGTTGCCAACGTACGCATAGCTGCCCCCGAGTACAGCGCCCGCGTCATCCGCAAACCGCAGCATGTCACCCGACTCGCCGGGGCCGCTCAGCTGAATCTCAAAGCTCTCGACACTGTTGACCACGGAGGGCAAGGTCAGGGTTGGGGGATCCTGCGCGAAGGCCTGCACAGCGCACAGGAACAGTGACATCATACCCATCGCAAAGTTGCTGACACCTGGCTGCCGCATAGCACCGTCTCCCGCGTTCTCTGTGGTTTGACGCATTTTCACACGTAACTGCTGCAAACCTGCCCGATTGCTGCAAACGATGCAAGCGCTAGATCAGCACACGATAGTGTTCCGGACTGAAGCCCCGATACTGCAGAAAGCGCGCGCGCCGGGCCTTGTCATGCAGATCCTCGGCCGGCAAGAGCCCGAATTTGCGTTCCAGCACATGGCCGGCCAGCGCCTCCCAATCGACGTTCGCATCACCCAGCGCGGCGTCGACAACGGCTGCATCCAGCGCTCTCTGGCGCAGTTCCTGCCGGATCCGCAGCGGACCGTGGCCGCGCTGGATACGTTGACGCACAAAACTCTCTGCAAAACGCCGATCACATTGCAGGCCCTCATCCGCCAGCCGCTGCAACTGTTCCTCCACGGCACTGGCATCCGTAAAGCGCCGGCCCAGCTTGCGTCGCAACTCCCCCAGGGAATGTTCCCTGCGCGCCAGAAGATTCATCGCCGCCAGGCGAATCGAGGCGGGGTCAGACGAGCCGTTGTCAGTCGCGGATGTCGAGGCCATGGGTTAGCGGTGAGGCTTGAAACACATCGGGAAAGGAAAAACACAAGACCAGTGCCGGCACGACTGACCAGCAGGCTGCCGCCAGAAAACAGGCACCGGGCGCGAGAGTGGGTGGCGTGGAAACCCGGTGCCTGAAAAAACTGCGTCTGACCCCATGTCAGTCGAGATTGAGTGCCCTATTCTCCGGGCTCAGCCAGCTCGGCGTCGGCCAGTTCGTCACCCTCGACCAGCGCCGTCTTTTTGTTCGGCACCTGTACCGTCATCATCTGGGCGCGAATCTGGCTTTCTATCTCATTGGCGACAGCAGGATTGTCAGACAGGAACTTGGCCGCGTTTGCCTTGCCCTGGCCAATCTTGTCGCCCTTGTAGGCATACCAGGCTCCGGATTTATCCACCAGGTTGAGCTTCACACCCCAATCGATCACCTCACCCATACGATAGATGCCCTGCCCGTACATGATCTGGAACTCAGCCTGCTTGAAGGGTGGCGACACCTTGTTCTTCACGACTTTTACGCGTGTTTCGTTACCGATCACCTCATCGCCGTCCTTGACGGCGCCGATACGCCGGATATCCAGTCGCACCGAGGAGTAAAACTTGAGGGCGTTACCACCGGTCGTCGTTTCCGGGCTGCCGAACATCACACCGATTTTCATGCGAATCTGGTTGATGAAGATCACCAGGCAATTGGTCTGCTTGATCGCGCCGGTCAATTTACGCATCGCCTGGCTCAGCAGCCGCGCCTGCAGGCCGACGTGGGAATCACCCATCTCGCCTTCAATTTCCGCTTTCGGCGTGAGCGCGGCGACAGAGTCGATCACAAGTACGTCGACGGCACCGGATCGCACCAGCATTTCCGCCACCTCGAGCGCCTGCTCACCAGTGTCGGGCTGCGACATGATCAGGTCGTCGACCTGTACGCCGAGCTTCTCGGCGTAGATGGGATCCAGCGCGTGTTCGGCGTCAATAAACGCCGCGGTACCGCCGCTCTTCTGCGCCTCTGCGATCACCTGCAGTGTGAGGGTCGTTTTACCGGATGATTCCGGGCCGTAGATTTCGCAAATTCGCCCCTTGGGCAGGCCACCGATACCCAGGGCGATGTCCAGCCCCAGCGACCCGGTAGAAATCGCGGGAATCGCGACACGCTCGCTGTCTCCCATGCGCATAACGGTGCCCTTGCCGAACTGACGTTCGATCTGGCTGAGTGCCGCGTCCAGTGCTTTCTGCTTGTTGGCATCCATGTTTAACCCCTCTCGCTATTGTGAGTGCAGGCCCTGCTCCGGACCCCTGACTGCTGCCAGGCACCTGACCCTGAAGACCACCCTGATCAGGACCCTGTTTGAACCACCCGACAAACTACTGTACATATACTCAGTGTTTGGAAAAAGGATTGCAAGCCCCCGAAACCATTAAATTCGCGCAGCGCGAGCGGCCACACCGGGACCCGCCTGAATTGGCGACACATCAACGCCTGAGAGCGCCACAGCCTGTCGCACGGCCAGCGCGCACATCGGCGCCTGCGGAATCACGATACCTGCCACAATGCGGGTACGCGGCCGACTTGCCCACATCGTCTCTTAGGTGCAAAGTGCTGGATGATGGCCGGCGCAGGGCGGGATCATCCTGCAGCATTTCCATACCGCAGCCACACCGGCGCCCCGCCATACCCGCACCGCGATGACAGAGCGCCCATAAAGGTCTGAACTATGCAGCAACTCACCGAAATGGACTGCAATTTTCTGCAACAGGAAAGCGTGCATACCCCCATGCACATCAGCCCGGTGATCATCTACGATCAGTCCCACCGCGCCGGCGGTCGCGTGCGCTTCAAGGAGATCCTCACCGTATTCGAGCGCAACCTGCACAAGTCGGCCATTTTCCGGCGCAAACTCGCCGGCGGCGCGATGGGGCTCGACACGCCCTACTGGGTGGAGGATCCCAACTTTCACCTCGAATTTCATGTGCGCCACCTCGCCCTGCCCAAGCCCGGTGACTGGCGCCAGTTCTGCATACTGCTGTCACGCCTGCAGGCGCGCGGGCTGGACATGCGACGGCCGCTGTGGGAAGCCTACGTGATCGAGGGCCTGAGCGGTGTGGAGGGCCTGCCCGAGAACAGTTTTGCGATCATGCTCAAGATTCACCACGCGGCCATCGACGGCGTGTCCGGTGCAGAGATCATCACCGCCATTCACAGCCTGACGGATGAGGTGGCGCCGCCGCAGGTGCAAGATACCTGGCAGGGAGAACGCGATCCGTCACCGTGGCAGGTCTGGTCGCGCGCCTACGTGCACAATCTGAAGCGGCCCATGAAATTTCTCGAGACGGTTGGCAACCTGGTGCCCGCCGTGATCCGCGCCAATCGCGAGAGCGCCGGCGTCGAGGGCCAGCCGCGCAAACCACTGGTCGCGCGTACGCGCTTCAATACCCGCGTATCTTCAACCCGGGTGACCGATGCACTGATCATGGAGCTCGACGAGCTCAAATCGATCCGCAGGGCCCTGGACAACCACGTGACTATCAACGATATCGTGGTCACGGTAGTCGGCGGCGCGCTGCGGCGCTACCTGGCGAGCAAGCAGGAACTGCCTGAGGGCAGCCTGAGCTGCGGCGCGCCGGTCAACACCCGCTCCGAACGCAACAGCGATTCCACCGGCAACCAGGTGGGCCTGCTGGTGATCGGTATGGCCACCGACATCGCGGACCCGCTCGAGCGGCTGCGGGCGGTTCACAGCAATGCGGAATCCTCCAAGAGCTACAGCAACACGCTGGGTTCCAGCGTGATCGTGGATATCAGCGAGATACTCATTCCGCAGGTGCTGGGCTGGGGCTTCCAGGCGGCGATGCTGGCGGCCACGCGGTCGGATATCCCCATTCCCTTTCACACCATTATCTCGAACGTGCCGGGGCCGCAGTTCCCGCTGTATCTGGCGGGGGCCAACGTCCATATGATGATGGGTATCGGGCCGCTGCTGCATATGATGGGCCTGTTTCATGCCGTGATCAGCGGCGCCGGCAAACTCACCATCAACTTCGTGTCCTGCCGGGAAATGCTGCCGGACCCGCAGTTCTACCGTGAATGTCTGGAGGAATCCTTCTTAGAACTCCGCACGGCTGCCACGCAGGAGACCGAACGCCGGGAGGCCGGCGCCAAACAGCGCAGAAAACCCGCAGCAACGCCGAAGAAACGTACCGGGAAACCCGCTCGTCAACGCAAGCCGCGGGCTACCGCCAAACGCAAACCCGCCTGAGGCGCCATGCCTCAGCGACAGCCGGCACGCGCCATCTCCTCGCGCAGTTCTGCGACTAACTTGCGCTGACGCTCCTCGGAGACCGATTTCCCGTTTTCCTCGATGTAGTACCGCACCAGACGCCCGTCGGCATCCGGCGTGAGAGAGCTGAACTTGCGTACGTCATCGGCATAGCGTGCGCAGATTTCATCCAGCTGCGCCCGCGCTGCGGCCGCCTGTTCGGCTTTCTCTGCCCGCTCTCTCGCCGCGCGCTCGGTCTGGTAGTTAAAAACGCGCTCCTGTTCCTGCCGATACGTCTCGACGTCTTGCGCCGTGCGTTCGACGGGTTGATAGGCCTGCTGGATGTCTATGGGGGTGGCGGATGCGGCCGTGTCGGGATTCTTCGGCCTGTCCCCGAAATGGACTCTGCCGTTGTCGTCCACCCAGCGATAGATCTCCGCCAGGGATGGGCCCGTCCAGGACAGACAGATGCCGGTCAGGCCCAGGGCCAGCAGGGCGCGTGGCCCTCCCATGCAGCGAAAAAGCGCGGATTTGCTCAATGGCGACCCTCCTGTCCCTGACGGCTGCGCGCGACGCAGGCACCCCGTGCATCCCATGCGGGCTGCAACCGGCGGCGCTGACGAGGGATAAGCTTAGTCCAGGGGGCCGAAGCGGACAATGTTGGCCCCGATCTCAGCCGGCGGGCTGAAGAATGCGGGACAAAAAAAAACCCCGGAGCCAGACGACTCCGGGGCTTGACCAGGCGATGCCTGCGTCGGGCTTAGAAGTTGAAACCTACGCCCAGCGTGTAGAAGTACGCGCCATCGTCAAAGCTGCTGTCGATGTCGTCGCTGTCGTCGAACAGGTACGCGTATTCGATACCGAAGCCGATGAAGGTGCTGTCCTGTACGAACCAACGCACACCCGCTTCAACGCCGGCAATACCGCTGTCTTTCGTCGACTCACCGTAGATCATACCCAGGTTCGCGCCAATGTAGGGGCGCGCTGCACCGCTACCGAAGTGGTAGTCGATAAAACCGCGGGTCGAACCGTTCCAGGCGTCGTTCACTTCGTCGCCTACCAGACCGTTGAAGCTCTGGCGAACGCCCCACATCAGGTGCTCGGTAGAGTAGAAACCCAGCTCGCCGGAAACCCCGTAGGAATTGCCGTCGAAGTCTTTGTCGCTGCTACCGGTACCTGAAATGGTGAAGCTCTTGTCGCCGGCCTCGGGGCCTGCAACAGTCAGCATGGATACAGACATGAGCGCCGATGCAATGATCGCTGCTACTTTCTTCATGGTTCAAAAACTCCTGACTTTCAGTATGTGGATTGCTTACGACTTGCGGGGGCCGAACCCCCTGGTCGATGCGCGCATACTAGTCATGCAACCCCGAGGTTTCACGGAATATTCGTGTGCATATTGACGTTTTTTATTCGCATATCCAGTGCGCATCCGGGTTGATTTGCTGTCAGGAATTCTCGCGCGATGCCGCGGCAAACCGGCCCTTTTCGGCCTGCAGGAACGCCAGCGTCGCCTCAATCCCCGTGCCGGGCGCCGGCACCACCGCAGCATTGAAATCCGTCACCCCGGCGTCTCGCAGCCGCTCCAGCCCGGCGCGCAGCGCGGATTCGTCACCGACCATCGCCAGGTCGGCGGGACCCGCCACGCCCTCCCGATCCAGCATCGCCCGGTAGGACGGCAACATGCCGTATACCTGCAGCGTGCTGGCAATATGCTCGCGCGCCGCTGCTGCGTCGCTGGTCAGGCAAATCGGCATGCCACACACAATACGCGGGGCCGACCTGCCGGCGCCCGAGGCTGCGCCGCTGATCACCGGCGCGATATGCGAGGCAATGGTGTTCGGGCCCGTCATCCACAGCGATGTGCCGTCGGCGTACTGACCGGCCAGCTTCAGCATGGCCGGGCCCAGCGCGGCGACGACCAGCGGCACGGGTGCATCGGTGATCTCCAGTTTCAGGTGCGCGCTGAGCTGCTCGCCAGCGAAATCCGCTGCCTCGCCGCGCAGCAGCGGCGACAGAATCTGCAGGTATTCCGCCATATGGTGGGCCGGTTTGTCATAGGAGAGTCCGAACATGCCTTCGATCACCAGTTGATGCGACAGCCCGACCCCCAATGTAAAGCGCCCGCCACAGGCAAGCTGCGTGGTAATGGCCTGCTGCGCCAGGGCGGCGGGGTGGCGCGGATAGCTGGGCGTTACAGCGGTGCCCAGTTCCAGGCGTTCGGTTTCCCAACCGAGGATGCCACACGCGCCCACGCCATCCAGGCCGAAGATATTCGGCAGCCAGAGCGAATCGAAGCCGCGGGCTTCCACGTCCTGCACGAAGGCGACCAGCCCATTGAGATCAAACTGCGTGTCAGGCGTGGTGCCAGCGAAAATTCCAATGCGCATGCTGCTTCTCCTGTTGCTTCGCTTGGGTCAAGTACGTTCTGCGGGCTCGTCGGGCACCGACTGCGGGTAGGGCCCGATCGCCGAGCCGTCTTCCGCCACCGCGTACAGCAGGCAGTCGGCGCTGGCGATGGCGGCATTGTTGGTAATCATGAATAACTTGAGGGCCTGGGCCGGATAGATCTCCCCGCCATCGATGCGCACCAGCCGCGACACGGCACAGCGGCCGCCCTCGTCTTTGGCGACAAACAACGAAGCCGCCGGCGATTGCGCCCAGCCGAGCAGCGTGTCGGGCGCAACCGTCCCGAAATTGAGATGTTCGATATCTGGCCGCAGCGTAATGTCGTAGCTGGCATCGGGCGCCGCCGCATAAGTGAGGGTCACGTGCTCCTGTAACTCCAGTCGTATGGGATCGTGCAGGCGCTCCATCGGCACGGCTCTAGCGGCCTCCCCGAACAGCTGGTCGGCCGCGAGGTAGCGGCACAGGCCCTCCCACGCGAGGGCATGAGCCTCGCTGTCGAGACGGCCGCCCACTTCCACGGTAACAGTGGGATAACTGTGCTCGCTAATATCCATCAACGCGCCCAGCCCCAGGTGCGACACGATCAGCCGTTGCGTAAACAAGCCCACCAGCGCATCGTGACGGGCGTCCATGAAGGTACAAACGCCGAACGACGGCCCGGAGCCGGAGGTGTTGTGTATGTCCACCACCGCCTCCGGATGGTGCAGGTGCAGGATTTCCAGCAGCTCCTGTGCCAGCGCGCCCTGCGCGTCGTCATACGGTGGGCGGAAGCAGCGATTCAGATCGCGCGCACGCGGCAGCATGCGATGGGTGAACAGCGGCGGCTCCAGCGCAGCGGCGACCGATGCCACGATACACACCGCATTCACCGCCGGCCTGCGCCCGGACTTCAGCCAGCGAAACAGCGCCATGACGCCGGACGGTTCATTGCCGTGCAGCAGCGTCACCAGCGCGCGAGTGCGGCTTGAGTCCTCGCCCTCAAAAAAAATGCAGGCGGGGCCGTTCAGCGCACGCAGGAAGTCTTCGACACTGTCGCCCAGATCACGCGCTCGCGGGTTGCGAATAAAGCTGAAACGTCTCACAGGGGCCACTCCGCCACCGGCCTGTTGCTCTCGCTGTGCGCCATGAATTCTTCCAGCATCGCGTGCTGCGCAGCCTCTGCAGGCATACCGCGACGCAGCGCCGCCGTTCGCGAGCGCTGCCATATGGCACCGCTGCGCCGGCTTGCGAGGCGCTCCCGGATAATGCCCAGGTAATATTGCGATTCACCGGCATCGATGCCGATCTCGGCAAGACCCTCTGCCGCCACCGGCAGCAGGCGCTCGATGAGCGTGCCTACCGGCTGTTCGCGGTAGCCCGATTGTGTGGTGTCTGGCCATACCAGCCGCGCAAAGAGTCCGTGCTGTGCGGCGCGATAAAAATTGTACTCGGCAATGGTGAAGGGGATGGCGGGCAGGAGGTTTTCGATCTGCGGTTTCAGGCCCTCGGCCAGACCGATGAGAAACGCGGCGTTGGCGACCATATCCACCACGGTGGGTCCCGCGGGCAGCGCGCGCATTTCCACGCGCAGGTGGCCGCCGTCCACGGGGTCGTAAATGGGCCGATTCCACAGCCACACGGTACTCTGGTGCAGACGCAGTTCCGCGAGCGAGGGCGCCTGCTGGCCCTCACGGGCCTCCGGCGCGCTGCAGATGGGCAGTAGCGCGGGGTAGATACGAACCACCTCGGCAAACAGTTCCAGCGCGCCCCGGCGTGCCCAGCCCTGGCCGAAATTCACGCGCGGCGGCGGGTTCCAGGAGTAGCGATCGATATGCCGCGTATCGATAGACTGCTTGAACAGCGGCACGCGCGTTTCATGCCACAGGTTATGCCCGAACAGCGTGGGCGAATTGGCGCCGATGGCCACCGCCAACGGCGTGGCGAGCTGAATCGCATTGAAGGTCGCGGCGAAGTCATCCGCGTTGACCCGGTAGTGCACCTGGAAGGAGGTGTTCGCGCCCTCCAGCGTAATATCCGCCATCTCGAGTTCCAGCGGCTGCTCGCCGTGGATATCAACCCGGAACGTGCCGCCGCGTCGCAACAACAGCTGCCGCACCAGCGCGTGATAGCGCTTGCGGTCGGTAATGCAGTGCGTGCCGAAGTCGGACTCACGCAGCGTAGGCAGGATGCCGATGGGCACGATGCGTCCGCCCCGGGTCGCCGCAACGTCGCGCAGCGCCCGCAGTTTTTCCAGCATTTCCTGTTCCAGCGCCCGAAAGGGCTGCTCTTTCACCAAGCGCGGACTCAGGTTGTACTCAAGGTTGTAACGATTCAGCTCAAGCGCGAGCTGCGGGTCGTTCGCGGCCTGCTGGATTTCGGTGTTGGCGTGCAGCGGGCGCCCTGCGGCGTCAACGATATACATCTCCAGTTCGGCGCCGATGGACGCAGGCCCACGACCAAACCCGGGTTCAGCGAGCAACTCGGCGAGGGCCTGCAGATTCCGCTCCAGGGCGTCCCGGAACCGCTCATAGTCCTCAGGGGCGAAGCGGGTGCGGTCTATTTCAATGCCCATGACCACCCTGGATTGTCGTCGTCAGCCCTCAATCGCAAAGCTCATATTCACGCTGACCTGGTAGCTGTTTTCACCCTGGGCCACCGCCACTTCACCGCTGTCGGCAGCCATCGCCCGCATCATCGGTCTCGGCTGCACCGGGTAATACGACTGCTCACTGATCTCCATGACCTTGCCAAGGGTCACGCCCGCGGCGACGGCCAGCGTGCGCGCCCTGGCCGTGGCATCCTGCACGGCCTGCCTGCGCGCCTGCTCCAGCGCGGCTGAGGGGTCATCATTGGCAAACGCAATGTCTCCGCCCTCGTTCACACCGAGCGTGACGGACTGGTCCAGCGCCTCGCCGACCTTGCTGATATCACGCAGGCGCACATTCAGGGTGTTGCGCACGGTGTACCCGACAAACTTGCGCGTGTCTTGCTGGCTGCCACTCACCCGCGGCACATGCGTGTAACGGGGCTGGATGGAAAAGGCGGTTGTCTGGAGATCGCGTTCAGCGACGCCAAGTTTACGCATGGCGGCAATCACCTCCGCCATCGCCTTCGAATTTTCCGTGACGGCCGCACGCGCCGTTGCCGCCTCACGATTCACCGTGAGGGTGAGCAATGCCATATCCGGCGCGATCTCGGCGCTGCCGCTGCCGTTTACGACGATACGGCGCAGCTCATCGTCCGCTCGCGAAGGCTCCGCAGCCATCAGCGTGCCCATCAGCGCGAGCGCCGCAAATACATTGCAAAGGGTTTTCATAGAGGTACTCCTTGGTCATACGGCTATTCGCACCTGGGTGCTCAAGCATGAAGAATCAGCAGCGTCGCAATACCAGCGAGCGCGGCGGCGACAAACGCCTGGGTGAGCACACGCTGGTTGATTTTCGACAGTTCGGCGAGGGGTTCGCCGCCGAACCGCACGCGACGCAGCACCGGCCACTCGATCACAGTGCCGAACACGAACCCGGCGACCGCACCGCCGTAGACGGCCGCTCGCCCGAGTGTATCAGCGGGCAGACTGGCCCACAGTAGCACCAGCGATACAACGCCGCCGACGGTGCCGGCGATGCTCATGAAAAAAAACTGGCTGACGTTGTTGCGGGCGAAATCCCAATCGTACACAAACAAGCCCTTTTTCTCGGGTATGCCGTAAGCGCCGCCGGAAAATCGAGCCCCGAGGTAATGGAACCACTCATGAACCAGGGTGGTAAAGGTGATGCCGGCCAGGGCTCCCGTCGCCACGGCGAGCGCACTGGCAACCCCCAGACCGCTCAACAAACGCCAGCTGTCGGCCGCGGCGAACAGGCTGAACGCCAGCAGCAATACCAGCGCGTGGGTGCCCGCCAGCCGGGCGAGGCGCAAACCCCGGGCACTGCGGGCGGGCAGCGACTGCAACGCCTCGTCCAGCGAGGTCGGCGAGCGGGTTTCCGGCTGTTCGGGTGTTGCTGCTGCCTGATCGTTCATGCGGGTCTTACCTCACTACCAGTTGCGCGGCGCCGGATATACGCGGCAGGTCGAAGGCCGTGACCACACCCGGCGCTGCCGCGCACACCGCGGGCAGGGCATTCACTACCCAGTTTGCAGCGCTGGCATTGCCGCCCCCGGCCGCGCCGGGCTCGTGATGGTCCTCGCCGTGCACCGTGAGGTGCAGATCCGGATCACCGCTGATAATCACCTGGTGACAGCCGCGCCCCTCGGGCGGGTAGGGCCAATGCGGGGCGCAGTCATCATCGATGCGCGTCACATGTTCCAGCACGTAGAGCGCATTGCCCCGGTGCTTGCCGATCACCTCGAAGCGGAAGGCGCCCTGCGTGCCCGCCTCGAAACGGCCCATACCCGGCACATCGATACTGCGCTCCAACGGCAGGCGCTCAACGCGAATCTCAATGTCATCGACCGGCTTGTCCAGCGCCTCGCCCATCAGGCGCAGCATGGGCGCCCAGACCATTTCAATCGCGAAATCGTGCAGCATCATGGGCAGCTCACTCATATCACCGCCAAAGCCGATCACCTCGCGCACCACCTGGGGCATGGTCATACAGCGCGTAGTTGAACACCTCGCGCACGCGTATTTCGCGAATGCCGGACACCGCGCCGCTGGCGACCACGGGCAGCCAGTCCATCACCCACCCCGGATCAATCCCCGAGACAAACAAGGACGCACCGCTCTTTTCGCAAGCCGCCTGCAGCGGCGCGAGTGCCTCGGCAGGCGCGGAGCCCGGGTGCAGGAATGCGTAGAATGCTGTGGACACCACGTTGATGCCCGCCTCCAGACACGCCATCAGGTCTGCCATCGCTTCCGCTGGGCGTGTATCGGCAGTCGCCGTATACACCACGGCGTCGGGTCTGCTCGCGAGCAGGCTGGCGGAATCGTTGGTAGCGATGACGCCCACCGGGCCCAGGCCGGCAATCTCACCCGCGTCAAGTCCCAGCTTGCCTTCGCTCGCGACAATAACGCCCGCCAGTTCAAGTCCGGCGTGCGACACCACGGCACGAATCGCGGGGCGACCCACATTTCCGGTGCCCCAAACGACCACTTTCAAAGGCATATCCAGACTCCCTGTTGTTATTGTCGGCGCTGTCCACAGCGAGGATTCCCGCCGCTGCTCGATCACCGGTACGAGCGACCACACAGCGCGGATCACAATAGCCGGCGCGTACAATGAGCCTGCCATTGAACAGGAGGTAGCGGCTCAGGGGCAAGCAACTTTTCAAACACCCCGGTTTGAATTGCTCGACCGCAGCGCCGCTCCCCATGCAGCCAGTTTCCCTGTATCTTAAAACCCGCTGTACTTCCGGGTGTATTTCCGGGACAGACGGCTTCACTGTCACGAGCACACTTTAGACACGACCTGAGACGACGCTGCAGTGCCGACAACACCTGATCTTCGGGATATCTATCGCCTGGCAGAGCAGCTCGAGAAAGACCGTGAGCTGTCCATGGACGCCCTGCGCTCGCGCGATCACCAGTTGGCCGCGAATTGCCCCAACGATGATGACGCCGCGCAGTTGCTGTGCTGGCTGAATGGCGTTGCCGCTCCCCGGGACAGCGCCCCACGCACCGGCGCCCTGTTACCCTTGAGCGGCCTGACTGCAGGGCTGCTGGGTTTTATGGCGATGGCCGGCTTTTTACTCAGCAGCGGCCGCGGACTGGTCAACGTGCTGGTGCTGCTGAGCGTATTCGTGCTGTTGCAGTGCGCCATGAGTGCACTGTCCGCATTTGTTCTGCTGCGAATGGCGCGCGGCAGCGTGGCCCCGGTGCTGCCCTCCAGCCCGGCGCGCTGGCTGGCATTGCGCAGCCTGCCGGATGCCCGTGACCTGCGCGAGGTCTCCTCCGCGGTACGTTTGCTGGCGCTGCGTTACGGCCAGGCCTGGGGACTGCTGTTTACGCTGGGCGCGTTGCTGGCGTTCGTTATCGTGCCGGCACTGGCGGACTTCAGTTTCGTGTGGGGCTCGACGTTTCCCGTCAGCACAGGGCTCATGCAATCCGCGACTGCCGGGCTCGCCGCCCCCTGGTCGACCCTCGCGCCCTGGGCCACCGTGACGCCAGACGTGATCGCCAGCAGCCGCTTCCACCCGGCGATATACAGCATTGACCAGGCCGGTATCGAGCGCATGCGCGGCTGGTGGGGGTTTCTCTTCCTGAGCCTGACGGTCTATGCGTTGCTGCCCCGCCTGCTACTGTGGATCGGTGCAACACTTTACTATCCGCGTCTCGTGCGGCGCAGTTTCCTGGCCTACCCCGGCGCGCGCCTGGTGCTGCAGCGCATGCGACGGCCGCTGGTCAGCACGCAGGCCGCCCACGGTTCGACACAGGCGCAGGCGGCCGGCGATACTGCACCCACAGCGGCCAGCGTGCCGCTGGACGGCCACCTGCTGCTCCTCGACTGGAGTGCTGCGCTGGGCGACGAATCACCGGCGAATTTTGAGGAACTGCTCGCCGTTGACCCGCGCAATCTGTTGCGGGTGGGGGGCGGTTCTTTCCGCGCGGAGCGCGAGAAGCTCGAACAACAGGCCACAACCGGCTTTGATCATCTGCTGGTCGTGGTGAAATCCTGGGAGCCACCGATGGCAGAGTTGGCCGACCTGCTGGCCGTGCTCGCCAATATCGAACACTGCAGCATCTACCTGCTGCCGCTGGCGGGCAAGGCGGTGCCGCATCGCAAGGTGGAAGACTGGCGCAGCTTCGCCCGCCCCCTGCCGTTTCGACGCGTTGACGTGGGCCTGCTGAACCGGGTGGTCACGCCATGACCATACCGACATTCGCCGTAGTCGGCAGGCCCAACAAGGGCAAATCGAGCATCGTAGCGACCCTGGCGCGGGATGACTCGGTCTACATCGACGCCAGATCGGGCTCCACGCGGGAGGCGCGCTCGTTCCCGATGACGGTAGACGGTGAAACACTGTACATGCTGGTGGATACGCCGGGCATCCAGCGCGCACGCGAGGTGCTCGACTGGCTACAGGCGCACTGTACCGATGCCTCGGCGCGTGCCGACGCCGTGCGCGAATTCGTCAACGTCCACCGCCAGGACGCGCGTTTTCACGACGAATGCGAACTGCTGTCACCGATTGTGGAGGGCGCGGGCATCATTTACGTGGTGGACGGTTCCTGCCCGTTCGCCGCAGACTACGAAGCAGAGATGGAGATACTGCGCTGGACCGGCCGACCCAGTCTCGCACTGATCAACCCGGTGGACAACGATGATTACGCCGCGGAATGGGAAGCGGGCCTTGGCCAGTACTTCCGCACCGTGCGCAGCTTCAACGCGCACCGAGCCGAATACGACAAGCAGCTCGAACTGCTGGAACTGTTCGGGCACCTGGACACCCACTGGCGCGCCGCACTCGAGCGTGCGGTAAGCGTGTTGCGCGCCGAGCGCTCGGCGCAGCACCGCGCCGCCAGCGTCTTGATCGGCGACATGCTCTGCGACGCCCTGACATTCAGCACCTCCCAGCGCCTGTTGCAGGGGATGCCCACGGAGCCCGCACAGAAAGCGCTCGCCCTGCGCTATCGACAGGAGCTGTCCGCGCGTGAACGACGCAACCGGCGCCAGGTGGAAGAGGTGTATCACTATCACAGCCTGCAGCGCAGCGAGGCCGGCCTGGCACTGGAGGATTCCGACCTGTTCAACCTGGAAAACTGGTACCTCTGGGGGCTGAACAAACGCGCGCTCGCGGTGGTGGCTTCATCCGCGGGCGCACTGCTGGGCGGTGGGGCCGGCATGGTGGTGGACGGTGCAACCGGCGGCTTGCTGGGCGGCCTGGCTACCCTGACTTCCGGCGCCGTGGGCGCCGTCACCGGCGGCATCGGCGCATTGCGCTATGCCGACGAGATAGCGCGCATCAAGGTTCAGGGCATCCCCACCGGCGGGCAACTGCTGCGTTTCGGCCCGAGCAGGAACGTGAACTTTCCGTTCGTGTTGCTGGGACGTGCGCTACTGCACCATCGCCTGCTGTGCAGCAGAACGCATGCCGACCGCAGCGAGCTGACGCTGGATGATAATCTGCTGGAGCAGCTGGACGACGCGGATCGACGCAAACTCGCGCGAGTGTTCGCCGACCTGCGCGCCGGCAAACGGGTCACGGAGGCGCGGGCAGCCCTGGACGACATGTTGCTACGCTGGTGCGAGCAGCACGATGCGCAGCAGGCCGCGTGACGCGTTACACTGCGCGGCATGAGCGATAAGGGCGGGACGACACAGCGTTGAAGCAATCGGTTTCACACACACCCATGATGCAGCAATACCTGCGCATCAAGGCCGAACACCCCCAGGAACTGCTGTTTTATCGCATGGGGGATTTCTATGAGCTGTTCTACGACGACGCCAAACGGGCCGCCGAGTTGCTGGATATCACGCTCACCGCGCGCGGCAAATCCGGCGGCGCGCCTATCCCGATGGCAGGCGTGCCCTACCATGCGGCGGAGGGCTATCTCGCCAGGCTGGTGAAGGCCGGTGTCTCGGTGGCCATTGCTGAACAGATCGGTGATCCGGCCACCAGCAAGGGACCGGTAGACAGACAGGTGGTGCGGGTGGTCACGCCCGGCACGCTCTCTGACGAGGCGCTGCTGGAAGACCGCGTCGAGCGCCTGCTGATGGCGATCACGCAGCACCAGGAACGCTTCGGGATTGCCTATCTGGATTTGTCCAGCGGGCGCTTCCGGGTGCTGGAGGTGCAAGGTGACGAGGCGCTGGAGGGCGAACTCACGCGGCTCGATCCGGCGGAACTGCTGCACCACGAGAACATCTATCACCCTGGTGTCACCCGGCGCACAGGCGCGCGCAGCCAGCCCGCCTGGGAGTTCGATACCGATGGCGCCCGCCGTGCACTCAACACGCAGTTCCAGACACATGACCTCGGGGGGTTCGGCTGTGATGAGCTCGATCTCGCACTGGGCGCCGCTGGCTGCCTGTTGCAGTACGTCAAAGACACCCAGCGTGGCAACCTGCCCCACATCCGCGCGATCGCGCAGGAGCGCCGCGACGACAGCGTCATCCTCGACGCCGCAACGCGGCGCAACCTGGAGATCGACGTCAACCTGGCAGGCGGTGATCGCAACACCCTGCTGTCCGTAATGGATCGCAGCGCGACTGCCATGGGCAGCCGCATGTTGCGACGCTGGCTGCACCGCCCTCTCACCGACGTGGCAGCGTTGAACGCGCGGCAGGCGGCCATTGCCGCGCTTTGCGAGAATTACGCGTTCGAACCCCTGCGCAGCCTGTTGAAGTCGGTGGGCGACATGGAGCGGATTCTCACCCGCGTAGCGCTGCGCTCGGCCCGGCCGCGCGACCTCACCCGTCTGCACCTGTCCCTGGCCGCACTGCCGCAGCTGCGTGCGGAACTGCGGCAGTGCAGTGCGCCATTGCTGGACACGTTGCACGCACAGGCGGGGGAGTATCCCGAGCTGTGCGAGCTTCTCGCGCGCGCGCTGGTCGAAAACCCGCCCGTGGTGATCCGCGACGGCGGCGTGATTGCCCAGGGGTACGACACGGAACTGGACGAACTGCGCGACATCAGCGAGGGCGCCGGCAACTTCCTGCTGGAAATCGAGCGGCGCGAGCGCGCGGCGACGGGCATCTCCACGCTGAAAGTCGGCTACAACCGCGTGCACGGCTACTATATCGAGATCAGCCGCGCGCAGGCGAGCCAGGCGCCCGCCGAGTACGTTCGCCGCCAGACCCTGAAGAACGCCGAGCGCTTCATCACGCCGGAGCTCAAGGCCTTTGAGGACAAGGCGCTGTCCAGCAAGAGCCGCGCACTGGCGCGGGAAAAGGCGCTGTATGAGGAACTGCTGGAAATCCTGAACCAACAGCTCGGGCCGCTGCAGGATAGTGCGGCGGCGGTGAGCGAGATCGACGTGCTGGCCAACCTGGCCGAGCGCGCCGACAGCCTGCAGCTCTGCGCGCCGCAATTCTGCGAGGAGGAAGTGTTCGAAATCGTCGGCGGGCGCCACCTGGTGGTGGAACAGGTGCTGGATGAACCCTTTATCGCCAATGATGCCCTGCTCAACGCGTCGCGCCGCATGCTGCTGATAACCGGCCCGAATATGGGCGGCAAATCGACCTACATGCGCCAGAATGCGATCATCGCCCTGCTCGCACACATCGGCAGCTACGTACCGGCCACGGCGGCGCGGCTCGCTCCACTGGATCGTATTTTCACCCGCATCGGCTCCTCGGACGACCTGGCCTCCGGTCGCTCGACATTCATGGTGGAAATGACGGAAACCGCCAATATCCTGCACAATGCGACGCCGCGCAGCCTGGTGCTGATGGACGAGGTGGGCCGGGGTACGAGCACCTTCGACGGGCTGAGCCTCGCCTGGGCCGCAGCGGTGCAACTGGCGCGCGAGGTGCGCGCGTTCACGCTGTTCGCCACGCACTACTTCGAGCTCACCGCCCTGCCCGGGCTGTGCCCGAGCATGGCGAACGTGCATCTTGATGCCACCGAGCACCAGGACCACGTGGTGTTCCTGCACAACATCCAGGAAGGCCCGGCCAACCGGTCGTTCGGCCTGCAGGTCGCCAAACTGGCCGGCATTCCGGCGCCAGTGCTTGCTGCGGCGCGCGAAAAACTCAAGGAGTTGGAGCAGGGCAAGGGCCTCGCGACAGCAACCGCCGATGCATCTGCGAGGCAGTTTCAATCGGACCTTTTCAGCGCGCCACAGGAGCATGTCGTGCTGCAGCGGCTGGCAGGCCTGGAACTCGACGGCCTGTCGCCCCGCGCGGCGCTGGACGCACTCTACGAGTTGCAGGCGCTGCTCGACAAACCCGCCTAAAATCCAAGGCTTACGCGCGCCGGGCCCGACTTCGCACAGCGCCTCAGAGGCTTCTATTGTGACCCGGGTGCGGGTAAACTACCGCCCCTTAGCCAAGCTGACATCATACGAGGCCCGGTAGGAATGACTTTTGTTGTAGGCGAAGACTGCATCCGGTGCAAACACACCGACTGCGTGGAAGTGTGCCCGGTAGACTGTTTTTACGAGGGCCCCAATTTTCTGGTCATTCACCCGGATGAGTGCATCGACTGCGCGCTCTGCGAGCCGGAATGCCCGGTAGACGCCATTTTTTCTGAGGATGAGTTACCCGAAGACCAGGCCGTATTCCTTGAGCTGAATGCCGAGCTGGCGGAAATCTGGCCGAACATCACCGAGATGAAAGAAGCCCTCCCCGATGCCGAGGAGTGGGCCGGCAAGAAAGACAAACTGCAGTATCTGGAACGCTGACACCCGCCGGGAGAGGAGACACGCCATGCCACGCACTCTATCGCTGCAAGGCCTTGTCGCCATCGCACTGCTCGCCGTCAGCGCACTGATCGCGCCGCAGGTGCAGGCGGAAGCCAGGGAGCAGAAGGTACGGCTGCAGGTGGACCGCCCCGAGGGCGCGCAATGCCAGGTCACAGCGCAATTCAAGGGCGACCACGACAACTGCAAGAACGACAAGGCGGACGGTCGCGACGAATGCAAGAAGAAAGACGGCTGCGTCTGCACTCGCACCGAGAAACACCTGGCCTGGGAGATGAAAGGCAAGGAACGTTTCGAACTGCGTTTCGATCAGGGCAACAGCAACCCCTTCGTCGATCAGGGCGAGCACAAATGTGACCTGAAGAGCAACGACAAGGGCAAGCTGCGCTGTCGCGTCAAGGGTAAAGGCGTGCCCAAAGGCACGTATCGTTATTCCATCAACGTGGACGGCTGCAAACCGGCACAAGCCGAATTCGCTATTTACTGAATCAGCATGCCAGCATTGCCCGACAGGGCGCTCACCAGTCTGCCCTCATCTGGCGGCACGCTCCCGGTGACGCGTCGACCCGGCCGGCCGGCGCGCACCCTGCCGACGGCGCTAGCCATGTAGATTCTCAAACAGCTCAAGAATCAGGGGATCACCCGCGCGCTCCATGTACGCTACCGCCAGGCCTTCACCGTAACGCTTGCTCCAGACGGCGCTGTAGCCAATGGCGCTGGCTTCCGCCACCTTGGCGTCCAGGTCGTCCACGCGAAACCGCAGATGGTGCATGCCTTCGCGCCCGGCATCGAGAAATTCCTTGTGCGGGCACCCGCCCGCGACCCACTCGATGAGTTCAATCTCGAGGTCACCGCTCTTCGCAAAGGCGATGCGCATCTCGCAGCTTTCATCGCGCCCGCGATAATCGTACGTCATGGGCCCTGGATCCATACGGGCAAATTCGCCGAACATGGGTTGGTACAGGGCCAGGGCCTGTTCAAGATCGCGCACCACAAAACCTACCTGATCCAGTGGCGGCAGATTCAGGGCCGAACGCAGGTCATCTGACATTATCGCCTCTCGTGCTTGATGAAGTGGTTCGAGGATACCGTCAGGCGACGGCAGATGCACGGCTCAGCTGAACAGGGAATCGCCGCTGAGGCCCTGGGTTTCCATAATTGAACGCAGGCGCTTGAGTGCCTCTACCTGGATCTGGCGCACGCGCTCGCGGGTCAGGCCGATTTCACGCCCCACCTCCTCCAGCGTGCTGCTCTCGTAACCCCGCAGGCCGAAACGCCTCGACACCACTTCTCGCTGCTTGTCGGAAAGCTCGTCAAGCCAAACAGCAATATTGTCCTTGATGTCGTTTTCCTGCAGCAACTGGGAGGGATCACAGACGCGCGTGTCGGCGATGGTATCCACCACGGCCTTGTCTGAATCCGGGCCGACCGGCGTATCCATGGAGGTGACGCGTTCGTTGAGGCCGAGCATGCGCTTGACGTCGGCTGCCGGTTTGTCGAGTAGTGCGGCAATTTCTTCGGCGGTCGGTTCGTGATCGAGTTTTTGCGTCAGCTCACGCGCCGCGCGCAGGTAGACATTCAGCTCTTTCACAACGTGAATCGGCAGACGGATCGTCCGCGTCTGGTTCATGATGGCCCGTTCTATGGTCTGGCGGATCCACCAGGTGGCATAGGTAGAGAAACGGAAACCGCGCTCCGGGTCGAACTTTTCGACCGCGCGGATCAGGCCTAGGTTGCCCTCTTCTATCAGGTCCAGCAGGGTCAGGCCCCGATTGATGTAGCGGCGCGAGATTTTCACCACAAGCCGCAGATTACTTTCGATCATCCGCCGGCGGCCGGCATCATCGCCGCTGCGCGCCAGCCTCGCGTAGTATTTCTCTTCGTCGGCGGTGAGCAACGGTGAGTAGCCGATCTCATTCAGGTAAAGCTGCGTGGCATCGAGGGATTTCTCGACCTTGTGAAAGCTGTTCGCCTTGGCATTCTCGAAGTGGACATCCTGGTCGTCATCGAAGTCCTGGGCGTCTGCCAGAAACTCGGTGTCGTCAGCTGGGTTTTCGGGGACTTCCCCTTCCTCGGCGCCCGTGTGGGCCAGAGCGACCATACCTTCAGCGGGAGAAGCGCCGGGTTCATCTGCACCAGCCCTTGCACGCCGCTTCGACCCTGTGATTGACGGATCCGCTTCCATGGCCACACATCCCACTCTATTATTGTTGCGAGCTTACCGCTGCAAGGACTCAGAGCATTATTTCGCCGGGCCGATCAGATTAACCCAGAATTATTCTGAATTGCAAACACGGCGGGGCTGCTGTGTGGAGGGGCCCACAAGTCACCGAACAACCGCGCTACTTCCCCGGGACCATATTGTTTGCCCTGCGCTACCGGGGCGGCAATAACCTCTGCGGGTCAATCGGCTTGCCCTCTTTGCGGATTTCAAAGTGCAGCTTTACCGTGTCGGTGCCGGAACTGCCCTTCTCGGCGATATGCTGACCCACGCTGACCAGATCACCCTCCTTCACCAGCAGCCGGTCGTTGTGGCCATACGCGCTGAGGTAGACGTCGTTGTGCTTGATAATCAACAGCTCGCCAAAACCCACGATACCGGTGCCCGCATACACCACCCTGCCCGCTGCCACCGCGATGATCGGGTCGCCTCGTTGGCCATCGATATCGATGCCCTTGTGCACGCTGGCGGAAAACCCCCGCGTCAGGCGCCCGCGGGTTGGCCAAAGCCAGCTGCCCACCTGCTGACCCGTAAACGTGCTGGGCGCTGCGGGAGCGGGCAGAGCCGGAGGCGGTACCGCAGCGACAGCGGCCGCACCCGGCGCAGGTGCGGATGGCGAGACAGCGGGCACGGACGTTGCCGCGGGAGGGGCGGCCGCAGGGGCCGGTCGAACAGTCGCCGACCCTGGTGCATGAACCGCTGACCGCGGCGCCGGTGCGGCCACTGCAGCCAGGCTTTCGCGCAGTAAAATCCGCTGGCCGGGGTAAATACGGTAAGGCTCAACGATGCCGTTGGCCGCCGCCACCCTGCGGTAATCGAGGCCATAGCGGAAGGCAATCGAGTACAGGGTGTCGCCGCGCTGCACGCTGTATGTACCCAGAGACGGGGCGCTGGAAGCACCGGGGTAGGCACCGCGGTCTTCAACCGGCGCCCGGCTGTTACCGCCGCAGGCAGCCAGCAGGCTCAGCGCAAGCCACAGCAACCCCAACGCCAGCCCGCGGTTCATGGTGCACGGCTCATGGTACTCAGGCGTCTCCCCAACGGGCGTGGATAAACCAGACCAGCGCGAAGCCGACCAGCATCAATGTCACACACAGGCCGAGCTGCGCATTCTGCCCGCTATACACCACGTAATCGGCGGGAGATACCGGCAGCAGCTGCGCTGCGCGTGGTTCCCCATGGCTGCCGGGCACCCACTGCAACACACGTTTCCAGGGCCACACCACGGCCAGGGAACCAAACAGGAAGCCCGTCAGCAGCGCCATGGTCGCCTGATGCGGAAACGCTGCAGAGCCAGTGCGGCAAACGAGAAAAACACAGGCAGGCCGCAGCCTGCCCCGAAGGCGAAGACCGCGATGAACAACAGATCGAGCTGTCGGATCGCGGAAAGCACCGTGCCGTACATGCCCAGCAGGACGAGGATAAAACTCCCCAGATACCCGGCAGCAGCATCGCACAAATGGCCAGGGAAGCCCGCGAGAAACACACCCGTCAGGCCTGCCTGCATCTCGAACACGGGTGACAGGGCGATCGCCAGTGCCCGGCCGCGCCCACCAGCAGGCTGGCGACCCGGGCGGCGTTCCAGCGTTTGACCTCCGCTGAGCAGCACCAGTGCGGGCGAGGAATCGCCGAAAAAACGCCCACAACGGTACCGGGTGATACTCCAGCACCCAGCCGATCCGCGCGCCAGGGAAAATACGCTGGTCGCGATACCGGCCAGCAGCGCCAGCGAAACCGCCGTTGACATGCGCCAGGCGCCCGCGATATCCAGCTTGATGACACGCCGCAGGAACTCGAGGTCCACGGCCCGGATGCTGGCGAGCAAGGTATCGTAAAATACCGGTGATAAAGGCCATGGTGCCGCCGGACACGCCGGGACGATATCCGCAGCGCCCATCAACAGGCCGCGCACGAAAACGCCGAAGGACGTCACCGGGTTAACGCTCCGTTCCGGGAGCAGCGGCAAAAACCGCCTCGACGATTTCCGTCGGTAGCCCTCAACGGTACGGCTTACCACCTGGAGCTGTTGCGACGCCGCGCCTACGGGAATCACCAGCCCTGCCGCCCGGCGCCAGCTGCTCCAGCAGCGCCTCGGGATCCGCTCCGGCGCGGCGGCGGCGAGAATACCGTCGAAGGGCCGCGCTCGGGCCAGCCCAACGCGCCATCCGGCATGATTCATCTGCACGTTGCGCAACTTGAGCTGGCGCATGCGCTGCCTTGCCTTCATTGGGGTTTGATGCGCTCAACGCTAAAGACCTCTGTCACCAGTTGCGCCAGCACCGCGGTCTGGTAGCCCGAGCCGGTGCCGATCTCCAGCACTCGCGAACGGGTCCGGCGGCCAGCAAGAGCTCAGTCATGCGTGCGACGATGTAGGGCTGAGACAGCGTCTGTTGAAAGCCGATAGGCAGGGCAACGTCTTCGTAGGCCCTGTGCGCCATGGCCTCGTCGAGAAACAGGTGGCGCGGTGTGGCGCGCATCACGTCCAGCACTGACTGGTCGCGGATGCCCTGCTCCACAAGGCGCTGCACCAGGCGCTCCCGGGTACGACGGGAGGTCATGCCGATGCCGTCGAGATCAGCCCTGTTCACGATGCCTGTCACTCTTGATGCTGCCCCTGTCGCGATGCCCGTCTGCCCCTGTGTTTGCGTCACCCTCCCTGTAACGCACGAGCTCCGCAAGCAGCGCGGTGGCGTAGCTGCCGGCACCCAGGGTGAAATCCAACTGCAGGGCGCCATCATCACAAAACTGCCAGGAAAAGTCATCCGGCAGCAAGCGCGTGGGCCGCCAGGCAAGCTCCAACCCTGCCCCTTCCAGAAATGCGCCGACAGGCGCGAGGTCGCCCAGCTGCGAGTAGAAGTGCTCGGGCAGAGGTTCGGCCGATCGGCCCGCTCGACCCCACAGCGGCAGGCCGGGGTGAATATCGCCCGCAGCAAGGCGTGCCTGCAGATCATCGGCCTGCAAATCGGGTGTAAAAAAACTGCGACTGCCGGCGAGCATACACTGATCGCCTGCACACAGGCGGTTCCAGCTGCCGTCGCGAACCCGCACCGCCAGCAGCCGGTTGAACAGGCTGGCGCGCAGGGCAGAGAGATACAAACTCTTGCGCGCCCGCGATACCCGCGTGGGGCGGCGCGCCCAGCGCTCAGCCTGTAACAACGTCGCGCCCGCGCGCCCGAAGCGTTGAGGACCAAAGTAATTCGGCGCGCCCCGGTTGTGCAGGAGTTGCAGGCGAGCGATCAGCGCATCGCGCGGCGCGGTCACATCGCGCAGGCGCAGCTGAAACCGATTGCCGCTGTGGGTGCCCCGGCGCAGCTTGCGCTGATGTCGGCCAAGCGCAAGCTATCTCACATCTCCCTGCGCTTCAAGGCTTGACCAGTCCGGTTCCGACCGCCCCGCCATGCCCACACTGAACCACTGGCTGGTGAGCGCGTTGCGATCCTTCAGGCCGCTGTATCCGATATCCCTCAGGGGCGCCGAGCTCAGCGCTGCCAGACGCTCGGCCAGCTCTGCCGTGTTGAGGTAGCGTTTTTCCAGACACAGGAAGACATGCTCGCCATCGCCCGACAGGTCAAAGCCGGGGATCTCCGTGACGCGGAAATCCTCCGCCGTTGCACGAATCACCGCCTCGCCCGGAGACTCCCCCCATGCGGTGGGTGCCGCGATCGGCGCCGTGGCAGTCATTCCGGGTCGCTGTGAAGGAGAACCACCGCATGCGCCGCAATGCCCTCCTCGCGCCCGGCAAAACCCAGGCCCTCGGTGGTTGTGGCCTTCACGTTGACGCAAGCGTTATCCACCTGGAGATCTGCGGCAAGGTTCTCGCGCATCGCTGTGATATGAGGCGCCATGCGCGGCGCTTCAAGCACCAGCGTGCTGTCGAGATTCGCCAGCTTCCAGCCGCGCGAGTGCACCAGGGACACCACAGCGCGCAATAATACGCGGCTGTCTATGCCCGCATTGGCTTCGTCGGAGTCAGGAAAGTGGCGGCCGATATCGCCCTCGCCAAGCGCGCCCAGCAGGGCATCGCACACGGCATGAATCAGCACATCACCGTCGGAATGTGCGATCAGTCCGCGCCCATGGGGAATTCTCTCGCCGCCGAGCACGATGGCGTCCCCGTCACCGAAACGATGCACGTCATAGCCATGACCCACCCGGAACACGGGCGTCGCGGACGCGCTCATACACCGGCCTCACGCCGTGCCAGGTAAAACTCGGCCAGCGCCAGGTCGGCCGGCCGCGTGATCTTGAGGTTTTCACGCGAAGACGGCACCAGTTGCACCGGGTAGCCGGCAAGTTCCATGGCGGACGCCTGTCGGTCACCGACAGGCCCGCGCGCATGCGCCTGCGCCAGTGCCGACAGTAACTCGCCGAAGCGAAACATCTGCGGTGTTTGTGCGACCACAGCGCGCACGATCCAGCGTACCCACTACCCTGCGCATGTCGTCTACCTGCTTGACGGTGTCCACCACGATGGCTTCGGCCAGCAAGCCCCCCACGCTCGTCGAGGTGACCGCCTCGACCAGGGCGGCTATGTCCTCGGTGCGCACGCAGGGACGCGCCGCGTCGTGCAGTACCCAGTCGCTGGCCGCGGCCCGCTTCGCAGGGCTTCAAGACCCGCCAGCACCGAGCCCGCTGCGCTCTGCGGCACCGCGCACGCGAACAATTCGCGCGTCTTGCAGGGCGCGAGCCCGGCGAACGTATCCCCGGAGTGCAACGCAACGCTCACGGCGGCCATTCCGAAGGTGTCGCCAGCAATGCTGCGTTCAAACTGCGCTCCAGCACGCAGGCGCCAGCCGGGAAGATACTGTTTCGGGGTATCTCCCCATACGCACCGGTGCCGGCAGCAGGCACTACCGCCCAGAGTGCGCTCACGGGCGCAACTCCGCGGCTCGTTAGGGTCGGTCACCGCCTGAAAAACGTCGCCTCAGCGCACCAGACCAAGCTGTTCACGGGCGCGCTGTTCCACCCCGGCGTTGCCGTTCTGCAGTTCCAGCACTTCGCGCTCCAGCACCGCATTGCGGTCGCGCAGTTCCTCGTTGATTCGTGTCTGCTCCTGCACCTGGCGCTTGAGACGCTGTTGCTCCGCGAGGCTGCCCTCTGCGAACCAGAGTCGGTACTGCAACAGCAGCAGCAACGCTACCAGCACGGCAAGCAACCAGCGCAAGCCACTATCCCCTGAGGAACTCCGCCATGCCGCGATAGGGCGCCCTGCCCCCCAGTTCCGCCTCGATCCGCAGCAAACGGTTATATTTCGCCACGCGATCCGAGCGGCACAGGGAGCCCGTCTTTATTTGACCGGCGCTGGTAGCCACCGCGAGATCGGCAATCGTCGTGTCTTCGGTTTCACCGGAACGATGCGATATCACCGCGGTATAACCCGCAGCCTTGGCCATGGCAATGGCGTCGAGGGTTTCCGACAGGCTGCCGATCTGGTTGAACTTGATCAGAATGGAGTTGGCGACGCCGCGCTCGATACCCTCTCGCAGAATCTGCGTATTGGTCACGAACAGGTCGTCCCCGACGAGCTGCACGCGATCGCCAATTTTTTCCGTCAACAGCTTCCAGCCGTCCCAGTCGGATTCATCCAGCCCGTCTTCAATGGATATGATCGGATGGCTTTTCGCCAGCGCCGACAGGTAATCGGTGAATTCCTCGCTGTTGAAGCGCTTGCCCTCTCCGGCCAGGTTATAGACGCCTTCGACGTAAAACTCCGAGGCGGCGCAGTCCAGCGCGAGGGTGATATCGCTGCCCAGTTTGTAGCCTGCTTTTTCCACCGCTTCGGCGATCACTTCAAGCGCAGCCTCGTTGGAGGGCAGGTTCGGCGCAAAGCCGCCCTCGTCGCCCACGGCAGTATTCAGGCCGCGAGCCGACAGCACTTTCTTCAGCTGGTGGAAGATCTCCGCGCCCGCGCGCAGGCCTTCGGCGAAACTCGGCGCGGACACGGGCTGCACCATGAATTCCTGTATATCGACGTTATTGTCCGCGTGTTCGCCGCCGTTGAGAATATTCATCATGGGCACGGGCATGCTGAATTCGGTGCTACCGTTAATATCCGCAATATGCTGGTACAGTGGCACACGCCTGGCCATGGCGGCGGCCTTGGCCGCTGCCAGCGACACCGCGAGAATTGCGTTGGCGCCCAGCTTGCCCTTGTTCTCCGTGCCGTCGGCTTCCAGCATGGCGGCGTCGAGCTCACGCTGCGCCAGCGCATCACGACCGAGTAACAGATCGCGGATGGGACCATTGACGTTACCCACCGCATTCAGCACGCCTTTGCCCAGGTAGCGCTGCGGATCCCCATCGCGCAGCTCCAGGGCTTCGCGCGAACCGGTGGAGGCGCCCGACGGCGCACAGGCCGAACCGACTTCTCCGGAGGCCAGCGTGACCTCCGCCATCACCGTGGGGTTACCCCGCGAATCCATAACCTCAAAGGCCTGCACGTTTGAAATATTACTCATCCATCAATACTCCGTACGGATTATTCGATAGTCAGGGGCGGCAGCGACTTCACCAGCTCGTCCACCGCTTTCACCTGGGTAAGAAACGCCTCGAGCTGCCCCAGCGGCAACGCGCTGGGACCGTCACAGAGCGCCTTGTCCGGTTGCGGGTGCGACTCAAGGAACAGACCGGCGAGGCCCACGGCCATGCCGGCACGCGCGAGTTCCGCCACCTGCGTGCGACGGCCTCCGGAGGCTGAGCCACCGGGGTCGCGGCATTGCAAGGCATGCGTCACATCAAAAATCAGCGGCGCGTCTGCGCAGGTTCGTTTCATGACGCCAAAGCCCAGCATGTCTACCACGAGATTGTCGTAACCGAAATTGCTGCCGCGCTCACAGAGCATCACGCGTTGGTTGCCGCACTCGGCGAACTTCTCCGCCACGTTCGCCATCTGCGACGGACTGGAGAAACTGTTTCTTGATATTGATAATGGCACCGGTCGCGCCATGGCCGTCACCAGGTCGGTCTGGCGGGCCAGGAACGCCGGAAGCTGCAAAATATCGCACACTCCCGGCCACGGGGGCCGCCTGCTCCGGGCTGTGCACGTCGGTAATCACCGGCACGTCGAAGGCCGCCTTCACTGCCGAGAGAATGGCCAGCCCTTCGTCCAGGCCGGGGCCGCGAAACGAGTGAATAGATGAACGATTGGCTTTATCGAAGGACCCCTTGAACACGAGCGGAATGCCCAGGCGTTGACACACCTCCACGTAATGTTCCGCCACCGCCAGGGTGAAATCGCGGCTCTCCAGTACGTTCACGCCGCCGAGCAGGACAAACGGCGCGTGATTGGCGATCTGGATATCGCCGAGCTGTATCGTCTGGTCGGTCACTGTGACTACCCCGCGCTCTGCCTGGCAGAATCCTGTTCCTCCGCGTGCCCGATAGCCGCCTCGATGTAGCTGGTAAACAGCGGTGACCGCGCCGCGGACGCGAGGTGAACTCGGGGTGAAACTGACAGGCGAGAAACCAGCGATGACCCGGCAGTTCGATCATTTCCACCAGCGAGCGATCCGCAGAAAACCCCGCAAACCGCATACCCGCCTTGCCCAGCGGCTCGAGGTAATTATTGTTCACCTCGTACCGATGCCGGTGCCGCTCGTGGATCACATCGCGCCCGTAGATCTCGCGCGCGATACTACCCGGCTCCAGGTGGCAGGGCTGCGCGCCCAGACGCATGGTGCCACCGAGATCGGAGGCGGCATCGCGGCGCTCGGCGCTGCCGTCTGCATTCATCCACTCGGTGATCAGGGCGATAACGGGATGTGGCGTTGCCTGGTCGAACTCCGTGGAATTGGCAGCCTCCAGCCCGCAGACATGGCGCGCGTACTCCACCAGCGCCACATGCATGCCGAGGCAGATTCCGAGATAGGGGATATTGTTTTCACGTGCGTAGCGCACCGCTATGACCTTGCCTTCTATCCCGCGATCGCCGAACCCGCCAGGCACCAGTATGGCGTTCACCCCGTCCAGCACCGCGGTACCATCGCGTTCGATATCTTCCGCGTCGATGTGCTCGATCCGTACGTCGGTGAGCGTGCGTAGTCCCGCGTGCGCCAGGGCTTCATTCAGGGACTTGTAGGCGTCCAGCAGATCCATGTACTTGCCCACCATGGCCACGCGCACGGTATGGCGCTTGGCGGAAAACTCACGCTCCACCACGTCGTCCCATTCAGACAGGTCGGCCTGCGGACGATCCATGCCAAAGCGCTCCAACACGAAGTCGTCCAGGTCAAAATCACGCAGCATGCCGGGAATCTTGTAGATGGAGTCCGCGTCCAGCAGCGGAATCACCGCTCGCTCCTCGACGTTGGTGAAGAGGGAAATCTTCTTGCGCGCGCTCTCCTCGATCTCCACCGAGCAGCGACACAGGAGTATGTCAGGCTGCAGGCCGATGGAGCGTAGTTCCTTCACCGAGTGCTGGGTTGGCTTGGTCTTGATTTCGCCGGCGGTCGCGATGTAAGGCACCAGCGTCAGGTGCATCAGCATGGCGCGATTCGGGCCCATTTCCACCCGTAACTGGCGTGCGGCTTCGAGAAACGGCAGGCCTTCGATATCGCCCACCGTACCGCCTATCTCCACTACCGCCACCTCTGCATCATCGGCGCCCAGCACCACCCGGCGCTTGATTTCGTCGGTAATGTGCGGAATCACCTGCACCGTGCCGCCCAGATAATCGCCGCGACGCTCCTTGCGCAGCACCGTGTTGTAGACGCGCCCGGTGGTGAAATTGTTCGCCTTGCGCATGGTGCAGTTGGTGAAGCGCTCGTAGTGGCCAAGGTCGAGGTCGGTTTCCGCGCCGTCTTCCGTGACGAACACCTCCCCGTGCTGGAACGGCCATCGTGCCGGGATCGACGTTGATATACGGGTCCAGCTTGAGCAGGGTGACACGGACGCCACGGGCTTCCAGAAGGGCAGCCAGGGAGGCTGCGGCGATGCCTTTACCGAGCGAGGAAACCACACCGCCGGTGACGAAGACGTAACGTGTCATGAATAGCCTTTTACGCAGTTAAACCGGGCAAACAGAACACGCTTCCGGGCCCGCAAGGAAAAATCCGGGCTGGTGCACGTCCCACAAAAAGATGGGCGGCCAGCGTATCAGAAAGGCGTGGCCAGCTCAATCGCAAGCGCCCGGGAATCGCTCCCATTGCAGCCGCCACAGCGTCTCCCCGGTTGCGGCTGCGGCCCGGTAGCGACTGCTGTCGCACAGCGCCAGGTCGCCCACCGCAAGTAATTCCTCGCCCAGGTACAGCAGCGGCACGCGATCGCGCCACCAGGGCGGCACCCGGCGCTCCTGCAACAGGGCCTTCAAGGTGAGGCTTGTGCCCCGACGCGCCGGATGCACACGCTCGCCGCCCAGCCGCCAGGTCACGTGCGGGGTATCAGCCGCCTGCAGGGCAAGCCCCTGGCTTGCCGCAGGCACCAGGGCGATCTGCCCGACCCCCGCGACGTGCAAGCGCTGCCCCACTGGTAGCGAACGCGACCCGGCGGGCGCAGCATCGTGCTGCGGCGGCAATCGGTAAACCGCACCCCGATAGCGCTGCAGTACGTAGCTGCCCGCGTCAAGGCGCGGCGCGGCATCCGCTGAGGCCGCCGCCAGTTGCCGCACAAACTCCCTGAGGCTGGCGCTGTCGGGTGCCTTGCAGTCCTGCAGCCTCAGCCAGTGGCGCAGGCGTTGCGCGGCCGCCTCGGAGTCCCGCACGACCAATGCTTCGAGCGAGCAACCCGGGTCGCCGGTCACACTGTATACGCTGGGCGGCACCCCGAGAGCATCGCGCAGCATGGCATCGGCGGAGGCCATGTGCGCCCCGGCACGGGCCACCGCCTGCCGGTAGCCCGGCCAGCGGCTGGCCAGCCTGGGCAGTACTTCGGTGCGCAGAAAATTCCGGTCGATGCCGGTGTCTGCGTTTGAAGGGTCATCCACAAAGCTCAACCGCTGGCGCCGCGCATAGCGCTCTAACACAACCCGCGGGGTATCCAGCAACGGTCGCGCCAGCATGCCAACGCCAAGCGCGCGCCGCTCCGGGATACCGGCAAGGCCGGCCACGCCCGCCCCGCGCATCAGCCGCAGGAAAAACGTTTCCACCTGGTCGTCCAGGTGATGCGCCAGGAAGAGTATCGCGCCTTCGCCCAGGCAGGACTCGAACTCCGCATAGCGTGCGGCGCGCGCTCCGGCCTCGCCACCGGTGACCGACACCGTACGGGTCACCAGCGGCACCGCCAGCGCGGCACAGTTGTCGGCGCAGTGCACCGCCCAGGTGTCCGCGGACGACTGCATGCCGTGGTTCACGTGCACGGCACGCAAGGGCGGCGCGGCATGATGCAGGCTCCAGTCATGCAGCAGGTGCAGCAGCACCGTGGAATCCAGGCCGCCGCTATAGCCCACATACCAGGCGGGCGCGTCGGACAGTCCCCGGAGCATGGCGCGCAAGCCCGGAAACTCGTTATCCATCGCCGGCATGGATTGCCACGGACGCGCGCACGCGTGACACAGTGACGAGTGACTGGAGGAGGCTGCTGCCGGCGACGCCCTGCCCCGGCCCCGCCAGCCGTTCCGGCAGTGCCGGGCGGGCGATCACCGCGCTGGGGCGGCTAGCGCCCGTATGACAGCAACCGCTGGTAGCGCTTGTCCAGCAGTTCCTCGGTAGGCAGCTTCGCCAGCCGGTCGAGCTGTCCGACGATATGCTCGCGGATGCGCCGGGCCATCAGATCCACATCACGGTGCGCGCCGCCCAGCGGCTCCGGAATCGTGGCATCGACAATACCCAGTTCCTGCAGCACGGCCGAGGTCACGCCCATGGCTTCGGCAGCGTCCGGCGCCCGCTCGGTGCTCTTCCATATGATATTGGCGCAGCCCTCGGGTGAAATGACGAAATAGGTAGCGTACTGCAGCATCGCCAGGTGGTCGCCCACGCCAATACCCAGCGCGCCGCCCGAACTGCCCTCGCCGATCACGACACAGATGATCGGGGTGGCCAGGCGCGACATGACCGCCAGGTTCTGGGCAATCGATTCGCTGATGCCGCGCTCTTCGGAATCAATGCCGGGGTAGGCCCCGGGGGTGTCGATCAGTGTGATCACCGGCAGCTTGTAACGCTCGGCAAGCTCCATGAGGCGCAGGGCCTTGCGATATCCCTCCGGCTTGGGCATGCCGAAATTGCGCAGTACCTTGTCTTTCACCGCCCGCCCCTTTTCCTGCCCGATCACCATCACGGGGCGCCCTTCGATACGCGCAATACCGCCGACAATCGCCTTGTCATCGCCGAAATGCCGATCGCCGTGCAGTTCGTCAAACTCCGTGAATACCCGCGGCAGGTAATCCAGCGTATAGGGGCGCTGGTGCCGCGCCACCTTGACGATGTCCCAGGCGGAGAGGTTGGAGAAGATTTTTTCGGTGAGTTTGACGCTTTTCGCGCAGCGTCTCGATCTCTTCACCGATATTGATCTTGTTGTCACTGCCCACCAGGCGCAGCTCTTCAATCTTGACCTCAAGATCGGCGATGGGCTGCTCAAAATCCAGGTAGTTGGGGTTCATCCGGGGGGCGTTCCAGGCGGCTGCAAGAGCGTCGTAGTGTAACGAATTAGCCGCCGGCAGACCACAGCCCGGGGAGGTCGCCGGCCGCGTAAAGCCTGACCTCGCCGAACGCCCGGCTCTCACCCAGATCGGGCACGGTCACGCTATTCGAACGGCCGATTTCCCGGTACCCAGGCTGCGTGAAATCGCGCACCCGGGAGTCTGCCACCAGTACCGTGGGCGCACGCGCAGCGAATGCCGACAGCCAGGCAAGGTTGGCGCGGTCGTACAGTACATCCGCGGCGAGAATCAGATCCACGCCACCGGCCACGGCGTGGAAATCTTCGGCGAGTGTCAGGTCAACGCCGTTGTGAGCGGCATTCAGCGCCGCTGCCGCCAGTGCGTCGGTATCGCTGTCACAGGCGATGACCTCGGCCGCGCCGGCAAGCTTCGCGGCGATCGCTACCACGCCTGAACCACAGCCGAAATCCAGCACGCGTGCGCCCGCCAGGGACCCGGGGTGCTGCAACAGGCGGCTCGCCAGTACCTGGCCTGAAGCCCAGCAGAAGATCCAGTACAGGGGATTGTCCATGACGGCGCGCGCCACGTCCGGCTCCATCGGCCCCTGCGGGTAGTCGCCGTCGAGGAGCAGCAGTTCCAGTCGCGGGCACGCGGGCAGGGGCGTGAACGCCAGCCGCGCGCCGGGCAGGATGCGACTCAGGGATTGCTGTAGACTGTGCCTGTTACCCATGGCGCGGACCTTGCCGGAATTGCCCGGCGCGCACAAGCGCCGCGCCCCGTGCTTCAACCCCACACCGATCGCAGCTTATGTCAGACGCGCCTCCCTACCTGGTACCTCACTCGCGCGAGCCCATCAACATCCTGTATGCCGACGACGATCTGCTGCTGGTGAGAAAACCCGACCTGCTGCTGAGCGTGCCGGGGCGTCACCCGCTGAACAAGGACTGCCTGATCAGCCGCCTGCAGGTCACCCATCCTCAGGCGACCATGGTGCACCGTCTCGACCTCGACACCTCCGGAATCATGGTCATCCCGCTGAATCGCGACAGTCACGCACATATCAGCCGGCAGTTTCAGGAGCGCGTCGTGCGCAAGGTTTACCATGCAGTGGTCTACGGCCGGGTGAGCGCCGATCACGGTGAAATCGACCTGCCGATCGCCACGGACTGGGAAAACCGCCCGCGCCAGGTGATCTGCCACACGCGCGGCAAGACCGCCCTGACACGCTATGAGGTGCTGGCGCGCCACAGCGACCGCACCCGCTTGCTGCTGAAGCCGGTAACAGGGCGTTCACACCAGTTACGCATCCACCTGCGCGAACTGGGCCACCCGATACTTGGCTGTGACCTGTACGCGCACGCCGAGGCGCTGGGCATGGCATCGCGCCTGATGCTGCACGCCTCCCGGCTGGAACTGCGGCATCCACGCAGCGGCACCTGGCTGGTGGGCGAGTGCCCGCCGGATTTCTGAGGGCGGGCGCAGCGCAACCGGGTCAGGCGGGTCAGCGGTCTGCGGGCAACCATGAGCACCAGTCGCTCCAGCTCCCGGGGTAAAGTTGCGCATCGTCCCGACCGAGCAAGGCCAGCGAGAACAGGTTTACGCAGGCGGTGACGCCCGAGCCGCAGTAGACCACCATCGTGTCGGCCTGCAGCAGATCACCCCAGTGCGTTCGCAGGACAGCGCTGTCGAGCACCCTGCCCGAGGTATCGGTAACGCCCTGCCAGGGCCGGTTCACGGCTCCCGGAATATGTCCCGCCACAGGGTCGATCGGCTCCTGCAGGCCCTCGTAGCGATGGGCTTCGCGTGAATCCACCAACACTCCGCCAGCGGCAAACAGCGCGGCGAGCGACTGTCTGTCACAGCAGCCGGCATAGGTGGCGGAAGCCCGACCGTCGGCATCGGCCGGCCCTGACGTGACCGCCGGAGCCGATACCGGTACCGGGGTGGGCACGGGATCGTCGATGTCCGCCAGGCCCCCAGCCGCCAGGTAGGCGCTGAAACCCCCATTGAGCAGGCGCGGCGGGCGGTAGCCGAGGCTGCGCATCAACCACCACAGTCGCGCCGCAAACGCCAGCCGCGAATCGTCGTAGGCGATCACCGGTGTCTCCGGACCCACGCCAAACCGGGCAAGCGTGGCTTGCAGTTGCGTCGGTTCCGGCAGCGGATGACGCCCTCCATGCGGCCCAACCGGCCCACAAAGATGCTGCTCGAGATCGAGGTAGTGCGCACCGGGCACGTGGCCGCGCAGGTACTGCGCACGGCCCGCCTCTGGATCCCCCAGTGCGAACCGGCAATCGAAAATCACGCTGCGTTGCCCTGCGCGCTCGCGCTGCGGCGGATCCGTCGCGGCCGAATTCAGCGCCATCGACCGCGCCGCGACCTCCCGAACCAATTCCTGCGCCTCGATGAGCATTGTCTTGGGCACCGCGCCAACTCCCGTCCAGTAAACTCTTCGCCACAGAGTAGGCCAGGCCGGGAAAATTCACTAGACTCAGGCCAAACCCAACGCGGCATCTCCACAGTGGTTACATCCTCCCGCTCCGGCAATTGCCTGACGATCGTCGTCAGGCCTGACAAATCCGCCACCTGGCGCACCAATAAACTGTTGCTGCTGGCGCTCGCGGTGCCGTCGCTCGGCGCGGCCATCGGTTTTGCGCTGCTGGGCGCCTGGCCGATACTCCCGTTCGCCGGCGTGGAGCTGGCTTCGCTGGCAGCCGCGCTGTACTACGTGGATCGCAAGCTGCGCCGGCGGCAGGTGATCAGCGTGGACCCCGAGGCGGTCACCATCTCCAACGGACGCCATTTCCCCCGCCAGACCTGGCAGCTCCGGCGCGACGCCGCGCGCCTGACCATCGTGCCTGAGCGACACTCCTGGGAGAGTCCCCGGCTGCGCGTGCACGATAACCACCAGAGCGTGCCGCTGGGCGAGTTCCTCGCCCGCGACGATCAACTTGCGCTGATCGCGCTGCTGCGTCAGGAAATCCGGGTACGCGCGGAGTCGCGCGTCACCGAGGTTGCATTCTGAGCCACGGCAGGCCCGCGGCGGGAGCACTCAGTCCGATGCGGGCGAGGCGTCGGCGGCAGCGCCGTGGCGACCCGCTCCGGCCACGAACCGGGCCACACCCTCTTTCGTCTCGTCAGAGCCAAGCACCGCCAGTCCGCGCCGGAACTCGTTCGCCAGCGCGGCCTCCTGCGGCATGCCCCACTGTTCCAAGGCGCTCAGGCGGTCGGAACGCAGGCAGCGCTGCGGCAGGCGGCTCAGGGATTCGGCCAGTTCCAGCGCGGCCGCCAGCGCGTCGCCATCTTCCACCAGCCTGTTCGCCAGGCCGATGAGCAGAGCCTCCTCGGCATTCACACTGCGACCGGTGAGAATCATATCCATGGCGCGGCTATGACCTATCAGCCGCGGCAGGCGAATGGTACCGCCGTCTATCAGGGGCACTCCCCAGCGCCGGCAATACACACCGAAAATCGCGCTGCGCTCCACCACCCGCAAGTCGCACCAGCAGGCGAGCTCCAGGCCGCCGGCCACCGCATGTCCCGCTACAGCGGCGATCACGGGCTTGGTGAGCTGCATGCGCGAGGGACCCATCGGCCCATCGCCATCAGGCTCCAACCGATTGGCCCTGCCCCCGCCAGCCAGCGCCTGCAGGTCTGCACCTGCACAAAAGCTGCCAAAGTTACCCGTGAGCACGGCCACGTCGCTGTCCTCGTCGGCGTCGAATGCGCGGAAGGCATCTGCCAGCAATGCTGCGGTCTCAACATCCACCGCATTGCGAACCTGCGGCCGGTTAATCGCGATTACCGTGCTGCGTCCCTGCTGTGTGACACTGACTTGTTGCATAACGATCCTCCTGCCGAGCGTGCAGTTCAGGCTTAACAGACCGGACACTAGCATCGCCAGCGAAGCTTGGCACGCGCTGGACGCGCACCGGCGCAATGCCTATGATTCGGCCACGCCCCGCGACGGAAGACCAATAATATGCCTTACGCACGTGCGCTCATCGCGAGCTGTATCAGTTTTTCCCTCTTGGCCTGCAGCGCCGACTCGCCCAATGACATGCAAACCAACGAGTCGGTCGGCATCGCCGGCTCAGCGCGCGGCCAGACCACGCTGCTGCCCGCGAACACCGAGATTCTCGAGCTGCGACCGCAGGCCAACCCGCAACGCAATGCCTACTTCGGCGATCTGCACGTGCACACGGCCTACTCCTTCGACGCCTACGTATTCGGCACCACGAGTTCGCCGGACGACGCCTATCGCTATGCCAAGGGGCAGCCGATCGACCACCCCAGCGGTTACGCCGTACAACTGCAGCAGCCGCTGGATTTTTACGCCGTGACCGACCATGCCATGCTACTTGGGGTCGTCAAGGAAGCTGCTGATACGCGCAGCGAATTCTCGCGCTACCCGATGAGCAAACCGCTGCACGATATCAACGCACCCGACAACATGACCGAACTGAGCCTGACCAGCCGCGGCACCGCGTTCGGCACCTTCCTGCCGGCAGTCCTCAGCGGGCTGCTGGACGGCAGCGTGGATCCGGACCTGGTGGAGACCATCAGCAAAGCCGCCTGGCGGGACAGCATCCGCGCGGCAAACGATGCCTACAACCCGGGCACGTTCACGACCTTTGCGGCCTTTGAATACACCTCATCCACCGATTCGCGCGGCAACCTGCACCGCAACGTGATCTTCCGGGACACCGACAAACTGCCGGCGGTGCCGTTTTCCCGTTTCAACTCGCAGAACCCCGAGGGGCTCTGGCGATGGATGGATGGCCTGCGCGAGCAGGGTGTGGAGAGCCTCGCCATCCCGCACAACTCCAACGGGTCCAACGGACAGATGTTCAAACTGACCGACTGGGCCGGCGACCCGCTGGACGATGACTATTCCATGCGCCGCAGCCGCAACGAACCACTGGTGGAAATCACCCAGGTGAAGGGCACCTCGGATACGCACCCGTTGCTGTCGAAAAACGACGAATGGGCGGATTTTGAAATAGCCCCCTACCGCGTCGCCACCAAGCTGTACAGCGAACCCGCCGGCGGGTACGTGCGCGACGCTTTGCTGCGCGGCCTGCAGGTTGAGGCCGGCGGTGTTATCAATCCGTATAAATTCGGCCTGATCGGTTCCAGCGATACCCATGTCAGCGGGGATTCACTGGATGAAGCCACGTTCTTCTCGAAAGCCGGCATGCTCGATGGCACACCGCAACTGCGCGGCTCCGTACCGGCATCATTCCTGTACGGCACGGTGATGAAGTTTTTCGACCCGGGTTCCGTGGTCGAAGTGGACGGCAGGGATTACCTGGCGAGTTCGTCATTCGAGTACTGGTCCGCCTCTGGCCTGGCGGGAGTGTGGGCGGAAGAAAACACCCGGGAGGCCATCTACGGGGCGTTTCGGCGCAAGGAAACCTTCGCCACCACCGGCCCGCGTATCAAGCTGCGCTTTTTCGCGGGTTTCGATTTCGACGAGACGCTGCTCGCCAGCCCCGACCTCACCGCAACGGCTTACCGCAGCGGTGTAACCATGGGCGGCGACCTGCAGGCCGATGGCGGGAGGACGCCGGCGTTTCTGGTGTGGGCGATGGCCGACCCGCTCGCGGCGCCCCTGCAGCGCGTGCAAATCATCAAGGGCTGGCTGGAAAACGGCGAACATCGCGAACAGGTGTTTGACGTTGCCTGTTCCGACGGCCGCGAGGTAGACCCCGCCTCCGGACGCTGCCCGGACAACGGCGCGCGCGTCGATCTCTCCGATTGCTCGATCAGCGCCGATGTCGGCGCCGCGGAACTCAAGGCGCTGTGGCGCGACCCGCAGTTCCGTGCTGACCAGGAAGCCTTTTACTACGTACGGGTGCTGGAAAACCCCACCTGCCGCTGGTCCACCTGGGATGCCATCCGCGCGGATGTCGCGCCTCGCTCAGACCTGCCCACGACCCTGCAGGAACGCGCCTGGTCATCGCCCATCTGGTATCGCACCGCAGTGTCGCCAAAGACGCCTGGCTGATGCCGCCGCCACCCTTTCCACGCCGTCGTCGACGGCGCCCCTCGCACACGGGTAAGCCGCAAAAGCCGCGCAACCGCCTGGTCGTTCTCGCGATCCTGCTCGGCCTGTTCAGCCTCTACCAGTATCTCGAGAGCGGCTCGGTGCGCTGGCCGAGCCAGATTCTCGGCCGTGCCGAAGAGCAGATCAGTGACTACCCCACCCGGCCGGAGGCGGGCTGGCGTCGCGCCGGCGAGGTCATTGAGTCGATGGGCGAGCGTCGTGAAGGCCGGCCGGTTCCGGACTTCGACCTCACCGGACGCGCGGTGCGTATCGCCGATGGTGACACTATTTCGCTGCTCGACGCACAGAACCAGCAGCACAAGGTACGGTTCTTCGGCATCGACACGCCGGAGCGCGACCAGCCCCATGGCGACGCCGCGCGCAGGGCCCTGGCGCAACTCGTGGAAGGCAAAAACGTGGGCGTGGTGGTGGTCACCACCGACGATTACCAGCGTATCGTCGGTACCGTGTACGTCGAGGACACCAACATAAACCTGGCGATGGTCGCCAACGGCCACGCGTGGTGGTATCGCTATTACGCGCCACATGAACGCGCGCTGGAGGCGGCCGAGCAAGCGGCGCGCAATGCGGGCATCGGCCTGTGGGCCTCCGAGCGCCCTGTTGCCCCGTGGGACTGGCGCCGGGGAAGACGTCAGTGACACGATGTGCCACGGCCTGCCCGAACTCTTCAACAACCGCCGCATCAGGAGACAGGCATGATCGTCGTTAACGGAATCGTCAAAAGCAGCCCCGGGGACATCGACGCCCTCAGCAGTGCCATAAGCGATATGGAGGTCGCCAGCCGCGCCGAGGACGGGTGCCTGGACTATACCTTCAGCGTGGAGCTGAGTGACCCGCAGATGCTGCGCATCACCGAGAAGTGGGCCAGCCTGGACGCGCTGAAAGCGCATTTCGCCACGCCGCACATGGCGGAGTTCCAGGCGCGAATGGGCGCTCATCCCCCGGCCTCGATGGACATCAGTTTCTACGAGGTCGAGGAGATCCATCCATTCTGACGCCGCCGCCCGACGGCGCCCGGGCTGGCGTCCTGCGCTGAATAATCGCTGCGAATCCTGTAGTATCCCCCTCCCATGCGCGCTTCGGTCCGATGGGTTTTTATCACACGACCACCGGGCCTGCCGCGCCTGGTCCTGCAACCTTTACGAGTCGAACCATGAGCGCATCCGACAGAAAAAGTGTGGGATTCATCAGCCTGGGCTGCCCCAAGGCGCTGGTGGATTCCGAGCGCATCCTCACCCAGTTGAAAATCGACGGTTACGACATCGTACCTACCTATGAAGGCGCCGACGTCGTCGTGGTGAATACCTGCGGTTTTATCGACAGCGCGAAACAGGAATCACTGGACGCGATCGGCGAGGCGATGAGTGAGAACGGACGGGTTATCGTGACCGGTTGCATGGGCAAGGGCGAGGATGCGCGCAGGATCAACGAGTTGCACCCGAAGGTGCTCAGCGTCACCGGCCCGGCCGCGTACGAGGACGTTCTCAACGCCGTACACCAATTCGTGCCGCATACGCCGGCGCATGATCCGTTCATCGACCTGGTGCCGCCACAGGGCGTCAAGCTCACGCCGCGTCACTATGCCTACCTGAAAATTTCCGAGGGCTGCAACCACCGCTGCAGCTTCTGCATCATCCCGGACATGCGCGGCGACCTCGTGAGCCGTCCCATTGGGGACGTGATGGATGAAGCGGAGCGCCTGGTACGCGCCGGCGTGCGTGAACTGCTGGTGATCTCGCAGGACACCAGCGCCTACGGTGTGGATCTGAAATATCGCACTGGCTTCTGGCAGGGTCGGCCGCTGAAAACGCAGATGCAATCACTCTGCGAGGCGCTCGGCGAGCTCGGCGTTTGGGTGCGCTTGCACTATGTGTATCCCTACCCGCACGTCGACGCCATCATCCCGCTCATGGCGCAGGGCAAAATCCTGCCCTACCTGGATATCCCGTTCCAGCACGGCAGCCCTGCGGTGCTCAAACGCATGCGCCGACCCGCCGCGGCGGAAAAATCCCTGGAGCGCATCGCCACCTGGCGGCGCGACTGTCCCGACATCACCCTGCGCAGCACCTTCATCGTGGGCTTCCCCGGCGAAACCGACGCCGAATTCGACATGCTGCTGGATTTCATCCGCGAAGCGCGGCTCGATCGGGTCGGCTGCTTTCAATACTCGCCGGTACGCGGCGCGCGCGCCAACGACCTGCCCGACCCGGTGCCCCCGCCGCTCAAGCAGGAGCGCTGGGAGCGCTTCATGGCCCTGCAGCAAGACATCAGCAGCGCCAAACTGCAGGAGAAAATCGGCAGGTTGATCGAGGTGATTATCGACGAGGTGCATCCCGAGGGCGCCATCGGTCGCTCCATGGGCGATGCGCCGGACATCGACGGCAAGGTGTATCTCGACGGGGCGACCGATCTGCACCCGGGCGATATGGTCGAAGCGGTGGTGGAAGACGCCGACGAATACGACCTCTGGGCGGGCTAGGCCGCCGTGAACCTGATGCTGTTCAGCGACGCCGACCGGATCGCGCCGGATGAACTGCGGGTCAGCGACAGGCGCTGTGCGCATTTGCGCAACGTCCACCGCGCCAAGGTGGGCGACCGGCTGCGAGTGGGTGAGGTGAACGGCCTGATGGGCAGCGCGGAGATACTCGGCCTCGACGCGCGCGGCGCGCACCTGCGTGTGCACCTGGAATCACCGCCGCCGGCGAAGCTGCCCGTGACCCTGGTGGTCGCCCTGCCGCGGCCCAAGATGCTGCGCCGAATACTGCGCAACGCCACGGAGTTCGGCGTGCGCGACATTCACCTGATACACAGTTTTCGCGTGGAGAAAAGCTACTGGCAAAGCCCGGTACTGGCGGAGCCCACACTGCGTGACTACCTGCTGCAGGGCCTGGAGCAGGCTTGCGACACGCAGTTGCCCGCCGTGCACCTGCAGCGACGCTTCAAACCGTTCGCGGAAGACCTGCTGCCAGCGCTCTGTGCCAATCGGCAGGCGCTGCTCGCGCACCCCGGCGCGCACCCGGCCTGCCCCGCCCGCCTGCAAGGTGAACAACTTCTGGTCGTCGGGCCCGAAGGTGGATTCATTCCGTTCGAAGTGGCAAGCCTGCAGGCCGCGGGTTGCCGGGCCGTGTCGCTGGGCACGCGAATTCTGCGTGTCGAGAATGCCGTCGCCTGCCTGCTCGCGCGTAGCATCGCGTCAACGTAAAGCGTATTTATACCAGCCGCCGGAATATCTCCGTTCGGGGCATGGCTTTCACTGCGTCTTGATGCTAAATTTTCCGTAATGTTTGACTCCCGACGCAGGGAGCCATCACGACAATAACGACAATAACGGCACGCGAAGGTCACATCGTTCGAATCACCCAGTACGTCAGAAAATCATAATCAGCCCGAGGTATCAGCATGCGCAGCAAGCAACGTCTCATTGCAACCAGTCTGTCCACGGTCATCGCCGCCGGCACCGTCAGCGTCCTGCCCATCGCGGCACACGCGCAACTCGTGCTGGAAGAGGTGGTCGTGACAGCCCGACGCAGGATGGAGACTCTGCAGGAAACCCCCATCGCGGTGTCGGCCTTCTCGGGTGAAAACCTGCAGGAACTGGGCATACGCAACATCGCCGACCTGCGCAAGGTCGTACCCAACGTCGATATGAATGAGGGGAACGGCACATCGGGCTCGGGCAACATCTTCATTCGCGGCGTCGGGGCGCGCAATACGGGCGTGAACTTCGACTCCGGCGTGGGCATTTATGTAGACGGCGTGTATGTGTCGCGCGCCGATGGCGCGGTGCTGGATAACGTGGACGTGCAAAGCGTGCAGGTGTTGCGCGGCCCGCAGGGCACCCTGTTCGGCAAGAACACGACCGGCGGCGCGATCATCTACACCACCAACAAGCCGAACGAAGAGTTTGGCGGGCACGCAGAGGTACGCATTGGCAACTACAACCAGCTGGACGGCCAGGCGACGGTGAACGTACCGCTGGTCGGCGATACGCTGATGTCGAGATTCTCGGTCTACGCGACGACCCGGGACGGCTTCGTGAAATCCGTCTCCAACGGCAACCCGAACATCCTCGACGGCGAGGAATTCAGCGATACGGATCGCAAAGGGGCGCAGGCCCAGTTGCGCTGGGTGCCCTCGGATGACCTGACGCTCGACCTGAACTACAACTACTCTAAAACCGACCAGGCGGCGCGCGGCCAGAATTGCGAAGTCGTCGAAGGAGTCGAGGGCGCCGGCTGGCAGGCCAACCTGCAGAATCAGTTCATTGTCGTACCCGCCACCGGTCAGACCATTCAGGAATGGTGCGCCGAGAGCGAGGCCCTGGGCATCGACAAAATCCAGGCTGAACTGACACCCAATCGCTATCTCGCCGAAACCAACACCCTGGCGCTTTCCGCCGAGTGGGCGATGACCGACGATGTGACCTTCAAAAGCATCACGGCCTGGCGCAACACCGAGGGGGGGCAGTCGGACGAACTGGACGCCATCGGCATACCGCTACTGGGGCGCAACAATTTCGGCAATGACGCAGCGGAGCTTCGCAACACCGATGCCCTGAGCCAGGAGATCCAGTTTGCGGGAACCGCTTTCAACGACAAACTCGATTACGTGGTGGGCGCGTTCGCGTTCTACGAAGAATCAGACTCCGACGCCGCAGTATCGCCTTCCGGTCCTTTCTTCGGCGCTATTTTTAACCCGTTACAGGCCTTCTACACCAATACCTTGACCGGCCTCAACACGGAGAATACATCGGCCTCGCTGTTTTCCCAGGCAGACTGGAACTTCAATGAGCAATGGCGCCTGACCCTGGGCCTGCGCTACACCTGGGAGGAGCGGCAACTGGATCGGCGTTTCCGCGTGACGGATCTCGCCACCGTTGCCAGCACCGGCGATGCGCAAGCTTCCCCGCTGGGTAACCAGTTCATCATTTTCCCGAGCGGCCCGGATTCCTACAATCCGAATCACGGCTTCGTCATTGGCAATGATCCTGACAACCCCGGCCAGCTTGATCCGCTCGCGGACCAGACCATGAAGGTAGACAACGACGACATCACCCCGATGGCGAGCCTGCAGTACACCTTCGACGACTGGGGTTTCATCGACAGCGGCAACATCTACGCCACGGTCGCCAACGGCTTCCTGTCCGGCGGCATCACGGACACGGTATCGGTTACCACCAGAAAGATTGAAGAATACGACCCGGAAGAGGTGTGGAACTACGAGCTGGGCATCAAGATGGACGCCTGGGACCGTCGCCTGCGCATGAACGTCGCCATGTTCTACACCGATTACTCAGACCGCCAGCTGACGACAGTGCGCATCAATCCGGAAACGGGGCGTATCGCCGGCGCGCTGATCAATGCCGAGTCTTCATCCATTGCCGGTATCGAGTTTGAAACGCAGATCATCCCGATCGAGAATCTGCAACTCACCGCGAACGTGACCTTCAACGACGGTGATCTCAAGGACTACGACGACGAGCGCATACTGTCCCTGCCTGCCGATGAGAGCGCCATTCCCGGCGACTGTGATCGCATCACCGTGGGCACCAGCGATGTGATCAACTGTCCGATCGATCGCTCGGATGAAAACGTTCCGCGTCTGCCGGAGCAGATTTACTTCCTCGCGGCACAGTACAACTGGCAGACGGATTTCGGCACGATTGTACCCTTCGTGTCATGGTCGTACCGCGCAGACATCGACAACTGCTTTGATCGCGCGAGCTGCCTGTCAGGACTCTACCTGGTGGACCAGGAGGAATGGAGTGCCCGGCTGAGCTGGCTGTCACCGGATGAGAACCTGCGCATCACGGCCTACGGCAACAACCTCTCGGACGAACGCTACATTACCGGTGGCGTGCCGCTGGTGGACGTTACCCAGACCGCGGGTACGATCTACAACATGCCGCGCACCTACGGTGTAGAAGTCGCCTACGATTTCTGACGGAAATCGATGTTGCACAAGGCCGGCGCAGCGATGCGCCGGCTTTTTTATCCGTAGGCTTGTGGGGGTACCAATACCATTTCACCGTACGCCGTGGGGCAGCTCGGGCTGTCGGCGTCGACCGGTTTCACACTGGTGCTTTCACAGCACTCCGCTTACTCGAACGGGCATTCTGGCTGTGGACAATCCAGCGGTTTGGAAGACGGTTGCACCAGCGCGCTGATTTCCACCTGGCTTTGTCGCAGGGCGGGATCGGCCGGCGCAGTCCGGACCGCGCAATCGATCGCTCGTAACGCCTGTGCGCCACACCCCATCGCTGCCAGGCTGTACGCCAGATTGTTCCAACCGGCCGCAGCCGAAGGTTGCTGCCGAAGGTAAGAGGAAAAGAAACTCTGCGATGCTTCATACTGGCCTAGTTCATAAGCGCTGTTCCCGGCGCCAAAATACGCGACCGTCATCCACGGCCAACGTTCGATGATCGATTCATAGACCGATAAGGCAGCGACCGCTTCACCCACCTGCTCCAGGTCAACTGCAGCGTCCAGGGTCTTCTGGGGCCTGGCAGTGGCAGGCAACTCCCCTGCAGATAAGGTCACCATCGCCCAGGACCGCGCCCGTTGCCAGGTTTTCTGGAACAGGCCGAAATCGATCGTGTGAACCCGCTTCTCACCTGAGCGCAGGTCGATTGTCTGTCGGTTCAAGTCATAGCCCACCACCACGCTGAAATGCCAGCGCGGCAACCAGGCGAACCCCAGATTCTGCATGACGAGTACCGGATGGCCCGCATCGATCTCGGTCAACACCTCAGACAAATCCGGCTCCAGGACATAAGCCAACATGCCGTAACGCCGCGCTCGAGCAATCATCTCGGTGGTCACTGCACCTTCCTTGCCAGGAATATATACCTTGCCTCGCAGCGCTTCGGCGGACACGTCGACGCCCTGCGCCGCCAGCACGGTCGCCAGGGATGCCGGTCCGCATTGATCTTCAATCTGCGGAAAAAATGGGATATTGCTCAGTGATCGCGCCGGGCTCAAGTGGCCGAGCCCGGGATTATCGGCCCCGTCGGGTAGGTTGGAGCACCCCACCAACACGCCCAGTACAATTGCGGGCCACCCTTTAGGGACAGCGAATGTCATCAATACCTGTGCCGACGCCGTGAAGCTCCCGAGCGAAGTCCGACCAGACTAATTGATGCACTTGACGAAACTGAAGATATCGGTGGCGCATAGCATATCAGTGATGACGAAGACGATGAAAATAGTCAGCAAGACCCCGACGATCCCACCCGCAGGTTGCTGCGCCAATTCCGCGTTCAGCTGCTGAATCTCTTCCGGCGTCAGGCTCGCGATACGATCATTGAGCTGTTTGGCATCGACTCCCAGCTCCGCCAGCTGCTGCTGCAATTCATCAGACGCCAGGGCAGTTTGTAACTGCTGCTGACTATAGAGCCCACTTCCTGCGTTGATTACCGCATCGGTGGACAGCATCTTCGCCTGAGCATGTCCGGCAAAAAGACTGAGAAGCACCAGCATGAACACCAGAGAGTGGTTCAAGCCTCGGACTTTTCCTGCATTTTTCATGGCTGATTCCTTGCGTGTCAATGCGATTGCGCAAGCACCCCTGCGGGGCAACTCACTCCAGTGCCGCCCAGACCGCAGTAGCCGCCCGGGTTTTTCGCCAGGTACTGCTGGTGATACTCCTCCGCGTAGTAGAACGGCGGGGCCGGCACAATCTCCGTGGTGATGCCGCCCAGGCCGGCAGCATCCAACGCGTGCTGGTAGGCCTCTCGCGACGCGAGCGCCTGCGTCTGCTGCTGATCGTCGAAGGTATAAATGCCCGACCTGTACTGCGTACCCACATCATTCCCCTGTCGCATACCCTGGGTGGGATCATGCCCCTCCCAGAACACCCGCAGTAGCGTCTGGTAGCTGATCTGGCCGGGGTCATACACTACCAACGCCACCTCATTGTGGCCCGTGAGCCCGCTGCACACTTCTTTGTAAGTGGGATTGGGTGTGAATCCCGCCGCGTAGCCCACGGCCGTGGTGAACACGCCCCGCAGCTGCCAGAATTTGCGCTCAACGCCCCAGAAGCAGCCCATGCCAAAGACTGCCTGACGCAAGGACGCAGCGAAGGGGCCCTGTATCGGGTTGCCATTCACGTAGTGGGTGGCGGGCACCGGCATGGCTTGTGCCCTGCCGGGCAATGCTGACCTGGCATCCGGCATGGGGGTTGCGCGCCTACTGAACAGACTCATGGGCGATTCCTCCTGTTGGCTCTACACGCGGGGCAACACTCGCCACGCTGCTTTGATTGCTATGCTATTCTGGCGCTGGTTTTCTGGGTCGACCAGTCTCTCCAGTACCTGCTCATCATCCCCGGAGCAAGCCATGCCGCTAACGCGCCGCGACTTCCTCGGACTGCTGTCTGCCAGCACATTCACGTTCACCGCGCTCGCTGGTGCCCGAACACCCGTAGCGTCGAACAGTAAGCTTACTGCGGCCCGGTTTCCGCAGGGCGTCGCCTCAGGCGACCCGCAATCGCACTCTATCATGCTCTGGACGCGGGCGATTGCCAAGCAGCCGGGCGTCGGGCAGGTGGATCTGGTGCTCGAGATGAGCCGGGATGAAACGTTTTCCGAGGTATTCCTCAGTCAGGTGCTCGCCGCCAGCGCGGCCGCGGATTATACCGTTCGCGCGCTCATTACAGACCTGGTGCCGGACACCATCTACTTCTACCGTTTCCGCGGTGGCGACGGGAGCCTCTCACGCACCGGTCGCACCCGCACGGCGCCCGCGGCGAACAGCCCGCGACGCGTCAATGTGGCCTTCGCGAGTTGCCAGAGTTACGAACAGGCGCATTTCGGCGCCTGGGCTCGCATGCTGGAGGACGATACGGACGCACCCCGGGAGGAACAGATCGACTTCGTCCTGCACCTGGGAGACTTCATTTACGAGCGCTGCTGGCACACGCGTCAGGACGGCAGCCCACAGGCACGCCGCATGCCCGAATTTCCCGATGGTGTGCTCAACGAAAAAAATCGCCACGCGGTGACGCTGCGCGACTACCGCCACCTGTATAAAGTCTACCTGAGCGACCCACATCTGCAGGCGGCGCGCGCCCGCTGGCCGTTCGTCTGCACCTGGGACGATCATGAGTTTTCCAACGACTGCTTTCAAAGCTACAGCACCTATGCCGGGGACATACGGCTGGAGCCGCAGCGAAAACTGCACGCCAACCAGGCCTGGTTTGAATATATTCCGGCGATGCTGGACGATCTAAGGGAGCATGCCGCCAAAGGGTTCCAGCCCCGCACCCTGACGGGCGCAGGGGACACCGACAACCTGACGGCCGTGAACAGCTTGCGTATCTATCGCAGCTTTCGATGGGGGCAGTACATGGATCTCTTCCTCACCGATACACGCAGCTATCGCAGCCCGCCCTGCCTGCCTGAGGGCTTTGCCGCATCGCTCGGCCTGCCGCTGAATCCTGTCGCGCTGGTCGATATCGCCGACGGCGGCCGCGATTACAATGCCGGGCACCCTCCCGCCACATTGCCCTACGGCGACGGGAACACCGTCAACCCGGCTCGAGACCGGTCCGCGGGCAGCATGCTCGGCGCGGAACAGCGGGCATGGTTTGTCAGGACGCTGGCGGCTTCATCCGCGAACTGGAAAGTCTGGGGGAATTCCCTGCCACTGCTCCCCATGCGGCTGGATCTATCCACGCTGCCCTTTACCGGCTATGAAGACAGCATCTTCAACATCGATTCGTGGGCGGGTTTCCCCGGCGAGCGTGCGGCCCTGATGCGGGCTGTTGAGGCACAGGGTATCGCCGGGCTTGTGTCTTTGTCCGGCGACCATCACATGCATGGCGCAGGTACGCTGAATCGCGATCCTGGCGATGCCGCCGCGCCCGCTTTGGCAGCGGACTTCACCGTGGCGGGGATCAGTTCATCGCCAATCTTCGAAGACCTGCTGGCGGTCGCCAGACAGCAGTACAGTGCCTTCAGCACCCTGGTGTACCGCCAATCCACGGAGCACCTGGAGCCGGTGTGGAATATGACCATGCTCGACGGGGTGCTGCCGGCCTATCTCTACGCCAAAACGGGTCTGCGCACCGGCGCTCGCTGGCTCGGCCCCAACCGCGCCAATCCCGGCCTGCGCTACGTGGATACCACCGCCAACGGCTACGGGCTGGCAAGCTTCGACAAAGAGGAACTCACCGTACGCCTCGTCACATTGAAAGATTGCCGCGACAGTTCCACCCGCGCGCCGGAAATTCACCACACGGCGGTTTTTCGCCTGCCGTTGTGGGACAGCAGTGAGACACCCGCGCTGGAGGGGCCTGTATTTGACGGCATGGTGCCGTTTCCCTTTGCGACTGACCCGGTATAAACTGAAAAAAAACTGTTGGACGCCAACAACTCGACCCATTTGCTGTCATATCAGCAAGCTATTCTGGACAGGATCAGCGGCAACGGCAGCGACCGGCCGGGTCACGGGATGGTTGCAACAGTCAGCATGAGAAGACGCTTTATGGACACCACAAAATTCATTGCCAGCGAATTGAGCAGCCGCAAGCTCTGGCAACTGGTGGAAGCACCGGATGCGGCAAACATCACTGAGCGACAGCTGTCGGAAGCGATCGCCGAGCTCGCGCGTCGGCGACATTATCTGCAGGATCTCCAGGAACTGGGTAAACTGGGTCGCCAGCCAAAGCACTGAGGCAGGCCCTCCCCACCATGGCGAAACTTCCCTCCCGCATTTCGTCCTCTGCGGAAATCGCCCGGTTTCTTAGCAAGAGTCGGGCCATCACCGAGGTCGTCGAACGCCGGCCACGCCTGCTCTTTGCCGTGGACGCCACCGCCAGCCGCCAACCCACCTGGAACCGCGCGCGCCAGTTGCAGCAGGAAATGTTTCGCTCTACCGCAGGGCTGGGTTCATTGGCCGTGCAGCTGTGCTACTACCGGGGTTTTCACGAGTTCAGCGCAAGCCCCTGGCTTACCGACAGCGAGGAACTGGCGCGACGCATGGGTGAAGTGGCCTGCGAAGGTGGCCATACACAAGTCAAACGACTCCTGCAGCACGCGCTCGATGAACACCGGAGAACGCCCGTACGCGCCGTGGTGTTTATCGGCGACGCGCTGGAAGAAAGTCCCGATACGCTCTGCGATCTGGCAGGCCAGTGCGGTATGCGGGGTTTGCCGCTGTTCCTGTTTCAGGAGGGCCGCGACTCACTGGTTCAACGCACGTTTCGCGATATGGCAAAGCTGAGCAAGGGTGCCTGGGCGCGTTTTGACGCCAACAGCGCGAACACACTCGCCGAACTGCTGGGCGCCGTTGCGCGCTACGCAGCGGGCGGCGTCACTGCACTTGAGAACAGCGCCTCCAGCAATGCTAAACTCTTGCTGGAACAACTTCGCCACTGAAACCGGATACTTCAAACCCGTGCCCAGACTGATCCTGCTGTTGGCGGTTATCGCTGTCGCCTATCTGTTGCTACGTCGTGCGCGCTCGCTGCCTCCGCACCTGCGCAGGGCCGAGTACGTGAAACTCGGACTGGGTCTGACCCTGATCATTGCTGTCGGATTGGCACTCACCGGGCGCATGCACTGGCTGGGCGCTGCACTCACCGGCCTGCTGGTGATCCTGCGCCAGTCACTGCCGCTGTTGATTCGTTACGTTCCGATGCTCGCCAGCCTGCGCCGCCAGAAGGCGGGCGCGGGGAAACAGCGGTCCACAGTGGAAAGCGCGATCCTGCGTATGCATCTGGATCACGACAGCGGGCAACTCGACGGCGAAGTCCTCCAGGGCGCCTTCAAGGACTGGCGTCTCGCCGACATGGATCGCGCGCAACTCGAGTCGCTGCTCGCTTACTGCAGGGAACAGGACAGCGATTCCGCGCAGCTGCTGGAGAGCTACCTGCAACAGCGTTTTCCGGGCGAAGGCTCCTTCAACACGCGCTCAGGCGCCGGCACGGAGGACGCCGCGGGCGCAGGCATGGGGCGCAAGGAGGCCCTGGCAATACTCGGCCTGCAGGACGGGGCAAGCGATGAGGAGATTGTGGCGGCGCATCGCAAACTCATGCAGAAGCTGCACCCCGACCGGGGCGGCTCGGATTACCTCGCCGCGAAGGTAAACCGCGCCAAGGATATTCTGCTGGGTTCCGGCTAGGGTTATCGCGCAGGCTGCCGTAACATTGCTTTCTCACGTTTTTCAGGACAAAAACCCGATATGACCGACGTTTACGTAATCTGCAACCAGCACGGGCACTACTGGGGCAAGGGCAAGGCCTGGGTGGACGGACGCGACCCGCGCGCCGTGATGCGCTGCAAGCACGCCGATGAAGCGGTCAATACGCTGTTTGAACTCAGCTCCAAGGATGTGGACCTGCGCGGCGAGGTGCAGCCGGCGGCACTGTCGGAACGTGGCGAGCCAGTGATTAAGCCCAGTGCGGTGCCACTACCCGTCGACGATGACGCGGCCGTGGACGACAGCGCTGAGCAGACGGAGTCGCTGCAGGCCCCTCCTTGAAGAACGCCTGCGCCGACCCCATTATTAGCCTGCTGTCGGCGCGGATGCTGTCGAGTCCGCAACCTATCGCAGTGCGCGCGCAGCACCACAGCCGTTGTTGTCACACCGGAGAGTTACACCGATGAGAATAGTCCTGTTTCTGGCCACCAACCTTGCCGTGCTGGTACTCGTCAGCCTGGTCTTCAACCTGCTCGGGCTCGAGGGCATCCTGGCGCAGAATGGCGTCGACCTGAATCTGGGTCCGCTACTCATCATGTGTGCGCTGTTCGGCTTCGGCGGTTCGCTGATATCCCTGTTCCTGTCCAAGTGGATGGCAAAGCGCAGCACCGGCACGCAGATCATCGAGCAACCCGCTAACCGGGAGGAACAGTGGCTGCTGGATACCGTGAAGGAACTCGCCACGGAGGCTGGCATCGATATGCCCGAAGTGGGTATTTTCCCCTCCGAGTCTTCCAACGCATTCGCCACCGGCTGGAATCGCAACAAGGCCCTGGTGGCCGTGAGTGCAGGCTTGCTGCGCCGCTTCCGTCCGGAGGAAGTTCGCGCCGTCATGGCGCACGAGATCGGCCATGTCGCGAACGGCGACATGGTAACGCTGACGCTGATCCAGGGCGTGATCAATACGTTCGTCATGTTTCTGGCCCGCATCATCGGCCACACGGTCGACCGCGTGGTGTTTAAAACCGAACGCGGCTACGGCATAGGCTACTACGTGGTCACTATCGTGACCGAACTGGTACTGGGTCTGCTGGCGAGCTTCATCGTGGCCTGGTTCTCGCGCTGGCGCGAGTATCGAGCGGACCATGCCGGGGCAACACTGACGCGACCGGCGCACATGATCGCCGCCCTGCAACGCCTGCAGATGGAACAGAACCAGCAGCAGGACCTGCCCGGCGAACTCACGGCGTTCGGCATCAGCGAGCAGGTAAAACAAGGGCTGGGCGCAATGCTGCGCAGCCACCCTCCCCTGGCAGATCGCATCCGCGCGCTACAGCAATACCAGTAACGCGCTGCCCGGCCTTTCCGGCCTTGCGCCGCGTGGAGCACTCAGCGTGGCGCATATCCTTGCCTGTGCGCGCGCCCGGGGCGGCGACACCGATCCCGCGCGGACAAGCGCATGACTTACTGAGCAGACGGCAGCAGGGGTTTGACGAGGTATTCGCTCATGGGGACGACGTCGATTTTTGTCAGATCAATAAACCGCGCGCAGCTTTCCATCATGGCCGTCATGTGACGTTTTAATACCGACTCGTCACCGCCTGTCGCATAGAACGCGTGGTCATCATGCATGGCCTCGGGCGGAATGTTTTCCTCCACGATGGGGGGGCTGGTTTTGCTGTGCGCGCCACGGCCGCGCACCACGAGATTCTGGCGGTAACCGAAGGTCGACTGGGTATCGATGGCCACCTGCGTATGGCTGTCCTTCCACAGTGCCAGCCAGTCCTCGCGGGCAAGCTCTGCCGGCGGCGTCATGAACACGACCTGGCACATCCCGTAAACCCGCTCGCCTGGCGCGCTGGGATGCCGCTGCCGGCTGACCAGCGGCTCGGCTTCACAAACGAGGTACTGGCCATAACGCGCCGCGTACTCTCCGATCAGCGGCTCCAGCGGCCCGGCCGCCGCCGCGTAATCCAACCAGACTGACAGTAGCGCATCCGGCGGCGGCGCATGGCTTTCCATGCGACGGCCGGCGGCGGCCGCGACTGCGGTGTCGGCTACCGCGAGGCGCAAACCGTGCACCGGTGCCGCCGAGCGAAGCCGCTCGCAGAGCCCGTTCAGCAGACCGTCGCGAAAGCTGTCGACATCAAGCGCCTCGGGTTTCCACAGCGGATAGAGCAGCTTTTCCATACGCCGGTCAGACCCCCACGGGCGGTGTGATGGTGGCCGCGTTGTCGATCAACATCTCCGCCCCGGTGACGAAGCGCGACTCGTCCGATGCCAGGAAGAGCACCATGTTGGCGACATCCTCGGGTTCACACATGTTCCCGAACGCGCCCACCTTCTCGATATCCTCAGCCGTCGCGGTATCCTTGCCCATGGCGACCTTCACCACCATCGGTGTTTTCACGCCGTCAGGATGCACCGAATTACAACGCACACCGTTTTTCTGCTCTTTGCAGTACATCGCAACGCTCTTGGTCAAGGCGCGCACCGCCCCTTTGCTGGCCGAGTACGCTGCCACGAAGGACTGTCCATGTATCGCAGCCACCGACGACATATTCACGATAGAGCCGCCGCCACTCTGCGCCATCGCGGGGATGGCGTGCTTGCAGCCGAGGAACACGCCTTCGCTGTTCACCGCGTTGACCCGGCGGTAGTCTTCCAGCGACGTGTCCACCACGTTGCCCATGCTGATCATGCCCGCGTTGTTCACCAGAATGTCCAGGCGACCGAAGGTTTCCACGGTTTTCGCCACGACCTCGCGCCAGTTGTCTTCGTCCGTCACGTTCAGGCGCAGAAACAGGGCATTGTCGCCAATAGCCGCCGCCACCGCCTGGCCATCAGCCTCGTTCATATCCGCCAGCACCACTCTGGCGCCCTCGGCCGCCAGGAGAATGGCATCCGCCTTGCCCATACCGCTGGCCGCTCCGGTCACAATCGCAACCTTACCCTCAACCCTTCCCATCTTCGCCGTCTCTCCAGTCTGTTGATGACACCCTACCGCCGGTGTCGTTTGGCTGAACGCGCGCCAGTTAAGCAGATGACTCACGGCAGCTCAAACAGGCCGCTGCTAAAGTCAGCGCAGGGCTGCCCAGTTGAACCGGTTTGCGCAGGCCCGAACCCTCGCCAGCACCGCGTGCCGATAGTATCCTTGCCAAGTGGCCCGGAGGGTCGGGCAATACCGCAAGTCACAACAAACCACCATGCGCACCGGGGACACCGCGATGAGCAACCACGAAACCAAGGCACAGAAAACCACGCTTCCAGCGAGTATCACCTGGTGCGGTTACCTCGCGCTCACCCTGCTGATCGTGCTGCCGCTGTCGGTGCTGACCGTGCGTGCCGGGGCGTGGCAGCAGGGCCTGCTGCTGTATGCTATCGCGTGTCTGGGCAGCATCGCCCTGCTGATTCTCTTCGTCCTGTTCCTGATGCTGCCGCGCATGGCGCCCTGGCGTGCCGCAGTGCGGCGACGGGCGCTGTTGACCCTGCCCGGCACGCTGGCGCTGTTTTCGCTCACGCTGGGCGGGGCCGATTATCCGCGGATTCACGATATCACCACCGACACGGCTGACCCTCCCAGGTTCGTGAAAGCGCCCGAACTGCGCGGCGAGGCGGCCAACCCACTGACGCTGACCGACGAGGAGATTATCCTGCAGAAGGCCGCCTATCCGGACCTGCAAACACTGCGCACAGCAGGCATGACCATAGACGATGCCTACAGCCGTGCGCTGCAGGTGGCGCTCATGCTGGGCTGGGAGGTATACCATCAGGACAGAGCCGCCGGCGTCATCGAGGCGGTGGACACCACCCGCTTGATGGCCTTCAAGGACGATATCGTGATTCGCGTGCGCGGCAATGCCCAGGGCGCCTACCTCGACCTGCGCTCGGTCTCGCGCGTCGGTCAGGGCGACATTGGCGCCAACGCCACACGTATCCGTAACTTTATCGAGGCCTTCAAGGCAGAAGGTGAATGAGCACGTGAGAACAAGCTGCCTGCAGTGGCTCGGTGTCGCGCTGTGCGGGCTGTTACTGCTTGCGCCTGTCGCGCAGGCACGCGCGCCTGATTACCTCAGCTTCGCCACCGAGGACGAAGCCAACAGCACCGAGATATTCCGCAAGGCCAGCCCCGCCGTGGTTTTCGTGACCAATACTGCATTGCAGCGCAGCCTGTTCAGCCTGGACGTGTATGAGATACCGCGAGGCAGCGGCACCGGGTTCGTGTGGGATGAGCAGGGCCTGATCGTCACCAACTTCCATGTGATTGCCGGCGCGCACAAACTCACCGTGACGCTGGCGGATCGTAGCGAGCACTCCGCTGAGGTCATTGGCGTGGCGCCGGAGAAAGATCTCGCGGTGCTGCGCATCGAAAACCCGCCCAACAACCTGGTGGGGCTGCCGCTGGGCGATTCGTCTGAACTCACCGTGGGGCGCAAGGTGCTGGCCATCGGCAACCCCTTCGGGCTCGACACCACGCTCACCACGGGCGTGGTCAGCGCTCTGGGCCGCGAGATTCGCGCTCCGGGAAACCGCAAGATTCGCGGCGTGATCCAAACCGACGCCGCCATCAACCCCGGCAATTCCGGCGGCCCGCTGCTGAACTCACTGGGACAGCTGGTGGGCGTGAATACCGCGATCTACAGCCCCTCGGGCGCGAGCGCGGGCATCGGTTTCGCGATTCCGGTGAATACGGTGAAAGACGTGGTGCCGCAGCTGATCAGCTACGGTCGTCTGCTGCGACCGGTGATCGGCGTGGAACTCGCCAGCGATCGCTGGGTGCAGCGCAATCGCATCAAGGGGCTACCGGTGGTGCAGGTATTCCCGGGGCTGCCTGCGGCGGAGGCTGGAATGAGCGGCGCCTGGCGCAATACCCGCGGCGAGGTGGTGCTCGGCGATATCATCACGGCCATCGACGGCAAGCCCATTCGTACCCACGACGATTATTTCAGTGCGCTGGAAGCCCGCGCACCCGGGGACAAGATCACCGTTGAAACCCTGCGCGGCAAGGAAACCCGGCGTTACACACTGGTTTTGATTGAATCGGAGTAGCCTGGCTCCTGGCTACGCCTTCCAGCGTCTGGCTTATGGCGACTATCTGGGAGCGGCAGATCGCGCAGCCCGCCGGCAAGACCCCCTCATCACGCCAGTGTTCCACCGTCTACGCGAACGTCCTCGCCGGTGATGTGAATGCCATCCTCACTGGCCAGCATCGCGATCAGACCGGCGACGGTCTCCGGCCCCTTGGCACCCGACAGCGACATGATGCGTGGCATCAGTTTGAAATCCATGTTGGGGGGAAACGCAATGCCGTCGGTCATGCCGGTATTGATGTCGCCGGGGCAGATGCAGTTGGCGCGCACGCCACGCTTGCCGTATTCCACGGCGATGCTGCGCGTCATCGCCAGCACGCCGCCCTTGCTGGCCGAGTAGGCCACCCCGCAGGGCAGGCCGGCGAGCGCCGCGGTAGACGCCGCGTTGACAATGCTGCCACCGGTCTTTTCCAGGTGCGGCAGCACGGCGCGACACAGCAGCATGGTCCCGGTGAGGTTGACATCTATCACCTTCTGCCAGTGCGCCGTTTCCAGCGCCTCGGTATCGTCGAAACGCAGAATGCCCGCCATGTTGATCAACGCATAGGGGCTGCCATAGCGAGCCACGCAGGCGTCCACGCAGGCCTGAACACTCGCCTCGTCGCTGACATCACAGGTTTGCGCGCTGGCTTCCCCGCCCGCGCTGACGATATCGGCCACGGTCTTGGCTATGGCATCGGCGTTGAGATCAACGCAGAACACCGAGCCGCCCTCGGCGGCGATGCGCTGAGCACTCGCCTTGCCGATGCCGCCGCCCGCGCCGGTTACCATGACGACCTTGTCCGTGAATCTTTTCATCCGCACCTCCCAGCGTGAGCGCGCAAGCATGCCTGTTTAGCGCGCCGCCGGTCAAACGCTGCGGTACGCCGCAGTAAACCGCAGCGGGCATACCGGTACAGCCCAGAAAGTGTCCCATTTTGTCACCCCGGGCTGACATATTAAGCCATTGCAGCCGCGCCCGGCTGCGATACCGTGTACGGCTTCAAATGACCTACCCGGGCCCGTATCATACTGCCTCCCCGGCAAACCCGGATCACGCGGGCGGCAAGGAGTACACTGTGACGGCATCCATCAGGAGCGATATTTTGGACGACCTTGAACAATTCAGGCAGCAGGCGCGAGCGTGGCTGGAAGAGAACTGCCCGGAGTCCCAGCGCCAGCCGATGAAGCCGGAAGACCAGTACTGGGGCGGCCGCAGCGGACGGTTTGCCAGCGACGACGCCAGACTATGGTTCGAGCGCATGCGTGACAAAGGCTGGGTCGCGCCGGAATGGCCGACCGAGTACGGCGGCGGCGGGCTCAGTGCGCAACAGGCGAAAGTGCTGGCTGAAGAAATGAAACAGCTGGGCGCGCGCAAGCCCCTGCTGGGCCTGGGCCTGTGGATGCTCGGGCCGGCGCTGCTGGAGTACGGCAACGAGGCGCAGAAATCGCAGCACCTGCGAGCCATCGTCAACGGCGAAACACGCTGGTGCCAGGGCTATTCAGAGCCGGGTTCGGGCTCCGATCTCGCCAGCCTGCAGTGCAGGGCTGAGGATATGGGCGATCACTTCCTGGTCAATGGCAGCAAAATATGGACGACCAAGGCGGATGAATGCGACTGGATATTCTGCCTGGTGCGCACCAATACCGAGGTCAAGAAGCAGGAAGGGATCAGCTTCCTGCTGATCGACATGGACGACCCAGGCGTGAGCACCACGCCGATCGAGCTCATCAGCGGCGAATCCGAGTTTTGCCAGACCTTCTTCGACAACGTCAAGGTGCCCAAAGAGAACCTCGTCGGCGAGCTCAACAAGGGCTGGAGCGTCGCCAAGGCGCTGCTGGTGCACGAGCGCAAGCTCATGTCGGAGATCGGTAGCGATTCACCGCGACAGGCGCTGGTACCCGCGGTGGCGGCGCGTGAGTATCTGCCGTTTGAGGACGGCCGCATCGCCGATGCCGAATTACGCTCGCAGTTGGTCGACTATGATATGCGCATGCAGGCGATTGCGCTCACGCATTTCCGCACGTTTGAAGAGCGGGTAGCCGGACAGCGCAGCGCGGCTCCGCTGATTATGAAATACGTGGGTACCGAGGCAGAGAAAACCAAAAGTGAATTGCTGCTGGCCATACTCGGCAGCCGCGGCATCGGCTGGGAGGGCGACGGGTTTACCCGCGCAGAGCTGGATACTACCCGCCTGTGGGCCATGAGCTACGCGCTGACCATCGCCGGGGGTACCTCGGAGATTCAGCTCAACGTGGTGGCCAAGAACGTACTCGAACTGCCGCAGGGATAGGACACACGACATGCCACTGGTATTGAATGAAGAACAGCGCTTGCTGAAAGAATCAGCACAGGGCTTCCTGTCCACGGAGGCGCCGGTGGGGGCGCTGCGCGAACTGCGCGACAGCCGCGACACGCTGGGATATTCCCCCGATCTCTGGCAGAAGATGTCGGAAATGGGCTGGGCCAGCATCATCCTGCCGGAAGAGTACGGTGGCCTGGACTTCGGATTCACCGGACTGGGCGTGGTGCTTGAAGAAACCGGCCGCACGCTGGCTGCATCGCCGTTGTTTTCCACCGCGGTGCTCGGTGCGAGCGCGCTGCTGCTGGGCGGCAGTGCCGAGCAGAAGGAAGCGCTGCTGCCCGCCATTGCCGAGGGTTCGCTCACCCTGGCCCTGGCGCTGGAGGAATCGCACCACCACCGGCCCAACCATGTTGCCACACAGGCCCTGCGCCAGAGCGATGACTTTCTTCTCAACGGCTGCAAAACATTTGTGCTGGACGGACACAGTGCGCAGAAACTGCTGGTAGTTGCGCGCACTTCGGGCGAGACCGGCGATCCCGACGGCATCACCCTGTTGCTGGTGGACAGCGATGCGCCGGGCGTCACGGTGCAGCGCACGCTGATGGCAGACAGCCGCAACGCCGCCAACGTGAGCTTCAGCGACGTGCAGGTCTCCGCACAGGCCGTGATCGGCGATGAGGGCAAGGGCTGGGAGGTACTTGAGCCGGTACTGGACAGGGGCCGCATTGCGATCGCGGCAGAAATGATGGGCTATGCGCTGGAGTGCTTTGAGCGCACGGTAGGCTACCTCAAGGAGCGCGAGCAGTTTGGCGCACTGATCGGCAGCTTCCAGGCGCTACAGCATCGCGCGGCGCACATGCAGGCGGAAATAGAACTCTGTCGGTCGGTACTGTTGCAGGCACTGAGCTCGGTCGACGAGACCCCGGAGCAGCTCCCCCAGCTCGCCAGCCTGGCCAAAGCGCAGCTGAACGAACTGGTCAAGCTGGTCACTAACGAGGCGGTGCAGATGCATGGCGGGATCGGCGTGACCGACGATCTCGAGATCGGCTTTTTCCTCAAGCGCGCCCGTGTGGCGATGCAGATACTCGGCGATACCGGCTTTCACAAAAACCGCTACGCAACACTCAACGGCTACTGACACCACGAGGCTCAACGATGGATGCAAACGACAAGATCGCGATGGTTCACAAGTACGTGGAGGCGTTCGAGAAAGAAGACATGAACATCATCCGCGCCATGTACGCAGACGATGCCATCGTTGAGGATCCGGTCGGCACTGACGTGCACAAGGGCATAGAGGCCGTCTGCAAGTTCTATGAAGGCAGCCTCACCTCCGGCGCAAAGCTCCACCTTACGGGCCCACCGCGCTGTTCCGGCAACGCCGTGGCCTTCCCCTTCCAGGTGCACATGGGCGACATGCGCATCGACATTATCGACGTATTCGAATTCAACGAGGCGGGCAAGGTTTGCAGCATGAAGGCCTACTGGGGCCCGGAGAACATGCAGTCCTGATACCGCGCCACGCTGCCCCGCCGACGCGGCTGCGGGGCATTGGTGTCCTAGCGGGGCTGGGATTTCTCGAAGGCGGCTAACTGCTCCGCGGTTGCGGGCGTCTGATACTTCTCCTTCCACTGAGCATAGGGCATGCCATAGATGCGTTCCCGCGCTGCCTCATAGTCCACCTCAACGCCCTGCTCGCTCGCTGCGGCCACGTACCACTTGGACAGGCAATTGCGGCAGAAACCGGCCAGGTTCATCAGCTCAATGTTCTGTACGTCACGCCTGGCATCCAGATGCGCCAGCAAGCGGCGCAATACCGCTGCTTCAATGTTGTCGGTATCCGACATGCTTGAACCCTCCTGATTCGTTGTACGATCGGGGCACGCAGCGCTGCTGCGGAGCCCCGCTGCGCTAGATCGGCATGTACTCCCCGCCATTCACGTCCAGGGCCGCGCCGGTCACCACACTGGAATAATCCGAACCGAAGAACAGCGCTGCTTTCGCGCACTCACCATCGTCGGGGATCACACCCAGCGGGATACTGCGGGTGACCTCGGCAATGAGTTCGTCCTGCGTTTTGCCGCTCGTCTGCGACTGCCACTTGAAATAGCCCTCTACGCTCGGGCCCCACATCCAGCCCATGTGTACGCTGTTCACACGGATATTGTACTTGCCCAGCTCCAGGGCGAGATGTTTCGTGGCACAGCGCAAGGCGGATTTGGATGCGCCATAGCCGCCCTGTGTGGCAAGCGGCTTGTGCTCTACCATCGTTGCGATCATGACGATGGCGCCGCCGGCGGCCTTCATATGCGGCACACAGGCCTGGGTAAGGTGCATGGTGCCGAAAAAATTCACATCCATCGCGCGGCGCCAGCCGTCCATACTGGCGGATTCTATCGGCTCGAACGCGCCCGGATCGTAGGCGGAGTTGAACAGCACGTCGATGCGCCCGAAACGCTCGGCGGTCGCGTCCGCCAGCGCCTGGCACTGAGCGGGGTCGGATATGTCGGTGGGCATTTTCAGGACGTGAGTGCCCAGGCCAAGGTCGTTGATCTCGCGCTCTGCGGTATCCAGTTTTTCCGTGGTGCGCGCCGCCAGCACAACAGCGGAAGCACCCTCCTTCGCGGCCAGGGTGGACAGTTCCTGCCCAAGGCCCGGACCGATGCCCGACACGATCACGACTTTATCTTTTAACAACATGCACTGCTTCTCCTCATTACGTTGGAACAGTCATACACGGCATACAGACCGCATTGCGGCCACCTTACTGATACTGCAGGAACACGCGCTCGGTACCGACCACAGTGCGCAGTTCCCTGATCAGATCATCGCTTGGAATCACCTGCCAGCGCTCCCCCAGGCGGATACGCGCGCGATTGTGCCGCTGCCGGTAAATCAGGGACACCGGACAGTTGCCGCCGGTGGCACTGGCGAGGGTCTGTTCGAGCAGTTCTGCAAACCGGTCGTCCGCCCGCTCGGCATCCACTTCGATGGTCAGATCCTGCGCGTAGCTCTGGCGCGCCTGTTCCAGGCTGCGCAGGCTGTTGGCGCGCATTTCCAGTTTTTGCGTTTTGTCGCTCACGGAGATACGCCCCTCGGCGATGACGATGGTATCTTTCAGCATCAACTCTCGGTACTGCGCAAACGCCTCGGAAAACAGCGTGACCTCGATCTGGCCGCTGCTGTCGTCGAGTTTCATCACGCCCATGGCGCCGCGCTGTGTATTCATGCTGCGCGTCTCCATGACCAGGCCGACGATCACCTGCGAGGCGCTCCGGTCGTCGCGCAGATCCGCAATACGGTTGGGCGCGAACCGCCGCACCTCATCCTGGTACTCATCGATCGGGTGGCCTGTAATGTAAAGCCCCAGCGTATCGCGCTCTCCGCCCAGGCGTTCCTTATCAGACCAGGGCTTGGCATGCAGAAACCGCGCGTAGGCCTCTTCGCTGCCCGCCTCGGGGCCCGGCAGGACATCGCCGAACAGGTCTGCCATACCGCTGTCCCTGTTCGCGGCACTCTGCTCGGCCGTCCTGATGGCGTCATCCAGCGATGCCATGAGTATCCAGCGCTCCACGCCGAGTGAATCAAACGCGCCGGAGCGGATGAGCGCTTCTATGGCGCGACGGTTGACCTTGCGCGGGTCCGTGCGCGCGCAGAAGTCAAACAGGTCGGTAAACGCGCCGCCGGTCTCCCGGGCGGCAAGAATGCTCTGCACGGGGCCTTCGCCCAGGCCCTTGATGGCACCCAGACCGTAGATAATGGCCCCCTGCTCATCCACCGTGAACATGTAGCGCCCGGCGTTCACATCCGGCAGCTTCAACGTCAGCGCCAGGCGTTTGCACTCATCCACGAACAACACGATCTTGTCCGTGTTGTCGAGTTCAGAGCTCATGACTGCAGCCATGAACTGCGCCGGGTAGTGTGCCTTCAGCCACGCCGTCTGGTAAGACACCAGCGCATAGGCCGCCGAGTGCGATTTGTTGAAACCGTAACCGGCGAACTTCTCCACCAGATCGAAGATCTTCATGGCGAGGTCGGCATCGATACCCTGCGCCTTGGCGCCGTCCTGGAACACCGCGCGCTGCCTCGCCATGACCTCGGCGCTTTTCTTACCCATGGCGCGGCGCAGCACGTCCGCCTCGCCCAGCGTGTACCCTGCCAGCTCCCGGGCGATCTGCATCACCTGCTCCTGATACAGGATAATGCCGTAGGTGGATTGCAGAATGGGTTTCAGCCGCTCGTGCTGGTACTGCGGATCCGGGTAGGAGATGGCTTCCCGACCGTGCTTGCGGTTGATGAAATTCTCGACCATGCCCGATTGCAGCGGGCCCGGCCGGTAGAGCGCCACCAGAGCGACAATATCTTCGAAGCAGTCCGGCCGCAAATCCGTGATCAGCTCTTTCATACCGCGGGATTCCAGCTGGAATACCGCCGTGGTGTTTCCGGATTTCAACAGTTCGAAGCTGGCCTCGTCGTCCAGCGGCAGGGCGTCGATATCCAGCGGTGTCTCGCCGCAGCGCTCGCGCGCTTCATCGATCATGCGCACCGCCCAGTCGATGATCGTCAGCGTGCGCAACCCCAGGAAATCGAACTTCACCAGGCCCACGTCTTCCACATCGCCTTTGTCGTACTGGGTCACCAGCCCGCCACCGCTGTCGTCGCAGTACAACGGCGAAAAATCGGTCAGGCGCGAAGGCGCAATGACTACACCGCCGGCGTGTTTACCCACCCCGCGTGTTATACCCTCGAGCTGCACCGCCATGTCCCAGATTTCCTGGGCCTGCGGGTCGTCACGCAGGAAGTCGCGCAGCGGTTCTTCCTGCTCCAGCGCCTTTTCCAGCGTCATCCCCACTTCGAACGGGATCATTTTCGACAGTCTGTCTGCCAGACCGTAGGACTTGCCCTGCACCCTGGCCACGTCGCGCACCACCGCCTTGGCCGCCATGGTGCCGAAAGTAATGATTTGCGACACCGCCTCGCGCCCGTAGGTATCCGCCACGTAATCGATCACTTCGTCGCGGCGCTCCATGCAGAAATCGACGTCGAAATCGGGCATCGATACCCGCTCTGGATTGAGGAAGCGCTCGAACAGCAGATCGTAGGCGAGCGGATCCAGGTCGGTGATTTCCAGCGCGTAGGCCACCAGCGAGCCGGCGCCCGAGCCGCGACCCGGACCCACGGGAATGGCGTGCTGCTTGGCCCACCGGATGAAGTCCATCACGATCAGGAAATAGCCGGGAAAGCCCATCTGCACGATGGTGTCCAGTTCGAATTCCAGCCTGGCGCGATACGCCTCCTGCCTGCGGCTGAAATCCTCGGCCTGCGGATCAAACAGCTCCGCCAGGCGCCGGTCCAGGCCCTCATGCGAGAGCTGGCGGAAATATCCGTCGATGGTCAGGCCCTGCGGCACCGGGTAATCCGGCAGGTAGGGCTTACCCAGCTCCAGGACCACACTGCAGCGACGGGCAATCTCCACCGAGTTGGCCAGCGACTCGGGGATATCGGCGAACAACTCCGCCATTTCTTCCGCAGAACGCAGATACTGCTGCGGCGTGTACAGCCTCGCGCGGCGCGGATCATCCAGCGTGCGGCCTTCACCGATACAGACGCGGGCCTCGTGCGCCTCGAACTCCTCGGCGGCGAGAAAGCGCACATCGTTGGTGGCGACCACGGGGCATTGCAGGGTTTCGGCAAGCGCGACCGCCGCATGCAGGTGCGTCTCGTCGCCCTCTCGCCCGGTGCGGTGCAACTCCAGGTAGAAGCGTTGCGGGTACAGCGCCATCCAGCCGCGGGCTCGTTCCTCTGCGAGTTCCCTGCGCTCCGCCAGCAGGGCCTGGCCCACATCGCCCGCCGCGCCGCAGGACAGGGCAATCAGGCCCTCACTATGGTCGCCAAGCCAGGACTTTTGCACGCGCGGTACGCCCAGCTGCTGGCCCTCCGTGTACGCCCGCGAGATCAACGCCGTCAGGTTGCGATAACCCGCAAGATTCATGGCCAACAGGCACAAGGGGTGGGTTTTGGCGGAATCGTCGTCCTCGGCGATCCGCAAGTCCGCGCCGATAATCAGCTGCACGCCGGCGTCCAGGGCCGCCTTGTAGGCCTTGATCAGGCCGTAAAAATTGCACACATCGGTGATCGCGACTGCGGGCATCCCCAGCTCGCCCACGCGCGCCATGAGTGGCTTGATGCGCACCAGTCCGTCGACGATGGAGTATTCCGTGTGCAGGCGCAGGTGTACGAATTGGGTCATGTCAGGAGTGTACTCCGGATCGAACAGGGTCGGCAGCACCGCACCGGATTTTTATCGCACGGTTTAGTTTTGTGTCGCGTAATCAGGCAGTTGCGCGGGCAAACCGACTGCATCCGCAGGGCGTCACCGCGCGAGCAGGTCGCGCACCGGGCCAAAGCTGCGGCGGTGCGCAGGCGTCACGCCCAGTCGCCGCAGGGCATCGAGGTGCGCGCGCGTGGGGTAACCCTTGTGCTGCGCAAAGCCGTATCCCGGATAGCGCTGCTCCAGCGCCACGAGCTCACCGTCGCGCTGCACCTTCGCCAGTATGGAGGCCGCGGCGATGGCCGGCACACGCGCATCGCCGCGCACCACGGGCTCCGACGCATAGGGCCACCGCGGCAGCCGATTGCCGTCCACCAGCACGTACCCGGGCTGCGGATTGAGCGCCGCTACCGCGCGGTGCATCGCCAGCAGGGAAGCCTGGAGAATGTTTAGCCTGTCGATCTCCTCGACGCTGGCACGCGCGATCGCCCAGGCGGCCGCGTTCTCGCGGATTTCCCGCGCCAGGCTTTCACGACGCCGCGGCGACAGCTTTTTGGAATCGTTGAGGCCGGCTATCGGTCGCGCTGTATCAAGAATGACGGCGGCGGCCACCACATCGCCCGCCAGCGGCCCGCGGCCCACCTCATCGACCCCGGCAATACCCGGGCTGTTGAACGCCACCTCAAACAGCTGCACGCGTGTTGCTCCTGTCTGCCTGTCCCAGGCTGAGCAGCGCATCAGCGCACTCGCGACCGAAATCCAGCGCCAGAGAGGCGCCAAGCGCGGTTAACTCGTCTCGGCACGACGCCCGCGTCTCGGGGGCAGCCAGCAGGGGCTCCAGCGCGGCGCGCAGGTTATCGGCGGTTGCCGCCTGTTGCAGAAACTCAGGCACCAGCTCGCGATTCGCGAGGATATTCGGGAGCGCTGCGTAGGGTGTGCGTACAAGGCGCGACAACAGCTGCCAGGACAGGCCGCTGGTCCGCCACGCCACCACCATGGGGCGGCCCAGCAGCATCGCCTCCAGCGTTGCCGTGCCCGAGGCCAGCAGCGCGGCATCCGACGCCGTGAGCGCTTCCCGGGATCGCCCTGCCACCCGCCACAGCGGCAGCGCCGCACAATCGCTCAGCAGCGGCGCCAGTACCGAATCACAGACATCGCTGGCGACCGGCAGGACACAGCGCAGCGCCGGATTCGCCTCGCATAGCTGGCTGGCTACCTGCAAAAAAAGCGGGGCCAGACGGCGCACCTCTCCCGGCCTGCTGCCGGGCAGCAGCGCGAGAACCGGGCCATCGACCGAACCCATGCCGAGCGCGCGCCTCGCCGCATCCCGGTCGGCGCTCGCACTGAGTTCCGTGGCCAGGGGATGACCGACAAAGCGCGCGCCGATGCCCCGTGCATGATAGAGGCCGGGCTCGAAAGGAAACAAACAGAGCACCAGGTCGACCGCCTCGCCTATGCCGCGTAGTCGCCCCGCCCGCCATGCCCAGACGCTGGGGCTTACCAACTGCACCGTGGGAATGCCGGCGCGACGCAGGCGTTTCGCCAGCGGCAGATTAAAGTCCGGGGCATCGATACCGAGAAAGAGGTCCGGCGGGTTGTCGATAAAATGCCGCGCCAGCCGTCGGCGCAGGCGCAGCAGTTCCGGCAGGCGACGCAGCGGCTCGCTGAACCCCATCACGGAAAGTCGCTCCATCGGGTACAGGCTGTTGTGACCCCGTGCGCGCATCTGCCCGCCGCCAACGCCCTCGGCTAGCAGTGAACCCGTGCGCTCGCCCAGGGCATCCATCACCCGGGCGCCGAGCAGGTCGCCGGAAATTTCTCCAGCCACCATGCCTATGCGCACAGGCCGCCAGCCCCTGCGACGTCAGCGCACAATACCGCGCTCCGAGGCCCTGATGGAGTCGATAAACACGTTCAGTTCCGGTGTTTTCTCGAGCATGGACTCCAGGCGCTTGAGGGCGAGATCCAGGGTCAGCCCTTCCCGATACACGATGCGGAAGGCGCGCCGCAGCTGGCCAATGGCCTCTGCGGAAAACCCACGGCGCCGCAAACCCTCGAGGTTGATCGACTTCGGCTGCGCCGGCGCGCCGGCCACCGTCACGTAGGCCGGCACATCCTTGCCGATGGCGCTACCCATGCCTGAGAAGCTGTGCGCGCCGATCTGGCAGAACTGATGTACGAGAGTGTAACCGCTGAGTATCGCCCAGTCGCCCACTCGCACGTGCCCCGCAAGGGCCGAGTTGTTGACCAGCACGCTATGGCTTCCCACCACGCTGTCATGCCCTATGTGCACATAGGCCATCAGCAGGTTGTGATCGCCGATGGTGGTCTCTTCGCGGCCCTGGATAGTGCCGCGATGGATCGTCACGTTTTCACGAATCACGTTGCGCTCGCCGATCACCAGCCGCGTGGGTTCGTTGCGATACTTGAGATCCGGCGTATCTTCCCCAATCGAGGAAAACTGGTAGATGCGATTGTGGGCGCCGATCCGCGTGGGCCCGCGGATCACCACATGGGGCCCGATCACGCACCCGGGTCCGATCTCGACGTCCGGCCCGATCAGCGTCCAGGGACCGACGCTGACGTCATCGGCGAGACGCGCACCTGCATCGACAATCGCCTGGCTGTGGATCATCAGCGATCGGCACAGAGAATCACGGCGCTGGCCGCGAGCTCGCCGTCCACCTCGGCGCGCACATCGAACTTCCACAGGCCGCGACGGGAGGACAGCACGGTAGCGTGCAGCATGAGCCTGTCGCCGGGCACGCAGGGACGGCGAAAACGCAGGTCGTCCGCCCCGGCGAGGTAGTAGGTGGAACCGTCCTCGTTGGTCTTGTCCTGGCTGTAGAATCCCAGTATGCCCGCCGTCTGGGCAAGGGCTTCCACCAGCAGCACACCCGGGAATATCGGCTTATCGGGGAAATGGCCTTGAAAGAACGGCTCGTTCACCGACAGGTTTTTGCACGCGAGGATCGACTCACCGCGGGTGATCTCGAGTACCCGATCAACCAGCAGGAAGGGGTAACGGTGCGGCAGGTGCCTGCGAATTTCGGCGATGTCCATCATTGATCCTGTTGCTCCCGGGAGTGCGCGACCGATGGCGGCCGTTCCAGGCGCGCAAGCCGTCGATACATGGAATCCAGCTGCGAGAAGCGCACGGCGCTGCGCTTCCAGTCGGGTGTTTCTGTCATGGGAGTACCCGAGGAATAGGACCCGGGCTCGGTGATGGACCGGGTCACCATGGTCATGCCGGTGATGTGCACATTGTCGCAAATCTCCACATGGCCGACGACGCCGACCCCACCGGCCAGGGTGCAACCCGCGCCGATCACGCTGCTGCCAGCAAGACCGCAGCAGCCGGCAATCGCGGTGCCACGACCAATGCGGCAGTTGTGACCTATCTGTACGAGATTATCAATCACCACGCCGTCCTCAATCACCGTATCGTCCAGCGTTCCGCGGTCAATCGTGGTGCCGGCGCCGATCTCCACGTCATCGCCGATACGCACGGACCCCAGCTGGTGGATCTTCTCCCAACCCTGCGGACCCCGGGCAAAGCCGAAACCGTCCGCGCCAAGCACCGCCTGGGCGTGCACGATACAGCGTGCGCCGATCTGTACATGGTGATAGATCACCGCGTTCGGATACACGCGGCTTGCCTCGCCGATGCGCGCGTCCTGACCGAGGTATACGCCCGCACCGAGTACCGCGCCCGCCTCCACCACTGCACCGGCCTCCACCACCGCACCCGGCCCCACGCTGGCCTGAACATGCACCCTGGCATCGGCTGCCACACAGGCCGAGGGATGCACCCCGGGGGCTGCAGTGGGCGCGGTGTCAAACAGGCGTGTGGCGCGCGCAAAGGCAAGATAGGGCTGGGTGGTGACCAGCCGCGCAACAGGACAGGCAGCGGCGTGATCGGGATGCAGGATAACCCCCGCTGCCCGCGTGGCGGGTAACTGAGCGAGATAGGTGGCGCTGCTGAGAAACGCCAGTTCATCGGGGCCGGCCGCCGCTAGCGTGGCCAGGCCCCTGATCTGTGTGTGCTCATCGCCGGTGAGAACGAGGTCCAACTGCTGCGCAATCTCACCGAGCGTCAACACGCGGATTACTCCGCGATAATGGCGTTCAGCTTGTCAGTGACCTTGGCAGTGATGCTGTACCCCGCATCAGCATGAATCACCGACTGGCGCTGGAGCAAGAGGCCGATTCCTTCCTTGGCGATGATTTCCTTGAGCACCGCCTGTACGCGCGGCGCCATTTCCTGCAGCAGCGCCTGTCCGGCCGCGGTTTCCGCTTTCTGCAGCTTGCCGGTCACGTGTTCCAGGTCCGCCTGCTTGCTGGCCAGCTTGCTGCGGGCGGTGGCCTGCTGCTCCTGACTCATCACCGCCGCGTCTTTCTGGAACTTTTTCAGCAGATCGTCGAATTCGGACTTGAGCTTGTCGTACTCCGCCTTGTCTTTCTTGTAGTCGTCCTGGCTACGCACCTCGCCAAGCCGCTTCTGCGCAAGATCTGTCTGCAGTATCGCGTCCTCCAGGTTAACGACTGCGATCTTGCCCTGGGCCCAGCCCGGAGCGGCGAACGCGACAGCAAACACCATGAGCGCGACTTTCACTAGTTTCGACACAATCAACTCCACTTTTCGTTTGTTAAAAATTAGAACCCACGACCCAGTGTAAACTGGAACACCTCTTCCTCGTCAAACTCGCCGGAGTTGAGGGGCTTGGCCAGACTGAACGTCATGGGGCCGAAACCGGTGTACCAGGTGAGGCCCACACCCACGGAATAGCGCAACTCGTCGAGATCGATATCGAAGCAGTTCTGCTGGCTCCCGCGACAGTTATCATCGAACACGTTGCCCCAGTCGAGGAAGAAGGCCGAACGCAGCTGGCTGCGATCCTTGATGAACGGCAGCGGGAACAGCAACTCGGCAGAACCCTCCAGCAGGATATTGCCGCCGAAGGGGTCGGGGTTATCCCGCACACCGTCCACGATGAGCTTGTCATTGAGCGCCACGTAACCGATCTCGTCCTGATCCGGGCCGCCCACCTCGGTGATGTTGCCATTCTCATCGATACCCGTCACAGGCTGTGCTATCCGGTACTCGTCCGCCGGCGTACTGCGAGGCCCCAGCGTGTTGCTTTCATAACCGCGCACCGAGCCGAAACCGCCCGAAAAGAAATGCTCATAAAACGGCAGCTCGGTGGTATCGCCATAGCCGTCGCCGTAACCAAGCTCAGTGCGCAGGCGCAGCGTCCAGGTGTCGAGCAACGGCACCGGGTAGTAGATTTCGCCCCGATACGTGAGTTTGTAGAACTCGAGGTCAGACGCGGGCATGGACACTTCGAGCGCCACAGACTGGGCAGCGCCGCGCGTCGCGAGGCGCCCGCGGTTCAGGGTGGATTGCGTCCAGCTCGCCGTGATCGTCCAGTTCAGGAACTCATCGCCGTTTTCATCAAGGAAACCGGTCTGCTCAGCGGGTGTGAGAAAATCCGGAGGCAAGTCACCCAAAGGCAAGAGTGATTCAACCGCCGAGTAGGTGCCGTCTTCCTGCTGGGTACTGAAGTAATAACTGTCCACCGGCCTGTTGAAGGCGCGTCTGTCCAGCCGCGGGCTGGCCTGAATCTCCTGCACCGCGAAACGCCCGGTGTTGATCTGCGTATTCGACACGCCGAAACTGAAACCAAGGCGCTCGGTTTCCTTGATAGGGTAGCCGAAGTTGATGGCGCCACCGAGCGTATCGGTGCTGTAGCTCGCCACGTTGACCTCGTCGAGATCGGTGGCGCGGTAGAAGATGTTAAAACCGCGGCTGACACCGTCTTCCGTGTAATAGGGGTTGGTATAACTGAAGTTGTAAAGGTCCTGGTACTTGGACGAATTCAACGCGATACCCACGCGCTTGCCGGTACCGAGGAAGTTGTCCTGCTGCAGGTTCAGGCCAAGGATCAGGCCGGCATCCTGGGCAAAACCGAAGCTCGCGCCGATGCTGCCGGAGGATTGCTCCTCGACGGCGAACTCCACGTCAATCAGGTCATCGTGCCCCGGCACCTCCGGGGTTTCCACCGTGGCTTTGCTGAAAAAGCCCAGCCGCTCCAGCCGCACGCGGGATTGTTCGATGGCCGCGGCGGAGGCCGGGGCGCTTTCCATCTGGCGCATCTCGCGTCGCAACACGTCGTCAACCGTTTTCAGGTTGCCCTTGAAGTTGATGCGCCGGACATAGGTGCGCTTGCCCGGGTCGACGAAAAACTTCATGGCGACGCTGTTGTCTTCTTCGTTGAGCTCCGGAATACCCGTCACCTTGGCGAAGTTATAGCCCTCGTTCCCCAGGCGTCGTGTAATGAATTCTTCGGTGGACGTCACCATCTGCTGCGAGAACGTCTGGCCTTCCGACACCAGCAGGAAACGCCGCAGGTCTTCCTCCGGCAATACGAGGTCGCCGGACAGGTCGACGGAGCTTACCGTGAACTTCTCGCCCTCGCTGACGTTGGCCGTGATGTAGACAGACTTCTTGTCTGGCGAGACAGACACCTGCGTGGAATCGATGCGAAACTGGAGATAACCGCGATCAAGGTAATAGGACGACAGATTCTCCAGATCGCCAGTAAGCTTCTCCCGCGAGTATTTGTCATCGTTGGTGAAAAAGGAAAACCAGCCGGTGGTTTTCAATTCGAACAGATCGATCAGTTCCTCGTCGCTGAACACCGAGTTGCCTACCACGTTCACGTGCTTGATGGCGGCTACCGTTCCCTCATCCACATCGATGTTCACCGTTACCCGATTGCGCGGCTCGGGTATCACTTCGGTTTCAATATTGGCATCGTAGCGGCCCTGCTGCACATACTGGCGCTGCAACTCGAGTTGCATGCCCTCCAGCGTGGAGCGCTGGAACACCTGGCCCACTGCGAGCCCGGCGCCCTTCAGGCCCTCGAGCAGCGCCTCGGTCTCAATGGCTTTGTTGCCCTCGATATTGATCTCCGAGATGCTCGGCCGCTCCACAACCATCACCACCAGCACGTTGCCGTCACGGCCGAGGCGGATGTCGTCGAAATTACCGGTGGCAAAGAGGCTGCGGGCAGCCGCGCGCACCACGCGCGCATTCAGGATATCGCCGACGCCCACCGGCAACGCGGCAAACACGCTGCCCGCGGAGATGCGCTGCAGGCCCTCAACCCGAATATCGGAAATGATGAATGTCTCGTTCTGTGCGAGGGCCGCGGGAACCAGCAGTAAAAGCGCCAGGGCCAGCCATTTGGGCATGCGTGGTATCAACATTCAATCGACCGCCCGGACCGGGCAGGACATCTCCATTAACGGGTTATTATCAAGGCCGCCGTGCTCGGGGGCCGCTATCTCCGGGCGACCGATACACGCTTTTTGCGGGACTCATCGCCGGGCGGCCACTACAGGCGAACGATATCGTTATAAATGGCCAGCATCATGATCCCCAGGACCATCACTAGCCCCAGCTGATACCCCAGCGCCTGTATTTTCTCAGGTACTGGGCGTCCCGCCAATAGCTCAATGGTATAAAAGAGGAGGTGTCCGCCATCCAGCACCGGTATCGGCAGCAAATTCAGCACACCGAGACTCACGCTGAGCAAGGCGAGAAAGCCGATGTAGGACTCAAGGCCCGACTTGGCCGAGGCGGTCGCCACCTTGGCGATGGTGATCGGCCCCCCCAGGTTGCTGGGCGAAATCAACCCGGTCAGCATCTTCTGTATCGACTTGAGCGTGAATGCCGTGAGCTCGCCGGTCCGGGTCACGGCCGCGCCGAGCGACTCCAGCGGCCCCCGCTGAAAGCTGCGCACCAGCTCCGGCGGCATCTCAGGTGCCGATACCGCCACGCCCACGCGACCGAAGGCTTCGCCGTCATCGCCCACGACGCGTTCCGGTACGATCACCGCGCTGAGCACCTCGCCGGCGCGCCTGAAAGTCAGGGCTATCGGGTCACCCGGGCGCGCGCGCACAAGGGTCACCCAGTCCTCCCACAGCGGCATCGCCAGGCCATCGGCCGTGAGCACATGGTCGCCGGGCTGCAGTCCAGCAGCGGCGGCCGGGCTGTCGGCTACCACCTCGCCAACGACGGGGGCAAAATCCGGGCGATACAGCGTCAGGCCCAGGCCACCCAGGAGATCGGGCTGCTCCTGGTCCGAGAGCCAGCGCTCGATATGCGCCTCGGATTCGTACAGCATGTCGGAACCGGGGTATTTGGTGGTGAAGTGCAGCGTGCCGGTATCGCCGATTCGGTCAAGCAGGCGGAAGTTCAGCGCCTGCCAGGTCGGCGTAGGGCGCCCGTCAATGGCGACGATCTCCTGGCCCGGCTCCAGCCCGGCCACGTCAGCCACAGAGCGGGCCTCGACCTTGTCTACGACCGGCACGAAGCCCGATTCACCGGCCAGGAACAGCCCCCAGAACGCCACGACCGCGAGCGCGAGATTCGCCACAGGACCCGCGCTGACGATCGCAATGCGCTGCAATACGGGCTTGCGGTTAAAGGCCCGGTGCAGCTGGTCGGCGGGAACATCGCCGTCCTGTTCCCCAAGCATCTTCACGTAACCGCCCAGCGGGATCGCCGCAATGCAGTACTCGGTGCCCTGTCGGTCGCGCCAGCTGAGAAGGATCTTGCCGAAACCGATGGAGAAACGCTCGACATGCACACCACAGCGGCGCGCCACCCAGAAATGCCCGTATTCGTGAATCGCCACCAGCACAGCGAGGGTCGCGAGCGTGAGAAGAATGGTGTTCAGCACTTCCATTAATGTTCCTTCGCGGGACGCAATGGCGGATGCAGTTCGGCGAGCAGCCGGACCGCACATTCGCGCGCTTGCGCGTCTGCCCTTTCGACCGCTGCGAGGTCGGTCGGTTCAACACTGGCTACGCGCTCCAGGGTCGCCTCGATCACCGCCGGGATCTCGGTGAAGCGAATATCCTCCGCCAGGAAGGCCGCCACTGCAACCTCATTGGCCGCATTACAGATCGCCATGGCCGTGCCGCCGGCAGCCACCGCTTCGCGTGCCAGGCGCAGGCAGGGAAAACGGCCCTCGTCCGGCGCTTCAAACTCCAGCTTCGCGGCGGCCACCAGATCCAGCGGGGCCACACCGGCGTCAAGTCGTTCCGGCCAGCCGAGGCCGTAGGCGATCGGCGTGCGCATATCCGGATTGCCCAACTGCGCCAGAACCGAGCCGTCACAGTACTGCACCATCGAATGCACGATACTTTGCGGGTGCACCACCACCTCCACCTGCGAGGGCTCCAGATCGAACAGCCAGCACGCCTCAATAAACTCCAGGCCCTTGTTCATCAGGGTCGCGGAGTCCACTGAGATCTTGCGCCCCATGTCCCAGTTCGGGTGGGCGCAGGCCTGTTGAGGACTGGCATCGCGCATCTGCTCGAACGACCAGGTTCTGAACGGCCCCCCGGAGGCCGTCAGCAGCACCTTGCTGACGCCGACCTTGCCTGCCCGGCCCGTGCCGTCCGACGGCAGGCATTGAAATATCGCGTTATGTTCGCTATCGATAGGCAGAAGCACGGCGCCGGAGGCCTGCACTGCCTGCATCAGCAGATGGCCGGCCATCACCAGTGACTCCTTGTTGGCGAGCAACACGGTCTTGCCGGCGTGCGCCGCCGCCAGCGTGGAAGGCAGGCCTGCGGCGCCGACTACCGCGGCCATCACCACATCGACCTCTTCCGCCGCCGCGGCTTCCGCCAGCGCCGCCTCCCCCTGCGCTACCCGGATGCCGGAGTCCGCAGGAAGCCGCGCGGCCAGTTCAGCGGCGGCGTCGGCGTCCATCATCACTGCCAGCGCGGGACCGAACTCAAGGCATTGCGCCAGCATGGCGTCCACGGAGCGATTCGCGGCCAGCGCATGCACCCGGTAGCGATCCGGATGGCGGCGCAGCACGTCCAGCGTGCTGGTGCCAATGGAGCCGGTTGAACCCAGCACGCTGACGCTGCGCATCGACACCGCTGTCACCAGCCCGCCAGTAACAGGCCGAGCGTGAACACCGGCGCGGCGGCGCTCAGGCTGTCGAGCCTGTCGAGGACGCCACCATGACCCGGAAGCAGGCTGCCGCTGTCCTTGACGCCGCTCTCACGCTTCACCATGCTCACTGTGAGATCCCCCACCACCGACGCTAGCGCCGTACACAGCGTGACCGCCAGAATTGACGCAAGGCCGATATGCGCGTTCTGCTGGGGCTGGAGAAACCAGAGAAGGAGCGCCATCAGCGCGCTGGCCACTACACCGCCCCAGAATCCCTCCCAGGTTTTCTTCGGACTCACCGCGGGCGCCAGCTGGTGGCGCCCGAGTGATCTGCCGGTGAAATACGCGCCAATGTCGGCGGTGGCCACCACGGCGACCATAATCACCAGCAGCAGGCCGCGAGGTGCAAAACTGAGGAGATAGACCGCTGACAGCCACGCGGGCACCAACACCAGCAGGCCCATAGCGCTGCGCATCATGATGTTGCGCCAGATTACCGCGCTATTCGGGTAGGCCCTTATCCAGAGCAGGGCAAAAGACCACCACAGACAGGCCAGGCCGAGGAAAGGCTGCACACGCTCCCGCTGAGGCATGTCCGCCAGCTCACAATACTGATACGTGGCCACAAGCAATGCCAACAACACCGCCACATAGGCCGCCCGGGCCGGTTTCGCCCGCCAACCCGCCAGGCGAGACCACTCCCAGGCGCCCAGGGCGACGAATACGCCAAACACCGCCGCCAGTGCGGGCAGCGACAGCAGGGCGAGGCCGGCGAGAAACAATCCGGCCATCACCAGAGCGGTGATAACACGCTGCCTAAGCATTGCCGTTTCCGCCGGCGGCCAGCGTCTCGGGCTCACGCACGCCGAAACGGCGCTCGCGCTGGCTGTAATCATCCAGCGCGCGCGCAAATTCGAGTTCGCCGAAGTCCGGCCAGAGCGTCTCCGTGAAGTACAGCTCGCTGTAGGCAAACTGCCAGAGCATGAAATTACTGATGCGCGCATCGCCGCCGGTGCGAATGCACAAATCAGGGCGCGGCAGATCGCTGGCGGAAATGTGCTGGTCGAGTGCCTCGGGCGTGATGTCATCCAGCTGCATTGCGCCGGTCAGCACCTGCTCCGCCAACGCTCGCGCGGCCTGTGCGATATCCCACTGGCCCCCGTAGTCGACCGCAATGACCATCGTCGCCGCGGTGTTAGCGCGAGTCAGGGTCTCAGCCTGCTGCATGAGCTTCTGCAAGCCACGACTGAAGCGCTTGCGCTCACCGATAAAGCGCAGTCGAATGCCGTCCTTGTGCAGGTCCCGCACTTCATTGCGCAGATAGCGTGACAGTAGCGCCAGCAGGGCGCGCACCTCGGGTACCGGCCTGCCCCAGTTTTCGCTACTGAAAGCGAACAGGGTCAGCACCTCTACCCCGTGGTGGCGGCAGGCACGCAACACGCCGCGCACCGCCTCGACACCGGCGCGATGCCCGGCCGGACCGGGCACGCCATTGCGCTTGGCCCAGCGGTTATTGCCATCCATGATGATAGCCACGTGACGAGGTACGAGTTTCTCGTCACTCAACCGCGAAGCGCTGCGGGTTTCAGACACGGGAGCGTCAGATTTCCATCAGGTCGGCTTCTTTCTCCGCCAGCATTTTTTCTATTCTGGCGACAAAACCGTCGGTGAGTTTCTGTATTTCCTCCTGCCCGCGACGTTCGTCGTCTTCGCTGATCTCTTTATCCTTTACCAGCTCCTTCAGCATGCCCATCGCATCGCGGCGGGCATTGCGCACCGATACCCGCGCCGCTTCCGCCTCGGTGCGCGCCTGGCGGGTAAAGCCCTTGCGCGTTTCCTCGGTCAGCATCGGCATGGGAATGCGGATCACCTCTCCCGCGGTAGACGGGTTGAGACCGAGATCCGATTTATAGATGGCTTTCTCAACCTGCGGGATCATGGATTTGTCCCACACCATCAGCGACAACGTGCGCGCATCCTCCACATTGATATTGGCGACCTGGTTCAACGGCGTGTCCGCACCATAGTATTCCACTTTCAGGCCGTCCAGCAGGCTGGGGTGAGCGCGCCCGGTACGAATCTTGTTGAAGTTGTGCACCAGCGCCTCCACGCTTTTTTCCATGCGCTCACGGGCTTCGTCCCGAATGTCATTGATCATGCTGCTGCGCCTCCGCCGGCTGCTCTATTCTATCAACGTCCCTTCAATACCGCCTCTGACGATATTCAGCAGGGCCCCGGGTTTCTCCATTTCAAATACGCGCACCGGCATGCCGTGATCGCGACACAGGCAGATGGCGGTGAGATCCATGACCTCCAGCTTCTTATCCAGCACCTCGTCATAACTGAGCCGCTCGTAGCGCACGGCATCGGGCACCTTCAAGGGATCTGCGCTGTACACGCCGTCTACCTTGGTGGCTTTCAACACGAGCTCGGCGCCTATCTCGATACCGCGCAGGCAGGCCGAGGAATCGGTAGTGAAGAACGGGTTCCCGGTGCCGGCGGCAAATATCACAACATCGCCATTGGTGAGAGCCCGAATCGCCTTGCGACGGTCGTAGTGATCCACGACGCCGCTCATGGGTATGGCCGACATGACCTGCGTGGAGATGTTGGAGCGCTCCAGGGCGTCACGCATGGCCAGCGCATTCATCACGGTGGCGAGCATACCCATGTGGTCGCCTGTCACGCGGTCCAGGCCGGCGGCCTGCAGAGCGGCGCCACGAAACAGGTTACCGCCGCCGACGACCAGGCCCACCTGCACGCCGATCCCCACGAGCTGGCCAATCGCCAGCGCCATGGAGTCCAAAATACGGGGGTCGATTCCGAAATTTTCGCTACCGGTAAGGGCCTCGCCGCTGAGCTTGAGCAAAATCCGTTTGTACTTCTTATCGCCGGCAGTCTTGGACATACAACTCCCCTACTGAAAACTGGTGCGTATCTTACAGGACATCGGCTTTTGTCCCTAGTGGCATCGCCCGGTATTTGGCCCGCGGCGGCACGCAGCCAAAAAAAAACGGGGCCAGCGCCCCGTTTTCCTGCCTGCCCTGTGGAGTGCACCGGGCAGTCGCCGTCAGGCCGCTAGCCGTTCAGCTGGGCCGCCACTTCCGTCGCAAAATCGACTTTTTCCACGGCGATGCCCTCGCCCACCTCAAACCGGCAGAAAGCGTTCACGCCAGCGCCTGCGGTGGACACCAGCTTACCGACGGTCACGTCGGGATCTTTGACGAACGACTGCTCCAGCAGGCTGTTCTCCGACAGGAACTTCTTGATCCGACCGCCGATCATTTTCTCGATGATCTCTGCGGGTTTTCCGGAATCCTGCGCCTGAGCGGTGAAAATCTCTTTTTCCTTTTCGATCACGTCTGCCGGCATGTCGTCCGCCGATACGACCTGCGGATTGACAGCAGCCACATGCATGGCCACGTCGCGCGCCAGGTCCTGGTCGCCATCCTTCAGTTCAACGAGTACGGCGATGCGGCTGTTGCCGTGGACGTAAGCGCCGACGACACCGGCATCGGCCGTCATCAACTGCACCCGACGTACCGAGATATTCTCGCCGATCTTCTGCACCAGCGCCTCGCGCGCCGCCTCGAGATCGCCCGCCATCAGCGCGGCCACATCGGTTTCGCGCTGCTCGAAGGCGGCCGCGACCACTTTATCGACAAAGCCGAGGAAATTATCGTCACGCGCAACAAAGTCTGTTTCGCTGTTCACCTCAACCAGCACACCGTAGCTGCCATCGTCCACTATGCGCGCGGCAACGACGCCATCCGCTGCGGTCCGGCCGGCCTTTTTCGCGGCTTTCATGCCGCTGGATTTGCGCAGCTCCTCGATCGCTTTCTCGATATCGCCATCGGCCGCCGCCAGTGCTTTCTTGCACTCAAGCAAACCCAGGCCGGTACGCTCACGTAGTTCTTTTACCTGTGCTGCGGACATTCCTAAACCTCCTGAATCCGTGTTACCGCATCCCCGATGGAGACGCCCACGCCGGGCCCGGGACGGGCCTGGCGCCATGTGTGAAGACATGGCCCCGCGCAGACAATGCCGCGCCGGACCTTTCGATCATTACTCCGCCGGCGTCGCGGCCGGCTGGGCAGCGGCCGACTCGGGCTGGGCACTCTCGGGCTGGGCCGCCTGCGGTGCAGCCGGTTCTGCATCGGCAGCGGCTGCAACAGGCTCGGCTTCCTCAACGAACTCGTTCTTGGTCGCCACGGCTTCCCCCGACTGCACCCTCCCCTGAAGGCAGGCATCGGCCACGGCCGTCACGTAGAGCTTGACCGCGCGAATGGCATCGTCATTCCCGGGGATCACGTAGTCGACACCGTCTGGATCGCTGTTGGTATCGACAATGCCGATGACCGGGATACCCAGTTTGTTGGCTTCGGTGATCGCGATACGCTCGTGATCGACGTCGATCACGAACAGGGCATCGGGCAGGCCGCCCATATCCTTGATACCGCCGATGCTGCGCTCCAGTTTTTCCATATCGCGCATGCGCATCAAGGCTTCTTTCTTGGTGAGCTTGGCGAACGTCCCATCGGTCTGCTGCGCTTCGAGATCGCGCAGGCGCTTGATGGAGGCGCGAATGGTCTTGTAGTTGGTGAGCATGCCACCCAGCCAGCGGTGGCTGACATAGGGCATGCCGGCACGGGTGGCCTGTTCCTTGACGATCTTGCCGGCGGCACGCTTGGTACCCACGAACAGAATCTTGTTCTTGTTGGAGGCCAGGCGCTCGACGAGTTGCAGGGCCTCGTTAAAGGCCGGCACCGTCTGCTCGAGGTTGATGATGTGGATCTTGTTGCGGGCACCGAAAATGTACTGGTCCATCTTGGGATTCCAGTAACGTGTCTGGTGACCAAAATGCGCACCCGCTTGCAGCAGGTCGCGCATGCTTACTTGCACGTTCGACATGATAAATGACCTTTGTCTGGGTTAGTCCTCCACATATCCCGCCTCTCAAACCCCGGGCTGCAAACAGCCACGCGGCACCCTGACAGGGGTTGTGATATGTGTGTGTCGTTGTGTTGCCCTGTACCCGCGACCGCTGCGGCCGGGGCACCTCCTCGCGGAGGCGCGCTTTATACCACAACAGCCCCCGGGTTTAAAGCGTGGGGCGCGGCAGGCACACGTGCGCGTGTCCCCGCATTATCCTATTCAGCCATGAATGCGTTAGACTGTGCCCCCGCCGGTTCGCGTGCAGACGCCACCACCGCGCGCATTGTCCTTGCATTTCAACGGGTTATTGATGACAGTTTCCATAAAGACCGCGCCGGAGATCGACAAGATGCGTATCGCGGGGCGCCTCACCGCCGAGGTACTCGAAATGATCGAACCGCTGGTGCAGCCGGGCATCACCACAGGCGAACTGGATACGATCTGTCACCGCTACATCACCGAAACCCAGAACGCCATCCCGGCACCGCTGAACTACCACGGTTTCCCGCGCTCCATTTGCACCTCGGTCAACGAGGTCGTCTGTCACGGTATTCCCTCGGACAGCAAGAAACTCAAAGACGGCGATATCGTCAATATCGACGTCACCGTCATCAAAGACGGTTTCCACGGCGACTCCAGCATCATGGTGCAGGTAGGCAATGTGGCGCCGCATGCCGAGCGGCTGATCGAGGTGACCCGCGAGTGCCTGTACCTTGCGCTGGAGGTGGTCAAGCCCGGCGCCACGCTGGGCGATATCGGCCATGTCATCCAGACACATGCCGAGAAGAACTACTATTCCGTGGTGCGCGAATACTGCGGCCATGGCATCGGGCGCGTGTTCCACGAGGACCCACAGGTCCTGCACTATGGTCGCAAGGGTGAAGGCATGGTGCTCGAGCCCGGCATGACGTTTACCATCGAGCCGATGATCAACGCCGGGCGTCGACACACACGCCTCAATAAAAAGGATGGCTGGACCGTCACCACCCGCGATGGCCGGCTGTCCGCACAATGGGAACACACGCTTTGCGTGACTGAAACAGGCTGCGAGGTGTTTACGCGGCGCGGCAACGAAACCCACCTGGCCTGACACATGGAAACGCCGCCTATCAGCCTGCCCGACGCCATGTTTGACGCGGCGCAGTTGCAGTCGGCGCTGAACAGCGGCAGCACGATCAAGGCCTGCAAAAGCGCCATCGCGCAGGCAACCGCCTATCAACACCAGCAGTTCCGCGCCGGCGCGCAGGCGAGTGAACTCATACGCCTGCGCGCTGCCTTCATCGATACCTTGCTCGCCATACTCTGGCACAGGCAGGGCTTCGATGACACGCGCATGGCACTGGTGGCCGTGGGCGGTTACGGGCGTGGAGAACTGCACCCCCACTCCGATATCGACCTGCTGATACTGCTGGGCGACCACACCGAGGGCAGTCGCGAGGCGCTTGGTGGATTTCTCACGCTGCTCTGGGACATCGGCCTGCAGGTGGGGCACAGCGTGCGCGATGTGGACGAGTGCGTGGCGCTGGCGGGCAAGGATATCAGCGTGCTCACAAACCTCATGGAGGCCAGGGTGATCTGCGGGTGCAGGGCACTCATGCAACGCGTCGGCGAACTTACCGCGCCGGATCAGATGTGGCCAAGCAGCGAATTTTTCCAGGCCAAAATCGAGGAACAGCGCGAGCGGCACGCCAAGTTTGCCGAAACCGAGTACAACCTTGAACCAAATGTGAAAGGTTCCCCGGGGGGGCTGCGCGATCTGCAGGTTATCGCCTGGATCGCCGAGCGTCACTTTGGCCTCGACTCGCTGGAAAGCCTTACCGCCGGGGAATTCCTGACCCCGGACGAGATCGACATCCTCAACAACGGCAGGGCTTTCCTGTGGCAGGTGCGCTACGCGCTGCACATGATTACCGACCGGGAGGAAGACAGGCTGCTGTTCGATCACCAACGGGAGTTGGCGTCGCTGTGGGGGCTGAAAGACGGTGACAAACTCGCGGTGGAGCAGTTCATGCAGGTGTACTACCGCTGGGCACTGGCGCTCGCCCAGCTGAACGAAGTCATCCTGCAGTACTTCGACCAGGCCATCCTGCGCCAGGATCTCGCCGATGACATCCGCGTCATCAACGCCAACTTCCAGATTCGCAACGGCTACATCGAAATCCGGCGCGAGAATCTGTTCGCCGAACATCCACAGGCCTTACTGGAGATATTCCTGCTGTGCGCCAATGACGCCAGTATCAGCGGTATCGCCGCGCCCACCATTCGCCAGATCCGCGATAACCGCCATCTGATCGACGATGCGTTTCGCGCCGACCCACTCAACCACGAGAACTTTCTGGCCCTGTTGGCGAGCCCGCACAAGATGACGCTGCAATTGCGACGCATGGCGCGCTATGGCGTGCTCGGCGACTACCTGCCGGAGTTCGGTCGCATTATCGGCCAGATGCAGCACGATCTGTTTCACGCGTATACCGTGGATGCCCACACGCTGGAGGTGATCAAGTTCGCCAGACACTTCATGTACCAGGGTAATGAAGAGAAGTTCCCGGTAACCAGTCGCGTCGCGCGCCGCCTGCGACGCGCGGAGTTGCTGTATATCGCTGCGCTGTATCACGATATCGGCAAAGGCCGCGGCGGCGACCACTCAGAGCTGGGCGCGCAGGATGCCGAGCAGTTTTGCAGGACTCACGGGCTTAACGAGCCCGACAGCGAACTGGTTGTCTGGCTGGTGCGCAATCACCTGCTGATGTCAGCGGTGTCGCAGCGTAAAGACATCTCCGACCCGGATGTGATCCAGCAGTTTGCCGAACACGTGCGCGATGAAGAGCATCTCAACTACCTGTTCACGCTTACCGTCGCCGATATCAACGCCACCAACCCCAAGTTGTGGAATGCCTGGCGCGGCAGCCTGCTGCGACAGCTCTACACCGAAACCCGCCGGGCACTGCGCCGCGGCCTGGATAACCCGCTCGACAAGCAGTCGCTGGTAGCGCAGGCCCGTGGCATTGCAGTGGATATCCTGGAGGGGCGAGGCTTCACGCGCGAGGAACTGGACGACCTGTGGCGGGAGCGCGGGGAAGACTATTTCGTCCGCGAGCGGGCCGAGGATATCGCCTGGCACACGGAGGCTATCGCCGATCATCACGACCGCGACAAGCCGCTGGTGCTGGTGCGCAATAACGCGGAATCCAGTGTCGCCAACACCACGCAGATATTCATTCACGCCCGCAGCCGCAGCCAGCTGTTCTCACGCGTCTGCGCCGCGCTGGAACATCTCGACCTCAGCGTACATGACGCCCGCATCTACAACGCCAACGACGGCATGAGCCTGGACACCTTCTTCGTGCTCGATTCCAGCGGCCAGCCCATCACCGAGGATGTCGCGCGCCTGCGACATATCCGTGAGTTCCTGAGCGAAACCCTGAGCACCAGCGGTGGAGAGCTCGACATCGTGGAGCGGCGTACGCCGAGACGGGTGAAATCATTCTCCATTCCCACGGAGACTCGCATGAGCGTGGACGAAACCAAGCATGTCACAGTGTTGGAAGTCGCCACCCCGGATCGCCCAGGCCTGCTGGCCCGTCTCGGCAAAATTTTCACCGATTTCGGGCTGGAATTGCAGGCGGCCAAGATTCAGACGCTCGGCGAGCGGGTGGAAGACGTGTTTTTCATCACGGACGAGAACCAGCAGCCGATTACCGACCCCGAACTCTGTCGAAGAATCCAGCAAACCATACGCGATGAACTCGACGAGAAGGCAGCCGCCTGACACACCGTGAACCCACTACTCGACGCCCTGCAACCGTACCCGTTCGCCCGCCTGCAACGCCTGTTTGAGGACCTGCAGCCGCCGGCGGACCAGGCGCTCATCAAGCTGTCTGTGGGAGAACCGCAACACCCACCACCGGCGTTCGTACTGCAAGAGGTAGCCGCACACCTGGGGCGCATCGCCAACTACCCCGCCACCGCCGGCATGCGCGAGCTGCGCGTTGCGATCGCGGCCTGGCTGGAGCGGCGTTTTGGCCTGGAAGCCATGGATCCTGACACACAGGTATTGCCGGTGAACGGCACGCGCGAAGCGCTTTTCGCGTTCGCGCAGGCGGTGATCGACCCAGGCGCAGGCTCGCTGGTGCTGAGTCCGAATCCTTTCTACCAGATCTACGAGGGCGCAGCGTTCATGGCGGGCGCGGCGCCCGCATTCATCAACTGCGACGCGGACAGCGGCCTACCGGATTTCGACGCCGTGACGCCGGACACGTGGCGGCGCTGCGCATTGCTCTACATCTGCAGCCCTGGCAATCCCAGCGGCGCGGTGATGCCGCTGCCGCTGCTGCAAAAGCTCATCGGTCTTGCGCACGAATACGATTTCGTTATCGCCAGCGACGAGTGCTACTGTGAAATATACCCGGCCGACAGTCCGCCGCCGCCCGGCCTGCTGGAGGCCTGCCGCGCGCAGGGCGATACGCGTTACAGCCGCTGCGTGGTGTTTCACAGCCTGTCCAAGCGCTCCAACCTGCCCGGGCTGCGGTCCGGCTTCGTTGCGGGCGACGCCAACGTGCTGCGCGCATTCCTTGCCTACCGTACCTACCACGGCTGCGCGATGCCGCTGCACCACCAGCTGGGTAGCATTGCGGCCTGGCAGGATGAGGCCCATGTGCGGGCGAACCGCCGCGCGTATGACGAGAAATTCGCAGCCGTGCTCAATGAACTCGATGGCTGCCTGGACGTCGTGCAGCCGCAAGCCGGCTTTTACCTGTGGCCGCGCACACCCGGCAGCGATACGGATTTCGCGCGGAAGCTGTATGCCGACGCGGGTGTGGTGGTGCTGCCGGGGCGCTTCCTGGCACGCGAGTCCGGCGGCGTGAATCCCGGCGAGAATCGCGTTCGCATGGCGCTGGTGGCCGAGCTCGCAGACTGTGTGGAAGCCGCGCGACGCATTCGCGCTCACATCGCGGCCGACTGACACGATGCTCAAGGCCGAGCGCGTCCGCTACATTCTAGAGCGCCTGCAAACCCTGTACCCGAAGCCGCCGATACCGCTGGACCACAAGGATCCCTACACACTCCTGGTCGCGGTACTGCTGAGCGCCCAGTGCACGGATGAGCGGGTCAACAAAGTCACCCCCGCACTGTTCACGCTGGCCGACAACCCTCGCGACATGGCGCAGCTTGAAGCAGCCCAGATAGAATCCATCATCAAACCCTGCGGTCTTTCTCCGCAGAAATCCCGCGCCATCAAGCGTCTCAGCGAACTATTGCTCGAAGAACATGCGGGACAGGTCCCGGCCGATATGGAGGCGCTGGAGCGGCTTCCAGGCGTCGGCCACAAGACCGCCAGCGTGGTGATGGCGCAGGCATTTGGGGTACCGGCCTTCCCCGTGGATACGCACATCCATCGACTCGCGCAACGCTGGGGGCTGAGTTCCGGGAAGAACGTGATGCAGACGGAGCGCGATCTCAAGCGACTTTTCCCGCAGGAAAACTGGAACAGCTTGCACCTGCAGATGATTTTTTACGGTCGCGAGCACTGCAGCGCTCGCGGCTGTGACGGGCGGCAGTGCGAGATCTGCCGAACCTGTTTCCCCGCGCGCAAACACGCGAAGACAACACACAGGGCATGACGCGCTTTGCTGCGTGGATGCAAGCCCCGGCTGCTATCGCCTGCGGCGGGCATTTGCTATCCTACGCGGCCCCTGCAGCAACGGGCGGCGAACGGTGATCACACTCTACGGTATCAAGAATTGCGATTCAGTGAAGAAAGCGCGCAAATGGCTGGAAGCGCGCCAGATCGACTATCAATTCCACGACTTTCGCGAGCAGGGTATCACCCGGCGGCAGCTGGCCGAGTGGCTCAATGAACTCGGCTGGGAAACCCTGATAAACCGCCGCAGCACCAGTTGGAAGGCACTTGACGAAAAAAACCGCCAGGCGATGAATGACAGCACCGCCCTGGACGCTGCGCTGCGACAGCCAACACTGATCAAGCGGCCGCTGCTGGATACCGGCAGTGAACGTCACGTGGGCTTCTCGCCGGAAAACTACGCTGCAATTTTCAACGTACATACCCTGTAACTCGACAGACCCGGATTAGGACTGCAACATGACCAAGCAAGCATTTGCCTTCGGCCTCGGCGTTGGTACACACAATGCCCGCGGTGAATGGCTGGAGGTGTTTTTCCCCCAACCGCTGCTGGCGCCGTCTGCGGCACTGGCCGCCGCTGCGGAGCCCTTCGCTGAGGGCCAGGCCCTGACGCAGGCCAACCTCAAGGCGCTGGGGGATGCACTGGAAACGGCAGGCGAACAGGCGCAGGCGGCACTGGTGCGCCAATTCGAAAATAGCGCCAGGCCCGCCGTGGCCGTGCTGCTCGGCGCAGACGCCCCTCCGACCAACGTACCCGAGGGCTACCTCAAGCTGCATCTGTTATCGCATCGGCTGGTGGCACCACACGGCACCAATCTCGAAGGCCTGTTCGGTATTCTGCCCAACGTGGCCTGGACCAGCGAAGGCGCCATTGCCATCGATGAGCTCCCGGCCCGGCAACTCGCCGCACGCCTTCGCGGTGACGTGCTGGAGGTGAGCTGCGTCGACAAATTCCCGAAGATGAGCAACTACGTTGTGCCCGCGGGGGTACGCATCGCCCACACCGCGCGTGTACGCCTGGGCGCGCACCTCGGCGAGGGTACCACCATCATGCACGAGGGGTTCGTCAACTTTAATGCCGGCACCGACGGCCCGGGCATGATCGAAGGGCGCATATCCGCGGGTGTCAGGGTGGGCTCGGGTTCCGATCTCGGCGGCGGCTGTTCCACCATCGGCACCCTCTCCGGTGGCGGTAACATCGTGATCTCGGTTGGCCGCGAGTGTCTCATCGGGGCCAACGCGGGCATCGGTATTGCGCTGGGCGACCGCTGCACCGTCGAGGCGGGACTGTTCGTCACGGCGGGCACCCGCGTCACGCTGCTGGACGCCGAGGGTATGCCGGCGGAGACCGTCAAGGCGCGCGAGCTCATGGGCAAGTCCGATCTGCTGTTCCGTCGCAATTCCACCACCGGACGGGTCGAGTGCCTCACCAACCGCAGCGCGGTTGAACTCAACCAGGAATTGCACGCGCACAACTGATCGCGCTGCGGGAGTTCAGCATGGAAAGAACACTGCAGTTGTGCTGCGAGCTTGTTCGCCGACAATCCGTCACGCCGGCCGACGACGGCTGCCAGGCGTTCATGCAAGAGCAGCTCTCAGCGCTAGGCTTTCACTGCATCGATCTGCCATTCGACGCTGTCAGCAACTTCTGGGCAACGCACGGCTCTGCCGGGCCCCTGCTGGTATTTGCCGGCCACACCGACGTGGTCCCGCCCGGCTCCGCAGACCAGTGGGATTCTCCTCCCTTCGAACCCAGCCTGCGCGGTACGCAGCTGTACGGTCGAGGCAGTGCCGACATGAAGGGCAGCCTGGCGGCAATGCTGGTCGCCTGCGAGTCTTTCATCAGCAGGCACCCCGAGCATCCCGGCAGAATCGGCTTCCTCATCACCTCCGACGAGGAGGGTCCGGCAACCGATGGCACCGTAAAGGTGCTTCAGTATCTCGCCAATGCAGGCGAGCAAATAGACTGGTGTGTGGTGGGCGAGCCCTCCAGCTCCGAACAACTCGGCGACGTCGTCAAGAACGGCAGGCGCGGCTCGCTGGGCGCGCTGCTCACGGTGCACGGCACGCAGGGGCATATTGCTTATCCCCAGCTTGCGGACAACCCGATACACCGCGCGCTGCCGGCACTACAGGCTCTTACCGAGGAACCCTGGGACACCGGCAATGCGTTTTTCCCGCCTACATCGTTTCAGGTTTCCAATATCCGCGCCGGCACAGGGGCCACCAATGTCATACCCGGCGAGATGGAGGCACAGTTCAATTTCCGCTTCTCAACGGAGGTTACCGACGCGCAACTGCGCGCCAGAACCGAGGCCATCCTGGATGCTTACGGCTTGCGCTACAGCATCGACTGGCAGCTCAGCGGGCAGCCATTTCTCACAGAACCGGGTACACTGGTGGCGGCAACGCTGGCGAGCGTGGAGTCCGTCACGGGGATAGCCCCTACGCTGTCCACGGCGGGCGGCACCTCGGATGGCAGGTTCATCGCGCCCACCGGCGCGCAGGTGATAGAACTGGGCCCGGTGAACGCCAGCATTCACAAGATCAATGAAAACGTGCGCGTGGACGACCTGCCTCGCCTCGCCGCTATCTACTGCGGCATTCTGGAGCGGCTGCTGCTGAGCATCGATTAGCCGAGCTGCGCCAGTGCTTTTTCCAGCGCCGAGCGCGCTACAGCAAGATTCTGTTCTCCCGGCACGACCAACACGCGGCCACTTCCCAGGGCCGCGAGGCTCGCCGCCACGACATCCGCGGAGGCCATCCAACCCTCGGGCGGAATACGCTCCCTATCGAAACTCCTGCCCGACATCACATCGTGGAACTCCGTGCGCGTGAATCCCGGGCAAAGCGCCTGAACCTGAATACCGCTATCAACCACCTCCTGCTGAAGAGCCTCGGAAAAGTGATTCAGAAACGCCTTGGTAGCGCCATAGACGCTGAAGTGCTTGCCGGGCAGCAGTGCACCCAGCGAGGACACATTGATAATCACCCCGCCGCCACGCTCGCGCATAAACGGAATGGCCGCCCGACACAAGCTGATGCTCGCGTCCAGATGCAATGCCAGCATGTCGCGCTGACTGTCTATCGACTGCTCTACGAAGGCGCCAAACGTGGAAAAGCCCGCATTATTGACCAGGTAATCCACCGGGCCTTTCTGCCGCAGCGCCTCCAGGACTCGCGTCTGCCCTTCGACGCTTGTCAGATCGGCGGCAACGCAATGCACCTCCGCACTGCCTTCGAGCTCCGCAGCGAGTGCCTGCAGGCGCTCCCCACGACGCGCCACGGCGATGATTCGGTCACAGCGAGTCGCCAGCTGGCGACAGAATTCCTGTCCCAGACCTGCGGAGGCGCCCGTTACCAGCGCAGTGCTTTTTTCTCGCGACATACAGTCTCCCTATCGGCGCGCAACGGTTCAGCCCAGGGCACGCGTAACGTACACATCATAGCGTACCGCTTTGCCGGCGATACAGTGAGAGGGCGGCAAGCGCCCCAGAGATTCTGCGCGAGGGGCCCGCTTGACCACAACCCGCGCGGGAGACTGCGAGCGCGCCCAACGCAGAAAATCCTCATCCTCGCCGGGTGACGATTCACCGAGCAGACCGCTGAACAGTGCCATTTCTCGTGACGGAGCCGCGCGTCGCGAACGCTGTGCATACATGGGATCAAGATAAATGACGTCTGCTTTGGCAAGCAACTGCGCGTCAAGCCTGCGCGCGTCAATGGCATGCAGGTCCATGCGTGCGCAATTTTCTGCAAGCCAGGGATCGTCGCTGGCAGCACCCAGGCGCAGACCGCAGGCGAGCAGTTCTGCCAGTACCAGATGACGTTCGCAGAGCGTCACATGGCAACCCAGATCGGCCAGCACGAAGGCATCACGCCCAAGGCCTGCCGTGGCATCCACCACCTGCAACCCAGGTTTCCTGCCCACGCCCACGGCGCGCCCGAGCAGTTCATTGGCGCCCGAGCGGCGCCGATGACGCATACGATTGCTGCCAAAATCCACACTCACCGGTCCGGCCACACCCGCGCCGGTACGCTGCAGACTCAAGCGTTCGCCCTGCACGAGCAACACCGCATCCACCGTCGTGCTAATCGCGGCCGGCTGGACAGGCAGCACGGGCAGGGTCAGGCGACGTGCCAGATCGTCGGCCAGCGGAACATCCTCCGCGCCTGCCGGCAGCACGGCGAGCTTGTGCAAACTGGCAGCGTGATGTGTCAGGGCGTGTCCTGCGCCTCGCCCGCCAGCAGGATTTCGAGCCTGCGACTGTTTGCCGTAATCGCTTCCATGTACAGGTGACGACCCCCGAAATGCGCGGCAGCATACCGATGGACGCCGCTGAAATGTCCATTCAGCCGCACGTCTATCGCATTGAGGATGAATGCAGGTGTCATCCGTAGTAGCTGTTCGGGGGAGCGATAGATCGTGCCAGTGGCCTCGTCGCTGTGCCCGGCATCCGCCAGGCCGGCTGTGACGAACTCCTGGTACAGGTGCTCTCGGCATTTGTGCAGATAGTTGCTGTCGGCCATCTGCGCCATGAGGTCCGCCGTACCGAGCAGCATTCCCAGCAGATGTTCGCCGGGGTCTTCCAGCACAAACTCCTCGGGCTCCCGCTCGTATCCGGTGTAATGGATGATTCGAGTACACACCGGCGCGATCCGCTCCAGCCCTGCCTCGGGCAGGAAGTCCCTGAGAAATCTGGCGCCTCGGCTTACATGCACCCGCGTGTACGCCGCGCCGTTGTGGTGCCGCGTATCGCGCGTACGGCGTATATATCCGGAATCGTGAAACAGGGCAGTGGCAATACCCGCCAGAGCCATGTCTGCGGACAAACATTCGGAAGCATCGTGCTCACGGGCGTGCCCATCCAGCAGACGAGCCATGGCCAGGGTCACGTCCAGCACATGCTGGGCGATTCCGCAAGCCTTCCAATCGCGCATTGGTATAGGTTGAGGTCCAGCGTTGAACACTCCGATCCACGGCCGTCCTCAAGGTAGCCAACGCTTTTCGCACCAGGCTCCGGGGCTGGCGTGTCGCCAACCAGACGGGATGCCCAGTTCAGATAGTGAGTGATCCGCCAGCGTGCGCCTCGCGGTGTTCTGGCCTTGCGTACCAGGCGAGCTTTTCCTGATCCGCCAGGCCGTACAGTGTCGAGCCCCTGATCGATAATCTCGGCCAGCGCGAGCAACTGGTTGTCGGTCAGGTGGCCCACCTGTCCGCGTTTGAGTACCGCCCAGCGCAGCTGCCAGGCAACGGCTTTTCCTTCAGCTTGCGCACAAGTCCACCGAGCGGGTAAGACCTGCGTGGACAGTCACCGTGATGGTCGCCTCCAACCGGTGTTCCTTGACGCCATTGATAAAGGCCAGCGACATGTCACACACCACACCCCGAGCACTGCGCAGGTCATGCCGTGGACTTCCAGAAAGTCGGCAAATTGCTTCAGCGTCCCCTTGCCACGACGGCCAGGTGTGACAAACAGCACCGGCTCCTTGCGCCGCTCGTAACCGATGAACACATTAGTTGGCAAGCCACTTTTCACTGGCCGTCTCATCCAGGCCGACACCGCGAACGCTGCTCAGATCAAACTGCGAGATCGCCTGTGCGACATAGTGCTTCACGATACGCATACAGGCGCGTGTCCGGTGATCTCCATCAGGCGCCGCAGCCAGCACCGGCATCTCCCGAACCAGAGCCAGTGCGGCCTGCTCGAACAACAGCGTGAAGGCGCTCCCTTGCGCGCCAGGGCACTTCCACCTGACGGACACCGTGGTCAGGGCACTTCACCCGAGGCCGTGATGTCAGCAGTGGTGCTGGAAGAAGTTGAGGGTGCCGCCGCGCTTCTCCTGAAAATCATGGGCTGGACAGAGCGCGCCACATGTCGGACAGGGGTAGCGAGCACCGCGCTCACCGGCTACCTGCAGGTGCAGCTCGTGGGGCTGCGTCCAGGTATCCAGATGCTGATCGGCAGCTGGGGTGGCTGAATGCAATCCCCAGCAACAGAATATCGTCGCTGCGCATGTTGCCATTCCTTGTCTTTCGGTGCGCGGTAGGATGCCCCAGCATGTGGTCTAATTCCACTCAGAGTGACAGGAGCCTATCCGGAATCGTGAAACAGGGCAGATCGGCGCGGTGGTGATCCGCAACACCCGCCGAATCCGGCTTCTCCTGAGCAGTGCGTGCCCCCATCAGGATCTCTTCCGTCTCGTGGCCCAGCGCCTGAACACCACGTAGCCCCCCATGAGTGCTGCCCCGGCACGTTGATAAATAATGGGGGTTGGGGGAGCTGTGCCTGAAAAAAGCGAAAACTCCAAAAACGACTAAAAAATATACAGATGAAGGCGTGACTGCGCGCTACGAAACCGATGCGGGAAAAATATCGCCTTCACCGGCGCACTCGTGCAACATTGGGGCTAGTCCTCGGTGAGCGCCTTCGGTGCACGCTTTTTCAGCAGGGTGGAGAGATCGTCAATCAGTTCCTCGGTGCTTTGCCTGCGTTCCAGCGCAGTCTCCGCACCCTGCCCCGTGCGTGCGCTGTCAGCGGGACTGGAACGTCGGGGAAGGTGTGCTGCATCCAGGCCCAGCGCAAGCTTTTCTCCCGCCAGGTCAATCTCGATCTGCAGGTTATAGGCGTAACGTGACAGCCCGTGTTTGTCCACAATACGAAAGCGACGGGAACGGGACTGGCCGTCGGGCTCTACCACCTCGGTGAGAAAGCAGGACATGGCGTCGATCGGCTTACCAGACAGCTGTATGCCCTGCACCATATCCAGAACACGATTGCAGGCACTGACGAAGGTGGTGGCAGACACCGAGGTAATGGATTTCACCGCGCTGGCTCCCCAGCCCGCCTGCTCGCAATGGAATTCGCCCACCAGCACCTGATGCGCGTGGGCGGGATCCAGCATGCGTGCCAATTCGATGGTCACATCGCCAACGATATAGCTGAAGACTGACGGGTTGACACCTTCGGCCTGGTAGAGCTCGTAGTGGCCGCCGATATGGTAGCCGGTACGAATAGCCGGCACCGTGTTACCCTTTGACGCAGCGCGCGCGACCGAGTTATCCGCCACCACCAGCAGCATGAAGATAAACAGGTCGCGATTCGCTCCGGGACTGAGATCCCGGTTCCACACATAATAGCCATCTCCTGTTGTGGTGCGCGCAAAATTGATCTCTATCCCCTTACCCATGAGCTTGCTGCAGGCGGAATTCAACGAGTAGGAGAGACTGTTAAGCTGGCTGGCCTGCTCAAAGGGCGTATACAAAGAAAAATCGACGATATCGAACAGCAGAACCGCGCGACTATCCACGTAGCTGATGCCGTAGCGTTTGATCAGGTGCTCGACCGCCTCGCGCACCTGCGGCTCATCGCTCAGCGCGGTATTCAACTTGATGAACGTGGGTGAAACATCCAGCCGCTCACAGACGGCGAAGAGTTCGTCGCGACTCTTGCAACGCCGACCCGATATCAATCGCCGAATGAACGCTTCGTTGTCGCGGCTATCGTCCACCGCCTGGTCGCCACCCGACGCACAATAATTGCCAAGAAAGTAATGCGGCACGAAAATCACCAGAATTCCGCGCTCATCCGGGCTCCAGCACAGAACGATGTTCTGGCCCATACGCCACTGTTTGCGCAGGGTTTTTTCCAGCGATTTGAGATTCCCGCGCTGCACGATGCTGATTGCTTCCAGCCCGTCTCTGTCGCTTGCGCCCGTTGCTACGGCAGTGTTGCTGCCGCTACCGGGTTGGCCGGTGTTCCGAGATTCCGACATAGTGTGGTGTAACCCTCCCCGCTGGCTGGTGTCGCGCGACGCGCAAACCGTGAAGGGAGTATAATGGGCCTCAGGCCCGCGGGCCACACGCGGGCTCGTCGTGCGTTCAAGCGTCGACGACGGCTCACCCTGTGGCGCCGGTACCAGCGCAATCACTGGCCGAACGTTTTCTCGGGGATACTCACTCATGCAACGTCATCTCTTGCGCAACACCCTGATCCTGCCACTTTTCCTCCTGGTCGCCTGCCAGGGCTATGACTTCACCGTTAACGAGCGCGTAGTCTATTCACCGCCGCCTCTGTTCCGCGACTTCGCACTGGCGGATGAGGCCCTGCGCGACTGCGTTATGCAGCTTATTGCCGATGAGCGCATCACACGTGTGGAGCAACTGGTCACACTCAACTGCAGCCACGCGGGCATTGAATCCCTGGACGGCCTGGACGTCTTTTCCTCGCTCGGTAGCTTACGGTTGTCTGCCAACCGCGTCCGCAACCTCCTCGCGCTGAGCGCCCTGCCAGAATTGGAACAGCTCTACCTGGACGACAACCGGGTCATCGACCCGGTGCCTCTGTACTCACTGGAGAAACTGCAAACGCTGGACCTCTCCGGCAATCCCGGGCTGCAGTGCCCAGATCCGGGCGCACTGCAGCAGGTAGCGCAGCTTGCGCTGCCCTCGCACTGCGACAATCGTGACCAAGGCTAGCTCAAACCGCGCAGGCGTGGATATCTTCCGGGGGCGTGCGCTCTCGGAAACGCGAGACTGCTCACAGATATGGAAAAAACCCGCAGCAAGCGAGCCACGCGCGCAAGTCCGAGCCGCTGACCCATGTCGCTAGCTCAACTGTAACCAGTCGAAGCCGTCACCCTGCTGCGCGAAAACGACACCATCGAGCGAATCCAGCACCGACAGCAACGCCTGTTCCGCGAGCTCACGAGAATTGTTCTTTTCACTCACATGCGCGACCACAAGGTGGTCCAAAGCCCGGGCACCCACCTGTCGCAGCAGGTCTACCGCCTGATCGTTGTTCAGGTGCCCCCAATCGCCACTCACGCGACGCTTGAGATGCGCCGGATAATCGCCAGACAGCAGCATTTGCAGGTCATGGTTGAATTCCAGCAGCAGGCTGCGACAGCTGCGGAAGTTGTCCACGACATGCGGCGTGATACTGCCAAGATCGGTAAGAATACCCAGGGAACAATCTCCCCAGGTGAAACGGAACTGGCAGGGCTCCGCCGCGTCGTGCGGCACCGGCACTGCGTGTACCGCAAGCTCACCAATGCTGAAACTGTGCTCGCTGTTAAAACAGCGGTAGTCGTGGCCACCGTCGAGGCGCCCGGTTGTCCGGGTTCCGTGCGTCAGGTAGATGGGAATGGCATGCCGCTGCGACAACTTCGCCACACCGCCCGCATGGTCCGAGTGTTCATGGGTGACCAGGATCGCATCCAGCTCATGCGGCGCCACGCCGAGACGCGCCAGGCGGCGAGTCGTCTCCCGCAGGGAAAACCCGCAATCGACCATGACGAGGGTCGCCCCGGCGCGCACCAGCGTTGCGTTGCCTTTACTGCCGGAACCCAGCGATGCGAATTGCATTGGCGTGTTGCCCGAAACACCAGTCCGCGCCCCGCCGGCGGGCCGGCGGGCGACGGCTGCGCTAGTTGATATTGCCCTTGATCAGCGAAAGCATGCCCTGCTCCTGGGTCTTGTCAAAAGCCAGCTTTTCATCCTGGGGGCGCATACGGATTGAGACGATGCCCGCTTGCAGCGGTTGCATCGAAATAACAAAAGTCTCGTTGGCGAGTGGATGCTCGTCGTCGCTCCAGAGCCAGTCAAACCAGCCGTCCTCGTCTTCTTCCGGTGAGCCAACGAACCGCGCGTAATACAGCCCCTCACTGCGGTTGCGATCGGTCAATTCGAAGGCAGAGGACTCCAGGGCGCGCCCCAGCGAGGCCCAGGCGCGATCGTAGGGCAGCTCGAGCCGGATGTAGGTAAAGCCATCGGGCGACTCCTGCAGGGAGATCCTGCCGGTGGAGCTGATACCCTGCTCGGCGACCATGGAAACGGGTGTTGAATCGGCGCTGTCCGCCAGAAATTGCGCAACAGCCCGCAGCATCTCCTGCGCCTGCTCCGGATCGTCGGACTTTGCCGGCCACCGGCCCACATCCCCTGCCTGGTTCATTTGCAGTACATGCAACTCACTGGTGCCACGCTGCACGCCCTGCTCCATGCGAAAACGAAAACGACTGGCCATGGGCTTGCCCTCCAGCGTGAGCCAGCCCGAGTCGATTAATCCGGCCCGCGGATCCACACTGGCCACCTGCATTCCGGCCGCAGAGAGAAAGTTGCGCACCTGCGGCCATACCTGTCCGGGTGCCAGACCCACCAGCGCCCAGCTGTCATCACCCAGTTTCTGGATGCGCACGACGTCAGTGCCCGATCCATCCACCAGCGGCGCGGGGCGCGGCACTTCAAACTCTCCGGAGGGAACGACACCCTGGTTGATGTCAGGTACGACATAGATCTCGCGCAGCGCCTGGTCACTCTTGCCCTCCGGTACCGCCACCACGGGTAGCTCGGGAGCGGCCTTGTAGTCCTCGGAGCGGTCACGGAACACGCCGTCATCACCCATCAGGAAGCCGCAACCCCCAAGCACTGCCGGCAAGGCCACAACCAACACCCGCAACGCGCGCTTGATCAACATCTCTTTCACACTCCCACTGCCTGCAGTGCCGCCGCTACCTCGGCGTGCAGGCGCTCGTCGAGTTCGGTCAAGGGCAGACGGATTCCGCCACCGATCAGGCCCTGCTGTTTGAGGGCCCACTTCACGGGTATCGGATTGGCCTCCACGTATAATGCGGTGTACAACGGCGCGAGACGCTGATTGATCAGGCTCGCGGCGGCGCGGTCTCCGGCGATGGCGAGGTGACAAAGTTCTGCCGTCAGCGCGGGCGCCACGTTAGCAGCAACGGAGATGGCGCCCTGCCCGCCTGCCAACATCAGTTCCATCGCGGTGAGGTCATCGCCGGAGTAAATCGCGAAATCGCTGCCACAGCCCTCACGCAATACCGGCACCCGCGAAAGATCACCTGTCGCGTCCTTTACACCCACGATATTCTCCACCGCCGACAGGCGGATAACCGTGTCGTTCTCCATATCCACCGCGGTGCGACCCGGTACGTTATAGAGAATCTGCGGTATCGCCACCGCTTCGGCTATGCTGCGGAAATGCTCATAGAGGCCGCGCTGCGTTGGGCGGTTGTAGTAAGGGGTGACCAGCAGGCAGCTGGTTGCGCCGGCGTCCGCAGCGGCTGCGGTAAGCTCTATCGCTTCCAGCGTGGAATTCGAGCCGGTCCCCGCAATCACCGGCAGGCGACCCTCAAGGTAATCCACACAGTGGCGGATGACGTCGCAGTGCTCCGGCACGCTCAGCGTGGCACTTTCGCCTGTGGTGCCCACCGCGCCGATGCCCGCGGTGCCCGCCGCAACGTGCAGGTCCAGGAGCCGCTCGAGCGCCTGCCAGTCAACGCTGCCATCAGGGTGCATGGGCGTCACCAGGGCGACAATGCTGCCGGTAATCATGTGTTGTCTCCGCGTGCCTGAGCCCGGGAAAAATGGTTGTGCTTGCCATCTCGCCGGAAAGCCCGACATTATCCATGACGGCGGCAGGATAACAACCTGTGCGCTAGAATAGCGCCCGTGATCCGGACACCCTGCAGAAGGAGGTTTACATGCGCAAATTGACTGCCCTGATCATCGCCGCGCTGCTCACCGGCCTGGCGCTGAACGCTTCCGCAGACATCGCCACCCGCATTGGCGAGCTGTCACCGCTGGATCGCCAGTATATGGCGCAGCAACGGGACCTGCTGGAAGACATCACCCTGCGGCACCTCGGGCGCGGTTTCAGCGGCGACCGCGACCGTGACATCGAGCTGTTGCAGGCACTGCTGGACAATCGCCTCGTGCAACCCACGCAAACCCGCGAGTTGCAGGCCATGGGGCTGATCCTGGGCGAGCACCTGGCCAGGGACCTCGACATGCACTGGGTGATCTACGAGGACAAGGAGGGTCGCAGCCGTGCGCTGCGCTATGGCGAAACAGACGCCTACCTGTTCCCCATGACCATGATTTCGCGGCGGGTGGAGGCTGGCAGTACAACACCGGTGAAAGACATCTACCAGAAGGCGTACGACATCATCGACACCATTCGGCCACCGCTGCCATTCAGCTAGCCAGCAGCGGGGCTTGGCGAGGCGGGTGCATGGCATTTGCCCGGTACAGTCTTTAAACTGAAGGCCTGCCAACCAGGCGCGCCGGCATGTCTGTATCCACTCCCAGCTATGAACTAGACACCACTGACCCGCAGACGACCGTGCTGCTGTTGCGCGGCGACTGGCGGCAGGGTCAGCCGATAACCGGGTTCGATACCCTGAAAACCCGCCTTCTGGGCATACACCCGGCGGGCCTGGTGGCGGACGGCAGCGCTCTGGGCGAGTGGGATTCCATTCTCATGGCCTTTTTACTCAAGTGTCATGATTTCTGTCGCAGCGAGGGGATACCCTTCGAGACACGCAGTCTACCCACAGCGGCGGAAAAACTGCTGGCCGTGGCGACCGCCGTGGTAGCGCACAAGCCGCCGGCCAGTGCCCACGAAAGCTGGCTGACACACCTGAACCCGGCCCGTCTGATAGCCGGGCTTACCGACACAGTTCGCGAGTCGCTGGCCTTTATTGGCGAGGTCAGCACGGCGCTCTGGCGCCTGTTGACAGGGCGTTCCAATACACGCTTCACTGACTTTCGCCATTTCTGCTACCAGGCAGGACCGGATGCGTTCGCCATCATCAGCCTGACCAGCGTGCTGGTTGGAATGATTCTCGCTTATCTGGGCGCGGTACGGTGCGGCAATTCGGCGCTGGCATCACTGTCGCGGACCTGGTTGTCATCGGCATGTTGCGCGAGATGGGCGTACTGATGACAGCCGTGGTGATGGCGGGACGCACGGGGGCTGCCTACGCCGCGCAGCTGGGCACCATGCAGACCAACGACGAGATCGATGCGATCACCACGATGGGCATTTCACCTATCGAGGTTCCTGGTGATCCCACGCATGCTGGCACTGGTGGTGATCATGCCGCTGCTCACCCTCTACGCCAATCTGCTGGGCATCTTGGGCGGGGGAATCGTTGCCGGCGGCATGGGCATTGCGCCCATTCAATACCTGACCCAGAGTGAGGCAGCTTTGGGCGCTGCACGCTGCGGTGGGTCTCCTCAAGGCCCTGGTGTTCGCCGCACTCATTGCCGTGGCAGGATGCCGTGCCGGCATAAACTCCGGCCGCAGTTCAGCCGCGGTTGGGCAGGCGGCCACAGGCGGTGGTTACCGCCATCGTCTGATTGTACCGATGCGGCGATCAATATCCTGTTCCAGCATATTGGCCTGTGAGCAGCAGCCCGCATATCGCCGTGCGCGATCTCACCATGGCCTACGGGTCGTTTGTGATTCAGCGCGACCTCACCTTCGATGTGAATCACGGCGATATTTTCGTGATCATGGGCGGCAGCGGTTGCGGCAAAAGCACCCTGCTAAAGCACATGCTGGGACTGATGAACCGGCCGACGGCGACATCCTCGACGGCAGCAGCTTCGTGCATGCCGCCTCGGCCCGCGAAGCCATGCGCAGAAACTGGGGCATCACGTATCAGTCGGGCGGCTTATTCAGCGCCATGACGCTGGCCGAGAATATTTCATTGCCGCTGCAGCTCTACACGCGCTTCAACAAAGCGGAAATCGAGGATGTGGTTGCCTACAAGCTCGCCCTGGTCGGTCTGGCCGGCTACCAGGCGTACTACCCGTCGGAGATCAGCGGCGGCATGCGCAAGCGCGCCGCACTGGCGCGCGCTATCGCCCTGGACCCGCAGATCCTGTTTTTCGACGAACCTTCGGCGGGTCTCGACCCGATCAGTTCACGGCTGCTCGACGAGTTGATCGTGCAACTCAAGGAAAGCATCGACGCCACCGTGGTCATGGTGACACACGAACTACCCAGCATCTTTGCGATCGCCAGTAACTCGGTGTATCTCGACAACAGCAGCCGTACGATGATCGCCTACGGCCCCCCGGAGACGTTGAGGGATACCAGTGACCAAGCGGTGGTGCGACAATTTCTCACGCGCAGCGCAAAAACACCCGGCGAGGAGCCCACATGAGCGAACAACCCCATAGCGTCGCCATTGGCGCCTTTGTCGCTGGCGCCCTGCTGATCGCTCTCACCACCTTCGGGTTCCTGATCGGCTCCGGGTTCGGCGGCAAAGAGAAAGTGATCATGGCGTTTGATGGTTCGGTGACGGGCCTGAACGTCGGCGCCCCAGTAGCCTTGCGCGGGGTGCAGGTGGGCCAGGTCACCAAAATCGAGGCGGTGCTGGATTCCGCCAATCTGGAACTTGTCATGCTGGTGGAGGCGGAGTTCGACCCCGACGCCATCCGCATTCGCGGTACGGTAAACGATGACCTGACCGAAGAACTGCTTGCGCGCGGCTTACGGGCACAGCTCAACACCCAGAGCCTGCTCACCGGGCTGTTGTACATTCAACTGGATTTTCACCCGGACAGCGAGCTGAAGCTTGCCGACATCGATTCGCCCTATTTCCAGTTCCCCACCATCCCCACTGACCTCGAACGTATTACCAAAACCCTGCAGGACATTGATGTTGCGGCGCTGGCAGAGCAACTGACCGAGATGGTGGACAATGTCAACGCACTGGTCAGCAACGACGACTTCCAGACGCTGCCCGAAAGCACTCGCAGCGCACTGCAGTCATTCACCACACTCAGCGACCAGTTGCAGACCCAGCTCACCAGCTCGGGCCCGAAACTCGACAAGCTGCTCACCGATGCGGCGCTCACCCTCGACAGCGCCAACCAACAGCTCCCCGCCATCTCCCGGCTGGTACAGAAGAATCTGGAGATTCTCGATGAGGCTATTGGCGCCTTCGAGGACACGCTGCGCGGGGTGGAAAGTTTGGTATCGTATGACTCCCCCACCCTCTATGAGCTCAACAAGGCACTGCAGGAGCTCACGCGAGCCGGCCGCTCGCTGCAATCACTGGCAAACACGCTGGAAGATAACCCCGAAGCCCTGTTGCGCGGCAGACGCGGAGATGACCCATGACAGCACGACACAGACGCCTGCCCGCTCCAGCCCTGGCACTGGCACTTATCGGCCTGCTGTCGGCCTGCGCCGCCAGCCCGGTAAGCCACTACTATCTGCTTGAGGCAGACACCGCGAACGCCAGCGCCAGCCCCTCGCCAGGGCAGGCTGACACGCCCTCGCTCGGGGTTGGCCCCCTCAGCATTCCCCCCTACCTCCAACGCGATCACCTCGTCTACCACCTTGCGGACAGTCGATTGCAGGTTGCCGCGTACCACCAATGGGCGGAACCGCTGGAAGATGGCATGACCCGCGTACTCCTGCTACACCTCACCCGGGGGCTAGGCACGCACAACCTGCGACGCTTTCCCTGGCATCCCGAGCGGGCGCCAGACCTGGCCGTATCGGTAGACATACTGGCACTGGAGCTGCGTTCAACGGGCGCGACACTCACCGCCGACTGGCAGGTCTATCGGCCCAACACCGAGGCCGCCGGGGCGGGGCATGTTTCCACCGTGCATGCGGGCCTGCCTGCAGGCACGTCACCTCCCGAGGCGCTTCCCGCGGTCTACGCCGAGCTGTTGCGTCGGCTCGCCGACGTGATCCTCACCACGCTGCGCGCGGACGCTGAGTCCACTGCCGACTAGCGGGGGCGCTCGCTGCCGCCCGGGCCCCGCCAGTCCGGTGGCCTTGCCTGGCGTGTCGACGGAGAGTACCCTGTGCCCCGATTTTGCCCCGGGAGCACAGAATGAGCGCGAAACCACAATCGCCAGCCATTGAGGGCTGGCACACGATGTCATCCAGCCCCCACCTGATCGGCACACGCTGCAAAGCCTGCGGCACCTATTTCTTCCCCAGGCAGACACACTACTGCCGCAACCCGCAGTGTCAGGGCACAGACTTCGAGGATGTGGAGCTCAGCCGCAGGGGCCTCATCTGGAGCTATACCAACGCCTGCTACAAGCCGCCGGAGCCGTTTGTTGCGGCGGAGCCCTTTGTCCCCTATGCCATCGCCGCAGTGCAGCTTGAGAAAGAACAGATGGTGATACTGGGCCAGGTGGTAGAAGGCGTCACGGTGGATCAACTCAAGGTCGGCATGCCGGTAGAGCTCGTGCTCGAACCGCTGCACGAAACCGACGACGACATCAAGGTGACCTGGAAGTGGGAACCGGTGGCAGGCTAGCCAATCATCGATACTGGAGCGAACACCATGTCCAATGAAGTTGCCATCCTTGGCGCCGGCATGCATCCCTGGGGCAAGTGGGGCCACAATTTCGTCGAATACGGGGTTGCCGCCGCGCGCGAAGCGCTGGCCGATGCGGGCGTGCCCTGGCAGGACGTCCGTTTTGTCTCCGGCGGCGCGACCGTGCGCTGTGGCTACCCGGGCTACGTAGCCGGCGCCACTTTTGCCCAGGCGCTGGGATGGCAGGGGGCGGAGGTGAACACCTCGTATGCCGCCTGCGCGTCGGGCTCCCAGGCGCTGGCGGCCGCGCGCAACAAGATTCTGGCGGGCGAATGCGAGGTTGCCCTGGTTATTGGCGCCGACACCACGCCCAAGGGCTTCCTTGCGCCGGCCAAAGGCTATCGCCCGGATGACCCGGACTGGGTGCGCTTCTATCTCGGCATCACCAACCCCACCTACTTCGCGCTCTACGCGCGTCGGCGGATGGATGTCTACGGCGATACGCTGGAAGATTTCGCCGCGGTGAAAGTGAAGAACTCCCGCGTTGGCAGCAAAAACCCACGCGCCCGCTATCGCAAATGCTTCACGGCGGAAGACGTGGCCGCATCCGCGATGGTCGCGGACCCGCTGCGACTGATGGACATCTGCGCCACCTCCGATGGCGGCGCCGCGCTGATCATCTCCAGCCTGGATTACGCCCGGCGTATCGGCAAGGGTAACGCGCCGCGCGTGGCGGCCATCTCCACCGTGACGCCCACATTCGCCAGCGGCGTCATCGAGATGCCGGATATCGCCACGGATTCGGCGGCCGCCGAAGGCGTGAATGCCATCGCCTACCGCGGGCAGATTCCGCTGAAAGCCTACGAGGAAGCCGGCATCGGGCCAGAGGACGTGGACCTCGCAGAGGTGTACGATTTGTCCACCGCGCTGGAGCTCGACTGGATAGAGGACCTGCAACTCGCGCCTCGCGGCGAAGCCGCAGCGCTGCTGCGCGCGGGCGACACCGCGATTGGCGGCCGCATACCGGTGAATGTTTCGGGCGGCCTCGCCTGCTTCGGCGAGGCGGTTCCGGCCCAGGCGCTCGCCCAGGTGTGCGAACTCACCTGGCAGCTCCGGGGTGAGGCCGGCGATCGGCAGGTGGAGGGCGCCAGAGTCGGCATTACGGCCAACCAGGGTCTCTTCGGCCACGGCAGTTCGGTCATCATTAAAGCCTGACCCCGGACACGGCATCGCCCCTGTATGCGCGCCTCGGGCCACCCGGGGCCCGATGCCTCACAGCTCCCGCAGATAGCTCAGCTGATCGTTGACCATGTACAGGCGATGCCGCGGTCCATCGACGTCAATGCATACCTCGTCATAGCCTGCGTCCCCCGCGTACAGAAAACAGACACCGTCTTCGACAAACACCATGCGTGGTGCGTAGATCATTGCCTCACGCCCGCCCATCAACGCACGCGCCTGCGCACAGTCCAGGCAGTCGGCGATATCCATGAGAGACACGAACGTCGGCGGCATCAGGCGCAACTCATGTGCCTGATTGGCTGACTCGGCCAGCGCCGCAGCGGGTCGCACCCAGCGGTGGTTTGCAATCTCGCTCCCGTCAACCGCCACTTCCTGGTCATCCTCCAGAAAGGTGAGAAAAAACCAGGTCGCGAAACGCTTCTTAGCCCCCTCCGGCGTGGTCCAGTGCGACAAGTGCACAAGCTGATCCGCGGACACCAGAACCCCCGCCTCTTCCTGTGTTTCACGTATCGCCGCATTCACCGCAGCCTGATACTCATCGCGATCTTCGGGGTAGTCCGCTTCATCCACCTTGCCACCGGGAAACACCCACATCCCACCCATGTGCGACACCGCCGCGTTGCGCTGCACGAGAAGCACTTCCAGCCCCTCTCGGCCATCGCGCACCAGCACCACAGTCGCCGATGGATAGACCGGCTCACTCCTCCGAGCGTCTTCAAACATGCCTGGCTCCCACGCGCTGTCTGCCCGACCGGTCAGGGAAAAAAGCGGCTGATCGTATCGATCACGCAGGCCGGTCTATCACTTCCCTCGATCTCGATGGTGACGCGCACCACGACCTGCACTCCACCCTTGACCTCCTCGGCACTCAAGACCTCACCGTGACCACGGATTCGGCTGCCCACCGGCACGGCCGCGGGAAAGCGCACCTTCTCGCACCCATAGTTCACTCCCATGGACGTATTCTTCACCTCCAGAATCTGCGGCAGAAACAGGTTGGCCAGCGAAAGCGTAAGGTACCCATGGGCGATCGTGGCGCCATATGGCCCCTGCGCGGCTTTCTCGGGATCAACATGTATCCACTGGTGATCACCGGTCGCATCGGCAAACAGGTCGATGCGCTGTTGATCTATCTCCAGCCAATCGCTGTAGCCAAGGTCTCGCCCTACCGCACCCAGCAGCGCGGCGGGATTTTCAAATGTGGTCGTCATTGCTCGCCCCTTCCCGTCAAAAATCTGCGAGACTATAGCATTCTGCATGCCCGACTCGCAGGATGTGCGGTTCAACAATGTTGTAAATCCAGAAGTGAAAGGAACCATTGCTATGGAAGATATTGATATCGAAATGCTGATCAACGAATACGTGATCCCCTGGGGACTGAAAATTCTGCTGGCGATCGTTATTTTCTATATCGGTCGCCTGGTCGTTGGCGTCGTTGTCAACACCGTACGCAAACTGATGCTCAACCGCGGCATGGACGAGATACTTGTCGTATTTCTGACCAGCATTATCCGTTGGGTGTTATTGCTGTTCGTGGTGGTGGCGGCACTGAGCCAGCTCGGCATCGACACCACTTCACTGGTCGCCCTGCTGGGTGCGGCAGGTCTTGCCATCGGTTTGTCACTTCAGGGCTCGCTGTCCAACTTCGCGTCCGGTGTGATGCTGATTATTTTCCGCCCGTTCACCAAGGGCGATTTCGTGGAGGCTGGCGGCGCCACCGGTGTCATCGACAACATCGGTATCTTCACCACTACCATGACCACGCCGGACAACAAAGAGGTCATGGTGCCCAATGGCGCTATTCTCGGGAACAACATCACCAACTTTTCCGCACGCGACACACGTCGCGTGGACATGGTGTTCGGCATCTCCTACGACGACGATCTGCTGAAAGCCAAGCAGGTGCTGCAGGCGATCGTCGACGCAGACGAGCGCATCCTGAAAGATCCCGCTCCGGTGATCGCGCTCGGGGAGCTGGCGGACTCCAGCGTGAATTTCGTGGTACGCCCCTGGGCAAAATCCGCCGATTTCTGGGGTGTCTACTGGGATACCCATGAGAAAGTGAAGCTGCGCTTCGATGAGGAAGGCATCAGCATTCCCTACCCGCAGATGGACGTGCACAGCAGCAAGGCCGAGTAGGGCACCACCGGGCCACGCTGATCAACGGTCCCTGCGGCGGCTTGCCGTCGGGGCCGTTCGTTTCTTTATATTACCAGGATTTCACAGGATGCCGGCCGCCCGTTATGGTATAAAAGCACCTCCTGTGCGCAATGCCAGCTGGCTCTCGACAGCATGCCACCGTTAGCGCGCACTCCCCTATCAAACCGCGGTTGATTAATACAGTGGCTTCCACGAAAAAGCAGATCGTTCTGTCTATTGCCATGTTGGTGACAGCGGCGGCGGTGACCGTTCTCCTGTTCCTTAACCGGCCCACGGCGAAGATCGCCGATCCGGACATCAAGCCCGTCAGCGTGGATGTGGCGGAAGTGGTCCGCGAGGATCTGCGGATTTCCGTGCAGGCCCAGGGCACCGTGAGCCCGCTGCGCGAGTCTTCGCTGCTCTCGGAAGTGCGCGGCCGCGTGGTGGACGTGTCGCCGCTGTTCAGCGTCGGCGGCTTTGTCGCGGCTGGCGACATGCTCCTGCGTATCGACCCGCGCGATTACGAAACCAGTTTACTCCGGGCACAGGCGGCGGTGGCTTCTGCTGAAAGCACACTGGCACAGGAGCGGGGTCGCGCGGAAGTCGCGCAGCGCGAGTGGGAGAAATTGCCCGCCGGAAGCCAGCGCAGCGATGAAGCGCGAGAACTTTATTTGCGCAGGCCGCAGCTCGAACAGGCCAAAGCGCAATTGCAGGCCGCGCAGGCCGACCTCAATACCGCGCGGGATAATCTTGAGCGCACAGTGATACGGGCACCCTACGACGCGCTGATTCGCGCCAAGCACAGCGACCTCGGCCAGTTTGTGTCTCCGGGAAGTCCGCTGGCAGATGTGATCTCGGTAGAGTATGCCGAAGTGCGACTGCCCATTCCGCAAAACCGCCTTGAGTACCTCACGCTCCCCGGGCTGGGTGGCGTGGAGGGTGAGCACGCGCCGATCGATCTGTACACGGATCTCGACGGAGAAGTCAAACACTGGAAAGCGCAGCTGCATCGCACAGAGGGCGTATTCGATGAACGCTCGCGGGTGCTGTATGCCGTGGCGCGCATCGAGGATCCCTACGCCTTGCGACACCCCGAGCGCGAACCGCTGCGTATCGGCACCTTCGTCAATGCCAATATCCAGGGGCGCAGGCTCAGCAACATCGTATCATTGCCGCGCCATGTCCTGCGGGCGGGCAATTACCTCTGGGTCATAGATGACAAGATGCGCCTGACCAACCGCCGGGTCACCCTGCTGCGTGCCGGCGGCGATACCGTCTATGTAAGCGACGGCCTGCAGGATGGAGAGCTTGTGTCCCTGACCACGCTGGACGCCAGTTTCGACAGCTCGCAGGTCAGCATACAGTCGCGCACCCCCACCAATCGTCTCACCAAAGAGGCAGGGCCAGGCAACGATGCAAACCAGGAACTCAGTGACGCCAGCGCCCTGAGCGAGGAAGACACCCTCGGAGCGGGCGGCTGATGTCTACCCAACCCAAGGGCATTATCGCGTGGTTTGCCTACAATCCGGTTGCCGCGAACCTGCTGATGTTGATCATCATGACGGTCGGGCTGGGCTCCGCCTTCAACATTCAGCGCGCCATGTTTCCCGCCTTCGACATCGAAATCGTGTGGATCGATATCACTTACCCCGGCGCCGCGCCGGAAGAGGTCGAACAGGGGGTCGTGCTGAGGATAGAGGAGGCAATCAACGATCTCGAAGGTATCAAGCGGGTGGAGTCCGATGCGTTCGAATCCATGGCCATGATGATGATCGAACCGCTGGAAGGCGCCGACCTGTCAAAGCTGCTCGACGACATCCAGAATCGGGTTGACGCCATCCAGCAGTTTCCGGAAGGCGCGGAGAAGCCGATCATCAGCCAACCCGAGGTGCTGTTTCCCGCCCTGACCATACAGGTGTCCGGCAACATCGGGGAGCGGAGCATGAAATCCCTCGCCGACAGCATCCGCCGCGACCTGCTGACCTACCCGGACATCTCGTCCGCCACCGTGGTTGGCGCGAGGAACTACGAAATTGCCATCGAGATTTCCGAGCAACTGCTGCGCGAGTACCACCTGACACTTGGCGATGTGGCCAACGTAATCTCCGCTTCGTCGCTGGACCTGCCCGCGGGCTCCGTGCGCACCCAGAATGGCGAGATCATGCTCCGAACCATCGGCCAGGCATACGTGCAGCAGGACTTCGAGGATATCGTGCTCCGCACCTGGCCGGACGGCACACGCCTGTTGCTGGGTGACATCGCAACAGTCAATGACGGTTTCGAAGACGGCGCCGGGTTCGCCATCTTCGACGGCAAGTATTCTCTCGGCATCAACGTGTTCGCGATGGGCGAACAGGACATCATAGACACAGCAGAGGCGGCTGCCGCTTATGTCGAGGAACGCTCGGCCACTTTGCCTGATGGCGTAAAACTGGATGTCTGGTACGACAGTACCTATTACCTGAAGGGCCGCCTGGGCATGATGGTGCAGAACCTCGCGATGGGCGCCCTGCTCGTATTCATCATCCTGGCGCTGTTCCTCGAGATTAAACTCGCCTTCTGGGTGATGCTCGGCATACCCGTCTGTTTCCTCGGCGCAATGGCGATGATTAACACGCCGTACATTCATGCCAGCCTTAACATGATCAGTATTTTCGGGTTTATTCTCGTGCTAGGCATCGTGGTTGACGACGCGATTATCATGGGCGAGAGTGCGTATACCGAGCAGGAAGAGAACGGGTATAGCATCGAAAGCGTGGTGAGCGGCGTCTATCGAGTCGCCACACCCGCCACGTTCGGCGTATTGACCACCATCATGGCCTTCGCCCCGTCCCTGTTTATCGACGGCGTGTTCGGTGCGTTTCCGAAAGCCTGCGGCTGGGTGGTGATCCTCTGCCTGGTCTTTTCGCTGATCGAGTCGAAATGGATACTGCCTGCGCACCTCGCCCACAGCAGGCCCACGCGTAACCGCGTCCTCCTGCAGATAGACCATGTGCAGGAGGCGGTCAACCGGGCGCTGCGACGTTTCGTAGAAGATCGCTACCAGCCGTTCATGCTGCGCTGCGTGCGCAACCGCTATGTCACATTAGGGTTTTTCCTGTCCCTGCTGGTCTTGTGCTCGGGGCTGATTGCCGGCGGCGTGGTGCGAACCGTGCTTTCCCCTGAAACCCCGGGGGAATTCCTGCAGGTGGAACTGCGCATGACCCAGGGCATTCCGGAGGAACGCACGCTGGAGGCCATCAACCAGATCGCCAACGCGTTCCACACGATGGAAGAAAACTATCGTCTGGAAACCGGACGGGATGAAAAACTGTTAAAGCACATGGCGGTGTATGGCTTCCAGCGCATCAACGGTCGCATCGACGTCGAACTCACCAAGGAGCAGGAACGCAGTATCCGTACGCGAGAGATCGAGCAGCGTTGGCGGGATGCCGTCGGCCACGTGCACGGCGCGGAAGTCTTCTCGATTACCAGCGCCGAAGGCCCGGAATTTGGCGCGGCGGTGGCGTTCGACCTGATGCACAACAACTCCGATGTCTTGCTTCAGGCGGCTGGCGAGCTGGAATCCGCGCTGCGACGCTACAACGGCCTTTTCGACATCCGCAACGGCGCCTCGGATTCCGCCGACGAGTTTCATTTGGACATCCTTCCAGAGGCAGAGAGTCTGGGCCTGTCCCGCATGGACCTTGGCACACAGGTTCGACATGCGTTCTTTGGCGCCGAGGCACAACGCGTACAGCGTGGCATGGACGAGATCAAGGTCATGGTCCGGTACCCACTGGCCGATCGGGAGAACGTCAACAGTCTCAACAACATGGTCATTCGTACGCCCGCGGGTGACGAAGTACCGTTTGAAACCGTCGCACGTCTCGAGGTCAAGCAGGGGTTGCTGAAAGCTACGCGCATCAATTACCAGCGGGCAGCTGAAGTGACTGCGGAAGCCAATAAACAAATTGTGGAGCCCGACGAGGTCATCAGCGACGTCGAGAAGAATGTGATGCCCGGGCTGCTGAAAAAGTATCCCGGGCTGCGCTATGCCGTATCCGGCATGGCGGAGGAAGAGGCGAAGATGGCGAAAAGCATGGTCATTGGTTTCGCACTCTCGCTGTTTGGCATCTACGCGCTGCTGGCAATTCCCACCAAGAGCTATTTGCAGCCGCTCATCATCATGGGCGTTATCCCGTTCGGCATGATCGGCGCCATATTTGGCCACTGGGTGACGGGCTACCCCCTGAGCATGATGTCCCTCATGGGCGTTATCGCCCTGAGCGGCGTGGTGGTCAACGACAGCCTGATCCTGGTGGACTTCGTCAATAAATCCATCGCATCGGGGACCGAGCGCTTCGCGGCGGTAGTGGAAGCCGGCATGCGCCGTTTTCGCGCTATCCTGCTGACGTCGCTGACCACGTTCTTCGGCCTGGTGCCGATGCTGCTGGAGGACTCCATCCAGGCGGAGCAGATGATCCCCATGGCCATCTCACTCGCATACGGTATTGTATTCGCGACCGTGATCACCCTGTTGCTCATTCCCAGCCTCTACATGATTCTTGACGATCTCGGCAAATGGTGGGAAAAACGCCATGCGACCACCGGCGGGCTGCCTGCCCGAGGACACTAGACATGGCCGAGTTCGAGAGAATCTCCATCACCGCCGCACGCAAGCTCATCGCAGAGAATCCGTCGGGTGTGCACGTACTCGATGTGCGCGATCCGCAATCCTACCAGAGCGCGCGCATTCCCGGCGCCAGCCACCTGAGCAACGACAACGTGGCAGCGTTCCTTGCCGCAGCCGACCCGAATGCTGCGGTGGTTGTGTATTGCTATCATGGCAACTCCAGCCAGGGCGCTGCGCAATTTCTCGTCGAACGGGGTTTTACCCGCGCCTACAGCCTCGATGGCGGATTCGAGCAATGGCGCCTAGATGGGCCGGTTGAATCGCCCGGCGAACGCTAGAGCGCCAGAGTACAGCCAATACAGCGCAAGTACAGATTGCGCGGATCTGCCAGCGCATCCAACTCCGCGGCCGCCTCGCGCACCGGGCCCAGCACGGCCTCCAGCATGCGATTGCCCTGCACCACCCGCTGGCGCAAACCGCCAACCGTGGCACCCCGGTTGGCCAGCTGCTTCAGCAACAGTTCCTGGGGAGACAGCGGCATTTCCCGATACTCGATCTCATAATCGGTGACGCCGGCCAGTTGCGCTGCGGACGCTATCGCCTCATCCAGGGTACCCAGTTTATCAACCAGCCCCTTCTCCTGGGCATCCACGGCACTCCAAACGCGTCCCGCGGCGAGCGGCTCCACCTGTTCCGCGGTCATATCACGCCCCCTGGCCACTATGTCCAGAAACGAACGGTAGGCAAAATCCACCCCGCTGTTCAGCGCTTCCACGAGTTCCGGGTTTAGCGGCCGGTCGGGCCTGAGCGCACCCGCGAGTTCCGTGGTCCCCACGCCATCGGTATGCACGCCCACCCGCTGCAACAGGTTTTCGAAGGTAGGAAACGCCGCAAAAACGCCGATACTGCCCGTGATGGTGGCTGGCGTTGCCCAGATCTCATCCGCTTCGGCGGCGATGTAGTATCCACCGGACGCCGCCACGGCTCCCATGGACACCACCACCGGTATACCGCTATCGCGCGCCTCACTCACCTGCCGGCGAATCACTTCGGAGGCAAACAGACTGCCGCCGCCGCTATCCACTCGCAGCACGATGGCTTTAACGCCCTCGTCTTCCACGGCCGATCGAATCAGCCGCGCCAGGGTATCGCCGCCGATCTCGCCTGGGGGCTGTTCACCTGGCATTATCGTACCCTTCGCGGTGATCACGGCTACCCGATCGCCCTCCGGCCCTGACAGCGACAGGGGCCGCTTGCGGGCCACATAGCGCTCAAACTCGATCGCCTCGTACAGACCCTCGTCGTTTTCCGCGCCAACCACACCGACCAGATAATCATTGGCTTCGTCGCGACCCAGCAGTTGGTCCACCAGGCCAGCCTGCAGCGCCGCGCGGGCCGCGTCTCCCTGGCTGGCCTTCAGGCGCTCCGCGAAATGATTGATGTAATCATCCACGCTGCCCGGCGCAAGTTCGCGCCCGGTTTCCACGGCCGATGTGTACTGGTGCCAGAGCTGGGACAGCCAGCGCTCAGTCACCCGGCGCTCCCCCGCCGACATATCGTTGCGCTCGAACGGTTCCACCGCCGACTTGAACTCACCAGCACGGAACACGTGCACATTGACCGACAGTTTTTCCAGCGCATCCTTGAAGTAATTGCGGTAGCTGCTGAAGCCCTCAAGGGCAACGCCGCCCAGCGGGTGCACGATAATCTCATCGGCGTGGCTCGCCAGCAGGTACTGATCCTGTGAATAGTAGTCTCCCACCGCCACAATCGGTTTGCCGGTGGCACGGAATTTCTCCAGCGCCGTGACTATCTCCTGGGTCTTGCTGATCCCCACGTACATCAGCGCATCCAGTTCCATCACCAACGCAGTGATCGCGCTGTCCTGCGTCGCAAATTCGATGGCGTCGAGCAGGTCACGCAGCAACACTTCGTGCGAGGCCGGTGTCGACTCTACGAGCAGCGCCTGCAATGGGTCGACGGGGGAGCGCTGGTCCACCACGCTACCGCTGAGGTTGAGCAACAGGGCCGCGCGCTGCGGCAGAGGCTCTGGCGCGCCGCCCATATACACAAAATAGATGACCGCCAGCAAAACCAGGAACAACAGGTTGGATAGCGCGAGTCGAACGCGCGTTATCCCGTTCCAGATGGCAGACAACACCCTGACCGGCAATGACCTCTCTGACATTCGCTACTCTCCCGCTCCACTGCGTACATGACCGTGCACCCTGATGTCCCCGGCGCGCCAGCGGACGTACAACATGGCGGCGACGAACAGTACCACAACTGCGGTGGTACCAAAGATCGCCAGCGCGCTGTCAGGGGCGGCGAACAGGCGCTGCACGAGCAACATGAAATAGCCGAGGCACACGAAGCAGATCCAGATAAAACTGCGCAGATTGTCCGCGAGCATGCCGCGCAAGAACAGGGCGAGCGGCGCCAGTTTCACCAGCCAGATCACCCAGGGTGCGCCACTGACATACGCGTCCAGCGCCTGCTGCAGGAGTAGCGCGGAGTAACTCAGCCAGGTCATCCAGCGTGCGATATCCGTCTTCCCCATCACTCGCGCCCCGCGACGATGCGCGCCACGCGAGCGCCCAGCGCACGACACAGACCCGCCTCCGCGTCATCCAGCGAGCGGCTATTGTCGTGCCCGGCCCAGTGCGACGCGCCATAGGGAGTGCCGCCAGACACCGACGTCATCAGCCCGGCTTCGCTGTATGGCAGGCCCGCTATCAACATGCCATGGTGCATCAGCGGCAGCAGCATGCTGAGCAGCGTGGATTCCTGGCCTCCATGCAGGCTCGCGGTGGAGGTGAATACGCCAGCGGGCTTGTCAATCATGGCACCACTCAACCACAGTGCCGAGGTCTGGTCGAGAAAGTACTTGAGCGGCGCCGCCATATTGCCGAATCGCGTGGGGCTACCCAGCAACAGGCCCGCGCAGTCGCGCAGGTCCGTCAGTTCACAATACAGCGGCCCCTCCGCCGGTATCTCGTCGTCAACCTGCTCGCTGGTAGCGGATACGGGGGGCACGGTGCGCAGCATCGACCTCACCCCCGGCACGCGCTCCACACCACGCGCCACCTGTTCCGCCATGGCCGCCGTCGCGCCACCGCGCGAATAGTAGAGCACCAGTACGTAAGGTTCCGGCATCAGGTCAGCAGGTCCAGGACGTTTTCCGGTGGGCGTCCGATCACCGCGCGCTCACCGCACACCGCAATGGGGCGCTCCAGCAATCGGGGATAGCGCACAATCGCCGCGATGATGGACGCTTCGTCCGCCTGCGCATCCAGGCCGGCGGCCCGGTACTCATCTTCACCGCGACGAACAATCTCAGCGGCAGTCTTCTCGAGCTTGTCCAGTAAGGAACGAATCTCAGCGGCGTCCAGCGGGGTTTCAAGGTAGAGCACTACCTCGGGCGACACCCCTCTTTCCTGCAAAATCGCCAGCGCGCTGCGCGATTTGGAGCAGCGCGGATTGTGGTAAAGGGTAACGGTCGGCATGTGACGGCCCGGTCTTCTGGAGAATCGCCGAAGGTTACAGGAATTCACCGCAGGCGAAAACCGGCCCGGCCCCGAGCTATATGGCCAGAATACAAACGTGCAATAATCCGCGCATGGACAAGTTTCAACAGGTGTTAAGAGAGTTGTGGCAGCGGCTGAGCTATGTCGCGTCTCGCTACAGCGTAGACCGCTGCTCGGAGAATGCGGCGGCACTCACCTACATGAGCCTGTTCGCGCTGGTACCCCTGCTTACCGTGCTCTATACCATGGCCTCGGCGATTCCCGCCTTCCAGGGTGCCGAAAGCCAGATGCAGGCATTCCTGTTTACGCACCTCGTGCCGGAAAGCAGTTCCGAGATCGAACAATACCTGAGCGACTTTTCGCAGCAGGCGAAGAACCTGACCGGCCCCGGCATCGCCTTCGTTCTCATCACCGCAGTGCTGATGCTGCGCAACATCGAGAAGGCGTTCAATCTTATCTGGCGTGCGCGCGAAAACCGCAATCCGGTGGCCAGTTTTCTGCTCTACTGGGCCGTTCTCACGCTCGCGCCGATCACCATCGGGCTCGCGCTGGGGCTGGGCACCTACGTGGAAACCGTGTCGCATACCCTGGAACGCTATGATTTCGTCGGCGCGCGTTCGATCCTGCTGCAGTTCGCACCGCTGGCCCTGTCGACCGCAGGTTTTTCACTGGTGTACGTTGCCGTGCCAAACTGCCAGGTGCCTTTCCGGCACGCGCTGGTGGGTGGCCTGCTGGCGGCGCTGGTGTTCGATATCGGACGCGGCGTATTCACCGATCTCATGGTGCGCTCCAGCATTTCCTCCATCTACGGCGCCTTCGCCGCGGTACCCCTGTTCATGTTCTGGATCTACCTGTCATGGAACATTGTGCTGATGGGCGGCATTCTGGTGCACAGTCTGTCGGCCTACCAGGATAGCACCCAGGCCAGCCGTCCGAACGTATTGAAGGCGCTGGATGTGCTGTACCTGTTCTGGCAGAAACAGGCCCAGGGCCTGCCCGTCAGCGAGAAGGACCTGCTGCGCGGCAGGCATGCGGTGGTCAGCGGGCTGGACAGCGATACCTGGAGCGAACTGCGCGATATATTCCTCGCGCACCGCCTGATCACCCAGAATGATCGCGGGCAGTACCTGCTCTCGCGCGATTTACACGGTGTGCAGTTCGTCCAGCTCAAGGCCTGGGTGAACGATGAACGACCGCTGGATCGCGCGGACCTGGCGGGTGATCTCGATTGGCAGGCCCGCGCATACAACCTGCTGCAGAGCGAGCGTGCCAACCAGCGCGACATCCTCAACATCAACCTCGCGGAGCTATTCTCGCAATGACAGTATGGCGTTACCTTGCACTCGCGCTGGCCGTCACGGCCTGCTCGCCGGACAACCAGGCGCCCCACCAGGGCGCACTGGAGACACTGCGCGGGCAGTGGCTGGTCATCAATTACTGGGCCAAGTGGTGCACCCCGTGCATCAAGGAGATACCCGAACTGAACGCGCTGGCGGCCGCCAGGCCGGACATACGGGTACTGGGCGTCAACTTCGACGGCGCCACCGGCGACGAACTGGCGCAGCAGGAAGAGGAATTCGGGGTGGCGTTCAGGACACTCGACGCAGACCCCGCGGAAGAACTGGGCATCGAGCGGCCGAGGGTCTTACCCACCACCCTGCTGGTAGACCCAACGGGCGCGGTAGCGACGACACTGGTTGGGCCCCAGACGCTTGAATCCCTGCAGGAAAGCCTGACCAAAGCCGGCAGCGAATCGCCGCAGCGCCAGCCATAGTTACCACCGCGGGCTCATAAAAAAGCCGACCCGAAGGCCGGCGTATGCAGCGGTTATCCCGCAGGAGCTATGAGACCTGGATGATTCCAGATAGTGCCGATGGCGCAGCCAGAGCAGACCGCAACCACGCCATTGCTGACTACTCAGACCGGCGCCGTCCCGTTGGGTTCCATGGGAAACGAAAAAAAAGCGCTGGCGCCGTCATCGCGCCACGCACAGCATCACCGGACCGCCGGAGGCAGCGGCGCTCGGCGAGAGGCGCTCGGCGATAGGCACCCCGCGATCGGCGCCCGGCCAGGGGTGCCCGGCGAGGGGTGCCCGGCGAGGGGTACCGGTTGGACACGCGGCCCGGCCGGTATTACCCTTTCATGCCTGACTCCCGCGAACGGCGCCGGAGCATCCAACAACACTCAGGATGAAGGTATGAGCAAACTCTTCAGCAACAACGCCGAAACCATCGGCGGCACACCGCTGGTCAAGATCAATCACATCAGCGAGGGCAATGTGTACGCAAAGCTGGAGAACCGTAACCCGGCAATGTCCGTCAAGTGCCGGATCGGCGCGAGCATGGTGGCCGCGGCGGAAGCGGACGGCAGTCTGCAACCGGGCATGACCATTGTCGAGCCCACCAGCGGCAACACGGGTATTGCCCTGGCTTTCGTCGCGGCCGCCAAAGGCTACCGATGTATTCTCACAATGCCCAATACCATGAGCCTGGAGCGGCGTATGCTCATGAAATCCCTGGGCGCCGACATCATTCTCACCGATGGCGCCAAGGGCATACCGGCCGCCATCGAACGCGCAGAGAGCATCATCGCCTCCGACCCGACAAAGTACTGGGGCCCTCACCAGTTTGAAAATCCCGCCAATCCGGCCATTCATGAACAGACCACCGGGCCGGAAATCTGGGCGGATACTGACGGCGCCGTTGACATCGTGGTATCCGGCGTTGGCACGGGCGGCACAATCACCGGCATCGGTCGCTTTCTCAAGCAGCAGAAAGGCAAGGCGGTTCGCTGCATAGCGGTAGAACCGGACAGTACGACCATGATTACGGCAGCGCTCACGGGCGGAGAACCGACCCATGCGCCGCACAAGATCCAGGGAATCGGCGCCGGTTTCGTGCCCGCCAACCTCGACCTGTCTATCGTCGACCAGGTGGAACGCGTATCCAGCGAAGACGCCATGGCCTGGGCGCACAAGTTGATGCAGCGCGAGGGCATTCTCGCAGGCGTTTCCTCCGGTGCTGCCATGGCAGTGGCGGATCGCATCGCCCGGCAGCCGGAAAATCAAGGACGCATGATCGTGGTGATCCTGCCGGACTCGGGCGAACGCTATCTCAGCTCGGCGCTGTTCGCCGACACCTTCAGCGAGAACGAAACGGTCCAGGCGACAGTCACCGGCTGACAAGCGCCGGCCGCGCGCCGTTGCGGCGTGGGTTCAGCGCGCCAGGAGTCGCTGCAGTGTCTTCTTGACCTTCGGCCACTCGGTATCAATCACGCTGTAGTAAACCGAGTCGCGCACATGGTTGCCCTGCACGATCATGTGATTGCGCAATACGCCCTCGCGCGTCGCGCCCATACGCTCCAGCGCCTGTTGCGAACGCTGGTTGCGCGCATCCGTCTTGAACTCCACCCGCACGCAGCCCAGGCGCTCCATCGCGTGTGTCAGCAACAGGAGTTTGGCCTCGGTATTCACACGCGTACGCTGCCACTCCTGCCCCAGCCAGGTCCAGCCGATCTCCAGCGAGCGATGCTCGGCGCGGATATTGAGGAAGCGAGTGCTGCCCACAATCCGCTCTTTATGGGTTTCAATAATGGCAAAAGGCCGCTGGTGCGGCGCGTTCAATGCCTGCGCTATCCACTGGCGCGTATCCGCCAGATCGATAAAACAGGTGCGCGGCATGTACGCCCAATCGGCCGCACACCGCCCCCGGTTATACAGGCCCTGGGCGTGCTCCTCGTTGAGCGGTTCGAGCCGGATACCCTCACCCCTGAGTACAACCGGTGATACGTCCATCTCAGTCAGTCTCCCGGACAGTCATCGCCAGAGCGGCGCGATAGTGTTTCAACCCCAGGGCGAGCAGCAGCGCCGCCAGCGGGCATACCAGCATTGGCAGCAGGCCCAGGGACCAGGCCAGCGCCGCATCGTCCGCGAACACAAAGTCGGTAATCGCTGCGACCGCGCTGGGTCCGATCGCGAGGCCGAAGAGGTTGGTCATAAAAAGCATGAGCGCCGAAATCTGTGCGCGCATGCGGTTGGGTGTCATGCCCTGCAACGCGGCTATCGCCAGCGCAAAGTAACTGTTCAGGAAAAACACGATGGGCACCGCAACCCACAGGGCGCTCTCACCCTGCGCAAACAGAGGTCCGAGTGTCGCCGGCGGCAGCCACAGCAATGAAATCCACAGAATCAGCCGCATATCCGCATCCACGTAACCGCGCGCCAGCAGGGGCTTGGCGCTGAAGCCCGCCAACAGCGTGCCGATACTGCCGGCAACAATGAAAATGGTGCCGAACTGCGCGCCCGCCTGCGCGCGACTCATGCCGTGGTTGCGCACCAGAAACTCCGGATACCAGGCCATTGTTCCGTAACCGAGTACCGCCAGCAGCGAAACCGAGAGAATCAGGCTGGCGTAGGCCTGCCAGTAGCGTCGCAGTTGCCCGCCAATTTCAGCCAGGCTGTACTCCACCCCGGTCGCAGCGCCGGGCCTGTCTCGCCGCTCCGGCTCCACCATCAGCGAGAGTAGCAACACCAGCATGAAACCGGGCAGACCGACCATCACGAAGGTTGTCTGCCAGGGGCGCAATTCGCCCAGCAGCGGCAGGTGCAGGGCCCCGTGAGCGCTGAAATAATCGTACACCGCACCACCGATGATATAGGCCAGGCCGCCGCCTAAAGTGATTCCCAGGGTATACACCGCCAGCGCCCGCGGCAGTTCGGCACTGTCAAAATAGTCACTCAGCAGGCTGTAAGCCGGAGGGGACAGCGCGGCCTCCCCCACACCTACACCCACCCGGGCGACAAACAGCGCACCGAAACTGCGCGCAACCCCGCACAGGCAGGTCATGAGACTCCAGAAAAAAACACCGGCGGTAATCACCCACTTCCTGCTGCCGCGATCCGCGAGACGGGCAATCGGCAGGCCCAGAAAAATGTAGAACATGGAGAACGCGAAGCCGTGCAGCAGGCTGTACTGGAAATCACTGATGGCGAAATCCTCACGGATAGGACCTATCAGCACCGCCATGACGTTACGGTCGATAAACGACAATATGTAGGCCAGCAGCAGTACCAGCAGCGCATAGCCTGCGCCGCGCTGCCGTCCCGCCACGCTCGCCCTCATGCCGGCGCGCGCCCGTCGCACACACTCAAGGCAGCAGCACGCTCGAGCCGCTGGTGCGCCTCGCGTGCAGATCACGATGTGCCTGTTGCACATCCTTGAGCGGGTAGCGCTGGTGGATTTCCACCCGCAGTTCTCCGCCGATGACCCGCGAAAACACGTCATCCGCCGAGCGCCGCAGTTCTTCCGTCGTGGCAGTGTAGGTAAGTAATGTCGGCCGGGTGATAAACAGCGAGCCCTTGGCAGACAGCATTTGCAGGTCGAGGGGCTCGGGCGCCCCGGACGCATTGCCGAAACTCACCATAAGCCCACGCGGTCGCAGGCAGTCGAGTGACGTATCGAACGTATCCCTGCCCACGCCGTCGTACACTACCGGCAGCTTATCGCCCGCGGTTATCTCCAGTACCCGCTCGAGCACGTTTTCTTCGCTGTAGTTGATCACATGCTCATACCCGTGAGCCAGCGCCAGACGCACTTTCTCGGCGGAACTCACAGTGCCGATGGCGCGGGCTCCGATACTGGCTGCCCATTGACCGAACAGCAGCCCGACACCACCGGCCGCCGCATGAAAGAGACAATACTCACCGGCCTGCAGGACATACGTGCGCTGTAACAGGTACTCAACCGTCTGCCCCTTGAGCAACACGGCTGCGGCCTGCTCAAAGTCGATGTCCGCAGGAATACGCACCAGGCGCTCCGCAGGCAAATTGATTGCCTCGGCGTAGGCGCCAAATCCCGCCGAGCAGTAAGCCACTCTATCACCCACGGCAAGCTGCGCGCCTTCTCCTACCGCCTCGACAATCCCGGCGGCCTCCATGCCGATGCCAATGGGCAGCGGCAATGGATAGAGCCCGCTGCGATGGTAGGTATCGATATAGTTGACACCTATTGCGCGGTGGGCCACGGTCACCATGCCGGGCCCCGGAGCCGCAAGCTCGATGTCTTCCAGCGCAAGCACTTCCGGCCCGCCCGTCTCGCGCAATATCACCGCCTGAACCATTCCGCATCCTCCCTACCGTGGCGCATGGGCCTCATCACAGGCCGGCGACAGTGTGCATCAGCGGCCGGGGGCTGCGCAATCTTGTAGCGCATGCCAACATCCCGTGGGGCATTTAGGCTAGACTGACGACCCTGATGACAGTCGACAACCGGAGAGCTCGCGTGTTCGAGGATATCCCACTGGAACACAGCCTGCGCCTGGCGCTCGCGGACCTGGCGCTTGAGACGCCCACCGAAGTACAAGCGGCCGCGGTACCGGCTGCCATCGACGGACGCGATCTCTGCGTAACCGCACGCACGGGCAGCGGTAAAACCCTTGCCTACCTGATACCCATCGTGCAGCGTATCCTCTGTGAAGATCTTCAGGGCCGCAAAGGCACACTCGCACTGGTGCTGGTGCCCACACGCGAACTTGCCCGGCAGGTACTCGCGCAGTGTCGCAAGCTGATCGCCAAGTCCCGGCTCAGCGCACAGGCCATCACCGGCGGCGCCGATTACAAATACCAGCGCGCCCTGCTGCGCAAGGAACCGGAAATCCTGATTGCGACACCCGGGCGCCTGCTGGAGCACTGCGAGAAAGGCGGCGTCAATCTCACGGAATTGCTGGTGCTGGTGCTGGATGAGGCAGACCGCATGCTGGACATGGGTTTTCGCGGCGACGTGCTGGACATCAGTGGCAAATGCCATCCCCGGCGCCAGATACTGATGCTGTCGGCTACGTTGCGCCACACAGGCGTGGCGGCGATCAGCGAATCGCTGCAAAGCAACCCACTGGATATTTCCCTGGACGAGATTCGCGCGCCACACGCCGATATCACGCACCAGTTGATACTCGCAGACAGCGCGACGCACAAGGATGCCCTGCTGCATGCGCTGCTCGCGGGCGGCGAATACGCTCGCGTGCTGGTGTTCGCGAACAAGCGCCTGACCGCGGCGCGACTGGCGGACATGCTGCGCGCCAAAGGGCTGCGCTGTGGCAGCCTGCACGGCGAGCTCAGTACCGAGGAGCGCAAGCACGTGATACAGCAGTTTCACGACGACAAGATACAGGTACTGTGTGCGAGCGATGTGGCCGCGCGGGGGCTTGATGTGCAGAATATCGGGCTCGTGGTGAACTACGACATGCCGTGCAGCGGGGAGGACTACCTTCACCGCACCGGGCGTACCGGGCGCGCGGGCGCTCCCGGCATCGCCCTGTCGTTTGTCACTGCGCCGGAGTGGAACCTGATGATCGCGATCCAGCGCTATTTAAAGCTGAGCTTCGAGCGCCGCACTCTCGCAGGTCTCAAGGCTCGCTTCAACGGACCGAAAAAACAGAAATCTTCAGGCAAGGCGGTTGGCAGTAAAAAGAAGTCCAGGCCCTCTACCGACGAGAAAGCGCGCTCTCGCCAGCGCAATAAGAAGCAGGTGGGCAAACGGCGCAGACCCGCCACACCCCCGACCGGGGGCAACGATGGCTTCGCACCCCTGAAAAAGCGTGATCCCGGTCGCTGATGCGACTGTTTTTCGCACTGCCGCTGTCCATTGACACCACACTGCGCATCAGCGACTGGCGCGACCGGTATGCGCCCTGCGACGCACGCCCCGTGCCCGCCGCAAACTTTCACATCACACTGGCATTCGCCGGTGAACTGCCTGAGCGCGCCCTTGAATTCCTGTGTGACGCGACAGACAGCTGGGTCAACAGCCATCAACCGAGCGCGGGCGACATGCTGCTTGATCGCGTGGGCTTTTGGGCGAAGCCCGGCATTTTCTGGTTAGGCCCCTCGGCGTACGACGATGCGCTCGCTGAACTTGCGAAGAAACTGCAGAGCCTCGTCGTCAGCGCGGGCGCCAGACGTGAACGCAGGAAATGGGAACCACACATTACGCTTTACCGGGGTTGCAATCTCGCGCCGCCGGCGCCCGACAGCGAACCTTCAATACCCTGCCACTACGATCTCATCTGCCTGTTCGAGTCGCAGCGCACGCGCAATGGCATGATCTACCGCCGCGTGGCGGAGTGGCAACTCGCGAGGCACCGTACACGCTGAACCCAAACTGTTTTAAGCTTGCCATCTCGCGCAACCGCTACAGGAGAACGCCATATGAGCAACCCGCTGCTGGAAAAACATGCACTACCGCCCTTCTCGCGGATTGAACCGCAGCACGTGGAGCCGGCCATCCGCTCCCTGATCGAACGCAACAGGACGCGCATCGGGGAATTGCTCGCGGCAACCGACACGTACACCTGGAGCAACCTGCTGGCGCCCATCGAGGAACTGGAAGACGAGCTGGCGCAGGCCTGGTCGCCTGTCTCGCACCTCAACAGCGTGCAGAACAGCGAGCAGTTGCGCGCCGCCTACAACGCCTGCCTGCCCTTGCTGTCGGAGTATGCCACCTGGACTGGCCAACACAGCGCGCTCTGCAGCGCCTACCAGCAAATCGCCGATGGCGACGAGTGGGGACATCTGGACGACGCGCAGCGCAAAACTCTCGACAACGCACTGCGCGACTTTCGACTGGCAGGTGTCGCGCTGCCGGCGGCGGAGAAGGCCCGCTACGGCGAACTGCAAAAGCAGCTGTCCGAGCTCGGCAGTCGCTTTGGCGAAAACGTCCTCGATGCCACCAAGGCCTGGTCAAAGAGCGTTAGCCGCGAGCAACTCGAAGGCCTCCCGGAGACGGCGCTGGCGAACGCGCACCAGGCGGCCGAGCAGGCGGGTGAGGAAGGCTATCTCATCAATTTGGAGTTTCCCTCCTACCTGCCGGTGCAGACCTACTGTCACGACCGGGCGCTGCGCGAAGAAGTGTATACGGCGTTCTGCACCCGCGCCTCGGACCAGGGGCCTCACGCGGGCCGGTGGGACAACGGCCCGCTCATCGACGAGATTCTGGCCTCGCGCCTGGAACTGGCGCAGCTGCTCGAGTTTGAGAATTACGCCGAACTCTCACTGGCCCGTAAAATGGCGCCATCGAGCCAGCACGTGATGGCGTTTCTGCTGGAGTTGGCGGATCAGACCCGTGCGCAGGGCGAACAGGAGTGGCAGGCGCTGCTCGACTTCGCCAAAGAGCGCAACGGGCCGGATGAATTGCAGGCCTGGGACGTGGCTTACTACGCAGAGCAGATGCGCCAGGCTCGATACAACATCTCCCAGGAGGACATTCGCCCCTACCTGCCGGTGAGCCGCGTGCTGCCGGGCCTGTTTGAAGTAGTACGCCGTCTGTTCGGGGTGGAGGTCAGGGAATGCGAGCGGTTTGATAGTTATCACCCCAGCGTGCGCCTGTTTGACGTGCTGGAAGGAGACAAGGTGATCGCGCGCTTCTATCTCGACCTCTACGCGCGCGCGGACAAACGCGGCGGTGCGTGGATGGACGACTGTCGGGTGCGCCGCGTCACCGCTGAGGGCCTGCAGATCCCGGTGGCCTACCTGGTCTGCAATTTCACGCCCCCCGTGGGCGATGCACCCTCGCTGCTCACGCACACGGAACTGACCACCCTGTTTCACGAGTTTGGACACGGCCTGCACCACATGTTGACGCGACAGACCGTTGCGCCTGTCTCGGGCATCAACGGCGTCGCCTGGGACGCAGTGGAATTGCCCAGCCAGTTTCTGGAAAACTGGTGCTGGGAACGCGAGGCGCTGGCCTTTATTTCGGGGCACGTCGACTCCGGCGACGCACTGCCGGATGCATTGCTGGACAAGCTGCTCGCCGCGCGCAATTTTCAGGCGGCCATGGCGCTGTTACGACAGCTGGAGTTCTCGTTATTCGATTTCAGGTTGCATCTCGAATGGGGTACGCCGGGCTTCACCTCCGTGCAGGCCCTGCTGGAGGACGTGCGCAGCGCCGTGGCGGTGAACCGGCCGCCGCCGTTCAACCGGTTCCAGCACAGCTTCTCGCATATCTTCGCCGGCGGTTACGCCGCGGGCTATTACAGCTACAAGTGGGCCGAGGTACTGTCGGCGGATGCCTTTTCGCGTTTCGAGGACGAGGGCATCTTCAATACCCGAACGGGCGCGGACTTCCGTGCGGCCATTCTGGCACAGGGCGGCTCCGAGGACCCGATGACATTGTTCGTGCGCTTTCGCGGCCGCGAACCCGACATCACCCCACTCCTTCGACACAGCGGTATCCTGCGCGCCGCGTAGGCCGCGCCGCGTAGGCCGGGCCGCGTAGGCCGCCCCGCTCAAGCCGGGCCACTGGCGCCGCGCAGGTCACGCGCGCCGCCACCGCGTACACCCCTTCTGCCCGGGGCCCGATGCCACGCACAGCTCTATCTCGCGCAGGTCGTCGCCGGCGCTGTCTTCCACGAGCCGTGCCAGTAGATAGCGGGACAATTCCTCGACAGTCACGTTGCGCAGCGGCAGCACCAGCGTGTCGCTGCGCAGGAACAGCATCTCATCGGTATCGAAAAACACGCGATAATTCGCGCCCTCCTCTTCGATGCGCTGGTAGGGCGATTGCGCCGCCAGCAGCATATACTCGTCGAGGGAATCGCACAGGCTGGCGAGCCGGTTCTTGTACACGTTGTAATCGGCGGAAAAGCCGTTCCCGCCCATGGGCGCGACGATACGTGCCGATACGGAATAGTTGTGGCCGTGCAGGCGCTCGCGCTCGGTCGCGGAAAAAATGGTGAAATGCGCGGCGGAGAACTTGTGGCTCTCCTTGTCAATGTACAACGTGGTTAGTTCTTCCATCGGTACAGTGTAACCAAGCCCGCGCCCGGCGTCACCGCAGAAACCGATGAGCACGCTGCCCTTGCCGGTTATACTGTGCCAGCGAGCAACGTAACCAGTGGAAGCAGAGCATGAACACAGCGATTATCACAGGGGCCAGCGTGGGCATCGGCAGCGCTACCGCAAGCGCTTTTCTGGCAGAGGGCTTTCGGGTGTTCAATCTTGCGCGCCGCGAATGCCCGGTCGCTGGCGTTGCAAACCTGCACTGTGATCTGGCCAGCCCCGAGTCCATTGCCGCGGTCTGTGACGCGCTGGCAGAGCCTCTCACGCAGTCCGCGAGCGTGGCGCTGGTGCACAACGCCAGCCAGATGCGCAAGGACAGCGTGGCAGACTGTGACAGCCAGAGTCTGCGAGACGTGCTGGAAACCAACGTGGTGGGCCTCAACAGCCTCAATCAACGGCTGCTGCCGGCCTTGCCGCCGGGCTCCAGCGTGCTCTACATCGGCTCCACGCTGTCGGAGAAAGCCGTGGCAGGGTCCTTCAGCTACATCGTGAGTAAACACGCCCAACTCGGCATGATGCGCGCCACCTGCCAGGATTTGATGGGCCGTTCCGTGCACACCGCGCTGATTTGCCCGGGTTTTACCGACACCGAAATGCTGCGCACGCACATCGGTCAGGATCCCGAGGCTGAAGCCGCCATTGCCGGTATGAACAGCTTCGCACGGCTCATCAACCCGGCGGAAATCGCAGAACTGATCCGCTGGTCGCATCACAACCCGGTCATTAACGGCGCGGTGCTGCATGCGAATCTGGGGCAAAGGGAAAGCTGAGCGATGCCCGACATTTCGGAAGCCCTGCGCGAGCGGCGAGAGCGCACATTCCTGGTACTCGCGGGGATTTTCCTGTGCGCCATGACACTGCTCAACGTGATCGGCATCACCCGGTTCGTGCAGCTGGGGCCCATGGCGCTGGCCGTCGGCGTACTCCCCTACCCGTTGACCTTCCTGTGTACGGACCTGATCTGCGAGTTGTACGGCAAATCGCGCGCCAATTTCCTCGTCACCGTGGGCCTTGGCCTGAACTTTTTCATCCTGCTGGTACTGGTGCTCGGCAACGCGATGCCCTCGGTGCCCGCCGAAAACATGCCTCCCTGGCAAATTCTGCAGCTCGCGGCACCGGTTGCGCTGCCCAGCGGAGAAATGGTGGAGCAGAGCGTCGGGCTCTATCAGCTCATTTATGCCACCACCACGGGCGCGGTATTCGCTTCCATGCTCGCCTACATCGCCGCGCAGTATTGCGACGTACAGCTGTTTCACTTCTGGAAGCGCGTGACGCGCGGGAAGCACCTGTGGATTCGCAACAACTTCAGCACGTTGATGAGCCAGATGGTGGATTCCATCATGGTTATCTCGGTCACCTTCGGCGCAGCCTTCCTCCGCGGTGAAATGGCGTTTAATACGCTGCTGGTGCTGATTGGCAGCAACTACCTGTTCAAGGCAACCGTCGCCCTGCTCGACACCGGGCCCCTGTATCTCGCAGTGCACTACCTGCGACCCTTTCTCCAAGCTGGCCCCCGGCGAAACCGTGAGCCCGGGCGGCGAGGCCTATGCTGCGAAGTAAACTGCCGGATGTCGGCACCACGATCTTCACTCGCATGTCGCAGCTGGCAAACGAGGCCCGCGCGCTGAACCTGTCACAGGGATTTCCAGATTTCGCCCCCCCGCCAGCGCTGCTGGAGGCGATCGCACAGGTGACACGCGATGGGAACAACCAGTACGCGCCCATGGCGGGTGTCATGCGTCTACGCGAGCAGATTGCGCAGCAGTTGCAGTTGCACCGTCGGGTCAGTGCAGACCCGGATACCGAAATCACCGTGGTGCCCGGAGCGACCGAAGGCATCTTCTGCGCGGTGATGGCCTGCGCAGGCCCGGGGGACGAGGTCATCGTGCTGGACCCCTGCTACGACAGCTATGAGCCCGCCATACGGCTCGCTGGCGCAAGGGCGGTGCACGTACCGCTGCTGGAGGACAGTTTCGGTGTCGACTGGGAGCGCGTGGCCGGGGCGATCACGCCGCGCACCCGCCTGCTCATGCTGAACTCGCCGCACAATCCTACCGGCAGCGTGCTGGGAGCATCCGACATGGCGCAGCTGGCAGACCTCGTCGAACGCCACCAATTGCTGTTGATCAGCGATGAGGTGTACGAGCACCTGATCTACGACGGCCGACAGCACCACAGCATCCTGCAGTACCCGGCGCTTCGTGCGCGCAGCGTGGCGGTATTCTCCTTCGGCAAAACCTACGGCGTCACCGGCTGGAAAACCGGCTACTGCGTGGCCCCCGCGGCGCTCACAGCCGAGCTGCGCAAAGTGCACCAGTTCGTCTGTTTCGTGGCGGTCACGCCGGTACAGGAGGCGCTGGCAGATTTCATGGCGGCGGAACCGGAATATCCGGCGAGCCTGGCCGCTTTCTATCAGGCAAAGCGCGACCTGCTGTGCCAGGCTCTCCAACCCTCGGCTTTCCGTGTAAAGCCGAGCGCGGGCACCTACTTTCAACTGTTGGAGTACAGTGCGCTGACGCGGCGGGAAGACGTGGCGGTAGCCGAGGACTGGACGCGCGCACACAAGGTCGCCTCCATCCCGGTATCAGTGTTTTATGAACGGCCCCCGCAGGCGTATTACCTGCGCCTGTGCTTTGCCAAACGTGACGATAATTTGCTCGAGGCGGCGGATCGACTATGCAGAATCTCATTGTAGCGCCGGTTCAGTGTGAGCTGGCCTGGGAACGACCCGAGGACAATCGCGCACAGTTCGGGGCGATTATCGCAGCGCTCGAGGGCCCCGCTGACCTGATCGTCCTGCCGGAAATGTTCACTACCGGCTTTTCCATGAACGCGCTCGCCAATGCCGAAGAGCCCGGCGGCGATACCGAGCAGTGGCTTCGCAAGCTGGCTCGCGATCACGCCTGCGCGGTCACCGGCAGTATCGCCGTGCGAGTGGGCGATCGCGTGTTCAATCGCATGCTGTTCGCCACTCCCGATGGCGTCAGTCATTACGACAAACGCCACCTGTTTCGCATGGGCGGCGAGCACAAGCGCTACGCGCCGGGCAACACGCGCAAAATCGTCAATTGGCGCGGATGGCGAATCAACCTGCAGGTGTGCTACGACCTGCGCTTTCCGGTTTTCAGCCGCAATCGGGACGACTACGACCTGCTGTTATACGTGGCCAACTGGCCTGCGGCGAGGCGCGAGCACTGGCGCGCACTGCTGTTGGCGCGCGCGATTGAAAACCAGGCTTGCGTCGTGGGCGTGAATCGGATTGGCAGCGATGCCAACGGGCTGGATTACAGCGGCGACAGTTTGGTGATAGCCGCAGATGGACGTACATTGTGGGACGCCCAGAACGCAGAAAGCGCCGCCAGGATTACCCTGGACGGCGCTTTGCTGAACTCCTATCGAGCGTCGTTCCCGCCAGCTGGATGCCGATGGCTTCCAGCTGGATGAGGCAAGCGCCCGGTCTAGTCGTCGTACTCGACTTCCAGGGTTGCCATCACGACGGTTCTCGGCGCGGCCTTCCTTGGTGTCGTTGCTGGCGACCGGCTGAGCCTCGCCATAACCCTTGGGTTCAAGGCGGCTGCGCTCGATGCCGTACTGGTTAACCAGCACATCGACCACCGCGTTCGCGACGCTGTGACAGACCCAGGTTGTAGTCGTCGCTGCCGACGCTGTCAGTGTGACCTTCCACATCTACCTGCAGGTCAGAGAAACGCTTCAGGAAGTCGGCCAGTTCGCCGAGATCCGAGAAGTACTGCTCTTTCTGGTTGAGTCGAAGTCGAAGTTAACCTTCAACTTGACCGAAGCCACTTTGGCTACCGGCAGCGGACAACCGTCCGCATCCACGCGCGTGCCTGGCGCAGTGCCGGGACAACGATCACGATCGTCGGGCACGCCGTCACCGTCGCTGTCCAGTACTTCCTGAACAACCGGATCGGCGTCTACCTTGCCCAGGTAGATGTTCAGACCCGCGGTGGTAAGGATGTCCGTCTCACTTTCGTCCAGGCTGTACAGGGCGCGCGCTTCAAGCCGCACACCGACACGCTTGCCCAGCATCCAGCGCACACCGAGGCCGCCGTTCACGGTGGTTTCAACCGTGTCGAAGGTATCCGCATCGATGTCGATCTCACCGGCACCAAAAGCCGCGTAGGGGCGCAGACGCATGCCGTCGCCAATGTAGCTGCCCGCGTAGTAGAGCACGCCCACCTGCCAGGTGGTCACATCGGCGTCAGGACCGCCATCCAGGTCCGTTTCGTCGTCGGCAAACAGTATTTCCGCCGCCCAGTTATCGTTGAAAGCCCACTCAAGGCCAACCACGGGCGTACCGGTATCGTCGACATCGAAACCATTCACGTCACGGTCGAAAAACCAGTAACCGTATCCGGCGTTGATGGTGACGGGAATCTCAGCCGATGCTGTCTGGGCTGCGCCTGCGAGGGCCAGGCAGGCAGCAGCGGTTGCTGTCATCAGTTGCTTTTTCATTCTTCGCGATCTCCACTCCGTGATTTGCGGGTATCCTCCAAGGATAGCATCCATTTGCCGCGCACCAACAGGGAATAACGTGAAATTTCCCACTCTGGGGAACTTTACAATCGCTACCAGTCCAGAACCGACTTCACAAACGGAATCGACAGGCCGCGCTGCGCCGCGAGTGACGCGTGATCCAGCCTGTCCAGCAGTGCGAGCAACTGGTCGAGGCTGCGCGGCGCGCGGGCAACAATGAAGCGGGCCGCGTCATCGGCCAGGGTCAGGCCGCGGCGCTGCGCCCGAAACTGCAATATCTCTGCTTTCGTGCGGTCGTCTGCCCTGCCCAGTTGAAACACCAGGCCAGCGCTCAGGCGCGATTGCAGGTCAGCCAGTTGCAGGCCCAGCGCCCGCGGTGGTGCGTCCGCGGCGACCACAAGGCAGCAGTCTTGCGCGCGCGCCCTGTTGCACAGATGAAACAGTGCCTCCTCCCAACTGCGATTACCACGCACAGCCTGCAGGTCGTCGAGGCAGATACGCTGCATGCCAGCGAGTCCCTGCAGGACGTCGTCCGGGGAATACTGGACCAGATCCGCCAGAGGCAGGTAGAGCTCTGCATACCCCTGCGACTGGCAACAGGCCTGTAGTAGGTGCGTCTTGCCTGTTCCTGGCGGACCACAGAGAAAGACCAGGTGTTCTTCAGCCGCCGGTGGCTGCTGTTTCAGGACTTCCAGCAGCGGCCCGTGGTTGGCTAGCGGGAAGAAATTATCGAATGTCGCATCGTCGCGCAGGCGCACCTCCAGCGGCAGTTGCCTGCGCGCGAGACCGGGCTCAGTGTCTGCCACCGACGGCCCTAGGGGCTTAGCCACTGGTAGCTCAGCTGCACGCCCGGTGCGCGCTCACTCGCGGGCTGCAATTTTTGGTTGAGCGCAAACAGCGTGGCGAGTTGGGACGCGTCCGCTCTCGCGCGCAGGCGCAGCTCGAGGCGATCATCGACAATGCGCTCAACGCGGGCGCTCTCAACCAGTTCAAGTCGCTGCAGCCAACCCATCACCGCTGCATAATCGGCATAGTTCTCCACGCCGTCGATCCAGAGAACCAGACCACCCTCGACGGCGGCGGTAGGTGCAAGCGCGAAACGCGCGGCCATTTCATCTGCCACCAGGGCGGCGCCTGAACCCGCGAAGCTCTCGAAAGCCTCGGCCGTGATCGCGCGGTGCAGCGTATCGTTCGGCGGCAGATAGGCCCAGTCGCCGGCGATACGTCCCTCCTGCGGCCCGGCGACCCGGCCACCGAGTATGTGCTCGGCGTCATAGCGCATCGAGGCTGAACGCAGCGCTGCAACATCGAGACGCCAGACTTCATCGGGGCTGACAGCGGCCGCATCATTCAGATCAAACAGCGGAAATTGCAGTGGCACGCCTCGTCGTCCGAACGCCGCACGCAGCGCCTCCACCGATTCGGGCGATGTCTCCCTGTTGACGAAGTAGCGGCCCTGCGGCCCTTCCATCACCAGCCACAGCAGGAGTCGCGGCCTGTTTGCCGTCCACAGCGGGGCGCCGGCCGCCAGTATCTGTGATTTCACCCACTCCGGGTCGAAGTCGAAACGCGCTTGCAGTTCCTCGCCCCGCGACCCGGCCCGCAGGTAAACATACTGCTGCACGTAGCTGCGCGCCTGTTCCAGCGCAGGCGCAAGTTGTGGGTTGTCCAGTACGGAACGCGAGCCACTGACCTTCACTAACACCTCGCCCAGCGCCTTGCGAGCCCCCGCCGTGAGCGACCCTTCGCTCTGGTCCGCCATCGGCACGCTGGCCGAGTACAGGTCGCGCACGATATCCGCGCCAGCGGGCAGTGCCGCCGTCAACAGCAGGGCGCAAACACAGGCCCGGAAGGTATTGAGCACGAACGTCTCCTTGGGAACACTCGCAAAGGCCGCATTGTAACAGCCCGGACGCAGCGCTAATACGCTCTGCTGCAGGTCGGGCGGGACATTCCATCCCGGCGAGTGCGCGGCAGGTGCAGGCGCGCTAGAATAGCCGCCCCGGGACAGCGATAGCCTACAAACGGAACCCTCTTGCATGACCGACCAAAACGGCAAAACCAGCCTTAGTTACAGGGATGCGGGCGTTAACATTGATGCCGGCAATGCCCTGGTGGAACGCATAAAGGACGTCTCGCGACGCACGGCGCGGCCGGAAGTCCTGGGAGGGCTCGGGGGCTTCGGCGCCCTGTGTGAAATACCCGCAGGCTACCGCCAACCGGTGCTCGTGTCCGGCACGGACGGCGTGGGCACCAAGCTGCGCCTGGCCATGGATATGGGCAAACACGACACCATCGGCATAGACCTGGTGGCCATGTGCGCCAATGATCTGGTTGTCGCTGGCGCCGAGCCGCTGTTTTTCCTGGAGTACTACGCTACCGGCGCCCTCAACGTGGATACTGCCGCTGCTGTCGTCACCGGCATCGGTCGCGGCTGTGAGCTGGCGGGCTGTGCGCTGGTGGGCGGCGAAACCGCAGAGATGCCGGGCATGTACGAGGGCGAGGATTACGATCTCGCCGGCTTCTGCGTGGGCATCGTGGAAAAATCCGCAATCATTGACGGCAGCACGGTACAGGCGGGCGACGTCCTGCTGGGGCTTGCCAGTAGCGGCCCGCACTCCAATGGCTATTCGCTGGTGCGCAAGATTCTCGCGGTAAGCGGTGCGTCGCTGGAGCAGCCCTGCGGTAATACCTCTCTCGGCGCAGCGCTGCTCGAGCCCACCACGCTCTATGTCAAGGCGATTCTGCAGCTGATTCGCGATGCCGAGGTCAGAGCCCTGTCCCATATTACCGGCGGTGGCCTGCTGGAAAACCTTCCCAGGGTGCTGCCCAAACACTGCAGCGCACGCATCGATACAGCCACCTGGGCCTGGCCCCCGGTATTCCGTTGGCTGCAGGAAGCGGGCAATGTGGACACCCGGGAAATGTATCGCACTTTCAACTGTGGCGTGGGCATGGTGGCGTGCGTGCCCGCGTCCGACGCGCAGGCAGCGCTGGCCAGCCTCGCCGCCAGCGGCATTCATGCCTGGACGATCGGCAACGTCATCGCCGGGGAGAATGCCGTCGAGCTGGACGCATGACCCTCCCGGGGCTGGCTATCCTGATTTCCGGACGCGGGTCGAACCTGCAGGCGTTTATCGACGCCTGCGCCAGCGGCGCACTGCCCGCGCGGGTGCGCCTCGTGGTCAGCAGCAACCCTGGCGCTGCGGGCCTGGGAGCTCGCGGCGGCGGCGGGCATACCCACACGAGTGATCGATCATCGCGACTATCCCGACCGTGAATCTTTCGATGCCGCGCTGGTAAAAGCCCTGTCGCCAGTTGACCCAGCTCGTGAGTGCGCTGGCGGGTTTCGCTGCGCATCTGGTAGCGCCGGCTTTCGTGGAGGCGTTCGCTGGCCGCCTGCTCAACATCCACCCCTCGCTGCTGCCACGCCTACCCGGGCCTGAACACGCACCAGCGCGCACTGGATGCCGGCGACAGGTTCGCCGGCGCCACGGTCCATTTCGTCACCCGGGAACTGGATGAAGGCCCACCCGTTCTCAGGCGCGTCGCGATCGAGGCGGATGATACCGCGGATTCGCTCGCGGCCCGTGTTCGGGCGATGGAACACGTGATTTATCCCCTGGCGGCACGCTGGTTTATTGAGGGCCGGCTGCTGCTGGGCGCCGACGGTGCGTATCTGGACGGCGACAAACTGCCCGCCGGGGGCATCGATTACGAGGCGCAGCACCCCTGAGCATTCTTCACCCTTCAGGCGCGCGGCAACGTAACACCGGTCTGCCCCTGGTACTTGCCGCCGCGATCCTTGTAACTCACCTCGCACACTTCGTCCGACTCGAAAAACAGCATCTGCGCCACGCCCTCGTTGGCGTAGATCTTGGCCGGCAGCGTCGTGGTGTTGGAAAATTCCAGCGTAACGTGCCCCTCCCATTCAGGCTCCAGCGGCGTCACGTTCACGATGATGCCGCAACGTGCGTAGGTGGATTTCCCCAGGCAGATGGTCAATACGTTGCGCGGTATGCGGAAGTATTCCACGGTGCTGGCCAGCGCAAAGGAATTGGGCGGAATCACACAAACATCCCCGCTGACATCCACAAAACTGTTTTCGTCAAAGCGTTTGGGGTCAACCGTCGCCGAGTTGATGTTGGTGAACACCTTGAATTCACTCGACGGCGCACGGTCGTAACCGTAGCTTGACGTCCCGTAGGGAAATCAGCCGTTCGCCGCCGCTGGTACGCACCTGGCCCGGTTCGAACGGCTCGATCATCGTATCAAAGCCCATCCGGCAGATCACTTGTCAGATTTAATGCTCAATCGCTGGTTTCCTAATTGCGAGGTTGTCTAATCGTCGCTGATGGAGATATCAGGGAACTGCTGCACGATCGTATCATCCCGGTGCAGCGCCTGTTCTACCGCAGCCGCCGCCTCGAAATACAGCGCACTTCCACGGAATCGGGCGCCGCAATCTGATGGGCGCGCCGGCATCGGTCTGCTCGCGAATCGATAGCGACAGCGGCAGGCTCGCCAGCAGCACGCCGTATTCGCGAGCAATTCGCGCACCGCCGTCGGCACAGATAATGCTTCCGGTGACCGCAGGCGCTGCACACATGCACCGCCATATTTCAATAATGCCCTGCGCTTCCCGGGCACATCGACCTTGCGGAACATCTCGATACCCTTCTGTGCATCCAGCAGCTACGCGTGTCCTGCGGTGTGGTCACGATATTGATCGCGCCGGCCACCAGGCCTTCTGCGACAGCGTCAACTGGATATCGCCGGTGCCGGGCGGCATATCGATAATCAGGTAGTCCAGCTCGCCCCACAGCGTTTGCGACAACAATTGGTCAACGCACCGCCCGCCATGGGCCCAGCGCCAGACCATGGGTGTATAACCGCATCGACATGGTCTGCAGGCCGTGCGCCACTACCGGCGGCAGCCGCCTCTTTCTGCTCGGGCCGCACGCCGGGTTTATACCCAGCATCAACTGCTGACTGGGGCCATAGATATCTGCGTCCAGCAAACCCACCCGGGCACCGCGCGCCTTGAGCGCCAGCGCCAGGTTAACGGACGTGGTTGATTTGCCGACGCCGCCCTTGCCGGAGGCAACAGCGACAATGAATCTGATTTTTTCCATGCTATGTCCGGTTAGTGGCGATGTTGACGGCGCCTCGCTGCGAGCCGCGCCGCCGGCTTTGTTGCCGGCCTCGCCTTTGCGCACGCTAGTATAGGCACATGACCTGGGATCAACAACGCCGATCCCGATTCGCCCGGATGAAACCCGCCCTCAAAACCGCTATAGTGGCGCCCCGATTTACTGGACGTCACAGGCATGATGGTCAAAGCAAACACCCGCAGAATACTGGTGACCAGCGCGCTGCCGTACGCCAACGGTTCACTACATCTCGGCCACCTGCTGGAGCAGGTGCAAACCGACATCTGGGTGAGATTCCAGAAATCGCGCGGACACGACTGCCTGTATGTCTGCGCCGATGACGCGCATGGCACGGCCATCATGCTGACCGCGGAGAAACTCGGCATCAGCCCGCAACAGCAGATCGACACCATCCGCCAGGAGCACGAACGCGACAGCGCCGGCTTCCTGATCGGCTTCGACAACTTCCACACCACCCATTCACCGGAGAACCGCCACTGGTGTGAAACCATTTACCAACGCCTGCGGGACAACGGCCATATCGCCACGCGAGACATCACCCAGGCCTACGACCCGGAAAAGGGCCTGTTCCTCGCCGATCGCTTTATCAAGGGAACCTGTCCCCGCTGTCGCGCGGCTGACCAGTACGGAGACAACTGCGAGGCCTGCGGCGCACCCTATAGCCCGCTGGAACTGATCGACCCGGTATCAGCCCTGTCGGGCGCAGCGCCGGTGGAGAAGGCGTCTACGCACTTTTTCTTCAGGCTGCCGGAATTCGAGGCCATGCTACGGGATTGGCTCGCCTCCGATACCCTGCAGAGCCAGGTGGCGAACAAGTTGCGCGAATGGGTGGACGGCGGCCTGCAGGAGTGGGATATCTCCCGCGACGCGCCCTACTTCGGGTTTGAGATCCCGGGCGAGCCCGGCAAGTACTTTTACGTGTGGCTGGACGCGCCCATCGGCTATATCGCCAGCTTCCAGAATTATTGCGATCGCACCGGCCATCCCTTCGACGACTATTGGCAGCGCGGCACGGACACCGAGCTTTACCATTTCATCGGCAAGGACATCATCAACTTTCATGGGCTGTTCTGGCCGGCAATGCTGCACTCGGCAAATCTGCGCTCACCCACGGCGATCTATGCACACGGCTTTCTTACCGTGAACGGCACGAAGATGTCCAAGAGTCGCGGCACCTTCATCAAGGCCAGCACCTACCTTGAGCACCTGGACGCCCAGTACCTGCGCTACTATTTCGCCGCCAAGCTGAGTGCCTCGGTGGATGACATCGACCTTAACCTGGAGGATTTTGTCCAGCGCGTGAATGCCGACGTGGTGGGCAAGGTGGTCAACATTGCCAGCCGCTGCGCCGGCTTCCTGAAAAAGGGCCACGACAACACGCTCTCCGCCACCTGCGATGAGCCGGCGCTGGTGCAATCGTTCATCGACCAGGGCGAAGGCATTGCCGCGCTGTTCGAGGCGCGCGAGTTCAACAAGGCCGTGCGTGAAATCATCGCCCTGGCCGACCGCGCCAACCAGTACATCGATGACAAGAAGCCCTGGTTGCTGGCGAAGGAAGAGGGACAGCAGGAGACGGTGCACAGCGTCTGCAGTGTCGGCATCAACCTGTTCCGGGTATTGATGACCTATCTCAAACCCGTACTGCCGGAAATGGCCGAAAAAGCAGAGAACTTCCTCAACTGTTCGCTGGACTGGACGCAACTTGACGGTGCGCTGCTCAACCATCGGCTGAATCCCTTCACGCCCTTGCTGACCCGCATTGACGCAGCGCAGGTTGAGGCGATGATCGAGGCGAGCCGCGAGGCCCCCGCAGCCGCGCCCGAGACGCCGGTCACGGCCACGCCGCAACCGCCCGCGGGGAACGCGCCCGACCACACCATCAGCATTGACGATTTCGCGCGCGTGGAACTGCGCGTTGCCGAAATCACCGCTGCTGAAAGCATCGAGGGTGCAGACAAATTGCTGCGCCTGACGCTCAGCCTGGGTGAGGACCAGCCCCCGCGACAGGTGCTCGCAGGCATTCGGGCCGCCTACGAGCCGGACACGTTGGTGGGCCGCTTGACCGTCGTGGTCGCGAACCTGGCGCCGCGCAAAATGCGCTTTGGAATCTCCGAGGGCATGGTGCTCGCCGCCGGGCCGGGTAATGAGAACATCTTCCTGCTGTCGCCCGACGAGGCGCGCTCCCCGGCATGCAGGTCAAATGAGTATTTTCGGCTGCAAGGCAGCGGTCCTGACCCTCGCTGTCGAGCCCTGCGGCGGGCTGGCAGCCACTGCACGCCCACACCTCGGACACTTTGGAACTGGCCGGCAAGCTGTTAGACTACTGGTCATTAGTTTGGGAATCCGAACCCGTTTCGGTGCATCCAGGCGCTAACATAGCGAACGGCCACCGACTACGAGCGGCGCAACCAACGGCGCGGCGAGAACACGAGAATGCTTGCAGACTATTCCGTATTGTTGATCGGCGCGATCCTGGTCAACAACTTCGTGCTGGTACAGTTTCTGGGACTGTGCCCCTTCATGGGCGTGTCCAACAAACTGGAAACGGCCATGGGCATGTCCATGGCCACCACCTTCGTGCTGACGCTGGCCTCGGCCTGCGGCAATCTCACCTATCATTTCCTGCTGGCGCCACTGGGCCTTGAATACCTGAAAACCATTGCCTTCATTCTCGTCATCGCCGTGGTGGTGCAGTTCACTGAAATGGTGGTGCGCAAGACCAGTCCGTTGGCTCTACCGTACTCGGTGTCTACCTGCCACTGATCACCACCAATTGCGCCGTGCTGGGGGTTGCCCTGCTGAACCTGAACAAGGATCACGGCTTCATGCAGTCGTTGTTCTATGGCTTTGGCGCCGCCCTGGGGTTCTCCCTCGTACTGGTGCTGTTTGCGGCCATGCGCGAGCGACTCGCAGTGGCCGACATCCCGCTACCGTTTCGCGGCGCCGCCATCGGCATGATCACAGCCGGCCTGATGTCGCTGGGTTTTATGGGCTTCGCCGGACTGGTATGAGCACGTGATCGAGCTACTGCTACAGCACCCCCTGCTGGCCGCCCTCATCGCCCTGGTGGGCCTGGCCGCCGTGTTTGGCGCCCTGCTCGGGTTCGCCGCCGTGCGCTTTCGCACGGAAGGCAATCCGATCGTCGACCAGATCAATGCCATTCTGCCGCAAACCCAGTGTGGACAGTGCGGCTTTCCAGGCTGCAAACCCTACGCCGAGGCCATCGCGGCGGGCGAGGCCATCAACAAGTGCCCACCGGGCGGCGAAGCAGGCATTCAGGCGCTGGCCGACCTGCTGGATCTCGAGGTCATTCCGCTGGACGCGGAGCACGGCGAGGAGAACCCCCGTCCAGCCGTGGCGTTCATTCGCGAAGATGAATGTATCGGCTGCACCAAGTGCATCCAGGCCTGTCCGGTAGACGCCATTCTCGGTGCGGCCAAGCAAATGCACACTGTGATCACCAGCGAGTGCACCGGCTGCGATTTGTGTGTGGAGCCCTGTCCCGTGGATTGTATAGACATGCTGCGTGAGGAAGAAACGCTGCAGAGCTGGCACTGGCATCTGCCAGACCCGGTGGGCAGGCGCGTGGAGATAATTGCCACCGATGCCCCGGATAGCGGCGACCAGCGAGAGCGCGCAGCATGATGCGCACGCACAGTTTTCATGGCGGCATCCACCCGCCTGAAAACAAACACCAGTCGACGCGTTCGCCGATAGCCGACGCCGGCATTCCGCCACAGCTCATTGTGCCGCTGTCACAGCACATCGGTGCGCCGGCCGCGCCGGTGGTGCGCGCCGGCGAGCGAGTACTGAAGGGTCAGGTCATTGCCGAACCCCAGGGGCTGGTGAGCGTACCGGTACACGCACCCAGCTCCGGCACCGTGGTAGCAGTGGAAGACCGGCTCGTGCCGCACATTTCCGGGCACACCGCGCCGTGCATCGTGATCGATACCGATGGCCGTGACGAGTGGATAGCGCATCAAGGCACCCCTGACTATCGGGCGCTCGACAAGGAAGCGTTGCTGGCGCGCATTCGCAATGCAGGTATCGCCGGGATGGGCGGCGCGGGTTTCCCCAGCGCCGTGAAACTTGCCGTGCGCGACGACGTCACGATCGACACGTTGATCATCAACGGCACCGAGTGTGAGCCTTACATCACCGCCGATGACATGCTCATGCGCGAGCGTGCCGCCGAGATCATTACCGGCGCGCGCATTCTCGCCTACCTGGTAAAACCGGGCGAAACGCTCATCGGGGTGGAGGACAACAAACCCGAGAGCATCCAGGCCTTACGCGATGCGCTGGACGGAGACGACATCCGCATCGTGGTGTTCCCCACCAAATACCCCTCGGGAGGCGAGAAACAGCTGATTGAAATTCTCACGGGCAAGCAGGTGCCCAGCGGTGGACTGCCCGCCGATGTCGGCGTCGTCTGCCAGAACGTCGGTAGCGCGGTGGCAGTGTATGAAGCCATCATAGAGGGGAAGCCGCTGATTTCGCGCGTCACCACCGTCACCGGCGAGAGCGTCAGCGAGCCACAGAATTTTGAGGTTCTGATCGGCACACCGATGGCGTACCTGCTCGCGAAGGCGGGTTACCAGTCGGCGAAAAATAACCGGCTCATCATGGGCGGCCCGATGATGGGCTTTACCGTGCCCGACCCCACTGTGCCGATCATAAAAACCACCAACTGTCTGCTGGCGCCCACGGAAGCCGAGCTGCCAACCCCGCCTCCGGCGCAGGCCTGCATACGCTGCGGCCTGTGCGCCAACGCCTGCCCGGTGAGCCTGCTACCGCAGCAGCTCTTCTGGTTTGCACAGGGCAAGGAATACGAAAAACTCGAAGCGCACAACCTGTTCGACTGCATCGAGTGCGGTGCCTGCTCCTACGTCTGCCCAAGCAATATTCCGCTGGTGCAGTACTACCGTGCATCAAAGGCCGAGATCCTGCAGCAACGGCGCGATCATGCCAAGGCGGAGCACTCGCGGCAGCGCTTCGAAGCTCGCCTGGAACGATTGGAGCGCGAAGAAGAGGAGAAAGCGGCGAAACGCGCGGCACGCAAACAGGCCGCAGAAGCGCGCGCCCGGGAGGACGCCGGCGGAGGCGGCAGCGATGATCCGATCCAGGCAGCCATCGAACGGGCAAAAGCCAAGAAGGCCGCGCAACAGTCAGGCACCGACGCCGGCACAGCAAACCCGCTGGAGGCTCTGGAAAAAGCCGTGGTCTCCGCCCAGAAACGCCTGGATACTGCGAATGACAAGCTCGCCCAGGCGCAGGCCGACGGTTCCGACCTGGTGGCGGCGCTGACCACGGGCGTCGAAAAAACCCGGGCTAAGCTGGCAACTGCGCAGGACGCATTGCAGGCCTACCGGCCACAGGCTGACGATACGGGCGTTGCGGCAACCGCGACACCCGCCGACGCGGCGCAACTCGCCATCGAAAAAGCCCTGGCCGCTCGCAACGCCGAGGCACAGCTCAGCCCAAGCGAAAAAGCCAGGGCCTCGCTCGCCAACCTTGAACAGCGCCTGCAGAAGTCTCGCGACAAGCTCGCCCAGAGCCAGGCCGCCGGCGATGAACCGAAAATCGTCGAGGCATTGGAGGCCACCGTGGAGCGCCTGACAGAAAAAGTCGAAGCGGCACGCAAACAGCTACACACTACGGAAAGCGCCTGACGTGTCGATGTTGCGCATAACCTCACCCCATGCACACGGGCCGCTGAGCACCCAGCGCGTGATGCAGACGGTACTTCTCGCAACGCTGCCGGGCGTTGTCGTGCTCACGGCGTTTTTCGGTTTCGGCACGCTGGTCAACATCCTCTGGGGTTCGCTGGTCGCTGTGGCACTGGAGGCATTGGCGCTGAAACTGCGCGGCCGGCCGGTGGGTTTCTACCTGAAGGACTGCAGCGCCCTGGTGACGGCGTTCCTGCTGTGTATTGCTTTACCGCCCTACTCCCCCTGGTGGCTGATTGCCGTGGGCATCGCCAGCGCGATCCTGCTCGGCAAGCACTTTTACGGCGGGCTTGGCTACAACCCCTTCAACCCCGCGATGGTGGGCTATGTCATTCTGCTGATTTCCTTCCCCCTGCAAATGACCTCCTGGGCGCCGCCACGGGGCGTCGGCGAGGTACCCGGATTACTCGAGGCCCTGCAGGCCTGTTTCCTGCCGGCAACCTACGACGGCACGACCATGGCCACGCCACTGGACGTGCTGCGCCAGAACAACAGCCTGCTGATGGAGGATCTCTGGGCGCAAAGCCCGGTGTTTGGCCGCTGGGCCGGGATCGGCTGGGAATGGGTCAATATCGCGTTCCTCGCCGGCGGGCTGTGGCTGCTGCAACAGCGCATTTTTACCTGGCACGCGCCGGTCGCCATGTTGGCGAGCTTGGCGCTGCTGGCCGCGATTTTCTACGACGGCGGCAGCTCCGCCAGCGGCGGTTCACCGCTGTTCCACCTGCTGAGCGGCGCGACCATGTTCGGCGCCTTTTTTATCATTACCGACCCGGTCAGCTCAGCGGTGTCGGTGCGTGGCCGCCTGATTTACGGCGCGCTGATCGGTGTGCTCATATACGTGATCCGGGTGCGAGGCAATTACCCGGACGCCGTGGCCTTCGCGGTGCTGATCATGAATTTTGCCGCGCCGTTCATCGATTACTACACGCAACCGCGCACCTACGGCCACAAGCGCGCCGGGCGGGAGGATTGACATGCTCGGCAGATCCATCACCCGCAACAGCGTGCTGCTTGCCCTGTTCGCGATCGCCACCACGGTGCTGATTGTCGGCACGCAGTTGAATACAAAGGACGAGATCGCGCGCCAGGTACGCATGGCGGAAGAAAAAGCGCTGCTACAGATTATTCCGCGCGAGGCACACGATAATTCGATGCTCGACGACACCCTGCCCGTCGGTCCGGCGGAAACAGCACTCGGCCTGCGCGAGGAGAAAAGCATTTATCTGGCGCGCCGCAACGGCCAGGTGGTGGCCGCCATCATTCCCGCCACCGCGCGCGATGGCTACACGGATGACATCCACCTGATAGTGGGCGTCAAGCGAGACGGCAGCATCGCAGGCGTGCGCGTCCTGGGCCACAAAGAGACGCCGGGGCTGGGAGACAAGGTCGACCTGCGCAAATCCGACTGGATTCTCAGCTTCGATGGCCGCTCTATCGGCAACCCCACGCTACCCGGCTGGGCGGTGAAGAAAGACCGCGGCGATTTCGACCAGTTCACCGGCGCCACCATCACGCCCCGCGCGGTTGTCGCGGCGGTGCTGCGAGTTCTACACCGCCGAAACCCACCGGACAACGCTGTTTTGGTCCCCCGACAGCCACGTCTGAACAAGGTGCAAGCTGATGCCCGAAGCCCGCTATGGTGAACTGACCCTGAATGGTCTGTGGAAGAACAACCCCGCCATCGTGCAACTGCTGGGTCTGTGCCCGCTACTGGCCGTGACCGGCTCGGTGGTGAACGCCATCGGCCTTGGTCTGGCGACCACGCTGGTGCTGGTGTGCTCCAATACCGCCGTGTCTCATTATCCGCAATATTGTTTCCGACGCGGTGCGCCTGCCGGCATTCGTGATGATCATCGCCGCCGCCGTTACCTGCATTGAACTGCTGATGCAGGCCTTCGCCTACGAGTTGTACCAGATTCTGGGGATTTTTCTGCCCTGACGGCCACCAACTGCGTGATTCTCGGGCGAGCGGACGGCTTTGTCGCGAAAAATACGCTGGGGCCCGCCATGTACGACGGATTCATCATGGGCCTGGCTGTCATACTGGTACTGTTGGGTGTGATGCGCGAACTGTTTGGCACCGGGGCTCCTGTTCGCCAACATGGATTCGCTGGGCCCGCTGTCGCCAACTGGAAGATCGTGGTGTTTTCCGGCTATCAGCCGTTCCTGCTCGCCATTCTCCCGCCGGGCGCCTTTATCTTTACCGGCCTGCTGATCGTGCTGAAGAACATCATTGATACACGGGTCAAACGCTATCAGGACGCATTGAAGGCAAAACCCGTAAAAGGCTCAAAACGCGTGCGGGTCACCGGCAACGTCGCCTGACGCGCGTGGCGCGGCGTGTTTCAGTGATCCTTCGCGACGGGCGCTTCTTCCGCCGCCAGTAATGTGTCAAGCAGCTCATTCACCGCGGCATCATCCATGCCGCGGTTCTCCACATCACAGCTGTAGGTGATGTACAGCAGCAGGCTGCCGCAGGCCACAAACCACTCGCGCAGGGCGGCGTCTTCTTCTTCGCAGTCGGCGGTCACGCCGGCAAAATCCCCCAGTCGCACGCCGGTCCAGTCTACATGCTGTCCCGATTCCTCGCGCGCGATCGCCAGCACATCCTCACGCTCGAACTCACCCTCGGACTTGTGCAGCGTGCTGATTTCGATCGTACCAACACCGTCGCGGTCTCCCACCAGGATGCTGTCTTCATCGGTGTCTGCCCACCACTCCGGAGGCAATGCCATCGACCACCATTCTGTTTCCAGTATGTTCATGCTACCAAGGACCTCGACATCAGCAGCGCATCCTCCAGGCCTTCAGCGCCCTGGTAATACCCTTTGCGCACACCGTCGCGCGCAAAACCGCGCGATTCGTAGAGACCAATAGCCACGTGGTTGGACGCGCGTACCTCGAGCAGGCAGCGCCGGGCACCGCCATCGCGCACGCGTGCGCAGGCAGCATCCAACAGACTACCGCCAATGCCACGGCCGCGCAGAGTGGGTTCAACGCCAACGCGTTGAACGGTCGCCTCATCCAAAATACAGGAGTACACCAGAAAGCCAGCAATCTCGCCCGCCAGTACGGCCACCAGTGCGGTGTCCTGCGCGGTCGCTGCGCAAATGCGCTGAAAGCGCGCCGCAGACCATGGGCCGGGATTGGTGCGGCTGTCGAGGTCTGCCAGTGCGGTGAACTCGTGAGGCAGTGCAACACGCTGCTCGGTCATGGCTTGCGGGCGTTGGCGACCGGCGTTCATGCTCATCGATCGCTGGCAGCCGATGCGGCCCTGAGCACCTGCAAAGCCCGCCACGCCTCGGGTTTGAGTGCGGGCCGGGCGAGCATCTGTGCGCTACTGGGGACCGTCACCACGGGCAACGGCAACTGCGCCACGTCGACCCAGCGCTCACAAGCATCCCCCAGCAGCACGACGCCCGCACAGGCCTGCTGCTGAATGCGCCGCAGGAGGAAAGCCGACAGGCTCGCGCGCGCGGCCTCGAGCCCGCTGTCCAGCTGCCGGTTGTTGTGCATGGGCCAGTCGAAGGTGGCAACCTGCGGAGCAGTGTTCCCGGCACCGGAGTGCGGAAAGGCCAGCGCGTAAGCCATGCCTTGTACGAGAGCCACCTGATCGGATGCCAGAGGCCTATCGTCCATACTTTCGAGCCACAGCCAGCGCCCGGCAAACATGGCCACGAGGCTGAACCTGCACCGACCGGCCATTCTCGGCGAGCCGGCCGCGGCCACCCCGGCAGCGGAATCCGGTGGCAAGCGCACCTTGTCTGGCTCCCACTCCGGTAAGTCCAGCGCCGGGCGCACGCGACCCGAGGGCCGCACGGGCGACTCTGCAACGGGTGCTGGAGCGATTCCGGCAGGGCCTGTGGCCGCCGCTGCATCGCCCAGTTTCGACGAGCTTCCGACGCGTGGACAAACCACCGCCAAACGTCGGCTGGGCGCCGCTCCCGGAGCCTGTGTACGCGACACGAGGCCCGGCACACCCATCGCCTGCAAGTAGGCCAGGCGTTGCAGCGTGATGTCCTTGGATTCCTGCATTACACCCACCTGCTGCGACATTCCAGACGCAGTCTAGTGGCAGCATGGGCGCGGGTGCAACAGGGTCTGTTCAACACGGGCGAAAAACGCCACGCTACCACCACCGCCACCCGTGCTGATTGAAAAATCTCGCGGCGGAGCGCACAAAAAAGCCGACATGCCGCCACCCCTTGCGCGCGGCATATCCGCCATGATGCACAATACTGACCGTCGGGTGAAACACCAAGCGCCCATGGAGCGCAAGACGCAGCGACAAATCAAAATCCTCGAAATACAGGAAATAACGCTCGTCAAAGCCCCCCGCAGACCGCAACGCCCCGGTGCGCACCAGCATGCAACAGCCACTGGCGATATCTACATCGCAAGGCACTTCTGCGCTGAGTTCCTCGCGCATTTCGTAGTGCGCAAGACGCGCGTTGAAAGGCCGTCGCAGTAAATCTGGCGCGAAACCACGAAGCAGCAACACCAACACCGACGGGTAGCGCTTGCAGAGGTATTCGGTACGACCATCCGGGCCGCTGACACGTGGGCTCAACAGCACGATATCCGGGTTTTCCACAAACAGCGCCAGCGCGCGCGCCAGGGCGTAGACATCCAGCTCTGCGTCCGGGTTCAGAACGAGATGGCAATCGCTGTCGGCCGCCGCCAGCGCCGCGTTGTGGCCAGCGCCGAAGCCGCGGTTTTCGCCCAGCGGCAGGTATGCCAGTGAGTAGCGCGCCGTATGCACCTGTCCCTGCAGCAACTCCACCAGCGCTTCGCGGTAGGCCGCTCGCGAGGCGTTGTCTACCAGGTACACTGTCATGCTCACCAGGCCGCCCTGACCGATCGCCAGCGAGGCAAGCGCTCGAGACTCGAGAGCACGCCCCAGCACCCTCAGCGAACTAAGCAGCACAACAATCGACGCGGACATTCGCAACGGCATCAGCAGGGATGACATGCTGGCGATAGTAGCAGCCGCCGCGCGGCAGGCAAGCCTTCCCATTGGCTTTCAGGGGCACCACCAGGAGCTAGTGTGAAAATCACAAAAGACGCTACTGACGGTAAATTATAGTGTTTTCAAATCGCACCGTGGTAAGCTGTGAGAAAGTACATAATTCAAAGGTTGACTCTGTTAGCAAAGATCGCAGAATCACCGTGGGGCTAGTGAAAAAAACCAAGACCTGCGCTACCGCAGGCAACAGGGGATAACAATGATCATCAGGGGCTTCCCTCTTTCCAGCCGTTTGGCTGCCGTTATTGCCATGGTATTTGCACTCACCGCCTGCGGTGGCGGCGGAGGCGGTGAAGGTGGTTTCATTCCTGAAACCAACGAACTGCAGCTCAGGCTGTTCGGGCCCGACGGAGAACCCACCAGTGTAATTTCGGTCACCAAGCCCGGCACCCTGGAAGTGCGCGTCAAGGGTGACGGCAAACGAGGCGTGGTGGTGTCTGTGAATTCCAGCCTCGGCACCCTGACCCCCGCCACGGGCACCGCCCTGACCGATGACAACGGCATCGCCACTTTCCTGATCGAAGCCGGACCTGAACGGGGCGCCGGTACTATCAGCGCGAACGCGACAGCAAACGGCCAGGCGCTCTCCGGCACCCTGGGTTTCCAGGTGGGCGAAACCGGCTTCCGCATCGGCTTTTTTGACGATGACGGCATGTTTGTCGAGGGCGCCGTCAAGATTGAGCCTCAATCGACGCTGGCAGCCGGCGGCAGCGCACAGCTCTCGGTAGTTGTGCTCGACCCGGATGACAATCTCGTCACCTCGGTGGAGGAAGTCGTCTTCAGCAGCGGCTGTATCGCCGCGGGACAATCCACGATCAACCCGGAGAGCCCGGTCACCACCCTCAACTCCCGAGCGACCACGCTGTATTCAGCGGGCACCTGCTCCGGCCGGGATGACATTACCGCGAGCCTGGTGGGCACCAACGCTCAGGCGTTCGGCAACCTCTCGGTGGCCTCCGCGACCGCCAATGCGGTGCTGTTTGTGAGCGCGGAACCCGAGTTGATCGTGCTGCGCGGCACTGGCGGCCAGAACCGTGACGAAACGTCCGTGGTGACTTTCCAGGTCAACGACGGTATCGGCCAGCCACTGCAGGGCGTGAAGGTCGACTTCGCCCTGAACACCGAGGTCGGCGGTATTACGCTTTCCACGCCCTCGGGCCTGACCAACGGCGAGGGTCAGGTGTCAGTGATTGTCTCCTCCGGCGATGTCGCCACGACCGTACGCGTGGTCGCGACTATCGATGACGGCAACGGCGGAACCCTCGGCACGGTATCCGACCTGCTGACGGTAACCACAGGCCTGCCCGACCAGAACTCCATCAGCCTCGCGGTATCCGACACGTTCGTGGTCGAGAACGGCATGCGCGTGGACGGCGTGACACGCCAGTTCACCGTTTCCATGGCCGACAAGTTCAACAACCCTGTCGTAGACGGCACTGCCGCAGTATTTACCACCGAGTACGGCGCGATCGTCGGCTCCTGTACCACCACGGACGGCACCTGTTCCGTGACCTGGCGCTCGCAAGAACCGCGCTTCCCGACGCTCACCGACAATACGTTCGTCAAGACCATCTTCGACAACGACTACAACTGCCCCAGCCACAACGGCGATAGCGGCCCCTGTCAAAGCGACCTGGGTTCTGTCCGCGGCGGACGCTCGGCGGTTATGGTGCATGCACTGGGGGAGGAATCTTTCATCGATCGCAACGGCAACGGGCTGATGGATCAGGCCGAGGCAACTCTGTTTGACAACCTGCCGGAAGCGTTCATCGACTACAACGACGATGGCGTGTACACACCCAACCTGCCGGAGTGCATCGCCAACCCGCAGGGCTCACTGCAGTGTATCTCCGGCGAGGAAGAGATTTTCGTCGACCTCAACTCCAACAATATCTACGACACCAACGACGAGCCTGCGGTGTATAACGGCCTGCTCTGTCCGCCCGAGGGCGACGGCGTGTGGTGTAGCCGCAGCCTCGTACATGTTTTCACCCGCAGTGTTATGCTGTCTGACGCCCCTCCTGGGATATCATCCTGTCTACCGGGCGCCGCGGTGAACAGTACCTTCCCACGGCATCGTGCATGAAGCACTCGTTGCAGATACCTACAACACGCCGCCGGCCGGCGGTTCTACCGTATCCGTAAGCGTGTCCGGTGACTGCAAGCTGCTGTCGGAGACATCCTTCACCGTACCCAACTTTTCCTCTACCCGGGCATTCTCAATACCCGTGCGGACTACATTCCCGGATGATTTCAACGATGAGCCGGGTATCGTCCGCATCCGTCTGGAAGCGGTGGGGGGCACCAGCTTTACGCGCGACTTCGCCTGCGACAGCAGCAGGCCGGATCCCTGCGGCATCAGCCCGCAGCCTCCAGAGTGCATCGACCCCAACGCGCCGTGATCGGTTGAAGCAATGAAAAAGCCGCGTCAAACGCGGCTTTTTTTTGCCCGCGACATCGCAACGCGTTGCCAACCGGCTTCCGTTCAGGCACGCGCAAGCGTGCTATCCTGCCGCGAAATGCCTGCTTGATAAGGACCCCAGGGCCATGTACAAGCTGTTCGGCAAACTGCACACAACGATCCGCCTGACGGTGATGACGGTTTTCGTCGTTGCGACGATCGTCACCGTGGGACTCGCCAGCGCCCTGCAATACTACTTCGGACAGGCCATTGCTCGCGACGCGGCGGCCGATCTTTACGCAACGGCCGCCGCCAGCGTCGCAGTTGAGATGCGCAGCATCGGCCACATCAACACGAATGTCATCGAACTCCTCGCTGACAATCCGGTCTTGCGAGACCCCGCAAAGCGTAGTGAACTTCTGGAGATTTTCGCCAGTGTGTTGAAGAAGAACCCGCTTTATTACGGCGTGTACCTTGGCAGCGGTGACGGCCACTTCTTTGAGCTGATCAACCTGGCTGCCGGCGAGAGTGCGCGCAGGGCGCTGCAAGCTGAGCCGGCGGACCGGTGGGTGGTGATGCAGGTAGAACCGGGGGCTGGCGTTAACGTCCGGCACTTTCACTACCTCGACGAATCGATGCAAACCCGTCGATCGCGATCGGAAGCCACTACCTTCGACGTGACCAGCAGGCCCTGGTATACCAGGGCCATGGACTCCAACGGCGTGCAGTTCTCATCGCCCTACCTGTTTGCACAGCTTGACCTACCCGGTCGCACGTTTTCGCACAGGTTGACGGGCTCCGATACGGTGGTGGGCATTGATATCACGCTGGCCGCCTCATCAGACTTCTTGCGAGATCTGAGCATCGCAGAACAGGGGGTCATCTACCTGTTCAATGACACCGGAGAGATACTTGCGTCGAGTAACGAGCGGGGCGACCCAGGCCCGATGCTCCCGAAGGTAAGGTTCGATCTCACTGCAGGGGAGACCGCCCTGGTGGGTTCACTGGGGGAACTGCGGGTCTCCAACGAGCTGGACTGGCCGCCGATAGATTTCGCGCAATCCGGCGAACCGCGCGGCTATTCCATTGATCTACTGCGTCTCCTTGTCGACATGACGGGCATTCGATTGCGTTTCGTCAACGGCCACGGCTGGCAGGAACTGGTTCAACTGTTCCAGGAAGGCAGCCTCGACATACTGCAATCGGTAGCACTGACCGACAGAAACGCCGCCTGGGGACTGCCGGGCAACAGCTACCTGCAACTGCCGTTCGCGCTGGCCACTCGCGACGACGCGCCGCCAACGCGCTCGCTGGCTGCACTGAACGGGCAGACACTGGCGATACCGCAGGGATGGTCAGTCATCGAAACCGTGCGCGAGCACTTTCCGGGCATCACCCTGGTACCCGCAGCCTCCAGCCTTGATGCGTTGCAAAAAGTCATCGCCGGGGAGGCAACCGCTGCGCTGGACAATGCGAGTGTGCTGCGCCATACCCTCGCCAAGCACTACCTGGACACTATTGTCATCAACACCGACATTGATTTCGGCGCTGCGCCTGTACCCGACAAGCTGCATATGCTGGTGCACAAGGATCAAGCGGCGCTGAGAGCCCTGCTTGACCGCGCTATCGCCGCGATCACACCAGCCCAGCATGCGGCTCTGCGAGACCGCTGGCTGTTAACCGCAACCGATGTGCTGTCGCAGTCCTCGGGCATTGTCCCCAGTCGAGAGCTCCTGGGTATGGCAAAAGACGACGCTCTGCAGGGTCGTCTGATCGAAGCACGCACGGATGGAGAGGAACATCTGGCCTATGTCAAGGCGGTAGGCACCGCGTCTGATGCCATGTATCTGGGTATTCTCGCCAGTGCCGATACGGTATTCGGGCCGGTGCTGGACAAAGTGAAACTGTCCAGCGTGATCACCAGCCTGTTTCTGCTGTGCCTGCTGCCGCTGACCTGGTTTTTCGCCAACCCGATAGTGCGTCCCGTAAAGCAGCTCGCACGCGAAAACGACAAGGTGCAACGCCGGGATTACGACAGCGTTGAGCGCGTTCGGTCGCATGTTAAGGAGCTGGACGAATTATCAGATTCCATGGTCAGCATGGTCAGCGCCATCAAGCGTCACGAACTGGCCCAGCGACGCCTCATGGATTCGTTTATCGAGTTGATCGCCGAGGCCATCGACGACAAGTCCTCACACACCGGGGGACACTGCGAGCGCGTGCCGGAACTCGCACTGATGCTGGCCGAACACGCCAGCGACAGCAACCACCCCGCCTTCGCCGGTTTTTCCCTGCAAACCGAAGATGAATGGCGCGAGTTTCGCATTGCGGCCTGGCTGCATGACTGCGGGAAAATCACCACACCCGAGCACATCGTAGACAAGGGCAGTAAACTCGAAACCATTTATAACCGGGTTCACGAAGTACGGACACGCTTCGAAGTGTTGCTGCGAGACGCACACATCAACTACCTGGAACAGCTCATCGAGACACCGGGACAGCAAGCACGATTCGCCCGCGAACTGGCTGCCACACAGCAGCGCCTGGCCAGCGATTTCGAGTTTGTCGCACGGTGCAACGTCGGCGGCGAGTCGCTGGATGAGGCCAGCCTGAAACGGCTTCGACAGATTGCCGACACCACGTGGCAGAGGCACTTCAGTGATCGGATAGGCCTTTCACCGCTCGAGGAATTGCGCCTACGCCATGACCCTGCGGTATTGCCGGCGACGGAGAAACTCCTGAGCGATAAACCGGAGCACATTGTGGCCCGGGAAACATCGAACGACTACGCGTCATCACTCGGAATCGACATGGAGATCCCCGAGCACGAGGCAAACCTGGGCGAACTATACAACCTGTCGGTATCACGCGGTACGCTCACCCGCGAAGACCGGATTTCGGATCAACGAGCATATGATCAGCACGATAAAGATGCTGGAGCCTGCCATTCCCGGAGGAACTCAAGAACGTCCCGCGCTACGCCTCCACCCACCACGAAACCATGAAAGGCACCGGCTATCCCCGCAAGCTCCCCGATCGGCGCTCAGCATTCCCGAGCGGCTGCTGGCCATCGCCGATGTTTTCGAGGCGCTGACTGCTTCCGACAGACCCTACAAGAAAGCCAAGCCCATCAGCGCCGCTCTCGACATCCTGCACGATATGGTGCTCGACAATCATCTCGACAGGGCGTGTTTCGAGCTGTTTGTGCGCGAAAAAGTTTATCTACGCTACGCCAGGGCATTCCTGAGCGCGAAAACCAGATCGATGAGGTCATGCCGGAAAAATATCTGCGTGGGAACAGCGAGCGGTAAATGCGCGACGCCGGCGGGCTGCCGGCGTCGCGAGAGTGGGTATCAGAAAAAGTTGTAGCGAACCTCGGCGCCGTAATGACGACCTTTCGACAGCGGAGAGAAGGTTCCGCCCCAGGGAACGACACCTGACAGCGTGTCCGGCAGCTGCGTATCGCCACCGTGCTTCACTTCGTCCAGCAGGTTTCTGCCATAAAGCGAGAACACCCAGTGACCGTCGTTGGAGTAGAAGTCCAGACCCGCATCGACAATTTCCTGATCGAGAATAAAGCCCAGGCTGCTATCCGTGAACGCCGTTTCATCGCGGTAGGCATAGCTGACGCGTGAGCTCATGTAACCCCAGGAGCCAAGATCGAGATCGTGGTTTATGCCGAGGCTATAGGTCCATTCCGGCGCGCGAGGCAAATCAAGATCCTCGTCGCGGCCATCCACAACGCCGTCCTCGTTCAGATCGACATTGACGTCAGAGTACTCCGCATCGGTGTAGCCCAACGAGGCCGTCAACAAGAGGTTCTCGGTGATCGCAAAGGTACCGTCCACCTCGACACCGAAGATGTCCGCATCGGCGGTGTTCTGGATCAACTGGATAACGCCGATCGGGCCTGCCTTGTTGACCTCACGCTGCATATCGCTGACCTGGTTGTAGAACACTGCCGCGTTCAGCCTGCCGCGACCGTGGTTGGACTTGTAACCGATTTCAAAGCTGTCTACCTGCTCCTGATCGAAGGGTCCCGGTGAGTCATTGGGGTCGGTTGAAGTATTGCGCAGGTTGTAGCCGCCTGAGCGGAATCCCCTGGTCCAGTGACCGTACAGACGCGCATCATCGCTGAGGTGGTAGGTGGCGCCGATCTTCGGCGACCAGTCTTCCCAGTCTTCGTCATCGCGGAAGTCAATCGTACAGGTCCCGTCAATCACGCTACAGGGCTGGTCACGACTGGGTGGAAGGGTCGCCACCTCTGCCTCTTTCTCCTCGTAGGAGTAACGTACGCCGAGGTTCAGCGTAACCGAATCAGTAAGATCGTAGTCGACCGCGGCGAACGCGCCATAGGTTTCTACGTCCAGGTTGCCGCCCCCATGGAAGGTTGCGAACGGCGCCGCACCACCCAGCACGATGCCTCCCAGTTCACGGTTTTCATCGTAGTTCAATTCGTTGGTGAAGTAATACAGGCCCAGCGTCACGTTGGCCTTGTCATTGAACGTCCCGTTATAGCGCAGTTCGTTGCTGAACTGTTCCGTCTCTAGCGCCGCAGGGGCGTGGAAAAGCCAGACCGGCTGTCCATCGATATCCGCCAGGGACTCCCCGGAGCCGTCTCGCCAACCAAAAATATTGGTGATCGTGCCGTCGCCGAGACCGATGTCCCAGTTGGTTTCAAACACGAGGAAGTCGGATTCGTTGTCCTGGAAACCCACCTCGTCGTAGGCTACGTCGAAGCTGTTGCGCTTGGGAATGTTGAAGCCGTTCGGCTCGAACTGTTGCGGGTCCACACCCAGCCCGTTGCGGTGGCTCTGCGCCACGGGGCCATCGCCCTCGATCTCGGTGCGCTCGTAGATCAGGGTAAATTCCAGTTCCTCCGACGGCGTCCACACCAGGGTGGGACGCAGCATTTTCTGCTCGACAGCGCCCACGTCATCGCCATTGAACTGATTTTCCAGCCAGCCGTCATCGTCGTTGTAGTACGCGGTCAACCGGCCTTTCAGCGTATCGGTAATCGGGCCGCCCACGGCGCCCATCACATACTTGTTGTAACCGCCCTCGTCCGCCATGTCCGCCGCCACCTTGACGACAGCATCAAACTCTTCACCCGGGCGTTTGGTATTGAGCAGGATCGCGCCGCCGGTGACGTTGCGGCCGAAGAGAATGCCCTGCGGGCCACGCAGCACTTCGATGCTCTCGAGGTCGAAGCTGTCAAACACCACGCCCACGTTGTTGCCGATAAATACCTGGTTGACGAACAGCCCCACGGTGGGGTCGATACCCGGGATCGAACTGTTGATACCCAGGCCGCGAATCGAGAAGTTGGCCGTACCCCGGCTGGTACCCACATCATCCAGCACCACATTGGGAAGTCCGGTCGACAGGCTGAACAGGTCTCTGACCTTGAGCGCCTCAATCTGATCGGAGTTGAACGCACTCACCGACAGCGGCACTTCCTGAGCCCCCTCTTCGCGCTTGCGCGCGGTGACGATGACTTCCTCCAACAGTGCGGAAGTACCGCCTCGCTGCTGTGCCTGAGCCGTGACGGCGGGAAACGCCAGCGTTGCGCAAAGCGCCGCCAACGGAACCCGGGCAAATGGACTATTACGAAGATCATTGATTTTCATGCGAGCACTACCTTTTCTGCGGACTTATATTTATGAAACGACCCACCGGGATGGCTGCCCGAAAAGCCGCTCTGCACTATTATGAACTTATTGTCGCCCTACTATGGAACAAAGCAGCAACAGGGGTTAAGCGCGAATGTTGTGAAAATTCCCATTACAGGCGCGCTATAGATCAATGGCCGGAAGCACTACCGGAAAGTTCAGGTGCTCCTGCCGGCGACCCGCGTCACATCCCGCCGCCAGCGTGTGGGTGAGGAGTCGCAGACACGCCGGAAGAAACGACGGAAAGACGCGCTGTCAGAAAAACCCAGTTGCTCGGCTACGGCGGCAACAGGCATATCGCTGTCGCGGAGCAGATGCTCGGCGGCCTCTCGCAGGCACTGTTCACGAATCTCCCGGTAGGAGGTGCGCGCCGACCGCAGCCGGTGTCGAAAGGTAGACAGGGGAATACCGAGGCTGCGTGCCAGATCCGCCTGCCTGGGAACGCTTGCACTTGAGCATACTGGCCCCGAGCGTGGCGGCAACCTGCTCGGCCAGGGTATTCAGATGGGAGCCAAACACCGCACAGGGATACAACTCAAAGAACGCGCCAAAATCCGCGGCTGAACGCACCACGGCAACGCATCTATACTCGCTGGAAACGACAAACGCGTACTCATCACCACCAGCGAGCACGGGCGCACCAAACAGGCGCACAAACGGCAGCATGTCATCCCTGCTGATGGTCCGATGCGCACCTCCTGCAGTTGCAGGTCCACGCCGGCGAGCCACTGGAACAGCTGTGAAGGCGAACAGCCCGGTAATATCCAGGCGACTGCTGGCAGTACTGCACTCAGGGCGCAGGGAATCCAGCGAGAGGGCCAGCTCCTGTGAACGCATGCGCACCCTCAACTCTCCCGCCCGGGGATACAACGCGGCGCAGAAATCCGCGACCAATTGCATGGCTTCACCGAGGTCTTTTGCGGTGAGCGCGCAACGACACAGCAGCTCGACTTCACGACGGGAAATAGGCTGGCTACCGGACTCTGCCGCCACATCCGTTTCAAGGCGCTGAACCACCTCGAGGTACCACCGCGTAAACGCCGCTGCCGAACCGGGGCGCACACCGGGCACGGAGATCCCGCGATCGGCGAGTTCGTCCTGGAGCACGTCGATCAGCGGGTCCAGCGAGTTGCTCACCAGTGGCGGAGTGACGTCGTGATGCGGGCTCGCTACAGTCTTTTCCCGTTGCATAGGGTTGAAATTATGTGTCATTGACATAAAAAACACCATATTTGAGCATATTGGCTATGCTTCGAAAACTGGCAGCCGCGTAAGCTAGGCGTCCATGCTGACTGCAGGAGCTTCGACACATGGCCGACAAGGGCTTGAAAGTGGCAATCATTGGCGCGGGAATGGCCGGCATCCTCGCGGGGATCAAGCTGCGCGAGCAGGCCAGGCATGAGTTCGTGATCTATGAAAAGGCTGATCGGATCGGCGGCACCTGGAGAGAAAATACCTATCCCGGCCTCACCTGCGATGTTCCCTCCCACCACTACACCTACTCGTTCGAACGCAACCCTGACTGGAGTCGGCATCTGCCACCCGGGGGAGAGATTCAACAGTATTTCGAACGCACCTGCGAAAAGTATGGCATCTACCCCCATATCCGTTTCGGCGAGGAGCTGGCACAGGCCGAGTTTCGACAGGGCCGATGGCACCTGCAAATGCGCAGCGGCAGGCGCGATGAGGTGGATGTAGTCATCGCCGCAACCGGCGTCCTGCACCACCCCAATATGCCATCTATCCCGGGCGCGGAAACCTTTCGTGGCGCGCTGTTCCACAGCTCGCGCTGGGATCACAGTGTCGACCTGCAGGACAAACGCATCGGCGTAATCGGCAACGGCTCCACCGGCGTGCAGATTGTCTCCGCGCTGGCTGGCAGGGTGAAACACATCAGCCACTTCCAGCGCACAGCCCAGTGGATCATGCCAGTAGAGAACGGCTACTTCAGCGAAGCGGAGAAAGCCCGTTTCCGCGAAGACCCGGCAGCGCTGGAGGCCGCGATGGATATCAATACCTATCGGGCGAACGTCGAGGGTTATTCGCAGGTCATCACGGGACAGAACGGCGACGGGGCGCAGTATTTCATAGAGTCCTGCACCAACAATCTCGAGACCAGCGTGGCAGACCCCGCACTGCGCGAGAAGCTGCGCCCGGATCATGCTCCATTGTGCAAACGGCTGATCTTCTCTCCGGATTACTACGATGCCATACAGCACCCTGCTGCCGCTCTGGTGACCGATGGTATCGCGCAGATCAGGCAGACGGTATCCGCAGCCGCGATGGCACACTTCACCCGCTGGACGTGATTGTCTATGCCACTGGCTTTCATGCGGACGCCTTTATGCGACCGATGCAGGTTATCGGCCGCAATGGCGCCGACCTCGCCAATTCTGGGCGGAACGCCCGAGCCTATCTGGCCATTTCCATGCCCGATTTCCGAATTTCTTTATGTTGAATGGCCCCAACGGCCCAGTGGGTAATTTCTCACTCATCGATATTGCCGAACACCAGTGGGGCTATATCAATCAACTCATGGAGCGCCTGGCGCAATCACCGGGCACGGAGATCTGCCGCGTCACGACGTTCTGGATGCATTTGAAGTGGAGCGCATAGCCGCAGCGAAAAAACCGTGTGGTTTACCGGCGGCTGCCACAGCTGGTATCTCGATGCACAGGGCATCCCCGCCAGCTGGCCATGGAGTTACCAGCGGTTTGTGGACGAGATGTCGGCACCTCGCTGGGAGTGTTTCCGAGCCCCTGAACTCGGGCGACTGCGGGTTAGCCACCGAGCCAGGCCCTGCGTTCTCTGTGTGAGCCGGCTTGCTTCGGGGCCGATAGCTGTTGCTGCGTTTACTGGCTCCAAGGCCATTCGCTGTTTGGGATGAAGTGCTACCAGGGTACGCCGAGCTGAGCCTGCAGTTCCTCTGCAGTTACCGGCTTGAAAACAGGTAACCCTGCATGGCCCGCACGCCGATAGCGGACAGGAAGCGGTACTCTCCGGGTGTTTCCACGCCTTCCGCCAGAGGCCGCATCTTCAGACTGTCAGCCATCGCGACAATCGCTTTGGCGAGCTTGCCGTTGTCGCCGGGTCTGTCGCACTGGGACACGAACCTGCGATCCAGTTTTATCTCGTCCAGCGCAAAGTGGCCAGGCAGGCCAGGGGCACACCCGCCGTACCAAAATTGTCCAGCGACAGATAGACGCCCATATCGCCCCAGGGCTCTCACATTGCTGGCAAGTTGCGGGTTTGCATCATCCAGCACCCCTTCCGACAGACCCAGTTCCAGGCGCGACGGCTTGAGGCCGTAGGTTTCAAGAACACCCCACACGCGTTGCACGAAATCGTGGGATACCTCCATCGCGGATACATTCACGGCGATGCGGGGCAGTTCCAGACCGCGCGCGCTGAAAGCCTGCAACTGCCGACATGCTTCCATCAACACCCAGTCGCCAAGTTCACGCATCATGCCAAGTTCTTCGGCGACGGGAATAAACTGGTAGGGCGGCACCAGCCCAAATTCGGGATGCTCCCAGCGAAGCAGCGCTTCCGCGCCGACAATAGAGCCGTCAAATGTATCTACCTGGGGTTGATAGTGCAGGCGCAACTGATTGCGCTCAAGCGCCTTGCGCAACTCGATCTCCAGCCTGAACTGGCCAACCGCGGAAGTATCCATGTCGCGGTTGTAATACACGAAACCGCTGCTGCGGGAAATGCGGCCATGGTGCATGGCGGCCGCGGCTGCACGCAACAGTTCTTCAACACTATCGCCATCGTTTGGCGCTATTGAAATGCCGATGCTCGCGGTGAGAGAAATATCCTGCCCATCGATGCTACAGGGTTCCGCCAGCGCATCCATTACGCGCTGAGCCACGGGACCAGCCGCATCGGGTTTTTCGAGCATGTTGAGTACCAGCGTAAACTCGTCACCACCGATACGCGCCACACCCGGCTCAGAGGCCGCCCCATCCGGCCTGGTGGCGAGCACGTCGCTGGCGCGCACACACCCGATCAACCGCTGAGCCACGAGCGCCAATATCTGGTCACCGATACTATGTCCAAGCGACTCGTTTATACGCCTGAAGTTGTTCAGATTGACCAGCACCAGCGCCAGGTAACGGCCATCACGCTCGCGCACGCTCAGCAGTTTTCTGAACTGCTCGTTGAATAACACGCGATTTGGCAAAGACGTGAGGCTGTCGTAGTAAGAGGCACGATGGAGCCTGTCTTTTGCAGCAGAAATCTCTTCGGTCGCCTGTTTGAGTTCCTGTTCTCGCAGCGATAACGTGGATGCGCTCTCATCGGCCTTTTGCGTGAGCATTTTTTGCGCGGCTTCAACCTCCTGCTCACGCCGACGCAGGCGCAGCAGCAGCTGACTCAGGGCGTCAAATACATCGCGCAACTCCCCGCCCGCCTGCACATTCAATGTTGCGGATGCTCCGTCGCTGCCGATCTGCTGCGAGAAATTGTGCAACTCCTCCATTGGCGCGGCGAGTCGACGACGCAAGCCCAAACTGATGAAAAGCAACCCCAGCAAGGGTATCAGCAGGGCCGTGATCATTGGCCATGCAGACAATACAGCGGTGCGGGCCCACCCGGCAGCGGGACTTCCCAGCGACAGATAGCCGATCACAACCCTGCTGCCGTTATGTGTAGCCCCGGCATAGCTTCGCCTGAAGTCCTCCTGGGTCAGACCGGGGCGTGTGGGATCCAGCGAAGAGAAAATCGGTACGGTGGCATAGATACTGGAACCCGAATCCGTTAGCGCAGACCAGAATCGAATCTCTTGGACGCCGCCAGAGGAGTCAGTCAATACCACTGTCGCGTCCGCGATAGCGGCATCATCTCTAAAAGCGTAAAACCCGGGGATTACTGGCGAATCATCGGGTTTTGAAAACGTTTTTGCCAGCGGCTCTCCGCTGGCGTCCCAGGCCACCGAACTTTCCGAGCCTGTTGCCCGCAACGCAATCTTCTGGAAAGACTCAAGTGCGCTGCTGTCGCGGGCATACAGCAGAAAAGTCAGTTCGGGCCGGGCAGACAAGGCCGCAACAGCTGTGCGACTGTAGGCGTCGACCTTTTCCTCGAAACGCTTGTTTGCTGATATCAGGCCAAGTAGCACAGTCGCCACCAGCACCACGGCAGCGAGCTGCCAGTAGAATCTCGATGCGAAATTCATCGAGGCACCCGCTGCTGCCCGCGTGGCGGCAAACAGTCATCGTGCTGCGACACTGCTTGGGCTAACTGCATATAGAGATTCCATTCCACCTGAGCTTATCGTCAGCACTATAAGCGTTTTCGGTATAGCCGGTCATCACACTGGTACTATTGCACAGGCGGAATGCCGCCCCGCGGTAACCGTCCGGTAATCACACCTTGATTGACGGATCCCAGTTGTGCGGTAGCAGGCTGTCGATTTCGGAGTACATGTGGGTCGGCAACCGCTCCAGCACATCGCGCAGATAGGCCTGCGGGTCGAGGCCGTTGATCTTCGCCGACTGGATCAGCGACATAACGTTTGCAGCGCGCTGACCACTGCGTAATGAACCGGCGAACAACCAGTTTTTTCTCCCCAGCGCCCAGGGCCGAACCTGATTCTCAATCCAGTTGTTGTCTATTGGCACCGCACCGTTATCGAGATAGCGCGTCAGTGCCTCCCAGCGGTTCAGGCTGTAGTCGATAGCCTTCGCCGTCCTCGTTCCATCCGTGAGCCCGCTGCGCTGATGGATCAGCCACTCGCGTAGGTGTTCGATGATCGGTCGGGAGTGCGCCTCCCGCATGCGCTGCCGCTCATCCGGTGGCTTGTCCTTGATCTCTCGCTCGACATCGTAGAGTTGGCCAATGATTGCGAGGGCCTGGTCCGAGATCGGACTGTTTCCGCGCTCGGCAAGCTCAAAGAACTTCCGCCGCGCATGCGCCCAGCAGCCCACCTCGGTGACGCCCTGAGCAAAGCCCGCCTTGTAGCCCTGATAATCGTCGCAGACCAGCTGGCCCTGCCAGTCTTCCAGGAAGTCGCGGCACGCCTTACCCGACCGCGTGGGCTGGAAGTCGTACACCACGGCCTGGATGGGAGCCGAGCTCGGGGTGGCGTAGGCCCAGATGTAGGCGCGATGCGTCTTCTTCTTGCCCGGTGAGAGCATCGGCACCGGCGTTTCGTCGGCATGCAGGACTGCATGGCCCAGAAGACAGGTGTGCAGCCGATCCACGAGCGGTGTCAGTTCGACCCCGCAGCGCCCAACCCAGTCCGCCAGGGTCGATCGTGGCAGCTCAACGCCCGCTCGGGCATAGATCTGCTCCTGACGATACAACGGCAGGTGGTCCGCGTACTTGCTGATCAGCACCTGGGCCAGCAGGTTGGTCGTGGGGATGCCCTTGTCGATGATGTGCGGCGCCACCGGCGCCTGTACAACCGTCTCGCACCGCTTGCAGGCCCACTTGCTGCGGATATGCCGCTCGACGGAGAAATGACCGGGCGCGTAATCGAGCTTCTCGCTGATGTCTTCGCCGATGCGCGTGAGCTGACAACCGCAGCCACAGATCGTGGACACAGGATCGTGATGGGTCTCCGTGCGAGGTAACTGCGCCGGCAGAGGCTGGCGTCGTGGCTTGGCGCGCTGACGCGCTTTGGAAGCTGGCGGGTCGAACGCCTCAAGCTCGGTCTCGATGGCGGCGAGATCCTCATCCACCAGATCGCGCAACAAGCTCTGCTGCGGGCTCTTCCCCTGCTCGCTGCGCTGGCCAAAGCGATGACGCCGAAGGATGGCGATCTCGTGCGTGAGGTGCGCTTTCTCGGTCGTGAGCCGTCGAATCGTCGACTGCATCTGCGCCGCGAGTGTGCGCACTTCGGACTCGCTGAGCTGATTGAGATCGACCGATGTCTGCATAAAGCCAATGTGCCATCGACGAAGGCCGATGGCCAGAAGCACTAATTCCGTAGATCGAAACGCGGGATCGTGGTGTTATCTACTGCCGGTCAATGACAAAGTCCGCACCGGCATACTGCCAGGGCAATCCCGAGACCAGCGCCTGCAGTTGCAAGGTCTCCAGGGCCACCGGGGCGCCGCTGCGCAGGGCGCTCCAGACGAAGCGGCCGCGGTGCAGCCGACGCGCCAGCAACCATACCCCGAATCCATCGCACAGCAGGATCTTCATCCGGTTGGCGCGCTTGTTAGCAAAGACGTAGGCGCAGTGCGGCTTCGCCGCACCGAAGGCCTCAACCACCCGGGCCAGGGTGGTCTCGGGACCGCAGCGCATGTCGAGGGGCTCCCGGGAGAGCCAGACCTCGTCGATGCGCAGGAACGGCCCGATGCCGGCGGGATGGTTCACCGTGTGAGCGCACGCAGCCAGGTGACCGACTGCGACAGCGCCGATAACGGCCAATGAACGACGAGCGTGCCTTTGGGTGTGGGAACTTCTATCCTGACGGTGGTTGGCGATGCTTCAACCACTGCCCCCGGTGCCGGCAGTTGCAGGAAACTGCTGGGCGTCAGAGCGCTTCGAGCCTTCCGCCACTTGTGCACCAGATTCGGGTTAAGTGTGTGGCGAACGGCGACGCCGGCTATCGAGGCGCCGGGCTGTTCGCACTCGCGGAGGACTTGCTCCTTGAACTCAGGCGGGTAGCGCCGACGGCGCTGCTTGACCGGAGCGGGGGCGAGATCGGAGGGAGGTGCTTGGTCATCCATGTTAGGTGTCCACTAAAAGGTAAGCGTCCGGCCATCACACCTTGCTAGTGTTCACCCATCTGTGCGGTAACAGCTCGTTGATTGCACTAGCCCTCTGGGTAGGCAGGCGCTGCAACACATCTTTCAAGTAGACGTAAGGGTCATGCCCGTTGAGTTTCGCCGACTGGATGAGACTCATGATGGCAGCACCGCGCTGACCACTGCGCAGTGAACCGGCAAACAACCAGTTTTTCCGCCCCAGTGCCCAGGGCCGCACCTGGTTCTCCACCCAGTTGTTGTCGATGGGTACCGCGCCGTCTTCCAGGTATCGCTTCAGGGCCGACCATCGTTTCAGGCTGTAGTGGATTGCCTTGCTCGTCGCCGAGCCCTTGGGTATGCGCTGGCGCTGAGCGACCATCCAGGTGTATAGCTCGTCGATGATCGGAACCGCCCTGGCCTGGCGTATCGTGTATCGTTCTGTGGGTGTGAGTGCTTTGGTCTCAGCCTCAATCTCGTAGAGTTGGCCGATATAACTCAGCGCCTGTTCGGCGAGGGTGCTTTTGCCCGAGGCATGCAGATCGTAGAACTTGCGCCGTGCGTGAGCCCAGCAGGCGATCTCGATCATGCCCTGCTCGAAGCCTGCTTTGTAGCCGGCGAAGTCGTCACAGACCAACTTGCCCTGCCAACCCTGCAAGAAGGCTCGTGCATGCTTACCTGCCCGGCTGGGCGCAAACTCGTAAATTACCGCCTGGAGAGGATCAAAGCGCGTACTGGAATAGGCCCAGACGTAGGCCTGATGCGTTTTCTTCTTGCCCGGCGCCAGCATCGGTACCGGGGTTTCATCGGCATGCAGTATGGGTTGAGTCATCAGCGCTTCGCGTAGTGCGTCAACCAGAGGCTGCAATGCAACACCGCAGCGTCCCACCCACTCCGCCAGCGTTGAGCGGGGAATCGCGTAGCCTGCCCGTTCGAAGATGGTTTCCTGCCGATAGAGCGGCAGGTGATCGCCGAACTTGGCGACCAATACATGAGCCAACAGGCCGGAGGTCGGGATACCTTTGTCGATCACTTGGGCAGGCACCGGGGCCTGGATCAGGGTTTCACAGGATTCGCAGGCCCATTTCCCCCGGACATGGCGCTCAACCGTAAACTCGCCAGGCGTGTAGTCGAGCTTCTCGCTCACATCCTCGCCGATACGCTTGAGCTGGCACCCGCACGGGCATTGTATGTTGTCGGGCTCGTGAGTAATCAAGGTTCTGGGCAGTTCAGGCGGCAAGGCTTTGCGTTTCGGTTGCTGCTTCGTGACGGGATTGGCAGGTACAACCGGCGCGGTTGCCGCCAGTTCCGCCTCGATAGCAGCGATGTCGGCATCGGTCAGTTCGTCCAGCAAGCTGGCCTGATCCGGATTCATCGTTTCGCTGCGGCGGCCAAACCGGTGGCGCTTCTGGATGGCCAATTCGTGGATGAGTTTATCGTTCAGGGCTTGTTGGTGCCGGATCGTCCGATCTTGCGCTTCAACCTTTTGTAACAGCTCCGCCGCGAAGCTGCGCAGCTGGTCCGGGTTGAGTTGAGCAAGGTCGGCATTCGATGACATGCCCCTCAGTATCTCAGAGCAGGAGACAGCTGACGACAGGCTATCGCGTGCAATGCTTCCTTTGCCGGCAGCGCTCGGTTGAGGTAGCTACAGCAGAGCGATCGTTTGCTCTGTGTACTGCCAGGGCAACCCCACCAGCAATGCCTGTAATTGCGTATCGGACAGGGACATCGTGGCCGGATCGTGCCCTTGTCGGCTCCATTTGAAGCGGCCCTCATTCAACCGGCGGGCCAGCAGCCACAACCCGAGTCCGTCGTGCAGCAGGATCTTCACGCGATTGCCGCGCTTGTTGGCGAACAGGTAGGCGTGATGCGCCCTGGCTTCGCCAAACATCTGGACCACGCGGGCCAGGGCGGTATCAGGGCCTGCTCGCATATCCATCGGCTCAGTGGCCAGCCAGACAGCGTCGACGCGGATCACAGCAGCAGTTCGCGCAGCAGGGTCATGGCACGGTCGGCGTGAGCAACTGGCCAGGTAATGGTGATCGCGCCACCGGCGCGCGGCACTTCAATGCGGATGGCCTGTTCAGGTACAGTAGATGCCACTGGCGGTGCCGGCAGGGCTACTGGAACAAAGGGTGCGGGGTGCCTGTTTGACGCAGCGCGAGCCGCCTTGACCCATTGGCGGAGCATATTGGCGTTGAGGCCGTGCTCAAGTGCCACCCGGGCAACGGACACGCCGGGTTCCTGGCAGGCTGCGATAACCCTTGCTTTGAACTCGGGTGAGTGGCGCCGACGGTGGCGTGGTGGTTGGGGTGCGCTTAGTTCATCCATAACAAGTGTCCACGTAAATTTAAGTGGACACTATCTAGCATTGCCTGGCTGGCTCAAGATGGGTTTACCGGTCGCTTACAGTATATTTGCTGGGGGCGCTTGGTATCTGGTAGTGCGAATACTCGTATGGTGGCGCCATGCATAATTCAGATCATTCGCTGAAAAACAATGCACGTAAGCACACTGCAAAGATAATCGCCTCTTTCGTCGCTACACTCATCGCAT
>JAWKZK010000005.1:0-241460 GCA_041396005.1 Halioglobus sp.
CTGTCGTCATAGTTCTGGTTCCCGATAAAACGAAGCGAAGCGGTAGTACACTAAATACAACCGCGAGCGGATTGTCTTGTGTGGACATGCCGGCCATACCGTCTTGCGACTTGCCGCGTCGGAGATTTCAGTTAGCATGGCCGCAGCCACGGCATAGTATGTAAATCACCCGCCAATCACAAGCTCGGCACTCGCTCAGCAGGAGTCAACGTCTATGGAAAACGCGCTGGATTTTCGTGACAAAGTTGTCATTGTTACCGGGGGGGGCAAGGGTGTAGGACGCGGCATTACCGAGTGCTTTCTCGCCGCCGGCGCAAACGTCATGATCTGCGGCCGCTCCGCGCCGGAGACGCCGCCCCGGGCAGCGGAACGCACAGCGGTATTCACGCCCTGCGACGTGAAGGACTATGCGCAGATAGAAGCCTGCGTGGACGAAACGGTGCGCCAGTTCGGTCGACTCGATGTGCTGGTCAACAACGCCGGTGGCGCGCCTTTTGCGGAGGCCGCCACCGCTTCCCCGCGTTTTTCCGAATCCATCATCCGGCTCAATCTTATCGCGCCGCTGAATTTTGCACAGGTGGCGAACCGGGTTATGCAGCAGCAGGATTCCGGTGGCAGCATCATCAATATTGCCAGTGTCAGCACCCTGCGGCCCTCTCCGGGCACCGCCGCGTACGGTGCGGCAAAAGCCGGACTGGTGAACCTGGGCACATCACTGGCGGTGGAGTGGGCGCCGAAGGTGCGTGTAAACGCCCTGATCGTCGGCCTGACCGTCACCGAACAGGCTCACCTGCATTACGGCGACGAAGCCGGGATCGCGGCGGTCGGCGCCACCATCCCACTCGGCCGCATGGCCTTGCCCTCTGATGTAGGCAACGCCTGCCTGTTTCTCGCCTCGTCGCTCGCCAGCTACGTCAGCGGAACGAATTTCGCGGTACACGGCGGCGGCGAAAAGCCCGCCTTCCTGGCTGCGGCGAACGCCAAAACCTGATCGCCCTGCCCCGTGGTGAGTGTTGCTTGTGGGTCGCTACCCAACGCGTATAATCCCGGTATCCTGCAGAGAGAATAACGCGGCGGCAGAGACAATCGCCTGAGCAGGTTACGCAGCGACAAGGGGTCCAATGTCCAAGGCCAAAACCCGGTCCGGAACGCTTCCGGCCACCCTCGTTACGGATGACGCGGTTGCCTACGCAGGGCGCCTGACCGCCCTGCTGGACGGCAGGTTGGAACTGGAAGCCCCGCGTGCGCACGAGACCGATCATCCCGCGATTGAGCGCGGCGCCTATGCCACCCTGTCAGTGCCGCCCGAACTGGCCTGCAGCGAAACGCTCGGTCAGGCGCGGGTGCGGGTAAGCACCGTCACCAACGATCTCCTGACACTCGAGTTCGCGGGCGACGACGGCGAGGTGGCCCGTCGGTTTCGTGAGGCCATTGCAACAGCCGCTGGGGAAGCCGATGCAGGCACCGACACGCGGCCAGCGGCCCGACACGCCACTGCCCCTGAAACGGCTGGTGGCGTCCGGGCAGCGCAACCCTCTCAGCCGGCGCAGCCCGTCAGCGCGGCCTTCGCTGACTTGCTAGCGAAAGTGCGCAAGCAGAGTATCGACCACGTCAGCGACGCGCTGGAACCTTTCCTGCGCGATCTCACGGATTATTTGCTGGAGCTGTCGTCCAAACTGCGACAGCGCAAGAATGCGGAGAACCAGCATTATCGGGCCGCCATTGTCGTGCGCCACGGCCGTGGCGAAATTGCGCGGCAGTTCATCCAGCAGTTGGAGGCGTACTACGATGACCTGACGCCCGATGAATCCGATGATCAACTCTGGCGCTACAATATTGGCAGCGCTGAAGAGCTCAATCTGGTCGACCTGCAGGATTTCGAAGACTACCTGGTGATCGACCGCATGATCACGTTTGGCGAAGACCTGCACCGGGTCCCTCTGGAGGCACTCACACTGCGGCTGGCGGAACTTGTGGGTGTGGATCCCAACACGCTGCGCAATCCGGTGCATGTGCGCCAGCTCTGCCGGGCGCTGCAAAAAGCCATGGCCTCTGCCGAGGTACCGAAAGAAGTGGTATCCCACGCTTTCGATTTTTTCGCCAAGCGCTTCCTGCGCCAGCTCGGCGAGTACTACGCGCCATTGAACAGCCTGCTGGCCAAAGCGCAGGTACTGCCGGAGATCGAGAAGGAGATCACGACCAAAGGCTCGCTGCTGCAAGCGAAAGAAAGCTTCAAGCCGCCGCCGCGAGCCCGCCGCGAGCCTCCCCGCACCCAGCCTGGCCAGACGGGCAACGGTGGGGGAACTGGCCACAGTGGCGGCTTCATGGACCCCAGTCCCATGGATCAGGTGCACCGACAGCTGGGGGAGCAGCTGGTCGGCGCCATGGGTAAATTCACGCCCGAAAGCCTGTACAAATCGGTGGTGGACGCGCTCAATTTCAAACGCGAGGCGGAGGGACTGCTCGACGGTAAGACGCTCGACAGCGGCACGTCCCTCAGCGGTACCTGGGACGGCAACACGGTAGCCAGCTCCAAAGTGGATCAGGCGCGCCTTGCCGATGCGCAGGCGATTGCGCAGGTACTCGGCGCGCTACAGCGCGATGCCGGCGCTCGCGAAGAGGTGGCACGGGCGGAATCACTGCGCGCGTACCTGGCTCAGAACAAGAGCAAGCTTGGCAGCCTGAAAGACAGCAGCGGCCTGACCGCCGAGAGCCTCAACCAGCTCGATATGGTGGACAACCTGTTCGGCACCATACGCTCGCAGCTCGACGTCACGCATGAGCTGAAACCCGCGCTCGGAGCGCTGCAGATTCCGTTGGCCAAACTGGCGTTGATGGACCCGAACTTTTTCGTGGACCAGGGACACACCGCGCGCAGGGTCGTTGACAAGCTGTCCAAACTCGCGGCATCCGCCAACTTCCCCAACAAGGCGCTCGAAGGACGCATCAATGACATCGTCGAGACGATTATCTCCGACTACGAAAGTGATCACGGCGTATTCGATACCGCGCTGGCAAAAATAGAACACCTCGTCGCGCAGCAGGAGCGGGCGCTCTCGCGCAACATTGAGCGGGTCGTGCACACGCAGGAGGGTCAGCAAAAGCTCTCAGAGGCACGCCGCGAAGTCGCACGCGTGATCAGCCAGATACTTCCCAGGGACCAGGCCCCCAGAGTACTGATCGACCTGATTGAAAGCGGCTGGCGCGACACCATGGTGCTGACCCATGTCAAAGACGGCCCCGACAGCGCCACCTGGCGAGACCAGGTGAGGAACCTCGAGTTGCTTTGCCACTGGCTGGACGAGCAACAGGCGGCGGATGACGATGAGGACCGCAGCGTCGAGCGCAGCCTCGAGGCAGAGCCGCTGCTGGAGCTGATCGGAACGCAGATTTCCACCGCGCTACCGACCAACATTTCCCACGAATCGGTGCTGGAAGAGCTGCGCGATGTGCTCTCGGGCACCACCGAAGTCACCACCGTGAAGGTTGAGGAATCGCTCGCCACCCCCGAGACAGACCCGGTAAAAGTGCGTGAGAAGATCGAGGATCTGCCCCGCTTGCGCCGCTGGGTGAAACGCGTCGAACAGCTGGAGAAAGACAGCTGGCTGACCTACAGGGACAAGAGCGGCAAGAAAAAACGCATGCAGCTCGCCTGGATCAGTCCTGCACGCGATCGCTACATCTTCGTCAACGAGCGCGGCCAGAAGGTCGCTGACCTCAGCGCGGTCAAGCTTGCCAGACAGCTCAGTCGCGGCGTGCAGCCGCCGGCGCCGGCGGACAAGCTGTCGGTCGTCGACCAGAGTATGTACCAGACGCTGGAACACGTGCAGAAGACCCTCAGCTTCGCGCGCAACCACGATTCGCTCACCCGGCTCATCAATCGCGAGACTTTCCTGGACCAGATTTCCCGCTCGCTGCGACACAGTCGCCACAAGCGCGCGCAGCACGCGGTAATCTATCTGAATATCGATCAGTTCAACCTGGTCAACGAGGTGTACGACCGGATCAGCGGCGATCAGGTGCTGCTCGAGTTCGCCAAAATGCTGTCACAATTGCATAGCAAAAAGTCCTCTTCGGCGCGTATCCGAGCCGACGAGTTCGGCATCCTGTTGCTGGACCGGCCGATTGACGCCGCCATGGAGGTAGCGGAGAAGATTCGTGCCGATATCGCGGCCAGCAGCATGGACATCGATGGCGAAAGCGTTCGTTTCACCGTGTCCATGGGCGTGGTTCCGATCGCCGAGCACAGCCCCAGCGTGGAAGAGGTGCTGGATTCGGCGCGCAGGGCCATGCAACTCGCCAAACAGGCGGGCCGCAACACCGTGGTTCAGTACGACCCCGAGCAGGACGATGCCAAACAGTACAAGTCGCAGAAGCGCCGCACGCGCCAGAATCTCGAGGAGGCACTGGCCACCGACAGGTTCGTGCTGCGGGCGCAGCCTATCGTACAAACCGCCGTTCAGGACGCCCGCCACAGCAGTCAGCACTACGAACTGCTGCTGGGCCTGAAAAACAAGCAGGGCACGCTCGATTCACCCGAGGAATTTATCCAGTCGGCCGAGCGCTATGGCTTCATGACGCTGGTGGATCGATGGGTCGTGCGCGAGGCGTTCAGCTGGATCAGCCAGCTCATGGACGCCCAGAAGGTCGTTCCCAGCCTGGCGATCAACCTGTCGGGAGCAAGCGTCACGGACGACGCCTTCCTCGACTACCTGTTGGAGCAGATTTCCGAATTCGGGGTGGGAACCAGCCGTCTGTGCTTCGAGATCACGGAAACGGGCACCATTTCCAATCTGGTCAAGGCCTCCGACTTCGTGCGCGCGTTTCGCAACATCGGCTGCAAGTTCTCCATCGATGATTTCGGCACCGGCCTGGCCAGCCACAATTACCTGCGCGAATTGCCGGTTGACTACGTGAAGATCGATGGCAGCTTCATCACCGGAATCCACAAGAATCGCAACGACTACGCGATGGCGCGCTCGATCAATGACCTGGCGCATTTCCTCGGCCAGCAGACCATCGCGGAGTCGGTGGAGAACGCGGAGATCATCGCCAAACTGGAAGAGATCGGCGTGGATTACCTGCAAGGCTGGGGTATTGGCAAACCGAAACTACTGGCCGAGGTCAGCGACGACCTCTCCAGCGTCGAGAAATAGCCGGGGCCGCCGCATATGGGCGCCACACGGACAGCCCCCCCGGGCGGCGACCCACAGGGCGACAGCCACTACGATGCGAACTATGACAGACTGGTAGGCCTGCTCTATGAAGGCGCACTGCAGGAGCAGCCCTGGCAGGGCGCCCTGCCAGCCCTGAGGGACCTGCTTGACGCAGACGTGGTTTCGCTGGTGCTGAGGCCTCCCACCGCGCACGATCAGGGCGTAATCCTCAACTGCGTGCGCGCGGACAGGGGGCGAGAAGGCGAAGCCGATACCCTGGCCGACCCCAACGACTGGCAGGCCAGTGCGTACCGCGAACAGTTTTTCTCGCTGGACCCCTTTGTCAACCTGCCGCTGGATACCGTGGTCGCGCTGGAGGACATCCTGCCCGACAAGGCACTGACGTCCTCGGATTATTACCTGCATTACCTTAAGCCGATCGACCTCTTTCGCATTCTGGGCGTGGACACCGCCGAGCCGGGCGGCATGCTGGCGCGGCTGCGAATCGCGCGCCGGCGCAGCGACGCGCACTTTCGTCAGAAGGAACGGGATCTTCTCACCCTGCTTACCCCGCACCTGCGCCGGGCCATTGAAATCTATGCCCGACTCAACCGCACCGCCTCGGAACGCGATGTCTATGCCGGCGCAGTTAGCCAGCTGTCGGTCGCCACTATCATCCTGAATGAGCAGGGGCGCGTACTCACCACCAACGAGGTGGGGCGCGCGCTGCTTGACCAGGCCGATGGCCTCAGCCTGCGCGACGAGCGCCTGCATATCGAGGGCCGCGACATAAACCGCGAACTGCAGGAGGCGCTGACGGCGATTATTCGCGCCCAGCAGCAGGGTCAGACCTCCATCGTACGGGCGCTGCGGGTACCGCGCGCGGGGGGGCGCGCGGACCTCGGCCTGGTGATCCGGCCCGCCACCGGCGCACAAGCCGGGGAAAGCCAGGTGATCCCCGCCGCCGCGATTTTTGTCTCCGATCCGGAACTGCAGGTGGAGACATCGCAACAGATCCTCGGAGAGCTGTTCGAACTAACGCCGGCCGAAGCGCGTCTCGCGACCCTTCTGGCCCGCGGTCTCAGCCTGGCGGAAGTGTCCAAAGCCCAGGCTATCTCACAGCACACGGCGCGCGCACAGCTGAAATCCATTTTTGCCAAGACCGGCGTATCGCGTCAGGCAGAACTCGTACGCCTGGTGCTGAAAAGCGCCGCCGCCCTCGCCTGAACGCGGGTTGACCTGGATCAACACGCGTTCTGCCGCAGACTGCTAGTGTTGGCCCTGCAGCTCGACACGGTTACGTTATGAACGGATTTCAGCAGGGGCCCGGCACGTTGAGAGCCGAGGATGCCAGCATTTCAGCGGCACTGGCACTGGCGGCCAAGTACGCCCGGCCCGGTCCCCGCTACACCTCCTACCCCACTGCGCCGCATTTTAACGATGCGGACGCCGTGGACAGTTACCTCAACTGGCAACAGACAGCGGCATCCAGCGCGGCGCCCCTGTCCATTTACGTGCACCTGCCGTTCTGTCGCGACATTTGCTACTACTGCGCCTGCAACAAGGTCGTCACCCGTGAGTCCGGGGCGTCTTCGGCCTACCTGGCCCGACTGGAGAAAGAGATCGAGCAGCAGTCACGGCTGCTCGGGCGCCATCGGCCCGTCACCCAACTGCACTGGGGCGGGGGCACACCAACCTACCTCGACGCACCCGAGCTCACTCGCCTGATGCACAAGCTGGCCAGCCACTTTCACCTGCTGGATCGGCCTGACAGGGAATATGCCATCGAGATAGACCCCCGCACCGTTCAGGCGGACACCATCGCCCTGTTGCGCGGGCTGGGATTCAATCGCATCAGCATGGGCATTCAGGATTTCGACCCGCTGGTGCAGAAGTCCATCAACCGTATTCAGCCGCCGGCGATGATCGAGAGTCTGGTGCAGGCGGTGCGCCGCCATAGTTTCGATTCACTGAGTTTCGACCTGATCTATGGCCTGCCGCACCAGGATCGCTACTCGATGGCGGACACCCTGCAAAAAGTGCTGGCGATGGCGCCTGATCGCATCGCCTGCTACAGCTATGCGCACCTGCCGGAACGCTTCGTCAGCCAGCGCGCCATCGATCGCCTGAGCATACCGGATTCGCAGGAAAAACTGCTGTTGCATGAACTGATCAGCCAAACCCTCGCAGACGCCGGCTACGTGCATATCGGCATGGATCACTTCGTATTGCCCACTGATGAACTGGCGGTGGCACAACGTCGCGGCCGCCTGCAAAGGAACTTTCAGGGCTACTCGCTGCGCCTGGCGGAGGACATCCTCGGACTCGGCGTCTCGGCGATCAGCCAGATCGGCGACTTCTACCTGCAAAACGTGCGTGACCTGGCCACCTATTACGATCGCCTGGACCAGCAGGAAATCGCCCTGGATCGCGGTTGCCGCCTGAGCCAGGATGACAAGATCCGGCGCTTCGTCATCATGAGCCTGATTTGCGAACTGTCCCTGGATATACCGGCCTGCAACCAGCGGTTTGCGATCGATTTCAGTGAGCATTTCAACCGCGAACTGGCGTCCCTGCAGAGCATGGTTGACGACGGTCTCCTGCAGGTAGGCCAGGCAGCGATCACCGTAACGGAGCGTGGCCGGCCATTTTTACGCAATATTTGCATGGTGTTTGACGCTTACCTGGCTGCCGCGAACGACCAGGTCTCCCCGATCAAGTTCTCCGCCACGATCTGACAGCAATTTAGTAAACCGGATTTTTCGATTATACTGAGGGTTGGCACTTAGGGAACTCCGCTATGACCGCTCAATTGACCAGCTCTGACAATACCTCCTCCACAGAACAGTGCCCTCATGATTTCCGTGTCAATTGCGGCAACTGCAGGCTGAATACCATCTGCCTGCCGCTGGCGCTGGAGCACGATGACATCGAGGAACTGGACAGCATCATCCAGCGCAGCAAACCCCTGCAGAAAAGCCAGTACCTGTACCGCGAAGGCGACGAGTTCCAATCGGTGTTCGCGGTGCGTTCGGGCACCTTGAAAGCCTACAAAACCACTGACGACGGCCGTGAGCAGGTCACCGGCTTCTACTTTCCGGGCGAAATACTCGGCATGGACGGTATCAGCAACAATACCCATGCGTCCTCGGCGCGCGCGCTGGAGACGTCTGCGGTGTGCGAAATCCCGTTCTCGTCGCTGGAAAAGCTCAGCGCCGTGATGCCCAGCCTGCAGCGCCACTTTTTCCAGCTGATGAGCCGCGAAATTACCGAAGATCAGCTGCTGATCACCCTGCTCAGCAAAAATTCCGCCGAGCAGCGTGTGGCGTCGCTCATGCTCAGTATCTCCAACCGCAATTCGCGCCGCAAACTGAGCGCCACCAAGTTCCGCCTCCCCATGTCGCGGGTCGATATCGGCAACTACCTGGGCCTGACCGTGGAAACCGTGAGCCGAGTGTTCAGCCGGATGCAGAAAATGGACATCCTGCGCGTGGATAACAAGGAAATCGAGATACTCGACCTCGAGGGCGTGCGCACGCTGGCGAACGTCGGCGGCTGATCGCACTGCCCGGTGCGCGGCCTGGACCTGACCAGGCAACCTGCGGGCAACTTGCCTACACACCTTTGATGCACATCAAGGACTGACATTGGGTTATCGATAGAATAGCCTTGCGACGTGAAACCAGCCTATCTCGGGGAGAAACAAGCCGGATGATTCAACACAGTTTTGGCCTTCTGGTCAGGCCCAGCGTTGCCTGGCGCACCATCGCAGACCTGCCCGCGAGTTCGCTTGCCACGCTGGTTCTGTATCCCTGCCTGATGGCGCTGCTGCCGGCGGTCGCCTTTTATTACGGCACCACGCAGGTGGGCTGGAGCGTCGGCAGCACAGGCCAGCTCATCAAGCTGACACCGGAGAGCGCCAGACAGATCTGTATCCTGTTTTACTTCACGATGATCGCCTGCGTGGCGATTATCGGCTACTCGATTCACTGGATGTCGGACACCTACGGCGCCAGTTCCACCATCACCAAGGGTGTTGTCATTGCCGGCCTCACCGCCACGCCGCTGTTCATCGCCGGCCTCGTGGGCGTCTATCCCATTCTCTGGCTGGATATGCTGGTGGGCGTGGCAGCAGTGAGCTGGGCGGTATACCTGATGTATCTGGGCATCCCCATCGTGATGGACATTCCCAAGGAACGCGGCTTCCTCTTTTCGAGCGCCGTGCTGGCAATCGCCCTCGTCATCCTGATCTGCCTGATGGTGGGCTCCGTCATCCTCTGGGAATTTGGCGCGGCGCCGGCTTTCACTGACTAGTTATTCAAGGCACTGCGGTACATCTACAACTGGAATCACACCATGAGCGAGCTCAATACTGCACTGGAACACCCCACCTACAACTACAAGGTGGTGCGACAGTTTGCCATCATGACCGTCGTGTGGGGCATTGTCGGCATGCTGGTGGGCGTGGTCATCGCCGCACAGCTGGCGTGGCCGGCTCTCAATTTCGACCTGCCGTGGTTCCACTTCGGCCGGCTACGACCCCTGCACACCAATGCGGTGATCTTCGCCTTCGGCGGTAGTGCGCTCTTCGCCACCTCCTTCTACTGTGTGCAGCGTACCTGCCAGGTGCGCCTGATCTCCGACAAGCTGGCCGCGTTCACGTTCTGGGGCTGGCAGCTGGTGATTGTCGCGGCGGCGATCACACTGCCACTGGGCCTGACCAGCAGCAAGGAGTACGCCGAACTCGAATGGCCCATCGATCTCCTGATTACCGTGGTGTGGGTGGTCTACGCGATCGTGTTCTTCGGTACGATCATGCAGCGCAAAACCAGCCATATCTACGTGGCCAACTGGTTTTTCGGCGCCTACATCATCGCCGTTGCCGTGCTGCATATCATCAACAGTCTCGCGGTACCGGTCAGCCTCACCAAGTCCTACTCCATTTACTCGGGTACCGTGGACGCCATGGTGCAGTGGTGGTACGGACACAATGCGGTTGGCTTCTTTCTGACGGCGGGCTTTCTGGGCATGATGTATTACTTCGTGCCGAAGCAGGCCGAGCGCCCGGTGTACTCCTACCGGCTGAGTATCGTGCATTTCTGGGCGCTGGTGGCCGTCTATATCTGGGCCGGCCCGCACCACCTGCATTACACTGCCCTGCCCGACTGGGCCCAGAGCCTCGGCATGGTGATGTCAATCATCCTGCTGGCACCTTCCTGGGGTGGCATGATCAACGGCATCATGACCCTTTCCGGCGCCTGGGATAAATTGCGTACCGACCCCATTCTGCGCTTCCTGGTGGTCAGCCTTTCTTTCTACGGCATGTCCACCTTCGAGGGGCCCATGATGTCCATCAAGACGGTGAATGCATTGTCGCACTACACCGACTGGACCATCGGCCACGTGCACTCCGGCGCGCTGGGCTGGGTGGCGATGATTTCTATCGGGGCGATGTACCATCTCATTCCCGTCCTGTTCGGCAAGGAGCGTATGTACAGCGTGGGACTGATCAACACCCATTTCTGGATGTCCACCATCGGCACGGTGCTGTACATCGCATCCATGTGGATCAACGGTGTGATGCAGGGCCTCATGTGGCGCGCCTATAACCAGGACGGCACCCTCACCTACACCTTCGTGGAGTCGGTCGCCGCAAGCCATCCGGGCTACATCGTGCGCGTGATCGGCGGCGCGATATTCTTCAGCGGCATGCTGGTGATGGCCTACAACGTTTACATGACAACGCGGCGCGACGTACAGCCACAGGCGGCTGTCAGCACCGCCAGCAGCCCGGCGTAAGGAGTCGACCATGAATCACGATAAGGTTGAGAAGAACGTCGGCATTATGATCATCCTGATCATCGTCGCGATCAGTTTCGGCACACTGGTGGAGCTGGTACCGTTGATGTTCTCCCGCGTTGCCAGCGAGCCTGTTGCAGGACTCAAGCCGCTGCCCGCGCTGGAACTGGAAGGACGAGACATTTACATCCGCGAAGGCTGCAACACCTGCCATTCGCAGATGATCCGTCCGCTGCGCGCCGAAACGGAGCGCTACGGGCATTACTCGGTGGCCGGAGAGTTTGTGTACGACCATCCTTTCCTCTGGGGCTCCAAGCGCACCGGTCCGGACCTGGCCCGCGTCGGCAAGCGCTATAGCGACGCGTGGCACCGCGCACACCTGTACAACCCCCGCGATGTAGTGCCCGAATCGAACATGCCGGCCTTCCCGTGGCTGTTCGAGTCAGACCTCAACGGCGCGCAAACCGGCAAAAAGATGGCTGCACTGCGTAGCGTCGGGGTGCCCTACACAGACGAGGATATCGCCGGGGCCGCCGCCGCCGTAGAGGGCAGCAAGGAGATCGACGCACTGGTGGCCTACCTGCAGCAACTCGGCACACTGGTCACCGCGAGACGCTGATGGATATCAATGACCTGCGGGGTATCAGTACTGTTTTCATGATGATCGCCTTCATCGGCGTCTGTATCTGGGCCTACAGCAAAACGCAAACAAGAGTTCGACGACGCGGCCAATCTGCCCTTCGCAGACGAGGAGTTGAACAAACGCACCATGCAGGAGAACGAAAGGAATGACTGAATTCTGGAGCCTCTGGGTTATCGTGCTAACGGTCATCACCACTGGTACTGTTGGTGTGGCTGCTGTTTAGCAATCGAAAACGCAAGCATGAATCGGCAGACAGCAAGACCGGACACAATTACGACGGCATCGAGGAGTACGATAACCCCCTGCCCGCGTGGTGGTTCAACATGTTCGTCATCACGATTGTCTGGGGCATCGCCTACCTGATCGCCTACCCGGGCCTTGGCAACTTCAAAGGCTTGCTGGGCTGGACGCAGCTGGAGCAATACGAGAGCCGCGTAGCCGAGGCGGAAAACCGCTTTCGCGCCGACCGAGACCGCTACCTGGCCATGTCGGTAGAAGAGATCGCCGACGATCCTGCCGTGCGCAAAATGGGTATGCGCATGTTCGGCAATGACTGCGCGCAGTGCCACGGCGCGGACGGCAAAGGCAGCTACGGCTTCCCCAACCTGACGGACGACGACTGGCTGTATGGCGGCGATCCGGCAACCATCAAGGCGACCCTGGTGAATGGGCGCCAGGCTGCCATGCCCGCCTGGGACGCCATTCTCGGTGACGACGGCATCCGCGAGACCACCGAGTACGTACTGCAACTGAACGGTCGCGATGTCGATACCGAGCTGGCCGAGAAGGGTAAAGCGCACTTCAATACCTACTGTGCGGCCTGCCACACAACAGAAGGTACCGGGAACCCGCTGCTGGGCGCACCCAATCTCACCAACGGCATCTGGCTCTACGGCGGCACGCGGGAACAGATCGCGCACACTCTGCGGGCAGGACGCAACGGCCAGATGCCAGCCTTCAAGGATACGCTCAGTGAAGACAAGATCCACATTCTCACCGCCTACGTTTACGGCCTGAGTCGCTAGGCCTGAGCAACAACCGGGTATGCGCATGCGTGCATACCCGTCACTCCACGCTGTACGGTAACGCACTATGTCTGATCCGGAGCTGATCGATCTTCAGGAGGTCGCACCTGCCGAGGTGGCGGAGCTGGATCTCTACCAGCGACGCGAAAAAATCTATACGCGCAAGATTGAAGGCTTCTTTCAGCGCATTCGCATGTTTACCGGCTGGCCACTTCTGGTGGGCTACTTCGTGCTGCCCTGGCTCTACTGGGACGGTCGACAGCTGGTGCTGTTCGACCTGCCTGAGCGCAAGTTCCACATTCTCGGGCTGACGTTCTGGCCGCAGGATTTCCCCATGCTGGCCTTCCTGCTGATGATCGCCGCGTTCGGCCTGTTCGCGGTAACCACTTTTGCGGGCAGAATCTGGTGCGGTTACACCTGCCCGCAGACCGTGTGGACGAGCATATTCATGTGGCTGGAGCAAAAAATCGAAGGGAACCGCAACCAACGGATTCGCCTCGACAAGGAGCCCTGGTCACTGCGGAAGTTCTCGCGCAAGGCGCTGAAACACGGCGCCTGGCTGATGGTCGCGTACTTCACCGGGTTCACCTTCGTGGGCTATTTCTACCCGGTTCACGACCTGCTGTTCGATCTGTGGACCTTCCAGTTGCCGCTGATGGCGCTCGCCTGGGTGGTCTTCTTCACCCTCGCAACCTATATCAACGCGGGCTGGATGCGGGAACAGGTGTGCAAGTACATGTGCCCTTATGCGCGTTTTCAGTCCGTGATGTTTGATCACGACACGCTGATCGTATCCTACGACTCTACTCGCGGGGAACCGCGCGGGTCACGCAAGCGCGATGCGAAACCGGCCGAACTCGGCCTCGGTGATTGCATCGACTGTGAACTCTGTGTACAGGTCTGCCCCACCGGTATCGATATTCGCAACGGGCTGCAATATGAGTGTATCGGCTGCGCACTGTGTGTGGATGCCTGTAACTCGGTGATGGACAAGATGGAGTACCCGCGCGGCCTCATCCGCTATACCAGTGAACGCGAGTTACAGGGGGGCAAGACGCACTGGCTGCGCCCTCGTATCATCGGCTACGTGGTTGTGTTGACCCTCATGGTCGGCGTTTTCTCGTATAATGTGTTCAATCGCGTGCCACTTGAGCTCACGGCCATCCGGGATCGCAATCAGCTGTACGTCACCACCGCTGGCGGCGAGATCGAAAACATCTATACCCTGCAGTTGGTCAACATGGACGATTCCATGCACGAATTTGAACTGAGCCTCTCCGGGCTGGACGGTGCCAGCCTCATCGGGGATTTCCTGCATACCGTCGATGCCGGCGAGTTGCGCACTATCAGTATCCGCGTGCGTGCGGAACCCGCGGACCTGGCCCTGCCCAATACAGAATTTGCCATCACAGCGCGCGCGACGGACATGCCGTCGCTACAGGCCACCACCGAAACGCGTTTCATCAAGCCGTTGTGAAAAAGCCACAGTACGCTGACGCGGATACGAAGCCCTGGTACCGGCACTTCTGGCTATGGTTCGTAATTCTGCTGCCCGCGAGCGTAGTGGTTGCCGCACTGACTACCGTGTATATCGCAAGCCGCGGCGCGGACGACCTGGTGGCCGACGCCTATTACAAAGAAGGGCTGACCATCAACCGTCGTCTTGAAAAGCAACAGCGCGCCGCCGAACTCGGTCTCACCGCCCAGCTCGCATTTGAAGGAGTTAGCGTGCAGGTTGGGCTGGCGGCACCCGGCGACCCCGCCACCCTCTTGCTTGAACTGTCGCATCCGCTGGAAGCCGATCAGGATTTCACCGCACGCCTGTCACGCATCGCGCCGGGTTACTACGCCGGGCGTCTGCGAGCGGCTATCGCTCCTCGCTGGCACTGGAGTCTCATGCCCGACGAGCAGGGCGAGTGGCGTCTGGATGGCGTGGTGGCCGACGGGGACATTGCGGATGAACGCGATCACTGAAGGCCGCTTCGCAAGCCAGGCGGCACAGTGTTTCCACTGTGGTGAGCCGGTCCCGGACGGCTGCGATATCAGCATCGTCATAGACGGCAAATCGCGGCCCATGTGCTGCCCCGGTTGCCGGGCGGTCGCCTCACTGATCAGCGGAAGCGGTTTAAGCAATTTTTATCGCCGTCGCACGGCGTTCAACAGCGCCCCGTCTCGCTCGACGATGTACCAGAAAACGCCGGGCCGCGCGCTGCGTTCAGGATTTACGACGATCCGGAGCTCGCAGCCACCTTCAGCACGCGCGATGACCAGGACCTGGTGCATGCCCGGTTGCTGATAGGGGGTATTAGCTGCGCCGCCTGCACCTGGCTGATTGAACAGGTTCTGCAGAGCATCCAGGGCGTGATCGATGCTCGGGTCAACCTGCAGCAGGCTCGCCTTGACGTGAGCTTTGACGCTCGCATTCTCAGCATGAGTGACATCTTCGCAAGGCTGGATTCGCTGGGTTATCGCCCGCGACCCTTCGCCCAGCAAGCCCGACGCGAGCATCTTCAGGCCGAGTACCGGGACGACCTGCGCCGGCTGGCGGTCGCCGGTATCGGCATGATGCAGGTCGGCATGTTCGCGATAGCTCTACACGCGGGGGAGATTCAGGGCATGGAACCGCAGTACGCCGGGCTGCTGCGCTGGGTCAGCCTCCCCGTCGCGGCGGTGGTGGTGTTATACAGTGCGCGCTCCTTTTTCTCCACCGCATGGCGACATCTCCGGCATGGGAAACTGGTCATGGATTTGCCAGTGGCACTGGCTATCGGACTTGCCTTCATTGCGAGCATCTGGGCAACCATCACCCAGAGCGGCCAGGTGTATTTTGACTCCGTGGTGATGTTTACCTTTTTCCTGCTGCTGGGACGGTTTCTGGAAAAACGCGCACGCCGCAAACATACCGAGGCCTGGCTCGATGCAGAGGATGAGCTACCGGGCGCCGTCTCGGTAAGAAACGGCGAGCACTGGGAAACGGTACCGCGCATACGTTTGCGCCAGGGCGACACCGTGCTCATACGCATCGGCGAAACTGTCCCGGTAGATGCGCGCATCGTGCTGGGCCAAAGCGCAGTGCGCGAGGACAGCTTTAATGGTGAACACCTGCCGCGTAGCGTTGGCGAGGGTGATACGGTATATGCCGGCACGCTGAACGTGGAAGGCAACCTCCAGGCCATTGCGCTCGGCACCTACCGTGACACCCGCCTCGCGGCGCTGCGCAGGTCGGTGGATATTGGCGGCGGCGAAAAACCGCGACTCGCCCGATTCGCCGACGCGGTGGCCGCCTGGTTTGTGGCCGGTATCCTGTTGGCCGCCAGCGTCACCGCACTTGTATGGCTGCAGATTGATCCCGAGCGCGCGCTCTGGGTGACGCTCTCCGTGCTGGTCATCAGCTGCCCCTGCGCCCTCGCACTCGCCACTCCGGCGGCCCTGGCGAGCGCCGCATCGGCGTTGCGGGGCATGGGTGTTCTGGTGCGCGGCGAGGACGCGCTGGAAACCCTGCCGCGATGCACCCATCTACTGTTCGACAAAACCGGCACTCTGACACTGGGCCAGTTACGTATTGCGCAGGTACTGCCTCTGGCGCGCCACTCCGAGGCGCAGATACTCTCACTGGGCGCGGCCCTGCAGCGACATGCCAGTCACCCGGTGGCCAGCGCATTTGGCGAGTACACGCGGGATTCCGAAGGCTTTGACGCGGTCAGTTATGTGGTGGGCGCAGGTCTGATGGCACAGCGCGGCGCAGTGAGCTACCGCATGGGCAGCATCGCTTTCTGTCGTGAAATCGCGCCCGCACTGCCCGATCCTCCCGACGACGACCGGCTGTGGGTTGCTCTGTGCAGAGAGGGCGAACCGCTCGCCTGGATAGGTCTGGATGATCCGCTGCGCGGGGACGCCGGCGCAGTGGTAGCCGCGATGCGCGACACTTTCGGCCTGCACCTGGAACTGCTCACCGGCGACAGTTCGGCCCGGGCGCCACGCCTGGCCGCCGCCCTGGGCATGGACATTCCCGGACACGGCCTATCGCCTGAGGATAAAATGGCCCGTGTGCGCGCCTTGCAGCACTCGGGCGCGCGTGTCTGCATGGTCGGCGACGGACTGAACGACGCGCCGGTGCTCGCACTCGCCGACGTGTCATTCGCCGTTGCCGGTGCCACCGACCTCGCCCGCACCCAGGCGGATTTCGTCATCACCGATGGCGGCCTGCAACGCCTGCTTGACACCTGCCGGGTCGCACAGCGCTGCAGACGCGTCGTGCGACAAAACCTGGGCTGGGCGCTGACCTACAACCTGACGGCCATCCCGATCGCCGCAGCGGGCCTGATCCCGCCCTGGGTGGCCGCGCTCGGCATGTCCCTGAGTTCCCTGCTGGTGGTGATGAACTCGCTGCGCCTGAACTCACCGGGGCGCCCTATCGCGGGAGGCCCGATGTGGAAAGTCTCTACCTCCTGATACCGATTGCGCTGCTGTTCTGTGTGATCACTATCAAACTTTTGCTCTGGGCTATTAACAGCGGTCAATACGACGACCTCGACAAGGAGGCCTGGCGTATTCTTGCCGACGACGATCCAGCGCCGCAGAAACCCGCTGAGCGCGCTGACGGAAAAGACCCGAATGCTTGAACCCGCTCAGGCCGGAGCCGCGCTGTTACTGGGCTTGTCCGGTGCAGGTCACTGCCTCGGCATGTGCGGAGGCATTGCCGGCGCGCTGAATCTGGGCGGCGCGCAGGGTCATGGCATCACACTGGCCTACCATGCCGGGCGAATCGCCAGTTATACCCTGTTGGGCGCCATGCTCGGCTTTGCGGCAGGCAGTATCGACATCAGCGCCTGGACCATCGCCATGCGCTATATCGCGGGCTTTCTGCTGATCGGCATGGGCCTGTACATCGCCGACTGGTGGCGTGGCATGCAGGTACTGGAGCGCGCGGGCGCCAGACTCTGGGCTCCCATACAGCGGTTCGCCTCCGCATGGCTACCTGCGCGGCACTGGTATCAGGGGCTGGCACTGGGCCTGTGCTGGGGCATGATGCCCTGCGGCCTGATTTACAGCAGCCTCGCGCTGGCGGCTACCGCACAGGATGCGCCCACTTCAGCCGCGATGATGTTTCTCTTTGGTGTGGGCACACTGCCGGCCATGCTGTCGGTCAGTCTTGGCGCCGCCCGTCTACAGGCCGTATTGCGACGGCGCGGACTCAAACTGCTCATCGCCAGCCTGTTGATCGTCTCCGGTCTATGGACGTTGTATGTTGTGGCGAGCCACGGCGGACACCATCAGCACGCGGGAGAGCACGTGATGGAGCCGTCCGGCCAGGATATGATCGATCATTCCGGCCACGAGATGCCGCCGGGGGAGCACAGCGGGCATTGAGCGTGACAGCGGAAACAGCTGTAGATCGCGGTCGATTAGCGGGACGGGCGAACCGGGACAGAACCGCCTCCAGGCGAACCGAGTCGCCAGAGGTTCCCGTGGAATGAAACGGCGGTGAATGGCCAGATGGTGTCAGGGTTGCGGGGCGCGGAAGGCTGAGATACTCGCCGCGCAACCCTGACACCATCAGGCCAGGCTCTGCCCCGGGCAAACAACAAACAAAAAAAAGCCCCACCATCTGACCGGCGGGGCTACACAGGGAAAGGCCGCTGGCGTTGCGGCCAACTCCGACTCGATATCAGAAGCGGTAAGCGATACCCACGCTATACACCCAAGGATCCACTTCCACGTCAAATTTCACCTTGGCCGCCGTGGCACCCGCTGACTTGGCGGTGATGGTCGCGTTGGTATCAATGTCGATGTACCAGACAGCCGCGTTGAATGCCCAGTTCTCGCCCAGGGGGATATCCACGCCCACCTGGCCCGCGAGGCCGAAGGAATCATCCAGATCCAGGTTGGCATCGTCTACTGCGCCGTCGGTGAGCGCGCCAAGCAGGCCGACAAGTTCGTTGTCCACTTCTTCATCGAAGAACAACGTATAGTTAGCGCCGAAGCCCACATAGGGCTGCCAGCCCGACAGTCCGCCGCGCGGGTACCACTGGATCAGCAATGTCGGCGGCAGGTGCTTCAGCGAGGCAGCATCCAGCTTGGTTCCGGCGATCGCGCCCTGGCCCACGGCTTCCACATCGTGCGAGAAAGGCGTCGCGGCCAGCAATTCCACACCCCAGTTGGTATCCACCATGTAGGTGCCGGTGATGCCCAGCTGGATATTGTCATCCACATCCGCCTTGGCCACCAGGCCAGTCGGCAGGTTGATTGCATCACTGTCGGCATTGGGATCAACCATCGCCGCCCCCGCACGCACAATCCAGTCGCCCTTTTCGTAAGCCAGACCCGGTAAAGAGGCGCTAGCCAGGGTTGCGGCTACTGCTACAGTCAACGCTTTCTTCATTACACTACTCCATCGTCCATGGTTAAGGGTGGCGGATGCGGTGCCACACCGACTCAGCAATAATATTAAGCTAGTCAAGGCTAAACAATATTGATGTCGATCAAACACAACCTAAAAAACGATCTATAACCCCGTATAAACCGAATGTAAGGCCGTTTGCAGGGTTGCGCTGAAAGCATTTCAGAGGTCGATAAAGAATCCGCTCAGGAGTCATCTGCCCAGGGGTGATCAAGCGCCTGACCGCAGCCTTCGAACAGCAGCGGCCCGAGGGTCACGCGCACCCGAGCCGGCAGGTCTCGTGAGCTGCCGGGCAGCCGGCACGGCGTGGGCTCACTCTCTACCAAAAGTGTCGCCGTGGGGGATTGCGCGTGGTAACGCGTTGCGTCCTCGGCGTCACTTGACACTACATCCTCGAACAACAGGCGTTGCATAACCCCCTCGGCGGTGAACAGCGCGTGCCTGCCCAATCGCAGTTCCAGTTGCCAGTCAGGTGTCACGCCAACCGCGCGAAAGTCCATCATGCGGCGGCGGGCGTCTTCCCAGGGCGATTCCTCAGGCAGCAGCCGACAGTCGCGAAACGCCTGTCCGTTCACGTTGAGTGTGAGCTGCCCGTTGTCGAGCTGCACTGAGGTATCCCCCTCCTCGTAGCGCACCCCGCTGGCGGTGTGCACCTGCGCCAGCACGGTGTAGCGATCCGGCAACCACATTGCCATTTCGCCGGGCCCGAGCCGCGCGGTAAAGCGATAACCACTGCACTCGTACACCAGCGTGGTGGCCAGTGGACGCGGGTCGATTCGCCAGGCGTCCTCTGCGGCTGAACCGCCGGTACCGGAACAGGCGCATGCCAGCAGCACGAGGCCGGCGAGCGACAGGTACCTCATGAGGAATCCGCATCGGCCAGCGGCGCCACGCTGCGCAGTATCAGCCGAACCAGACCAGACTGGCGCGCCACGCCGGTTTTCGCAAACACGGCGCGCAGATGCGCCCGTGCCGTATTGCGGCTGATTGCCAGCTCGGCAGACGCCTCGTCCAGGCTCATGCCGCTGGCCAACAACAGCGCGAGGCTCGCCTCGGTCGGCGTGAGGTCAAACAGGCGGCTGATGACACGCTGCGGGGGCTCCGGCGCCTGCTGCGGATCGCTGATAAACAGCGCGATGCGCGGAGCGCCGCGTACCGTCGCGGCAGATACCGACGGTACAGCGCGCGCCACCAGCCCAAGGTCACCCAGGTTGCCAGGCCGTGGCACCTGCAGCGCCGCGGCCGGTCTTGGCGGCCCGTCTGCCGGCCGCGGCTGGCGCAGGTCATGCAGTAATTGCATGAACTCCCGGTTTGCCTCGCGATCTTCCAGCCGGGGTTTATTGTCTACCAGCATGATGCCGGCGCCACGCCTGATGAGATCCGCAGCCGCATCGTTGATTGACAGCAGTTCTCCGCGCTCGTCGAGTATCATCGTCGCCACGCGCAACTGCTCCACCGCGCCGGCATAGATCGCCCGTTCCCGCTCGATCCGGCTGAAACGCGTATGCAGGCGAACAGCGCGCTGCAAGTGTGGCGTGAGCGCCCGCAGCAGCGTCTTCTCGGTGTCTCCGAACGGCGCAGCCCCCTCGTGACGTCCCGCCCGAAAGCGCACATCGAGTTCACTACCATCGCGCAGATCCAGGCCCAGGAAATCGTACCAGCCCTGCGGCTGCATAATCACCCGGTAGAAATCGCTGGCAAACAGCGTCTCCCGGGAGAGAAATTCGTGCAGGCTGAACACTTCGCCGGAGGGCAGGTTTACGAAGGGATCGAGCACGAATTGCCCGGCACTGTAGCTCTCCATCGCCGACAGGCAGCCGCCATCTGCGAGCATCACGACCTGCTCCTCCAGGCTGGGCGGGCGCAGCAGGAGCGTCACCAGGTGCGCGCCGAGTTCCTCGCGCATGCGAGCGAGAAACCCCTGCCACGGCGGTTCCTCCAGCGGCCCGTTGTAGAGTTCGCCCAACAGCTGGCTGAACGGAGAGTCAATCTGCATACGAACAGTATACCGCCAACCAGGAACCAACCCAGAAAGTAATGTCGCGCTGCCCGACCTCTGGACAACAGGCGACCGAGACGTCGCGGTCAGCCCTGCGCCAGCAGCGAAAGCCACACCAGGCGCAACGCCAGTAGCGTGACGAGCCAGCGGAAAAGGCGCAGAAAATTCACCTGGCCGATGCGTGGGCGCAGCTGGGTGCCGACCCAGGAGCCCAGAACCACCGCTGCAACCAGCCCCGTCAACAGCGGCCACCAGTCAGCAAAACTGAAACCCATGGCGGCGTAGGCCGCCAGACGCAGCGCGTGATTCACACTCATATATACCGCGGTGTTAACCACCAGCCAATCGCGCTCACGATTGCGCTGCAACAAGACGGCGGCGCCAAGCGGCCCGGTCGCACCGGCCAGCATGCCCAACCCGGTTTGATAAAACCCAAGCAGGGCCAGTGCGATACGCCCGCCGCGCGATATCGTTGGCAATGGCACCCAGGTGATCGCCAGAATACATCCGCCGATCACCGCGGGCAGCCAACGCATATTGAGCGCCTGATAGATCTCACCGCCCGCCCAGGCGCCCGCCAGCGCTCCCAGCGTAAAGGCCGGAAGAATACCCCAGGCGATCTGGGAAAAGCCGAACACCGCTCGCGATGCGTTGCTGGCGAGCTGTGTCGCGGCATGCAGGGGCAGAATAGCCGCCGCGGGCACAAACCCCGGCATCACTGCGATCAGCAGAATGCCGCCACCCATGCCCATCACGCCCGCCAGGCATGAGCTCAAAAACGCCATGGGCAACAGCCAGTATTCGCCCATACCCTCGCCCCCGGCTTCAATTTACGTGCACAGTCGGCAAGTCTACACTAGAGACGTCCCGCGAAAGAGGAACCCGCAGCATGACAGAAGCAGCCGCAACACCGCCCGGCAGACCGGTGGCGGGCTGGTATGGTGCCGACCCCACCAGCATGAATCTAAAGCCGGATCCCCATGCTGCCTATCGTCAACTGCGTGAGCGACAGCCGGTCAACCTCACGCCGCATGGAGACTGGCGACTCACGCGTTACGACGATGTCCAGAAACTGCTCAAGCACAGCCGCAGCGGCGTCCGCAATACTGCGGGCCTCATACCGGAGGAGACGCCCGAGGACAGCGCCGCAAGTAAATTCATGCTGCGGCTGGACCCGCCGGACCACGACCGCATTCGCAACCTCGTGAATAAGGCGTTCACGCCGCGCGCCCTTGAAGCGATACGTCCGGATATCGCGCCGCTGCTGAACGCCGAACTCGACCGGGTCGCAGCAAACGGCGAGATGGATATCGTCTCGGACCTGGCCCTGACAGTGCCCGCCGCGTCCATGTGCGCCATGCTCGGCGTGCCGTTTGCCGACCGCCACCGCCTGACCCGCCTGGTCAGTCTCGCCACCTATCGCCTGGCAAAGCTCGCCCTGCCGGACATGCAGCAGGACGCGGACGCCGCCATCATGGAACTCGCCGGCTACATGCACGAACTCATCGAACAGCGCCGGCGCGAACCCAGCGACGATATTCTCGGGCTGTTGGTGCGCGCCGAGGAAGCAGGCGACACATTGAGCAACGACGAACTCCTGCAGCAGAGCATCGGGCTGCTGATCGCCGGCCTGGAGACCACCATCGGCCTGATAGCCAACGGCATGGCGTGTTTCGCACGCTACCCGCAGGCCTTCGAACAACTGGCGGCGCAGCCGGAGCTTGTCGGCCAGGCGGTGGAAGAATGCCTGCGCTTTGAACCCTCGGTGCCGGTCACCCGGCGGATTCTCTGGGAAGAGACCCGCTTCGGCGACTTTACTCTACCGGCTAACGCTATCGTCTACGCCGTGCTGATCGCGGCTAATCGAGACCCCGCCGTGTTCAGCGATCCCGACACCTTCAAACTCGGGCGGCGCGAAGCGCGGCACTGTTCTTTCGGCGGTGGCATTCACTTTTGCCTGGGCTCGCACCTGGCGCGCATGAATGCGGAGATTGCATTCAGCGCGATGGCGGCGCGTTTTTGCGCGCTGGAAATCGATCGCACAGCGATTGCCTGGGCCCCTTCCCTGTTCAGGATTCCGGAAAGCATGCCGGCGAGGTTCAGGCTCCGAAGTCAGGGCCTCGGCACGCTGCCCGCTTAACGGGTTTCCGTCTCGCGGATTGCGCGACCGCCGTGCAGACCCTGTTCAGCGTCGAAGTTCCAGCGGTCGGCGCGCGCACGATCCCACTCGCGCCGAATGCCGTCGGGCAGGGTGTCATCCGAGAGCAGTTGACCGGGCTCGAGAAAATCGTAGATCTCGGCGAGATTCCGAATTCGCAGGTCATCAACGCGGCGGAACACATGTCCGGGCTCCAACTGGTCCGGGTGCTCCAGACCAAGCGCGCCCAGCAACTCGAGGAAACCGTGCAGGGTGCCTGATTGAAATCGCCTCACACGCTCGCTCTTGTCACCCACGTGCAAACCGTACACCAGTGCGGGGTTCTGCGTGGTGATCCCCGTAGGACAGGTATTATTGTTGCAGCGCAGGGACTGGATACAGCCCATCGCCAGCATCATGCCGCGCGCCGAGGCGCACACATCGGCGCCCAGCGCCAACGCTCTTAGCATATGAAACCCGGTGAGAATTTTACCGCTGGCAATGAGCTTGATATCGCTGCGCAGGTTGGTGCCGCGCAGCGCGCTGTGCACGAATATCAGGGCGTCCCGCGCGGGCATGCCGATGGAATTGGAAAACTCCAGCGGCGCCGCGCCGGTGCCGCCCTCGCCGCCGTCCACGGTAATGAAATCGGGACGGATACCGCTTTGCAGCATGGCCTTGCACAGCGCCGCGAAGTCGCCACGACGCCCGATGCACAGTTTAAAACCCACCGGTTTTCCACCCGACAAAGCACGCAACCGGGCGACGAATTCCAGCAGTTCCAGCGGCGTCGAGAAAGCCGTATGCGCCGGCGGGGACAGCACCGTTTCACCCTCCGGCACGCCGCGAATAGATGCCACTTCGGCGTTCACCTTGCTGCCGGGCAGCACGCCCCCATGTCCGGGCTTGGCGCCCTGCGAGAGCTTGATTTCGATCATCCTGACGCTGTCACGGGCAGCCTGCTCGCTGAACTTGCCCGGGTCGAAGTGCCCGCGCCTGTCGCGACAGCCGAAGTAGCCCGTGCCGATCTGCCAGATCAGGTCGCCGCCGTGCTCGAGGTGGTAAGGAGAAATGCCGCCCTCACCGGTGTTGTGCGCAAAGCCTCCCATGCTTGCGCCTCGATTGAGCGCGCGCACGGCGTTGTTCGACAGTGCGCCGTAACTCATGGCGGAAATATTCAGCAAAGACGCGCGGTAAGGCTGTTTGCAGTCAGCGCCGCCAATCTCGATGCGCGGCGCCTCCTCCAACGGAGTGCGCGCGGCGATGGAATGCCCCGCCCACTCGTAGCCCACCGCATACACGTCGCGTTGCGTACCGAAGGGTAAGGTTTCGAGCTCCCCCTTGGCGCGCTGGTACACCACGCTGCGAAACTCGCGCTCTATGGGAAACGCGTCCACGTTGTTTTCGATGAAGTACTGCTGGATTTCCGGACGGATCATTTCGAGGAAATACCGCAGGTGGGCAAGCAGTGGAAAGTTGCGCAGCAAGGTGTGGCGGCGCTGCGTGGCATCGTACAGTCCGCGCAGCAAAACGGGCACCAGCAGCAGGAAGCTCCACAACACCGGCGGCCAGTAAAGCGACCAGCCGAGTATCAGCAGTACGAGCAACAGGGATCCCAGGTAAAACCAACGGCGGAACATGTTTTCTACCTCGTTCGAAAAATGACACTCAGCGTCGGGGGCAGCGTCCGTGGCGTCAGCCCATCGGATAGGGAATATCGCGTGACACTGCGTCAATTCTCGATAAGGTTTCGGCATCGAGCACCACGTCTGCCGCCGCCAGCAGATCCGGCATTTGCTCTGGCGATGTGGCGCCAACGATCGTTGAGGCGACAAAATCGTGCTGCTTGCTCCACGCCACCGCCATGGTCACCGGCGACAGGCCGATCTCCCGCGCTATTTCGCAGAAGCGTTCGGTCGCTGCGAGTGATTTCTCGTTCACGAAGCGCTGCATCATCGCCTGCTGGCGTTTCGGCGCGTCGCGATAGTAGGTGAAGCGCGCGCCCTCGGGAAATGCGCCTGCATTGTATTTGCCACTGAGCACCCCGCCGGCCAGTGGCGAATACGGAATGAGGCTTACCTGCTCACGGCGGCAGGCTTCCGCGAGTTCGTCTTCAAAGCGGCGATTGTTCATGCTGAAGTTGTTCTGGATGGTATCGAAGCGTGCGAGCCCGTGAGCATCGCTGGCCCACAGGTTTTTCATCAGCCCCCAGGTGTTTTCGTTGCTGCAGCCCAGGATGCGCACCTTGCCGGCTCGCACCAGTTCGTCCAGGGCCGCCAGGGTTTCTTCCTGCGGATACTGCCAGTCGGGCCAGTGTGTCTGGTACAGATCGATGTAATCGGTGTCCATGCGCGCGAGACTGCCCTCCACCGCGCGCAGGATGTGATGCCGGTCAAGGCCGGTTTTCGTGCCTCGCAGGGGCGCCTGAATCCAGACATGGCTGGGCCCTGCCACCTTGGAGGCGATTATCAGGGCATCGCGGTCCTTGGTTTTCATCCAGCGCCCGAGAATTTCCTCGGTCGCCCCCACGTATTTGGCATCCGGGGGTACCGGGTACATCTCAGCGGTGTCGAAGAAATCGATGCCGGCGTCAAACGCCATATCGAGTATGCGAAACGCGGCTTTCTCGTCAGCCTGATTGCCAAAGGTCATGGTGCCCATGCAGATATCGGATACCACGATCGAACTTTTCCCAAGACGCCTGCGCTGCATAGTCGCTCCTGTTCTCGCTGCAAGACGCCGGAAGGACGCCACTCAGGCTTTACTATATCTGCGGGAACCGTAAATGAGTAGTCGCGCCTGCGGCTGCCTCGGGCAGCCCACTGACATGAATGGGTTACAGCATCATCCAGCTTCTTTAGACTAGCGCCATGTCCAGGCCGCGCGCACTGCTGTTCACCCTCCTCCTGTTCCTTGCGGCTGCCGCACTGCTGTTATTCTTCGGTCAGCGCAACCTGGAAACGCTGGCCGCCGCGCAATTGAAGCAGCGGCTCGCAGCCTTCGGCATCCACCAGGTGACCCTGGGCAGCATGCAAATAGGACGCAGGCAACTCACACTGGATTCACTGCAGCTCGCCGGGGATTACGCGGGACTGCGGTACCGGGCAACGCTCAGTAACACGCGTGTTCGCTACACAGCGGCGTCTCTGCGAGCGCTCTCGCTCAGCGGCGTGACAGTGGGACGTCTGGAGCTTGCACTGACACGGGGCGAGCCGCCAACGGAACCGGAGAGCGCTACCACTGAGCTGCGGTTGTCCGACTGGCTGTCAGGCCCGATCAATACCCACCTGCCGCTCACCACGCTCAGTCTGCCGGCGATTGAGCTCAGTTACCGCCACCCACAGTCCGGGCCGTTTGTCCTCACGGGCAAACTGCATGTGTCGGAGGCGCTGGCACTGGATGTGTCGGGAGCCGTCGCGAACGCGCACCTCACGGCACATCTCGCGCTGGCCGAGGGCAATGCGCAAGCACGCCTGAGCGTGGGTGATTTCCACGCCGATGGCTTCCTGCGTGCGAGCCTGGACCTGACCCCGGACAACGCGCCAGGATCCGCGCAACAATGGCAGGCAGCGTTTGCCCTGAATACCGAGCATGCGCCTCTGCATGCGTGGCTGGCACAAGCGTCCGTGGCTCTGGATCAGGACGAGTTGGCAGCACGGCTGCAGGCGCTGGCCCCCTCGGGCAGCAGTACCCTGCAGGGAAGCGCGGTGCTGCCGGATGCTCTGCCGCTGGACGACTTCGCGGTGCAACGCCCGCCGCCGGAGCTGGTGATCAACGCCACCCTGAACACGCAACTCCAATCGCTGCGCTACGCAGATTACCTGCAGGCCATGAGCGGACAGGTGACGCTGGCCCTGCAGCACGCCGCCGCGCAATGGCAGGCGACTGCCACCGGCCACCTGCAGGGCACACTCGACGCCGCAGGCCTGCCGCTACCCGAAGCGACTCTGGCAAGCCTGAAGTTCGACGACGGGCTGCCGTTTTCCCTGACCCTGGCGGAGAACACCCCGCTCAGCGTCACGCTGACAGACAGCAGAACCGGGCTCTGGCAGGCGCGCCTGCAAAACGGAACGCTGTCTCTCGGCGACAAGCATCATCGCCTGCAGGCGATTGCGCTCGACGCACGGGCGGATGCCGTTGGCTCCGACGCCACTGCGATCCAGCTCAGTGCGTCGCTGCTCACGCTGCTTGACGGCCAGACACTCCCGCGCCTCACGCTGACCGCAAACCAACAGGGCCCGCTTGCAGCCACCGACTATGAACTCTCGCTGGTAGACACTGCGCAGGACGTTGTCCTGACGCTGGCCGGCGAGGCAGATATCACCACAGGAAGCGGCAAACACACGCTGGACGTGCAGTTCGTCGATATGGCCGGCACCAGCGCAACCCTGTCGCCCTTGCTGACCCATTTCGGCCTGATCGACAGGCCGCCAACCCTCGACGCCGGGCAGCTGCGGCTCACCAGCTGCATCGACACCGGCAGTTTCGACACCAGGGACTGGCGTCAGCGCGCCACATTGGCAGTGAAAGAGGTTTCCGGCCTGTGGAACGAGATCGCCTTTAACGGCCTGTCGGTGGATGCCGCCTGGCAGGGTATCGAGGCCTGGCAAACCACGCAGCCGCTGCGACTGCGCCTGGCGAGCGTTGAGCCCGGCTTTCGCATCAGTGACATCGACGCAACCATCAGCCTCCCCAGGCCCACGCCTGTCGCCCGTCCCAGCGTGGTAGTGGAACGCTTCAGCGCAAAGCTGTTCGGCGGTAGGGTGCTGCTCGACGACGACAGCCGCTGGGACTTTGGCGCACGGAGCAATCATCTCACCCTGCGCGCCGAGAACTGGTCGCTGGCCGAGCTGGTCGCGTTACAGCAAAACAGCAGTATTGCGGCGCAGGGGCAGCTGAGCGGAGAGCTGCCGCTCACGGTGACCGAGCGGCGCATCATTATCAACAACGGCTCCCTGCGCGCCGAGCCGCCGGGTGGCACGATCCGCTACCAGCCCGACGCGGGGACGGAATCCATGGGCTCCGGTAGCAGCGAACTGCAACTGGCGCTGGAACTACTGCGTGATTTTCGCTTCGAGCAGCTGCGCAGCAGCGTCAACCTCGACGAGAGTGGCCAACTGACGCTGGGCCTTGCCCTTTCCGGACGCAACCCGAGCCAACAGGCGGGACGCCCGGTGAACTTCAATATCAATCTGCAGCAGAATCTCGATCCCCTGTTACAGAGTCTGCGCCTGGGTGATACTCTGGTGAAAGAGTTTGAAGGGGGCCTGCGCTGAACCTATCGGCGCTGGCGCACTCCAACAGGTCACGACAGCACAGGCAGCGGGGCAACAATGACACAATCACTGCGGGCAGTACCCATGCGCTTTGTACTCATCATCGGTTTGCTTGGCCTGCTCGGCGCCTGCACACCCACGGTGGCAGTCAAGGCGCCCGAGGAACCCATTACCATCAACCTGAACGTCAAGATCGAACACGAAATCCGCGTCAAGGTCGACAAGGAGCTGGATGAACTGTTCGACGAAGACAGCGGACTCTTCTAGGAGAAGCACAGCATGCACATTCGCACATTCTGCAGCCGGGCGCTGCTGATCGCCCTGCTGGGCACCACTGGCGCCATGGCACTGGAACTGGACGACGCCAAGACGCGCGGCCTGGTAGGAGAAACCGCCGGCGGTTACCTGGCGTCGGTAGTCAGCTCGCCCGAGGTGGAAGCCCTGATCGACTCCATCAACAGCCAGCGCAAGGCGCACTACCAGGAGATCGCCAACAAGAATGGTATCAGCCTGGAGGCGGTGGAGGTTCGCGCCGGCAAGAAGGCCATAGAGAAAACCCCCGCCGGTGAATTCATCAGCACCGGCAGCGGCTGGCAGAAGAAGTAATGCCCGCCTGTTGAGCGGGCAATGCGCTGCCGCGGGGACGCGCCGCTGGTCAGGCCGCCCCGCGCTCCCTGGCCATATCCAGCGCCAGATCCTCGATCATGTCTTCCTGGCCACCCACCGTTCGGCGACGGCCAAGCTCGACCAGGATATCGCGGCTGGACAGACCGTATTTTTGCGCACTGCGTTTGGCGAACAGCAGGAAAGACGAATAGACGCCGGCCCAACCGAGGGTCAGTGAGTCCCGATCGACCCGCACCATGTGATCCATCATGGGCACGATCAGATCCTCGGCCACATCCATTGCCTTGAACAGATCGACGCCCGTTTCAACGCCCATGCGATCACATACCGCGAGGAAGACCTCCAGCGGCGTGTTACCCGCCCCGGCTCCCAGCCCCGCCAGTGAGCCGTCAATGCGATTGGCACCGGCTTCCACCGCGGCCAGGGAGTTGGCAATACCCATGGCCAGGTTATGGTGGCCGTGAAAACCCAGTTCGGTTTCCGGCTTTAACTCAGCACGTGCCAGCGCCACGCGCGCACTGACGTCATCGGGCAGCATATAGCCCGCGGAATCGGTGATATACACGCAGTTCGCGCCGTAGCCTTCCATGAGCTTCAGCTGCGTCACCAACTCCTGGGGGCCTATCATGTGCGCCATCATGAGGAAACCCACCGTATCGAGGCCCTTGATGCTCGCCGCCATGGTGAGATGCTGCTCGGACACATCCGCCTCGGTACAGTGCGTGGCTATGCGAATCGTTCCGATGCCGCAGTCCACGGCCATTTTCAGGTGGTCGACCGTGCCGATGCCCGGCAGCAGCAGCGCCGATACCTTGCAGCGCTTCACCGCCTTGCACACCGCCGTCAGGTACTCTTCATCGGATGCCGCCGGAAAACCGTAGTTCACCGAGGCGCCGCCAAGACCGTCGCCGTGGGTCACCTCAATCAGCGGAATACCGGCGTCATCCATCGCCGTGGCAATAGTGACCATCTGCTCCACGCTGATCTGGTGCTGTTTCGGGTGCATGCCATCGCGCAGGCACATATCGTGAACCGTAATTTTCTTGCCTTTCAGATCCATGACGCTCGTTGTCTCCCTGTTACCGGCTTCGCTGTGTTATCTAGGCTGCAACCGGGTTGAATTTACCTGACAGAATCTCGCTGGCGTACATCTCCGCCGTCCGCAGGCCGGCGGCCGTCATGATATCGAGATTACCGGCGTATTTCGGCAGGAAATCACCAAGACCTTCCACCTCCATATAGATCGATACACGCTTGCCATCGAATACCGGGCCGTTTTTCAGGATATACCCGGGCACGTAGCGCTGCACTTCCTTGATCATCTCGTGCACGGAGCGCGTGATGGCCTCCTGGTCAGGCTCATCCACCGTGAGGCAGTGAATGGTGTCGCGCATGATCAGCGGCGGCTCCGCGGGATTGATGATGATGATCGCCTTGCCGCTCGCTGCGCCACCCACCCGTTCAATGCCGGTCGCCGTGGTGCGCGTGAACTCGTCGATGTTCTTGCGCGTGCCCGGTCCGGCGGACTTGCTGCTCACCGTGGCCACGATCTCGGCATAGGACACCGCCTGAACACGGCTGACAGCGGCTACCATCGGGATCGTGGCCTGGCCGCCACAGGTCACCATATTGACGTTCATCGCGCGTGCGGCGACGGCTTCCGCGAGATTCACGGGCGGCACGCAAAAGGGGCCGATTGCGGCGGGCGTCAGATCGATCATTACCGCACCCTGCGCGTTCACCTTGCGACTGTTTTCCGCGTGCACGTACGCCGACGTGGCGTCGAAGCAGATCTGCACACCGTCCTCGCGCATGGTCGGCAGCATGCCATCGACCCCGTCAGCGGTCGTCTTCAGGCCGAGCTCGGCGGCGCGCGCCAGCCCCGGCGAATCCGCAACCACACCCACCATCCACACCGGCTCGATCACTTCACTGCGCATCGCCTTCATTAACAGGTCCGTACCGATATTGCCCGGGCCGATGATGGCTGCTTTGACTTTCTTGCTCATGTTGATTTCCGCTTTCTGGTTGGTTCTTGCCGTGGCTCGACCGCCACGCGTACACAGCTTAACTTACACGAATCTGCAACGGCACCCACCTATCCCATGGAGGGTCAATGCCATGTCATCGCCGGCCACTACCGGGATGAGGGGCGCCAGAGAGCCGGATAGAATCACCTCTCCCGCCTTGAAGGGAATGCCGAACTCACCAAGGGTATTGGCCAGCCAGGCGACCGCGGTGAGCGGATTACCCTGCACAGCACTGCCAAGCCCTTCGCAATGCAACTCTCCATTCTTGTAGATGCTCATCTTCAGGTTGGGCAGATCGAAATCGCGCGGGTCCGCTTCGTCACGGCCAAGCACGTACACGCCGCAGGAGGCGTTGTCCGCCACCGTGTCCTGTATGCGGATTTTCCAATCCTGGATGCGCGAATCCACGATCTCGAAACACGGCATAATGGTTGCCGTAGCATCCAGGACGTCCTGCTCGGTCACGCCTGGACCGGCCAGATCGCTGCGCAGCCTGAAAGCGATTTCGCCCTCGGCGCGCGGCTGGATCAGGTTACCGGCAACGGCGATCGCCGCGCCGTCCGGATACTCCATGCTGTCCGTCAAAAAGCCGAAATCGGGCTGGAATACGCCGAGCATATCCTGCACGGGCTTGCTGGTGACGCCGATTTTCTTGCCCACGATGCGCTCACCGTCGCGCTCGACACGCAGGCTCACCATGCGCTGGGAGATGTGGTAAGCGTCAGTTATGGTAATGCCGGGCTCGCGGTCGGTCAGTGGTGGCAGCATCCGCTGTTCCCGCAGAGCCGCGTACAACTCATCGCCCAGGCTGTCTATGCGCTGCTGATCCATATTCGTATCCTGACTGTTCGAGCCCTTGCGGCCACACCCTGCAACCGGCATCAGCGCGGAATTCTACACGCTTTCCGACAATTTTCGGGTTTAACTATTCACGCCTGAATCGTCTCCAGGCGCGCCGCGGGGAGGCGCACGGCGGGAGATCGCAGCGGGTGAGCCGCTAACCGTTCTGGAGGAAATCCAGGCAGGCGCGATTGAACATGTCCTCGTGTTCCACCATGACCCAGTGCCCGCATTCGGTTACCAGGATGAGTCGCAGGTGACGCAGGTTCTTCGCCATCGCTAGAATGCCGTTTTCCGGCATCATGCGCTCGTTCATGCCCCAGAAGCCCAGCACCGGACAGTTGATCTCCGGCAGGCGATCCACCAGCACCGGCACCTGCATGGTCTTCATCACATGGCCGTTCATGATCTGCATGACCTGCATGCGCTCGGCCACGAGTTCGTCCGTGGCGTACTTCGGATCGTACATCAGCCCCGTTGCAAACAGGTCCTTCATCACTGCGGGCGTGACCGCCTCGCCGGAGCCGAACACCTGGAATACCTTCTGCATGCCTGGCATCGCCTGGTACTCGGCAAGCTCGCTCAAGCCTCCCGGCGCCATGAGAATCAACTTTTCGACCCGCTCGGGGTACTCCAGCGCCAGGCCCAGCGCAACCGCGCCGCCCAGGGAATTGCCCACGAGTGTACAGCGCTCCACGCCGGCCGCGTCCAGTGTCTGCGTGATACATTCAACAAAAAACGACAGCGGATGATCGACGTCGTCGGGCTTGTCGGAAAAACCATACCCGATGTGGTCCGGGACGATACAGCGATAGCCCGCCGCTACCAGGCTCGGGTAATTTCCCTTGAAATTGCTGTAGCCGCTGGCACCCGGGCCAGACCCGTGCAGGAACACCACCACCTCGCCGGCACCCTCGTCGAGATAGTGCATCCGGTAGCCGTTGGCGCACTCGGCATAGTGGCCCTCAGGCAATAAACCGCGCATTGACATGGTGTAGACTCCTCGTCCTTACAGCGCGTAATCGCGGTTTTCTTCGCCAAACAGCACACCACCCATGTTCACGGCAAATGGCGTGGAATGATTGGCCACGTGCGCCTGGCTGGCGAGTATGTCGAGATGGTAAGACAGCAATTCGCTGCCGGCGCGTATACCGCCACTTCCGGCTGCCTTCAACATGCGGCTGGACAGCGCCAGGCACCGATCCGCGACCACTGCGGAATCGTAGCGATAGCGCACGCGATCCTCAATGGGGATGGGCTCGCCGGCGCGGCAACTTGCCATCATGGCGTCGAAGTTGCGGATCATGGTGAGTTTCATTTCTTCGATTTCCGCCTTCACCTCGGTGGCCAGCACGCGGGCGAACGGGTCGTCTTTCATCTTGTTCGGACCGACCTGGCGCGTTTTCGCCACCTCGACAAAGGCCTCAAGCGCGCCTTCGCAGGCGCCCAGCGTGGCCGTGCACACCGCACGCACGAACACCTGCATGAACGGCATGTGATACAGCGGCTGGTCGTTCACCGCGTTGCCGGGGTTCTGGCAGAGAAAACCGTCGATCGATTTGTGTGTGCGGTGTTCGGGAACGAACGCGTCGTCTACCACGATGTCGTGGCTGCCCGTACCCTGCAGACCTACGACATCCCAGTTGTGCACGATCTCGTAATCCTCGATCGGCACGAGGAAAGTGCGGTAGTTGGCCATATCAAAAGGCGCTTCAGGCGTGGGCACCACCGCGCCCAGGAACGCCCACTTGCAGTGCTCCGAACCGCTGGAAAAACTCCAGCGGCCGCTGAGCCGGAAACCGCCCTCGACCACCTTGACCTTGCCGACCGGCGCGTAGGAGGACGATATGAGTACCGAGGGATCTTCTCCCCAGACATCCTGGGCCGCGCGGTCGTCGAACACCGCAAGCTGCCAGTTGTGCACGGCGATCACGCCGAGAATCCAGGCGCTGGAGGGGCAATGCTTGGCCACCTCCAGACCCACGGCGTAGAACACCTGCGGATCCATGGCGTACCCGCCCCACTGTTCGGGCTGCAATATCTTGAAGAATCCCGCTTCCCGGAACTCAGCCACGGTTTCATCGGGCACCCGCGCCTGCTCCCTGGCCAGGGCTCGTCGCTCGCGCAGCGCCGGCCCCATGGCCCTCGCCGCGCCCAGCAACTCCTGGGCACGCAGACTATCGAGGCCGTACTTGCTGACCGCCTCACCGCTATCGATTTTTTCGTGTTTCGTCATGGGATTTCCTCGCGCCGCACGCTGACTTATTCTCGTAGAGTTACCCGATGCTTTGCACTATAACGCGGCATTTACATCGTGCGCATCCTCTATTTGAGGTATCAACAATCGCTTCTCGTCGACGACTTACTCCACCACCGCATCGCCGAACACGGTGGGATCGCCGAAGAACATACGGTGCGAAGGCGGCTGCCTGCCGTTCACGTCGGTGATCCCGTAGTGCGCGCCCAGTTCAGCGCCTATCCAGACCTTGCCGCTCTTCTCCATCAGTGCCGGATCGCGGGCCAACGCATCTATCACCAGCCCGGTGTACTCGGGCGTTTCGGCGGTACCCGCCAGATCGGCGTATTTCTCCGGTTCCGCGTCAAACACACGCTGCGTACGCTCGGTCAGCAACAGGCCCATCCAGATGGATACCACCGCCACGTTGTGCGGGCGAAAATCGAAGGCCATGTCGTGCGACATTTTGTCGACAGCCGCCTTACCGGCCCCGTAAGCGGGCCCATGCATGTAGATGCGACCGCCGAAGGATGAGGTATTGACCACCAGGCCCTCGCCGTTGGCCAGCAGCAGTGGCGCGGCATGCCAGGCGGCGGTGTAGTGCGATCGCATGCCCACATCCCACAGCTGGGTGATTTCCAGCGGCTTGTTCCAGAATGGCCCGGTGTCTGTCAGGGCATCGTGCAGGCTGGTGGCATTATTCACCAGGATATCGAGCCGGCCCTGCTCCGCGCGCACACGCTCAAACAGCGCCTGCACCATGCTCTCGTCGCTGTGATCACAGTGCACCGCAATGCCCTTGCCCCCGGCTGCCGTCACGGCATCCGCGGTGGCCTGCACCGTGCCAGGCAGTGGCGCGGCACCTTCAGTCAGCGTACGTCCGGTCACATAGACCGTTGCACCGGTGGCACCCAGCGCCAGCGCGATACCCTTGCCCGCACCGCGGCTCGCGCCCGTCACCACAACCACCCTGTCTGTTTGCAATCCCATGCGCCCGCGTCTCTCCGTGTTTGACAAACCTGATAAACGACCACCATGCTAATACCACTGGCGCACGCATCCAAGCCACACGTGCATCGCGCCCTGTCATCAACCTGCTCAGGAGAGGCGTGTGCGCGTATCGGCAAGCGCAGGTTCACCTGCGTCGAGGCGCTTCCCCCGTCGCCGGGCGCGCGCTCTGCGGCGGCTGCTGGCGATGACGGGACTGGCGACCGTGGTGGCAGGCATGACGCCTGTGCAGGCACAATCACCCTTGCCGGACCCGCGACAGACAGCCTCCTCCGCCTCGCCCGACTGGCTAGCCGCCATCGGCTCGCTGGCGGTGCCCGCGCAGCGCCGTACAGACGGCCGTGCGAGCCATTATCTCGAAGACTGCAGCGCAACGCTGGTGAGTCGCAGCGGCAGCGGAACAGCCCGGATCATCGTCACCGCCTGGCATTGCCTGGAACACTATCGCGACCTCAGCCGGCCGATCGTGTTTTCTCTCGCTGCGCGCGACAAGGCTGCGTTAACCTTAACGGCCCGCAAGCTCGCGGACGGCGGCGGCATGCATGCGGACTGGGCCATCCTCCGCCTTGAGCGAGGTATCGACGAAAGCACCGCGGTGTCGCTGGCCGTGCACCCCGAGCGCGCGGATATTGCGAAACCGGTAAGTATGGCGGGTTACTCGGCAACGGCAGGCGGGCATCTGCGCAGCCTGCGCTACCATGAAAACTGCCGTATCACCGCCCAGCAGCGCGTGTCCGCGGATACCGACTGCGTTGCGCTAAAGGGCTCGTCGGGCGGCGCTGTGACACAGCGTTCAGCGACCGGCACGGTGCAGTTCAGCGGCGTCATCTCGGAGGGCGATAGCATCGGTTACAGCCGTTTTGTACCTGTCTCGGCGTTCCGCAACACCTTGAACCAGTACTTGCGTTGACATCGCGCCAGGGGGAGGGCGGTTTATCCCTCGGCCAGCCGGCGCTGCGGCGGCGCTGCCCCGACGTGCGCCTCGCCTCGCGCCCTGGCGAGCTCGACCTGTTTCTGCCGCTCGCGGAAACGCGCTTTTTGCTCCGCCGTCTGGCTGTCGAAACAGTGCGGACAGCAAACGCCTTTCTCGTACTCGCTTGAGCGCTTGTCTTCCTCGGTGATGGGGTGGCGACACCCGAAGCACTGGTCATAATGACCCTTCTGCAGCTGATGATCCACCGATACACGGTTGTCAAACACGAAGCACTCGCCCTCCCACACCGATTCCTCCGGCGGCACTTCCTCAAGATACTTCAAGATACCGCCGCGCAGGTGGTACACCTCTGCAAACCCCTGTTCCAGCATGTACGCCGAAGCCTTTTCGCAGCGGATTCCGCCGGTACAGAACATGGCGACCTTGCGCTGCCGGGTCGGGTCAAGGTGGCTGCGAACGTACTGCGGAAACTCGCGAAAGTTCGTCGTGCCCGGGTCGATGGCGCCCTTGAACGTGCCGATACTGCATTCGTAATCGTTGCGCGTATCGATGAGGAGCACCTCGGGATCCTGCAGCAGGGCGTTCCAGTCGCGCGGTTCCACATAGGTGCCCACACGCGTGTTCGGGTCGATACCTTCAACGCCCATGGTCACGATCTCTTTCTTCAACTTGACCTTCATGCGGTGGAACGGGATATGGCTATCGAGTGATTCCTTGTGCGCCAGATCGGCAAACCGCGGATCACGACGCAGGTATGCCAGCACCGCATCAATACCCTGTCGGCTTCCCGCGATAGTACCGTTGATACCCTCGCGCGCGAGTAGCAGTGTGCCGCGCACCCCCGCCGACCTGCACACATCCAGCAGCGGTTCGCGCAGTGCGTGGTAGTCCTCCAGGCGCACAAACTTATACAGCGCCGCGACCACGGTCGCAGCAGACTCAGGAGGCATCGGCTTTACTCCCTCCCAGGCAGGCGGGCGAATCAGGCGCTGGCGCATTTCGCTCGCGCCACTCCCCGGGCGTGTACGTGTGCAACGCGAGGGCGTGTACCGGTCCGTCCAGTTGCGCGCGCAGGGCGGCGTAAACCTGCTGGTGGCGCGCCACGCGCGACCTGCCCGCAAAGCCATCGGCCACCACTACCACGCGAAAATGGGTTTCGGCGTTCTCCGGCACACTGTGCTGATGGCTCTCGTTAACCACTTCAAGATGCGCGGGGGTGAAGCAGGTTTGCAACTGCTGTTCTATTTCAGCCTGTACGATCATGTCTGTCTCTACTCAAGCCCGTTGCGGGATGCTGTTCCAGCCGGAAATTTTAACAGAGCAGATGCCCGCATCACAGCGCGGGTATACGCCACTGAACACGTTGTCGGCAGATCTTCAGGCGCTTGCCGGGCGACGCCGCGCGGCGCGATACTGCCCCGGCGTCTGCTGCGTCCATTTCTTGAATGACCGGTGAAAGGCACTGGGGTCGGTAAAACCCATCTGCAACGCCACCTCGTTGATGGACAGCTCGGGACGATCCAGGCAAAGCATGGCGGCCTCACAGCGCGCCTCGTCCTTCAGGCGCTGAAACGTCGTGCCTTCACTTTTCAGGCGTCGACGCAACGTGGGAGCAGACATATTCAAGGCCCGGCTGATCGTATCGAAGCCGGGAAATCCCTCGCTGAAATCATGTCCGATCATCGCCTTTACCTGCACCGACAGACTGCGGCCCTCGGGGCTGTTCTCCATCAGCAGAAGCTGGTAGGGCGCGGTACGCAGAAATTCTCGCAATGAGTGCTCGGTGTGCACGATCGGCCAGGCCAGGCAGGCACTGTCGAAGTACAACAGGTCGCTCGCCTGATTGAAGTATAACGGGCAGCCGAAAAGGCGCTCGTACTTTTCCAGCCGACGGGGCTCCGCTCCGGTAAAGTCCACGCGCGTGAGCTCCAGGGGGCGCCCGCACAGCCAGCCGAAGAAACGATGCCACATGGACAGCCCGTACGCGTCCGGCGCGGCGACACGCGAGCCGCCATCGCTCACGCGGGTGCGATAACCGACCCTGGCGTGATGATCGCTGAAATTGGTGAACAGCTGACTGCGCTCGTCAAAAAACGTGCGGTAGAACTCTGACGCACGCTGTATCGCTTCGCCAAGATTTCGACAGGAGATGATGCAGTAGCACATCATGCGAAACGCTCCTGGCGCCACGAGTTCACTGCCCGTGGTGCCGAACGTCTCGTCCTGTAGCAGGCTGAGAACGCTCTGGTAGATGCGCGAGTACTGCATCGCGCTGATTTCGGAGCGATAAGCGGGATGGCTCTCGTCGAGCGGATCGAATTCGAGGCCGGCGTCATTGAGCACCAGGCTGAAATCATACCCCCTGTCACCCACCATGCGCAGCAGGGTTCGCACGAATCGGGTGGGTACGCGGTCGCTCATGAACGAAGACGGAAAACTCTCAGAAGAACCAATCGCCCAGTCTAGCAGAAGCCCGGCCCGCAATGCAGGCTAAACATTGTCAACAGTTGCCACGCACCGTCGTGCCCATGCCACAGACGCTTGACGTATACTGCGAAGGGGTATTCAGCGGAGGCATCCTGTGGCGACACGCTATACCGTCTACTACGCGGGCCAGATTATAGAGGGACACGCCGCGCCTGCCGTGCGCAGCGGACTGGCGACGCTGTTCAATGCAGACGAAGCCACGCTGGACAAACTGTTCAGCGGCAAAGTGCAGATTCTCAAGCGCGATTGCGACGCCAGCACTGCAGGGAAATACCAGCAGGCGATGGCCAGGGTGGGCGCGCACGCGATCATCAAGGCCGTTGAGCCGGCGGCATCTGCCGCTGCACCTGCGGACAACACCGATGCAGTGCGCCGGCAGTCCGCCGCCGAAAGAATCGCGGCGCTGGCGGCGGCCGAGGATGACACCCGGTTCCGCTCCGATGCCAGGCCCGCGGCGGCACCCAAACCCGCCAAAGACGAAAAATTTCAGCTCGCGCCAGTGGGTGCCGATCTCCTGCGCCCCGAAGAGCGCAGGCCGGCGGATCCGCCGGCACCTATCAGCTCGAGCCTGAGCGTCGATAACGACGCAACACGGCTGTCCGCAGAACCTGCAGCGGCGCCCCCGCCCCCGGACACCAGCCACATCGCGCTGGATAATCCGGGTGGCACGATACCCAATCTTCCTGGGGCCGAGCCGCTACCGGCGCCTGACACCAGCGCTATTGATCTGACGCCACCGGGTACAGACTTCAGCGACTGTGCGGCGGACACGCCGGCGCCACCGACGCTGGACCTTTCGGAACTGGCGCTCGCCCCCGAGGGCAGCGTGGTGCTGGAGGAGCGGTTTCGCAGGCATTATGAGGGCGAGGCCCCTGCCACCGACCACATAGCCCTCGCCGACGAGCAGACCCGAGACTAGCCGGGCCGCAGTGCTCAGGGCAGCCGCACCGTGACACGCAGGCCGGGATGATTGGCGCTCAGTTCAACACTGCCCCGGTGGTACTGGGCAATCGCCTGCACCAGGCTGAGACCGAGCCCGTGGCCCGGCTGCTCCGAACGGCTGGATTCCACGCGGTAAAACCGGCGGAAAACGTTCTTGCGCTCCACCGCCGGAATGCCCGGCCCGGAGTCGCTGACAACGACTGTCTGCCCGCCGCCGGGCGATGCCCTTAACCGGATGTCGATACGCCCGCCGCCCGACGTGTACTTCACCGCGTTGTCGAGAATATTGGCGAACATCTGAAATAGCAGATCGGCCTCACCCACGCACTCACAGCCCGCCGGCGCATCCAGCGCGAGCGAGATATCCCGCTCCTGCGCCAGCGGCTCGTACAGTTCCAGTACGTCGCCCAGCAGCGCCGCCAGATCCACAGCCTGCCCGCCGCTCAGGCGGCTGCCGGCCTCCAGCGTCGATATCCGCAGCGAGGCATTGAATGACGCCAGCAGGTCGTCACACTCCTCGATAATGCGATCCAGTTGCTCACGGCTGTCGGCAAGCTGTCCGGCGCGCAACTGGGTCAGGTCGTTGCGCATGCGCGTCAGCGGCGTCCTGAGATCGTGCGCGATATTGTCGGACACCCTCCGAACACCGAGCATCAACGATTCCATCTGCTCCAGCATCTGGTTAACCACCAGCGCAAGCGTACGCACATAGCCCTTCTCGTCGCTCACGTCGAGGCGCTGGCCCGGCGCACCGCGAATAATACGCGAGATGTCCTGGTTCAACTTCTCCACGCGGTTCAGCGCATTGGCGGCGCTGAAGAATCCACCGATGATGCCCAGAATGATCGTCGCTATCATGACCCGGATGAGGTTGCTGAAGACCAGCCGCGCGCGATCGACAATATCGGCGTAATCGCGTGCAACGATGGCGCGATAGTCATCGCCCAGTTCTACTGGACGCGCGAGGAAGTCCACGTCGTAGGCGCCGTCCCAGTCCTGCAGCGCCAGTTCGAAACTCAGCCATCCATCCTGCAACTCTGTGTAACGCGGGCTCGCCGGCAAGTCCCCGGCAACCTTGTTGCCGTCGTGGTCCGTCACCAGATAATAATAACGCTGCGCGGTGGGCAGCGTCTTCTGGTCCGCAATGTACTGGTCCACGCCCTGCAGCCCCTGTCCGCGGTAGATCACTTCCAGCGACTGCAGCTCGTCGAGCACCGTCTCGCCAAGCTCCGCAAAAGAGGTATAACTGAAGTACGCATAAAATGCGCCGACGGCGAGAAACACCGACGCGCTGAGCACCGTGACGTACTTGACGCTATAGCGAAATGTCAGGCTGCGCAGTACTTCCCCAACCTGCACGAAGTTGCGCTCAGTCACCGCGTTGCGGGCCGAGTCGGTAGCCTGCGCCGCGCACGGTCACCAGTAGCGGCTGCTCGAAATCGCGGTCGATTTTCTGCCGCAGGCGAGACACGTGCACGTCAATCACGTTGGTCTGGGGGTCGAAGTGATATCCCCACACGTGCTCCAGCAACAACCCGCGCGTGACGACCTGGCCGGCATGTCGCATGAGGTATTCCAGCAGCTTGTATTCGCGAGGTTGCAGCGCAATGTGCCGGCCCTGGCGCTCGACGTGCTGGCGTAGCAGATCCATGGACAGATCTTCCACCACCAGCGTCGTGGCCACCTCGGCGGCAGCCTGCGCACCGCGTCGATGCAGTACCTCAAGCCGCGCGAGCAGTTCGGCCATCGAGAACGGCTTGACCAGGTAATCGTCGGCACCGCTGTGGAGCCCCTGCACGCGATCATCCACTTCACCCAGAGCGCTCAGCACCAGCACCGGCGTGTGGTCGCCACTCTCGCGAAGCGCACGCACCAGTGTGAGACCGTCCATGCGCGGCATCATTCGATCCACGATCACAACATCGAAATCGCCCGCCTGCGCTCGTTGCAGCCCACCGGGGCCATCGGCCGCGTGCTCACAGCCATGCCCGGCCGCCGCCAGCTCGGAGACAATGAAATCGCTCACCAGTCTGTCGTCTTCCACCAGCAGGATGTTCATGGCATTCGTTCCGACAAGGGTCCGAGAATGTAGCACGCGCCGGAAGTGGCGCTCAATTGACTTTTGATTCTGCCCGACCGTCCTCAGTGCTAAACTGCGTCGCATGCAAGATACGACATCGCTTCCCCCACCCTCCCTGCCGCGCCGCCTGACGGCGATACTGTACGATGCGCTGCTGGTGATTGCCCTGGTCGCCGTTACCAATGCCCTGGCGCTAGGCGTGCAGGTCAAGGTATTCGGGAGCGAAACCCACGAATTGCATCCACAGCTTGCCCAGGCGCTCGTCATCACCAGCGTGTACGGCTTTTTCATCCTGTTCTGGCTGAAGCAGGGCCAGACCCTGGGCATGCAGGCCTGGCGTATCAAGCTGGTGGGCAGCGATGGCCAGGCACCCGCTTTTGGTCAGGCATTGCTGCGCTGCCTGGGCGCCACGCTGTCGGCGGCATGCCTTGGCCTGGGCTATCTATGGTGCCTGGTAGATCCGCAAAAGCGCACCTGGCATGATCGACTCTCGCGCACGCAGCTCATCCTCCTGCCGCGCCGCGAGCGCCGCCGGCGGGACAATGCCGCGAAATCCTAGACGGACAAACAGCGGTCAGGTTCCCAAAAAACCCGCATTGTTTAGGCCCAACCGGTTCAGTTTCGCCCGCGCGCCGCTTACACTGGCTGCCCGGCCCGGGGCCCTGGCCAGCGCGTGTTCTGCACAAACGGCGTGCGCGACTTGCGTCTCGACCTGACAACGACAGCAAGACCAGAATCACGTGACCACGACCACACGACCAGGGAGCTCCAACATGTCCGGTATCACCTTTACTGCCCGCAGCATCACAGATGCAGCCGCGGCGGCGACACAGTGTGCAATTTTGCCGGTGTTTGCCGGAGGCGGCCTCTCGGCGGAAGCCCGCCAGCTCAACAAGGCCTGCGGCGGCAGCCTCCAGGCCGCGCTGGACCTGGGCGATTTCAGTGGCAAGCGTGGACAGGTTCTCCACCTCCCTGGCAGCGGCAAGGCAAAACGTCTACTGCTGCTGGGCTGCGGGGAGTCCGACGGCTTCGACCGCAAGGCCATGCGCGCACTGAGCGCGAAGCTGTCACATGCGCTGCAGGATATTCACGCCACCGACGCCATCCTGCATCTGGCTGCCTGCAAGCTCAAACTGGCGGACGCCGAGTGGTTTCTCGCCTACCTGGCCCGCCAACTCACCGCGTCGAGCTACCGCTACACCAAAACCCTGAGCAAGCCCAAGATACCCATGCACCTGCGCAAGCTGACGGTGGATACCGGCGGCAAACCCGGCATTGCGGCCGCAAAGGCCGCCCTGAACCGCGGCAAGTTCATCGGCGTGGGCGTTAACGAGGCGCGCTTTCTCGCAGACCTTCCGGGCAACATCTGCACGCCCGCCTACCTCGCGAGCCACGCACGGACACTTGCGCGACGCCTCGACAAGCTCAGCGTGCAGGTGCTGGAGGAAAAGAAAATGCGCGAGCTCGGCATGGGTGCATTGCTGTCGGTGTCTGCCGGCAGCCGCCAGCCTGCCAAGCTGATCGTTATGCACTACAAGGGCGGCAAGTCGGCCGACAAACCGGCCGTGCTCGTAGGCAAGGGTATCACCTTCGACAGTGGCGGTATCTCGATCAAACCCGGCGCAAAGATGGATGAAATGAAGTACGACATGGGCGGCGCCGCCAGCGTCTTCGGCACCATGCGCGCGGTGGCTGAACTGGCGCTCCCCATCAACCTGGTGGGCCTCGTTCCGGCGGCAGAGAATATGCCCGACGGTCTGGCGACCAAGCCCGGCGACGTGGTGACGAGCATGGCGGGCAAGACCATTGAAATACTCAACACCGATGCCGAGGGGCGACTGGTGTTGTGCGACGCCCTGACCTACGCTGCGCACTTCAAACCCGATGTGGTGATCGATATCGCCACGCTTACCGGCGCCTGCATCGTGGCGCTGGGCTCGCACGCCAGTGGCCTGTTCGCCAACGATGACGCACTTGCAGACGCCCTGCTGGCGGCCGGCATGGAAACGCATGACCGCGCCTGGCGAATGCCGCTGTGGGAGGACTACCAGAAACAGCTCAACAGTCGCTTCGCAGACATCGCCAACATCGGTGGCGCGGGTGCGGGCAGCGTCACTGCGGCGTGCTTCCTCGCTCGCTTCACGGAAGATTATCGCTGGGCGCACCTGGATATCGCGGGCTCGGCGTGGGACAGCGCGCCCAAGGGCGCTACCGGCCGGCCGGTGCCGCTGCTGGTCCAGTACCTGCTGACGCGCCTGGAGGAGCACAGATGACGCGCGTGGGCTTCTACGTTCTGAAGTCCAGCGCCCCGGAATCACGCCTCGAGGTAGCCACGCGACTCACCGAGAAGGCGTTTCAGCAGGGCCACCGTGTGTTCATCCATGCGGCCAGCCAGGAACAGGCCGCCCTGCTGGATGAAAAACTGTGGCAGCTGCGCCCCGCAAGCTTTCTGCCACACGCGCTGGCCGGTGAGGACAGCTGCGAGGCTATCAGCATTGGCTGGGGCCAGGAGCCCGGCGAGCACAGCGGGCTGCTGATCAATCTCCAGTACACCGTGCCGCCGTTCTTCAGCCGCTTCGAACGCGTGGCGGAAGTCGTGACGCAGGACCCTGAAAAGCCTCGCTGCGCTGCGGCAATCCTGGCAGTTTTATCGCCAGCGCGCTACCAGATGGATAAACACGACCTTGTGAACCGCTGAGCGCCACCATCGTCCGCACCTTTTCGCGCGGGCGATCACTAACGTATAATCGCCGGCCCTGCCAGACCCCGGACGCCGGCGTCGGCCCCTCGAAGCACTGCAGCCGGATTAGCCACAGCATGGAAAAACCTTCCAACCCGCCGATATTGAAACCCGCTGGTACAGGCACTGGGAATCCAGTGGCTACTTCGCACCGTCCGGCGACGGCTCTCCCTTTGATCACAGATCCCGCCGCCAAACGTCACCGGCAGCCTGCATATGGGCCACGGCTTCCAGGAAGCCATTATGGACGCGCTGATCCGCTACCACCGCATGCTCGGCTGCAACACCCTGTGGCAGTGGGCACGGATCATGCGGGGCATCGCCACGCAGATGGTGGTTGAGCGTCAGCTTGAGGCGCAAGGCGTGACGCGGCATGACCTGGGCCGCGAGGATCGACAAAGTATGGGAGAGGAAAGCGGGCAGTCAGGAGACACCATCACGCGGGCAGCTGCGCCGACTCGGGTCGTCGCTGGACTGGGTCTCGCGAACGGTTCACCATGGATCCGGGCCTCAGCGCGGCGGTTCAGGAAGTTTTATCCGCCTCTACCATGAAGGACTGATCTACCGCGGGCAGCGTCTGGTTAACTGGGATCCCGCGCTGCACACGGCGATCTCTGACCTGGAAGTGGTCGCAGAGGAGGAACAGGGCTCGCTCTGGCACTTCAAATACCCGCTGGCGGGTGCCGAAGGCCACCTCACTGTCGCCACCACGCGCCCCGAAACCCTGCTCGGCGATACCGCCGTTGCGGTGCATCCCGACGATGAACGCTATGCGCATCTCATCGGGCGCATGCTGGAGCTTCCGCTTACCGATCGCACCATCCCGATCATCGCCGATGAATACGTTGACAGGGAATTCGGCACGGGCTGCGTCAAGATCACCCCCGCCCACGATTTCAATGATTATGCGGTGGGCAAACGGCACGGTCTGCCGATGATCAACCTGTTTGACGACAACGCAAGCCTGAACGACGCCGCACCGGAAGCCTACCGCGGGCTTGATCGTTTCGTCGCGCGCGAACGCGTGGTCGCGGACATGCGTGAACGCGGGTTACTGGAGAAAGAGGAGCCGCACACCCGGAAGGTGCCGCGCGGGGATCGCTCCGGCGTCGTGATCGAACCCTACCTGACCGACCAGTGGTACGTGGATGCCCTGCGCTGGCAGGACCGGCCATCGAGGCGGTGGAAAACGGCGATATCACGTTTGTGCCGCGGCAGTGGGAAAACACCTATTTTGCCTGGATGCGCGATATCCAGGACTGGTGCATCAGCCGTCAACTCTGGTGGGCATCGCATCCCTGCCTGGTACGACAGCGACGGTAATATTCTACGTGGGCGCCAGCGAGCACTCGGTGCGGGAAGCGTATTCGCTGGACGACAACCGCCCCTGCGGCAGGACGAGGATGTACTGGACACCTGGTTCTCCTCCGCGCTGTGGACATTCTCTACCCTGGGCTGGCCCGAGGACACCCCGAACTCGCCACATTTCATCCCACCTCCGTTCTCGTCACCGGCTTTCGACATAATCTTTCTTCTGGGTCGCGCGCGCATGATCATGATGACCCTGCACCTGCGCGAGGAAGTGCCCTTCAAAACGGTCTATGTGCACGGCCTTGTGCGTGACGCGGAGGGCCAGAAGATGTCGAAATCCAAAGGCAACGTGCTGGACCCTATCGACCTGATCGACGGCATCGACCTGGAAAGCCTGGTGGCCAAACGCACCGCAGGCATGATGCAGCCGCAGCTCGCCGAGAAAATCGACACAGCCACGCGCCGGCAGTTCCCAGAGGGCATAGCCGCCTACGGTAGACGCACTGCGCTTCACCTACTATTCGCTCGCGTCGACCGGGCGTGATATCAAGTTTGACGTCGGTCGTATCGAAGGCTTCCGCAACTTCTGCAATAAAATCTGGAACGCGGCTCGCTATGTGTTGATGCACTGTGCCGACCAGGATTGCGGCATTCAGGCGAATGCCGAGACCGAACTGAGCCTGGCGGACCGCTGGATCACCGCTCAGGCGCAGGCCACTGCGGCAGAGGTTGCGCGCAGCATGCAACACTATCGCTTCGATCTTGCATCGCAGGCGCTCTATGAGTTTATCTGGAACGGTATCGCGACTGGTATCCTGGAGCTCTCCAAGCCGGTATTGTGGGATGAAGGGGCATCGGCTGCCGCCTTCGCGGCACGCGCCACACGCTGGTCACGGTACTGGAAACCTGGCTGCGACTGCTGCACACGTTCATGCTTTCATCACCGAGGAGATCTGGGCAGTCGGTGGCGCCGGCTTGCCGGCAGATCAGGCGATACCATCATGCTGGCCCCCACCCCGTGGCGGATGGCAACACCGACACCGAGGCAAACGCGGGATATCGAGTGGTTGAAAGGCCTGATCGTCGGCGTGCGAACCATCCGCTCGGAAAATGCAAATTCCGCCGGGGCGGGAGATATCGCTCCTGCTGCGCGGCGGCGACGATGTCGACAAAAAAGGCTGACGCAAAATTCGCAATACCTGAAAAAGCTGACTAAACTTGCTGGACGTACGCTGGTTGTCAGAGGCTGAAGAACCACCTGCGGCGGCTACCGCGCTGGCGGCGACCTTGAGGATTCTCGTGCCGATGGCAGGGCTGATCGACAAAGCAGAGAGCGCACGGCTGGAAAAAGAAAATACGGAAGAGCAGGATATCGCGCGCCTCGACGGCAAGCTGAACAACGCCAATTTTATATGACAGGGCCCCGCCGGAGGTTGTGGCCAAAGAACGGAAAAAAGATGCAGAAGCAGCAGCACGCAGACTGGAAACTCTGCAGGAGCAGTTACTGCGCATCCAGCAGCAACTCTGACAAACCTGGACCCCTGTATCCGGCCACTCTGACACGGCGCACGCGGATACAACGAATAAAAGCAAAGCTGGACCGAGGATAGTGGTATGAATGATCGCACAAGCGGCACGGTGAAGTGGTTCAACAACGCCAAGGGATTTGGATTCATCACCCGGCCGGAAGATGACGCCGACGTTTTCGTGCACTTCCGCTCCATCCAGGGCGAAGGTTATCGGACGCTGAACGAAGGCCAGAACGTGGAGTTCACGCTCACCGAAGGGCCCAAAGGGCCTGCAGGCCGAAGACGTTCTGAAGCTGTAGCCCGGCCGGCTTCCGCCTCCCAAGCGCTACCGCGTCAAGCGCGGCAGCGCCGCCGCACGCTCGCCGGCCAGGTCCCCCCGCGCGCATGACGCGATACCGTGTCGCGTGCAGCGTTACGCCGATGCCAATGTGCACGCACCTTCAATCCCGGGCATTGATGGTAGACTGCCTGACGCCCTGAACGGGCAAACAACCGAAACACGCCGGCAACATGAGGAACACAATGAGCGTTACCGTGAAAATACTGATCGCCCTTGCTGATCGCAGCCATCACTGCAAGTATCGTTACCACACTGCAAACAGGCTCCCTGTTCAACCTCGCCATCTGGAAGTGCCTGCAGCTGCCTGTGTCGCCAGCGCGTCCTGCTGGGTACGGAGTAACCGCGACCGCCGGGGCGATCCGGGATAACCCCGCAGACGCGGGACACATCACAGCGCAAAGCACCTGGCGCAACCGCCACCGGCCAGCGCGAACACGGCAAGGTAAAGTGGTTCAACATCTCCAAGGGTTTTGGTTTTATCGTAAGCGACAACGGCGAGGAGATTTTCGTGCATTTCCGCTCCATCCAGAGTAACGGACGTCGCGGTCTGCGCGATGGACAGGCCGTCAGTTTTGTCGTGCGCCAGAGCGACAAGGGCCCTCAGGCCGAGGAAGTCATCGCCTCGGACAACGCCTAACTGTCGGCGAGAATACTCGCCCAGTAGGCCTGCACCATGCGCGCGCCTTCCTGCAGAATCCGCTCGGTATCCAGGCTGTCGTCTTCCAACGCCATCTCGACGATGGCGTAGCCGACGTCGATGGATATACGCGCCCGGTTCATCAGTAACTCGTCCACCGGCTGCTGCAGCAGTTCCGCCACCAGTTCCGAAAAGCGCCCCGCCACCAGCCTGTGCGACTCGAGACGCACTTCCTGCAACGGAGCCACGGCTCGCAGCGCCTGTACCACTTCAAGACCGCCCGGCTGCGAACGCGTCACTTCGTAGGTGCGCCTGAGCAGCTCGTACACATTCGTCAGCAGCGCCTGCGGGGGCGCACCATTCGAGTACTCGTCAAACCACGCCTGGAATACCTGATTCTGCTGATCCATCAGGCCCGCGCCGAGGGCATTCAGCACTGAATACTTGTTCGGAAAGTAGCGGTACAAGGCCGGCACGGTGATGCCCGCTCTTTCCGCAACGAGATTCGTGGAGATGCGTTCTACCCCCACCTCCACCAACAACTCGGCGGCGGCGTTGAGAATGGCCTCGTAAGTGCGTTTGGCGCGCGCCTGCCGGGGCCTGTTCTTCTCCAGGAGTTCCACTTGTCGTTTCACTGCTACTGTCCTTCATCGCATTAAGCCATGCGCCCGCCGCACCGATACCGGCCGCATGCTGCACTGTCGCGGCCATCGTATCCCAGCGCCCTGCAGGCCGCCACCGCCACCATGCCCCCATTCAGCCCATCGCAAAGTGGCGCGGCGTCGCGCCGAATGCGACAATAGAGTGTCATTACGTTAAGCGGTCATCCATCATCCCATGTTTCCACATTCCCGCCGCGCGCTGAAGGTGATCGCGCTGCTCTCTGCCTTCGTGCTGCCCGCACTGGCCGGGGCGTTCGAACGCACCGAGCAGCGCGCGCCCTGCGCCGACTACACGCCGGAGAAGCGCCCCCTGTTCGGCGACCTGCATGTACACACCAGTTACTCCTTCGACAGCTATGTTTCCAGCCAGCGCAACGACCCGGACGCCGCTTATCGGTTCGCCAAGGGCGAAGCCATCACGCTGCCGGATGCAGACGGCGAGCAAACCGTGCAGGTGCAGATCAGCAGGCCACTGGACTTCACCGCAGTGACCGACCATGCGGAGTTCCTGGGGCCCCTGGCGCTGTGCACCGGGGATCCGGGTTCACTCGCCTACTGGTTTCCCGCCTGCATTGGTACGCGCAGCGACAACTTTTTCGCGCAACTGCTGGCCGCCAACTACTGGGTCTCGCTGGGCGTTATCGACGAGTCCAACCGCAAACCCGAATCCTTCGTCTGTCGCCTGGGCGACTGCCGCGCGGCGCACGCAGAGGTCTGGCAGCGCATACGCGACGCGGCAGAGCAGCACTATGACCGCTCTGCCGAGTGCCGTTTCACCACCTTCGTCGGCTACGAGTATTCCGACGCGCCCAACTACTCGAACCTGCACCGCAACGTGATCTTCCGCAACGCGGCAGTCACCGCAAGCGCCATTTCAACCTACGACACGGGCTCCAACAGCGTGCCCGTGCTCTGGCAACTGCTACGCGAGCAGTGCATCGAGGGCGATACGGGCTGCGATGTGCTGGCTATCCCGCACAACTCCAACCTCAGCCGCGGCCTTATGTTTCCGGATCCGCGCAGCCCGCGGGAGGCGCGGGACAGACTGTTCTTTGAACCACTGGTGGAACTGGTACAGCACAAGGCCGCCAGCGAATGCCGTTTTGATCGACTGGCCGGAGCCGGCGTGGATACGGAGGACGAACTGTGTGATTTCGAGCAGGCGGCGGCAGACAACCTGTCGATGCTCGGCACCGTGATGGGCAAGGTGCGCACAGAGGCGGCTGCGCCCGTCGGCGTGGACGCCTTCGGACGGCGCAATATGGTGCGCAATGCGTTGAAAGACGGCCTGGCCCTGGAGCGCGACACGGGCATCAACCCGTTCCGCATGGGTTTTATCGGCAGCACCGACACACACAGCGCCATTCCCGGCGGCACCGAAGAGGCCAACTACCCGGGGCACCTCGGGCGGCGTGATGCGGGCTACCGCAACGTGCAGGACCATTTCTTCGACAATCCCGGCGGCCTGGCCGTGGTCTGGGCCGAAGAAAACGCTCGCGACAGTATTTTCACCGGTATGCGCAACCGGGAAACCTACGCCACCAGCGGGACGCGGCCCATCGTGCGTTTTTTTGCCGGGAAGGCTTACCCCGCTGACCTGTGCGAGGATCCGAACATGGTCGCCAGGCCTATGCAGGCGGCGTACCGATGGGCGGCGAACTCGCGGCCCCGCTCGAATCTCCCGCGTTTCTTGTCAGCGCGGTGAAAGACGCCGGATCACGCGGGCGGCCGGGTCTCGACCTGGACCGTGTGCAGGTGATCAAGGGGTGGCTGGATGACGAAGGCAACACGCACGAACGCGTGGTCAGCGTGGCCGGCGGCGGACAGTCCGGCGCCGGGGTAGATCCACAAAGCTGCGCCCCGACGGGCAGCGGTCACGCCAGCCTGTGCACCGTTTGGCGCGACCCGCAGTACGACCCGGCACAGGCGGCTTTCTACTATGTGCGCGTGCTCGAAAACCCCTCGTGTCGCTGGAGTACCCTGCAATGCCAGGCTGCTGGCGTGAACCCGCTGGCCGATGACTGCCCGGCGCAGGCTGCCGCCAGGAATGCGCAAATGGCCGACGCCGGCGTCATCGGCGATGTTTACAGCAATTGCTGCCTCGACCCGGGGGCCGAGCCCTTCTACAGCCCGGTTATCCAGGAGCGAGCCTGGACCTCCCCCATCTGGATCAACCCTACCACCGCCCAGAGACCCCTTGAATGAGCAAGAAGAAACCCGTTACCTCACGCCGCTTTCGCGGAGTCACGATTCCGACCGCGTCGCACCCGGATATTCGCAAGCTCAAGCGCAAGGGCGTCGAACCCTCCATCCACGGCAATAAACTGTGGAAGTCCACCTGTCTCCTGATCGACTACCTGCACCAGCATCCGCCAGAGCACTGCCGCAGGGTGATAGACGTGGGCTGCGGCTGGGGGATTGGCGGCATCTGGTGCGCCAGCAAGCTGGGCGCGAACGTCACGTCAGTGGATGCCGATCCGGACGTATTTCCCTATCTGCACGCGACGGCCGCCATCAACGGCGTGTCTACCAAAGCCCTCGTATCGCGCTTCGAAAAGCTCAGCACCAGCAAGCTCAAGGGCTATGACATGTTGATTGCGGCGGACATCTGTTTCTGGGACGAGCTGGTAGATCCAGTGGCCAACATGGTGAACCGGGCGGTCAAGGCCGGTGTCAAACACATCCTGATTGCCGATCCGGAGCGCTCCACGTTTTTCGAAATGGCGGAGCGCTGTGCCAAAAAGCACTGCGCAGAAGTGGTGGAATGGAAAACCCGCTCGCCGATCAAGGCCAGCGGTGCCATCATGGTGCTGGAAAACGCCTAGCGTCCGGTGGCAGCTGCGGGAAACGCCATCGGCGCCGGCAGCGGAGGCCGTTACACGTGCCAAAGGCACAAAGTTGAACTACTGTTAAGAAGGTCAGCCTGCTGACCGAGCGCGCGACGGGCGCGAACACTATCCAGGGTCAAGCGGGCCAGATTGGCTCAAGAGGTGCACACCAACAATGAAACAGCTAGGAATTCTCGACTCCGCCTTCATCAACCTGGAGCAGGCCAACACGCCCCAGCACGTGGGCGGCATGGGTATTTACGATCCATCGACGGCCCCGGGCGGCTTTGTGCGCTTCAAGGACGTGATCGCCAGTTTCGAACGCCGCCTTGGCAACCTGCCGTTGTTTCGCACCCGTCTGGTAGAAGTGCCCGGCGGCATCGACAGGCCCTACTGGATAAAAGACGCCAACTTCGATGTGGAATTTCACCTGCGGCATATCGCGCTCCCGGAACCCGGTGACTGGCGGCAGCTTTGCATCCAGGTAGCGCGCCTGCACTCGCGGCCACTGGATCTGTCGCGTCCGCTGTGGGAGGCCTACATTATCGAGGGCCTGGACAACATACCCAACGTACCGAAGGGCAGCTTCGCCGTGTATACCAAAATGCACCACTCGCTGGTGGACGGCGCCGGCGGCGCGTCCTTCATGGCCGCCCTGCACGATCTGGTGCCCAACCCCGAGCAGGGTATGCAGCCGGAGGCGGAACCGCGCCTGGTGGATGTGGCGCCTTCAATGGCCGAGCTTCTGACCAAGGCGACGTTCAACAGCGTGGTCAATACCGCCCAGTTAGTGGGTGGTACGCTGAAGAATACACGTGACATGGGTAAATACGCGCTGGGTATTTTGCGCAAGGAAATTCCCAGGCCGGATATCAGCGCACCCAAGACGATTCTCAACAGGCCCGTCGGCCCGCACCGGGTGTTCGACGCCGCCGAGTTCCCCCTCGAAGGTTTCAAGGACATCAAGAACGCGGTGGGTGTTACCGTCAACGATGTCGCACTCGGCATCATCGGTGGCGCACTGCTGCGCTATCTGAAATCCAAGGGCGAAGCGCCACAGGAAGGATCACTGGCCGCGGCACTGCCCCTGAACATGCGCACCCGGCGCGGCAGTACCGACGACAACAATCAGGTCGGTTCGGTTTTCACGTCGCTGCACACCGACATCGAGGATCCGCTTGAGCGCCTCACGGCCATACGCGAATCCACCCGCGAAGCCAAGGAGAGCGGCGAGGCCAGCCCCATGGTGGACGCGCTCAAGATCGCAGGCGTGTTCTCACCTCTGATCTCGCGTTCCGTGGCGGGGTTCTGGGCGCGCAATGATCTGTCGCGCCACCTGCCGGTGAATATTTCCACCTGTATCTCGAATGTACCGGGGCCGGATTTCCCGCTGTATTGCGCAGGCGCAAAAATGGTCGACTACTACGGCCTGGGCGTGCTGACCCCGGGCATGGGAATATTCCACCTAGTGTTCAGCTACTCCGGCAAGGTCACACTCTCGGTCCTGGCCGACCGCGACATCATGCCCGATCCCGAGTTCTATCATGATTGCCTGGTAGGCGCCTATGAAGAACTGTATGCGGCCGCGATTGCCCTGGGCGCGGTAAATGCAAGGGCCGCCGGCGTGGCCGCCAAAGCCAAGATCAGTTCACCCAAGCGGCAGCGTCCGGTGGGTAGCAGTACGCCAAAAAATCGGCGGCCGGCCGCTGCGGCCACCCGTAAATCGGCCAGCAAGAAGGCCTCGCCCAGCGCCAGCTCCAGAGCGTCCACCACAACGGCGAAGAAGAAGGCGAAGACACGCACTGCGAAGGCGGCATCGGCAGGCCGGAAAAAAGCGGGCAAGGCCAAAACGCCCGCAGCCCGACCCAAAGCCAAACGACGCGCCGCACCCCTTGCCAGACCCAAGGTGCAACCCAAACTCCGCTCAGCCTGAGGCGCAAAAAAAACCCGCCACGCGGCGGGTTTGCAACAACGATCCGGGACCTGGAGGGTTTCCCATCTACCCGCAACTCTCGCCACGGGCCGGCTCCGGGGAGAAGCCGCTCGTTGAATGCGTGGAGATTACGGCGCAACCTGATATACATCCAATATATTCGATTGATGATGACCATGAATCTAATTCATAATAGCCTCCATGGACACCCGAGATCTCGCCAGAGTCGACCTTAACCTTCTGATTTCACTGCAGGTTTTACTGGAAGAGCGAAATGTCTCCCGAGCGGCAGAGCGCCTATTCATCACTCAACCGGCGATGAGCAAGACGCTCGCGCGCCTGCGGCAGCTCTTTGACGACCCTCTCTTTACCCGCTCAAGCCATGGTATGCAACCGACGCCAAGGGCCGAACAGCTCGCCCAGGGGCTGACCGAGGTGCTGGGCGATATCAGCCAACTGCTGGCTCAGCCCGGTTTTGACCCCTGCGCGTTTCGCGGTGAAGTCACCCTGGCGCTGTCGGAGTACATCGGCCTGGCACTGCTGCCCAGACTCATGCAACGGCTCAGCGCCCAGGCCCCGCAGCTCAATCTCCGGGTGATCACGCGTATCGAAAACCAGCTCGAGCAACTTGCCCTGGGGAACCTCGATTTCACGATCCATATCCTCCAGGCGCACTACAGCGACGATTACCGCATCGAAGAGCTGGGCGGCAGCCCGTCGGCCATTCTCGTGCGCGATGCGCACCCTCTCACCCAGGGAGACATTACCTGGGAGCGACTGGCGCAATACCCCTTGATCCGGCTGTATGTGTCAGACTGGGAACAGCTGGAACTGGGGCGCAACGCCGAAGCGATCACACCGCTGATAGATCACCCACTGGGCACGCTGGAGATTTCACACCTGCTCACGGCCATGGAAGTATTGCGGCAAACCGACTATTTCCTGCCCGGGCCCGCCTACGTGCTGCACAACAGCAGCGCGATGACAGGTATCAAGGGACGGCCGATGCCGCTCGCCAGCCAGGTGGGTATCAACTACGCACTGGTGGCCCACAAACGCACCGCCAACTCGCCGCTGCACAACTGGCTGTGGGACGAAATCACCGGTACCATCCGCGAGCTGCGTACGCCGCAACAAATGAAAATGCGCCAGCGGATTCCCGCCGGCAAGGCAGACACTTGAACTCAACAAGCCAGGCGACATGAACAGCAAGAAAAAGCGTGCCGAAATACCGCGCTTCACAACGCCCATCGTCGAGACGCACTGCCATCTCGATTACCTGAAAGCGCAGGCGCTTCCCGAGACGCTCGCGCGCGCGGAACAGGCGGGCGTGTCGCGTATCGTTACCATCGCGGTGTCGCCCGACAACCTCCAGCGCGTGCGCGAACTGGCGGCAACCCACTCCAAGGTCTGGGGCACGCAGGGCATCCATCCTCACGAAGCGGCGAGTTACGATGCGGCCGTGGCCCAGGCCGTGCGAGAGGGTATGCAGGCTGACTGTATCGTCGCCGTGGGCGAGATCGGGCTCGATTACTACTACGAACACGCGGACAGGCACACTCAACGGCAGGTCTTTGAAGCGCAACTTGCGCTCGCCGCCGAGCTGGACATGCCGGTGGTCATCCACACACGCGAGGCCGACGATGATACCCGCGACATCCTGCGCAACTACAGCGGCACCCTTGCCAGGAAAGGCGTGATCCACAGCTTCACGTCATCGCTGGCGCTGGCAGAGTTCTGCCTCGGCGAGGGTTTCAGCCTCGGATTCAACGGTATTGCCACCTTCAACCGCGCCGACAACGTGCGCGAGGTGGTGCGCGCCACGCCCGTGGATCGCCTCCTGCTGGAAACGGACGCGCCATACCTCACGCCGGTTCCCTATCGCGGCAAGGAAAACGCACCCTGCTATCTGCCCTTCATTGCGCAGTGCGTGGCGCAGGTGAAGGGCCTTGAGGCAGAGGATTTACTGGCCCACGCCTACCGCAACAGCATGGCCCTGTTTTTCAACGACACGGTGAATTGATGATAAACTCACGCCCCTACCCCGCATAGCGCATCACACAGTTTTCACGCATGGAATACCAGATCGGACAACGCTGGGCCAGCCACGCTGACGCCCAGCTCGGCCTCGGCATCGTAGTGGACATCGACGGTCGGCGCGTTACGCTGGCCTTCCCGGCGGTCGACGAGGAGCGCACCTACGCCATCGAGAACGCACCGCTGACGCGCTTGCGGTTCAAAGCGGGCGACTACATCTCCACCATCGACAATCTGGAGCTCAAGGTTACCGCAGTGCGCGAACAGCAGGGCCTGCTCGTGTACATCGGCATCGATCACCACGAGCAGGAACGCACCGTCTCGGAGCTGGAACTGGACGCGTTCGTGCAACTCACGACACCGCAGCAACGTCTGCTCAATGGACATTTTGATCGCAATGAAGAGTTCGCACTGCGCGTAGCAACCTTCACCCACGCTGATGCCCTGCAACGCTCGCCGGTGCGCGGACTGCTGGGCTCGCGAACCAGCCTGTTGCCGCATCAGGTGTACATTGCAGCGGAAGTGGGCCGACGGTATGCGCCGCGGGTGCTGCTGGCGGATGAAGTGGGCCTCGGTAAAACCATCGAAGCCGGCATGATCATCCAGCAACAGTTGCTTACCGGGCGCTCCACACGCGTATTGGTGCTGGTGCCGCCTTCCCTGTTGCACCAGTGGCTGGTAGAAATGCTGCGACGCTTCAACCTGCGGTTTTCCCTGTTCGACCAGCAGCGTCTGGATGCGCACGAGGACGAGAACCCCTTCGAGACCGAGCAGCTGGTACTGAGCAGCCTGGAGCACCTGCTGCAACGGCCCGAGCTGTCGAGGCAGGCTCTCGACGCAAGCTGGGACCTGGTGGCCATCGATGAAGCGCACCATCTGCACTGGTCAGCCCAGGGCGCGGGTGACGACTATCGCCTGGTCGAGCAGCTGGCCCGGCATACTGCCGGCCTGCTGCTGCTCACCGCGACACCGGAACAGATAGGACAGGAAAGCCACTTTGCACGGCTGCGTCTGCTGGACCCTGCGCGCTTTCACGATATCGAGCAATTCCGCGCACAGGAGAGTCGCTACCAGGTCTGGAGCACGCTGGTGGAGCAGCTGGAAGCAGGCATGCCCGTGGAGCATCTGCCCGAGGGCCTGGATCCCTCGCTGCCGCCAGAGACGCTGATCGAGCACATTCTGGATAGACACGGCACAGGCAGGATTCTGTTTCGCAACACGCGGGCCGCGATCAGCGGCTTCCCCTCGCGCAGGTTGCACCGCTACCCGCTGGAGTTACCCGAGGCCTACCGGCACGCCAGCGTCGAACTGGACGCACGCCTGCACCCGGAACTCCCCTACCACGATACCAGTTGGCTGGAATTCGATCCGCGTGTCGCCTGGCTCGAAGACACGCTCAAGGGGCTTCGGCCAGAAAAGGTGCTGGTGATTTGCGCACACGCCGATACCGCTGTCGCCCTGGAGCACCACCTCCACCTGCGCGCAGGCATCCGCTCGGCAGCATTTTATGAGGGCCTCTCTATCGTCGAAAGGGATCGCGCGGCAGCGTATTTCGCCGACGAAACCGGCGGCGCCCAGACGCTGGTATGCTCGGAGATCGGCAGTGAAGGACGTAATTTCCAGTTTGCAAGACACCTGATTCTCTTCGACCTGCCGCTCAACCCGGACCTGCTGGAGCAGCGAATCGGACGCCTCGACCGCATCGGGCAAACGCGCGATGTGGAAATTCACGTCCCCCACCTGAGCGGCAGCGCGCAGGAAACGCTACTCGACTGGTACGACGTTGGGCTCAACCTGTTCCGCGACAGCTGCTCTGCCGGCTACATGATCTTTGAAAACTTCCGCGAACGATTACTCCAGCAGCTTGAGAAGCGCGACGCCAGCTTCACCGCGCTGCTCGACGATACAGCGGAATTCACCGCGCGCACCCGAACGGAGCTACGCGAAGGGCGGGACAGGCTGCTGGAACGCAACTCCTGCAAACCCCGGCTCGCGGCCGAGCTGATCGAGTGTATTGTGGACGCAGAGGGCGGCGACACACTGGAGACGTACCTGGAATCACTCTGCGAAGCCTACGGCGTCGAAACCGAGTTCCACTCCGAGAAGGCACTGGTCTTGCGTCCTTCCGAGCACATGCTGACCGGACACTTCCCCGGCGTTCGGGAAGAAGGCACTACCGTGACCTTCAGCCGCGAGCGCGCGCTGGTGCGAGAGGATATGGAGTTCCTGACGTGGGAGCACCCCATCATCCAGGAAGCCATGGATATGGTGCACTCCACCGAACTGGGGAATGCCGCCATCGGCACGATAAAACTCAAGGGGGTCCCTGCCGGTACACTGCTGTTGGAAATGCTCTACACGGTGAACTGCGTGGCGCCACGCAAGCTCGGGGTTGAACGCTTCCTGCCGCTCCTCCGCTGCGCCTGCTGGTGGACGCCCGGCAAGGACCTGGCAGATATCGTACCGCACGAGCGGCTGAACAGCCTGATCGAACGCGTCAAAAAAGCCACCGCTCTGGCAATAATCAAACAGGTGAGCGACGACGTGAAAGCAAGATGGCGCATGCCACGCAGCGCGCCGAGGCTCGCCTGCAGGAGATTCTGGCCGCGGCGGAGGCGAGCATGGCGATCGCTGCTCGGCGCTGAACTACAGCGTCTCACCGCACTGCGCGAGGTGAACCTCAATTCGCCAGGAAGAAATAGACCATCTTGCGTTTACGATAGAGGAATCGGCGGCACATTCGCCATGCCAATCTGCAGCTGCAGGCCCTGAGGCTGATCACTACCTGAGTGACTTGTCGCTCCACAACGTGCATGCCCGTTGGCAGCGTAGACGGGGCCGAGGAAAACACCGGGCTCCACAGCGCCTCCCTGTCACAGCACTTCCCGATAGACGGCAACCGTCTCAGCCGCACAGCGTTGCCAGGAGAATTTGCGTGCCTGCCGCAGGCCTTTTTCAGCCCACGCTGCGCGCACTTGCTCGTCATTCAACAGCATCTCGATGTTGGCACTCAACTCCGCTGCATGGCCATCAACACAGAGTACGCAACTCCCTTGCGCAAATTCCGCCATCGCAGTGCCGTCGCGGCAAACAACCGGCACCCCACTGCTCATGGCCTCCAGTACCGGCAAGCCAAAACCCTCATATACGGACGGATAGGTAAAAACCGCCGCGCCGGAAAACAGGACAGGCAACACCTCGGCCGGCACGTAACCCAGATAGTGCACCGTCCCCTCTGCCAGCAGCGACGACAGCTTCGCCAGAACGCCACCGTTGCGCCAGCCAGCGGATCCGGTAAGCACCAGCGGAAACGCCCGACGCAGCGTTTCAGGCAGCATTGCCCATGCGTCCAGCAAGGTGTCTATCCCTTTACGCGGTTCAAGGGTCGCCGTCAGCAGCACGTACTGGCCATGCGAAAGTCCATAGTCTGCCAGCACGGCGGAGGTCTGTTCCCCAGTGCGCGGGCGATACGCTTCGTCCGCACCGAGATAGACTGTTCGAACCTTTTCATCCGGTATGGCGAAGTGCTGAAGCAACTCGTTGCGTACCACATTAGAGTCAGTAATGATCCGGTCGGCCCGTCGTATGGTTTCCGGCAATTTTGACTCGAGCAGGTCGATCACGTTTTGTGGATGAAAACTGGCATGGGAGATATACGAAAGATCGTGCACTGTTGTCACGCAGGGTCCGGTACACGGCATGAATATGTAATTGGTTTCATGATAGATCGCGCCGCGTCGTCGCCGCATCCCGTCACTGAAACGCCGCTCCATGATTCTTGCATAGCCAGACTGTGCACCAGGCACTTTGGCGGCGAAACCGCGCAACCTTGTTATAGCCCTGTCGAATACCCGGCCACCCGCAAGGCCTCCGCTGGCCCGCAGTGCTTCGGTTGAACGAAGTGTTTCCTCTGCCGTCATCCAGCGGCTACCATCGAAACAGTGCACTTCACCGATATCCTCACTGCCCGCCAACTGATCGAGCAAGTGGAACGTGTAGTTGCCGATACCGGTGAGAGGCGGACGCAACGATTGGGTGTTGAGCACCAGATCCACTGAGTGAGTTCCCGCTTCAAGGCTGAGTGTGCCTAGTGTAAACACTCCACGCGCGAGCGAACAGCAAACATGCCAGCAACCTGCCACTACAGCGGACCCGGGAGGTAGAATGATCTCAACAGAGCGGCGGCGGTCGCAAAACATGGTCCGGCACGTGGTGGCTTCGGGCGACTTCCGCACCGGCATCGAGGGACACGGGCTTCAGTGAAAGTCATTCTGCACATCGGTACCGACAAAACCGGGAGTACCGCGATTCAATCGAGCCTTCCCGGCAATCGGGATTGGCTACTGGCGCGCTCGGTGTACCTGCCGCTCACCGGCCTGGGCATTGATAACGGGCACTCTGAGTTGCTCAGCAGCCTGACGCAGGACGCACTCCAGGCGCTGACCACGGAACTCGCGCAGGCGCAGGCATGCGGCTATGACTTGGCGTTCCTGTCCTGGGAAGGGATGGTGCGCTTCAACAGCCGGCAGATTCGACTCCTGGCGAGCGCGCTCGGAGACCACGATGTGAATATCCTGGTGTACGTGCGCGACCAGGCGGAAATCATTCAATCGGCGCATCTGCAGTGGGTGCGCATGCACGCAGGCGCGCGCGACATACGCTCCATCGCTCAACCTTCGGGGCTGCTGGAATATGCACTGGCTTACGCATTCCTGCGCGACCCCCGGCGCAATTACTATCGCACGCTTCGCCGCTGGGAGCGCGTCATTCCGGGGGCGGGCTTCAGGGTCAGGCCCTTTAGCGCAGCCAATCTGCTGGGTGGAGACGTGGTGACCGATCTCCTTCAGGAGCTCGGCATTGCCGACGCAACGGGGTTCCTGCATGGCGGCAAGCTTACCAACCCCAGCCTTGACGTGGAGAGCGCCCTGCTGGTGCAGGCATGGAAGCGCGATCCGGCCTTTCAAGAGCAGTGCGACACACTGGTTGACGTGACAGAATCAATGCTGGCGCAGAATGGTCCCGCTACCCGTTATTTTCTCGACGAAAAGGCCGTGCACAACATTCGCCGCCACTTCAGGCGCTGCAATCGACGCCTGGCGCGCCGCTATATGCCGGGTATCGCGTTCCCCTTCCCGACGGAGAATTCATGCTGGCGCAGGGAAGATTTTGCCGCGATCGAAGCACGCGCACAGGCGCTGGCGAGACGCGTGGAGGAAGCGCATCGGGTGCCAACACTGATAGACAGCGCAAGCGGCGGCAATCTGCCAGGGCGGGTGCTCTTTACTGCGGGCTGGAGCGATCCTGAGCCCTGGGGTGTCTGGAGCGTCGGCACTCTGTCCTGCATTCGCTTTCGTCTGCACAGGCGGCTCCTGAATCGCTGCAGTGAAAACGTACAGATTGCACTCAGAGGGCGCTACATCGCGGATATTGCCAGCAGCCACGTCACAGTCAACGGTCGCGACTTGGGCAGCATGGACCTGTCTGGTCCTGAGGCGGTTATACGTCTGCCGATCGCAGAGCTGCAGCCCTTCGCCATGGTTGAAATATGCCTGGCTCACGAGCTGCCGCCGGCGCCAAGAACGGCTATACCGATGCAAGACCCCCGGCAGCTCGCCTTCGGGCTTTCCAGCGTCTGGGCGGGGCCGCTCGCTACCGATGGCTCTCAGTGAATACGGGAAGCGCAACGCCTCGCAGCAGGAAATGCGCACCCATTCGTCACCACTGCAACGCAGAACGCTGCAGCCAGCCGGTCAGACGCCGACCGGCAAACCAAATCCCGCCAGCGCTTCGGCGGCCGAGCGGGTAGCCCCGGCGATCAGGCCCGGCGCGCCGGCATCACCAATGACCCGTACCGTCAAACCGGCACTGCCGAGCGCATCGGCCAGTGTCGTATCACGCTCGGGTTCACCGGCCACCAGCACACTGTCGGCGGGTATGCGGCGCTCGCCGGCGGACACTGCGATCACCACCGCATCGCGTTCGATGCGCACCATATCGATGCCGGTGTTCACCGTCACCTGCAGGACATCGAGACGATCCATGTGCTCATGCCGACGCTTCTTGCCCACGTCCGGGGCGATCCTGCTCCCGCTGTCCAGCAGGTGCACACGGCGGCCGCGTCGCGCGAGGAACTCCGCCATCTCCACGGCGACCAGATCAGCTCCGATGATCACCACCTCACGCCCAAGCGGCAGCCACAGTCGGCTCAGGCGCCGCAGCACGCCGGGGGAGAGCCAGCGCTGACAGCGCGGCACAACAGCGTCTACCAGGCGTCGCTGCCAGGGCTTGAGACGCGCCGCGTCTGGCCCCTCGAGGCGCCCCGCTACCAGCTGACGCAACAGCGCGCCCGTAAAGACATGCGGCTGGTGCATCCCCGGTATCTGCGGCGTACGCAGCGCGGCGCCGGTGGCGACCAGCACCAGGTCGGGGTTGGCGGCGCGCACCGCGGCAACGTTCGCCTCAACGCCCGTGCGCAACTCGACCCCCAGACGCGCCACTTCCGCCAGCAGCCAGTTCAGGAAACGCTCGTTATCGCGGTGCACCGTGGATGCGAGCGTCAGGGAGCCTCCAGGGCGGCGCTGTCGCTCCATTACTATCACCTCGTGCCCCGCGGTTGCGGCCAGTCTGGCCGCTTCCAGGCCGGCCGTGCCGGCGCCCACGATCACCACCCTGCGCCTGCCAGGCGTCACCCCCAGCTCCCCCTCCCGTCCGCTAAACGCGTTGATCGCGCAACCCAGGTTGTCGTGAGTCTGCATCGAGTCGATGCAGTGCTCACAGGAAATGCAGCGCCGGATACGCTCGGGCCGGCCGGCCATGACCTTGTTCGGCAGTTCGGGATCGGCCAGCAGGGGCCGGGCCATGGCGATAAGATCGGCCTTGCCCTCGGCCAGGATGCGTTCACCCACCTCCGGATCGTGTATGCGACCCACCAGCATCACAGGCACATCCACCACATGCCTGATCGCCTCGGCCTGCGCCACGTTGTGCGCATCGCCGTACTCGGAGCGTCCCACCATCATGGTGACCAGTGGATCGGAGATACCACCGCTGACACGAAAACAGCTCACGCCCGCGGCCACGAGCTCGGGCGCCAGGCGCTGCGTATCATCCAGGGCGCGCCCACCGGGCGCGCGCTCGTAGCCTGAAATGCTGAGCGTCACCGGGAAGTCCTGGCCGGCGCGAGCGCGAATTTCGCCCAGCACCTCGTTGATCATGCGGGTGCGCGTTTCCGCGCGGAACGCCGAGTAGTCGTCGCGACGTTTGTTGCGCAACGGGGAGAGAAACGAACCCAACAGGTTGTAGCAGTGTGCGGCGTGCAGTTCGATCCCATCGTAGCCCGCCTCACGCGCGCGCCGGGCCGCCTCACCGTACTGGATGGCAATGGCCGGCAGCTCGCTGATATCCAGCTCACGGCTGGCCCATCCCCACACCGGCGCGACACTCACCGAGGGCCCCAGGGTTTGCGCGCCGCCGAACATCGGTGCAACGCTTTCCGGGCCGGTATGGCTGATCTGCGGCTGCACCTTCGCACCGTGCGCGTGAATGCGTTCGGTGATGCGCCGGTGCGCGTCGATATAGCGGTCATGGCCGAGCGTCATCGAACGATGCATATACGGGTGGGCTTCATCCACCGTGATCAGTTCCATGGTGATGAGCCCCACGCCTCCTCTGGCACGCTCCTCGAAATAGCGAATAAGGCGTTCGCTGGGCGTCTGGTCATCGTGGCAATAGGCGGTGGTCATGGGAGACATGACCATGCGGTTCTTCAACGTCATGCTGCCGATGCGGGCGGGCGAGGTCAGCAACGGAAAGCGCGTATTCACCTGCATGCGGGGCACCGGCTCCAATTTCGTTGTATGCTAAGGCCTCAGCGATGCGGTGCCTGGTCTGGGTACGTTTTCGCTGGGTTTTTATAGAGTAAACTATAATTTGTCGCGAGCGAAAGCCCCTGAGCGCGCTACGCACCGCCGGGTTAGCGACCCAACCGCAGTTGCGCCGACACCGCGCGGCCACCGACAGAGAAAAAGGTCAGCATGAACGCAGTAGATTTATCCGATACCAAGAACCGTCACCTGGGCAAGATTCTCGCGCTGCAGGCGGCCGCCAATGGCGCCACCGATTTCCTCATCACCGATGAGCAGCGCATCAGCTTCGGGGAGGCCGAGCAACTGACCAATCAACTGGCCGCAGGCTTCGCGAATCTGGGCATCACAGTGGGTGACCGCGTAGCCTTCTACGTGGGCAACCTGCCCGAACTTGTGCTGATGTGTCTCGCCCTCAACAAGCTGGGCGCCATCTGGGTGCCGGTGTGCACGGATTACAAAGGCGACTGGTTGAGCGATACGCTCAAACGCAGTCGCGCCAACGTGCTGGTGACGGACGCCGAACACCTGGGTCGCATCGAGGAGGTGGAGAACGACCTCAACCACCAGCACCTCGTGGTGATCGAGGAGCCGGAAGCGGCCCGCAAGGGTGCTGTCAGCTTCAGCCAGCTGGCTGATCATCCTCCGATCAGCGCCGACTACGACAGCATGAGCTACTGCGACACCAACGCCATCCTCTGGACGTCAGGCACCACAGGCAAATCCAAGGGCGTGATGGTGGCGCACAACAACTGGATACGTTCCACGCTGATGGGCACGGCGCTGCAATACGAAACCCGCGACGGCGACATCGCCTACTGCGCCATGCCGCTATACAACGCGGGCGCCTGGCTCACCAGTATCGTGCGTGCCCTGATGATGGGTATTGGCGTGGTGATCGAGAAGAAGTTTTCCGTCAGCCAGTTCATGGACAGGATCAAGCATTTCGGCGCCACGCAGACCTTTGCCGTGGGCTCCATGGGCGTATTCCTGATGGGCACGCCGGAGCGCGAGGACGACGCCGATACGCCACTGCGCGAGGCGGGTATCGTGCCCCTGCCGCCGGCGATGTGGGACACGTTTTCCACCCGCTTCGGTGTCAAACTGGTGCGCTCCGGTCTGGGACAGAGTGAATGCCTGCTGTCGCTGAACCACGAGCACTGCGACGTGGAGGCGCCGGTGTACGCGCTGGGCTTTCCGCCTCCGGACGCGGATGTGCGCCTGTTTGACGACGACGGCAACGAAGTGCCCGACGGTGAGGCCGGCGAGATCTGCGTGCGTCCGCTCGCCCCCTGCATCCTGTTCAATGGCTACTTCGACAACCCCGAGGCCACCGCAGAAGCCTTTCGCGGCGAGTGGTTTCTCACCGGCGATATGGCCCGCAAGGATCCGGACACGGGCGCGTTTTTCTTCGTCGACCGAAAAAAGGATGCGGTGCGCTTTGCCGGCAGGAACATCTCCACGGTGGAGGTGGAAAGCGTGGTCATGCGCCACCCGGACGTTGCCGAGGCCGCCGCCTTCGGCATTCCCAGCGAGGCGCTCGACAGCGAGGACGAACTCAAGATCAACCTGGTACTGAAAAACGGCGCCAACCCCAGCCATGAGGACATCGCCAGGTTTATCAACGACAACGCGCCCTATTACTTCGTACCGCGATTCATGGAGTTTGTGGATGCCCTGCCCTATACCCCTACCAATAAAGTGCAGAAGTACCTGTTGCGCCAGGCCGGCATCAACGAAAAGACCTGGGACCTGACCACGTCCACCTTCAAGCCGACGCGTTAGCGTGTTAGTGTGTTTGCCGGTTTATATACGGGAAGAGGGCTTGCCGGCTTCTGGCCGCGCAGGCCGCTCCGAACGAGCGCGTTTCGCGCGAGGAATCATCCGCTATGTGGTGGTGGCTGTCGGACAAATGGTGGTGCTGGCCCCGGCACGCATCGTCAGCAGTGGGCCGTGATCGCCAAGGGCGGCACAGTGACGATCTACGACGCGCGCGGGCGCTGCATTATCAAAACCCGGTATCGCAATGCCCGCAGGCGGCCGCCGCTGCGCCGCAGGGGGGCTTTCGTCAGCGACGTCGGCGCGGATGCCATCAACCCACCAATTATTCACTGAGCGACCCACGAGCATGAGCATCAGCGTCAATGCCCTAAAATTCTTCGCTATCCGGTAAAAAGCCTGCAAGGGAATCCCACGATCGCCTGGCGCTCTGGCGAGCGCGGCGCGGTGGGTGATCGCGTTTGGGCGGTGCGGGATGAAATTACGCGGCGGCATTCGCGCGCCAAGAAGATTCCCTCCTTGATGACGCTCTCAGCGCATTTCCTGGCCGACCCCTCGGCAGAGGGTCCAGCCTCGCCCTGATCAAATGCGCCGGATGGCAGTACCCGTGACACCGGCAGTGCGGGGATATCAACGCCTGGTTGAGCGACCAGCTGATCACCGCGTGACCCTGTGGCCCCTGCTGCCGGCCGATGCGCTGGATCACCACCGCAGGGGCGCACCTCGACAGCGACGATATCGAGCAGGAACTGCGCGACATGTTCGCGCGCAACGTCGACGAGCCGCTGCCGGACCTGGATTTTTTCCGAGGTTATCGAGTATGACCGCCCCCGGGCACTTACTTCGATGCCTTCCCCGTACTGACACGCCAGTCGCTGGCAACCATGGCGCGACACCGGCCCGAATCGCAGTTTCACGGATCGCTTCAGGCCGAACATCCCGCTGGACGCCCCGGGCAATCATCCGTTTCCCGAGGCACAGTGGCTGGGCCAGCGGATTCGTATTGGCGACTCGAGATGGAAGCGGTTGGCGAATGCCTGCGCTGCGCCATGACGACCCACGGCTTTGCAGGATCTGCCCAAAGACCCGGCATACAGCCTGGTGCAGGCCAATAATGGCAACATCGGCCTGTATGCAAGACGCAGGCCGGGCACCATCAGGGTGGGCGATTCCATGACGCTCAGGCAGGGATCCGGGCGCGTAAAGCGCCGCGTACATCACGGTGCGCACAGGATAATTCCATGGCACAGGCCCGCTCTCCTTCCAACAGGCTACCCTGCTTTGCCACTGGCGCGCAGCGCGAACAGGGCATCCAAGCCTCACGGGGAGCTGTGCGTGCTAGGGGGCATCACACTGGTCATATTATGGGGCTTGCGACTGCAGGGGTCGTCGGCGGGCTGGTGTCCGGTCGTATCGCGAACGCATCAACCAGCTGGAGCGGCAGCTAGCCCGACTGCACCAGCGGGTGGAGGCCACTGCAAACCGGCATACCCCGTCCGGGATCGATTCGGCAACAGCGGTCGTCACAGCGCCAGCGCCGGTTCCCGAACGTCCGGCGATCCAAACGCCGGACGCGCAGGATTCACGTGTACCGACACACGCGGCAGCCACCAATACGGCCCGAGAGGCCGCCGTGGCACGATCAGAGCGGATTTCCCGCCAGCATCAGGCGACACCATCCCAAACCCGGGCAATCCACGCTGCATCACCCAGCGCTCCTGAACCCTCCCCTGCTCTGGTGCATCTGCAACAGCACTGGATGATCTGGCTGGGCGGCCTCTGCGTTGGCCTGGCCGGGATCTTCCTGGTGCGCTACAGCATTGAACGCGGCCTGCTGGGGCCCACGGCGCGCATCGCGCTGGCGGTGGCAACGGGGCTCGCGCTGCATGCGGTGGCCGAGACGCTGCGACGCAGAACCGGCGAGGCCCATCCGGCGTTTGCCGCACTGGCCGGCGGCTCCAGCATCATCCTGTTTGCGGCCATCCTGGCGGCAATGCACCTCTACAGCCTGCTGAGTCCCGGCGTGACCTTCGCGCTACTGGCGCTGGTTGCGCTGGGTACCATGACGCTCTCGTTGCTACACGGGCCGATGCTGGCGATCATCGGCCTGCTTGGCGCCTACAGCGTACCTGCGCTGGTGTCGGACGGCAGTGGCCCGGCGGCGATAGCCCTCGGCTACAGCCTGATCATCAGCGCAGCGGCGCTGCAGTTGATGCGCTACGTGTACCGTGGGTGGCTCTGGGTAGGCCTGCTGGCCGGCGCGCTGGGCTGGTGGCTGCTGACGCTGGGCGCTGCAGATGCCGACGGGCTGCGCGGCATGTACCTTGCTGCGCTTGCTTACGGCATGGTGGCTGTGCCTTCCCGCAACTGGCTGCTCCAGCGCAGCGTCAGCCGCGCCTGGCTGCACACGCCGCCCATCTGGCAGAGCGGTCGACTTTCGCTTCAGCCGCTGCAGTTCGGCATCGCGGCGCTAGTACTCGCGCAGGCCGCGTCCATCGCTCTGGGCGACTTTTCCGCCGACGCGCTGCTGCTGTGGTCGCCGTTGCTGGCCATTTGCCTGCTGGCGGTGCGCGTGGATCGGCAACTGGCGGCACTCCCCTGGCTGGCGCTGGTCAGCCATTGGCTGAGCTGGCTGCTACTGGGCCTGAACTGGTCTGATGGCAGTTGGCGCCTCGACATCAGCACCGAGGATCAACGCTATTTTCTGCACTACGCGCTGGGCACCGCGGCGCTGTTCAGCGCGTTGTGCTGGTGGGTGGGGCGCGGGCAGGCTGATGATCGTGCGCGCACCTCACTGCTGGTGATGGCCCCTGTCCTGTGGCTCGCGTTGGCCTATATTCTGGTGACCGGGATCTCCGTTACGTGGCAATGGAGCCTCGCGGCCATCGCACTGGGCGTGCTCTACCTGTACCTGGCAAGCAGGCAACTGCAGGACAATCGCACGGAGACGGGCGCGTGGCTTATCCTCGGCGGGCACTTCGCCTACTCGCTGGCGGTGGCCATGCTGTTCAGGGAAGCGACATTGACGCTCGCGCTGGCCGCACAGAGTCTGTCACTGGCCTGGCTGATCAAACGCTTCAACCTGGCGGGGCTGGATTGGCTGCTCAAACTGGTTTTGGCGGTGGTACTGCTACGCCTCACGCTCAATCCCTGGCTGCTGCGCTATCCCGCGGATATTCACTGGTCGCTCTGGTCTTACGGCGGCAGCCTGCTGTGCACCGCCCTCGCCATGCTGATCACACCGGCCACGGCGGCGATCAGGCCATGGCTGGCAGCGGCCTGCGCACAGTTGCTGGTGCTGTTCCTGGCGGCGGAGACCCGCTACTGGCTATATGACGGCGAGATATTCGTCCGCGAATACAGCCTGCTCGAGGCCGGGATCAACGCCTTCCTGTGGACCGGGCTGGGGCTCGCCTACCATCTGCGTTCCCGGGCAGCCGCAACGCTGCAGCCGCTGTACGCAACACTGGCGGGTATTCTCCTGGGCATGGCCGCCGCGAACCAGCTCCTGATACTGACGTTGCTCAACCCGGTGTGGGCAACACAACCCGTAGGCGCAACGCCATTGCTGAACAGCATCACGCTGGCCTTTGTCCTGCCCGCGATCATGGCGTACCTCGTGTACCGCTATTACCTGAGCGCCTTTCGCAGACTCGCCGGCGGACTGGCGGCAGTGACGGCCTTTACCGGCATCAGCCTGCATATTCGCCACTTGTGGCAGGGCTCGGTGTCTATCGCCAGGCCCACCGGCGACGGCGAGTTGTACACCTACTCGGCGGTATGGCTGCTCATCGCAGCGACAAGCATACTCTACGCGGGCTCTCGCAACCGCCCGGACTTGTACCGTGCGGGCATGGTTCTGCTGCTGATGGTGGTGGCGAAATTGTTCCTGATCGACATGGCCGGGCTCGGTGGCCTGTGGCGCGTGGCGTCATTCATGGGGCTTGGGCTGTCGCTGCTGGCGCTCGCGTACCTGTATCGACGACAGGTGGCCCGGCCCGGCAGCGAACAGCACCCCGCAGGCTGACGGCCCTAGCAGCCGGGCGGAAGACCCTCGCAGGCGTCGCCCCTGCCGTTATTATCTGAATCCAGCTGATCGGCGTTGGGAATCAGCGGGCAGTTGTCCAGCGAATCGCCCACCCGGTCGCCGTCGGCATCGACGTGATAAGCGGCGTCGTAGGCCGGGTCGTGGCCTGCCATGATCGACTGCGCGAGGCCGTTCAGGTCGGTGATGTAGCTCGGGCCGTAGGAATACGTGGATAGATCGACGTCGTAGATCGCATTAAGCCATACCAGCCGGCCCAGGTCGCGCAGAATATGCCCGGGGTGTCCGAAGCTGTCGGAGTAGATGGACGTTGCCGCGCTGCCCGACAGGTTCTGCACATCCGGCAGATTGTTCGCATCGAACAGCAGGCGAAGTTCTCCCGCGCTCTGGCCGTAGGGTATGCAGTAGATTTCCACACCTGGATAGAGTGCTCGCAGTTCATCCACCAGATCGTGCCAGGCCGTGGCGTGAAACAGGTTCCAGCCGTTAGCGTAATCCGCGCTCGGGAAGCTTCCCGGATTGGTTAACCACGGCAGCGCGAGCGCGAAGCGGGTATTGGGGTTTTGCGCCAGGGCGTAGTTGATCCAGTTCTCGTAACCCTCTGTCGTGGGGTAGTTCGGGTGATAGGTCATGACAAACAACTCGACATCGCCACCCAGCAGAACGGTCTGAATGGCGGCCCGTTTACTCGCGTTCTCCCACAGTGCCTGCGGCGCGCCAGAGGCGCCGCCGGAAAAGACGATCGACTGGGAGTGGCCCGCAATACCTGCGGCGCCCGCATAGTCGGGCATGCCGTCGGCGAAGGGCTTGAAGAAACTGTGCCCGATGAACAGGGAATTGAAGCCCGGGTTGGGCACCACGGCTAACGCATGATGCACTGACAGCACCAGGCCTAGAATCGCCGTGAAAACCAGACGTATTGATTTCATAACGAGCCTCTTGCTTCTTATTGTCGTTTTATACTACTCCGCGAACCGACTGACCGGCCACGCACTGCTTCGAAGTCTGCCACAGACACGGGCTTCAATCCAAACGCAATACCACTCGAAAAGGTGACAAAATGTCGTCGGAATCACAAGTTTTCGTGAATCGGCCATCGCGGACAGCCGTCTGCGCCTGTCGGGACTCTCCGGGAATAGTATCCACTCCCTTCGGGAACCCGTGTGCATGCCCTCTTCCGGGCTCGACGCGTGCTACCATTGCGGCACCCATGTCGAACGCCGCGTGATTGCATGTTGCAACACTCCGCCAGCCCGCCTCTGCCTGCCGTAACGACCGGTGCGGTCATCGGCAACCGGGATTTTCTGGCCGCCATTGCGTCGCCGTGGCGGCCCTCGTCCTCAGCGCCAGGCTGCTCGTCGCCAGTTATGTAAATTCGGCGCCGTTGTTATATCCTGAATTTCACCACACCGACGAGGCCGCCGGCGACGCCACTGGTGATTCCCGGCAACCACTTTCGCCCGCTGGCCATTGGCGACGGCGGTTACGAGGGCCTGCTGCCGTGATCCGCGAGCTGGCCGATATGCCACCCGAGCGCGGCGCACCGTTCGTGTATCGCAGCCGGTTCCGTGCGGAGCAGTTTCCATTCGTTCGCACGCAACTCGCAGGGCGCAATACGGATCTGCGGGTCACGCTGTTCTGGCAGCGCGCGGACGCACCCGCAGCCGTTTTCCGCAGAACTGGATGATTCAGGAAGGCAGCCGCACGCACAACCTGCTTCGCACGCGAGGCATGGCGCGGCACGATTACCGAGCTGGCCATCGGCTTTTTTGGCGATTTGCGCGGCAATCCGCTCAGGCTGGAAGCTGTGACGATGGAGCCCTTCGGTGCCTCGCACCCTGCTGCACACGGTACGAGACGAGTGGCTGGCCTTCACGCCCGGGGCCAAAGTTCGATCAATGTCTACCGCGGCGCCCTCTGCGAGACGCCTTGCTCTTCCCGGTGCCGGCGGCTTCGGCCTGGCTAGTCCTGGCGTCACTTCGCTCATTGGCGCCTTCTACGCCCCGCGCAGGCAGCCGTTCGACCACGCCTCCCGGTCCTCACGATCGTCTGTGCGGTGTCTGTCGGGTGGGTCCTGCTGGACGCACACTTCGCCTGACACCGTTGCTGCAGCATCAGGAAACACACTCACCTGTTTGCCGGGTCGCTGCACGAGCGCAAACTCGCCGACTGGGACGGCGATCTGTACCACTTCAGCCGGCACGATTGCGATTCGAGTTCTGCCGGCGGAGACAGCACATCGCCATTCTGCGCCAGCCCGGCCAGGGCACCACTAAGGCCACCGGTTGCGCTACCATTCGCTGCCGGAGCACCACGTCACCCGACGCCCGGAAAGCGGAGCGAAGTTCGCGGCTGGGAGAACAGTGATGACCGCGATCCTGCTGGCGGAATACGGCCCCTGCAATCGGGTCCGGCGCCGCATGCCGCCGCCCTGGGGCTTGAACTCAGCGGGCACGAGACCCTGCTTTACGCCAGCGGCAGTACCGCACTCTACCGCGTCCACGGTGGCGGCGGCGCCACAGAAGCAGGGCCATCGCCATGAGCGGTGTTCAGGATGCAGCCCTGCTGTCGGTCGCCGGTCTTGCGGTGAGCCTGCTGTTGCCGTGGCTGCTGGGCACGCTGTTGATCGCCCTGCTGCCCTGGCAACGTCCACAGCCTGTTGCGCTGCTGCTCGGCCACGGCTACCTGATTGGCCTGGTGGTGATGAGCCTGCTGGTACGCGGGTTCTCGGCGAGCGCATCGCGCGATTTTCGGCCCGCCGCCGGCCTGGCGACACTCAGCGCGGGCGCGATGTACCTGATAGCGCGATCACAAGACACCCGTACTCGATGGCGCGCAACGCCGGCGAGCGCGCTGCGCAGCGGAGTTCCTGCGTGGGCTGTCGTGGTAACGGTGCTGTTATGTCTCATGATCGGCTTCCGCTTTTACCATCGCACAGGAAGTGCTGCTGCGTCCGCTGTTCCCCTCCTGGATGCCTGGGGACTCATGGGCGCCGACGCACGATCCAGTTCTACGGACAATCAGGCGCTCTGGGCCGAACTGGCGATAAATGAAAACGGCCACGGCCTGTTCGTCAACACGTTCATCAGTCCATGCTGGGCGTGAACAGTCACCAGTCCCCGCTGGCGAACGCCCTGGTAGCGCCTCGCGGCCTTGTGTCTTTGCGCTGCTGACTCGTGCAGCAGGGCATATTATGGCTTGTCGCCTGCTACATGCTCGAGCATGCCCTTCGTGAACCTGCATACCCTGGCTTGCGGGCTACGCGGACATCTGGCTTACCCTGGCATTCAGTCTGGGGTTGCTGTCGACCGTCGCATTCCAGCGCGAACGCGACGGGTGCTGGGTGGCGCTGGCGCTGCTCTACGCCCTGGCCTGCGGCCAAACTGCTCGCGTCTGGGGTTTGCCGCCATTGTGATTGTGCCAACTCATGGCCTTATCGGCAGTGCGGGGCATGACTCACGGCGGCACTGATCGTCATCGCGGCCATAGCTGCCCCGTGTATGCACTGGTCGGCGGCTTCTTCACCCTCTCGCTCCGGCTTCCTCGCTGGGCACTTCCACTGGAGCGCCAACGAGCTCATTGTCGGTGATCTATGGCGTCGTTTCCGTGAGTCCGGCGTCCATTGCCGGCCCGCTCAACGAAGTCTTCTGGGTGTACGCCAACTGGCACCTGCTGTGGTGCTGACGCTGGGCACCATCGTCGTTTGCCTCGCAAACCGTCGCTGGGCTGACCTGGCGAGACCGGAACTGCTGGCGATCGCCCTGGTGCTGCTGTATTCCTTTGCCTACCATGCTGTGGTCGCATCGCGTTCTGCGCTGGATCACACCAGCCTGTCACGTTCGCTCATCTATATCACCGCGATAACCGTGGCCTGGGTGGTTATGACGCTGGCGCATCGCGAGCGCCCGACATGATTTGGGCCGCTTCCCCGTGTTGCCACAGGCGTACCGGCTGCCTGCGAGCAAAGCTGTGCGTCAGGCGCGCTTGCGCGAGGGCAGCAACCATCCCAGGGTGTTGATACCGGCCAGCTGCCGCGCATACATCCACAGCAGCACATTGAACACCAGGGTCGCGACGAGCGTGGCAAGCGCCGCGCCCAGCGAGCCGTAGAAGGGTACCAGTAACAGGTTCAGGGCCACGTTCGTGATCAGGAAACCAGGCTCGCACGTAGTTTCGCCTCATGGCCACCATGCGAGCAACAGGCCCACGGGGCCAAAGGCCGCTGATACACCGCTGGCGAAGGCCAGCGGCACGATGGCAGAGGCTCCGCATAGGACGCACCGAAGGCCCGGGCCATGAGCGGTTCTCCCAGCACCACCAGCAGCAGGAACAGCGCCACCACCGCGGTTGAGAGCAACCGCAGTTGCCGGTAGATGAGGCCTTCCAGTCTGGCGGGGTTACCCAGGGCGAGTTCACGCGAGATGACAGGCCCCAGCGCCGCATTCAGTGATTGCAGCAGCAGGCCGACAGCGCCTCCGACAATCGCGGCCACCTTACATAGCGCATCCTCCGCCTCGCCACTGATGTAGGCGATGGCGAGTATGCTGCGTTCGTATTCAGCGCATACAGACCCGCGCTGACACCGAACACCAGGCTGGCTTTCAACCGCAGCAAAACGGCGCCGCCTGCATCGCTCGGTAGCGACCGGCGCCAAAGCCGGCCCGCGCGGCAAACCGCGATGGCATTGCAGCAGCCGGTTGGCAACCACGATCGCCGCAAGAAAGGCCGCGAAGCGCACGGCAAGCACCGCGGTGACATTCGCCTGCAACAGATCCCGCGCGGTAAACAGCACCACGACGCACAGCAGAAACAGCGCGGGCGCCACGAACAGTTCGGCAATCTGTGATCGCGCGCCGTAACCCATGCCACGCAGCTGCGACGAATCCAGATTGATCATCCCGATCACGGGCACCATCACCAGCGCCAGGCAGGCATCGAACCACTCCACCGTCGGGGGTGCCTTGACGTAAAGCGCGAGGATAGCCAGGGCAACGCCAAGCCCGGAGGTGATCAGAAACACTCTGCGGGCCCAGCCTGCCAGCGCGGTTAAACCGCCGGTGTCGCCGGCCAACACCAGGCGAGCAGCATCGCGCAGCACCAGTTGCGGCAGGCCGAACTGGGCGGGCACACAGACAACCTGGATGACCGCGGCGAGAAAGGCATAGGCGCCGAACTGCTGAACGCTCAGCAGCCGCACCAGCAGTCCGTAGGTGATGAACTGCAAAGCGGCGCGGGAAACGCGCAGGAGAAAACCTATCCCCACAAGCCGGGAGTGGCCGTCCACCGTCTTCAGCAAAGACAAGCGTCGATGCTCCCCGTATCGGTGTCGCTCGCCCGGCGGCAAACGTGCAGCGCCGCTCGACCTTGGCCGCCAGGCCTGCCATTGCTGGCTGCATTGCTGTAAGGACGCATGCTCAAGCCGGTTTTCTCGCGTCTACTGCTTGTCTGATGGCAAGCCCGATGTACAGCGCAATCACCGTCATGAACTGCAGCTTGGTGATCACCCCTATGGGAATATGGATCAGGTAGACGAGTAAGGCCAGTCGTCCGATCGTTTGCAGCATGTCCTCCTGCAAATGACGCGCCCTGTTGCGTCGGCCGAACACCGCGCGATACACAAGAACAATGAGCGCAAGATAGACCAGCAGCGCCAGCAGGCCGCCGCGCAGCAGGATATCCAGCACATCGTTGTGCGGCATCGGCCAGGACATGCCAAGATACCGGTTCCCGGTTATCTGCGAGTCGTCTTCCACCACCTGGCCGAACAGCATTTCCAGTCCCGACGAGGCTCGGTAGTAACCCCACCACCGCTCTATGAGCCCGAGCCGGCCGGAACCGAGGTAACGGATATCCTGGTTGGCCTCCAGCTTCCGCAGATCACTGAATCGCTCCATCACAAACTCGCTGGATTGCAACCGTTCGAGCAGCTCGCCGGCATACAGTGCGCCCGCCACAACGAATACCGCGGTAAAAATGAAGCGCTGGTACCGGATCCTGCGGAAAAAGCTCCGCCACCCGAGCGCCAGCACCAGCATGGCCGCCACCACGGCAGACCGCTTCAGGAGCAGCAGGACCAGAACGAACAAACCGACGAAACCCAACAGCCTGAACCGACTGCCAGTCGGATACAGGAATGACAGCAACAATGCCACGACAAACAGTGCGAGCGTGGGGAGGCTCAGGATAGAGCCGAGGTACAGGTGCCCCAGCCCATAGGCCGTTTCACCGTATTGGACCAGGTTAAAAGCAGCACACAGGCCAGCACCAGAAACCCGCAGAGTTGCAGCACGCGAAATACGAACGCGCGTTTTTGCTGGTCGTCGCACCAGGCGATGGCAAACAGCAATGATTCGATCCACAGCCAGATTCTGGCTGCACCGACGATCTGGCTGGTCTCGCCCGACAGCAGGAAACTCAGCGACGCAGGTAGCGCAAGCAACACCACCAGCAAGCGGCCAAGCAGCTTGATCGTCGCGACCTCGCGCGAGGGAGCCGGCGGCTGCCACAGAATAAACAGGCCGAGAAAGACGATATTGAACGCATTGAATAGCGCATTCGTCGCGCCATGCTGAACACCTTCCGTCAGAATTGACAGGGTCTGGAACAGCAGATAGGTCGCGACGAGGAGTTTACGACGGCTGACGAGCATCGCGCCGCTCACGCCGCTGGCCACAGCTTCAGGCGGCCCTGGCGGTAACGCGTGGGCAGAATTGCCACGCGCGCCGTTGCCGACCTGAGCCGCCGCGGCAGCCGGGCAATCCGTTTCAATACGCCCAGCTGTGCCCTGTCTCCGTGGCGTCGCAGATCCTCCACGGCCACATCCGCAGCCAGACCCTGGGCCATCATGGCATAGGCTTTCGTCCTGAAATGGCGTGTCGCCGCTGTCAACACCGGTTCCAATGCGCTGTCGGATTGCTTCAGGGCATGTGCCTGCAACAGGGTTTTGAGTTCAGAGAACGCAAGGCTTTGTGCGTCGCCCGAGGTCAGGCATGCCGGATTGTCATGGTGGTACCTTGCGAGCGGCGCGTGCAGGTAACAACAACGGGGCCGTGTCAGAGCGAGACGGTAATAGAATTCGATATCCTCGCCGCGTCGCAACGACGCGTTGTAACCGCCGCTGTCGATAAACAGGGCCCTGCGAACGAGCAAGGTGCTGGCACACAGGGCCACTGGGTAGTGCAGCAAGCGGTGAAACGCGCCGGGCGGAAACGGCCTGCCCCAGGTTCGCGTGGTGTCCCGCATGTCGAGAAACCCGCCAAGCGACAGCGCCGCGCCCGAGCGCTCCAGCGCCGACATCTGCGCCTTGATCTTATCCGGAAGCCAGGAATCATCGGCATCGAGAAACGCAAGCCAGCCGGCTTTCGCCTTTTCAGCGCCCAGATTGCGTGCCGCGGACACGCCGGCGTTCCGGGACAGCCTGAGCACCGTGATCTGGGGGAAATACGCCTCGGCCTTTTCGATACTGCCATCGGTGGAGGCATCGTCCACCACCAGTATTTCCGCTACTTGAACGGATTGTTCCACCACGCTTTTAATCGCCCGGTACAGGAAAAGCCCGGCATTGAAGCTGGGAATCACGACGCTGACGTCCGCAGCCTGCGGTGCGGGCTGTGCTGTCAACGCGCCCCTGGTCATACCTCAGGCCACCGCAACCAGCATGGGAGTAGTTAATGCTGTCCAGACGCTTCAGCGGCCGCACGCGACAGGGGAAAAACACGGACATCCATGCCAGCAGGCGCGATGCACGCAAGGCAACCGGCACACCGACGTAGTAGAACTCGCGATACCCATAGCGTCGCAGCGTTGCAACCGGCTCGTGGGTATCGCCCGCCCCGGTTTTACCGAGACTCTCAAACACAACCAGGGTCGATGCCGGCGGATCAGTGTCTCGCCCCCAGCAACACCTTGTTCTCATAGCCCTCGACATCAATCTTGAGCAGGCCTATCCGCTCGCCGGCAAAATCCAGTTCGTCCAGCATACCCAGTTGCGCATCAATGTCACCGGCTTCCGACACCCGTGCAGCGCCCCGATTCATGGCCGGCGCCGACAGCTTACAGCCTCGGGCCGATCACCGAGGCCGGCGTTGAAGATCTCGACGTTTGAAAGCGTGTGTACGTTGATCCGCAGTAACTGGAACGCCTCGGGTTAGGCTCGTACGCCACTACACGGCGAAACATGCCGGCAAAGTAACGCGTGTGATTGCCGATATTCGCCCCGACAGCCAGCGCCGTCGACGCCAGGCAGCCCGGGTGATGCGCCTGCAACCACGTGGCCAGCGCGTTCAATTCCCGATGTTCGTAGACGCCATTGATCAGGATCGAGTCGCCAATGGTATCCGGACAGAATACCGCCATCTGTGCGGAAGCCGGCCGGTTGCGCCGTCGACGGCGTAGCCACCTGCCTACGAACGCGGCTATCAGGGCATCAAGGGACATTCACCATTCCTGTCTGTTGTCGGCCGGCTTTCATGGCGCCCCACCCGAGGACAACATGTCACTGACCATCTGCCTCAAGGCCGCCTGGACGCCCGCATCGAGGGGCGCCGCCAAACCGCCCGGCATCAACTCCATCGCCGCACGCGCACGCCGGCGCAGGGGCCGCGGGAGCAAACGGCCGACCCGTCGCGGCAGCGCCCGGTTCGCAAAGGCGTTGACTCCGCTGGTGTTCCGCGGCTGTTCCTGCAGTGAATCGGGTGCCACCGAAAACGTTTGCGCTATCCACTGGCGGGTAGCGGGCCAGTCTTCAAGCTGCAGCACCGTGCAATGCTCCGGAGCCTTGTACAGCATATCCACTGTCTCGGCAAAGTACCTGAACGGGTAGTCGGCCTCGGCGACCTCGCAGGTGAATCCCAGGGGATAGGCGCGGTTGAAATACTCAGGACCCAACAGGCCGTGCACGGATTTTTTCCCGGCCTGGAGATCCCTCGATACCAGATCCTGCTCAAGCCGCAACAGGTCTGCGATCTTCAGGCCGATGAATCGTGAGTAAAAATCAATATAAGCGGATGCTTCACGATGATCTGCCGATTTCGCCAGCATGTGCATGAAGGCGCTGACCCAACGCTCGGCCGGATCGCGGCGACAGACGATATAGCGCGGCTCGAAGCCGAACTCGCCGAGCACCTGTGGAACATCGGCGCGCGAGAGGTGCGTGAGTGTGGACAGGTCGACAAGATACGGGCTCTCGGCGATCTGGTGCCCCCAGAGTTTCGCAAAGAGCGCCGGACAGTCGCCGGGGCTGGCCAGCCAGACATTTGATTCATCCCAGTCCGGTACACAGACACCGCTCGAACGCAACGCCTGCCACAGCGACGTGGTGCCGCATTTGCGGTAACCCCAGAGCAGGTAGTACGGTTTCATGCGCGTGTCACCACCGGTTCACCAGTTGCCTGCCATGATGCGGGCCCGCGCGCGCTTGAGCCGCACCTTGCGCAGCAGTGCGGCAGGGCCATGCCGATACACCGTGAGCGCAGCGAAACGCAGCCTGCCGGCAACGCTGCCCTGATCGCGATCGACCACCTGCGCGCTGGCTGCGACCGGTGAATCCAGGCCCGGCGCGTATCCGTAGCGCTGCATGCCGGTCGCGCAGATACGGCAGACGTCCGTCACTTCCGCAATGGAGAGATCCCGCAGGTAGACCTCCGCGTCTGGCCGGTGAATGGCCGGCGCATCGCCGTGCTTGCGGTAGCGCTCCAGTTCACGGTCGATGCGAGTCATGGCGTGCTCAAACCGCAGGCCGAGCACCTCGCACACCGGGGTGAGCGCTTTTTCGGGGTCGGACACGAGATCTTCGTAACGCAGTTCCATGACCCGGCCGGGAAAGCGGGCCCGGGCATCAACCACGCAGTCTACCGCGCGCTGCCAGCGAGAGCCCGATACGCGCGGCGACTTGCCGAAAACGCGTTTTTCAGAGCCCGCCTGCGCGCGCGGATCGCGCACCAGGTGCACAACACAGGCATCAGGAAACTGCGTCAGGACATCATCCAGATGAAACACGTAACTGGGGGATTTATCGCCGAGGATGATCGAATCATCGGCAAGCTGCAGCTCCTGTTCGAGCAGCGCGGTGAAAGCCTCGGCGCCGCCGGAGGCCGCTGACAGGCGCTTGAACCACGCCTGCCAGTCGGGCGCTTCGAAGCCGTCGAGACGACGAAAAAAGCAATAATCCTCCAGCTTCAGGTAATCCACCAGGCGCTGGAAAACCGCTGGGGATGTGAGCGCATGATCTCGCTGGAATTTCAGCAGGAACGGCAGGAACTCCGTTTCGTGGGTGGTGAATACGATCCGCGAATGCCTGTTGAGTAATTCCCGCAGAAGCTTCGAACCGGAACGCGGCGCACCCACCACATAGAGCATCCTGCGACTCATGAGCCGCCGCCACCGTTTGCGGCAGATCGCTCGAACCTCACCGTGGCCAGTGGAACACGCAGGGCGAACAGGGCAAGCGCCAGGTTCATACGGGTTCGCTTCGCCGGCTCGAGCATCCAGCGCCATAGCCACTCCAGGCCGATACGCTTTACCCAGCGCGGCGCGGCGCGCAACGTGCCCGTGTACACGTCGAGCGAACCGCCGATACCCAGATAGGTGGCCGGGTGCCGGTCAAACAGCTTCTGTGCAAACAACTCCTGCCGGGGGGTGCCCATCGCAAGAAATATTACCTCGGCATGGCGTGTCCGAAGGGTATCCGCAATCTGTTCTGCTTCCGCCTCCATCTGAAAGAAACCGTTGCGGCCGTACACCACATCGATACCGGGATAGTGCTGACGGAGTTTTACCAGGGCCTCGTCGAGCACCCGGTCCGTGCCGCCGATGATCGCGTAGCGACGGGCCGGGTACTTCCGGATAAGCTCCAGCCAGATTTCTGAACCCGCGATGCGCGGGCTCCAGCCACCTCCCCTCATCCAGATGGCCAGGCAAAGACCGATACCATCGAGATAGCCCACGTGGTTGTTCACCACCGGCCTGAGGCTGTCAGCGTATTTCTGTATCATCAGCGGGTTAACAGAAACGAAAATCCGTTGCTGCAGAAACAGATCGAGCAACTGCTCGCGCTCCAGCAGCTTTACCTCGAATCCGTCGTACGTTGCCGTGGGTAATGGGGGTTCCAGCACGCTGTTGTCTCCCGGACTCAGGCCATAGCCAACACGGATCGATACAGGGCGAGGAACTCGTCGCGCACGCGCTCGGGCGAAAAATTCAGCATGAAGGTGTCGCGCGCCAGGAGTTCCTCGACGGATACACCACGCTCGAGGCCGCCGATTATGCCAGCGGCGATCTGCTCGCTGCTGTCATCTTCCAGGTATATGGCGCCGCAGGGGCGCAGATCGTAACTGTCGGTGAAGCGCTGCGGCGCGGCAACCAGCAGCGAATCCGTACGCAGGGTTTCGAGAATCACCATGGGCATGCCTTCGGAGCCATGCGAGCAGAATATCACCAGTTCAGAGGCCGCGATCCGCGCCAGCAGCGCATCCCGCTCGAGCCAGCCCAGGAAGCGCACCCGGCGCTCAATGCCGAGCTGTGTTACCAGCGACTCGAGCTCAGGCCGCAACGGTCCGTCGCCGGCCAGGTACAGGGTGACCGCCTTCCCCTCGCGCACCAGGCGCGCCATCGCCGAGAGCAGTGCCGGTATGTTTTTCTTCTCGACGAACCGACCGGCAAACAGCACGCTGCCTGGCTCCTTCGGCTGCCCTCTACGCGTGCCGCCCACCACGATATTCTTCGCGGTGTGGAACTTGTGCGCTAAGCAGGAAACGCCTCCTTGAGTTCGGATGTCTCTGCGGGGAAAGGAAGGTAACCGCCGATGCGAGTTTCAGGTAGAGCGTACGCAGGCCGAGATCATGGCGCTGCGATCCTGGATCAGCCGTTCATTACTGCCGTGCGTCTTCACCAGACAGGCGAAGCCAAACAGGCGTGCCGTGAGCAAATACGGCATATCGCGCAGCATGCCGAAGTAATCGAACACAGAATTCAAATGAAGAATATGCGGCCGCCCCTTCAGCAGCACCAGGAGCAGGAACTTCATCGCGTCGAACAGCGTCAATACGGCTTTCACTGGCAGCCGTTCGCTGAAGGCACGCGGCAAGGGCCCAAACCTGCGCCCACCGTATAGAAAGGTGCGCAGGTCTATCCCGGGCTCACGAGCGAGTTGATCTATGAGCACGGGCAGGTGGCTCACCGGCCCGCCTGTCTCGCGCCAGTCCGGGCGAGACATCCACACGCGGAGAACATGGCCGCGGGCATTCTTTGAGGTCACGCGTCGATCACCGAGCGGTACCACTCCATCGTGAGCGCAAGACTCTCTTCTAGGTTTGCCCGGGGCACATGGCATCCGCTGGCCTTTAGTTTATCGAGGTTGGCCTTCCTGCGACTCACGATATCCCAGTCGCGGCGGCCAACGTACTCCAGGCTAGCGCGGCTACCGCTCAATGCGATGATCCGGGACGCGAGGTCTTTGATGGATGTTTCCTGACCCGTCCCCACATTGTATACCTGCAGCGCGCCGGCGCCACTCTCGGTCAGGCTGACAATGGACTGCACCGCCTCGGTCGCGAAGGTGAAATCGCGCGTCTCTTCGCCGGAGCCGGTGATTCTGATGACGTCGCCGTGCAGCGCATTGTGCACAAAATTGGGGATGACATTGCGGTACTTCGAAGCACGCTCGTACGGACCGTACACATTGAATAGCCTGCCGATGACCACGCCGATGCCGGTGCGCTCGTGCAGGTACGAGTAGTACAGCTCACCGGTGAATTTATTGATCGCATACGGGGTTTCGGTGGGATAGACGCCCTCGCCTTCCGCCTGATCAAAGGCCGCACCGTAAACGCAGCTGGAGCTGGCGTAAAACAGGCACTCGGGGCGAGCGTCCTCGGGTAGCGCCGAGACTGCGGAGATGATGTTGAGCTGACCCACCACGTTGACTTCACAGTCGGTTACGGGGAAGTCAATGCTGTTCTGGTTGGCAAAATGCGCGGCCAGCACGTACACGTATCGCGCCGGGTGTCTCGCCAACATATCACGGAGCTTGGCCGCATCCCTGATATCGCAGAACAGGAGGTCTCCCCGGCCAATCTCCTGAATGTTGTCCAGGTTGTCGCCGCTGCAGTTATCGATCACGGCGACATTGCAGCCCCTGGCTTTGTAGGCTTTATACAGGTTGACCCCAACCAGGCCGAGGCCGCCGATAATCAGCGCTTCCAGACTTTTTCCCACGCACACCCCTGCGACATGGTGAAAGATTCCCGTCAGTTTCCGAGCCCCCAAGTGTATCAGCCGCTCCGCCCTGCTGCGGCACTATCGCTCGTCAAGCGGTAAAATCACCGAGTTTGAGTCGTCTTCCTTCGCTGGCATCGTTTTTCACGGCCTTTACAGCTACCCCCGATGGCTCACGAATTCGATTTACAATCGTGCCCGGCTGGTCTTTACTCGCATGGTGCCATCTTGAGCCGAATAACGACATCGCTTGATTCATGTCCTCAACGCTACTGCAAGCTGCACCTGCATTCACCCTGACGCTATTCTTCATCTGGGCGTTCAGCCCACTCGCAATCCGCATCGGCCTCGTGGACGCACCTAACCATCGCAAGCAGCACGATGGCTCGGTGCCACTGGTGGGCGGTATCTCCATCTACCTGGCGCTGCTGGTGGCGACCCTGGTATGGGACCAGACACATGACCCGGGCATGCGCACGGACATCATCAACGTGTTCCCTGTCGCCGGCGGCATGCTGGTGGCGCTGGGCATGGTGGATGATCGTTTTCACCTGAGTGTGTTCACGCGCGTCCTGGCAGAGATCGTGGTAGCGTTATTTGTGATTGAAGCGCTGGACCTGCGGCTGGCCAACCTGGGCAACCTACTGGGCGTCGGCAAGATACGGCTCAGCGACTGGCTGAGTTATCCATTCACCGTTCTCATTATTTTTGTCGTGATCAACGCCTACAACATGCTCGATGGGATGGACGGACTGCTCGGCATGATCGTGCTGGTCACTATTTTTGCATTTCACCTGTTCAGCGGATTGCCGCCCGGCCTGGTGACTATAGTGATCAGCGCCTCTCTGGCGGCCTTCCTCACCTCAAACCTGCGGCTGGCGCCGTTTATCCCCAAATCCTTCCTCGGTGACGCAGGATCCAAGCTGCTGGGCTTTGTCGTGGTAGTGCTGGTGCTGTCGGTGACCTCCGTGCAGGTGGGTGAGGTACGCTACATACAGCCCGTTACCGCAGCGTATCTACTCGGTCTGCCCTGTTCGATATGGCGTTCACCACCTTGCGCCGAATTCTTCGGGGCAAGTCGCCCATCCGCGCCGACAACACACATGTTCATCACTTGATGCGGGAACTGGGCCTGTCGGAAACACGCGCGCTCGTGCTGGTGGGCAGCGTGGGCGCAGCGATACCGTTTCTGGGGCTGATGCTGGCGAGGGCCGGCATTGCGGAGTCCTACCAGTTCTATATTCTGGTGGGCGCTTTTATCCTGTACTGTGTGATTGCCAGCCAGGCATGGCACGTGGCGCTCAGCCGCGCCCTGCGTGCAGAACCTGACAAGCCCACTACCACCGATAGACCTGCGGAAACGCCATGACCCCGAGTAGCCCCATCGCCACGCCAGCAACCCAGGAACCTCCCGGCGCGCAGGACGACATTGACCTGCTCGAGCTGGCGGAAAACCTCTGGAAACGGAAATGGACGGTGCTGGCGCCATGGCAGCAGCGCTGTCGTTCGCAGTGCTCTACCTCCTGCTCTCCAGCCCGCTGTACGAATCGACCGTGCGCCTGCGCCCGCCACTCGCCGCCCAGTTGGCCGCTATCAATGAAACCGGACAGCTTGAACTGACACCCGACGAGGCCTTCAATCGGGTGGTGTTTGAGGCCCGTTCGCTGGAAACCCAGCGCGCGGTGTTCGAGGCGTTCCGCGAGCGACTGCTGGCCGATGACGCAGCGGGCCGGGAGCAGCCGGAGCAATACTTCCGGCGGCAGTTTGCACCGTCGATTCGCATACTCATTGAAGGCCTTCAATCAGACGCAGTGCTCGCCGAGACGACCCTGTCCATTCCCTTTCAGCACACGGACAGCCAGCTGGCGGCGGACGTTGCCAACGCGCTGGCAGCGGCGGCCCAGGCAAGGGCACTGGAGGGTGTGCTGGAAGATCTCTCCGTACTGCTGCAGACACGCGTTCAGCTGCTGGAGGCGAGCGTGACGCAAAGCGCCGAGACTCTCAGGCAGGCTGACCACGACGAGATCGTGCGATTGCAGGAGGAAGACGAACTGCGTCGGCGCACGCTGCAGGATCAGATCGACGCTCTCACGGACAAGGCGTACCAACTCAGGCTGGACCGGATCAGCGAACTCGAAGAGGCCCTGTCCATCGCGCGGCGGCTGGACATCACCGAGCCTGTCACCCTGCGCATGTTGTCCGGCGGCAAGGGCGGCAGTTCGATAGCCGTGAGCGCCGATCTCTCCGACGGCTCACAGGATCCGCTGTATCTTCGCGGCAGCCGCATGCTCGAGGCAGAACTGGCAACCCTGCGCGAAAGAACGTCCGATGCGTATACCGTGCCGGAACTGCGCGAGCTGCAGATGAAGCTCGAGCTCCTGAAGCAGAATCGCCGCATTGAATCGCTGCAGGGTCGGGAAGACTACGTGTCGCTGGCAGACAATGTCGCCCAGCGCGCCGAGATCAGCCAGCTGCGCGACCTGCTGGATGCCGACTACCACACTGTGCAACTGGCTCGAACGGACCAGCTGGCTATCGCGCGCAGCACCCCGGTCCAGCCGCGGAAGTTCCAGGTACTTGCGACAGCGGCGGCGATCGGCATTGTGCTGGGGCTGCTGGCCGCACTGTTTATGATCGCCGTGGATAACCGCAGACGGTAACTGTGCAAAGAAAAAGGCCCAGGGACTGTCAATCGCCTGAGCCTTTGTAGTATTTGGTGGAGCTAAGCGGGATCGAACCGCTGACCTCAACACTGCCAGTGTTGCGCTCTCCCAGCTGAGCTATAGCCCCAAAACTTGCTGTAACTCGTTGATCAATCTGGTTTTTCAACGCCGAATAATCATTCGAGGGAAGCGCATTCTAGTGACAGCGTCCAGCACTGTCAACACGCCGGGGTAGCGGCCTGCGACGTCACACACCCGGTGCGTAGTGCAGGCCCCGCGAGACTTCGCCCCTGCCGGCGCAACACCACGGGAACCACCGCCCCTGTGCTATCCTGCGCCGGCGGCAACATTCACCAACTGGAGGATACATCGTGCTGGGAAAATTCGTACTCTGGGTCTCTGCACTCAGCTTTACCGGCTATGGCCTCGCATGCCTGCTGACGCCCACCATTCCGGCGGATATGACAGGCCTTGCCGTCTTCAGCGGCGACGCGTATGCGGAACTTGCCGCCATGTACGGCGGGCTGCAAACCGGTATCGGGGTGTACTGCGCGCTCGCGGCACTGCGGGCAGAACTCTACCGCCCGGCCCTGCTGCTCCTCGCGCTGGCAATCGGCGCACTGGCCCTGGGCCGCCTGATGGCGGTGCTGACCGGGGCGGGCGATGTGGGCTTTTACACCTGGGGCGCCATGGCGTACGAATTCGTCACGGCGATTCTCGCGGCGATCGCACTGCGCGCGAGCGCGCCGGCACGATAGCGGCGCACGCGCGTTGCTAGGTCGACACTGCTCCCGGGCTTCACCCGCGTCTTTCTTCGGCGCGGCGCTAATAAACAGGCCTTCTGCGCTGGCGGTGACTTCGCCGTTCACGCGCATCTCCCGCGCGCCAGCTGCTTGCGTCCGTCCTGGCGCAGCGTTTCGCTGAATAACTCGATGGGCGTATTCAGCGGTGTCTGGCGGTGGTAGCGGATGGTGAGCGTACCGGTGAACCCTGCATGGCCGGAAACCACGTTGGCCATGGCCAGTTCATCGAAGACCGCAGCGATGATTCCACCGTGCACGGAATCCGGGGGCCTGCGTAAGTCGGCGAAAACACCGCCTCACCGCGCACGCTCACCCCGTCCCGCCAGAGTTTTATCGGCGGCGCCACCGGGTTGCGTTTGCCGCTGACCGGGCTGTAGGGCATCACCGACGTGATATCGTCCTCCGCCCAGGCAGGCCGGCGTGATCGCCGGCGATACTGATCGTAGACCAGCCTCCCCCTCCTTGAGCCACGGCTTGAGCGCGGCGATCGCCTCGCTGGATATGGCCTGTCGCCGCGGTCAGGGCGTCCTCCGGCGCGTGGCTGCAACGCAGATGACGAATGAGCTGCGCGGCGTCCTCGTTGACGATTTCCCGCAACCCGTTGAGCTGGGTCTCGGCGCTGCTGTCGGCCATGTTCACTCCCGCGTGTCGAAAATCCTGCGACATGGTGGACGATCGCTGCGCAGGCGGCAATGCCGGCGAGTGTGATGACTTGAACCCCGCATAGGGACTTTCCTGCGGCGTGGCGGTAATATCCCGATCCCGACAACAGGATGAGAACGCACCCGTGCACATCGGCCCGAACACCGTCGTCACTCACTACACGCTGCACGATACAGGGCAACGCGCTGGAATCATCCGGGGCGGCGAGCCCTCCGCCTACCTGCATGGCGCGGGCGATATACTGCCCGCTCTGGAGCAGGCAATGGCGGAAAACCGCCGGCGACACGTTTTCCGCCGAACTCAGCGCCGAGCAGGCCTACGGTGAGCGCAACCCGGACGGGAGCAGCGTGTGCCGGTAAAACACCTGTCATTCCGGGGGAAGCTGCGGGCGGGCATGGTGGTGCAGTTGAACACCAGCGAAGGCCTTCGCGCGGTCACCGTGGTGAAAGCCGGCCGCCACAGCGCTGATATTGACACCAATCACCCACTCGCCGGGCAGGCACTGCGCTTTGACATCGACATTCAGGCCGTGCGCGAAGCCACTGCGGAAGAACGTGCGCACCGGCACGCCCATGGCCCGGGCGGGCATCACCACCACTAGGTGCACGTGACGGCTCAGGCCGCGTAGGTCGCGTCCAGATAGGCCAGTATGTCGGCCGACTCGAACAGCCCTGCTCGGTATTCGGATCGTACAGGTAGGGTATTGAAACTCGCCCTTCGGTGGCCTGCAGCTGGCGGCGGTTTTCCAGCGAGGGTTGCGTGCGAATATCCAGACGCTCGCGCACCGGCGGCAGCAGCCACTCTTCCAGGCGTGTGCGCCCGCAGTTGCGCACGATATAGGGCAGCTCCATATTGCACAATCGCTCGCGCACCGGCCGCGCGTAGGGACTGGATTCGAAACTGTAAAGCTCCAGCAGGTACTCGGGCGCCTTGCTCGGCAGGGCCTGCATGCCCTCGTTCATGCGCGGCCAGCTCGCCATCATCGACCCCAGGGTCTGCAGGCGGCCCGCGCGCCACTTGAGCGGCATGCGTCGGCCTGCATAGGTGTCGAACAGGTAGGCCACGATCTCCAGCGACTCGTACATTTCCACGCCGGTATTCGGGTCTACCAGGTAGGGGAACTGCGCTCGCCCTCCGCGCTCGACCACCTCGGGCCGGAAACGCTCGCCATTCTTCGGGCAGGGGTAGATTTCGGCGTCCAGGTCCAGCTCCGTCAGCGCTTCACGCACCAACCGGCAATACGGGCAGTTCTCGATGTCGAACAGCTGCAGCAGCTCGGCCGGTTTTTTCTCTGCGGGGCGGGTACTGATACCGCTGGTACCGCGCACCAGGGTGGACACTAACGACGTGGGTATATTGCCCGGCATACTTACTCTTCTCCCAGCGCGGGTACTCTTTCAGCCGCTTCTGCGCCTTTTTCGAAACACCGCCCAGCACCTCGATCGCATGGCGTATTCGCGCGCGGCTCATATCCGGCCCAAGCAGCGCCATTGAGTCCACCACGGAAACGATGTACTGCTACCGGCAATGGCCACAAACAGCGGTGCGAGAAAGTCTTTTACCTTTCAGGTTCAGGGCGTCGGCCAGCCACTTCACATCGTTCCACACTGTCACGATTCCAGCTGCGCTGATTCTCAAGCCGCCACAGCGCGAACTGCAGATTGCGCAAGGTATCCTCGCGCCCTGCCTTCACCGAATCAAAACTCTGCTCACTGATGGGCAACACGCCTGACACCAGGAATGCGGCCAGCGGCGCAAAATCGCTGAGCGTTTCCATGCGCTGCCGGGCATGCGGCAGCACCGCCATCAGGAACTCGCGATTGAACGCCCAGTGCACCAGCCTGTCCGCCAGTTCCTGCTCACTGAGATCGTCGCGAATCCACTGCCCGTTCAGCCAGTTGAGTTTCTCCACATCGAATATCGGCCCGCCCAGGGAGACCCGCTGTATATCAAAACTGGCCTGCATCTCGGCGAGTGAAAACTTCTCGCGTTCGTCGGGCATCGACCAGCCCATGCGACCCAGGTAATTCAGCAGCGCTTCGGGCAGGTAGCCCATGCGCTGGTAGTACAGGATACTGGTGGGATTCTTGCGCTTGCTGAGCTTGGATTTATCCGGATTGCGCAGCAGCGGCAGATGGCACAGCACCGGCATCTCCCAGCCGAAATAGTCATACAGCAGTTTGTGTTTGGGGGCAGAGTTGATCCACTCCTCGCCGCGCAATACGTGCGTAATGCCCATGAGGTGATCGTCCACCACGTTTGCCAGATGGTAGGTGGGCAGGCCGTCGGACTTCAGCAGGATCTGTGCATCCACCATGCTCCAGTCGAGCTCGATGCGTCCGCGCAGCAGGTCGTCGATCACGCAGCTGCCGCCCTCCTCCGGCACCATCATGCGAATCACGCAGGGCTCGCCGGCGTCGCGACGCCTGGCGACCTCGGCCTCGGGGAGCATGAGGTCCGAGGGCTTGAGCGCGCTGGAATCACCCGCCTCGCGGCGGGCTTCGCGCAGCGCATCGAGTTCCTCGGGGGTTCGGTAACAGTAGAATGCCTTGCCCTCGGCCACCAGCTGTTCGGCGCGCTCGCGGTAGATCGCGCTGCGTTCACTCTGTCGATACGGGCCACAATCGCCGCCAACGTCCGGGCCTTCGTCCCAGTCGAGACCGAGCCAGCGCAGGGAATCGAGTATCGCCTGTTCAGATTCGGCGGTGCTGCGAGCCTGGTCGGTGTCTTCGATGCGCAGCAGGAACTGGCCGCCGTGGGCCCGTGCGAAGCACAGGTTAAACAAAGCGATATAGGCCGTGCCGACGTGGGGATCCCCGGTGGGTGAGGGTGCTACGCGTGTGCGAACTGTCATGAGAAACTGGAGCCTGGCCGATAAAGCCGCGATTATACGGGCTGGGGGTAGCAAAACCTACCGCGCCTGCCGCTGGCCCTCGCCTCAGGTGCCCGCTGCCGTCAGCCGGGGTCGGCCAGGTGCGCGGGTATCACTTCCCACTCCGGATCCTCGAACTCACCGATCAGGTGAATATCGACAAATGCCGCCTCCCTCGCAATGATCTCCTGTACCTGTGCCGAGGGGGCGCCCTCCATCGCGTCGCGCTGCGCCTTGCTTTCCCAGCTCGCGATGGCCAGCAGGACATCCGGGTTACCGATCTTGCGATGCAGGCGCGTGCCACGCGCGCCGGGCGCCTGCTGAATGATGCGACTGGCCCGCACCCAGGCATCCGCATACTGCCCGGCACTGTAGCCAGGGCGAATGTGCACTTCGAAAAGGAACAACATAGCCTGTAGTGAAGCAGGATCGACCGGTTCGATCAAGCTGAGCCACCGCGCAACGCTGCCGCTAGGAATCCGGCGGATGCCGCTTTATACTGCGCGCTCAACCTGAGGGGTGGCTACGGCCTGAGATGTCCGCGACGCGGGCGAACCCTTGAACCTGATCCGGTTAATGCCGGCGTAGGAATAGGTGTAGTGCAGTTATACCCATCTGACGTCATTCACCGGGTCTCTGGCTTTATCAGGAGGCTCAACATGTTCCCATTGCTCACCCGTTTCCATCACCTCCCCGGCGATGCCCCCACGCGTCTGGCGCTGGCTGTCGCTGCAGCGACAGCCGCGACCCTGCTCTCGCCGCAAACCCTCGGCGCGCCGGCGCCGACACTCGAAGAGGTGGTGGTCACCGCCAGTTATCGCGACAGCGGCCTGCTCGAAACACCCGCCAGCGTCAGCGTTATCACACAGGACACCATCCGCCAGCGCGCCGCGCTGCACCTGCAGGATATCCTCAATACCGCGCCCAACGTCACCTGGGCGGCCGGCAGTTCGCGCAGCCGCTTTATCCAGGTGCGTGGCGTGGGCGATCTCGAACAGTACTACGACCCCAAATACTATCCCTCCGTGGGCATCATGCTTGATGACCTGGAGCTGGGTGACAGCGCCAATGCCGGTATGCTGTTTGACGTGGCGCAGGTGGAAGTGCTGCGCGGGCCCCAGGGCACACGTTTCGGCGCCAGCGCACATGCCGGCATGGTCAACATCCGCACCAACGCCCCCACCCGGGAATTCGAGGGCCGCGTCCAGGGTCGCGCGGGAAACTACGACAGCTATAAGCTCGGCCTTGCGTTGAGCGGCCCGCTGTCTGACAGCGTGAGCGGCCGCGTGGCTGCCCAGCATCACAGCAGCGACGGCTACATCGACAACGTTGCGCTTGGCCGCAACGATACCGCAGGCTTCGAGGAAACCAGCCTGCGCACGCGCCTGCAATGGACGCCCTCCGATGTCGCCCGTTATGAGCTGGGCGTATTCTATTTCGACGCGGACAACGGTTACGACGCCTGGTCACTGGCAAACTCCCGTGAGACCTTCACCGACCAGCCGGGCGAGGACACACAGGAAACGCTGGCCTTCAGCGGCAGCGGTGAATGGCTGCTGGGCGGCGGGCAAAGGCTGCAGGTCGTGGCGAGCCATATCGACACCGAGCTGGGGCAGCGCTACGACGCCGATTGGGTCTCCGATGCGCTGTGCGAAACGTTCACCTGCTCGGGCGGGAACGACACGGCACAGGAAATTTTCGCACGGGACCGGGGCCGCAGCATCGCCGACCTGCGCCTGCTCGGCGGCGACGAAGCACTCGACGCAGGTGACGGCCGCTACGTGCTGGGGCTGTATGCGAACATCAGTGACGAAGCGCTGGACTACGACTATCCCAGCGTCTGGTATGGCGACTTCGGTACGGATAGCGACTACGACACCGAGCGCTACGCCCTGTACGGCGAGTACGAGTTCGCGCTCACGCAGCAGCTGAGCCTTACGGCCGGCGTCCGCTTCGAAGAGTTTGCCGACGACTACAGCGACAGCAACGGGTTCAGCAGCGACAGCAGCGACAGCCTGTGGAATGCGGAGATGAGCCTGCGCTACGACCTGGGCGAGCAGACGATGCTCTACGCCACCGCGGCGCGTGGCGCCAAACCCGGGGGTGTGAACACCACGGCCGGCGCCAACCGCCCGTTCATGTCGCCGCCGTTCCAGGACTACATGGCGGACAAGCTGGCCTTTGACGAGGAAACGCTGGTGAACACCGAAGTGGGCGTCAAAACCCGTCAACTCGATGGGCGCCTCAGTGCGAGTTTCGCGCTGTTCCACACGCAGCGTAACAACGCACAGCTGGAAAACTGGATGTGGGACGGCGATGCCGGGTTATGGGTGGGCTACCTCGACAGCAGCAGCGACGCGACCAGTTACGGCGCCGAGCTGGAAACACGCTTTCTCGTGAATGCGCGTGTCGAGCTGTTCGCGAATATCGGCTGGCTGGAAACCGAGGTGGACAGCATCGAGACGTTTGACCTGGACGACAACGCCTTCGTCACGCGCGAGGACCGGGAGCAGGCGAAATCACCGCGTTACCAGTACAACCTGGGAACCGCCGTGTCACTGACTCCGTCACTCAGTGCGCGGCTGGAGGTAGAAGGCCAGGACGACAGCTACTTCGGTTACTACCACAACGGCCAACTCGACGGCTATGAGCTGCTGAATGCGAGCCTCAACTGGGCCGTGGGCGCGGTATCACTGACGCTCTGGGGACGCAATCTTACGGACGAGGACTATGCCGTGCACGGTCTGTATTTCGGCGTGGACCCGCGTGACGATTTCGGCGCGTGGAGCAACCAGACCTACACGCAACTGGGCGAGCCGCGCACCTACGGCGTAGACCTGAGCTACGACTTCTGAACTCGCGCGGCAACAGACAGGCATTGGCGAGGACTGGATACGGCGGTGCGACATGCTGGATAACCTGACGGCCGCGCTGCTGGTAGAGATCACCGCCACCGCCGCCAACCTCGCCTATATCGTGTTGCTGATTCGCGAACGCATACTCTGCTGGTCGTTCGGGATCGCCGGCAGTTTGCTGAGCGTCTGGCTGTTTCTGGATGCCCGGCTGTATTCAGAGGCCCTGCTCTACCTGTTCTACGCCGTCATGGGCGTGTGGGGCTGGCTGCGCTGGCATCGCCGCCTGGAACAGGACGACAACCCGGTCATCGTCTGGCGGCTGCAAACCCATGCCAGGGCAATCGCGTTGGGCTGCACCTGCGCGCTGGGGCTGGGCCTCTCGGCCCAGGCGTTCACTGACGCGCAGCGCCCTTTTTTCGATGCATTCACCACGGCCTTCAGCTTCATCGCCACGTATATGGAGATCACCCGCGTGCTGGAGGGCTGGGTCTACTGGTTCCTGTTGAACCTGGCCTCCATCTGGCTGTACCAGGATCGCAATCTGGACATCTACGCGGCGCTGATCGGGGTCTACAGCGTGCTGTCGATTGTGGGCTTCATCAGCTGGCGCCGCTCGCTGCTGCTGCAACGCGTTGCGGCATCGGTGTAGTTCCGCTCAATCCGGCCTTAAGGACGATTCAGCTGATCGCCACGATGACGGCCAGCGCCACGGCGTACACCGTCAGCATGAGCGCGCTCTCAAAGCCGATGCGGCCGAACCCGTAGGTCTGGCGGCGCAACATCCCGAGCAGCAGTATGGCGCTCATGAGAATCGTGACCAGACCCCACAGTAACTGCGTGGGGGCGACGGCATGGTAGATGGAACCGTGCAGGTAGCCGGAGTCAGCCGCAGCCACCACGAGGATATTGAAGCAATTGGTGCCGAAAATGTTGCTTACACCCAGTGTGAGTGCCCCACACCGGATTGCGGCGATCGTCGTCACCAGTTCGGGCGTGGACGTCGCCAGCGCGGTGAGGAAGCCGCCGACCAGCGTGTCGGAGAGCCCGGTATTATCCGCAATGCTCTTGGCCGCTTCCATCAGCGCCCAGCCCGCCGCACAGGTCAGGGCGGCCAGGGCAATAAAGCCGAGCCAGCCTTCCAACAACCCGCCCCGCCGCTGCTGGTCCGGCGTATCGGGCACCGTCTGGCGGGTCTGACGCGGCAGCCACATGGGCTTTGCCTGCGCGCGATGTACCAGGTGCAACCCGAACAGATACGCAAACACGAGCAGCGGCGTCACCGGGTGCACGCCCAATAGCGCGACAGGCGGCGTGGCGATGGCCAGCAACGGCAGGGTGAGCAACACGATCAGCAGCACCGCCAGCATCAGGTTCACCGGCGAGGCCGCGGCGTGCTCCAGGTTCGCCTTGCGGTAGACGATATCCGCGATACCCAGAAAAGCGAGATTCACCGCCATACTGCCCATCACGTTGCTCATGGCGAGATCGGCACGCGCGTCCATTGCCGCGCTGAGCGTCGCCGCAAGATCCGGCAGCGATGTCACGCAACCCAGGAGCAGAACCCCGAACAGCGCCTCGCCAAGGCCGGTGCGATCGGCCAGTTCATCCGACAGCCGCGCCAGCCGGCTGCCGGCGGTGACGATCGCCAGGGCAGCAAGGCGAAAAACAAGGATGCCGAGGTTGAGAGGCACAGCATCCGGGCGGCCTACGCAGCCCGCGCCGAAGCGCGAGCACCCGCAGCGACCGCGGCTACTTCAACGTAGTCTCCCTGATGCTCCACAGGGAGACCTGCCCCTGCCACCCGTTTAGCCGGGGCAGGTACCTGCCCCCGTTCCACTGACGCTTGACTCACTGCTGTGTTCCTCGGCGCAACGCTGGTTACCGGCGGCAGTGACACTCCTGCTGTCCGGGGTGCCTACAATACCATCTGGCAAGGTACAGTGAACCGTCAGGTTTGGGACAGCTCGTACAGCGTGTGCATGCAGGCTTCCAGGGCGTCCGGCGAATCCATGCCGGGCGAGAACTGCGGGTCAAACAGCAGCTCATGCGCACCGGCAGCGCGCGCCGCGCGGATATCCGCCGCAATTTCCTGCAGGTTGCCGACGAACACGGGCCTGTCCTGGCCGAGCGGCTTCTCAAGCAATGTGACATTCCCGCGCACGATCATCTCCAACTGCGCCGGGTCGCGCCCCGCCTCCTCCGCCATCTGCCGCATCCCGGCAAACATCTGTTGCATGGCCGGAGCGGGAATACCCGCGGGCATCCAGCCATCGCCGCGCAGCGCGACGCGACGCATTGCCGCTGGCGTATAGGCCGCCATATAGACGGGAATGGCGCCGTTCACCGGCCGGAGTTCCACCAGCGACGGCGGTATCGAATAAAACTCGCCCTGATGCTCGATCGGGCTCGTCGTCCAGAGCTTCGCCAGCACATCGAGCGATTCGTCCAACGCGGCGCCGCGCGAGGACCATACCGCGCCGGCGGCCGTGTATTCCTGCGAGCACCATCCCGTGCCCACACCCAGCCGCGCACGGCCCTGCGAGAGCTGGTCTATCGAGGCGAGAGCGCGCCCCAGCAGCAGCGGGTTGTACCAGGGCAGATTGAGTACGCTGGTACCGAGGCTTACCCGCTCGGTGATTGCCGAGGCATAGGCCAGCAATGCCAACGGGTCGAACACACGACGATACGCGTCCGGCAATTCACCGTCAGCCGATGCCGGATAGCGCTCGCCTGGTTGCAAGGGGAAAAGCAGTCGGTCGAGCACCCACAGCGAATCGTAACCCACAGATTCCGCCTCCCGGATGAGCCTGCCTATGGTGCTCACCTGGGCAGCGGCGCCCACCTGCACAATCGAAAAACCCAATCGCATACTGCCTACTCCCACTGCGCCTGTCAGCGCTGCACTGCCTGCAAGAACACCCTTTCCAGCGCCGCCTGGGACAACGGGTCGCCGAGGTCGATCAGGTCGGGAACTCCGCTGGTCCACTGAAAATCATGCTTCAAACGGCGTATTTTCCAGCCAAACTCGCCGTCATCGCGGGCGAATACGTTTTCATACCAACCGTACTGCGTGTTCCATCCGCTGTCTTCGCTGCGGTAATGCCGCGCGACCATATAGGTAATCCCCACGGCCTCATCACCCTTGACGCGAATGGAGTGGTTTGAGTACTGGTGGTGCACCGTGAGCTTGCCGAGGGCGTTCGCCGCGAACGCGGTCCAGTCGGCGGCGGTGGTATGTACCGGCTCAAAGCCGGTCAGGCGCTTGAAATCCACTTCCAGCTCAGCACAAAGGCAGCGCTCGTAGAGTACCCAGTCATGCAGGTCCAGTGCTCGACCAAACGCATGCATCAGCTCCGAGACCGCGAGCTTGTCCCACAGGAGTTCGACTTTCTGTTCCAGCGTCAAAGGCACGGTCTCTCCTCCTTGCAAAGGGATTGGCTCAGGCACGTCAGGGGCCATGAGGCTGCGGTGCTGCGCCGTTCGTTCATGACACCCTGTCCATCTCGTCAATTCGCTCGCTCAGGACAGCCCGGCATTCTCTTCCCCAGCCGGCCAGCTGCGCCGCACGAGATCGGGGAATCAGCGCGGCGACGCCATCCTGATACGCGGGCCGTTCCTGCAGGCGCGTGAACCAGGCGGCTGTCGCGCTCTGCTCACCGATAAACAGCGCTGCAATGTCATACTGGTACAGCGCGTGGATGTAAGGCGTGACGACGACATCGGCGAAGCCGAACGCCTCACCCGAGAGCCATTCGGACTGCGTGAGCGTCGCTTCGGTTTTCTCGCAAAACTGGCGGTACACGGCAAGCGCATCCCTCACGTCGGGGGCCCCCGCGCCATCAGCCAGGATACGCAACTGCCTGGAGCGTCGCACCGGGTCAGGTACACGCATGATCGCGTCACGCGCAGCGGCCTCGCCTCGCTCGAGAAACTGACGGCGCATCGAAATGGTCCATGCCAGCGCGCCCAGCGCCGGGTGCACCTTCTCGTCCACCCGTTTCGCCCACAGCCTTTCCCGCAAACGCTGATGAACAGACCCGCGCAGCAGCCTTGGCTCGGGGAACAGCTCATCCAGGTATTCACAGATCAGCGACGACTCGACGATCGGCACTCCGTCATGCACCAGCGTGGGCACAACGCCCTCCGGATTCAACCGCAGGTACTGCGGGGAGAGATTCTCTTTGGCGACGATGTTCAGCACGTGCGAGGTGTAGGGCAGCTGCTTTTCGTGCAGGACAATGCGGACTTTCTGGGCGCAGGGCGAGATGAGCGAGTGGTATAACTCCAGCATGCCTGCGATCCCCGGGGCAAATGGTGCTTGAAGCTGGCGCTGCAGACTCTCAGCGTTGAAAAAAAGTGGGGGCGAAAGCACCCCCACGCAATAACCCCGCAAGGAGCGTCGAAAACTCAGTTGGTGTCGTAGCGGAAACGGAGGTACCAGGTCGTCTCATCGCCATAAGTGCGGCCGGGAATAAAGCCGAACATGGTGGTGGACCAGTACTCTTCGTCGGTCAGGTTGTCGCCGCCCAGGGCCACAGACCATTTCTCGCTGGCGCTGGTGTAGGTCACGTTTGCCCCGAGCAGTTCATAGCTCTCGACGATCTCGCTGTCGAAATTGGCAACGCCTAGCCCGCTGTAGTGCTCATCCACGCCGTTGTAGTCGAGCTGGAAAAGGAGCGAGCCGCTGTCGCCGAGATCAAGGAAGTAGTTCCCACCCACCAGGAAAGTGTATTCCGGCGCCGCAACGGGTTCGGCATCCAGACCAGGCGCGTTGCCGGGAATGCCCAGACCATCAAAGATGGGGTGATCCGCATCGGCGCTCTTGTACTCTGCATCCAGCAGGCCCAGGTTGCCGAAGAAGGTCAGGTTCTCCGTAGGCAGCCAGCTGAAATCCAGTTCCAGGCCGTTGATATCCACATCGGCGACTGCGGCTGTCTGGGGGTCGATCAACTCCACCTTGTCCTTGTATTCGCTGGTGAACACCGCCACGTTGGTTCTGAGTTGCCCGTCAAACCATTCGGCTTTGACACCGAGTTCGAACGTATCCACCACCTCGGGGTCCAGCCAGTTGGACGCAAACTGCGCATCGGTTGCGCGTGCGCCCTCAAGCGCGCCTGCCTTGAAGCCTTTGGAATAGCTGATATAGGCCATGATCCCCTCGGTCGCCTGCCACTCGAGGCCCAGGCGCGGCGTGAATTCGTCCCAACTTTCGTCGGGATTCACGGGGAAACCGGGAATCACGGTACTGCGGTCCTCAAAATAGGAGAGATAGTCCACCTCTTTCTCATCCCAGGTCTGCCGCGCGCCGAAGAACAGGTTCAGGGAATCGCTCAACTGGTAGTCGGCGTCGAAATACACTGCGTAGCTGGTGGTCTCCTGCGACGTATCGTTCCATGCGCCGCCGAAATTCTCGGTCTGGCCGGGGAAGCAGCAAACAGGAGAGACTTCGATCGGTATCAGGGCGCCCACATACTGGAACTGCGACCAGTCGTTATAGAAATAGTAGAGGCCGGCAACGTAGCTCAGGTTATCACCCCAGCTACCGCTGAATTGAAACTCCTGTGTGAACTGTTCGAAATCGTTGTCACTGTCTACATGCGTCCAGATGTTCAGCCCGGGCGCCACCTGCAACGGGAAGGGAAAGCTCCCCAGTTGCGATTTGTACTCCTCATCGTATTCCCGCCAGCCGGTAATGGACTTGAGGCTGCCGAATGGCAGCTCCCAATTGGCGATCAGCGTTGCATTGAAGCCTTCGAACTCCGTACCACCGTTGCCGGTAAGCGGTTCGGCGGCGCCAAGGTTCTCGCCGAACAGCGGCTGGAAATTCGCCGTACCGCGCTTCGACAGGAACTGCGACGGGTCGGTAGGCAGGATCGGCGTAATCAGGTTGGTGCCGCTGTCCTGTTCGGTCGCTTCAAGAATCAGCTGGTAGCTGGACGTATCGGTGGCTTCCCAGAGAAAGCCCAGTCGACCGCCCATGTGCTCCTGCTCGCCGTAGTTGTCATCCAGCTTGGCGCCGGTACCGTCGACACGCGTGACGTAGCCGTCGTTGGCCGTGCGAAAGAGATCCACCTTGAACCCGAGTTCGTTGTCGATAAGGGGAGCACTGTAGGTCAGCTTGATATCCTGGCGGCTGTTGGAACCGGTCGTGGCGTCCGCCATGAACCGCGTGGCATCGAGTTCTGGCTTGCGCGAGGTGAAGCTTACCGAACCCGTGGTGGCGTTGCGCCCGTACAGCGTGCCCTGCGGGCCGCGCAACACTTCCACCGACTCCATGTCCAGCATGTCGATGTAGGCGCCCGCGGTCGACTGCAGGTAAACCCCGTCCACGAATATCGCCACCGCATTTTCATAGTTCCAGTTATTCTCCGCGCGGCCGGCGCCACGCATGAAGAACTGCGGCGCGCCGAAGGTGACGGTATTGCGCGGCGCGAGGAAGTTGGGGACGCGGGTAGACAGATCCATCGCGCTCTGCACATCGAAGCGATCCATTTGATCTGCACTGAAGGCGGTAACGGCAACCGGCACTTCCTGCAGATTCTCCACGCGCTTGCGCGCTGAAACGACCACCTCTTCGAGCACGCCCTGAGCAAGGGCGCCTTCCGCGATGAGGGACGCACCCAGTACTGCCAGACCAAGTTTCGATGTTTTCACCTATCTACCCCTTTTCTCGTCATTATTGAGTGGATACAGCTGAACTGCAGCATGGACAGATGCTAGACGCAGGGCCGGTGGGCAAAAACCTACCTTTGGTCAGGTAGCTTTCCGGCTGGCGAGCCAGTCCCTGGCCATGTACACCGCTGCGATACTTCTCGCTTCGGTGAATTCACCGCCGGTAGTCAGTTCCAGCAGCTTCGAGAATGGAAAACTGTGACTCACAATCGGCTCGAATTCGTCGCCCTCGGCGTCGGCCGGCGACAGGCCGGTGGCCACGCACACACAGATGGTGTGCTGGAGATGCGACGGCACCAGCGACAGTGTCTGCAGGTGCGTCACCTGCTGCGCCGTGTATCCCACCTCCTCCGCGAGTTCCCTGCGAGCGGCCTGCTCGACGCTCTCGTTTTCGCCGACGCCGCCCATGGGCAGGCTGAGTACGAACCCGTGCACGCCCGCCGCATACTCGCGTATGAGTATAAATCGCTCCTCGTCGAGCATTGCCACCACCACCACCGAGCGGTGCCCGCCATCCAGCAGGCGCTCGATGCGCAGCTCCTCTCCGCTGCGAAAGCGCAGCAGGCGTTCCTGCACGTGGAAAAACCTGCTCTGGGCGACCAGGCTTTCTTCAATAACCACCGGCTTCTGTTTCATACACAGCTCCCGCTGCCAGGAGGCCTCACTATCTTGCGTCCTGCCTGGCACCAAACCTATCTTTGGGCAGGTTGATACCAGGAGCGCGCAGTGCAAAGTAACCGGGAAGTCACTCACACAGGGAGAAGTCACCATGCACGTCATCACTGATAAGCTGCGGTTTCCAGAGGGGCCGATCGCACTGGCGGACGGTTCGTTCCTCGTGGTGGAAATTGCACGCGGCACCCTGACCCGTGTCAGCGCGCAGGGTGAACTGGAGGTGGTCGCAACGCCGGGAGGCGGCCCGAACGGCGCGGCCATGGGGCCGGACGGCAAGGTCTACCTGTGCAACAACGGGGGCTTCACCTGGCATGAGCAGGACGGCATCCTGGCGCCGGGCAACACGCCCGGGGACTATACCGGCGGCAGCATACAGACGGTAGACCTGGCGACCGGCGAGGTTGCCACGCTGTATACGGAATGCGACGGCGTACCACTGAAAGGCCCGAATGACCTGGTGTTTGACGGCGCGGGCGGATTCTGGTTCACCGACAACGGCAAACGCTACGAGCGCAGTATGGATCGAGGGAGCATCCTGTATGCGAAAGCGGACGGCTCGTTCATCCGCGAATGGTTCTTTCCCTTCGAGCACCCCAACGGCATCGGGCTGTCGCCGGATGGCGGCACCCTGTATTTCACGGAGACCGTCACCGGGCGCTGTTTCAGGGCCGAGCTGAAAGCACCGGGCGAGCCGGCCAGCGTGTTCGGCAGTTTCGACGCGGACGCCCTGCTCTACGGCGCCCCCGGCATGCAGCTGTTCGATTCACTGGCGGTAGACGCCGATGGCAATGTGTGCATCGGCACCATTATTAATGGCGGGATTACGGTGGTGTCGCCCGCGGGCGAACTTCTGGAACATGTGCCGCTGCCGGATCCGTTTGTGACCAATATCTGCTTCGCAGGTGCAGACCTGCGAACGGCCTGCGCGACGCTCTCCGGCACCGGCAAACTGGTCAGCTTTGACTGGCCCCGCCCGGGTTTGCGCCTGCATCACCAGTAGACAGGCTCGCCCGGTCGACGGCAGGCCGCGCGACCGGGCGAGCAATGCACTGAGGCACCGTTACACCGCGGCGTGTCAGCGCAGCATGAATTCCAGGTGTATTCTGTTGAACGCTTGTGCATCCTCGAACTGGGGCCAGTGCCCGCAATCCGTGATGAGCGCATACTCGCCCTCAGGTATCGCCGCGGCGATACGTTCACCCACCTCGGGCGCAGCGGTCGGATCCTTGGTCGTCCAGATCACAATCGTGGGCGCGCGAATGCCGCTCACCCGCGCTTCGTCCATGAGGTACTTCGCACGCACGTCTTCCAGATAAAGTACCGTGCCGTTCTCCACCGCCTGCACTGCCCCCGCCTGCTCGTAAATCCGCGTCCTGCACTCCACCAGATCATCGTGCACGCGTGACGGATCAGCCATCAGCCATTCGAGACGCCCGCGGGTCGACTCGCGCGGTGCGCGCGCCGCTGCGAGGGTTTTCTCGCGAACCGTCTTCATCACCTCGAGATTCATGGTCGCGCCGCCCATCGTATTCAGCGCCAGGCGTTCAACCCGGTCCGGAAACGCCAGCGCGAACGAGGCCGCCACCCAACCGCCCAACGATTCACCGGACAGGCGCGCGGCTGGCGCGCCAATCGCATCCAGGAAATCCGCGAGGTGGCGTGTGTAGGCGGGAATGTCATAGGGGTAATCGGGCTTGTCAGTATAGCCGTGGCCCACCATGTCGATACTGTAGGTGCGGAAATGCTTGCCGTGTTCGGCCAGATTGCGCGTGTAGGCTTCCGCGTGCCCGCCGAAGCCATGCAAAAAGACGAGCACATCCTTGTGCTCTGCGCCCGTCATCAGGTAGCGCGTGCGAATGCCGCCCGCGTCCACGTAGCCCTGCTCAAACGGAACCCCCTGGAGGTCTACCCAGATACTCTCGTGCGTCACCGCGTATCTCCTTCTTGAAGCGCCTCAGGCGGCCTGCCGGTTGGCTGGCTTGATCGAGTTGGTGAAGTGCGGCAGAACCTTTTCCGTCATCAGGTCCATCGATTTCATGAGCATGGGCTGCGGCAACAGTTCGTTCCCGGTGAACAGCCAGAGATGCTCACAGGGCATGTAACTGAATGTTTTTTCCATCTGCCTGCACACCTGGTCCGGCGTGCCGCAATACAGGATTTCGCGCTCTATCAGCGAATCCATGGTCAACGGGATCTTGCGCCAGTCTTCACCTTCGCGGGCGAGTACCGCAGTGAACCCGAACTGGTGGAAAAAGTACGTCCACTCGAAGGTGGCGAGTTCCGCCATGCGGCGCGCCTCTTCCTCGGTTTCCCCCACGATGCAATAGCGGGCAGAACCGAAACCTTCACCCGGCGCTCGCGAGATGCCGGCATCGGACCAGCCCCGCTGCGCCTCCTCCACCTGCTCTTCGATCATCCCCCGCTCCGTTTGGATGGCAACCGGGATGAGGCCGTTCCTGGCGGCGGTGTAGACGCTCGACTTGTGCGCGGCAAACGGTTCGAACATCGTGGGAATGCGCTTGTTGTAGCAGGCGGGCGTTACGCCGATTTCAGTGAGCTTGCCATCGGCATCGATACCGGCGCCCATTTCCTGGGTGGATTTCGCGCCGGGCCAACCGATATTCGGCACCGGCACCTGCCAATGCTTGCCATGATGGCTGAAGGTGTCGTTACCCCAGGCCTTCTTGATGATCTCCAGGTTCTCGGCAAACCACTCGCGCTTGCGCTCCGTGTAAGCCTCCGGATCGGTGATGTTGTCAGCGAGGCCCCGGTGCTGACCCATGATATTCACCCAACGGGTTTGCACGCCGCGCGCGAAACCCGCGATCGCTCGCCCCTGGGTCATCTGGTCGAGCATGGCCACCTCGGCGGCAACGCGGAAGGGATCATGCACCGGCAACACGTAGCCCAGAACGCCGAAGTGCATATTCTTGGTTTGCATGCCAAGGTACAGATCCAGCATGCCCGGACAGTTGGAGCAGGTCATGCCCTCAACCGACATGTGGTGCTCGGTGAAACCGATACCGTAGTAGCCGTGCTCATCCGTGTACTGGGCGAACTCGGTGATGTTCTTCAGCATGTTCTGGTAGAGGTCGGTTCGCCGCCCCGCCATGCCCTTGTAGAGTTCTTCTTTGGGGCCCACTGTGGGGGGTATGAAGAACGAAACTTTCATGTCCATCGCTGCATCTCCTGCGGGCTTGTTATTTCCATCGCGTCGTTGCTATGAAAGCGCAGGTGACCGCCAAAAAATCCTCTCAAAAGGTAGGTAAGCTCACGCGGACGGGTCAGGGATAGGGTAAATCTCTACGAAACCTGGTCGAAACGGCCGACCGCGCCCCGGAGGAGGTTACTTGAGAAAACCCAGGTGCTTGGCACGGTGAATCGCCTGGGCACGCCGCCGAACATCCAGCTTCTGGAATATCTGCTGCATATACCACTTCACCGTACCCACCGTAAGCCCGAGATCCGCTGCGATCTGCTTGTTCATCAGGCCCTGTTCCACGAGCCGGAGAATTTCGGTTTCGCGCGCATTCAGCGGTTCAACGGGCCTCTCCGAGGAACCTTGGCCTGGCTTTACATCGACCGGAAACACCCGCGCTGCGCGCAGCAGGGCCTGCCTCACCGGCACCAGCTCATCGTCACTGATCTCCATGGTCTGCAGCAGATCGATGACCGGAGCGCCGCCATCAATCAGTGAACGCACGAATCCATGTTCGCGCGACATCGCCAGGCACTCCCGCAGCAGCCGCGAGGCCTTGGGCCGGTCGCCACGAATGATCGCCGCGCGAATCGCGAGCACGCTGAAACGCATGGCGGAACGCGTAGCGCCCCGACTTATCAGGAACTTGCGCCAGACTTCCAGCAGTTCGGTGGCTTCGCCCACACGGTTCTTCGCCATGGCGATAGCCGCCCAGGACAGCGCCTGCGGCTCCGTCAGCGAACTGGCGTTGGCTATCTGTTTCAGATCGCCGAGCGCCGACATCAACCCGTCGGCCCGCGCAATCCGGAAACAACGCTCCACGTTGCCCTGCTCAAGGAGAATGCGATAGCGTTCATACATGAGGATATGGTGCAGGCGCTCAAACTGCCGGCGCTCCGCCACGGCCGACCCTTCATCGAGAACCTTGAGCGCGCTATCGATCTGACCTTCGGCACACGCGAGCCGGGCTCGCGTAAGATAGGCCGCCGCCAGCTGTCCCAGCATACCCATTCGAGTGACCAGCGCGTGATAGTCGTCCACCAGTTGCTGTGCCTCGGGCAGCTGGCCTCGTTCGTACAGCAACTCGGCGAGATGCAGGCCGGGCATGGCAGGCGTGGAACTTTGCCTGCCACCCAGCGTGACGGCTATGTCCAGCGCCTGGCGAAACAGTCCCTCCGCCCTGTCCACCGCGCCCCGCGAGAAATAGCACGCGCCAAATATCGTGTCGTTCCACACTTTGGCCCAGTTCATTTCCTGGGACGAGAACGCCGCCCTGATATCGGCCGCCTGCTCGAGCCCGTCAAACGCGTACCGCTCGCAGCGCGACCAGATCAGCGAGGTACGTACCACCGCGTCGTCAAAAGCGCTGCGCTCGTGATCCAGTTCCAGCCACTCGCTGCAGAGCCGCTCCGCATCAGCATGCTTGTCGGAGAGCAGCGCGAGTTGCCCCTCCCGGTGCACGAGTTCCGGGTACAGGGTGTCGCCCGCCCCCTCGTCGCGCGTCAGAACCCGCCGCACCTGCGCCAGCACCTGACGGGCCTCCTCAAAGCGCCAGGACAGCGTCAACGCGTAGATACGATCGAGCTGCATCATCGGGTGACGATTGGCGATTACGCCCGGCAGCATGGCCGCGTAGCGCATGAGCGTGCCGCCATAACCCAGCTCACGTAACTGTGAGGCGACACTGGCCAGTACCTCGGCAAGGAACTCGTGGTCGTTCGTACGCGCCGCATGCAGACACGCCCGCACCGGCAGATTGTGATCGCGGAACCATTGCGCGGCCGCTCGATGTATCACGGGTATGGCGCCCGGATCGCGCTGCTGCAGGTTGCGGTTCAAATGCTCGCTGAACAACCGGTGATAGCGATAGAACGCGCGTTCATCATCCATGTTGAAGATGAAAAAGTTGCCGCTTTCCAGACGCTGAATCAGCTGCCGGGAATCATTGCGCGAGAAAATCTCGTCGCACAGCGGGGCACTGAAGGAACTGAGCACCGATGATTTCTCAAGAAATTCCACCACCTCGGGCTCCAGCCGCGACAAGACTTCCTCGGCGAGAAGATCACTGACATCGCGGTGCTGGCCGGAAAATTTCTGGATGAACTCCTTGGGATCGTTGTGACCGCGCAAAGACAGCACCGCCAGCTGCAGCGCCGCGATCCAGCCGTCGGTTCTCTCACACAGCGCCAGTACGTCATCTCGCTCAACGTCAAGGTCCTGCTGCGCGGAGAAGTAGCCCTCAGCCTCCTCCCGCGTAAACTGGAGATCCATCGCGCCGATTTCCAGCATGGCATGACGCATGCGCACCCGGGCCAGCGGCAGGTCGATGGTATCGCGCAGAATCAGCACCACATGCAGGTTAGGCAGCGCGTGATTCACCAGCGTTGCGAAAATACCCCGGGACTCCTCTTCCAGCGAAGCGTGCAGGTCGTCAATCACCAGCGTGACCGCAGCGTCCACCTGTTCGATGGCGCCAATCAGCGTGCTGATGGTCGCCGCAGTGCTGGCCTCGAAACCATTGTCGAACAGGCCTCGCAGGCGCTCCTCCAGCAGCGGTGACGCCTGAGACAGACTGGCGGCAAGATACATCAGGATCCGTGTGGGCTCGCTGTCCATCTCATCGAGGCTTACCCAGGCGCGACATTCGTTCGTATCTGCCATGTCGCTGAACCATTGCGCGACAGCGGTGCTCTTGCCGAACCCGGCCGGGGCCGACACGATCGCCAGCTCAAAATCACGCGTCCTGTCCAGCAGGGCTGTCAGGCGCGGCCGGTCAACCAGCGCGCTGCGCGTCATTGGCGGGCGCAGCCGCCCGCGCAGCAGCGGCCAGCCGCCCTGTTCGTTACCGGCAAGAGTCTTGTCAGCGCTCACCCCTTTGCCTCCCCCGCTCTTATCGTTTTGTCTGCTGTCAGGGCTGTCACGACATTCTCGGCGATCGCAAGTGAAGCCGTCAAACCGGGCGATTCGATGCCGTGCAGGCTGCAGAACCCGGGGATGCCGTGTTGCTCCTCCCCCAGCAGCGCAAAGTCTGCGGCGGGGGCGCCGCGCGCGGCGATCTTGGGGCGTATACCGGTGTAGCCCTGCTGCAGGCGCTGCCCTTCGAGCGCCGGAAAGTACGCGCGAATGGAGTCAATAAAGCGCTGCCGCACACTCTCGTCAAAACGGTAGTCGATGCGGTCCACCCAGTGTACGTCCGGCCCGAAACGCACCTGGCCGCCAAGGTCGATCGTCGCGTGGACGCCGAGACCGCCGGATTCCGGAAGGGGATACACCAGACGCGAGAACGGCGCCGGGCCGGCGTAGGTGTAATAGTGCCCTTTCGCATAGAACTGCGCCGGAGCTAAGGCCCTCACGCTGTCGTCAACGAGCATCTCCCATACCGTGCGTGCGTGCAGACCCGCCGAATTCACGAGGAAGCGACAGCCGATCTCCGTGGGTGACACACCGCCCACCCGCAGCCGATGCAGGCCGCCCGACGCCAGCTCACCGCCCTCGAGCGGGCTTTGCAGCGCAAGCATTCCGCCGGCCGCTGCAAATTCTCCCTGCAATGACAGCATAAACTGATGCGAATCGATGATCCCGGTGGAGGGAGACAGCAGACCACAGGCGCCTTCAAGCTCCGGTTCGAGCTCACGCAGCGCAGCGCCATCGAGCGCCTGCAAATCCTCAACGCCGCAGCGCCGCGCGCCCTCACGGATGATCTCGAGGGCGGGCAGCTCCGCAGAGTCCCGCGCAACGAGCAGTTTGCCGCAGCGGTTGAACGGAATCTGGTGGGATTGCGCATAGTCATACAGCAGTGCCTTGCCGCGCACGCAGGTTTGCGCCTTGATCGAACCGCGGGGGTAGTAGATGCCTGCGTGGATCACTTCGGAATTACGACTGGAGGTTTCCTCGCCGATATGGGCGCCGCGTTCAAGAATGACGGTTTCAATGCCAGCCTGGGCCAACGCCCGGCCTATGGCCAGGCCCACGACTCCCGCGCCGACAACTACCGCTTCGGTAACGTAGTCCATGCCTGGCCGCTAGCGCGAGCGCTCGACAGGAAACTCCAGATATTGACCCTGCACAAACATCAATGGATCACCCGAAGTGCTGCTGAAACTCTCTACTTCCCCAAGGATGATGCGATGATCTCCGCCGGGATACACCTCAAATCGTCGGCACCTGAAGCGGGCAAGGCAGGCCGCGATGCAGGGCACCTGCGCGTCGTCCATCTGCCAGTCCAGCCCCGCGTACTTGTCGCCGCTGGACTGCGCGAAACGGTCGGATACGCCGCGCTGATCTGCCGCGAGTATGTGAATCGCAAAACGCTCGGCGCTGCAGAATGCATCGAAGTTGGAGGCCCGGTCACCGACACTCCAGAGCACGAGTGGCGGATCGAGAGAGACGGAGGTAAAGGAGTTGATCGTCATGCCAAGCAGCTGTTCATCGACCCGCGCAGTGACCACCGCAACGCCGGTCGCGAAAGCGCCCAGGGCGGCACGATACCCGCGCAGGTCCTCAGCGGGGAGCCGGGATGCCGCGCTCATGAGCGGGCCGTCCCGGCACGCCGCCAGGTACTGCGCAACATGGCCGCCACATGCTCGACCGCGTCGTTGCCCTCGTCGATGATCCCGCCAAATGAAAAGAAACCATGCACCATCCCTTCATAGCGATGCCATGAGGCGTCAACCCCCGCTGCGCGCAGGCGTTCCACGTACGCTCTGGCTTCGTCCTCCAGCGGGTCGAGGCTGGTGGCGATCACGTACGCCCTGGCGAGGCCGGCCAGATTCCCCGCACGCAGCGGCGATACCCGCGGGTTCAACAGGTCGGAGCCGGCGTGCATCGCGATGACGCCGGCCAGACCGGCGTCATTCAGGAAGTAGTCGCGACTCACGCGGCTAGGGGACTTGGACGCCATGTCCAGCATGGGGTAAAGGAGAATCTGCGCCAGCGGTTGCGACAGGCCCTGTTCGCGCGCATCGAGACAAAGCGCCGCGGCGAGATAGCCTCCGCCGCTGTCTCCGGCCACTGCGATACGCGTCGCATCAGCCGCCGCGATCTGCCCACCCTCGCAGAGCTGCCTATACACCGCCACGCAGTCGTCCAACGGCGCGGGAAACGGGTTCTCCGGCGCCTGGCGGAACGCCGGCACCACCACAACGCACTCACCCGACTGCGCAAGCCAGGTGCTGGTCGCGTGAAAATCCTCGGGACGCAGTGTGCAGCACCCCCCGCCGTGCAGAAACAACAACACTGGCAGCTTCTCATCCCGCCCCTCGGGTACGTAGACCAGTGCCGGGATATCACCCGCTTCACCGCTGAAGTTAAACGCCGTGCAGCTGACGTCAGGCGCCTGGGGCGCCGCCAGTGACTGCCAGAGCGCGCTGAATGCGACGCGCTGCTCCTCGATGGGGGGAGCGCTGTCGGCGTCCGGGATACCATCGAGGAAGTGTCGTACCTGAGGATGAATATACACGTGAGTGCTCCTTGTGCTGCTCAACGCGAGCGTCCGATACCTGGAAGGCCCAGTGTGCGCAGAACACGCCTTGCGGAAACCTACCTTTCGTCAGGGAGATAGGCAGGGGCCGCAGCCCTCGCGTTTGCCGCAGAGCCGATCAGCTCCGATAGCGCACGATGCGCGCACGCGGCGAACCGCCAGTCACTTGATCAGGTAGCCGCCGTCGACCACGATATTGGCACCCAGCGTGTAGCTCGCACGATCACTGAGGAGCCAGGCAACGTGCTCAGCGATTTCCGCTGGCCGCGCCAGTCGACCGATAGGCTCGCTCTGGAGCAACAGCTCACGCAGCCCCTCGTTATCCTCCATCTGCTGCAGCATCATGTCGGTCTCGGTCACACCCGGTGACAGTGCGTTGACGCGAATACCCTGCGCACCGTATTCCAGCGCTGCGGTGCGCGTAAGGCCCAGCACCGCTGCCTTGGATGCGCAGTACGCTGACATGTTGTACTGGCCCACCTCTGCCAACGAAGAGGCGCAGTTGACGATGGCGCCGCCGCCTGAGGCCAGCATGGCGGGGATCTGGTAGCGCATGCAATTCCACACCCCCTTCACATTGACCGCCATCACGCGATCAAATACCTCTTCCGGGTAGTCCGCCGTGGGACTGAGCACCCCGTCGATTCCGGCGTTATTGAAGGCGCCGTCCAGCCCGCCGAACGTCTGCACCGCGCGCTCAAGCATCGCCGCCACTGCCGCCGGGTCGGCCACGTCCACGTGTTGCACCAGGACATCGCTGTCCGCCAGTTCGGCAGCCACCCGTTCCAGGGAGGACGCTGTGGTGCCGGCCAGCACCAGTCGCGCACCCTCGCGCGCGCACACGCTCGCTGCCGCGGCACCAATGCCCCTGCCCGCCCCTGTAATCAGTATCGTTTTACCCGCCAGCAAGCCCGTTGCGTTCACCCTACCAGTCTCCTTCTGTGCTGCCATGCATCATGGCAAAACCGACAATCCAGCCCGGTATTGCCCGGTAATAGTCTTGCACCGCGCGATAATCGCCGCCCGTATACGCCTCCAGTACAGCAAAGGCCGCAATCCAGTTGCGAATCTCTGCGGCTCCGCGCCCGCCCCGGGCAACCACCTCGGCATCGGGCAGCGCGCAAAGGCTATCCAGATCACGCGCGGCAAACAGCCCCAGGATAGATTCATCCCATTCGGGGTCCAGGGGCAACAGCGGCCCTTCACCGCGACCGTGCTCCCGTGCAAATTCCAGTACTCGCTCAACGCGCGCGGCCATTGTCTCTGGCGTCCACTGGGGCGGGCCGGCGATGATCCGCGCCTGTACGTCGGGCGGAGACTCGGTAAACACCGGTAAAGGCGGGTCGTGGGACAAACCGCCGGAGCCCACCACCAGTACCCGCTTGTCGGACTGGTGTTCGCGCAGATAATGACCGATAGCCTGTCCCAGCGCGCGTGTGCGCTTCAGCGGAGGACGCAGGTCGCCGCCGCAATTGACCATCACTGGCACCACCGGCACCCGGTCGACACCGCCGAAGTAATGATCCAGCAGCTGCACGATACCGTGATCCACCGGCATATCGTAGGAATAACTGACGTCCACCCCGTACTCATGCAGAAACGCGATGAGTTCCCGCGCCACCGGTTCATCCGTGCTCAGGGGCCCTGCGGAACAGTGGAAATCGCCCACCCCATGCGCCCGTACCCCGATGGTAAACGGCGGCATGAGCTTGAGTCCGAAGCCGCTGGCATGATCATCGCCGATCTTGATCACCAACTCCGGCGCGTACGCCTCGACCCTGCGCGTATGCCCGGCCACCGCCGCGCGCGCCTCGCTGGCCACCTTGTCCGGCACCAGCCCGGGGTAATCCATCAGGTGGGCGTGGCTGGCGCATAACATTTTCAGAGGCACACAATGTCTCCCGTACGCAGACCGTGTCGAAAGCCACAGGCTAGGATGCATCGGACGCCGAAACACCTAACTTTTGAAAGGTGAGTCATCTGCCTGCTACAACCTCCGGGCTACCGGCTGCTGGCACCGGTGCAGCACTGGTATACTACGCCCGCGGCGCGCTCGCCCTGGAGGGAGTGGTATACCGCTCGCGCAAGCCCTCAAACCCTGGACGACTGCGAGAGAACGGCAACAGCATGCAACCGGCACCCAGCCACAGCTCAACCACCGCCGGCCCCTGGCGATTCTGCATTGCCCCGATGATGGACTGGTCGGATCACAATTGCCGCTTCTTCTGGCGCCTGCTGACCCGACGTGCGCTGCTCTATACGGAAATGGTGACCACCGGCGCGCTGATTCATGGCGATCGTGAGCGCTTTCTGCACTACAACCCCGAGGAGCACCCGGTGGCACTGCAACTGGGCGGCGCCGACGCGGGCGAACTGGCGCGTTGCGCGCGCTGGGCGCAGGAGTGGGGCTACGACGAGGTCAACCTCAACTGCGGCTGCCCCTCCGACAGGGTACAATCAGGCATGTTCGGCGCCTGCCTCATGGGCAAGCCGTCGCTGGTGGCCGACGGCGTCAAGGCCATGCGCGATGCCTGCACGATACCTGTGACGGTGAAGCACCGTATCGGCATCGACCACATGGAGAGCTACGCGGAACTCGCCGAGTTCGTCGACACTGTCGCGAACGCCGGCTGCGACGTGTTCATCGTGCACGCACGCAAGGCCTGGTTGCAGGGTCTGTCGCCAAAGGAGAATCGAGAGATTCCGCCGCTGAACTATCCCTGGGTCTATCAGCTCAAGCGCGATTTCCCGACACTCAGCATCGTCATCAACGGTGGCATACAGTCGCTTGCGGAGTGCGAGACGCACCTGCGACAGGTGGATGGCGTAATGCTGGGGCGAGAAGCCTACCAGAACCCGTGGATGCTGGCGGATGTCGACCGCCGACTGTTTTCACAGGACAACCCTGCGGGCTCGCGGGACGAGGTGGTTGCCGCCCTGCTGCCTTACTGCGAGCGAGCGCTGGCAGGCGGGGCGCGGCTCAACCATATCACTCGCCACGTGCTCGGGCTTTACCAGGGCATGCCCGGCGCGCGAAAATTCCGCCGCCACCTGAGCGAGAACGCGTTTCGCGAAAACGCCGATAGCGACGTACTGCGCTATGCGCTGTCCCTGGTGACCCAGGCGACTGAAGCCAGCGATCAGAGACAATCGCGCGGGCGCTGATGCCCGGTGAACCGCAACAGGCTCGACGAGCAAACCGCCTGCAGAGCAGGTAATACACAAGGAGAGACAATGATTAGCGCTCTGAAGGCACTGTTCATTTCACCAACGCACGAAGACCCGCAACAGCGCGAAAGCCGGCTGCGCCTGGCCGCGGCCGCATTGTTGATTGAAACCGCACGCGCGGATTTCACCCAGGACGCCTCCGAGCAGGCGGCGCTGGAGCGGCTGCTCACGCGAAGCCTCTCGCTGGAACCCGCTGACGTCAAGGCGCTGATCGCCGACGCGGAGAGCCGCGTGGACGACGCCACGTCACTGTACGAGTTCACCAGGGTGATCAACGATCACTACACGGCGCAGCAGAAACTGCAACTGATTGACGCCATGTGGGCGGTCGCTTACGCGGACGGGAACCTGGACAAATACGAGGAACACCTGATTCGCCAGGTGGCGGAGCTCACCTACGTGCCGCACGCCGATTACATTCGCAGCAAACTCGCTGCGCAACCGTGATCAGCCGGGCTCCAGTGCCGCCATCAAATCCTTGAAACGCGCGCGGTTCTCATCGGAAATCCCCATGAGTATCTTGTGCGCCTCTATCACTTTCTCGCGCACAACATCTTCACTACCGCTCACGGTGGGTATTTCACGGATATTGTCGAGGTTGCTGCAGACTTCCTCGTGCAGCTCGAAAGAGCTGGTCGAAGCCATACTCTTCAGCAGCGCGCAATGCTCGGATCGCGGAGTAGATCGCGGGTTCAAACCCGAACTTTTCCTTCACCTCCAGCGCGAGCTTCGCCAGCAAGCCCAGCGTGGTACTGTCGATGCCCTCGGCGTCGCACAGGTCTACCAGACACTGGCGAATTCAGGGTCCGCGTACATCTTCTGGAAATAGTCGTCGATGGTGGTGCTGCGTCAGGCGCACGTCTCCTACAAGGCGGATGACGTAGGCCCCGTTATGGCTGGCTGCTAGGATACGGCCCTCCTGCATATCAATCCCGATTCATGCGCGATACACCGCCGCCCTGGCGCTTCATGAGAAACAGCGCGGCGATATCGTCCGGCGCCATTTCCACGTGGTCCAGGCCCAGACGCGTGACCAACTCGTCGGGGGAATCGGCACTCGATTCGAATACTTCAAGAAAATACGCTTCCTTGTCTATCAGGTTTTTCGGCGGCAATATCTCGAGAATACCGTCGGAGAAAAGCGCCAGCATGAAACTCTCGGGAGCGCGATCTCCTGCTCCGGATACACGCCGTCTTCCACCAGCCCCACCGCGGACCCTTCGCCCGGCAGGTAGCGCGCACCGTCTGCAGACACCAGTACCGGCAAGGGCAGATGGCCGGCCACGCTGTAGCGCAACGTGTTGTTACGCATGTCGAGCAGGCCGACCACCATGGTAGCAACTTCCCCACCTCAAGGTCAGCAGCTCGCGGTTTGCCCGCTCGAGCATCTGGGACGGGCTCATGATCGTTGGGTCGTCGCGTCGCAACAGGTCGGACCGCTTGCGTGCGAACAGGTTTTTCAGCAGCACGGTGGCGAACGCGGAGGAACTGCCATGGCCGGAGACGTCGGCCATGAAAAACGTTACATGGTGTTCGCCCACGGTGAAGTAGTCGGTGAAATACCGCTCAGATACAGCGATGGAATCACCGTATGGCTGAACACGTAATCGTTCAGCACCAGCGGTGTGGCCGGCAGCATGCGCATCTGCACCTGGCGCCCGGCCTGCTGATCCTGCTCGAGCAGTTTCACGGTGCCCTTGAGTTCGGTGTTGGCCGCTTCCAGGCGGGAGCGTGACTCGCGCAGCTCACGCCCGAGCTGGCGGTGCCGCACACAGCGCCCTATCGACCGTACCAGGGCATCGCGATCCACCACGGGACGCAGAAAGAAATCGTGCGCGCCAAGGCGCAGGGCGGTCATCATGTGTTCCACATCGGCCACTTCACTGAACACGATGGCGGGCACCTGCACGTCCATCTCGCGCAGCTTGCGACGGGCCTCGCCCCAGGCGACGCCCTGGAGATCCAGTTCACAGAGAATGACATCGATATTGCTGCCGGCGCCCAGCGAGTACCTGCTGTTGTTGGTCACGTCCGTGACGACCTCGACATCGAAGCCGGACGACTCGAGAAAGCCCGCCAACTCCCCTGCCCGCTCAGGCTGATCGTCAACTATCAGTACGTTACCTTGTGAGGCCATCCGGGGAGACTTTGCGGAAGCATTGGGCGAGACACTACGCCCATCAAGAGGCTCGGGCAACCGGGTCACGAGGGCTTTTGGCAGGATTTTACAAAGTTACCGCGAGCTGCGGCGGATCGGCGGAAATACAGGTTCGCTGCCATCAGAAGTCCTCAAAATCCTCGCCTTCCTCAAAGTCGGAAAACGAGTCGTCCACCACGCCGCCGTTGAGAAACGCCTCGCGCTGGCTGAGGTAGGCCTCGCGCACGAATATGTACTTGTCGCCGGTGATCAGAGTGTCGGCCCGGAGCAGGCGCGCGCGAAGATCAATCGCGTCCACCGCGAGAAAGCCCCAGTTAAAGGCTCGCTCGTCGGACAGCGACGGCAGCGTGGTATAGCTGTCCACCACCAGACCGAAACCGCTGCGCACGGTGCGAGGGCCCGCCACCGGGACCATCAGGAAAGGCCCGGAGTCCAGCCCCCAGACCGCCAGCGTCTGGTCGAAATCCGCTGGCCGACGCTCCACGCCCATTGGCGTGGCGACATCGAAGATACCGGCAAGGCCGATCGTGGTGTTGATGAGCATGCGGCCCAGGCTGTGGATCGTGTTTTCGACATCGCCCTGCAACAGCGAGTTCAGGACGGTATTGAACTCGTAGATGTTGCGCAGGACGTTGGTGACGCCGTTCTCCACCGGATCCGGGGTGATAAAACGATAGCCCCTGGCGACCGGCCGCAGCGCGTATTTGTCCAGCCCCTCGTTGAACGCAAACACCTTGCGGTTCAGCGGCTCCCAGGGGTCTACCATGGTGCCGTCGACGGTAACACCGTAAGGCGGCAGGTCGCTGGAATCAGCGGACGCCATATCTGCCCGGCCGGGCGCCGCGCTGCAGAGTAAGGCTAGTAGTAGAATGCGAGACAGGACCATGGACAGGACCGACTGCCAGACGAGAGTGCGCATGGTACGCCTGCACCGTTGGGTGATCAACCGCTGCAAGGCGGCGGATCTAGGATACTGTGAGGCAAACCACGGTTTCGGTTACGAGCTGTTCAAACTGCTCGAGGCCGGCGGCGCGGATAGCGTCGAACGACGTTTCCATCTCCGCCGCCAGCAGCGCCAGCAGTTGCTCGACGCTACGCTCGGTATTACCCGCCACCAGTTCCAGTAGACGCGCGGTGGGCGCGTTGACTTCCATGAAACGCACGCTGTCCCGGCGATCGCGGTAGACCACCAGATAGGTGGGCGCCTCTGCCCGCTCCGGCCGGAAACCGCTGCCGATGCGGTGCACGGGATACTGGTAGGCCAGCGACCAGGCCAGGGGGGACAGTGTCGGTACGGCCACCGCGATATCGGCCACCGCTGCCGGCTCCGGCAGTTCGTCTTCCGCCACGTCCAGCGCGAGTTCCACCCATTCATAGTGCGCGAGTTCGGCGATAAAGGGCGGATCCACCAGGGCGCGTCACGTGATCGCGTATCAGGAACTGCAGAAACTCCTGGCTGATCTCGAGAAAATACGGCGAATGGCTGCGATGCCGTTGCATAAACCCGCGCACCAGCGCCTCCCAGTCGGCCGGCTCATACAGGCTGTGCAGCACCGGAAAGCCGCTGCTGATAAAACTTTCGATATTGTTGTACACCAGATCTTCATAAATCTTCAGGCGACGTGGCTCGACGCCGGCGGGCGGCTCCTCGCGCTTCGGATCACGCAGATAGCGCGCCATGTGCAACTGGCTTGAACGCAGCGCGGATTCAGCCATTACAGCGCTGCCTGCCCTGCCCGCTCGGGCACCGCCAGCGCCTGCAGCTGGCGGATATGCTCAACCTCCGAAAGCAGGCTGGCAAGTGGCGGCAGGTTGAAATCGCGCTCCAGGAGGGTCGGCAGCGGGCCTACCCGCTGGTAGGCCTGCGCCAGCAGTTGCCACACAGGATCGATCACGTCGCTGCCATGGGTATCGATCTTGAGGTCGTCCGCCTCGTTGTAATGACCGGCCACGTGGATGTAACGCGCCCGGTCGAGCGGCAGCGCATCGAGAAACTGCACTGGGTCGTAGCCGTGATTGATGCTGTTGACGTAGATGTTGTTGACATCCAGCAACAGCTCACAACCGCTCTCTTCGAGAACGCCGGTAATGAATTCCGCTTCCGTGAGATCGGTGTACGGCTGCGCATAGTAGGAGGCATTCTCCAGCGCGATCGGCTGTCCGATGATGTCCTGTACCTGGCGCACCCGCGCCGCCACGTAGTGCACCGCTTCTTCCGTAAACGGCAGGGGCAGCAGGTCGTACAGGTGTCCCTCCGCGGCGCAATAGGTCAGGTGCTCGCTGTAAATGGGCACCGCATACTGGTCAATGAGGTCACGCACGGCACCCACCAGTTCGGTGTCGAGGGGGTCGGGCCCGCCAATGTCCAGCGACAGCCCGTGCAAGGCCAGCGGATAGCGCTCCGCTAGTGCCCGAAACTGTTTGCGAAAGCGGCCACCCACGCCAACCCAGTTTTCCGGCGCCGCCTCCATGAAATCGACCGATCCCTGGTCCATTGATAACAACGGGCCCATCAGGGCCCGCCGCAATCCGAGACCCGCTCCGCGAATCTCTTGTTGGCTAAATGGCATGCCTAGCCGCCGCACTTGCCTTCGCCGCATTTACCTTCGCCGCCGGCTTTGTGGTCATCGGTTTTACCGTCACCACACTTGCCTTCACCGCACTTGCCCTCGCCATCGGCTTTATGCGCATCGGCTTTACCTTCACCGCACTTGCCTTCGCCGCATTTGCCTTCGCCATCGGACTTGTGCTCGGCGGATGCGCCTTCACCGCATTTACCCTCGCCGCACTTGCCCTCACCCTCGCCCTTCTCGGCGCCACACTTGCCTTCACCACAGCCGCCTTCCTTGTGCGAGCCATAATTCGGCAGATCGTAGCCGCCGCTGAGTTGCTGCGCGGAGAACGGGTTGCTTGCCGCCGACGCCAGCGGCACGACAGAAGAGGCCAGGAACGCCGCGCCCAGAGCCGCCGCCAGAGGTTTCTTGATATTCGCCATGATGATTTCCCTGTGTATAGTGAGTGTTGTTGTTGCTGTTCAAACGTCGTTTATCGTACCCGAGCACGTTGTCGGCTCACGCGCCGCTGCCGCATTCGTGGTAACTATGACATAGCATCAAACCAATAGTTTCACAACGCAGGCAATTCGCCCGGAGAGAAGACGTAGGCCATAACCCTGTTAGTCATGGGGGTTATCCCTGAGCCAGGTCGACACCGCCTGCCACTGCTCCTGCAATCGTTTGGCGGACACCGCCCGGCGGGTGCCGAGGTTCTGCGCAAACAGGGAGACCCGAAACTCTTCCAGCATCCAGCGAAAATCCCGGGCCGGTGCGCAGAGCGACAGCAGGGCAGGCCGCGCCTGCAGCGCCTGGTCCAGTGGCGCCTGCAGGGCCGCCAGCATCGCCATGTTCTTGCGGTCTTTCTCGTACTGGCCGCGCAGACGTTCCAGTCTGGTCCGCAGAGCCTTCATATAACGCGGGTATTGCGAGAGCCATTCGAGTGGCGTATCGCGCTGAAAATGCGCCGCAAACAAGCGGCCCAGCTGCCGCTCGATATCGTCCCGGGTATCCGCCATCTCGCGCAGCCCTGGCGCCAGTAGCTGCGAACGCACTTCACCCAGCACATCGAGCGTCGCCACCAGCGTCGCCTCAAGCTCATTCGCCCGGGCGACGACAGCGCCCTTGCCATTCTGCAGGCATTGCGCATAGTCCGCGCGCGTATAGGGAAGCGATGTGTCTAACTGCATGGCCTGTACCAACGCCGCGTCGATCAGATCCTCCAGCAGTGCGTCGCGCTCAAACCCCGCGCGTGCCAGCAGCAGGCTGTGCGCGTTGCCACGCAGCAGCTGTTTGCGCAGTTCGCGCTGCAGGCGCGCCGTCGCCAGACGCAGCAAGCGGGTTACACCAAGGCGATGCGCGATGCGCGCCTGTCCCGCATAATCGAACAGGGCGATGGCCACGCTATCGGCGGCATCGACCAGTGCCGGGAACGACACGATATCCACGCCCGCCTGGCGAAACCGCCATTCACGCGGCAGGGCATCGAAATCCCATTCAAGCAGGCCGTCTCGCGCCGGTGACGTTTGCTCGGCAGCGCCGATGCTCTGGCGCGTGTCCTCGCGAAAGCGCCGGATCAGCGCGTCCAGATCGCGCCCCTGCGCCAGCAGTCTGCCCTCGGCGTCCACCACCCGCACATTCATCCTGTAATAGTCGTCCAGCTTTTGTACAGACCAGTCGTTGCGCGCTACCGCAACACCGCCCAGGCGCGACAGCACCGTCGCCAGCGCCTGCAGGAGATCCGTATCGCCGGGTGTCAACTCAGCGAGCGCGCGGTCGACCACATCCGGCGCCGGCACCAGATGCTTGCGTTTCTCTTTCGGCAGGCTCCTCACCAGCGCGATACACTTCTCGCGCAACAGGCCGGGCACCAGCCAGTCGAACAGTTGCCGCGGCACGCGATTGAGCAAGCCCACCGGCACGGTGACCGATACGCCATCGGTATCCCCGCCCGGCTCGAAGGTATAGCTCAGCGCCAGGCGCAGATCCTGAAACACGAGGTGATCGGGAAACTGCGCGGCGACATCGGCGCCGGGATCTACTGCCGCCAGCATGTCGCGCGTCATGTGCAATGACTGTGCCGCAGCCGGCTCGCGTTTGAGCCACGCCAGCAGGCTGCGAGTCGTCACGATATCCGCGGGCAGGCGCGCATCGTAGAACTCGAACTGCACCTGCTCCGGCACCAGGATATCGCGCCGGCGGGTGCGTGATTCGAGCGCCTCGATGTCGCGCACCAGGCGCAGGTTATGTCGCAGGAACGGCGGCGGCTGGCGGAACTGGCCGGCAACCAGGCCCTCGCGGATCAGCAACGCGCGGCTTTCAGCCGGCGCGATGGGGCCGTAGTGCACCACCTGCTTGTCCACCAGCGTCAGCCCGTACAGGGTTACACGCTCGTAGGCCACGGCCTGCCCCGTGCGGGCGCGCCAGCGCGGCTCGTAGTAATGATGCTTCAACAGGCCGGGGTTGATACCCAAAGCCCAGCGCGGATCTACCGCGGCGACTTCCCGCGCGTACACGCGCGACGTCTCGACGATCTCGGCGGCGACCAGCCAGCGGTGTCGCTTTCTCGCCTGGGACGACCCGGGAAATACCTGCAGGCGACGATTGCGACTGCCCAGGTATTCCCTGCCCTCCTGCCACTGGGCGAGATTGCTCAGCAGGCCGCTGAGCAGCGCGACATGCACCGCGCGATACTTCTCCTCCTCGGCGAGCGCCGGGCGCACCGCGATCTTTTGCGCCCTGCAGGCGATGCTGAGCTGCCGATGCACGTCGCGCCACTCACGCAGGCGCGAGTACGACAGGAACTCAGCCTGGCACAGTTTGCGCAGGCGATTCTGACTGAGTGCCTGGCGCTGCTCCTCGTAGTAACGCCAGAGCGACAGCCACGCGAGAAAATCCGATCGCGGATGCTGGAACCGCGCATGCGCCTGGTCGGCCTGTGCGCGTTTCTCGGCCGGCCGCTCGCGCGGATCCTGCACGCTCAGGGCGCTCGCGATCACCAGCACCTCTTCAACGCAGCCCTGCGCCACAGCCTCCAGCACCATGCGCGCAAGCCGCGGATCCACCGGGAAGCGCGCCATGCGCCCGCCCATGCGGGTGATCCTGCCCCGGGCGTCCACCGCGCCCAGTTCCTCCAGCAGTTTATAGCCATCGCGAATCAGGCGACTGTCGGGGGGGTCGATGAACGGGAAGTCGGCCACATCGCCGAGCCCCAGCGAGAGCATCTGCAATACCACGGACGCCAGGTTGGTGCGCTGGATTTCCGGCTCGGTAAATTCGGGGCGCGCGTTGTAATCGTCCTCGCTGTACAGCCGCAGGCACACGCCGGGCGCTTCGCGACCGCAGCGTCCCCTGCGCTGGTCGGCGCTGGCTTGCGAGACAGGCTCCACCGGCAGTCGCTGCAGGCGCGAACGATGGCTGTAGCGGCTGAGCCGCGCCATGCCGGGATCGATCACGTAGCGGATGCCGGGCACCGTGAGTGATGTCTCGGCCACGTTGGTTGCCAGCACCACGCGCAGCCCCGCCCGGCGGCGACCGCCCTCGAACACCCTGTTCTGCTCGGCCTGGCTGAGCCGCGCATACAGTGGCAGCACGTCGACCCTGTCGTTGTGTCGCAGCCGCTGTGCCAGCTCGCGAATCTCGCGCTCGCCCGGCAGGAAAACCAGCACGTCGCCGCGCGCGCCGAAATCCCCGGCCTCAATCGCGTCAACCAGCTGCGCAATACGCTCGGCCTGGTCTTCCTCCGCATCAACCTCGCTGCCCAGGAAATGCGTTTCAACGGGATACGAACGTCCCGACACCTCGATCACAGGCGCCGCATCGAAGTGCTGCGAAAACCGCTCCACATCGATCGTGGCAGAGGTCACAATCACCTTGAGGTCGGGCCGGCGCGGCAACAGGCGTTTCAGGTAGCCCAGCAGAAAGTCGATATTCAGGCTGCGCTCGTGGGCCTCGTCTATGATCAGCGTGTCGTAGCGGCGCAACAGCGGGTCATGCTGCATGTCGTTGAGCAGAATGCCGTCGGTCATCAGCTTGATGGCGGTATCGTCTGCGGTCTGGTCGCTGAAGCGCACCTGGTAGCCCACGAGGCCGCCAACGGGCACGCCCAGTTCCGCCGCAATCCGCGCAGCGACCGTCCGCGCCGCCAGGCGTCGTGGTTGGGTGTGCCCGATAATGCCTGCGCTGCCCCGCCCGAGTTCCAGGCAGATTTTCGGAATTTGCGTGGTTTTGCCGGAGCCGGTCTCCCCGGCGACGATCACCACCGGATGGGCCGCGATCGCCGCGGCGATATCCTCGCGACGCGCCACAACCGGCAACGCCTGCGGGTAACTGATCACCGGGCGTTGCGCAGCGCTCCCGCTGGACTCAGACATGCTGTTGTATCCCGTTTGCTACCAGGCAGGCCCGCGCGGCCTGCGTCTTCAACCCGCCGCGCGCGCCTCGAATTGCGCCGGATCCAGATACATCAGTCGCAGCACCGTGACCTCCCCGTCGGCCTGCGGTTCACAGCCCAGCACCAGTACGTTTGGCTGCTGGTCTTCCAGCGTCGCGCCGGTGATACCGAAAATCAGCGAGTCCGGGCGCTCGTCGGCATTGAACACGGTGACCGGCTTTTCGGCTTTCAGGTGCGCTGCAATGTTGGCAATCAGCGTTTCCAGGCTGGCGCGGAAGGCGCCGAAGTTGATGCGCCCGCGAAACTCACTGGTATCCAGCGAAAGCCCGAAGCGCGCGGTGGATTTATCTTCAAGTTCCACGGTGCTCAACGCCAGCACACGCCCCTGGGCAAGTTCGCGATATACCTGCTTGCACCGGGTGCGCGCGGGCGCAACCAGTGCGCGATGCAGCAGGTTGGCAGCGACGAGCAGGAACTGTTCATGCGACATTGAATGCGTTTGCCGTTGCACCGTGGCGACCTCCTGAATCCGGGGCGGCCAGTCTACTGGCAGTCGTCAGGGGGAGCAACGCGCCGCGGGACAGGAAACTGGCTGTTTCGACACTTCCTGCTGGTTGACACGCGGCGGCCTCTGCTATGCTGGCAGACCGGTTTTATCGGATTTTTCGCGAATTATTGTGTACGTTTACGAAACAAAACCTGTTGCAGGGCAGACTCGCCGGCTTCCCGGCCTGGCGTGGCTGCTCTGCGTCATGCTGTGCGCCGCACTGGTGCTCGTCGCGCCCGGGGTGCTGGCCCAGTCGGAGGAAAAGACCCGGGTGCTGCAGGCACTGGGTGCCGAGCGCGAGCTGCTCACCGTGGAACTGGAGCAATACCAGAAAACCCTCGATCTGCTGCAGAGCGACGGCACGCCGCCGGAACAAAGCAGTAATCCGGCAGTGCGCAAGCTCGCCGAAGAAGTGGTGCACCTCAAGGAGCGCATGATCGCGATCGCGCGACAGGAAGTCACCCTGCTGCAGCAGCAGATCATCGAGGCGCGCTCACGCCAGAGAGCCGCGGTCTCCCCCGCACGCGAAGACGCCCTGCTGGCCGAGGCAAACAGCGTCCAGGGCGCTGTCGCCGTTGCGCCGAACGCCGGGAACAGCACACCATCCGCAGCGGATTTGCCGGCCAACGACATGCCAATCGCCATGGAAGGCAAGCCCCTGCGCCTGTCCAGCGTGGACTACACGCTTGGCCCAGGAGGCCGAGAAAGTGGAGCGCCTGCATGAATTGCTGGAGAGTTATCACGCGCAGGTGCAGGAGGCCTCAGCCACCCTGCCCACCCTCGAGGAACTGGAGCGCCGCGAAGCGGCCAGGCGCGATGCGGAAACCCTGGCGAGAATTCCCTTCAGCGCCGACAAAGTGCGTCTCAGTGGCTCGGAGGGCAGCACCGCGCTGGCCATGATCAGCGAGCGGCTGTCGGACCCGCTGATTCCGGAAAGCCGGCGTGATATCGCGCTCATCTGCGTGATCAAGACGCGCCTGTTCGGCAAACTGGTGGGGAGCGAAAACCGCAGTCTGGAAGCCCGTGGGCAAGAATCACTACGTGGCCCGCGTGCGGCTGCAGCCCGGGGATACCACCCTGGGCATCCAGGGTCACCAGTGGACCCTGCGCCTGCCAGAGAACGGCAATGGACAGGATTTCCTGCTGACGCTGTATCGTCCGCCGCAGGCATCGCCCGTGCTGCACGTGTTCGCGGTGGATGACCTGCTGGCCCAGGAACGCGCGCACATACCTGCCTGGCTGCCGGACGACCTGAAGCTGCGCTCCCGACGCGGATGAAGCGCGAAGGCGCGCCGCTGATGCCTCTGCAGGCAGCGCGACTCGACTGGCGCGAGGCCGGCACGCCCTACTCCGCCGAGTTCTCCGATGTGTATTACAGCGCCGGGGACGGGCTGGAAGAAAGCCGCTATACCTTTCTCGCCGGCAACCGGTTGCCGGACCGCTGGCGCGAACACCCCGACGGCCATTTCTGTATTGCCGAAACCGGCTTTGGCACCGGGCTCAATTTCCTGCTTACCTGGCAGGCCTGGCGCGCGCTGGATGCCCTGCGTCCCGCTCTGCATTATCTCTCTGTTGAACGATTTCCCTGCGCAAGGACGACCTGCAGCGTGCGCTCGATGCCTGGCCCGAGCGGCGCCGCTGGCCCGTTTGCTGCTGCGTGACTACCCGCCGGGGCTGCCGGGCTGCCACCGCCTGCTGTTTGACGAGGGTCGCGTACGCCTGGACCTGCACCTTGGCGATGCACAGGAGGTACTCGGGGAACTGGCCGGACGCCACACCGGCGTGGTGGATGCCTGGTACCTGATGGATTCGCGCCAGCGCGCAACGCCGCCATGTGGTCACCTTCATTGCTGCGAGCGGCAGCCACCCTGAGTCGGCCCGGGGCGACCTTCGCCACGTTCACCGCAGCGGGGGACGTACGCCGGGCGCTGCGGGCGAGCGGTTTCGAGGTGAGCCGAGTGACCGGTTTCGGCCGCAAGCGCGAGGCCCTGCGCGGGCGTTTCGTGGCGGCCGGCACCATCGCCCACGACGACCACATAACGCCCTGGGATATTCCCGCGCCTGCGCCGCAGGCCATCGCTTCACGACAGACGCCCCAGGTGACCGGGGCCGGTCACGCCGCACCGCGCACGGCCCTGGTGCTGGGGGCCGGCCTCGCCGGCTGCAGCGTGGCCGGCGCGCTGGCGGCACGCGGCCTGCGCGTCACCGTACTCGACCGGGCTGCGGTCGCTGCCGCCGCTTCCGGCAACCCGCAGGGCATACTCTACACGCGCCTGTCGCGCCAGCACTCCACGCTGGTGGACTTCGCACTGCTGAGCTACCGTTTCTCCCTTGCAGTGTACGCCTCGATGCTGCGCGAGGGAAAATTGCGTGCCGGTGTCGAGGGCGATCTCTGCGGCTGCTTTCACAGCAACGACAAGGTGCAGGAGCTCGCATCGGTGGCGGCGGCGTTCAGCGGCCTGGAAGATTTCGCCTGCGTGCTGGATGCGCGCGCGGCCAGCGAGCGCATCGGCCTGGAACAGCCCCATGACGGCTACTGGTTTGCGGGCTCGGGCTGGCTCGACCCGCGCGCCGTCTGCCGCTCCCTGCTGGCACAGGCCAATATCCTTACGCAGACACAGTGCGGCCCGTTGCGGCTTCGCTACCGGGATGGTCAATGGCGGGCGATCGCATCCGGCAGCGAGATCGCCGCCGCCGATGTCGCCGTTATCGCCACCGGCACAGAGACGCTCGGCCTCGAGCAAACCGCCTGGTTGCCGCTGCGTAGTGTACGTGGTCAAACCACGCAACTGGCCTCCGCTGGCGCGCTGACCGCCCTGCGAGCAGCCGTCTGTCATAGCGGTTATATTGCCCCGGCAAGCGGCGGCGCCCACTGCATCGGATCCAGTTTCCATATTGACGACGAGGACAGCACTCTGCGACCCGCAGACCACATCGACAACCTGGAAAAACTCTACGCGGCGTTGCCCTCTGCGCGAAAGGTTCTACAGGATATCGATGCCGCCGCGCTCCCCGGCAGGGTGGGACAACGCTGCGCCAGCCCCGATTACCTGCCGCTGGTGGGCCCGGTGCCGGACGTTGACGCGTTTAGCACCCGCTACGCCGGGCTGCGCCGCAACGCACGGCAATACATCGACCAGCAGGCGCCCTGCCTTCCCGGACTTTACGTCAGCACCGGGCACGGCTCTCGCGGCCTCACCTCCACGCCGCTGGCGGCGGAAATGCTGGCGAGCATGATCTGCAATGAACCCCTGCCGCTGGAACGCTCGCTAAGCCGCGCACTGTCACCGGCACGCTTCCTGGTGCGAGACCTGGTGCGAGGCAGCCGATGAACCGGTATATCCAGAGCCTGGCCTTCGCCGCCTGTTTCACCCATTGCCTGTCCGCCGCCGCGCTCGATTACTACGACGCGCGCGTACTGGAGAAGCGGCCACAGTCACGCGAACATTTCGTGCAGGGCCTGGAGATCGTCGACGACGCGCTGTACGTGAGCACCGGGACCTATGGCGCTTCCGCCCTGTATCGCTACGCGTTCCCGGGTGGCGAGCTGGAAGCCAGGCGCGCGGTAGACAAACGCATCTTCGCCGAAGGGCTGACAGTGCTGGATAACTACGTCTACCAACTCACCTGGCGCAACCGGAGGATGCTGGTATACGAGCGCGCCACCCTGAAGCCGCTGTTCACGCTACCCTTGCCGGGCGAAGGCTGGGGCCTCACCAACAATGGTGAAGCGCTTATCTACAGCGATGGCAGCGCGACGCTCCGGTTTATCGCGCCGGTCACCGGCAAATACCTGCGGTCTGTCAACGTCACCCTCAAGGGCGAGCCGCTGCGCCTGCTCAACGAACTGGAATGGATAGACGGCAGTGTCTGGGCAAACGTCTGGGGCACCGAAACCATCGTGGTGATCGATCCGCAGAGCGGTCGGGTAACGGCGCAAATCAACCTCGGCGGACTACTGCCGCAGGAGGAGCGCAGGCCCGACACCGACGTTCTCAACGGTATCGCGCGCGATGCCAGCACCGGCGACATCTGGGTGACAGGGAAACGCTGGCCCTGGCTCTACCGGATCGAGCTGCTGCCGCGCGGCGAAAACACGCCGGACGAACGGATTTCACGCCAGATTTCGCGCTAGAATAGGCGGCCTGAAATTCGCCATATTCACTGAGAGACACCATGACCCACGGCAGCGCCGACGCCCATCCCGCCTTTACCGCACACCCCGCCCAGACCATTGCATCGCTGAACATCAGCGTGCAGCAGTTTACGCACAAACACACCGGCGCGGTGCATTACCACATCGCGTCCGACAATAGCGAAAACGTTTTCCTGGTGGCACTGCGCACCGTGCCGCAGGATTCCACCGGCGTGGCGCACATCCTGGAACACACGGCGCTTTGCGGCAGCGAGCGCTACCCGGTTCGCGACCCGTTCTTCATGATGCTCCGTCGTTCCCTCAATACCTTCATGAACGCCTTCACCAGCTCCGACTGGACCGCCTACCCGTTCGCCAGCCAGAACCGGAAGGATTTTCGCAACCTGCTGGATGTTTACCTGGACGCGGTGTTTTTCTCCCGTCTCGATCCGCTGGACTTCGCCCAGGAAGGGCATCGCGTGGAATTCTCCGAGCCCGACAATCCCGACAGCGAGTTGGTATTCAAGGGCGTGGTGTTCAACGAGATGAAAGGCGCCATGAGCGGCATCAGCAGCACGCTGTGGCACACGCTGTGTGAGCATCTGTTTCCCAGCGTCACCTATCACTACAATAGCGGGGGCGATCCGGAACATATCCCGGATCTCAGCTACGAGCAGCTGCGCGAGTTCTACCGCACTCACTACCATCCCAGTAACGCCATCTTCATGACGTTCGGCGACATCAGCGCGGCCGAGCACCAGGCGGTATTCGAGGAACGTGCCCTGAGCCGTTTCCAGCGCCTCGAGAAGCGCATTGAAGTGCCGCCAGAGCAGCGTTATTCGGCACCGTTACGCATTCACGAGCACTACGCGTTCGATGACAGCGAAGACACTGCCAACAAGACGCACATCGTGATCGGCTGGCTTCTGGGCGACAGCACCGACCTCGAAGCACTGCTGGAAGCACAGCTGCTGACCAGCGTCCTGACCGACAACAGCGCATCGCCGCTGCAGCACCTGTTGGAGACCACCGGGCTCGGGCGTGCCTCGCCCCTTTGCGGCCTGGAAGATTCCATGCGCGAAATGGTGTTCTGTTGCGGTATCGAAGGCAGCGAGGCGGAGCACGCCGATGCCCTTGAGCTGGCTGTGCTGGATGTGATCGAGCGCGTAGCCCGCGAGGGTGTGCCGCTGGAACGCGTGGAGGCGGTGCTGCACCAGCTTGAGCTGCACCAGCGAGAAATCAGCGGTGACAGCTATCCCTACGGGCTACAGCTCATTCTGCAGGCCCTGGGCAGTGCCACCCACTATGCCGACCCGATCGCCCTGCTCAACCTGGACCCTGTGATCGCCACGCTGCGCGAAAAAATCCGCGATCCCGATTATATCCGCGAACTGGCGCGGCGCTTGCTGCTCGACAACGCGCACCGCGTCACGCTGGTGATGACGCCCGATACCCGGCTTTCCAGCCGGCGTCGCGAGCGTGAGGCGCAACGACTGGCCGCGATCAAAAACGCCATGAGCGAAGAGCAGCGATCGGCCACGGTCAAACTCGCCGCCGAACTCGCGGCGCGCCAGCAGCGGGTTGACGACGACAGCGTACTGCCGCGCGTGGAACTCACCGATGTTCCACCAAAGCTGCCCGACCTGCCATTCGGTGAGATCGACAGGCCACTGCCGCTGACCCACTATGCGCGCGGCACCAATGGCATCGTCTACCAGCAGCTCGTAGCGCCGCTGCCGGCACTGGACGAGGCGCAGCTACAATTGATGCCGCTGTACAGCCATTTTCTCACCGAGCTGGGCGTGGGCGAACTCTCCTACCTCCAGGCGCAGGAGCGCCAGGCCTCCACCGTAGGCTCGATACACGCCTTCACCAGTATGCGCGGCGCGGTTGACGACGAACAGTCGATCGCTGCCCATTTCAACCTCTCGTCCAAGGCGCTGGCGCGTAATGCCCGCGAGCAGACCCGGCTGATGCAGGATGTTTTGCACGCCGCGCGCTTCGATGAATCCGAGCGGCTGCGCGATCTGGTGGGCCAACAGCTGGCGCGCAGGGAGCAGGCGATCAGCGGCAACGGCCACGGCCTCGCGATGTCGGCCGCCTGCGCCGGCATGAGCCCGCTGGCAAAACTGCATCACGAGCAATCCGGGCTGGAAGGTATTCTCAGGCTGCGTGCGCTGGCCGGTAGTCTGCGGGAACCCGCCGGTAGTGAGCGGTTGGAGGCCGCACTTGGCGCCCTGCACCGACTCGTTCAAGGTGCGCCCCTGCAGCTGCTGGCCATCGCCGACCAGCCGCACCTGCCCTCCCTGATCGAGGAGATGACAGCGCTGTGGTCGGACTACGCCCGCCCGCAGGCCGGCCCGACCCTGTCCCTGCCGGCATTGCGCGAGCGGCGCGGCGAGCTGTGGCTGGCCAATACGCAGGTCAACTTCTGCGCGCGCGCCTACCCCACGGTGCCCTCGGAGCATGCGGATGCCGCCGCGCTGTCAGTGCTGGGTGGCTTCCTGCGCAACGGCTACCTGCATCGCAGCATTCGCGAGCAGGGGGGCGCCTACGGCGGCGGCGCCGGTCAGGATTCCGGCATCGCCGCGTTCCGTTTTTACTCGTATCGCGATCCGCGGCTGGCGGAGACACTGGAAGACTTCGACCGCGCCGTGGCCTGGATGCTCGACACGCAACACAGCGACCGCGCCCTGGAAGAAGCGATCCTCGGCGTGATCGGCAGCATCGACAAGCCGAGTTCCCCCGCGGGCGAGGCCAAGCAACATTTCCATAATCGCCTGTACGGGCGCAGCCACGCGCAGCGCGAGCATTTCCGGCAGCAGATACTGGCGGTAACCCTGGATGACCTGCGCCGGGTAACGGCGCGTTACCTGCGTCCGGAGCTGGCGAGCACCGCCGTGGTGATACCCCCGGACCAGGCGGAGGCCACCCGCGATCTGCGCGAGGCGCTGCAACTGGCACTCAGGGAGCTGTGAGGCGCGTCGTTGATTGCCGGCCCGGCGTGGTGGGCTCAAATAGGCTTCGTTTTGCGCCAGTGCGATCTGCGGGAGAAGGGCTGCGGGCGCCGTTTGACCTTCGCGGGCCTGCAGCCTGCCGGTGCCAGAGTTGCGAGGTGAGTATCTCTGCCCTCCAAGCTCCGTGACCCTCGCACCGTCAGGCCAAACCTCTACTACTTCGCTTGCTGCGTCTACAGCTTAAGACTGGCGCCGGGAGAGCCCTCCACAAAAACAACCTGCAGACGCCGCCGACGGTTATTCGGCAGGGGCCACTCAATCTCTTCACCAACGCGCAAACCTATCAGCGCCGCCCCGATGGGCGCGAGTATGGAGATGTTTTCTGCCTCACTGCCTACCTCATGCGGGTACACCAGTCGAACGGTTGAAGACCGTGTGGTATCCAGATCAATAAAGGTGACCAGGGAATGCATGCATACGACATCGCGCGGCAGCTGATGATCGGGCAGAATAGTGGCAGCGTCGAGCTCGTCCAATAATAAAGAGTGCTCTTTCAAATCAATCGTTCTAAGTATTGAATTTATGCGGTCCAGATCAGTCTGACCGACAATCACGTTTCTCAGGGGTAACATACCCAAACCTCCAGATGAAGAATTGCAGAAAATTAAACGCGAGGAATGACTGGCGACTGGGCTAGACCGGGCTCAGTCGCCTCAGGAATGGAAGGCGGAAACGTGACTCGATGCCTGCTCAGGGGCATTCGCAACGGTAGAGTGATTGACAGGACTATTGGACATCAGCTCAGTATACATCGAGAGTTTTTTTGGGCAACCGGTACTCCAGGCGAATTGGATTGCACCCCGTGTTCGCCTGCTAGCGGCATAACGAGTGCTCTATCGCCAGACGGTTTATTTCGGCGCCTACTTCAGGATCTCATGTCGCGCCGAAACATTGTTTGCGACGCATGCCCAGGGCATCGACCAATACCCGTGTCGGCGTGCCCTGCATAGCATACCCGCAAATCGTAACCGGCAAACCTGACGGGCAGGCCGCATCCACCGCAACCGGGAACTCCACTTTGTATTCTTGCAGAAAAGCCTCGATAACGACCACCCGCCCGCGCAGGTGTTCCTGTGAGAGCGCCTCCGGGGTATTGAACCATTGCGATGCGCAGATCGGTAGGGCCGGACTGAAGCTTGTCGTCATTCAACCCGCGCTCGTAATCGCTTGAGTTCCGCATAAGTCGAGGTGACATCGCGCATCACCGCCACAATACCGACCAGGACTCCCTCCGGATTTTTTACCGGAGCAACCGTAAACTGGATCGATAGTGGTTCACCGGATTTACTGAGAGCCGGCACCGCCAACAGCTCGCGCGCCGGGTGTTGCGGCCGGCCAGACTGCATCACCCTGTGGTAGCCGTCCCAGTGGCGCTGCCGGAGGCGTTCCGGAATGATGATATCGAGTGATTTTCCCATAGCCTCCGCGTACGAAAATCCGAATATGCGTTCAGCACCCAGATTCCAGAATCGAATCAGACCTTCAGGATCGGAAAAAACCACCGCATCCGGAATATCAGACAATACCGCCGCGCCCAGCTGCGCCAGCTCAACGTTGTCCAGAGCCTTTGAATGGCGGACCTGCCTGGCGAGACCCATATAGGCGGGATCAACCTCGTGCATGGCACAAGGCGGGGAGCTTGCCGGACCGGGCCGATAATCGGTGGGGTTCTTCTTTTTCATCATGGCAGGCGTCTCTGCAAACGGGGGAAGTTACGATACGTGGTTCAAGGCGTGCAGCAAGATACCCCGAGAACACCAGTATCAGCATTGTGATCAGCACAATCATGAAGCCGCTTATCCAACCGGCGCTGGAAACACGCAGATCAAGATACACCATTAGTATCTGATGCACCTTCAATCCGGCGCTTCCCAAAATCAGTATGGCGCCCCACACTGGTAATGGTCGCCATTGTGAATCGTCAACCAGTTGCGCGGACAACATTGAGAGCGAGGTCAACGTCACCAGAAGAAACCAGGTCAACACCAGCCGTCTGTTACTGGGCTGCGTCTCCTTCAAATTCACCTCAACAAGTAGAGTAATGGGTAAAGCATCACCCAGATCAAATCGACCATATGCCAGAACGCAGTAACAGTCTCCACGTTTTCTCTTGAAGTGTGCTTGCACACCAGAGCCAACAGGCCCAGACCGAACACGACGTGTGCCAAGTGAAAGCCGGTTAGCAGAAAGTAGAAACTGAAGAAGGTGTTGGTCTCTGGCATCAGACCCACTGAGAACTTATCGACATACTCAATGAATTTGATCAGGCAAAAGCACCCACCCAGAACGATAGTAAGGCCAAGAAACTGTCGACAACGACGCCCGTTGCCGGCCGCGATCGCCCCCACTGCCAATGCAGCAAACAGGCCGCTGCTGAGCAAAACTATGGTATTCAACCCACCAATGAACGGATTCAATAACTGCTGTGAAGCGTTGAATAGCTCAGGTTGGAAAACGCGCTGCCACGCAAACAAAATGAAAAAAGCAGAGAAAACCAGCATTTCGCCGAGAACAAGCACCCACATGAGTGGGTTGCCCGGTAGCGACGAGAGCGGGCCCCAGTCATCGGTCACTGACTCATTCGAGCGTGGTACAGAATGGAACGGATCGGTGGGCATAGAGTGCTAAACAGTCTTTGTCTCGTCTCGTGATTGAAGCGATTGCAAACGTTCCACTAAAAACCGCCAGAACAATACGCCAAAGCAAGATGCCCACGCAGACGCCGCGAGCCAGAGTAACCCTATTTTTGGCACGCCTGTGTAAAGGTCTGCCAAAACTCGTCCAAGCGCAGCGATGGCAATGCAACCTGCCATCCAAACTGACAGAATTCCCGGTGGCGAGGAGCGCTGGGTGCGTTGATAGTGAGTGCGGGCCATGACGCCACTGGTAAGGGTGCCCAGTGCGCCTACTGTCAGGATATGCAATGCCGCGGCAGTCCGCGACCCTGAGGCAATCGCGACGCCGAACAGGCCGATACCAATGCCTAACCAGGCATAACCGACGCCAAGCGCTACAAGATCCAGGCGCGAACGCCATCGCCATAACTGCCAGCGCAGCAGTCGAAACACAACCAGGATACCCGCCAGGATAAGCATAGTGCCCGCCACCACAGCCCCACCGGGCAACGCCAACGCGGGTGCAGCAATCATTAACAGCAAAATAAAGGCAGCCTCAATGCGCGGTTGAACGCGGGCCTCAAGATTATACCCTTGTTTGTAAAGCTCACCGGCGGCAGCTGGAGCGATGATTCGCCCCCCCATAAATGCCATCAAAAGGGATAGAAACAACACCGTTTCATACAAAACCAGGCGCGGCAGCATAGCGGCCTCACTCTGTTGCGCTACCAGATAAGCTGCCGGCAGTACACAGAGCCCTCCCAACAGCGGCATCAGCAACTTGTTCCGCCATTTTTTGGCCGCCACAAAACGCGGTACGATACGCCATGCGAGGGCGAGGCCAAAAAGCACCGATATCGAGAGTGTTGCCGGGCTGAACGGGGACCAAAACTGGGCGATGCGAGCAAGCAGCCAAACAGCGAATAACGCTCTCAGAAACCCTGGCTCCGTGGGCCCCAGGGTATACCCGGCAACAACTGCCAGGGAAAACCCGAATAGCATCTCGAAGCCGTGTCCCTGACCGAGCAGCGCCACTGGCCAACCTGCACCGCTCGTCATCGCGTATACCGAAAGCGGCACAGCGATGGTCGCATACAAACAGGCTGCAGGAAAAAACAGTCGATGTGCCCATACCGTTTGCGGCTTCATGCTGGTTGCCTGTATTTCTACCGTAACATCTTCAGGGTTGGGGCATTGCGGCGTTTCCTGTCTCGCGCTGCGTCTAGCAGGGTCGTTAGACGATCTTTGACTCCTCCATAACCTGGCGAATGGCTTTCGGATGCTTCACGCTTTGACTTACCCAATCGACTCAATGGTAGTACCTTCAGGCAGCCCGTGTGCCTGTGCGTTAGCAGGCTCGGTTGGTCACTGTATTGCCCTCATGTTCCCCGGCTTAGCAACATTCTCTCTATTTTCCCGATCGCTGCACGCGGCTTGAGCTTCTTCGGGCAAAAAGAAATGCAATTCAGAATTGTCTTGCAGCGAAATACACTAAAAGGGTCGTCAAGCCTATCCAGACGCTCTTCCAGAGCCGTATCTCGCGAATCTGCCATAAACCTGTAAGCATTCAACAAGCCCGCCGGGCCGACAAATTTATCTGGATTCCACCACCATGAAGGACACTGGGTTGAGCAGCACGCGCATAAAATACACTCATATAACCCGTCCAGTTTGGCCCTGTCTTCCCGTGATTGCAGCCGTTCGATGGCTGGAGCGGGAGTGTCATTTATGACATACGGCCTGATCCGTCGATACTGCTCGTAGAATGCTTCCATGTCGACGACCAGATCGCGAATCACTGGCAGGCCAGGCAGTTGCTGCCATTGATGTTCATGCCGTCGGACCCGCAAACGCCTTCACGACAGCTGCGTCTATACGTCAGTGTCGGATCCTGGGCTTTAAGATCTTCAAGTAAATCAAGTACCATCATGTCACGGCCCGCCTGCAGATCGTATTGATAATCCTGCATTCGCGGCACATCGTCTTGTTCCGGAAGATAGCGATAGATACGAACCAGCATATTTCACAACTCCGAGGGCACTGATCGAGAGTATAGTCCACCAGCAACCCAATAGCAGGTACACTTCACGGCATAGCATGGCAGAGTATTCTGGGCTTCTTCTAAAGGATTTCTATTGTGGAAACTCTTATTCTTGCGCGCGTTTTGCATGTTGCGGCCGTAGTAGTCTGGATCGGCGGTGTAGCTTTCGTCACTACCGTCCTGATACCCGCCGTAAGAAGAATGTCGGATGTCCGTAACCGGCTGGAGTTGTTTGAGCAACTGGAGGGAAGGTTCGCCGGTCAAGCCAAAGTTACCACGCTGGTAACGGGATTAACCGGGTTCTACATGCTCTATGTGATGAACGCCTGGAGCCGCTATCTATATATAGAATACTGGTGGATGCACCTCATGACACTGGTATGGGCCATTTTTACACTCGTGCTGTTTTTCCTCGAACCACTGTTTCTCCACCAGTGGTTCAAACGGCAAGCCATGAAAGACAGCGAAAGAGCTTTTCTCTGGCTGCATCGAATGCACAAGCTGCTGCTGTCACTTAGCCTATTGGCTGTCTTGGGAGCAGTTGCAGGGGCACATGGATTTACCTTTTGAGTCTGGCGCTCCAACGACGGCGGCGAGGGAACATTTTCTGTGCCTGGCTCTACACCTGTATGCACAATAGTCGTATCGCGCGGCCCGTCTTTTTGAACCACCGTCAGGCCACGCCCGATTCAATCGCGGGCCATAAAAAAGCAGGGGCAGCGCACTACCCCAAACGACCTGGAATACACAACCCGTCACAGCGATTTGTCATGCGCCGGTCTTCCGTGGTACTACTCGGCCGCGCGCCAGCGATGATGATAGCGACCCGACGCATGGCGCTTCTGCCGCGCGTCAACCAGCGCATCCATCTCCGCCTTCTGTTCGGCTGTCAGCATCTCGTATAGCGCCGCCTGCGAGCTGGCCATCTGATAAGCCCTGCGCGTTGTCAGCTCCCCAAGCTCGTCAGCCAGCCGCTTGGCCTCACCGGCATCGAAATTGCTGCGCTGCGCCATCAACTCCTTGCGCAACGCGTGCATGCGCTCAAGATCAGCGCTCAACTGGGCGCTGTTTTCGTTGAACAAGACCTCCGCCGACTGGTGCTGTTCAGAGCTTAGCGACAGGCGCTCACTGAGGTAGTTCAACATTCGCTCGGGCTTGTCGGCCGACATGGACCAGCTGCTGAGCGCGAACACCAGCGTCAGGGCGCCTGCCGCAACGCTCCCCAATAGAATTCGTGTACTACTGCGCTGAAGCTTGCGGCTGTTTGCGGTTTCAAGGTTCTGCATGTCTCTTGCTCCTGGTAAGGCGGGTGAGTTCTCTGGCGATGCAGTTCAGTGTGCATCACCAGCCTGCACTAACATTAGCGCGCAGCGCCGGTTAAACTCTGCACGTCGCGCGTAAACTTTCGTAAAGAAAACCTGCGCAGGGTTAAGTGGCGTGACAACGACACACGCCTTGTCCACACTGGCGTATATCGCCAACAGCCGGACCCAATGCCTGGACATGAGCACAACCGCCAACATCCTGATCATCGATGACGATCAAGAGCTCTGCGCACTGCTGGGGGAATTTCTCTCCCTGGAAGGGTTCACGACCCACGCTGTCCATGATGGCAGTGAGGCGCTGAGCCATTGCAGGGAGCACAGTTACGACGCGATCGTGCTGGATATCATGCTGCCTGGTACGCGCGGGCTCGACGTACTGCGCCAGCTGCGCGAGTTCAATCAGGTGCCGGTATTGATGCTGACCGCGCGCGGAGAAGATACCGACCGCATTCTCGGACTGGAGCTGGGCGCTGACGATTATCTGCCGAAACCCTGCAACCCAAGGGAACTCGCCGCCCGACTGCGCGCCATACTCCGGCGCGTGAGCACGCGACAGGAGCGCCAGCATGCGGCGGCGGATACCCGCATTGACACGGCGGGCCGACGCGCTACACATGCAGGCAAGGAACTGCCGTTGACCAGCGCCGAGTTCAACATTCTCTCGGTGCTGGTTGCACAGGCGGGCGAAGTGGTGGACAAGGACACCCTCTGCCAGAATGCCCTCGGCCGGGCGCTCTCGGCGTATGATCGCAGCATCGATGTCCACGTGAGCAAGATCCGCAAGAAACTGGCCGACGCCGGCGGCGACGACCTGATCGTCAGCGTGCGCGGCATTGGCTACCAGTTTCGCAGCCCGACACCCGGCGAGGGGTGCGACTGATTGTGGGCGGCAAACTGTTCCTCAAGGTATTCCTGGCCTTCTGGCTGGTGTCCTGCGCCGTACTCGGCAGCTGGATGCTGACCTCGGAGTATTTCGCATCGCGGCCCGTGCAGGCACTCGAAGACCGTCCGGGTGCCGGCCCGCGACCACACCGCTTCATTCCCCACATGATCTACAACCTGCAGACCACGCCGCGCGAATCGCTGGCGGCCACCGTCAAGGCTACGCGCGAGCGCGACGGCATCGATATATTCCTGCTCGACGAGCGCGGCGCAGACCTGCTGGGTCGAGAGGTACCCAAGGACGTCGCCTACGTGGCCGATCGCGTGCAGGGCGCGCGACGTCGCGCATACTTCAGCGCGCCGCATGGCCACCTGATTGCGCACGATCTGTATCGCGGCGACATGGGGCCTCTGCGGGCCGTGTTCTACCTGCCGCAGCGAGACGGGCGCATTCTCAACACGCTGGGCGGCAACCCGCTGTTGCGCATCGGGCTCGCGGTTTTGGTGAGCGGCCTGGTCTGCTTCGGGCTCTCGCGCCTGATCACCCGTCGCCTGAAGGCGCTGCAGCTCGCCTCGCGCCGCCTCGCCAACGGCGAACTGGATACACGGCTGCAGGTGCGCGAGCGCGGTGGCGATGAAACCGATGAACTGGCGCGCGATTTCAACAGCATGGCGCAGCAGCTACAAGAGCGAATGCAGCAACAGAAACGCCTGCTTGGCGATGTGTCGCACGAACTACGCTCGCCGCTGGCGCGGCTGCGCGTTGCACTGGCGCTGGCGCAGAAAGATCCGCATAAACGCGATACCCATCTTGCGCGCATTGAGCTGGAGGCGCAACGGCTGGAGCAGCTGATAGGACAGCTACTGTCCAGCCAGGCAGAAGCCGCCAGCCTGGACACGCAGCGCGACCTGGTACCGCTGCTGCGCCAGCTGAGCGAAGACGCGAGTTTCGAGGGGCGTGAGCTGGACAAGCGCGTGCTGTTCAGCACGTCCCTGGCCAGCGCCTGTGTACTGAGTAGCGGCGACCTGCTGGAGAAGAGTCTGGGGAACGTACTGCGCAACGCGCTGACACATACGCCGCCGGCGAGCAGCGTGCTGGTAAGCCTGACGCAACAGGCAAACCGCTACCTCGTCACGGTGGAAGACGCCGGGCCGGGTATACCGGAGGCCGAGCTTGAGAAGGTATTCGACGCCTTCTACCGCGTCGACACCGCTCGTGCACGCGCCGGTGGCGGCTACGGCCTGGGTCTCGCCATCGCACGACGGGCCATTGCCCAGCACGGCGGCGATATCGTTGCCGAGAATACCGGCACCGGACTGAGGGTGAGCATTACCCTGCCGTGCATGGATTCGGCCTGACTGTCTGGAGTCGCGCCGGACAAGTGATAGAATCGCCGCATTTCCTGTCACGCGAGAAACGCCATGTTCGACGTAGTTCCGGTGGGAGGCGCGCTCGGCGCCGAAGTGCACGGTATCGACCTGTCGCAACCGCTTAGCGAGGCACAGGCGCTTGAGTTACGCCGCTTGCTGGTGGAACACGAAGTCATTTTCTTTCGCGACCAGGACATCACGCCGGCGCAACAGCGCGATCTCGCCCTGCGTTTCGGCCCGCTGCAAACGCACCCCGCCTATGCCACGGTAGACGGCTTTCCGGAGGTCACTATTCTCGAGAGCACCCCGGAAAAGCCCACCAAGATTGAAGCCTGGCATTCGGATATGACCTTTCGGGCGCACCCGCCGATGGGCACGGTGCTGAAATCCGAAATCGTGCCGCCACGCGGAGGCGACACACTGTGGTCGAGCATGACCGCGGCCTACGCGGGGCTGTCACAGCCGATGCAGGCGTTTCTTGCCGGGCTCACCGCGGTGCATGATTTCGCGCACGGTTTCAAGGAAAGCCTCGCCGAACCGGGCGGACGTGAACGCCTCGCGGATGCGGTGGCGGCCAACCCGCCTGTGCGCCACCCGGTGATTCGCACGCACCCGGAATCCGGCCGCAAGGTCATTTTCGTCAACTCGTTGTTTACCACGCACATCGAGGGTCTGAAGCCTGCCGAAAGTGCCGCGCTGTTGCAGTTCCTGTTCCGTCATGTCACGACCGATGAATACACCTGCCGCTTTCACTGGGCGCCACATTCCATCGCCATCTGGGACAACCGCAGTACGCAACACAAGCCGGTCAACGACTATTTTCCCGCGCACCGCCGGCTGCAGCGCATCACCATCGACGGCGACCGGCCCTACTGAGCACGGACAATACCCACCGGGCTAGCGCTGCGCATCCTCGGCACGCAACCTGGCCAGGTAGGCGTTGACGTCGCGCTTTACTTCCGGCGCGTACAGGTAGAGACCGAGGATATTGGGAATCGCGATGAGGAAGATCATCGCATCGGAAAACTCCAGCACGGCACTCAGTTGAATCATGCAGCCGAGCGCGATAAACGCGCAGAACACCGCCTTGAACAGGTACTGCATGACCGCGCTTTCCCCGAACAGGTAGGTCCAGCCCTTGAGGCCGTAATACGACCACGCGATGGTGGTGGAAAAGGCAAACAGCAGGGCCGCCAGCGCCAGGGGGTATGGCGCCCAGCTCACATGGTGGGCAAACGACGCCGAGGTGAGCGCAATACCCTCCAGCCCCTGGTCCATCAGGCCATGCGGGTAGGCGGTGGTGACGATGACCAGTGAACTCAGCGTGCAGATCACTACGGTATCAATGAAGGGTTCCAGCAGCGACACCAGGCCTTCCGAGGCGGGCTCGTCGGTCTGCACGGCGGAATGCGCGATAGAAGCGGAGCCGATACCCGCCTCGTTGGAAAACAGCGCGCGCTGAAAACCCACGATCAGGGCCCCTACCATGCCGCCGGTCGCGCTCTCCAGGCTGAAGGCGCTGCTCACAATCAGGTGTATCGCCCCCGGCAATTGCTCGGCGCCGAGTATCAGCACCACCACCGCGGATACGAGATAGAGGATCGCCATAAAGGGCACGAGCCGGGACGCCACGGCGGCAATCGTTTTAATGCCGCCAATGATCACCAGTGCAACCGCCCCGGCGATCAGCAATCCGAACAACCAACCGCGCCCGGCGAAAAAGCTCGCGTCGCCACCGGTAATGGTGACGAACTGCACGTAGGCCTGGTTCGATTGAAACATGTTGCCGATGCCCAGGCAGCCGATCACCAGTGAGAGCGCGTAGAACCCGCCCAGCGCCTTGCCCCAGCGCGGCCGTCCGCGATCAGCCAGGTAGCGCTCGAGGTAATACATCGGCCCGCCGGAAACGGAGCCGTCGGCGTTGTGCCGTCGGTACTTTACGCCCAGCGTACATTCCACCAGCTTGGTGGACATGGACAGAAACCCCGCGACGATCAGCCAGAATGCCGCGCCGGGACCGCCAATCACGATGGCCACGGCAACGCCGCCGATGTTGCCGATACCCACGGTACCCGACACGGCAGTGGCCACCGCCTGAAAATGCGAGATTTCACCGCGCGCCGCCGGATCGTGGTACTGACCGCGCACATGACGCAGGGCGAACCGGAACCCGCGGATGTTCACCAGCCCGAGATACCCGGTGAAAAACACCGCCGCCACCGCCAGCCAGAGAACGATCAACGGAAAGGGCTGCCCGAACAGCGGCACCTTGTAGAACACAAAGGACGACAGCGCGGTGGCCAGCGGCTGTACCAGCACTTCCACCTGTTGATCGATACCCGCCGCCTGTGCGCCGCAAGACGCTACGCCCAGCGCAACGCCTGCTGGCACGGCCCCCATTACTCGCATCGTGTGACCCACGTTTTTTGTCGATTCTGCCCGCATACTTGCACAGGCAGCGGAGCATGCCAACCGCGCGCGGCGAATCAGTACGCGAATGGATTGCAACCACAACCGGATCGGGTATGCTCCCTCGCGCACGGTCACACGTGCACGCATTTTCGCAGGTATCGAACGCCCGCACTCCGTGAAACCAACCCCGACAGACTCCATGCCATGAACAACCCGGCTGCACACATCCCCGACAACACACCGGTCATCGTAGGCGTAGGCCAGCATGTCGAGCGCCTGACCGCCGATGCGAGGCCACCGTTCACACCGGCGGTAGGCCTTGCCGCGATTGCGGCACAGGCGGCACTCGCCGACGCGGGCGTGGCTGCCACCGACATCGACACCGTGTGCATGATCCGCCTGTTCGCGGATTCCGCACCGGCGTGGCGCAGCGCACTGGGGCGCAGCGACAATCCGCCGGAGTCGGTCGCGCGCCGCATCGGCGCATCGCCCACGCGACGCATCTACAGCAGTTCAGGCGGCACTGAGCCGCTGGAGCGCCTGGCCGAGATGTTCGGCGCCATCGCCCGCGGCGAATCCCGCACCGTATTACTGCTGGGCGCCGAGGCGATTGCCAGCGAACGTTTTGCGGCGCGCAACCAGCTCGCAGACGACTGGAACGAGAGCTGGGACGCCCCCATGGACGACCGCTACCAACCCGGGCGTTTCGCGCTGCGGGAAGAAGTCCGGAGCGGGCTGAAAATGCCGGCGCATTTCTACGCATTGATCGAGAATGCCCAGGCCCACGCCCTCGGACATTCACAGGCAGCGCACCGCAGCTACATGGCGGAGATCATGGCGCCGCTCGCCGCAGTCGCGGCGCACAATCCCTACGCCTACAAAGCCGCGCGCTACTCGGCAGAAGACCTCGCCAGCACCGCGTCGGACAATTACCTGATCAGCCTGCCGCTGCGCAAGCGCCTGGTGGCTCAGGACGCCGTGAACCAGGCCGCAGCGCTGTTGCTTACCAGCGCCGGCAACGCCCGGGCGCTGGGGGTCGATGCGAAGCAATGGCTGTATCTGGAAGGTTATGCGGAAGGTGAAGACCGCTACCTGCTCGAACGGGAAGATCCGGGCCGCTCGGAGGCCATGCACCAGGTGTTCGCCGCCGCCCTCGATATGGCCGGTACCCGCGCCGTGGATTTGCAATTGCTGGATCTGTACAGCTGCTTTCCCTGCGCGGTGCATGCGGCGAAACAGTCGCTCGGCCTGCCCCTGCACGGCGATACCCCGCTCACCGTCACCGGCGGCCTGCCCTACTTCGGCGGTCCCGGCAACAACTACAGCATGCACGCACTGGCGGAGATGGCCATGCGCCTGCGCGGCGGCCCATCGCGCGGCCTGGTCACCGCCAACGGCGGCCTGCTGTCCAAACACGCCGCCGCCGTGCTGAGCGCGGACGCGCATCGCGGTGAGGCCATCGACTGGACCGTGGCGCCACACAGCGTGGATCGCGAGAGCATTCCCGCGCTGCCGGTGTCCGAGGCGGTTAGCGTCGGCACGATTGTGACGTATACCGTGGTGGCCGGGCGCAACGCGCCGGATGTGGGTGTGGTCATGGCCGATACGTCCGAGGGTCGATGCCTGGCTTGCAGCACGGACCCGGCGGTCACCGCCGAACTGGCCGCAGACGGGATCATCGGTCGCCCTGTCGAGTTTGTCCTGCAGGATGAGCAGCGCCGGTTCCACTTCGCTGGAGCCTGATGCGCTGGCGCTCTGGCGCGGTCACGGCATCAGCGCGAGATTGCCCGACGTCCAGTTGATCACCAGTTCGGAGCGCCGGATCTTCCAGTGCTCGCCCTCACGCAGGTAGGTGTTGGTGTACTCGCCCACCGCCGTTACCACGTCGTCCGGCCCCACGTAGGGGACGGCAGGGTCCTGAAATTTCACATGATCGGCGATCAGGTAGGCGCGGCAGCTCACGACATTCTCGTTGATGAGCACACGGTGATTGGTAATGGTATGACGCGTGATATCAAACCGGTTGATCACATCCTGCAGCAACAGCAGCCAGTCATCGGCTTTGCGCGTGACCGTCGGATCCCCCGTGGGCGCGCTGATCGCACCGTAGTCGATATAAATCTCGTCGGTAAAACAGCCGCGCACCAGCGGCCAGTTCTTGCTGTCGATACCCTCCGCGTAGGCATTGTAGTTATCGATCAGTGCGTTGCGTATTTGCAGGTTGGCGGCACTCTCGCTCATATCGGTTCCTCTCAGAATGCGGGAACAAAGCCCTCGGTTATCGACACCGTATTATCCACCACCATGGCGGCGCCGTTCACCGCGGCGGATTCATCCGACGCCAGGAATAACACCATGTTCGCCACGTCCAGTGGCTTCCCGACCCAGATCCGCTCCATGGCGACAGCCGCCTCCGGATCATTGACGCGCACGACCGCCTGCACGGAATCCAGCATGGGGGTGCGCATATTGCCCGGGTGAATGGAGTTACAACGCACGCCATAGCCCTTCTGCGCGCTGAGTACCGCCACGGACTTGGTCATGCCGCGAATAGCGCTCTTGGAGGCCGCATAGGCAAAAATCTGGGGGCCGCCCTGGATGCTCGCGGTGGAACACATGTTGATGATGGATCCGCCGCCGCCCTTCATCACCCGCAAGGCGTGTTTGCAGCCGAAGAACGTGCCGTCGGTTCCGACCGCATTGATCTGCCGCCACAGGTCCTCGCTGGTCTCTTCGATACTGGCCAGGCGCACGATGCCGGCATTGTTCACCAGCACATCCAGGCGCCCGCGGGCCGCCACGATACTGTCCACCAGCGCCTGCCACTCGCTCTCGCGTGTCACATCCAGGCGCGCAAAGACCGCGCCTTGAATGCTCGCAGCCGCTGCCTCTCCCGCCTGCGCATCGATGTCGGCCAGAATCACTGCCGCGCCTTCCTCGGCGAGCCGCTGCGCGGCCGCCAGGCCGAGGCCGCTTGCCGCTCCGGTGATCAACGCCACCTTACCCGCTACTCGATCCATACACCCTTCCGTCTTTGCTTTACGTGTACAGCGTGATACCTTAGCATAAAACAGTCAGGACGTACTGTTTATTTGGAAAACACCGGAGACAGACGCCATGACCAGCGCCAATGTAGAAAACTACGACGACGTCACGATGTACGGACTTTCGCCTGAAAAACAGGAGGAACTCCTGCTGGCGCAAAACGAAATGACCTTTATCTGGACCACCCGGGACGGACACGGCATGGGCGTCACCATGAGTTACATCTGGCGCCATGGCCGCGTCTGGTGCACCGCCACGGAGCAACGGGCGCGGATGAAAGCGCTGGCCCGCGACCCGCGCTGTAGCGTGGTGATTTCAAGCGCCGGTGTGGACGACGATGTCAGCCAATCCATCACCTTCAAAGGGCGCGCTATTCTGCACCGCGACCAGGCCACCAAGGACTGGTTCTATCCCGACTTCGCGCGCCACGCCAACAGCCCCGCGCCAACACCCGAGGCCTTCGTGGCTTTCCTCGACACGCCCGCACGCATCATCATTGAGGTTGTCCCGGAGAAAACTATCAGCTTCGACGGCGGCGTGATGCGCGATACCACCTCCGAGGTACTGAAGAACCAGCGCTAGTCGCGCGAATTCCCGGGCGCCAGGCTGTACAGCGCGAGATACGCAAGCCACCCCACTGGCGAGGGTCCGATCGGTCGCGAGGCGGGTTTACCGCCCTGCCGATAGCGGCAAGAGCGCAGCCACAAGCGTTTCGCCAGCGCGCCCGGGGACCGCCTGGGCCGCCGCGCAAGCTGCGCATACTCCGCCCGCTCGGTCGGGCTGGTCTCCATTGAACCCAGGGCATCCAGAACCGCCGGCGGCACCGCCGCGGACCAGGTCGCCGCCAGGTACGCCAGCGCGTGATACAGCTGACAAACGCTGCGCGTCTGTTCGCCCAGGCGCAACAGCAGCGGCCAGTCCACCGGATCATCCTGATCCGCAAGCATGCGCAGCGCATCCGGTATCCAGCTGAGGATGGCGTAGCTCCAGCGCACGCCGTGCACGCAGCAATGGTAGAGCATGAACGTGGCCGACGGTATGCGTACTTCCCGGCCCTGCCACTGCTGGCTGCGCGCGCTGCCCCACAGCAGCGCCTCGTCCTGCCACACGAATCGCGATAGCTGTCCATGCAGATCGAGTTCCGCGTTGTCCCGCCTGAAACTCGCGCCATGCAGGAAGCGCCAGCGACGCAGCAGGCGCAGGCGCGCGGGCGAGCTACCCTGCAATTGCCACCGTGCGTCGAGAAGGCATGCCACGGCGCTATCGAACTGCCTGGCCGGCACCAGCACGTCGATATCGTGCATAAAGCGCTGTCCGGCGTCCGGGTAGTAGCGTGGCGTCATCGCCGCGCCTTTCAACAGCATGCAAGCCACACCGGCTTGCTCCAGGGTATCGAGCAGGCCGCGCGCCTGGTTGAACAGCATCTGGTTCTTGAACCAGCAATGCCGGTACACCACCTGCAGGCGGGGCAGCAGCGGGTCGCCGGGATCCAGGGTTTTCAGGCGCAGGTAGATGAGCGGCAGAAGCCGGAAGGACGCCGCATCGATCACATCGATGTCCTGGGCGCCACGCCAGCCACGCCAGGCCGCCAGGGCGTCGTCGTCCCCGCCCAGTACCGCCGTCAGCAGCAGCTGCTGTGACGCGCTCGGTGTGCAATCATGCAGGTTCCAGGCATTCAACGGCAGGTTGCGCATCAGGTGCGTTGCCGATTGATATGGCGCTTCAACGCCTGCAGATACTCGCGTTTATTCGCCGGATTGACCCGCCCCTTGTTGCCCGGGTGCAGGCGGCGGTACATGACCACGGCATCCAGGGTGCATTGCTCGAGATGCGCAGCACGCATGCGCGACGCCCATTCAATCACTTCGGTTTGTCGCAGGTCGAGCGGAAACCCGCCACAGCGGTGGAAAGCCTCGATGCGCATCAATGCGCTGCCGGGATGCCCACCGCCGAACGTCGGGGTGTCGCTGTCTTCGGGCGCCCGTCCGTGTTGAAACTCCCGTACGCGACCCCACACCACGTCCAGTTCGGGGCGCGCCTCAAAGCACGCCGTCTGGCGCTGCAGTTTATCCGGGGCCCACAGGTCATCGGCATCGAGAAAGGCCAGCAACTCGCCCGTTGCCGCCGCCACGCCGCGATTACGCGCCGCACCGGAGCCGCTGTTTGCCTGGCGCAACAAGGTCACCGGCGCAGGATAGGCCTGCACGACCGCGGCGCTATCGTCCGTGGAGCCATCGTCGACAACAATCACCTCGAGATCGGGCCAGGCCTGCGCAAATACGCTGTCGAGCGCTTCTCCGATGTGCGACGCCCCGTTGTACAGCGGGATCACCACGCTGATCCGCCAAGCGCCGTGTGCCTCAGAAATCTGCATACCAATCCCAGTCACGCTCGTCCTGCGCGGTTTTGCGCAACGCCTGCAGCCGGATCACCGGCGTGCCCGCCGCCTGGCGAACCCGCGCTTTCAGCGTTTTCGCCAGCGTGTCCGGCGGCGGCAGCCTCTCGTAGCAGGGATACGCCGACACATACCCGAGCACTTTCTGCAGCGCCGGCAGGTGCATGTCGTCGAACACCACCACGCCACCCGGCTCCAGCATGCGATTGACATAGAAAAACTCCAGCATCACCTGGTCGAAGGTATGCCAGCCATCGATAAACGCAAAGTCGTAGCGCTCACCCTGTGCGAGCAGGCGCGGCAGGCACAACTCGGAAAGCTCCTCGAACAGCGCATAGTCGCCCGTGGGGCGAGCTAGTCGTAAATGCCGACGCCCTATATCTCGCCACTGGCTGCTCTGGTACGCATCGATGAGGTGATAGCTGCGCATGTCGCGCTCCGCCATCGCTTCGCACAGGTACAGACTGGAGATGCCGTAGGCGCAACCGATCTCCAGGACACGACGCGCGGGCGATTCTCGAAACCAGTGCTGCAACGCCTGCCCTTCCTCCTCCGGCAGCTGCGAGTGCAGCGGCCACTGCCGGCCAGCATCGTCGGTAACAGCATGCTGCGACAGCACCGCATCGAGGAGACGACGCGCAGCCCCGGGATTCGCGCGTCCTGCGTTCACGAACGCGCCCGCTTGCGGCGGATAGACTCACCGAGCAACTGCGCCAGCTCGCGATGAATCACGCTGCTGTGGCGCGATTGGTTGGCATCGTGAATGCGCCGTTCCAGCGTCACCTGCGGCAGGAGGCGCATCGGCACCGCCGCGTCGCGGCCGCGGGCAAACCAGTCGGCATCGCTGGAGATGGGAAAGCGTTCGTCGAACGTGCCCAGCGTGACGAAGGTTTCACGGCGCGCGCAGAGCGTACCCGGCAGGTAGCCGGGCACCGGCTTATCCAGTTGCTGCAGTTTGAACCAGGCGGGAACCTCGCTGCCCGGCTGCAGAAAGCAGCGCTGCTGCGCCAGCGAATAGCCGAGCTCAGGCTCGCGGGCATACGCTGCAAGGTGCGTTTGCAGGGCGCCCGGTGTGAACCGGTCGTCCTGGTCGATGAACATCAGGAAGCGACCCCGGGCCCCGGCGATACCGGCATTGCGGGCGGCCGTGACGCCCGCGTTGTCCTGCCGCCGGGCGCGTATCCGGGTGTCGCGCCGGGCATACTCGGCGATAATGTCCGCGCTGTCGTCGGTCGAACCGTCGTCGATCACGATCAGTTCAAACGCCGCCCTTGCATCGTCGAATTGCTGTTGCAGTACACTGTCGAGCGCCTCGCGCATATAGCGTTGCCCGTTGTACACCGGCAGGATAACGCTGACCTCAACGCGCGCGCTGTGTGCCTCGCTGCCTGGCAATGTCACCAGTCGTCCCCCTTCTCATAACCCAACTGTCGCACCAGGCCGCCGTAACGACGACGAAACTGGCGCGTCACTTCAGGGGTGAAATGTCGCCGCCAGCTGCCGCTCATCCCCTGGCGATAGTGATGATGCAGGGCGGTCACCCCCGGCTGCCGACCGGCAGTCTTACCGCGGTAGCTGTGTTTCGCAAGCACTGCAGTCAACGCGGGCGCAGTGACCGAACCGGCCCGCCAGTAAGGCAGGCGAACACCTGGCGCGCGACGCTCCAGCGCCGCCACCAGTCGGTTGACGCGGGGTCGCAGCGATGACCACGGAGACAGGCGCGCTGACTCGGCCGATGTCAGCGAATAGCCCCAGAACTCCAGCAGCTGCCGAAAACAGGCTGCGGTATTTCCCACCAGTTCCTCCATTCGCCACTCCAGGATGCGCGGATCATCGTAACGCCAGGCCGCCAGATCGGAAAACTGCGCTTCCCGACAGTCCAGCTCCAGTAGCAGCCCCGCTTCCTCGTCCAGCGCCTGTAATTGTGCGCGGTGCGCGGGTAGCTCGGGCCAGTCTGCAACGGGATGGCTGTCGCGATGCGAAAAATACGAAGACACGAGCACGTCGCGTGGATCGCGAATCAGGTGGACGCCGCGAAAGGCGGGCAGGCTCTCGAGGTACGTCACTCGCGCGTTCGACAAGGTCAGGAGATCGGGCTTCACGTCGCGACAGAAACCTGCCAGATCATCATCGAACATCGCCGGGTTGTGCAGCGTGCAATGGCGCCAGCCGAGAATTCGCGCCAGCGCTCGCAGGATATCATTGGTGGAACTGCTGGCGCTGCGATGGTGCGCGAAAAAACAGAACACCGCTAGGATCCCCGCACCATGGCTCGCTGGCGGTGTCGCGCCACGACCTGCAGCGTATAACGGCGCACCAGGTCATGGCGATTGGTGGCGTTGCCTGCATGCCGTCGATACCAGAGCGCCAGACGCTCGCTGCGATGAATCGTCAGGCCCGTGCGGCTCGCGCTGAAAAACCAGTCCACATCCTCACAGTAGCGCAGGCTTTCATCCAGCGGCCCCACGCGCAGAAACGCCTCACGCCGCACCAGCGCGGTGCTCAGGCTGTGCGCGTGGTGTGGATGGCCGAGCACCTCCAGGCCGCTGTCGCCCCTGCGGAAGGACTGCAGCCGGCCCTGCACCATGTCTGTTCGGGGATGTTGCGCGAAGCACTCAAGCTGCCAGGCGAGCCGGCCCTGCGGCCAGAGGTCGTCGGCATCGAGGAACGCGAGATACTCGCCCCGCGCGGCCGCCACACCCTGGTTACGCGCGCTGGCAGGCCCCTGGTTCGGCTGGCGGATCACAGTGACCCCGCAGGAATGCCGTTGTGCCACCTCGGCGGAGGTGTCGGTCGATCCGTCATCGACGACAATCAACTCAATGTCCGGAATGGTCTGCGCCCGGGCACTGTCGAGCGCCTCGGCGAGGAAGGGGGCGCCGTTATGCACGGGCACGACCACCGAGACCCGAGGACTCACGCCTGCTCCGCGAGAGTCGCTCGCAACAGTGCCAGCAACGCCTGCTGGTCTCCTCCCAGGGAGAGCTGATAACACGGCAAAGCGGTGACCAGCTCGCGCAGAAAGGCGGTTGTTTGCCGACCGGCGCCCGGCAACTGGAACAGCGTGGTCGGCGCGAGTGCGAGAAATGCCGCTGCGCGGCTCATCGGGGTCAGTCGCGGCTGGCCCCCGGTCACCGCCGGCACCACCAGCGCACGCAGGGGCATTCTCTGTGCCAACTGCCGCGGGAACCGCCTGGCGGTGTAGAGCACCGCCTTGTCCTGCTCTGCCGGTGGCGGCGGATCGATCGCGCCGGCCAGTGACGGCAGCAGCGCCAGACTGCTGCGATCAACTTTCGCGGTGTTATACAGGCTGTGCACGGCCGGGCCGCCAGCGCCGTTCTCACACACCACATAGTCGTCACCCAGGTAGCGCAGGCCACCCAGAAGCCCTGCCAGCGCGGTGGTGGATTTGCCCGACCCGCCCTTGCCGGTCAGCAACATCGCCGCATGCTCGCTGCCGATGGCCGCGGCATGCACCAACTGCTGGCCGTGCGCAGCGCACCACCAGTGCAACAGGCCGCGCAGGGGCGCTGCGGCCTCCCAGTACGGACAATCACGCGCGTCCGCCATCCACACCAGTGCCGTTGCGCTGGCGGCGTGATACAGGGTGAGCACGGCGGAACCGGGATGCAGGCTGAGACGCACCGCATGCGAATCATCGAGCCCGAGGATCTCGCTGCGGGCGACCTGGACATCGCTACCCCAGGGCGTCTTCGGCAGGGCCACCCCGGTGGACGCAGAATCGAACAGGCGTACCCGCAGGGCGGGCTCACCCGCTGGCGCGGTAGACAGGTGCTCCAGCGCCGGCACGACGTTGGCCAACATGGCGGGGCCGGCAAATTCCAGCTGCAGCGCGCGTCCCGCGAGGCGAAACCGGCGCTGCAGCGACCCGCAGCGTTCAGCCGCCTGCTGATAGGCCGCACCTGTTTCGGCGTAGAAGCCCTCCAGTGCCTCGTCGGCGAGCGCCTCGGCGTCTGCGGTCATCCGCCACCCAGCGGATGGCCTGCTGCGTCCAGATCGTGAATGGGGTCCAGCAACAGCAGTTCCTGCAGATCGGTAAACTTCTGCAGCGCCGGCTGGACGTAGTCGGACTCAGCCTGTTCCACAGGCGGTGGTTCTGCCGGGTCCCGCCGCTCCGCGCGAATGAGCTGCTCCTCCAACAGCAGGCCGACAGCCGCTTCGGCGTCGCCGGCGAAATCCGCGCTGGCAGCCGGGTAGCGTTGCGCCAGCAGCGTGGCCAGGGCACCCGCCGCCACGCCGCGCTCTATGGCCTCCCACAGGGCCAGGAAACTGTCGTTCAGGCTGTAGTAGGTGCCGCTTTCAAAGTTCAGGACGATGGCCTCGCCCTCAATCACTTCGGAAATCACACCGGGTTCGTTGATGCTATAGGTTGCTTCGGGGTTCATGCGCGAACGACTCCCTGTCTGTTGTGACTGGCGCTGTAACCCGGCATCAGGCCGCGTCTACTTCCTTGAGCGTTGCCGCGCCTTCGTCGAACTCCCAGTAACCGCGCAGCGCTTTCAGTTTTCCCGCTTCATTGCAGGCATAGGTGAAGACTCCATTCACCTGCTGGCTGTACACCTTCCCGTCGATGTTGAGGCGAATGTTCAGCGTCACCACATTGGCGCATTCGAGATGCGAGGTGTAGGTTTCGTGAATGATGTATTCGATATCGGAATTGGCGATGTTGTTGTCGTAAAACGCCTCGCGTGCCGCCGGCGTGGAATGCCCCTTACCGCTGGGGTCGAGCATCGTCGGGCCAATAGGGTCTTCGATGATGCCGTCTTCGGCCCACATACCCAGCCAGCGCGCTTTGTCTTTGGTCTTCAGGCACTCACGCGACGTCAGCGACATCTGGTAGGCGACATTGTCTTTATTCATGGCAGATTTCCTCTCGTACGAACGGGTAAACAGACGACCATCCGGCAACGCAGTGCCGGCGCCCTGGTGCGCAATACGGCCCACGCCGCTGTCACAGGGGTAGCGCACCGACAGCACTGTTGATTGAGCCGCTGTCATTGTAAGCGCGCATGAGCAATTCCGCGATACGCATCTGGTGCACTTCATCCGCACCGTCAGCAAGCCGTGCCCAGCGCGCCTGCTGCAGCATACCGGACAGCGGCGAGTCTGTGGAGTAACCGGGGGCGAGCCGAGCCTTCAGCAGCGCCCGGAATCGGGCGAGGAATTAAAAACGCGGCAGACGGCCCATTTGCTGACCGCCGGCAAGATCCAGCACCTGGCCGTTAATGTAGCCGGAGCGTGCGGGATCGGCGAGGAAAAGCGCGGCCTCCGCCATGTCCTCGAGGGTGCCCATGCGGCCTGCCGGGGTGGCCTCTATATGCGCGTCAATCACGTTCGGCATGTCGAAGAACAGGTCGGTCATATCGGTCTGGATAAGGCCGGCCGCAATCGAATTGAAACGCACTCCCTGTTCGGCGTACTCCCAGGCGGCCACACGCAGCGCGTAATCGATCCCTGCCCGGGCGCCCGAGTACACCGCCAGACCCGGGCCGGGCAGCCGCGCCGTGAGCGAGGACACGGTAATCACCGACCCGCCCTCGGGCATGCTCGCCGCCGCGTGCTTGAAAAACAGAAGCGCGCCGATGAAGCTCACTTCGAGCGTGGGGCGAATATCCTCTGCGGTCAGTTCGGCGATGCTCACGGCACTGTGCAGGCCGGCACAGTACACCGCGATGTCCACGCCGCCGAACGCCTGCGCCGCATCCCTGAACAGGGCTTCGATGTCTGCCTCGCGCGTGACGTCACAGGCCACTGCGCGGCCGCCGATATCCGCCGCCAGATTCTCCAGCGGTTCGAGGCGTCGCGCGGCGACCAGCACCTTGGCGCCCTCGGCGGCGAGACGGCGGGCAATCGCATTGCCAAAATTGCTGTTGCCCGACGCGCCAACCACCACGGCGGTCTTGCCTGCCAGTGTTTTCATGGAACCCACTCCTATAACGAGGACAGCACGTGTCCGCCATCCACGGTAAGGGCCGCGCCTGTGATCAACGAGCCCGCATCCGAGGCCAGCAACAGCAGCGGGCCGTTCAACTCATGCAATTCGCCGGTGCGACGTTGCGGAATGCGCTGTATGAGCGCCTGGCCATCGGCGGTGGTGAACCACTCGCCGTTCAGCTCCGTCTGGAAATACCCGGGACACAGCGCGTTCACGCGAATGCCGTGCTGCGCCAGTTCCAGCGCCGCCGCCGCGGAAAACTGCACGACCCCCGCCTTGGCAGCGGCGTAGTTGGTCAGGGCTTTCTGGACACGCTCGGCCAGGATCGACGCGATGTTGACGATACTGCCGCCCTCGCCCGCGGCGATCATGCGCCGCGCCGCCTCGCGCGTGACCAGCGCGACACCGTTGAGGTTGGTATCCACCACAGCCCGCCAGTCATCGTCGCTCAGGTCCACCAGCAGCCTGGGAACGGTGATGCCGGCATTGTTGATCACCACGTTGATCACACCGAATGTCGCAGACGCCTGATCCAGGGCGCGCGCTATACTGGCTGACTCGGTCACATCCAGCGCCACCGCCAGCGCCTTGCCGCCGGCGGCGTTGATGCTCTGGGCCTCGGCGGCAATGAGTTCGGTACGCCGGGCGCCCAGCACCACGCGCGCCCCGGCCTGCGCGAGCACATGCGCGAAGTGCTTGCCGAAACCGCTGGATGCGCCGGTCACCAGCGCGACTTTCCCCTCCAGCAGAAAGGGCTGCAGGAGCGCTTCCGCGGAACTGCGCATTCGCCCGCTACCGGGCAAGAATGGTGACGGCGCTGATTCCGGGCGCGCCGTACACATGACTGTAGGCCAGGCGGGGTTCGCCGGGCACCTGGTGCTGGCCTGCCTGACCCCGCAGCTGCAGCACGTTTTCGTACACCTGGCGCAGGCCGGAAGCGCCTATCGGCTCGCCGTTGGCTATGCAGCCGCCATCCGTATTCACCGGCATGCTGCCGCCGATGTGCGTCGCACCGGCCTGGATCAGGGCCTCCTGTTCGCCGTGTTCACAGAATCCGTTCTCGGCCATGTGCATGATCTCGGCGCCCACTTCGGTATCTTGCAACTGCATCACGTCGATATCGCCCGGGCCGACGCCGGCCATCGCAAATGCCGCCTGGGCGGCATCCACCGTGGGGCCATCGGCCTGCTCCAGCGCCTGGCTTGGCGCAAACACCTCGAATGAGCCGAAGCGCCGGGATTTGAGCGTGGCAGCGCGCAGGAATACCGGGGTATCCGTGTACGCCCGCGCCTTGTCGGCCCGGCACAACACCAGCGCCACGCCACCCTCGGAAGGCGAGCAGAACATGAACTTGGTCAGCGGATCGTTGACCATCATGGAAGACGCTATCTCTTCCACCGCGATCGGTTCGCGTCGCCAGGCATTGGGGTTTTTGGCGCCATTGATGAAGGATTTTTCCGCCACCTTCGCCAGGGTATCGGTGCTGATGCCGTAGTCGTGCATGTACTTCTGGATTTTCATGGCGAAGAACTGCGTGGTCATCATCATGCCCACTTCACCGTACCAGGCGCCGATGCCCAGCGCCTCGGGATCGGCATTGAAGGCACCCCGTTCGTGTTTGTCGAAGCCGGCCACGAGGCCGATATCATACTCGCCCGACTTGATGGCGTTATAGGCGGAAATGAGCGAGCTGCCGCCGGTGGCGCAGCCATTGGCCACGTTGATAAACGGGATGCCGGTGAGTCCCAGCTCGTTCACCAGCGCATCGGCGCTACCGGCACTGGCGCTGCCGCCGAAGGCGAACTGCATATCGCGCCAGGCGACGCCGGCATCGTTCAACGCCGCACGAGCGGCAAATGCGCCCTGCTGCAGGCCGCTGCGCGATGGCGTTCGCCCGAAAGGGTGAATACCGATACCAACGATTGCTACATCCATGCAAGATTCTCCGGGCGCCGGGCCCTGCGCTGTTCAATCCAGCGGGCGAAAAAAGAAGCTGATCACCTCATTGCCGTCGGCATCAAGGCGAAACGGCGCAAACACCACTTCCATCGGCATGCCGATACGCAGTTTCCCGGGGTCGCTTTCGGTCAGGCGCCCTTCGACGCGCACGCCGCCGGGCAACTCCACGTAACCCACGCCATAGGGCTTGAACGTCTCGGCGGTCTCGCCGCTGTTGTAAGGGGTTTTCGGCATAAAGCGCTGAATCGTCCACGTCCACAGGCTGCCCTGGCGCGGCAGTTCCTGAATGGTGACGCTTTGCCCGGAACAGGCCATGCAAGCGCTCGCGGCGGGAAACGCCACCACGCCGCAGGCATCACAACGGCTGCCCAGGAGCGCCGGGTTTGCGGCAGGCCAGGTAAACAGCCCCGCGGCGATCGGCACCTGCGCTGTCATCAGGCGCCGACGCCGGGCAGCGTGATACCCGGCATCCAGTTGGCGTGGAAGCCATTCGGCACGCGGCCTGGAATATGGATCTTCGCCACCGGTCCCTGCGTCACGTCGCCCGCACTCAGGATGGACAGGAACGCGCCTTCGCCCGGGTTGTACACGAAACACATGACCCAGCCGTCTTCTTCGCGCTCGCTCTCCGGGTTGGGCACATGCACCGGCTCGCCCGCATTGGCCTCGCTGCCATATTCCCAGAGCTGCGTGTTGCCGGTTTTGAAATCAAACTGGCCGGTGCAGTTATAGCCATGCGCATCGCCCCAATCGCGATTGGACGAAGCGGCAAAGCCGTAGCGATAGGGCTTGCCCATGCGTCGTTCATCCACGCGGGAAAATTCGCAGAACACATCCGAGAACTGCTCGTTGGTCACGGCCCCGGTGGCCAGGTCCAATGTCATGCGGTACATACGCCGCGGCTGTTTCTCTACACCGGTGCCCTGGGCCTGGGTAAACGGAATTGAGTTGATCCAGACATAATCGATCACGATCTTGCCGTCGGACTCAAACCCGTTGCAGAAGTGCCAGCTGAAGAATGCGTCCGTCTCGAACACGCGATTCTCCCCGCGCCCGTCACGCGGGATCACCACGATTCGCGTGCCTTTCTCGGGTTCCCAGAGAAACGGATCCTCGCCCCGCATCGCGCGCTCCAGGCTGTGAAACGCCGGCGCGTAAAATATCACCACGTAATTTTCCGTGATCTGCAGATCGTGAATGATGCCCTTGCGCGGGAATTCCACGGGAATCGTGCGCAGATGCCTGGCGTTGCGATCAAAAATCTGCACGTTATAGGCGGCGCTATCCCAGCGCTGCGTGCAGGAAATGAGTTGGCCGGTGTCGGGGCAGACCTTCGGATGCGCGGTGAGGGCGTCACCGGGCTGCAGGGCGCCGTCGTAGTCGTACAGGCCCACCGTGGAAAGATCGTCGTTTAACAGGTGCGGGAAACCGCCCTCCCACATCGCCAGCAGCTTGCCGCCGTGATACAGCACGTTAGTATTGGCGGTGTTACGCACCGGGTTCGGTTCGCCGCCCGCGTCGATGACTTCCTGCGGCACCTCCAGCAGTTTGCCCACGCTGCCATAGAGGGTGCGACCGAACTTGCGCTCGGTCATCAGGTGGCTGGTCTGCACCCAGCGGTTGCGATAGTGCACGCGCCCCCTGTCGAAGTACATGGCGTGGATCATGCCGTCGCCGTCCAGGGGATACACATAATGGTTCGGCTGGAAGGCCACGTTGGCGCCGTCGCGCATGTAGGCACCCACCAGCTGCTCCGGTACCTTGCCCTCCACCCTGAGCTCCCCTTCGGCGACATCCCGCTCCTCGTCGACCGGCGCGTAGTTGTCCTGCAAATAGGGGAATGCACTCAGATCCATGCCAGGGTCCTCTGGTTATCGTCGCGCCATGCACGGCGCGGAAAACGTGTGAAGACCCCGATAGTAGCAGAGCGTTTTATTAAAAAACAGTCTCGTCTGTTTCTTTTATGTCGGGCAGTGCGCAACCGTGCCCGCGGTATTTCTTTTGACCGCAGGCGCCGTTACAGTGGCGCTACACCTTCACTCGAGAAACCGCGGCATGCTCACACCACAAGACGATCTCGCCCTGCGCAACCTGATGGCACGCTATGTGGATGCGGTGAACCGCTTCAACGCCGACGCCTGGATAGATACCTGGAGCGCCGACGGTGTGTGGAACCTGCTGGGCAACCCGGTGACCGGCCGCGACAACGTGCTCGCACTGTGGCAGCAGATGATGCAGAACTTCGAGTTCGCCCTGTTGTTGCCGAGCTCCTGCTGCTATGAGGTGGACGGCGACACCGCGCGCGGACACTGGTATCTGCAGGAATACGGCAGGGACAAGGCCGGGAATACCAGCGCACTGATCAGTCGCTACAACGATATCTGCGTGCGCGAGAGCGGCCGGTGGCGCTACAGCCGGCGCGATTACCATATCCTCTACAACGGCCCGCCCGATCTCTCCGGGGTGTTTGCGAGAGGCGAGTAGGCGGCCCGCGACATGCTGTTCTGGCTGTTCGTCGGGCTCGTGCTCGCCGGCTCCGCGCTCGCCTACGGGCTGCTGGTCTACCTGCCGCGCGTGCGCCTGCAGCGCGCCGTCACGCGGCCCTTTCCAGCGCACTGGCAATCGCTGTTACAACAACAACTTCCGCTGTACCAGCGCCTGCCTGTCGCGCTGCGCGATGAACTGCAACAGAAGATCAAGGTGTTCCTGCACCAGAAGACTTTCGTCGGTTGCGACGGCCTGGAGGTCAGTGATGACATGCGTGTGCTGATCGCCGCGCAGGCCTGCGTGCTCCTGCTCAACCGGCCGACCAGCGACTACGGCGATCTCGAGTGGATCTACCTTTACCCGGGCGAGTTTCGTTCGAAGATACCCGAGCGCGACCATACCGGCGTCATCTCGCACGCCTCTGGCTCGCTGGCGGGCGTGTCCTGGGAAAACGGCCGCGTGGTGCTCGCCTGGGACAGCGTTCGTCACGGCATGCTGCGCGACAACGACGGCTACAACGTGGTGCTGCACGAATTCGCTCACCAGCTGGACCAGGAAGACGGCAGCGCGGACGGCGCGCCGCTGCTGTACAAGCGCGACGACTACAGCAACTGGTCGGCGGTGTTCGGGGAGGAGTTCGAGCGCCTGCGTGCCGCCCTGGACGCCGGCGAAGACACGCTGATCGACCCTTACGGCGCCACCGAACCCGCGGAATTCTTCGCGGTGGTCACGGAGCTGTTCTACGAGCGTCCGGCGGCGCTCGCGGAACACTCACCCCGACTGTACGACGCGCTTGCGGCGTACTACCGGGTGGATCCGCGCGAGTGGACACCCATGCCCTGAAGCGGCGCCCTATTCGGGCAGGCGAATGATCAGTTTGCCGCTGTTGCTGCCGTCGAACAACCGCAGGAAGGTGGGCAGTACATTATCCAGCCCGTCCACGACATCCTCTCGCGCCAGCAGCTTGCCGGCCATCACCCACTCCGCCAACTGCGCCACGCCCTCGCCGAAACGCTCCATGTAGTCGATCACCACGAAGCCGCGAAGCGTGACACTGTTGGCCACCAGCTGCCACAGGTTGCGCGCGCTGGGACCGCGGGCGTCGGCAATGTTGTAGGTGGAAATCCAGCCGCACACCGCCACGCGCGCGAACTTGTTGAGACAGGCCAGCGCCGCGTCGAGAATGTCGCCCCCCACGTTGTCGAAATACACATCGACGCCGCGCGGACAGGCGCCGCGGATGGCGGCGGTGTAGTCGCCGCAGCGGCGGTAATTGATGGCCGCATCGAAGCCGAGCTCGTCCGTCAGCCAGGCGCACTTCTCATCACTGCCCGCCATGCCCACCACAGTCGCTCCCTGCATTTTTGCAATCTGCCCAACGATGGACCCCACCGCTCGCAGCGGCGCTGACCAGCACGGTATCGCCCGCCCCGGCTGCGCCACGTCCAGCAAACCGAAGTACGCGGTAAGGCCGGTCGGCCCCAGCACGCCGAGAAAATAGCTCAAGGGAATGCCGGCGCCTTCATCGAGTTTGCTCAGCGCAGCGGCGGGCACGGTGGTATAGGCTTCCCAGCCGCCCATGGTCATGGCCACATCGCCCACGCGGTAATCCGGGCTGTTGCTTTTCACCACGCGGCCGATCACGCTGCCGCGAACGGCGTCGCCGAGGGCGATCGGCTCGATGTAGTTCGGATCGTCCCCCATCCAGCCGCGAATCGCCGGGTCGAGCGAGATATACAGGTTGCGGAGCTGCACCTCGCCGGCCAGCGGTTCCGCCAACGGCACATCCCGGTAAGGCACATCGGCGGAGTCGGCGCCCCGCGGGGGCGCGAGGCGAGATAGTACTGTCGATTCATCACTGTCGTCATTGCCGAACGATAGCGGCATACAAAAAGCAGTCAACCCTGATTGTTTTGTGCCCGGGGTTCTGCTAAGTTCAAAAAAAGCTGTAATGCAGGATAGGCGCAAGCTGGCGAACACCGTGGTGAACCGCGTATGAGGTTTAACGTCGCAGGCCAGGCGGCCGAAGATGCAGCACCGCATAAGAACGCAACGTACAAGCGCGCTGTCAAACCGGAGCGCGCCGACCGCTGCGACCGGCTCTGTACACCCGGGCGAGTATCTCAGCCTTCCGAGCCAGGTGTGGGTCGCAGCGGCGTCACCCAAAAGGTTTTTAACCGGTATACCGTTTAATACCTCGGAGGGGCTGGAAAATATAATGCCAAATGAGGCCAATGAGACAAGCCAATGAGCATACTGATCGCAGGCACCGTCCACCCCCGCCGACCAGCGCGACAAGGCGCTGACGGACACCGCCCAACTGGTGCGCGACACCCGCGAACAGACCGGCTGCGAACACTACGTGTGGTCCGCCGACCCCACCTCCGACACCCGACGTTTTCGAAAATGGGCCTCGGTGGAGGATCTCGCCAGGCACCTGGCCGGCCCGTGCTACCTGGGCATGCTCACGGCACTGGGCGGCTACGGCGTTACTGATACCGCCGTGAGCAAGTATCGCGTTGCCCACGAGAGCCGTGTACGACCCCGAGGGTCGTCCACGCGCGGATTTTTACCGAGTAGCGCTGCAGCGCACAGACTGCCAGCGAAGCACACAGCCGAGGGCCAACGCATCCATCATGGCCAGAGAAACCCGCAAAACCTACTGCCGCTTCTGCCACGCCTACTGCCCGATGGAGGCGGTGGTGGAAGACAACCGTCTGGTCGAGCTGAGGCCGGACCCTGACAATCCGGGTGTATGGCGGCTATACCTGCGTGAAAGGCCGCCAGATGATCGAGCAGATCGCGCATCCCGGCCGCATCCAGCAGTCGCAGAAACGCGGAAGCGACGGACGGTTTAGCGCCATCGCCACGGCCACCGCACTGGATGAGATTGCGGAAAAGCTGCGCATGATCCTGGCGGAGCACGGCCCGCGCAGCATCGCCAGCTACAACGGCACCTATTCGTTCCAGAATTCGGCCGCGCACGACGTGGCGCGCGCGTTCCATCGCGCCATCGACTCGCCCTCCTTTTACACCAGCGTCACTATCGACCAGCCGGCCAAGGTGGCGATCGGTCCTGCGCGCATGGGCTTCTGGCACGGCGGCGGCCATATGTGGAACGACGCCGACGTGGCCTTGATCATCGGCAACAACACGCTGGTGTCGCATTTTTCCATACCCGGCGGTATTCCCTCGTTCAGCCCGCACAACGCGCTGCGCGAGGGCCGCCAGCGGGGTTTGAAAGTCATCTGTATCGATCCGCGTGAAACCGAGGTGGCGCGCCGCGCCGATCTGCACCTGCAGGTGCGACCCGGCCACGACGCCGCGATTGTGGCGGCCATGCTGCAGGTTATCCTCAGCGAGGAGCGCCATGATCAGGCGTTCTGTGCCGAACACGTGGCCAATCTCGATACGCTGCAGGCACTGCTTGCGCCATTCACGCCGGCACGCGTGGCGCCCGCCGCAGGCATCGACGCCAGCCAGATCGTCGAGGCCGCGCGCCTGTTCGCCGCCGGCCCGCGCGGCACGGCGGTAACCGGTACCGGCCCCGAGATGGGCCCGCACCCGAACCTGCTGCAGCACCTGGTGCAAACGCTGAACGCGGTGTGCGGACGCTACTGCCGCGCCGGCGAACGTATGCCCAACCCCGGGGTGCTGACGCCGCCGGGACCGCGCGTTCGCCCAGGCGAGGGGCCGCAGCGCAGCTGGCTGGAAGACGGCGTTCGCAGCAGGGTGTCACCGGAGATTGGCGAGACCGTGGTGCTCACGCCCTACGGGCCGCGGCCCGAAATGCCCACCGCGATCATCAGCGATGAAATCCTCACCCCGGGCGACGGCCAGATCCGCGCCCTGCTGTGCGTCGGCGGCAACCCGCTCCTCGCCTGGCCCGATCAGGCAAAAACCCACGCCGCGCTTCAGTCGCTCGATCTGCTCGTGTGCGTCGACCTGCGCATGTCCGCCACGGCGCAACTGGCCGACTACGTCCTTGCGCCCAAGCACTGCCTGGAACGCGAGGACGTTACCCTGCTGACGGATATCTGGCACGACCAGCCCTACAGTCAGTACACGCACAGCGTACTGGACGCCTCCGGCGACAAGATCGAGGAATGGGAGCTGTTCTGGGAACTGGCGCGACGCCTTGGCCTGGACCTCGCCACCGACAACGGCCCGATCGACATGCAGGAAAAGCCGAGCAAGCTCGAGCTGCTGGAGAACATCACGCGCGGCTCGCGCGTGCCCGTGCGGGAGATCGCAGCGCGCGAGGGCGGTCATATCTACCCGGTGCCCGACATCATTCTCTCGCCGGCCGATCCGGCCAGCGCGGAACGTCTGGAGCTGGTGCCCGATGGCCTGGAAGATGAATTGCAGGCGGCTTTCGCCGATCTCGACGCGGCCAGCTCCGCCGACTTCCCGCTGCTGCTGATCAGCCGCCGCATGAAGAACACCTACAACTCCACCGGGCCGGAACTCGCGCAACTCGGGCGCAAGGGCACCACCAACCCCGCCCACCTGCACCCGAGTGAACTGCAGGCACGGGGCATCGCCGATGGCGAGATCATTCAGGTGCGTTCCGCCCACGGTGTCATTCCCGCCGTTGCCGCCGCCAGCGAGGACGTGCGTCCGGGCGTGATTTCCATGTCGCATTGCTGGGGCGGCTCTCCCGACCCCGCCCAGCAGGCCGATGCGCGCGTGCGCGACATCGGGGCCAATACCAACCGCCTGATCAACAACCTGGAGAATGCCGAGCGCTACTCCGGCATTCCCCGGCAGAGCTGCATTCCCGTTTCCATCGACAGGCTGCCGGCCTAGCGCGCGGCGCCTGCACCCACCACGACCGGAGCACAGTCCATGAGCGAACTCACGCCGTTCCGCTTTTCGCTGCAGAGTTTCAATACCACATCGCCGAATGCCTGGCGTGAGCTGATTCAGAAAACGGAAGACCTGGGCTATTCCACGTTTTTCCTGGCCGACCATTTTCTCAGTGAGGGACCCGCACTGGACGGCACCTACCATCCGCCACAGATGCTCGCCGCCGTGCCCGCCATTGCCATGGCGCTGGAGCAGACCAGCCGCCTGCGAGTCGGCTGCCGGGTATTCTGCAACGATTACCGACTGCCGGTAATGCTCGCCAAGGAAGCGGCGACCATGGATTACCTCTCAGGCGGCCGCCTGGAGTTTGGCCTCGGCGCCGGCTGGATCGAGCGCGAGTACACCGCCGCGGGACTGGATTTCGACGCCTTCCCGGAGCGCTTTGCGCGGTTTGCCGAGTCGGTGCATGCCTACAAGGCGTTCATGGGTGGCCAACCGCTGGACTTACGCGGCGAGCATCTTCGCTGGCAGGGCTTTCATGGCACGCCCTCCCCTGCGCAGCAGCCGCATCCGCCACTGATGATCGGCGGCGGCAGCAGAAAAATACTGGAGTTTGCCGGCGCCGAAGCCGATATCGTGAGCCTCAACTTCAACAACCGCGCCGGCATGCTTGGCCCCGACGGCATGGCCTCCGGCCTCGCGGCGGCCACCGCGCAGAAGATCGACTGGATCAAGCGCGGCGCGGGCGAACGCTTTGCCGCGATCGAGCTCGAGATAGGCGCCTACAACACCATCATCACGGATCACCAGGGGCCCACCGCCAGCGCCATCGGCGATGCGCTCGGCATGTCCGCGGAAGACATCCTGAATCATCCGCACTGCCTGATCGGCAGCGTGGATTACATTTGCGAAACGCTGCTGAGCCGGCGCGAGCAGTACGGCATCTCCTACATTGCCGTGCTCGACGATGGCGAGAACAACATGGTGGAAGCCTTCGCTCCCGTTGTCGCAAGGCTCAGCGGCAAGTAGACTGTTCGCCCAATCCCAAAGCCCTTTTTCAACACGAGCGTTTTTCATGCTGAGTCTTGACGATCCCTCCCTGCTGCGCAATCAGCTTTATATCGATGGCGCCTGGGTGGACGCCGACAGCGGCGCCACCCTGGCGGTGAGTAACCCTGCATCCGGCGAAGAGATCGTATCGATCCCCAACGCCGGCGCCAATGAAACGCGTCGCGCCATCGAGGCTGCGGATCGCGCCTTCGGCAGCTGGCGCAATGTCGTGGCCAAGGAACGCGCGGCGGTACTCAAACGCTGGTACCAGCTCATCGTCGACAACAGCGAGGACCTGGCACGGCTGATGACCGCCGAGCAGGGCAAGCCGCTGGCCGAGTCGCGCGGCGAAGTGGCCTATGGCGCGGCGTTTGTCGAGTGGTTCGCCGAAGAAGGCCGCCGTATCTACGGCGACACCATCAGCGCCAACAAACCCGACCAGCGCATCGTCACCCTGAAACAACCGGTGGGCGTGGTGGCGGCCATCACACCGTGGAACTTCCCCATCGCCATGATCACGCGCAAGGTGGCGCCCGCGCTCGCCGCCGGCTGCACCATTGTGCTCAAACCCGCCACCGAGACGCCGCTGTGTGCGCTGGCGCTGGCGGAACTCGGGGAACGCGCGGGCATCCCACCGGGCGTGTTCAGCGTGGTGGCGGGCAAGAAGGCCAGCGCCATCGGTGGCGAGATGACCGGCAACCCCACCGTTCGCAAACTCACCTTCACCGGCTCCACGGAAATCGGCAAGCTGCTGATGGAGCAGTGCGCCGCCACGGTAAAGAAAACGTCCATGGAACTCGGCGGCAACGCGCCGTTCATTGTATTTGACGACGCCGACCTGGATGCCGCGGTCGCCGGCTGCATGATTTCCAAGTATCGCAACGCCGGGCAGACCTGCGTCTGCGCCAATCGCATTCTGGTGCAGGAGGGGGTGTTCGACGCTTTCGCGGAAAAACTGGTCGCCGCGGTGAAGGCCCTCAAAGTGGGCAACGGCATGGACGAAGGCGTGAATATCGGCCCGCTGATCAACGATGGCGCGTTCGAGAAGGTCAGCGCTATCGTCAACGAGGCCACGGATAAGGGCGCAAAAGTGCTGGTGGGCGGCGTCGGCGGCGAGACCGGGGGGAACTTCTTCAAGCCCACCGTGCTGGTAGACGTGGATGATTCCATGGACGTGTACAGCGAGGAAATTTTCGGGCCGGTAGCACCGCTGTTCAAGTTCAAGACCGAGGAGGACGCCATTCGCATCGGCAACGACACGCCGTTTGGCCTTGCTGCCTACTTTTACTCGCGGGATATCGGCCGTATCTGGCGAGTCAGTGAAGGCCTGGACTACGGCATCGTCGGCATCAACGAAGGGCTGATATCCACGGAAGTCGCGCCGTTTGGCGGTGTGAAAGAATCCGGCATCGGTCGCGAGGGTTCCAAGTACGGGATTGATGACTATCTTGAGATCAAGTACCTGTGCATGGGCGGCATCAACGATTAACCGGCGCCCCAGCACACCCGGCGGCGACACCCCGGGCGCGTTAGCGGCCTGACACCCACGGCTGTCGCCGCAGGCACGCCGATGCCGCTCACACCCCGGGACGCCTCTCGGTTATACTCTGCTCACCAGCGTCCTGTTTAAATCAGTCTGGCTTGTTTGTAGTCAATCTATCGAGGCACCCCCACACCATGTCCAGCAAAAAAGGACCTTCCGCAAAAAACCGCCCGCCGGAAACCGGCGACGAGGACATCAGCTGGCAGGCGCAAAAGAGCGCCATGACACGCGACAAGATACTGGATGCCGCGATCGACTGTTTCATTGAGTTGGGCTACACGAATGTCACCACCGCCAGGGTCGCCCAGGCGGCAGGCGTATCGCGCGGTGCCATGCTGCACCACTTCCCGTCCAAGACCGAGCTCATCCAGGCCGCTGTGGAATATCTCCACGACAAACTGCTCGAGGACTATACCGAGCGCGTAACCGCCATACCCGCCAATCTCAAAGGCAGGGATCGGCGACGCGCCGGGCTGGAGGCCTACTGGGATCATCTGATCGGCGATCTGTTCACGGTATACCACGAGCTGTGCGTGGCCAGCCGCACCGACCCCGAGCTGGCGGCGATCCTGGAAAACTCACAGCAGCTGTTCGAGCGTCACGTGCGCGAATCCAACGAACAGCTCTTCGAGGAGTGGACAGACCGCGGCGACCGTTTCCTGCTGGCCATGGATGTGACCAAGTTCATGATGGAAGGCCTCGCCTCCAGCCGACTCATGACCAACCGGGTGGCGCGGGTAAAACGCCTGAAGAACTATCTCGCGGACCGCCTGGAAGAGATCTTTGAAGAAGGGGGCAGCAGCGCGATCGGCCGTCACACGGGCGGCTGACACCGGGCACCCTGAATGGCCCGCAACTGGCAGCTCGGGCTCGCGTTCGCGCTCGTCACAGCCCTGATGTGGGGCGTTCTGCCGCTTGCGATGACGCTGATTCTGGGCCGCATGGACCCGGTGACCATCACCTGGTACCGGTTCTCGCTCTCGGCCTTGATCGCGCTACTCTGGTATGGCTGGCGCAGCGGTCCTGCGCTGGGGCGCTTACTCCGCGGCGAACACCGCGGGTGGGCCCTGCTTGCGGTATTCGGACTCACAGGGAATTACCTGCTCTATATCTCCGGCCTGCAGTTCCTTACCCCGGGCGCGGCGCAAATCATCGTACAGTTCGCGCCGCTGTTACTGTTACTGGCCAGCGTGGCGCTGCTGGGCGAACGCTTTTACCGCGTGCAATGGCTGGGCATCGGGCTGTTTTCCGGGGGCTTGTTGCTGTTTTTTCACCAGCGGCTCGGCAACAGCGTCGTTACCGATGCGGGCTATCTTACCGGTCTCGCGCTGATGATCGGCGCGGCCGTGGTGTGGACGGTCTACGGTCTGGCGCAAAAGCAGTTACTCGTTGCGCATCACGCCAAGGACATCCTGTTGCTCATCTGCCTCGGCGGCAGTGCGCTGCTCCTGCCTTTCGCGGAACCGGCACAGGTGCTCGCGCTCACCACTCGGGAAACGCTGCTGCTGGTGTTTTGCGGTTTGAATACGATCGTGGCCTACGGCTGTTTCGGCCTGGCGATGAGCTATTGGGATGCGTCGCGCGTCAGTGCGGTCATTCCGCTCACGCCGCTATTTACCCTGCTGTTCACCTGGGCCCTGAATCATGCCTTCGATGCCGGGATCGCGGCGGAACCGCTGGACTGGCTTGCCACCGCCGGCGCGCTGCTGGTCGTGGCCGGCAGCGCCTGCGTCACCCTCGCCGGCGTCACCCGCAGCAACTGAACAGTGTCGTCCGCCAATCAGGCGGCCTGCGCATCCGACAGTGCCAGGTAACGATTCAGGTGATAACGCTCGTCGCCGTACAGCGTCGACAGCAGCATCAGTCGCTTGAAGTAATGGCCCACACCCAGCTCGTCCGTCATGCCGATACCCCCGTGCAACTGCACCGCCTGCTGAGATACAAAACGCCCCGCCTCGGCGAGCTTGACCTTGAGCGCCGCGCAGGCCAGCGCACGTTCCTCGCTGTCGCTGTCTACCGCGATCGCGGCATTCAGCAGCAGCGAGCGGGTTTCCTCCACCTTCATGTACATATCCGCCATGCGATGCTGCAGCACCTGGAACTGACTGATGGGCTGGCCGAACTGCTCGCGTGTTTTGGTGTACCCAAGCGTTGCGTCGAGCAATGCCTGCATGGCGCCGAGGGCCTCGGCACCCATAGCCACGATACTGGTGTCAATCGCCGCGTCCAGATGTGCAAACTCACCAGGCACCCCCAGTATGGCATCCTCGCCCAGGGCAACGCCCCGGAACGCCACATCGGCGCCGCGACTGCCGTCCAGCGCCGCAAAAGGCTCGACCATGACGCCGGCTGCCTCGGCATCCACAATAAACAGGCCCACGCCCCGCGCTGTCTTCGCGCTAACGATAAAATGCTGCGCACAGTGCCCGTTCAACACCGCGATCTTGCGGCCATCGAGCACGTAGCCTTGCGCGCCCTCAACCGCCTCGGTGTGCGCCACGTGCAGGTCAAAGTCGTTGGCCCGCTCAGCCACGGCAAGCGCCCACTGCGTGCTACCGTCTATGATCGCGGGCACAAAGCGTGCTTTCTGCGCGACGGAGCCGGCAGCATTCAGCAGGGCTCCGCAGGTCACTACCGTATGCAGGTAGGGTTCACGCACAAAGCCCGCCCCGAGCGCCTGTGCCATCACCATGGTATCCACTGCACCGCCACCGAGCCCACCACTGGCCTCATCGAAGGGCAGGGCCAGCCAGCCAAGCGCCGCGAACTGCGCCCACGCCGCTGCGTCATAGCCCAGGGCGCTGCGGCTCAGGGCACGATGGCGGGCAACATCGCAGTGGTCAGCGACAAATTTTTCGACGCTGTCGCGCAGCAGCAGTTGTTCTTCGGTGAAGGAAAAATCCACGCGGCGGATCCTCGCGCCATGCGGCGCAACTGATGCAGATCATCGTTGGGTGTGTGCAACGGATGCTAACAAAGGGGTACAGGCAAAACAATCAGGACTTACTGTTTTCTTTGTTCGGGGTCTCCCCTAGACTGGATCACCAGCCACACTTTCACCGCACGCACAGCCGAGGAAACGCCATGTCCCGCCTCAATCTCAGCGCCGACGATGTCCTGACCACAACCCGCGCGGTGCGCAAACGCCTCGACCTCGACAGGCCGGTAGATATGGCGCTGATCCGCGAGTGTCTGGACATCGCGCTACAGGCGCCCTCCGGATCCAACTCCCAGGGCTGGCACTTCGTGCTCGTGACCGATGACGACAAGAAAGCGGCCATCGCGGCACTGTATCAGCAGGCATTCGCAGACTATGCCAGCAGCCCCAACGAGCCTACCCAGCAACACCGCGATAACCCCGACATGGCGCACACGCAACAGCGGGTTCTGAGCTCCGCTGCGTACCTCGCGGACAACCTCGAGCGTGTGCCGGTGCTGCTCATTCCGTGCTGCACCGGCCGACCGGACGTGCCTGGCCTGCCACTGGCGGCGCAGGCGGGTCTGTTCGGTTCCATTCTGCCGGCGGTGTGGAGCTTCATGCTGGCGGCGCGCGAACGCGGGCTGGGCACCTGCTGGACCACGTTGCACCTGATGCACGAAAAGGCCGTGGCGGACATTCTCGGCCTGCCGGATGACATCGCCCAGGTGGCGCTGATACCGGTGGCCCATACTGTGGGCACGCACTTCAAGGCGGCACCGCGCATACCACTGGATAGCGTGCTGCATGTGAACGGCTGGTAGCCCGGGGAGATACGGCACTTGGACCTCGGCATACGCGGCTGAGAGGCGCCGGCCGAGGGCGACACTGCCATCGGCCAGAGCCTGGTGGTTGACGGCGGCGCCAACAACGCGACATTCTAAACCCCGCGCAACACGCTACAGGAGTGCATCATGGGCAGTACTGCCACAGCAATCGACTATCCGGCGGGTGACGGCGTCACCGTGTGCAAGGGCGTTTATTACACGCCGGAGAGCATACGGGGCGAAAAACCCTCCGGGCGGCCGGTGGTGCTGGTAACACACGCCTGGGACGGGCTGGTGGATGAAATCCATGACAAGGCGCGCAGGCTGGCGGAGCTCGGCTATATCGCCTTTGCGATCGATGTGTACGGCAACGGCAAGACCGAAACCGACCTGTCCAAACTCATGGACACGCTCGGACCCTACATGGAAAACCGCGCGCTGCTGCTGGAGCGCATGCAGGCCGCCGTCACGGCGGCGAAAACGCTACCCGGCGCCGATGCCGGGCGCATCGGCGCGATTGGCTACTGCTTCGGTGGTACCGCGGTGCTGGACCTTGCACGGGGCAGCAACGACGTGCGCGCCGTGGTTTCATTCCACGGCGGCCTCCCCGGCAACGGTCTCCAACAGAGCGATGCCATCACGGCCCGGGTGCTGGTGCTGCATGGTGACGATGACCCGCTGGTACCCCAGGAGCAGGTGGCCGAGTTCAGGCGGGAAATGAAAACGCGCGGTGCCGACTGGACGCTGGTCGCCTATGGCAACACGATGCACGGCTTTACCCGCCCTGGCGCGAACAATCCGGATTTCGGCAACCTGTACAGCCCCGTGGCTGACGCGCGCTCCTGGCGGGCAATGCAGGATTTCTTCAGCGAGACGCTGTAGCGAGCCCTGGCCCGGTCGCCACTACCCCAACCCTAAAGTGAACAGGATGCCCGGTATGCGCCTTTTTCTACACTCACTATTTGCCGCGTGCTTCGCGGTGTCCCTGCACAGCCCGGTGCGCGCCGCCGGCAACGCTGATGCCGCACAACTGATCGCCGAGTTGAACCTGAAGGCAACGGCCACGCCGTTGCAGGAACGCAGCCATTGGCGACCGCAACGCGTGCTGGTGATGCTGCTGCCGGCGATGGGCCTCGATTCGCCGGCCTATATCGACGCACTGCAGGCTGCCGCCGGCGACGTGGAACTGGTTCTGGATCGCAGCGGCAGCTTTGTCCCGGATGCAGAAAGTTTGCAGGGCGTGGACGGGATCATCGGCTTCTGCAGCGCGCCGCTGTTGCAGCGCGCCGATGCCGACACCCTGCGCTGGATACACAACTACAGCGTCGGCATGGACTACTGCACCGGCCTGACACCGCAACAGAAAGACACACTGGTGTTCAGCAACAATCAACGTCTCTCGGCACCGGCGATCGCCGAGCACAGCATGGCCATGCTGCTGTCGATCAGTCGCAACCTGCCCGCGTACCACAAAGCCCAGCTGGCCCGCGAGTGGAACCGAAACCTGGCAGCCGGCGTGACCTTCGGTGAACTCAAGGGCAAGACCCTGCTGGTCGCCGGCCTCGGCGGTATCGGCACCGAGATCGCACGCCGCGCGCACGGCCTCGGCATGCGCGTGATCGCCACGCGCAACTCTTCCCGCAAAGGCCCGGATTTCGTGGCGTATGTGGGTCTGGCGGACGAACTGACGTCGCTCGCCTCGGAAGCGGACGTGGTGGTGAATGCCCTGCCGCTGACGGACGACACCACCGCTCTTTTCAACAAGCAGTTTTTTGCACAGGTCAAGCCGGGGGCGATTTTTCTCTCGGTGGGACGCGGGCGCAGTACGGTCACCGCAGACCTGATAGCCGCGTTGCAGTCCGGCCGGCTCTATGGCGCCGGGCTGGATGTGACCGACCCGGAGCCACTACCCGAAGACAGCCCGTTGTGGACCATGGAGCGCGTTATCATCACGCCCCACGCAGCGGCAGCCGGCAGCGACACCGATGCACGCACCATGCTGATTGCGGCGGAAAACCTGCGCCGCTACGTCGCGGGAGAGCCCTTGTTGAACGTGGTGGATATCGAGCGGGGTTACTGAGCGGCACCCGTCAGACGGGCGAGCCGCGCCCGGCTGCGAGCCCGGTAGCAGCCCGCCTGTCTCCTTCGCTTCGGCCTGAGCGCTGACTCGGATTCGCGTATCAGGCTTCCTGACGCCATCCGCCGTGAAACCCGGCGGGAATACGGTGCGACAGGTGTACGCGCGCCACCGGCCCGGCGGCCACGTCCAGCGCATTGAACACAAACAGGCTGCTGGTGTGGGTCTCGTAGCTGGTCACAACGCTCAGCAGGTGGCCCTCGCCTTCTGCGGCGCCCGCGGACGCCGGCACGAAAATGGATTCAGAGACATGGCATGGCCCGCAGGAAAAGCGATCCGCCTTGCCCGTCTGGTGATCGAAGTGCCCCACAACGTTGTAGACGTTGTCGTTTTCTGAGAGGTCACTTTTCATCTTGCCGTCGCAGGAGGTATACCAGCCATGTCGATAGGGCTTACCGGCATAACGCGGGTCGCACTGTGGAAATTCCGATTCGTTTTCGTCAATGCGTTGCGATACGGCGCGCGGCTCCGCCGCATTCATATCGATGGTCCAGCGCGACAGGTAAGGCTGCGCCTTCCCCGAAGGCTCCCCACTGGGTGTGGGAAACAGGGGCGCATGCGAGAACTGGCAGGCATCCACGGTAATCACGCCGTCCTGGTCGAAACCATTCATGAAGTGGAAGGCGAAGCACAGGTCCATATCCACCCAGCGGATGTTCTCGGCGTTGCCGCCGTGCCGCGGCAGAATCCCGATTCTGACACCCTTTTCCGGCTCCCAGGCGAAGGGCGGACCACCTTCCATCGCCCGCTCCAGGCTGCCGGTAATCGGCATGATCGGCAGCATGATGTAGTTCTCGGTCACGACAAAATCGTGCACCATCGACGAGTAGGGCGTGGGGATGTGCGCGCTCTCGGTGAGCAGGCCATCGGCGTTCACCTTGTGCACCATGACGTCGGCCGAGAACGGGCCCGTGGCCATGTAGGCAAAGAACACCATTTCGCCCGTTTCCGGGTCGATTTTCGGGTGCGCCGTCATCGCCGTGTGCAGCTTGCCGCGAAAATCCCAGCTGCCGATGGATTCCAGCGTATGCGGGTCCAGCTCAAACGGCCTGTGGCCCTCTTCCATCACCAGCAATCGCCCGCCGTGCCAGACCGTGGCGGTATTGGCGAGGCCCTCTTTGTCCGTGAGCACGAAATCGCTGTACTCGGGCTCGCAGTCGAAGGGATTCATGGCATTGATCACCGCCCTGCCCTCGCGGTCTTCCGCGCGCCACTTGGCGGTGCGCACCCAGCGGTTACAGTAATCCACCTGACCGTTCCGGAAATGAAACGCATGCACCATGCCATCGCCGGCGAACAGGTGATAATCCCCGCGCGGCGCGAAGCGCTGGTTGGGCCCGGCCCGATACAGGCTGCCCCGCAGGGATGCCGGCAATTCGCCCTCTACCACCAGGTCGTGAGCATTACACTCCATTTGGATCGGACCGAAGGGGAAGCTGAGAAACGGGTTGGTGGTGGGCATCGGGGCGGCCATGCGGTGTCTCCTGGGAGCGCGAAAGAGAGTCAACACTAGCCCCAAAAATAAAATCAGTCAATTCTGTTTGTTTTTAAAATAATGATTTGTTAGTGTTGCGCGAGTACGCTGACAGTCACCTCGCGGACCGTCGCCGCCATTCCCGAGGGACAATAACCATAAACTCCACAGGTGACCCTATGCCGAACAGGCAGCTTGCTTCACGCCTTGCCCTGCTGACGTTGTTGACCGCGCCGATGACCGCGCCGACCGCCATTGCGCAGGACGCGCGCAGTTCGCGCAGCGATGTACTGGCACTGGAAGAAATTATTGTGACCGCCAACCGGCGGGAGCAGAGTCTGCAGGAAGTACCGATGTCGGTATCCGCCTTCACCGGCCAGTTTTTCGCCGATTCCGGCGTGCGCGAACTAGCCGGGCTGGACCAGTACACGCCCAACCTGCGGATCCTCCGGGCACCGATTCCAACGCCGCGTCCGTGCGTATCCGCATCGGCTCAGTGGGCACCAATGTGGGCGGTGATCCCAGCGTGGGCAATTTTCATCGACGGCGTCTACCAGGGTCGCGCCGGCATGAGCATTTCAGACCTCATGGACATCGAGCGCGTGGAGGTGCTGCGCGGCCCGCAGGGCACCCTGTACGGCAAGAACACCGCGGCGGGCGCCATCAGCATCATCTCGCGCCCGCCCTCCACCGAATACGAGGGTGAGGCGGAAGTCACCTACAACAACGAAGCGCGGCTCGAACTGCGCGGTATGTTGAACGTCCCCTTAGGCGATTCCGGCCACGCGACACGCATGACCGGCTTCTACATCAACGGCGACCACCTGTTCGAGAACGACTTCAACGGCGAGAAACTGAACAACGCCGACAAGTGGGGCTTAAAATCGCGCACGCGCTTCGACGGCAGCGGCGACAGCGATGGCGACGGCCTGGGCGAATTCCTGGTCACGGTGGATTACACCCGCGAGGACACCGACTGCTGCGCCGTCGCGGTTCTCGACTACTCCGGCTTCTCCACGCTCAACGCCCCGACCACCAACACGCCCTCGCAGGCTTTCCAGGACCAGCTCGGGCGCAACGCCGCGGGCGATCTCATTTACCAGTACAGTTCCTTCGAGGATTCCTCCGGTTTTTCGCCGCCGCGAGCGGACCCCTTCGGCGATGACTACTGGCTGGATGCCGAGACCTTCAACAAGGTGGAAGTGGGCGGCATCGGGCTGGAATGGAACAAGGACGTACTGGAGGATCACGTGCTGACCTTTATCGGCGCCTGGCGTCACTACGAGTCCGACAGCGCCTTTGACGGAGACTTCACCGCCTACGACGCCGTGGTCAGCACCACCACGATAGATTTCGACCAGTACTCGGCAGAACTGCGCATCACCTCGCCCGGCGGTGAAACCTTCGACTACCAGGGCGGCCTGTACGCCTACTACTCGGAACTGGATTCGGTGGGCACCTTCCTGCAGTCGCAGGAGCTGGTGACCAATATGGGCATCGATCAGTTCTTTCCCACCGGCACGCTGAATACAGACCTGAACGCCTACGACACCACGAGCTACGCCGCGTTCGGACAGGTGGTGTGGAACATCACCGAGCAGTTCAGCGCGACCCTGGGCTTGCGCTATACCTTCGAGGAGAAGAACCGCGAGGGCTCGCAAATTACCAACCCGCCGTCCGTACTGGATATCCCGCCGGTTGCCGGGCCCGATGTGTTTTACGACGAGAACCGCAGCGACGACGACATCTCCCCCTCGTTCAACCTGCGCTACTTCTTTACCCCGGACCTCATGCTGTACGGCAGCTTCAGCCGCGGCTTCAAATCGGGCGGTTTCAACCAGCGTCGCGAGCTCGCCGGCGCCACGGGCGAATTCGACGAGGAGATCGCCACCAACTACGAAGTGGGCTTCAAGAGCTCCACCGACGATCGTCGCCTGCAGTTGAACGGCACGTTCTACTTCGTGCACTACGACGATTTCCAGTCACAGACCTTTGACGGCAATACCCTGCGCGTCACCAACGCCGGCGCCATGGAGAGCTATGGCAGTGAACTGGAGCTCGTGTTCATTCCCCTGGCGAACCTCACCGTCAGCAGCGCACTGGGCTACAACAAAGCCGAGTACAAGGAGTTCGACAACGGCCAGTGCACCGTGGGCGAAACCGTTTTCAACTACTACATCCGCGACGGCGCACAGGGCGGCAACCCCACCCTGGGCGGCGGCTGCGTGCGCGACCTGGCCGGCGAAGCCATAGACAACGCGCCGGAATGGACGGTCTCCTCCTTCGCGCAGTACGACATGGAACTGCCCGGCGACCTGGTAGGTGTGCTGCGCCTCGAACACAGTTTCATCGACAGCTACTTTCTCGACCAGGATCTCGACCCGATGCTGGAGAACGACGCGGTCAACCTGATCAACCTGCGCTATACCCTGACCAACCCGGAACGCAGCTGGGAAACCGCCCTGTGGGGACGCAACCTGCTGGATGAGGAATACCTGGTGTTCGGTATCGACGTACCGGTGCTCGGCGGCTTCGCAGGCGTGCCGGCGCCAGGCGTGGTCTACGGTATTACGCTACGCTACATGCATTGACAACGGGCGAACAAGCGGAGGACGCAACATGGCTGACAACGCCGTTATCGCGAGCGACCGGGGCACCGGTCGGGTGGCGCCCGCGCCGCGCACTGGCTGGTATTACCACTGGGGGCCGCAGGCCTGGATCGACATGTGGATGTCCAACAGCATGCTGGTGAAGAAAGCCATGCCCATTGTCAGCCACACGTTCGTGCCGATCCTCAGACTCTCCGGCGAAAAAGCGCAGGTGGATGCGGACTATGCGGCGACTGGAAGTCGCGCCGCGAGGTGATTCGCTGGGCACGACCTCTGCGTGAAAAAATGGCGCAAGCGCTACGGCAATTTTGTGCGCGAGGTGGAATGGGCCCTGCTCGAACGGCAACACTTCAACCAGCAGCAATACGAAGAGATCGTGGATCGGGCACCCCTGGTGGTCTTGTCGTACGAAACCTCCGGCGATTTGAAAATGATGAACAGCATGTCGGAGAAAAAACAAAAACAAGAAGCCACGGAAAGCGGCAGCGCAGGGCCCACAGAACCTGCCGCCGGGAGCACCTTCTGTTTGAAACCTTCAATCCCGCCCACTGGCTGACCGGCTCCGCCAGCATCACCGAGTACGACCCGCCGGCGGTCTGACGGCGATGGAGATTCCGAACTGCGGTTGGCATACCTGCGGCCCCGCAGACAGGTTACCGAACCCCGACGCCCTGCCGAGGAAGGCCGCCTGGAATATCTGCAAGGGGCCCTTTGAAGCACTGTTCAATGGGGAAGGCGGCGGACTGAAAACGGGAGTTCGACCCGCATCTGCCCGAAACCTCCTGCACTGTGCGGGCATGACCTGGCAGCCACAGTGAACGGACAGTACGCTGAAATTGCCGACGCACTGCGCCGGCCTCGCAGACTCCTGCAACAACAGCGGGAGATACAGCGGCTGCGCGCGGAGAACGCCGCCCTCAAGGCACAGAATGCCAGCATGCGCGACGGCACGCGCCGCTGCGTCACCCGCGCAGTACCGGCTGGATTGGGCGCCTGCCAGCGGCGCCGACACATAGCAACCAACACGAGGAACCCCCATGGCTGTCATTCTGGTAACCGGCTCAAGTACCGGCATCGGGCAGGAAACTGCCATTCACATGACCCGCCTGGGGCACACGGTATACGCCTCGGTGCGCAACCCTGAGTGGGCGGGTGAACTTGCTGTTTTAAATCGCCAACGAGGCGGCCAGACACCCGCGTGATCAGGCTGAATCTTACCGACCCCGAGAGCATTACCGACGCGGTGGCGGATCATGGCCGCCGAAGGGCGCATCGATGCGCTGGTGGCGAACGCCGGCGCCGGCTCCTCCGTGGAGGAGAGACGCCGCCGAAGTGGCCCGCGAGATATTCGAAACCAACTACTTCGGCAACATCAGCCTGCTGCGGGCAGTCACGCCAATCCTGCGAGCGCAGCGCGGAGTGGCCGCCGCATCGTGATGGTGGGCCCGCTCGCGGGCAGCTACGCGGCGGGCTGCCACGGCCACTATCTTCGGCTTCCAAGTGGGCGATGGAAGGCTTGTGCGAATCACTCGCGCAGGAGATGGCCGGAGTTCGGCGCGCACGGGTATCCATCATCGAGCCGGGCTGCGTGGCCACACCGATGTGGACCAAAGGCACGCCCTCGGATGCACCACCCCTCTACCCCGTCACGCTTTCGCGGCTGGTGCGGTTTTTCGAGGTCGGCCTGAGTACGCCGGCGCAGCCGGCCGATGTGGCACGGGCCATCGAACAGGTGATTATCGCCGAGGACCCACCCTTTCGCGTGCCCGTGGGAAAGGATGCAGAGGAGGTGATCGCCGGGCGCGAAAATACCACGGGCGACGAGTGGATTCGCATGTTGTGCACAGCGGGTGACAAGGCCTTCGCGGCGGGTTGGCAAGCGGTTGTAGGGCGGGATTATTACACGGGGTCAGAGTAAAAATTACAGGCTTCAATGCGCTGGGTTTAGGGCCAGCTTCAATAAACTCTGTCGCCTGCCACCCAATGCTTCGGTTTGTCTTCGAAAGCTCTCGGAGCCGAGCGCTAACCCCTGATTAAATCGATTGTCGGATATCTGCCAGTACATCTCTATCGATTTGAGAATCGAACAATGCGCGATACCGCTTTTGGCGCTCAGCAAGTCGTGCCGAGTGCCAGATATTGACCATGAGGCGACCACAGCTGCATTGATTGGCCAAACGCGTTCGCCCTGTAGCTCGACCAAACGTAGTCGGCCGGATCCTGCACCATACCCGCTCTTACCGGATTTAGCTCGATGTATCGAAGGCAGGTAAGAAAATAGTCGCTCTGCTGCACAATACACGACTTGAATCGCCCCTCGAATAATGTGCCGGTGCGGTGATAGTTCGCATTGAAATAGCGTACGTAGCGTCGACCCAGATCTTGCATTGTTTTTGATACGGCCAGATCGCGTTCAGGCGTAACAAGCAGGTGCACGTGGTTCGTCATAAACACCCACCCATGTATTGACAGGCCATTCTTCACAGCAGCCTCCAGGAGGAAATGTGCGTAAGCGGCCATATCGCTATTATCGGCAAAGCAAACCGAACGATTATTGCCGCGTTGGATGACATGCTGTGGTATGCCTACAGGGCAGTATCTGTGCAGTCTGGCCACGATGCTCGTCCTTGAGCGATTGCGATAACCGAGGCTGAAATTATAGCGGAGCGACTACCGCTGCGGAGATCGCGGGATGGATATGATCAGTTTTTACTCTGACCCCCCATATCCCGGTGCCTACAAGCGCATCAGCACCTTGCACTGCGCACTCGGTGTACGCAGCGCCTCGAACGCCGCAGGCAGTTCTTCCAGGCTTACGATGTCAGTGACCAGCGGCGATACGTCGATACGCCCCTCCGACAGCATGGCGATACAGGTTTCAAAATCATCCTTGTTGTAGGCCATGGCGAACTGGATGCGCAGCTCTTTCACCAGCCCGAAGAACGGCATGATGCTGTCGGGCTGTTCGCACACGCCCACCGGCACGATGCGGCTGCCGTAGGCCGCCATTTCGATGCACTGCTGCAGCAGGCCGGGCGCGCCAACGCATTCGAAAATCACATCCGGCGGTCCGCCGGCCGCGTCCATGTAGCGCGCGAGCAGGGTCTCCGCAGCTTCGCCCGGCTCCGGATGAATCACTGCCGTGGCGCCCATTTTCGTAGCCAGTTGCGCGCGTGTTGCCGCAAGCTCGCTTACCACCACATCGCGCGCGCCGAAGAAGCGGCTCCACAGTGCCGTGGTAAGACCGATGGGGCCGGCACCGATAATCATCACCCGCTCGCCAGCTTGCACCCCGCCAATCCGCACGGCGTGAATACCCACGGCCAGCGGCTCCACCAGCGCCGCGGTTTCCAGCGCCAGGGCATCGGGCAGCAGCAGGGTTTCACGACAGCCCGTGGTCACGTATTCCGCAAAACCGCCTGGGGCGTCCACGCCCGAGACTTTTTTATTCGCACACTCAAAGAATCGCCCCGCCGCGCAGGGCAGGCACTGGCCGCAGGCGATAAACGGCATGGCGCACACCCGGTCGCCCAGTTGCCAGCCGCCCACGGCCTGCGGGCCGATCTCCACGATTTCGCCCACGTACTCATGCCCGAGAATCTGTCCGCAACAGGCGGTGGTCAGGCCCTCGCGCGTGGCGTGCAGGTCGGTACCGCAGATACCGCAGAAGCCCACTTTCACGACCAGTTCGCTCGCCGCAGGCTTCGGATCGTCAACCTTCTCCACCACCAGGGGTTTACCGACTTCCTTGAATACGGCAGCTTGCATGGGCTGTTCCTTTATCGTTTGCGGGTTGACGGCGACAGACGTGACCACAGTGTGCGCGCCGCGCCTGTGAGCAAATTAGTCGATAAAAAATAAACAGTCAAATCTGATTGTTTTTTAAAAAGGGGTTTGCTAACGTCCCAGTCAACCGTGCCGGACCGCCACGGCGCCGCATGGCCCGCGCGGCACCGACGACACGCCATTTTGCACACCACTCACCAGTACGCCAGGAGATCAGCATGGACCTCGGACTATCAGGCAAGAAAGCGGTTATCACCGGCGCCACGCGCGGCATCGGTCGCGCCATCGCCAACCTGTTGGCAGACGAGGGGGTCGATCTGGCGATCTGCTCGCGCAACCAGGCGGAAGTGGATAGCGCCGTTGCGGAACTGGGCAAGAAAGGCGTATCGGTCACCGGCGCGGTGGTAGACGTGGCGGACAAGAACGCCTACCAGGCATGGATCACCGAGGCGGGAGAGACGCTCGGCGGTATCGATATCTTCATACCCAACGTATCGGCCGGCGGCGGCAACATGAGCGAAGAAGGCTGGGAAAACAACTTCAACGTGGATCTGCTCGGCACCACGCGCGGCATCGAGGCCGCCATGCCCTTCCTGGAAAAATCCGACGCGGGGTCTATTGTGGTCATCTCCTCCACGGCCGGCGTCGAAACCTTCATGGGCCCGCAGCCCTACAACGCGATCAAGGGCGCGCTGGTCATTCACGCCAAACAGCTGAGCCAGGCGCTGGCGCCGCAGGGGATTCGCGTCAACTGTGTGTCGCCGGGGCCGGTGTATATCGAGGGCGGCGCCTGGGAGTTTATCAAGCACAACATGGCCGAGCTCTACGACAGCACGCTGGCGGCCATCCCCCGCGGCAGCATGGGCAGCGCCGAGGAGGTGGCGAATGCCGTCGCGTTTTTGGCCAGCCCCGCCGCCAGCCTGGTCACCGGGGTCAACCTGGTCGCCGATGGTGGTTTTACCAAGCGCGTACAGCTCTAGCCGGGTCGCGGTGGCATGGGCAAGTCCGATCGTATAGACGCCTACCTGGTTGCCGGCGGCAAGTACCACGATATCGATTACGCGCGCCTGGAAATACTCAAGCTGCTCGCCGAACAGCCGCGCATCAAGGTACAGGTGGGCGCGGACTACAGCGATATCGAAGCGATCTGTGCCTGCGATTTCCTGATCACCTACACCTGTGACGTGGTGCCGACCGAGGCGCAGACCCGGCGTCTCATCGATTACGTGAGCTCCGGCAGGAAGTGGTTCGCGCTGCACGGCACCAACTCCATCCTGCGGTTTCTGGAACCGGCGGCGGACGGCGGGCTGCGGGTAGACTGCCCGGATGACAATCCGGCCTTCATGCAACTGCTGGGCAGCCAGTTCGTCTCGCACCCGCCGATTCAACCCTACGACGTGCACGTGACGGAGGGGGATCATCCGCTGGTTCGCGGGTTGCCGATGTTCACGGTGGATGACGAACTCTACCTCTGCCGTATGCTCGGCGAGCACCGCACGCTGCTGCACTGTCACTGGTCCGAGCCGGTTGAGAGCTTTGTGCGCGACGACTGGATGACCGATGACGACCGCCAGCCGGTGCTCTACCTGCACCCCTACGGCGAGGGCGAAGTGCTGTACTTCACCCTGGGGCACTGTCGCGGCAAATACGATATGCAGCCGCTGATCGAGGCATCCGGAGCCGGAGCGCGGCGCCTGGAAACACCGGAGTACTACGAGGTACCGCGCCATGGCATTCACTGGGCGATGAACCCGCGCTAACGAGGCCACCGCATTGAATCTGGATTTCAGCCCCACAAGAATCCCCGCCGCCTTCAGCGAAGTGCAGGCATTGCCACAACCTGCCAGCGCATATCGTTGAAGCAACCGCCAACAATGCGAGCGTCTTCGTTGAGAAGGACATCGCCCCTGCAGTGGCAGGCCATTCTGGTGGAAAAAGGCTGGGCGGTGCCCCAGTGGCCAGCGAACACGGCGGCCCCGACTGGACGCCCGCGCAGAAATACATTTTCAGCCGGGAGTGCTACCGGGCGGGCGCACCCATGCTCATCCCGCTGGGGCTGCTGATGCTGGCGCCGGTCATCATGGCGTTCGGCAGCGAGGCGCAGAAAGCCGAGTACCTGCCGAAGATCCTCAGCGGCGAACACTACTGGTGCCAGGGCTATTCCGAACCGGGCGCCGGCTCGGACCTCGCAAGCCTGAAGCTCAAGGCCGAGCGCGACGGCGACCACTATATCGTCAACGGCTCCAAACTGTGGACCACCCACGCGCACCTGGCCGACCACATTTTCTGCCTGGTGCGCACCGACGCCAGCGGGAAACCACAGGCGGGCATCAGCTTCCTGCTCATCAAACTGGACACCCCCGGCGTGAGCGTCGAGCCGATCATCACCATGGCCGGCGACCACGAGGTGAACCAGGTGTTCTTCGACAACGTCAGGGTGCCGGTGAGCAACCGCATCGGCGAGGAAAACAAGGGCTGGGGCTACGCCAAATACCTGCTGGAGTTCGAACGCGGCGGCGGCTTCAGCGCACACCGTATCCGGCATGAAATGGACCGGCTACGCGCGCTCCTGGCGCAGGCCCGGGACGAGTACCCCGACGTCGACCAGGGCGGCGACCTCGCACGGCGCATCGCGCGCCTGGACATAGACCTCAAGGCGCTGGAGATCACCGAGCTGCGGATACTCTCGGCGCTCAGCGACGGCGGCAATCCCGGGCCGGAATCCTCCATACTCAAGGTCTCCAGCGTACAACTGGAACAGTCGGTGAACGAACTGGCTGCCGAAGTGCTGGGCCTCGCGGGGCTGGTGATGGAGCCTGTTGCCGACGGCCATCCGGTACGTGCCGATTACCGCAGTTCGGTGGTACCCCGCTACCTCAACAATCGCGCCGCGTCTATTTTCGGCGGCTCGCAGGAAATACAGCGCAACATCATCGCGCGCATGGTATTGGGCCTGTAGGAGCGAAGGTATGCACAGGGAGCAGCTGGTAGCAGAGATCAAGGTGCTGATGGACCTGGTGGCGCGCAACACGACTTCGCTGGCGCCCGAGGTGATGGAGATCGACGTTGCCGAGTACACCGACCCCGATCAGTTCAGGCGCGAGCAGCAGGCCCTGTTCCGCAACTACCCGCAGTTTGTCGGCCCCAGCTGCATCGTACCGGCGGCAGGCGACTACTTCGCATTCGACGATACCGGCGTGCCGATTCTCATCGTACGCACGGAAGCAGGTACGCTGAACGCCTTCGTTAATATCTGCTCTCACCGCGGGGCACCCCTCAACGACGCCACCCATGGCCAGGCACGCAAGGGCCGCATGTTCTCCTGCCCCTACCACGGCTGGTCCTACGATCTCGAGGGCAGGCTGATCGGCGTGCCGTTCGGCAAGGAAGGCTTCGACGGCATTGATCGGGAGGCGCTGGGCCTGCGTCGCCTGGACGTACAGGAAAAGCACGGCATGATTTTCGTCATGCCGAATCCCGCGCTCGGTTTTGATATCGATGAGGTACTCGGCGGTATACAGGAACGCCTGTGCGGCTTCGGCTTTGAGGATCACCACTACCTGGGCGCCAAGAAAGTGTTCACCGATTTCAGCTGGAAGCTGAACATGGACACCTTCCACGAGTACTATCATTTCGAATTCCTGCATCCCGACAGCATCGCGACCATGGCCTATTCCAACATCGCGCACTACCGCCAGTACGGGCGCAATCATTCCATGGGCTCGCCTTCCCTGGCGATCAACGAGTTAAAGGCGATACCGGAGAGTGAGTGGCGGCCGCGGGAGTACAGTTCCTACGTCAACTATATCTTTCCCAATACGGTCATTTTCGTGGTCGCCGACCATTTCCAGACCTGGCGCGTCTACCCCATCTCGCCGGAACGTTCAGTGGTGTATCACAGCATGTTCCTGCCGAAAGAGCCCGCCGATGAGGCGGAGCGCCAGGAGTACGAAGCGTATTTCCAGATGATCAACGATGTCGCCGTTGCGGAAGATTATTCACTGGTGGATAAAATCCATCGCGGCCTGCAAGCGGGCATCGAGCGCAAGGTGCTGGTGGGCCGCAACGAACCCGGCGTGCAGAACATGCACCGTCAGCTACACGACGTGCTGCGACGTTAGTTTCCGGCTGCACCTCACATTCCGGGGGCCCGCACAGGGCGCTAACGCGGCAGGAACTCGCCGGCGTCCAGGTCAATGCAGTGCTGCAAATGGCGCTGTATCATGGCCATGAACATACGCTCGCCGCGTTCATCTGGCGTGCTGAAGCTCGCCCCGAGCACCGTGATCAATATCCCGTGCATCGCATATTCACGGTACTGGTCCCAGCAGTCCCGCGCACTCAGCTCAACGCCCTGCTCCGCCAGCATCCGCCGATAGTCCTCGATCAGGCTTTGTTCCCAGGCGCTGCGCTCGGCGGACTCCAGGCTGCCGCCCAGGAAGTACGCCGCATCGGCGAGCACGCTGGACTCCCCGAGCGTCTGCCAGTCCACCGTGACCGCGCCGCCCTCGGCGAACAGAATGTTCTCGCTGCGAAAATCGCCATGCACCAGGGTTTTCGGCCCCTGCAGGCGAGTCACGAAATGACAGTGACCGCGCACGTAGCGTTCGCCGAAGGCGATCGCCTCTTGACTCAGGCCATGCCCGAAGCGATCCACAAAACCCGGCCATGACTGTTCCATCAGCTGCTGGCCGAATGCGCCGCCGTCGTCTCGCGCCGGGGTCATCACGTATTTCCGATCGGCCAGCGTGGTATCACCATAGAAGCTCGCTGCGAGGCGCGCCGCCTGATCGAGCGCTGAGCGCGCGCGCTCGCGCGTCTCCCCCACCAGTTGGTTCCCGGGCTCCGCGGGCGCCATGTCTTCCATCAACAACAGGAAACGCGTGCCATCCTCGCTCAGTTCAGCGGCGTAAATACGCGGCGTGCGCATGCTGGTGAGCGGCGCGAGTTCGCGGTAGAACATCACCTCGTTGTAATAGGCGCCCTGCGCGCCGGCCATGGCCCGCGCGTGCTCGTCGGTCGCCGGAAACTTGCCTACCAGCGTTTGCGGCGCATCCGCCGGTGCGCCCTCGTAGCGCAGGCGAAAGCGCGCGTTATCGCCCATTTTTCCGGTGCCGATCAGTTTGTGCTCGACACTCACCACGCGGCCTGCGGGCAGGCAACTGCTGTCATGCAGGTAACGGGTCAGCTGTTCAGCGCCAGTGCACCGGGTGTTACGGGAAACTCGCTCACTGTCTGTTGACTCCCCTGCTTCGTCTGGCGTGTCGACGCGTGTACTGTATCTAACGGCACGGGTGGCGTAACGCGCCGCAGCCTGCCCCCTCACGGCGAGTCTGCCGCTATTCATGCCCGCGCAGTGAGACATGCTAAACCGCCCGCCGGATTCCGGCGCGCGTCATCTCGCGCCCGCCCGGGCCACCGTGAAGTTTGGCCATGGTCGTTATACATTGGCCGCTCAACAATGAGGACATGCCAGTATGCCGACTACCGCCGAATTCGAGGAACTCAGCTGCTACCTGCTGCCGGGCCATACCACCACCCCCGCGGATGCCATCGCCGAGGCGCAGGCGGCTGAGGCCCTGGGACTCGGCAGGGTCTGGTTGTCGGAACGCTTCGATGTGAAAGACGCGGGCGTCATCTGCGCCGCGGCGTTGGCGGTAACTGAGCGCATCCGCGTCGCCACGGCGGCAACCAACATCCACACGCGTCACCCCATGGTGCTGGCAACGATGGGCGCGAGCCTGCACTATCTCTCGGGCGGGCGGTTCGAGCTGGGCCTCAGTCGGGGCGTGGAGATACGCAACCAGCTCATGGGCCTGCCCAGCGTGACCAATGCCCGGCTGGTGGACGGCCTGGACATTCTGCGCAAGCTCTGGCGAGGGGAAAAGGTCATGGGCTACGAGGGCAGTATGGGCAAGCTCCCCTACCTGTCGATGGGCGACTGGATGGACGCGCCGATCCCGGTGCACTTCGTGGGCTTCGGCCCCAAAAGCCTGCGCTTCGCCGGCGCCCATTTCGACGGCGTGCACCTGCATACCTTCATCACCGACGATGGGCTGCGCAAGGCGGCGGCCCTGGTGCGCGAAGGCGCTGCCGAGGCGGGCCGCGATCCCGACAGCATCCAGGTTCATTCCGTATTCGCCACGGCGCTCAACCCGGGCCGCGAAGATCACCTGCGCAAGATGGTCGCGCGCATGGCCACCTACATGCAGGCGCCCGGATACGCCGAGATGCTCATTGCCCTGAACGACTGGGATATCGAGGTGCTCAACGCCTTCCGCGCCCATCCCACCGTGGCCACCATGCCCGGCGGCATCGACAGCGTGGCCAACCTGGAACAGCTCGAGGAAATCAGCGAGCTGATACCCGACGACTGGCTGCCGGCGGCCCGCGGCAGCGCTGAGGACTGCGCGCAAGCCTGGCGCAACCAGCTCACCTGCGGTGCGGACGGCGTGGTGATCCATGGCTCCACGCCGCGTGAGTTCGCGCCGATTATCGACGCGTACCGCGCACTCGGAGCGTGAGCGCAGGTGGCCTAGATGCAAGCCACCCGCAAACACACCTTCTGCCGCATCTGCGAAGCGCAGTGCGGGCTGCACGTGGACGTTGGCGATAACCAGGTACTTGCGATAGAGCCCAACCGGGAGCATGTCGCCAGCCAGGGCTACGCCTGCATCAAGGGCCTGCGAATGGCGGACTTCGTGCACAGCCCTGATCGCCTGCAAACGCCCATGAAGAACGTCAACGGCGAGTTCGTTCCGATCAGCTGGGACACCGCGCTCAGCGAGATCGGCGGGAAACTGCGCGCCATTCACCAGCGTCACGGCGGCGAAGCCATCGCCGCCTACATGGGCAACCCCATCGGTTTCAGCCTGTGGCCGACAACCGTCATGACGTTTTTCCTCAAGGCGTTTGAGGCGCACAAGCTGTTCACGCCGGGCACGCAGGACTGCGCGAACAAATTTGCCGGCGGCGAGCGCCTGTTCGGCAGTCCCAATGACCAGGTGTTTCCCGATATCGACCACACGCAGCTGCTGATCGCCGTGGGCAGCAACCCGGTGATCTCCAAGATGAGTTTCCTGTCGCTGCCACAGCCCATGGAGCGCATCCAGGCCATTGAGGAACGCGGCGGCAAGGTGTACTGGGTGAATCCCCGACGCACGGAATCCGCCAAACGCTGCGGGGAGCACGTGCCAATTCGCGCCGACGCCGACGTGTTTTTCATGCTCGGGTTCCTGCACGAGGTGATCGCGCGCGACGGCGCAGACCGCGAGCGCGTGAACCGCTACATGCAGGGCTTTGATGCGTTGCAGCGTGTTGTACGACCGTGGACGCCCGAGCGGGTGGCGCGGGTCACCGACATTCCGGCCGCGCGCCTGCGCGCGATGGTGAGCGACTACCTGGCAGCCGACGGCGCCGCGATCTATTCGTCTACCGGGGTCAACCAGAGCAGCCACGGGCTGATGGTGTACTGGCTGCAGGAGGCGATCAACGCCGTGAGCGGCAACCTCGACCGGCGCGGCGGCGTGCTGGCCGGCAAACCGGTGCTGCCGCGACCGCCCGCCGCCGAAACCCGGTACTCCCGTATTGCGAATGTACCGTATGTGAACAGCACGATTCCGGCCGGCATCATGGCCGACGAAATCCTCACGCCCGGCCCCGGCAAGGTGCGCGCCATGTTCAACATGGCGGGCAACCCGCTGCTCACCTGCCCGGGCAGCGAGCGCCTGGCGCAGGCCTTCGACGAGCTCGAGCTGTTTGTGTGCATGGACATCGTGCAGAACGAAACGGCCCGCCACGCGCACTACCTGCTGCCCGGCCTGCACAGCCTGGAGCGCGCCGACATCCCGTTTTACTTTTTCACCGTGATGGGCCTGATGCCCACGCGGAGTTTCACCTATACCGACGCCGTGCTTGCGCCCGCCGGGGAAGCGCGCGACGAAGGCCTGGTGTTTCGCCAACTGTGTCGCGCCGCGGGCAGGCCCATCGGCAGCAGCCGTGCGCTGCAGTGGCTGAGCAATCTCGCCGAGGCCGCCGCCCGATTGCCCTGGCTGGGCCAGCGCAGCGGCCTTGACAGGCTGTTCCTGGGCCTGATGGCGCGAAGCGCCGGTCTTGGCGGCCTGCGCACATTGCGCAAGCACCCGAACGGGTTGCTGCTGGAGGCCAACCAACCCGGCGACTATCTCGGCAAGCGCGTGCGCACGCCCTCCGGCAAAGTAGAGCTCGCGCCCGCCGACCTGCTGGCCCGCGCCGCATCGCTGGAGGACGCCTACCGGCATGCGCTTGCGAATCTCGGCGAGCTGCGCCTGATTCAGAGACGCGAACGCTACACGCACAACAGCTGGGCGCACAACGCCGCCGCGTTTATCAAGGGCGGGCGCACCACCAACTACCTGTACATCCACCCGCAGGACGCCGCGACACGTTCGCTCAAGGAGGGCGACAGCGCCAGGGTCTGCGCCAGCGGCCGACACATCGACGTTCCCGTGCGCCTGGACGCCGACCTGCTGCCCGGCACGATCAGTGTGCCTCACGGCTGGGGCCATCAACAGGCCGCCGGCCTCTCCGTCGCGCGCCAGACCACGGGGGTCAATGTCAACATCATCATGCCGGACGGCCCGGACGCGCTGGAACCGGGCTCTGGCATGGCGCATATGAACGGGGTCCTCGCGCAGGTAACGCCCACGCCAGGTTGAGCGTGAACCGTGCATTGATTTCTGTCATATTCGCCACCGAGTGCATGCGCTATCTTGCCCGCATGCCCAACTGACACCCCTGGGAGTGACACCATGGACCTGCTTGAAATCTCGGAAAAACGCACCCTGAAGCGCGAGGATGCCGCACAGCTGCTGCACGGTATCGCCGACTCACTCGCGCGGCATAACGGCGTGGACTTCACACGCTCCGGAAAAACCCTTACCGTGCGCGTGCCCTCTGAGGTAGAGGTGGAGATCGAGGTGGAAATTGAAAGCGACGAGTCCAGCATCGAGATAGAAATCACCTGGTAACAGCGCTTTGCGCCGGGACATACAACTCCTGCGGGGTATTGCCGTACTGGCGGTGGTCCTCTATCACGCCAACCTGGTACCGCTGAAGCATGGCTACCTCGGGGTGGACATTTTCTTTGTGATTTCAGGCTTCCTGATCACCTCGATCGTGCTCAGGGGCCTCGCCACTAACAGCTTCAGCTTCACGGGTTTCTACCTGCGTCGGGCGCGACGCCTGCTGCCGGCGCTCTACAGTACGCTGGCGATCACCACGCTGCTGGGGCTGTGGTTCCTCACCGACCACCAGTGGGTCGATTACCGCAACCAGTTGTTGGGTGCACTGACCTTCACCGCCAACCTGATGCTGCCGTTCCAGGTCGGGTATTTCGACGACGCGGCAGCGAGCAAACCCCTGCTGCACATCTGGTCCCTGTCTCTGGAGGAACAATACTACTTTGTCCTGCCGGTGCTGCTGTTCCTGGTGGCCAGGCGCTTCCGGGGCCTGGCGCTGGCCGCCGCGTTCGCCCTCAGCTTCGCATTCTGCCAATTCCTGCTCGCCAGACACACCGCGCTGCCCTTCGTGCCCGGCATCGCGGCCAGCGACTGGGCGTTCTACCTGCTACCCAGCCGCGCCTGGGAACTGCTGGCGGGCTCTCTGGTGGCCTGGGGCATGCTGCGCCACCCCGCCTTCCAGCTGCCCGCGCTGGTCAAACGCGTTGCCCTGTTGCTGCTGCTCGTCGTGCTCTGCGTATCCCTGGATGAGCGCCTGCTGGGTATGAACGCCTGGCTGGCGGTGCTGCTGACCAGCGTGCTGGTGGCAGGACATGACAACTGGCTGCCCGACATCGCGCCGGCCAGGGCGCTGGAGAAGCTGGGCGACTGGTCCTATTCGCTCTACCTGGTGCACTGGCCGCTCCTCGCATTCGCCCACAGCGCTTACCTCGGCGTGGTGCCGAGATGGGTCACGCTGGCGCTGCTGGCGCTGGCTCTACTGCTGTCGCGCTGGCAATACCGCTACGTGGAAGAGCGCTTCCGCCACGGTGGTGACAGCGCGGACACGCGCGGGCTGTGGCCGATCGCCGCCCTCACCCTGGGCATGCTGGCGCTACCGCTGCTGCAACCCTTCGCTGCGGCCGTCACGGGTGCGGCGCAGGCCCGCGACTTCATCGAACTTCGACGCATCAACGCGGGTTTCGGCATGCAGTGCACCGATGGCGCCGTATTCGAACAGGGCCAGCTCTGCGCCAACCAGGCCCAGCCGCGCGTTGCGGTCTGGGGCGACAGCCTGGCCATGCATCTGGTGCCTGGCCTGTTGGCGAACCCCGCGACCGCCGACTCCCTGATTCAGATCACACGCTCGGCCTGCAACCCCATGGACGACCTGACGCCGGTGCACAGCGGCGCTGCTGCCGCGCAGGCCTGCGCCGAGTTCAACACACGCGCGATGCGCTACCTGCGCGAGTCACGCTCGATTCAAACCGTGGTGATCGGATCCACCTACAGCTACTTCTACGGCGGTTACGACTACTACCTCGCGGCCGGGGAACAGATACCCCGGGATAATGCCGTTGCCCGCCAACGGCTCATGCAAACGGTGCGGGCGCTGCAGGATGCCGGCAAGGAGGTCTGGCTGGTCACGCCGCCGCCCTCCACCGATTTTGAAGTGGGTGATTGCCTGGAGCGGGCGTTCAACGGCGCCGTGCTGCTGGGCAGGCGTCACTGCGACATTGATGCCGTACTCAGCCGCGAGCGCCTGCAGCCGGTGATGGACAGCCTGGAAGCAGTGCAGGCGGCCACCGGCGCCAGCCTGATCTCACTGCCGGCCCTGCTGTGCGGTGACACCCGCTGTGCCACCACGCGCAACGGCATTCCCCTGTATCGTGACCGCCTGCACCTTTCGGTGGATGGCTCCGTGGAGCTTCTGCAAAGCCTGCCGCTGCCGCCTGTCCCTGCTCAGGAAGCCGCGTCGTCCGGGCCGATGGGCCAGTCCGCCGCGTCCACCACGTAGCGCGGCTGGGGCGCCGTCACGCCCTGCCAGCATGCGATGAACTCGCCCTCGGGGTCGTAGCGCTGCGTCTGCTTGTGGATATCAAAATGCCTGCCGCCGCGCGGGTCGGCGCCGGCCCCCGCAATATACGCCCAGTTGCCGTAATTGCTGGCCACGTCGTAGTCCAGGAGGTGTTTTTCGAAGAATGCGGCGCCGAAGCGCCAGTCCAGGCGCAGCTCGTTTACCAGGCAACTCGCCGCTATCTGGCGGCCTCGATTGCTCATCCACCCGGTGGCGACCAGCTGATGCATGAGTGCGTTCACCAGGGGGTAATCGGTATCGCCGGCGCACCAGCGCGCGAACGCGCGCGGATCGAACGTACAGCTGTTACAGGCTGCCGTCGGGGACGTGCGAAACAGCCTGGCGCCGTCGACATAGGCGCGATAGTAGAAAAACTCGCGCCACAGCAGCTCACGATAGAACCAGTCCGTCGATTCACAGGCGCCGTATTCCTCCTCGTACCGCCTCAGTTCCTGTGCCACCGTGCGCACCGAGAGCGCGCCGTTGGCCAGCCAGGGCGACAGCGCGCTACTCGCGTACTGGCCCTGCAGCGCATCCCGCGTATCGCGATAGGACGCCACTGCCGCCTCGCGAAACATCCAGGCCTGCAGCCGTCGCGCTGCCGCCAGGGCGCCGCCGCGCGCAATAAACGCCGGATGCGGCAGCGTGTCGCCGGTGTCCACGGCAGGTGCGCCCAAACCGGCCGGCGGAGGCGGCAGGGTCGGCGCCGGCAACGGGTCTGGCGGCACCCGCGCCCCGATTGCCTCGCGAAACGGGGTGTAGTGCGCCGGCAGCCGGCCCTCGCCCCAGGGCAGTCGTGGCGGCTCGAACAGCGTATTGCCGGGGAAGACCTCCAGCGGCACGGGCAGGCCCGCACGGACCTGCGCCAGTTCACGGATTTCGAACACGCCGGGCCCGGCGGCCACCGCGGCCCGACTGATACCGTAGCGCTGTGCGAGACGCGGCAAGGCCACCTCCGGCGCCTCGTGCAGCACCAGCAGTTCCTGCCCGCGCTCACGCAGGCTGCGCTGCAGGCAGGCCAGCGACTCCAGCAGGAAACGCCGCCGCTGCGCGCCCATGCCCGTGACGTTGCACCAGGGCACCGAGCGCGGCCAGCAGTAGACGCACAGCAGCCTGCGCCCACCCGCCATCGCCGTCAGGCCGATGTTGTCGTCAATTCGCAGGTCGTTACGAAACCAGAATAAGGCGGTCACACATCCTCCTCCACTCACCTGCACAGGATACGCAAATACGGTCCGAATGGACCCCCGCAAGCGGTCGGCGGGAAAAAGTGGAGAAAACGCCAGTTTTTCGTTGCCGGGGTGTTTACCGCATGTCCACAATGTGAGTCACGCTGGGGCAAATGGGGAACGTGGGGCTATGAAATACGCTGGCATGGGGGCTATCGCGCCGAACGGGGAAAACCACGGAGGCCTGGCGGCACGCTGCCTCCGCTATCTGGCGACGGCTGCGTTGCTGCTGATGGTGGCGGGCTGCAAGGTCGTGATCGTGGTGCCCGAGGGCGGCCGCGTAGTGGCCGACAACGGCATGCTGTGTCTCGCGGGCGAAACCTGCGAAATCGATGTCAGCACCACCCAGTTCTCGCGCACCTTCACCGCTATCGCCGAGCCCGGGTACCGTTTCACCGGCTACACAGAGGCGAATGGACACTTCTGTCCCGGCAGCAATCCCAACTGTTTTCTGTCCACCGCAGGGTTCTCGGGCAACCCGGGATTGATGTCCATCCTGGCGAGCAACCTTGAGTTCTTCCTCGCGCCGCAATTCGAGGCGGTGGATGATCGCTACGACGTGGCCGCCTGGCGCGCGCTGCTGGGCAGCCTGAATTCCAGCACCCACCGCAGCGACGCGTTCATTTTCCAGACTGTGCCGAACACCGCCAACTGCGATCCCGGCGTGCTCTCCAGTGCCGCACGCGAGCGTTTCCTGCATACCGTGAACCTGATCCGCAAGCTGCACTACCTGCCGCCCGTGGAGTGGGCCGACAGCTTCGCCACGGAGGCGCAGCAATCGGCGCTGGTGCAGCTGGCCAACAACTACCTGTCGCACTTCCCACAGCCGGGCGACAGCTGCTACAGCGCCGCAGCCGCCGCCGGCGCCGGCAGTTCCAACCTGTCTTATCGTTCCATCCAGAGCGACCCGGCCTACTATCCGCTGGGCTGGGTGAACGATAATTACAACATCTCCAGCCTGATGGAAGCGGGTCACCGCCGCTGGGTACTGTACCCGTCGCTGGGCTACACCAGCTACGGCCAGGCGCGCGGCTACTCGTCCATGAAAGTCTTTGGATTCGGCCTGCCGCCCGCGGCGCCGGTACCACCAGAGCTGGCGTACGTCGCCATGCCCTACCGCGAGTACCCCCACGCGATGGTGTCGATGGGCTCCGCGCGCACGCCCTGGAGCATCAGCATGGTGCCGCCGGCCGGCGTGTCGAGCAATTTCGATTACTTCTCACAGGCCAGCGTGAGCGTCACCCACACGGCGAGCGGCTCGCCGCTCACGGTGCACAGCGTACACCGCGACAACCGCGGCTACGGCCTCGCCAACTTCCTTTCGTGGATGGTGGACGGCTGGAGCCACGATGTGGCGTATACCGTCACGATCAGCAATGTGCGCAAGCGCGACGGCTCTTTCGAGACGATCAGCTATCCCGTGGAGATCGACTTTGCCGAGCTCCAGTGACGCTCAGGCGTTGAGATACTTGTCCAGGGTCTGATGGAAGTGGCGGATACGCACCTCCTGGTAATTGGCCAGCGTCACCGCCCCTTTCTTTGACGCCTTCATCCCTTTCTGCACCTGTGGCAGATTGGCGGCGTCCTGGTCGAACACATTGGCCAGACCCGCGCCCAACACGTGCGCCGCGCTCTTGAACGGCTCATCGATGCCCAGGCGCACCGTCGGCGCATCCTCGGGCGGCTCTTCACCCTCCGGGTAGCGGGTGAGCAGATACACGTCCATCAGGCAGCTGTCCACGTCATCGCCGTTGGGCCGGTGCCGATAGCTGATCACCGTGCCATGGCCCGCCCAGGGCGCGAAGTTGGGGAACAGCAGGTACAGGGTCGAATCCATCAGCTCCGACATGGTAGCGCGACCGCTCAAGTCCTCCCCGGCCTGCTCATTCACCGTTGGCAAGGTCATTTGCGCCAGCGCCTCGCGCGCGGTTTGCCCGGCGGGCACCTCGGGCCGCAGCTCGCTGCCGGCCAGCTTCATCATGTCGTCCATGCAGTCCTGTTCGCTGAAGCGGTGCGCATCGCTGGGGTTGGGCACCCCATAGGCGGTGATCGTGCGGCTCACGTGATCACCCCACACGTCGTACTGGGAGTTGTCGATGGCCTGGAACGCCATTAACTGCGGGTGCGTGGCAATGGCGTGGTAGGACTCGATAAAGGCCTCCAGCACCGCCTTCCAGTTGGCGCCGATGACTTTCTCGACATGCGCCGCCACGTACCGCGGCTGGTGCTTCCACTGCGCGAAGTGCGCGGGCAGTATGCCCATGTACTCGGCGAGCGGTGCAGCGTTCTCATCCATGTTGATGAATACCCAGCCGTCCCAGGTGGCCACCTGCACCTCGGGCACCTGGAACGCCTCCGGACGCACATGCGGAAAATCCCACTGGCAGGGCGCGCCCTGGAACTGCCCGTCAAGGCTCCAGCTCCAGCCATGGTAGGGACAGCGCAATTGCTCAGCACCGCTGCCCGCACCGCGCTTCAGCGCCCGCCCGCGATGCAGGCAGGAATTGTAGTAACCCTTGAGTTCCCCACCCTCCGTGCGCGTCAGCAGGATGGAATCATCGACGATGTCGTACACGAAATAGTCGCCCGGCTTGTGCAGGCTGCTCTCGCGGCACACCATCTGCCAGGTCTTACGCCAGACCTTCTCCACCTCGCGCTGAAAAAACTCGCGGGAGGTCCAGCGGGAAATCGGCAGGTCTTCCGAGCCGAGGTAGGTATTGGTGCTGTCGCGCAGCGCCTCGGGCACGGGTACCCTCTCGCGGTTGAGCAGATCCTGGAAACTGTAGGACGGATCGCGCGCCGCAATCTGTTCGGCTGTCAGTGTCACTTTTTCGTTCATGGCTGCTGTCTGTCCCTCGGCGTGACTCCCCCGGGGAGCCTACGGTAACCGCCACCATATCGCTACACAAAAAAGCAGTCAACCTTGTTTGTTTTTTAGCTTCAGAAATTACCGCTCAGGCGCACCCCGTACTGCTCGCCGCCCGACACGCCGGAGAACGCGATCGTGCCGGGCACCACCACCGCGGAGTTGTAGTCCACCTCGTCTGTCATGTCGCGGCCCCACAGCGCGATGCGCACGCTGCGCCCGTCATCCCACTCCCACTCGTAGGCGATGGTGGCATCCACCACACCACGGTCGTTGAGCAGGCCACGTGGGTCGTTGCGCACTTCCACCCAGTATTCGTCGGTGTAGCGATAGCTGGCGAACAGGCTGAGCTGGCCGGGGCCGATGTCCAGCGTGTAAGTGCCATTCACGCCACCCGTCCACTCGGGTACACGACGCAATTCGAGATCCGAGTTGTCGGTGACGATGCCGTCGCCGGTGAGATCCGCGTTGAAATCGTCGTACTTGGCATCGAGGTAGCCAAGGTTGGCGTTGAACACCAGGTTGCTGGACGCCACCCAGGTCATCTCTGCCTCGAGCCCGAATATTTCGGCGGTGGATGCGTTTCGCACCACGGTGTTGGAGCCACCAAAGCCATCCGGCTCGATGATTTCCTCCTGTTTGTCGTCGTACTCGTTGTAGAAGGCGGCCAGGTTGAGACGCAGGGTGCTTTGCAGCAGATCGCTCTTCATGCCCACCTCGTAGTTGTTCACGAACTCCGGGTCGAACGGGCCGATATTGGCAAGATTCTGGTTGCGCCCGTTGAAACCGCCGGAGCGAAAGCCTTCGGAATAGGTGACATAGGTGAGGATATCGTCGCTGACGCGATAATCGAGGCCGATCTTGGGCGTGAATTCCTCCCAGGATTCGTTGCCGCTCGCGGCATCGATCGGCACCCAGATGGGCTCGCCGAAAATGAAGAAGTCGTCCATGACGCTACCGGGCACGTAGCCCGGCAGACCGTTGGCCGCGCCGCCACCGAAGCTGATGGAGCCGGCGTAGTCTTTCTCCTCTTCCGTATATCGCCCGCCCAGGGTGAGCATCAACTGCTCGGTAATGTCGAAATGAAATTCACCGAATATCGCCCAGGCTTCACGCTCATGATCCGCTATCGGGTTCTGAAACAGGGCGGCATCGGGGCCCAGCGCAGCCGTGATGGAGGTCTTCTGGTCCAGTCGATACTTGTCATCCACCCAGAATACGCCGGCGACAAAGTTCAGACGGTCGTTCATGTAGTCATCGGAGGCGAAGCGCAGTTCCGCTGTGGTCTGCTCGGAATCCTGCGCGCGAATCACGTGGAAGGTATTCAGCGGCGTGGCGTCAAAATCCGTCGGCACGTTTTCATCCGTCTCCTGGTAGCCGACCACGGCCGTAATGACGCCCGCACCGGTGTCGTACTCGAGGTTCAGCGTATAGGCGTCCCACTCGAAATCGAGATCACGCCCATAAAAATCCTGTTCCATCTCCTCGATTTCGGCGCGCTGGCAAAAGCCGAAGGAACACACGATCTCGGGTTCTGCATTCACCGGGTTGCCGCTATTCAGCGAGGCCCGGTTGGCGAGCGGTACGCCATCGCTCTGGTCGCGATAGTTCACGTAGGTGAACAGCGCCTCGAAATCGTCCGTAGGCGTGAACAGCAGGGTGGCGTTGAATTCCTCGTTGTCCGGGTTGCCTACTTTATCCCCGGTCAGCACGTTCTCGCGGTTCACGCCGTCGCTCTGGCTGGCAAAACCGACCTTCGCCGCGAACAGTTCACCCAGCGGCAGGTTGGCCACGCCCTTGAAATCCAGCAGATCGTCCGTGCCGGCGGTGACCTCGTACTTGAACCCATATTCGCCGGTGGGGCGGGTGCGCGTGATGTTGATCACGCCGCCGGTGGTATTGCGCCCGAACAGCGTGCCCTGCGGGCCGCGCAGCACCTCCACGCTCTGGAAATCGAAGGTATTGGCCAGTGAGCCATTGGCGAAAGACAGCGGCACGCCGTCGATCACCACGCCCACCGCCGGGTCGAAGGAGCGCTCCACCTCCTGCGTGCCCACGCCGCGGACATAGATCGAGGCGCTGGCAGGCGAAACGGCCAGGGTATCGATCACGAAATTGGGCACAAAGCCCTCAATCTCGCGGATGTCGCGCATGATCAGCCGATCGAGTTGCTCGCCCGAAAACGCCGAGACGGCAATCGACACGTCCTGCATCGACTCCACCATCTTGCGCGCGGTGACAATCACCTCTTCCAGCTGTCGCGATTCCGCATGAACCACGGGCGCGCCGAGGCCAGTGGCTGCCGCCACGGCGAGGGCGACCAGGGATGGCGCCAGGGGGATGCAGCGCCGCCCGACGCGCGGCTCACCCGCGTTGCCAGGCAATCGCGACAGACTGTCCTGCGAGGGGATGTGACGGCTTGTGTGAGGGGTCTTCCTGGAAAAGCTGCGTGCGAACGTGGCTGTGCTCATGCGTCTGCTCCTGCCTGCCGCTGTGCGGCCGTTATTGTAATAATGTGGCAGCGCGTTCCGGGTACAGCAGTTTCATCCGGAGCTTACCGCCGGCAAAAAAAGCAATCTGTACTGTCTGTTTTTATACTGACGCCGGTGGCGGCAAATTGCAAGCCGGCCGCGGGAGAAACCTCCCCGACACAGCCCCCGCCCTCTTCAACCGTCGCCGCGCTGTCCGCCATGCAGCAGGGTCATTGCCTCGCCGGCAAAGAAGGGCGAGGGTTGCGCGCCGGTCGTCGCTCCAGCATCAATCACCAGCGTATGGCCCGTCATCTGGCGGGCATCGTCGCTGAGCAGGAACAGTATGCCGCTGGCAATATCCTCGGGCATGCAGGGCGTGCCCAGGGCGGAGCCCGCCGCAATACGCGCCGCCGTGGCCTGTGCATCACCATCGCCGAGATTGTTGGTCATGGGCGTCACCGTGCCCCCCGGGGCCACCGCGTTCACCCGAATGCCCAGCGCGGCCAGTTCCGCCGCCGCCGACCTGGTCAGTCCCACGACGCCGTGTTTCGCCATGGTGTAGACGTGCGGGCCGAGCCCGCCCATGACGCCCGCCGTACTCGCCAGCGACACAATCGCCCCGCGGCGCTGCCCGCGCATGGCACGCGCGGCGTGCTTGATGCCGAGGAAGACCCCCCGGGTGAGAATGGCCATGGTTTTGTCAAAGGCCTCCACGCTGGTATCCATGATCGAACCCACCGCGCCCACCACGCCGGCGTTGTTTACCATACCGTCGAGCCGGCCGAACGTCTGCGTTGCGGCATTGACCGCCGCGATGATGTCCTGTTCCCGGCTCACGTCCGTAAACTGAAATACCGCCGCGCCGTTCAGCTCCGCGACGAGCGCCTCGCCACGCTCGCGCTGCAGGTCTGCGATCACCACGCGCCCGCCCTCATTCACCAGCGCACGCACCGTGGCCTCGCCGATGCCGCTGGCGCCACCGGTGACCACGGTGCAGTAGTCAGAAAATCTACCCATTGCCAAACCTCCATTTTTTCCAAAGCGTAGCATGCGCGGGCGCCGCCCGCTGTAGCGAGCCCCGCCCGGGGCGACGGCGCACGCCAGCCGGCGCAGGTGCTAAACTGCGCGCTGTGTCCAACCTGAGAGCTTGACCGTTATGACCCAGTCCGTTGCATCCTCGGTGATCATCGATCTACCCCGCAGCCAGGCCTGGGAGCGCCTGAGGGATATTTCCCTCGCGCACCACTACGTGCCCGGCATCGTTCGCACCGAGGTGATTACCGAACAGCGTGAGGGCGTGGGCGCGAGCCGCTACGTGTACAGCGGCCCGAAGAAGTACATCCAGGAAACGATCACCGAATGGCGCGAGGGCGAAGGGTTTCTCATTCGCCTGCACAAGGGAGACAAACCCGCGCCGCCCTTTCGCAGCGCCAGCTTTCGTTACCTGCTGGAGGATGCCGGCCCTGGCAAGACGCGCTTCACTGCCAGCCTGACCTACACCCTGCCCTGGGGCGGCCTCGGGCGCTGGCTGGAAAAACGCCTGGCGGGTTTTGTCGAACGCACGATGGCGGATGTGGCGCTGGCCATGAAGCTCTACTACGAGACCGGGGAACCGACCACGCCGGCGGCACTGAAAGCCGCCAAACACCGCTAGCAGAGCGACTACCCGGCGGCTATCGCGTGCCGCAGCACTTCGCCGTACCCACGGAACACGGGCACGTCATCCAGCGCATGCTTGCGCCGCAGGTGTTCGCGCAACGCCCGCAGCCGGTAGCACGGCACGCTGGCCATGAAGTGGTGCTCCATGTGGTAGTTCACGCCATTGGGCGCGAAGATCAGTCGCTGCCACCAGGGTGCTTCCACGGTGCGCGTGTTGTTGCGTGGGTCTGCGTCGAACAGGTCGGGCACGGCGGCGTGCTCCGCTACCTGGCGAATACGCACCACCAGCATGAACACCGTCATGAACGACACCACCCACAGCAGGTAGGTCCAGCCGATACCGCAGGCCCACAGCACCAGGAACAGTAGCGCCTGCACCAGCAATTGCTGCACGAACGGCCAGGCGCTGCTGCGCTTCTCGTCCGAGACGATACCCGAGGCGCCGCGCGCGATATGCGCGATCAGCTTGAAGCCGGTCTGGCCGGTGAGATCACGCATCACCTTGCGGCGAAAACTCGCGCGCGACACGGGATAGGCCTGGTAATTCGGCAGGTCGGGATCCCGTGGGGTACCGGCTTCGCGGTGATGCACCAGATGGCCGCGCGCATAGGCGGGTTGATCGCTCATTACCGGCAGCGCGCACAACCACTGGCCGATCACGTCGTTGAGCCAGGGGGTACGAAACAGCGTGCGGTGGCCGCAATCGTGCATCAGTACCGACAGGCCGAGTTGCCTGCCGGCAAGCAACACCACCGCCAGCCCGATGGTCAGCGGGTTCGGGTAGGCGCCGGCCACGGCGAGAATGCCCGCTATCGCCAGCCAGTTGCCCAGCACCAGGCGCCACGCCTGCCAATCGCTCTTCGCGGTAAACCGCGCGACCTCTTCACGGCTAAGGTAGTCACTGACTTTCATGCTAAATCCTGGCGCCTCGCGCCGTATGGAAGCCTCTGAGCACCCATTATAAAGCCCGGATTGCGGAGGGTGTATAGGTGCCGATGTCAGCGGTGTGTGATTGCGTGCCAGTTTTCAGGCGCGACAACGCGCTCTGCGGGTGTCATCCGGCGGCCGCCGCTGTGAGGCGGCAGGCCCCGGCGCACCCGTGCGAAAGCGCTAGCTGATCAGCGCCTGACCGCCATCGAGTGCAATGCTCTGCCCGTTGACATAGGCGGAGGCGTCGCTACACAGCATGGCCACGAAGCGGCCGATGTCGTCTTCGCAATCTCCAATACGCCGCTGCGGAATGCTGGCGACAAAGGCGGCGGCCTCTTCCGGGTGGTTTTCGGTCCACCATTTCAGGCCGGGCGACATGGCATGCGGCAGAATCACGTTGCAGCGGATTCCCTCCGGGCCCCATTCGCAGGCGGCCGCGCGGGTGAGTGAACGGATCGCCTCCTTCGTGGCCGCGTAAGCGCCATAGCCTGTCATATCCCACCGTTTCCCGGCGGAACTCGCCAGGTTGATGATACTGCCGCCGCTGGCGGCCAGGTGCGGCCGGCACAGTTTCATAAGGCGGAAGGTCGCCAGCGGGCCGGATTCCCAGCCGGCGGTAAAGCTCGCGTCCGTCACCTGATCCAGCGTGCCCAGGGGCACTTCCTGCGCGTTGTTCACGAGGATATTCAGGCGGCCGAAGTGCGCCAGCACCTGCTCCACGCAGGCGCTCAGTGCGCTTGCCTGTTTGACATCGCAAACCACCGGCAGGGCCTCGCCACCGCGCGCCTGGATCATGGCGCAGCTGGCCTCCAGCTTCTCCAGCGTTCTGCCGGTCACCGCCACGCGCGCGCCCTCGCCCGCCAGTGCCAGTGCGATACCCTGCCCCACACCCTGCCCCGCCCCTGTTACCAGTGCTACCTTGCCTTCCAGAATCACAGTGTTCTCCTTTGCAGTACCAGCCGGGATTATGCCTGCCAGGGGCGCCCCGGTCGCTGGCAGAATCGCTCCAAACCATGGATATTTGCGCCCAGACAACCGGGAGTGGCCGCTGCATTTGCGCCGGGCGATAAAATTTGTCGCCCATTATGGCGCGAGCCGCACTACCGCACGCGTCACGCTGCACTAGACTGTGCCTCGCGCTCAGCCACTCACCGGTGAGGCGAGGGCAGCACGAGCGCCGCGCGCACTGCACAACAGGCAATGGATACGGGAGCAGAAGAATGGGCTTACTGGACAACAAGGCGGGTATCGTCACTGGAGCGGGACAGGGCATCGGGCGGGCGATCGCGCTTGCCTACGCGCGCGAAGGCGCCAGCGTCGTGGTGGCCGACTTCAACGAGGACACCGGCAGGGAGACGGTCGGACTGATACACGCCGCCGGCGGCAACGCCGAATTCGTGCACGGCGACGTGAGCCAGGAAGCCTCGGTGAAGCAGATGGTGGAGGCGGCGGTGGCCGCCTACGGCCGCCTGGACATCGCCTGCAATAGCGCAGCCCTCAGCCGGGGCTCGGGGCCCATCCACGAATACACGCGCGAGGTGTTCGACCAGACCCTGGAGATGTGCCTCACCAACACCTGGCTGTGCATGAAATACGAGATTCCCGCGATGCTGGCCAATGGCGGTGGCGCCATCGTCAACATTTCCTCCAACGCCTCGCTCAAGGGCCAGGCTTTCAACACGGCCTACGCCGCAGCCAAGAGTGGCGTGAACATACTCACCAAAAGCTCGGCCGCGGAATACGGAAGCCAGGGCATTCGTATCAACGCCGTATCGCCGGGCGTCATCCGCACGCCCGGGGTGGAGAAGTATTTTGAAGAGCAACCGGCGATCGCCGAGGGCCTGAAGAAATCCGCCGTGCTGAATCGGCTGGGTGAGCCGAACGAAATCGCCGAGGCGGTGGTGTTCCTCTCCAGCGATCGCGCATCGTTTATCACCGGCCAGCTGCTGTCGGTGGATGGCGGCGGCTCGGTGCGCTAGGCTACCTGCAGACACAGTACCGCCCGCGAAACGGGGACGCCTCTTGAAACAGAACCGGACAACCAACCCGTGGGGCCTGGCGCTGCTCGCGTACCTCGCAGCGTGCAGCGCCGCGCTGGCACAGGATTACCAGGGTTGGCGCAGCTACGGCGGCGACGGCTACAACAGCCACTACTCCGCGCTCGACCAGATCAATCGCGACAACCTGCAGCAACTGCAGCCGGTGTGGCGCTACGCCAGCGCAAAAGGCGCGCCGCTGCCGGCCACCTCGGAGTTGCAGGTCAACCCGATCGTGGTGGATGGCGTTCTGTATGGGCGCAACCCGCTGTACAACGTGTTTGCCCTGGATGCCGCCAGCGGCCGCGAGCTGTGGACGTTCAATCCGCAGATTTTGCACGTCGGCCTCTCCAACATGCGCGGGCTCTCCTACTGGTCGGCGGGGGCCGACGACGCCGGCGATGCACCGCGCTCGCGCGTTTTCTTCACTACCGGACATTTCCTGATGGCGCTCGATGCCGCTACGGGCAAGCCCGTTACCGGGTTCGGGCGCGGGGGCCGGGTGGACCTGCGTGAGGGCCTTGGTCGCGATCCGAACACCATCAGCATCAATGCGCCTTCGCCCGGGGTGGTGTTTGAAAACCTGATTATCATGGGCTCCGCGGTCACCGAAACGGCGGGCGCAGCGCCCGGCGACATTCGCGCCTACGATGTGATCAGCGGGGAATTGCGCTGGACCTTCCACACGATCCCGCGGGCGGGCGAGTTCGGGCATGAGAGCTGGCCGGAAAACGCCCGGCGCTACGCGGGCGGCGCCAACGCCTGGGCCGGCATGAGCCTGGATGCCGAGCGCGGCGTGGTGTACGTGCCCACCGGCTCGCCAACGCCTGACTTTGACGGCAGCGCGCGCCACGGCGACAATCTCTTTGCCAACAGCATCATTGCCCTGGATGCGCGCACCGGCAAGCGCCTCTGGCACTTCCAGGCCGTGCGCCACGATCTCTGGGATCGCGACCTCAGCAGCGCGCCCACGCTGGTGAGCGTTGGCACGGGCGATGAGCGTCGCGACCTGCTAGCGCAGGCCTCCAAGCAGGGCGTGCTCTACCTGCTCGATCGCGACAGCGGCAAGCCCGTGTTTCCGATTGCGGATGTTCCGGTGCCCGCATCGCAGATTCCCGGTGAACAGGCGGCCGCCACGCAACCGCAAGTGACGCTTCCGGAACCGTTCACGCGCCAGGTGTTCCGTGAGAGCGACCTGAGCGACATCAACCCGCAGGCCAATGCCTACGTCAAGAAGCTCTACAACGAGGCCCAGGCGTTTGCCTACCTGCGCCCGCCGGGCCTGCAACCGGCCATCCTGTTCCCCGGCTTCTACGGCGGCGCGAACTGGGGCGGTGGCGCCTTCGACCCCGACACCAACCTGTATTACATCAATGCCATGGAAATCCCGCACCTGATCCGTATGGAGGCCATCGAGGTCGACAAGGGCAGCTCGCTGGGCGTGGGCGAATACGTGTTTCGCAAGCAGTGCAGCGGCTGTCACGGGCTGGATTTACAGGGCTTTTACCCCTACGCGCCGTCGCTTGTGGACATCGCCGACACGCTGCCTCGCGCGGCGGCACAGCGCGCGGTGATCAACGGCAAGGGGCGAATGATGCCGTTTGCGCACCTGCCCCGCCATGAACTGGATGCCGTGATCGATTACCTGTACGCGAAGAGCGCCGGTACGCTCGCGCAGGACGGCGTCGACAACGCGAGCAACGGTGAGACCGAAACGGCCTATGTGTTCGCCGGCTACAACGAGTTCGTGGATGAACGCTACTACCCGGCGATCAAGCCGCCCTGGGGCACCTTGAACGCGATCGATCTGGCGAGTGGCAAACGCGTGTGGCAGATTCCTCTCGGGGAGTATGCCGAACTGCGCAAGGAAGGCGTGCCACCCACCGGCACGCGCAATTACGGTGGCCCCGTGGTCACCGCAGGCGGCCTGTTGATCATCGCGGCCACCTCCGACGAGATGCTGCGCATCTTTGATAAACTCTCGGGCAGCCTGCTGTGGCAGCACCCGCTGCCCGCGGGCGGCTATGCCACACCCGCCACCTACGCGATAGACGGCAAACAGTACATTGTGATTACCGCCAGCGGCGGCAAGCTGGGCACCCCCACCGGCGATGAGTACATCGCCTTCGCGCTGGGCGACGCGGTAGGCGAACGCTGAAGCTCAGCCTGCGGACTTGAGCAACTCGGGCGCCAGCGTTTCGATCTGGCTGCGAATTCCCTCGCGCCAGTCCACCCGCGTTTCACCAATCAGTTCATGCATTTTCGTGGTGTCGATGCACAGGCTGCCAAAGGCCTTCGGGTTATCCTGAAACTGTGGCGTGAGACCGGTGAGTTCACCGATATAGCCACACCACTGCTCGATACTCACCTGCTGCGAGCCACCGAAGTTGACCGTAGTCACTTCCGGTGTCGCCGCGGCCAGCAGGTAGGGGATTTTCTCGATGTAATCATCCACGTGCAGCGGATTATAGTAGTTCGGCTTTTCGGGGTGCAGGTCGATCGGCATGCCCTGTTGCATCATCAGCATGTGGAAGTACATCCAGCCGCCATTGTCGCCATAGGGCACACTCAGGCGCGCAATCGTGGTGGGAATCGAATGCTGATGCGCGACAAAACGGCATACCGTTTCCGCGGCGATCTTGGAAATGCTGTAGGTGGGGAACATCACCCGGTGGTTGTCGCCCAGCGGTGAATCCTCGCGACGCGGCTCATGGCCGCTGTATTCGTACACCGCGGTAGACGAGAAATGCAGGAAGGCCCTGGCGTTGCGGCAACGCAACATCAGGTTGCCAACGCCCTCCCCGTTCGCCGCCAGGTCGTAATCGAAATCCCCGCTTTTCACCACCGCGAAATTCAGCACATAGTCGATATCCTCGGGCACCGCGCCGAGCGTGGATGCGTCCGCGAGGTCAGCGGCGATCACCCTGGCGCCCAGGGCCTCGATACGTTCGCGGTCCTCCGCCTTGCGAAACCGCGCCAGCGCATAGACACCGGCCTTCTTTGCGAAGGCCTCCACGACCGGCAGGGCCACCTGCCCGGTAGGGCCGGTAATCAGGATCTTCTTGCCGGAAATATCGACCGGGGTAACGGGCATATGATGTACTCCTGCTGTAAGCGTTATTATGAAAGCCTGTGCACGCGGCCGCGGCTGAACTCAGCCGGCCGCGCCCGGATAATCGCTGTAACCCGCTGCGCCGGGGGTGTACAGCGTGGAAGGATCGAAGCGCGCCAGCGGTGTGCCTGACTGAAAACGCGACACCAGATCGGGATTGGCGATAAAGGGGCGCCCGAAAGACACCGCCGCCACGTCACCCGCGGCAATCGCGACCTGCGCCTCCTCGAGATCGTAACTGTCATTGGCGATCAGGCGCTGCGGGAAATGCCGCCGGCCCAGGGCCAGGTTATCCACACGGCCTTTCGGCATGCGAATCACGTGCAGGTAGGCCAGCTCCAGTTCGGCTGCCGCCCGCAACAGGTGTTCGAAGGTCTCCCCCGGGTCGTCGTCATGCAGATCATTAAAGGGGTTATCCGGGCAGATTCGCATACCGACACAGCCGGCGCCCTGCACGCTGACCATCGCCTCGAGCACCTCGCGCACAAAGCGCACACGATTTTCCACACTGCCGCCATAGGCATCGTCGCGTGTGTTGGTGCCGGTGCACAGGAACTGGGCAGGCAGGTAGCCGCTGGTGCAGTGCAGCTCCACCGCGTCGAAGCCCGCCTCGAAGGCGTTCACCGTGGCGCTGCGATACTCGCCGACCACGCTCGCAATCTCCCCCAGGGCAAGCGCGCGCGGCGCGTCCATCGGCTGCATGCCGGCTTGATCGGTAAAGATTTCGCCGCGCGCGGTGATGGCGGAGGGCGCGACAGTTTCACTACCCGCCGGTTTGTTCAGGGCGCTGGCCACGCGACCCACATGCATGATCTGCGCTGCCATGCAGCCGCCTTGTGCATGCACCGCCGCCGTGACCGCGCGCCACGCCGACACCTGCCCGGCGCTGTAGAGTCCCGGCGTACGGCAGTAGCCGAGGCCATCGGCGCTCGGCGCGATCCCTTCCGATACGATCAGGCCCGCGCCGGCGCGCTGTCGATAGTAATCGACCATCACCGATGACGGCACGCCGTCGGCATCCGCGCGCGAACGCGTCATCGGCGCCATCACCACACGATTGCGAAGTGTGAGCGAGCCGAGCGTTACAGGAGAAAAAATGTCCATCAACGTACCCTTATTTTTGGTTCCGGCGCGCCGCGCCGCATGCGATTCAGGAAGGCCTCCAGCGGCGCCGGCGGCGCGACCTCGGGTTCATCCGTGTCCGGGGGCGAGGCCCAGAATTCACTCCAGCTCGGCCACAGGGCGTGATACGCCCCCTCGTACGCCTCGCGATCGGGCCAGCGCATCTTGTTTTCTCCCACCGGCGGTTTGTTGAGATCGGTGGCGTACCAGTAACAGGGCAGACGCCTGCGGAACAGCCAGCGCCCCTCCACGCGCTCGTAGTTGTCCCAGTAGATCATCTGCATGATGACCCACTCTGTGGATCCGTCGGCGCAGGGAGTTTCGTGCTCGTTCTTGGAGTACACCACGCCGTGGGCGTGATCGGCATCGTCGAACTCGATGATATGGTTGCCGATGTGATGCGAGGTGCCGGTAAACTGCTGGCGCAGCGTGTCGTCCAGCCAGCGCTTGAGATGCGATCGGCCGGTTTTCTCACGGCTGACGCGAATGTCCGGCGCAAACAGGTTTACGTGGGCATCCAGGTCACGCATGTCCAGAGAGAGCGAGTACTTGGCGGCGAGCTGGCGTATTTCATCCAGCGATTCGAGGCGATCGATACGGGCCAGCAGGTCACGGTCACTCACGGGTTAACACTCCAGCGCGCGGAAGCCCAGGCTGTCGTCTTGTGCCAGCAGGCTGCCGAGCTTCTCCAGTTGCTGGCTGGCATTGCCCAGCGAGTAGCTGATGAGTTTCGCCATGAGGAAAAACCGGTGGATCGGGTATTCCACGTCGGCGCCCATGCCGCCGTGCAGGTGCTGCGAGGTAGACACCACGCGATGCGCCGCGTCGCAGGCCCACCACTTTGCGGCGTGCACCTCGGCGCGGGCATCCAGCCCCTCGCTGAGCCGCCACATCGCCAGCCAATAGGTGGTGCGAATCCCCTCGACATCGATGTAGCTGTCGGCCATCCGCATGGCCAGTGCCTGGAAGCTGCCCAGCGGAACGCCGAACTGCTTGCGCTCGCTCACATAGGCGGCGGTGCGCTTCATCGCCTCTTCGGTCACGCCGACCTGCAGCGCGCAGTGGCCCAGGTTGGCGCGCTCCAGCAACCAGGTAACGATCTCGCCGCCCTGCCCCGGTTTACCGAGTACCGCATCGGCCGCCAGTTCCACATCCGCCAGTGCAAGATTTGCCGCGCGCTGGCCCGACAGGCCGATTTCCAGCGGCGTGACGGTCACGCCCGGCGCGTCGGTCGCCACGATGAAAACGGTTTCATTGCCGGCCTCATCCACGGCCGGCACGAGAATATGATCCGCCACCGCGCCGTCGGGAATCACCGCCCGGCTGCCCGCCAGCACCCAGGATTCGCCGTCACGACGCGCACTCACGCGCGAGACGAGCGCTTCGTTCATGGCGGTTTCACTGATTGCGGCGCTGAGCTTCAGCTCACCCGCCGCCAGGGGCGCCAGCAGACGCTGCTGCTGTTCGGCGCTGCCGAACTGCGCAATCGGCAACGCGCCGAGCACCAGCGATGCGTACAGCGGCACCGGCGCCACACGGCGACCCTGCTCCTCGAGCACGAGGCACAGCTCGATCAGGCCCAGCCCACTGCCGCCGGCCTCTTCGGGCACCGCGATACCCAGCAGCCCCTGCTCCGCCAGCGTCTGCCAGAGCGTGTCGTCGTAGGTGGCGTCGCTGCGCGAGAACGAGAGCAAAAATTCATCTGTCGCCCGGTCGGTGAATATCTGATACGCCAGTTCACGGATGGCGTTCTGGTCGTCGCTGAATTGAAAGTTCATGCTGCTTGCCTCACTGTTGTCTCACCATGGGGGCGAGGTTACGTGTGTATTTCAGTTGCGCCTGGTCGGGGTTGGCCAGAAACAAACCGCGATAAAACATGGTGGACAGCAGCTCCGCAAACTCCTCCACCGACAGCTGCGCAGCGCGCAGGGTCTTGCTCTCATTAATGAAGTACTCACGCATAAGCCCCTCGCCCACTCCCGCCAGTGCGTACACAATCAACAGGGCCTGATGGCGTTTGAAGCGCACGTCGGGGAAGAGCCGTGGCATCAGCTCTACCAGCCACATGAGCTGCTGGCGATACGAATCGCGCAGCATGGCGGAAAACGCCGGGTCTTCGTCTGCCATCTGGAGCATGCAGCGCATGACCCCGGGCCGTCGGGCGTAGCTGCGCACCACGCGCAGGTTGTGCGCGTAGATGCGCGCGTACCAGTCGCCCCGGGGTACATCGCGTTCAATGTCTGCGGGATCACTGCTGAGCATTGCAAAGTCGGTGAGGACCTCCAGCGTCAGCGACTTCAGATCGCTGAAGTAATGGTAGAACAGACCCTGCGCAACACCCGCCTCGCCGGTCACGTCCGCGATACGCATCTTGTGAAAGCCCTGCCGCTCCAGCACGCTCAAGGCCGCCTTTTTCAGGCCGGCGCGCGCTCGCTCGCCCCGGGCGCTGCGCGCGCCGGATTGCGCGCCGGACTGACGCGCGCTGTCAAACTGACCGCTGTCCCGGTCGCCCGCCGCCCGCTCGGCGCTGGCCCGCTCGGCGCTTGCCCGCTCGGCGCTGGCCCGCTCGGCGCTTGCCCGCTCGGCGCTGGCCCGCTTCCCGGATTGTTTCACTGTCTCACCATGAGCGATAAATTAGTTGAATTTGAATTCAAAATCAATATGATGATCCTGTTGTTTCCCAGGAGAGATGCCCATGTTCGTGGATTACACCGATCACCAGCGAGAACTGCGCCGGGAATTCCGCAATTACTTCAGCCAGCTCATCAAGCCCGAGTACGCCGAAGAATTGCGCAATGCCGAGAGCGGCGACCTGTACAAGGAACTGATCCGCCAGCAGGGCAAGGACGGCATGCTGGCCGTGGGCTGGCCGAAAGAGTACGGCGGCCGTGGCCTGAGCGGCAGCGAACAGCTGATCCGCTACGAGGAGGCGCTGCTCGCCGGCGCGCCCACGCCGTTTGTCACGCTCAACACGGTGGGTCCCGCCATCATCAGCCGCGGCACGCAAGAGCAGAAAAAGCGTTTCCTCCCCGGCATCGCCTCCGGTGAACTGCATTTCTCCATCGGCTACACCGAACCGAGCGCCGGCACCGACCTCGCCGCTCTCACCACCTCCGCGGTCAAGCACGGTGATCATTACGTGGTCAACGGCAACAAGGTGTATACCAGCGGCGCCGAGGGCGCAGATTACGTCTGGCTCGCCGCGCGTACCGACCCCGAAGCGCCCAAGCACAAGGGCATCTCGATACTGGTGGTGGATACCCAGGACCCTGGCTTTTCCTTCGGGCCCATCCATACCGTGGGCGGGGTGCGCACCAACGTCAGTTACTACGACAACGTGAAAGTGCCGGCCGACATGATCATCGGTGAAGAGAACGGCGGCTGGCGGCTGATCGTCGAACAGCTCAATCACGAGCGCGTGGGCCTGGCGGCGTGGGGCATCCAGGGCTGGAAACTCTTCCGCGATGCCATGCAGTGGGCGCGCAATACCAAAACGCCGGATGGCCGCAGGGTGATCGACGACCTGGGCGCCCAGCGCAATCTGGCCGAGGTCTATTCGCACCTTGAAGCCATGCGTGTCATGAACGCACGCATGTCGTGGTCGCTGGATCAACAGGAAATGGACGCGGTCTTCCCGTCTGCCATCAAGGTGTATTCCACCGAGATCATGATCGAGATCTGCCGCCTGCTGATGAACGTGGTCGGCCCGCATGCACTGATCGCCGCCGGCAGCGAGGGCGCCGTGCTGCATGGCAACCTGGAACACGAGTACCGCCGCGCAACCATCAACACCTTCGGTGGCGGCGTGGTGGAAGTGCTGCGCGGCCTGGTGGCTACGCACGGGCTGGGCATGCCGGGACACCGGTGAGATCATACCGACCACACGCTATGCCCAACATTCGCCTAGGGCGCCACACAGACGCTCGGCATCCCCTGCGGCAAGGAGACGCACACTATGAATGCAGATGAACTCAAGGCTTTCGAAGCGGAAGTCTACTCCTACGTCGGACGGCAGGTGAGCGAACGCACGCCCGCCAACGACCCGGTGAACCAGGCCATGATCCGCCACTGGACAGAGGTGATGGGCGACAAGAACCCCGCCTACGGCGACCAGGCCTGGGCGGCGGGCAGCGCGCGCGGCCACACCATTGCACCGCCGGCCATGATGTACGTGTGGGGCCAGGACGGTTACAAGATCTCCGTGGAAGGCCGCGCCTCGGACGCGCAGGTCGACCTGGTGAATTTCTTCAACGAGAACGGTTACACCGGCGTACTCGGCACCAACGTGCGCCAGGAGTACTTCAAGGAATCCGTTCCCGGCGACACGCTGTTCGTGGAAATGATCATCGACAACATCTCGGAGCGCAAAACCACCGCCCGCGGCGTGGGCTACTTCATCGAAAGCCTGGCCACGTTCACCGACCAGCACGGCGACAAGGTGGGCACGCAGCGCTTCAAGATCCTCAAGTTTATTCCCGCCGAGGACACCGCCGCGGCCCCGGCCGAGGAAAGCCTGGCGGTTCCCACACGCATCGCCTCGCCGCGCGGCCACGACAACGGCTGGTGGTGGGAAGCCTGCGACAAGGGCAAGCTGTTGATACAGCGTTGCAAGGGCTGCCAGACGCTGCGGCACCCGCCCCGCCCGATGTGCGGCGAGTGCCAGTCCCTGGAATGGGATTCCATCGAATCCGGCATGCGCGGCGAAGTGCTCAGCCACACCGAACTGCATCACCCGCGAATTCCCGGTTACCAATATCCACTGGTATGCGCCGTCATCCGGCTGGAGGAAGGCATACACTTCGTGGCCAATGTGGTGGGTTGCGACCCGTCCGAGGTAAGCATTGGCATGCAGGTGCAGGGCAGGATCGAACAGGTGGACGAAAAAACCATGCTGCCGCAGTTCTACCCGGCCTGAGGAGGAGACACACCATGAGCGAATACAAAACCCTGAGCTGCGCCGAGGTGGCGGTGGGCAACAAACTGCCGCCGCTGGACGTGCCCATCACCACCAGCCTGATCGTGGGCGGCGCCCTTGCCACGCGCGATTTCGAGCCGGTGCATCACAACAAAGCCGAGGCGCAGGCAATCGGTCTGCCCGACGTGTTCATGAACATTCTCACCAGCCAGGGCCTGATGACCCGCTTCGCCACCGACTGGAGCGGCCCTGAAGCCGTCATCAACGCCATGGAGCTGCGCCTCGGCGCACCCAACCTGCCCGGCATGGTGATGACCATGACCGGCGAGGTTACGGCGGTTGATACAGACACCGGCCGCGTCGATCTCGCGATTACCGGCGAGAACAATATCTGGGGCATGCACATGCAGGGCTCAGTCACCCTCACACTGCCGAAGGAGGCCTGACCGTGGTTGCGAATGTAAAAGACAAGGCGGTCATTGTAGGCGTCGCCAACACACCGTTCAGCAAGGACTCAGGCGTTTCGGAACTGTCGCTCGCCTGTCAGGCGGTGAAAGCAGCCATCGACGATGCCGGCCTCAAGCCCGGCGATATCGATGGCATGGCGACCTTCACCATGGACACCAACGACGAGATTGAGGTTGCGCGCGCAGTGGGCTGCGGCGAACTCACTTTCTGGGGCCGTTCGCATTACGGCGGCGGCGCCGCTACCGGCAGCCTGCACCAGGCGGTGATGGCGGTCTCCACAGGCATGGCGGAGTGTGTCGCCGTGTTCCGCGCGTTGAACGGTCGCTCCGGTCACCGTTTCTCAGCAGGCGTTTCCGGACAGATCACCACCGCGGACGCCATTCACTGGGGCTGGTACATGCCATATGGCCTGCTCACACCGGCAAGCTGGGTGGCCATGTTCACCCAGCGCTGGATGCACCTCACGGGTGTAACCAAGGACGCGCTGTTCGAGGTGGCCCATAGCACCCGCGAGTACGCGGTGAACAACCCCAACTCGTTCTTTCACGGGCGGCCCTTTGACCGCGCCGAATACGATGCGGCGCGCATGATCGCCGACCCGCTGCAACTCTTCGACTGCTGTCAGGAAAGCGACGGCGCCTCCTGCGTCATCGTCACCACGCCCGAGCGCGCACGCGATCTCAAGCAGCCGGGCGTCGCCGTGCGCGGCGTGGCACAGGCGTCGGCACCTGACCAGGAACAGATGACTTCGTTCTACCGCCAGGAATTCGCAGCCATTCCGGAAATGGAAATCGCGGCGAGAAACGTCTACGAGATGAGCGGACTCACGCCCGATGATATCGACGCCGCCGTGATCTACGACGCCTTCTCACCCATCGTACTGTGGCAGCTGGAGGCCTGGAATTTCTGCGGCTTCGGCGAATCGGGTGACTTCGTCCTCGACGGCGCGCTGCGCCCGGGCGGACGCCTGCCTACCAACACCCACGGCGGACAGCTCAGCGAGGCCTATATTCACGGTGTGAACGGCATTGTTGAGGCCGCGCGCCTGGTGCGCGGGCAATCGCTCAACCAGCCGGCCAAACCGGTGAACCATGCGCTGGTGACATCCGGTGTCGGCATCCCCACCGGCGGGGCGATCCTGGGCAAGCTGGACTAGTCGCCAACCAACCACGGACTGCTGACACTGCGGGAATTGCGCCTCTCCCGCAGGGTCGGCGGCCGATCAACCCGCGGCTGCCGAACCTACATGTAGATCATGATCAGCTCGTAGATCAGCACCGGGCGTTCGTCCTGCCCCACCACGTGAATATGCTGCTCCAGCACCATCTTCGTGCCTTTCGGGGTGGCGCTCACCTCGTTCACTCTCGACCGCAAGTGCAGTTCGCTGCCGACCGGCACGGGCCCGGTGAAACGCAGCTTGTCGGAGCCGTAATTGAGCATGTTGTTGAAACCCGTCACCTCGTAGGTGGGGGTGCCGCGCATCTTCGGCATCAGCACCAGGGTGAGAAACCCGTGGGCGATCGTGGTGCCGAAGGGGCTGTCGGTCCTGGCTTTTTCCGGATCCGTGTGAATCCAGTAATCGTCGCCGGTGAGTTCCGCGAACTGGTCGACGAGCGCCTGCGTGACCTGCACCGGCTCGCTGAAGGGGCCGAAGGTATCCGACACCAGCGCCTGCAGCGCGTCGATGTCATCGTAAGCGTACTGTTTCATGTGGGCGCTCCTTTTTTTGGGTTGGGCCGTGCACGATCGCGCCACATACTACACGGCCAGCGAGAACAACCCAGCGGTGGCTGGCTCAACCAGCTAAACCAGCCTCCGTTTAGCCGCCGGATTCAGGTGTATGCCTGCGAGCAAACGCGGCACAATACGTGCCCCGAATCGACCCGAGGCGTTATTGCGCGCCGCGGCATGCCAGTTACACTGTGGCGCTTTACAGCACAGGGGCAAGCGCCCGGAGCGCCCGGCCCCGCAAACGAGGAACTACCATGCGAGAAGCCGTTATTGTTGAAGCAGTCCGTACGCCTATTGCCCGCGGAAAAGTCGGCGTGGGCGACCTGCACGATTTCCACGCCACGCAACTGCTCGCCCTCTCCTACCAGGAACTGATCCGCCGCAGCGGCCTCGAATGGGCAGACGTGGATTACCTGGCGGCCGGCTGCGTGACGCAGGCAGGCGAACAGGCCGGCAACATCGCCCGCAACGCGTGGCTGACCCTGGGCAAGGATTACAGCGCGGGGGGCACCACCCTCGACAACCAGTGCGGCTCCGCGCAAACCGCGAATCACATGATCTCCGCGCTGATCGGTTCCGGCTCCATCAATATCGGTATCGCCGCCGGCGTGGAATCCATGAGCCGCGTGGGCCTGGGCGCCAACGTGGTCAATGGCCCCGGTTACTTCGTACCGCAGGACTGGCCCTGGGATTCCACCCCGGACCAGTTCTCCAGCGCGCAACGCATCGCCGACAACCGCGGCATTACCCGCGAAATGGCAGACGAGCTCGCCTTCCGTTCACAGGCCCGCGCCAAGCAGGCCTGGGCCGAAGGGCGCTTCGACCGCGAGGTGTTCACCGTGCACGCGCCCATCCTCGGCGAAGACGGCAAGCCCACCGGCGAGACGCGTGAAGTCAGCCGCGACCAGGGTCTGCGCGACACCACCCTGGAAGCGCTGGCCGGCCTGAGGCCGGTGATGGAAGGACAGATCCATACCGCCGGCAACTCATCGCAGATTTCCGACGGCTCTGCCGCCGTGCTGTGGATGACGGCCGATGAGGCCAGGGCCAGGGGCCTGAAACCGCGGGCGCGCATCATCGCCGATTGCGTGGTGGGCACCGACCCTTACTACCTGCTGGACGGCCCGGTGGACGCCACGGCGGCGCTGCTGAAGAAAACCGGCATGACCATGGCGGACATCGACCTGATCGAGATCAACGAGGCCTTCGCCTCCGTCGTCCTGTCCTGGGCGAGCGTGTACAAGGCTGACATGGACAAGGTGAACGTCAACGGCGGCGCCATCGCACTTGGCCACCCGGTGGGCTCCACCGGCGCACGCCTGATCACCACGGCGCTGCACGAGCTTGAGCGGTCCGACAAGACCACTGCGCTGATCACCATGTGCTGCGGCTCATCCGTGGGCACCGGCACCATCATCGAGCGCATCTGAACCGGGCGGCCCGCTGCGAGGGCCCGCCTTGCCAAACCACCCATCGAATCACGTATCCAAGGAGAACCCCACATGGGAGACCTGACCGGCAAAGTTGCCGTTATCACCGGCGCGGGCCGCGGCCTGGGCCGTGAAGAGGCCATACAACTCGCTCGCCAGGGAGCGCGCGTGGTGATCAATGATATCAACCGCCCGGATGCCGAAGAGGCGGCCCGCGCCACGGTGGAAGAGATCAAGGGCTTCGGCGGCGAAGCGGTTGCCGTATTCGGCGACTGCGCCGATACGCAGGACGCGGAAAACCTGATGAAGGCCACGCTGGAGACCTTCGGCGACCTGAACATCATGATCAACAACGCCGGTTTCTGCCGCGACAAAACCATTTTCGGCATGTCGGACGACGAATTCGATTCCGTGGTGCGCGTGCACCTGCGCGGGCATTTCGTGAATATGCGCAACGCCACCGCCTACTGGCGCGACAAGGCGAAGTCCGGCGAGAGCGTTTACGGCCGCCTGATCAGCACCTCGTCGGAAGCGGCGATTTACGGCTCCGCGGGGCAGCCCAACTATGCCGCGGCCAAAGCCGGCATCATCGCCATGACAATGGGCGCGGCGCAGCTGCTGGACAAGTATGGCATCACCGCCAATGTGATCATGCCGCGCGCCCTCACCGACATGACGGCCTCGGGCCAGACCGCCGAGATGTTCCAGCCGCCGGCCGACGGTGGCTTCCACACCTTCGACCCGGCCAACGTTGCGCCGCTGGTGGGCTACCTGGCGTCTCCCGAGGCGGGCCGTATTTCCGGTGAGGTCATGGTGGTTTGGGGCAACGAGGTGTCGATCCTCAAGCGTCCTTCGCTGGGTGACGCCATCCGCAATCCGCAGGGCGCGCAGAAGTGGGATGTCGCGGATCTGCATGGCGCGCTGGCGGCGCATTACGACGAGAACTACGTGCCGGTATGGGGCGGGTACTCGGTACCACCGGTGTAACCGGCCTGGAGAGCGCGTCACGCTCCTAACGCCGGGAACTTGCCTCGGCTGCTCCGGCAACGGGAGCAGGGGCAGGGCTCTTGATGCAGCCCCTCCCGTCCGATACTCCCGCTGCCCTCGGAAGGCTGAGATACTCGCTTATTTGGGGTTCGGTGCGCCGGGCAGCCCCTCCCGTCCGATACTCCCGCTGCGCTCGGAAGGCTGAGATACTCGCTTAGCGGAAGTATCGGACGGGAGGGGCGATCGTTCTCGCTGCGAGCACTTCGCTATGCCGGACTTTTGAGTTGCCTGCGCTTTGAGTTGCGAGCGGACCTCCCCGGACACACATCCCCATCCATGTTCATACACGTTGATCCGCTCCGGCATGCGACGAACCTGAGCGATTTTGGCAACGATTGCGAATGCCAAGGCGCTGGCGTGACCGAACCGGCTGACTTATCTTGCAGGCTGGCATGGATCGGATTCAGGGTGCAATGGCAAACACCGAACAACAGGCGCTCGACACGCAGGCGCTAACCGGCACACGTAATGGCCCGTACCGGAGCTTCAACCCGGTGTCGCGTACGCAAATCTGGCAGTGGTGCTCCGCCATGGGCGACACCAATCCGCTGTACCTGGACACCGCCTACCAGCAGAGCGTGGGGATCACGCGTGCGGTGGCGCCCCCGGCGATGATGCAGATGTGGACCATGCGCGATGTGAACATGGCGCTGGCGCCCGGCTCCAGTGACACGCCGCCCTACGCGGTGTTCGATGCACTCAGCGCGCGCGGCTACGCCGCAAACGTGGCGGTGAGCTACGACATCCAGTTCCATCGCCTGTTGCAGGAGGGCGACCGGGCACACCACTTCACCACCATTGCGTCGATCAGCGAGCTGAAGCGCACCGCGATTGGAGAAGGCTACTTCGTGGTGGAGCATGCGGAGTACCTCGATCAACATGACAGGCTGTATGCCGAGGCGGATATCACCTACTTCCAGTACCGGCCAGTGACGAGAACCGCCGATGTTGACGCGTCGCAATCCACCCGTGACGCCACGACGTCGACGAAGGCCCGGCCGGCGCCCACCGGCGATCGGCCGGCGGCCACCAGCACGCCAACCTGCGTTACGCCGACATCCGCGTCGCGCAGGCGCTGCCGGAACTGGTGATTCCCATTACCCACAAGCTGATTGTGAGTGGCGCCATCGCCACGCAGGATTTCATCGACGTGCACCACAATGCGCCTGCGGCGAAGGCAGCGGGCATGCCGGATATCTTCATGAACATCCTCACCACCTGCGGCCTCACGGCTCGCTATCTCACCGACTGGGCCGGCCCCGACGCACGACTGCACAGACTCACCTTCCGCCTGCAGGCGCCCAATACACCGGGCGACAGCATGCGCCTGCGCGGGCAGGTGACCGCGGTGGAGCCCGACGCGAGAGAAGGACAAGGCGCCGTGGACGTGGCCTTCAGTGGCGAGAATGCGCTCGGCACGCACGTTGCGGGCAGTGCCACCCTCTCACTGGGGTAACAGGGAACCCGCTCGCGCGGACCGGGCGGTGGCCTAGACCTTGCGGTTGTCCAGGTTGGTCAGGTTGAACTCCGGCACGTACAGCTGTGGCGTCTTGCCACCGTCCACCGGCAGGATAACGCCGGTGATGAACGAGGCCGCGTCCGACGCCAGGAAGCAGATTGCTTCCGCCAGTTCTTCCGGCCGCGCATGCCGCTGCATGGGAATGGCCTGCGCGATCACGTCCTGAACCGCCTTGTTTTTCAGGGTGGCCGCGTTCATTCCCGGGGTATCCACCGAGCCCGCTGCCACCACGTTCAATCGCACGTTATGCGGTGCAGCCTCCATGGCGGCGCACTGGGTAAACTGGTTCACCGCCGCCTTGGCCGCGGAATAGGCGCCCGCCTGGGTGCCGGCCCGCAGGCTGCTGACCGACGATACATTCACGATGGAACCAGATCGCTGCGGCAGCATCACGCGCATGGCTTCGCGACAGCCGACAAACACGCTCTCGACAGACACGCCGAAGTTTGCGCGCCAGGTGTCGATATCCTGATCCAGCACGCTGCCGCCAATCACGGTGGCCGCATTGTTCACCAGCACATCCAGGCGGCCGTGGCGAGCGTGGGTTTCACTGATGAGGCCACCGAAGGCCTCCTGGTCCGCGAGGTCCAGTTCCACCGTGGTGAGCGCACCACCCAGGGCGCGCACCTCTTCGGCGAGTTCATCCAGCCGTGGCTTGCGCCGGGCGCAGGCCACCACGTGCGCGCCCTCCGCCGCGAGCTGCAGCGCGGTGGCGCGACCGATCCCCATGCTGCCGCCGGTCACAATGGCCACACGGCCCTCAAAACGTTTCGTCATAGCGCGCTACCCCCGCAAAAAGACAAGCTCCCCGCAGCGAATCACTCCCTGCAGACACACCATGATACTAGTGGTCGGCACGCGCGTTGAACAGGCGCTTCAGTGCGCGGCGGTTGGCAAAATACACCAGCTTGCCAAATACGCCGCCAGGCACCGTAGCCGGCGCTACAGATCGAGCACGTTGGAACGTACCAGCACGCCGCCGTCTACCACGAGGTCGTGCCCGGTCACAAACGAGGCGCGCTCCGAACACAGGTAGATCACCGCATCGGCAATCTCGTGTGGCTCCGCCAACCGGCCCATCGCATGCGCGTTAAGGGTTTTTTCGCGCATCTGCGGCGGCATTTTCTGCAGGTAAAACGCCATACCGCCGGAATTGATACCCCCGGGGCATACCGTGTTCACTCGCACACCGCGACGGGCGTACTCCACGGCGGCCGCCTTACTCAGGGTAATGACACCGCCCTTGGCTGCGGCGTACACCGCCTGGAAAGCCTCGCCACGCAGGCCCGACACTGACGCCACGTTCACGATCGCGCCGCCGCCGGAGGCTTCTATCAGCGGCAGCTGGTACTTCATGCACAGCCACACGCCTCGCAGGGTGACGCTCATGCAGCGGTCGAATTCCTTCTCGCTGACCTCGGTGATCGGTTTGTTGACAATGCCCAGGGCTGCATTATTGGACACCATGTGCAGGCCGCCGAACCGCTCGCGGGTGCGGGCCACAACCTGCTGCACGTCTTCGGCAAGCGCCATGTTCGCGCGCAGGAAAGCGCCCTGCCCGCCGGCGTCACAAATCATCTCGCAGGTTTCGCGCGCGCCCTCCTCCTGGATATCCGCCACCATGACGCTGGCGCCTTCGCGTGCGAAGGCCAGTGCGGTAGCCCGGCCGGTACCCGCGCCGCCGCCCATCACCAGGGCCACCCTGTTCTGCCTGTCCATCAGCATCTGGCCTAGAAAACGCGGTAGCGCTTCTGCACATGACGCTGGCGCACGGCAATCTGCTCACGGCGCTGCGCCGGGCTGACCGTGGGCGTATCCGCCGGCAGATGCCCGCGAACGTCGTCAAACGCCACCTTGCGCGTGTTCAGGGTGGGCCAGAGATCTTCCGGTGGTTTTTCGCTGTAGGCCCAGCGCGCCGTCATGAAGCCTTCAGGGTGTCCGGTGGTATCCACCCAGTTGGGCACGCCGGGGTCGCGGTGGGCAATGACGATACGCCGCACGCCGTCGTCGTCTGTGTGCATCTGCTGTCCGTTCAGGCTGCCGATCTGGTTGGCGTACTCGATGGATTCCCCCCAGAGGTTGCCGATCTGGAAGCCGATATACTGCGGCGGTGTTTGCACGCTGTTCTCGATGATGAGCGCCTCGTCCTCTGCGAGTTCGTACACGCCACCGGCGTACAGGTTGGTGCTCTGGCCGCCGCCGGTGGCGCCCGACGCCGCGTTGATCGTGTTGAAGGCGTTTCTCGGGAACGCCACACCGGGGATGCTCCCCTCGCGCTCGCCGTAGGTGCCCATAAGAATGGTCCAGAAAGCGTTCCAGAAATGCATCTGGTTGCGCACGATATCGCCGAACTCGCGCAGCTCGCGCGCGGCCTGGCCGGCGCTGTACGGCGCGGGGTGGTTGCCCTCCTTGCCGGGTTGCACGATCTCCAGGTGCACCGCCTCCTCGCAGGCCCAGTCACCGAACAGCTGGCGCCCGCTGAGATAATCGGCGAAGCGTTGCTCGCCGGGCTCGCCACCGGGGCCAGACTTCAGGGTACGCGAGGTGCAGATGAAATTACCGGTGTAGTCCGCCGGTTTCTCGGGTGCCAGCAGTATCTCGAAGCGCCCGTTCGCATCCACCTGCAGCGCACTGGAGTCGAGCCGGCCCGTCTGCACCTTCACACCGGGGGTCAGTTCCGCCAGCGAGCCAGTGTCGCCCGGCAGCGCGCCGGAGGTTGCCTCAAAAATCATGTAGTGCGGCGCCTTCGGTGAACCGGTCACCGGCGCGTCACCGCGCCAGTGGCGATGGTCCGCGCACACGCCGCTGACCCGGTAGGACTGCGAGCCATCGATCGGCGCGTAGAAGTAGATCGCGTCGGCATTGTCGATCGTGCTGCGGGTAATCACCGACAGCGCGTTACGGAATTGCGGCCGCTCGACATCGCTGTGAAAAGCGCGCTCCACCGCGGCGTGCACGTATCCCATGAGATAGCGGTAGCCTTCCGCCAGGTTGCGATCGTTCGCAGGCGCGGGCATCAGCGCCGGCGTATCGATCGCATCGCGCGCCGCTTCCAGCGCCGCGATCATCTCGTCCCAGGCATCCCGCAGTGTCTGCTGCGCCGCACCGTCTAGGTCTTTCATAGTCCTGCTCCTGTTGTTATCAGCGTGCAACCGGGCGTGATGCCCTCAGGCGGTTGACTCGGGATCGGCGGCAATAAACGCGTCGCCCAACAACGCCTTGCCATCAAGACTTCTCACGCCCTGCGCGATGGCGAGCAGAAACGCCCGGCTGAAACAGATCTGCCCCACATGCCGGCCGCTGCACAGGGCAAGCGCCGCCTCGGCCATGGTCTCCACTGGCTCCACCATGTCGGGGTTGCGCCGCGCGATATCGCGCACGTAATCGGCGCCGGCCGTGAGCACAATGCTCTGCGGCGCCAGCGTGTTCACAAACACCTCATCGGCCGCCACCTCATGCGCGAGGCCTTCGGTATAGCGATCCAGCGCCGCCTTGCTCGCGCCGTACGCGGCAATGATGTGCGCCGCCATCTGCGAATCGCGGTATGGCACGACAGGCTGTTGCGAGGTAGCGCTGCTGATATTCAGTATCCAGCCCCGCCGACGCTGGCGCATGCCCGGGAGCGCCTGCTGCGCCAGATCCACCGGCGCGTTCACGTTCACATCGAACATGCGCGTGCGCTCCTCGAGCGTGCACTCGCTCGGCAGGCGCATGCGTGAGACCGCGGCATTGTTGACCACAATGTCCACCGGCCCGAAATGCCGCTCGGCGCGCGCCACCAGATCGGCCCGCGCGACGGCATCGCCGAGATCACAGGCCTCCGCCGCGGCCCTGCCGCCCTGCGCCTGAATGCCGTCGACGCTTTCCTCTAAGGAGCCTTCCAGATTGCCGTGACGCCCCATCCGCGATGCGCTGAGCACCACGGCGGCCCCTTCCGCCGCGAAGCGGCGCGCAATCGCCCTGCCGATACCACGACTCGCGCCGGTTATCAGCGCCACCCTGCCCTCAAGTTGAGCCATACCTTTGCCTCCTGTGCGGGCCACCTGCCGCTAGCTGTTGTCAGCGGCCACTGGCCGGGGTTCCTTGGCGTCCGCCTCCCGCGGCCAGCCGTGCCGCGTGTAGAAATCGGCAAGCTCCGTCTCGATCCGGGCGCGCGAGAGCTTGTAATCGTCGATGCTGTATTCAAAGTGCGTCTTGTGAGACTTCTCGCGCTCTTCCTGCTGCTGCAGGTAGGTATCGAAGCCCTCGCCGTAGCGCAGATCCAGGGCCCGGTAGATAGCGCGAACCGTATCGCGTGGCCGGGTAGTGAGTTCGCGGTAATCCACTACCACGGCGGGCGTTTGCGGATTGCGCAGTAATACATCGCGCGGGTGGGTAAAACTTTCGAAGGAGATATCGGTGAGCACGTCCAGGGAGCGCGCGTAGGCTTCGCGCTTCCAGCCGCGTCCCCGCCAGTTCAGCTCCACCAGTTTCAGCACGCTGGGAATGCAGCTGGCCGGATCGCGCATCATTACCGCGAACCGCGCATCGGGGAAGGTATCGATCAGCGATTGCATCCAGCCGCTGAACAGCGGGTTCTTGCTCAGGTGTATGCGCTCACCGCCGTTCAGCAGTAACTGGCGTTTCACGCATTCGCGATAATGGTGCAGCCAGCGCCGTCGCTTGCGCGGCGACATGTCGTCGACATGAAAAATATCGACACGCTCCATCATGGGAATGTCCAGTGACCACTGCTGGGTAACAAAGGCACCGCGCATCACAAACTGGTCTTCCTCGGAATTCCACAAACTCATGTCGTGCATGTGTCGTGTGGGGCCGAAGGTTTTGTCATCCCAGGCGATGAGGCGCCGCTTGCAGGCGCGCCCCAGCCACTTTTCGTCCACTACGCCGAGGGCGCGGATCACTTTTTTCTGCAGCAGTGACGGAAAAAACAATTCCCAGTAGAGGAAGTAACTGAAGGTTTCACCGTCTGCAGCGAGCAGCCGATGCGCCAGCGTGGTGCCCGAGCGTGCATGCCCCACAATAAACACGGGGCGCCTCACCTGCTGGTACCAGAGTGCCGGGAACAGCAGGTAGTCGAGCAGGAAACACAGCGCATTGAAGACATAGCCCAGCGGCACCCACAGCAACAGCCGCAGCAGCGTCCTGCGCCGGCCCGGCCAGTGCTTCAGCGTCCACACATGGCGCAGGACGCGCCAGTAGTACTGCAGGTCGAAGTACATCGGCTCAGGCCGCCGGCGTGAGGGCCACGGGCATCTGCTTGAAGCCGTGGATCATGTTGGAGCGGATATACACGGGCTCGCCGCTGGACTGGATATCGCTGAAGTGATTGAAAAATTCCTCGAAAAACACACGCGCTTCCAGCCGCGCGAGATTCGCCCCGAGACACAGGTGAATACCGTGTCCAAAGGCCAGGTGTGGATTCGGGTCACGCCGCAGGTCGAAGGTCATCGGATCCTGAAACACGCTGTCGTCGAAATTCGCCGAGCTGTAGAGCATCACCACGCGCTCGCCCTCGCGCACCCGCTGGCCGCCGATCTCGGTATCGCACACCGCGGTACGCCTGAAATAGTGCAGCGGGCAGGTCCAGCGCAGCATTTCCTCCACCGCAGTGGGCAGTGCCTGCGGGTTGGCGCGCAGCCAGTCCAGCAGTGCCGGCTGGCGCAGCAGTTCATGCATGCCGGAAGAAATCAGGCCGCGCGTGGTTTCGTTGCCGGCCACCGTCAGCTGCACGAACAGCGAGGCGAATTCCATCTCCGACACCTGCTCGCCATCCACCTCCTGGTTGATCAACAGCGAAATAAGATCGTCGCCGCCGGCATCTTTACGCTCGCTCGCCAGCTGAAAGCCGTAGGTGCCCATCTCGATGCTGGCCTGATTCACCTCCTCGGCCGAACCACCGAGGTCCGGATCGCTGGCGGACGTCTGCAGGTCAGACCAGTGACGAATCCGGGCCCACTGCTCGCGCGGAATCTCCAGCATCGAGCAGATCACCGCAGTGGGCAGATCCCCGGCGAGGCTTTCGACAAAGTTCACCTCGGTGGGGCGATCGATCTGCGCCATGATGTCGCGCGCGATCTGGCGCACCCGAGGCTCCAGCTCCGCCAGCATGCGCGACGTGAACCGGGTGATCACCGCGCGCCGCAGCGGGCCGTGACGCGGCGGGTCCATGCCCAGCAGCTGGTTGCGCGCCATGTCGAGCACGTCGTCGGGCAGATCGTCGACCAGCACGAAGCCGCGCTCCGCCGAAAAGGTCTTGAAATCGCGCGACACCTGCACCACATCGGCATGCCGACTCAGCACCCAGTAGCCATGCCCGTCGGGGTGCTCATGCCAGTGCACCGGGTCGTTCTCGCGCAGCCAGGCAAACTGTGCATGCGGAATGCCGCGGGTGTAGCTGTCCGGGTTGTAAACGTCGATTTTCACGGCTACTCCATGATCACAGGCGGATTGGGTACGCCCATCTCGGCACACAGGGCGAGATAGAACTGCAGCGTCAGCGCGCCGTCGACTACCGAGGTGATATTGCCCTCGGCATCGAGATTGATATTCGAACCGTACATGTGGAACCACACGCGGGTCTCGTCCTCGATGCATTGCAGGGTATGTACGGAACCCGCCGGCTCGTACAGGAAGGAACCCGCGCGATTGACGTAGTCGTACTCCTTGTACTTCCAGGCGCCCGAACGCGTGTAGCCGAACACCGGGCCGGTGTGCTTGTGGGTCTCGACTTCGTAGCCTGCCTGGAAAATATTCTCGATAATCCACAGGCCCTCTTTCGGACGCACCTGCAACACCTTCAACAGGCTGCCGTCGCCGATATCGACGAACGGTAAATCGTCATTGCCTATGTGAACCGCTTCCACTTCCAACATGCTGCCTCTCCTGTACCTGAACTGTATTGGCCGGGCGAACCTCACCGCCGAGCTGCGTCTGTCTCACGCGCCTGATTGTAGCTGCCGGACAACCTCAGCCACCAGCGAATCGTCCGCCGGATCGTCGGGCATGGGGAAAGTGATACGCCGGGTCAACTCGCCATACCGCTGGCGGTACACGTCGGCGATGTCGCTGTAAGTGCCGCGCGGCACAAAACGCTCCAGCATGTCATCGGTCACGATCTCCGGCATCTTCTGCCAGTCGCCGGCGCGGGTCATGTCCAGCAATTGCTGGCCTTTATCCTGCCAGCCGAACAGTTCCAGGCTCGGCCAGTAAGCGGGCGTGGAATACAGGAACCCGAGCATGCTGCGCTGCTTCTCCCAGTTGGCGGCCACTTCCGCCGCGTTCTTGCCGGTGGCGCAGAGCGGCCCGAGCACCAGCTTGAAGTGCACCGGGTTGCGCCCCGCCTGCTCGAATCCGGCCTGCAGGCGAGGCAGGCACACCTCGCGGATGTATTCGGGCGGTGTGTTGGTGGGGTGGGTGATCATGCCGTCGGCGATGCGCGCCACCATCTTCGTCATGGCTGGGCCTACCGCGCCGCACAGCACCGGAATGTCAGGGTGCTCGATCGGGCCGGGATTAAAAAAGGGCTGCAGTTTCGTCAGGCTGTAGTGCTCACCCTCGAAATTCAGGCGCTCCCCGGTCTGGAAGGTATGAAACACGGCCTTCATGGCCTGTACGTACTCGCGCAGCTGCGGCACCGGGGAATCCCAGCGCGCGCTGTAACGCTTCTCGATGTTCGCTTTCACCTGCGTGCCGAGGCCCAGCTCGAAGCGTCCGCCGGACATTTTCTGCAGGTCCCAGGCGGCCACCGCCGTGATCATCGGGCTGCGCGGGAAGGCCACCAGCACCGCCGTACCGACAATCAAGCGCTGCGTGGCATTGAGCGCCATCGCGGCCAGCAGGAGACCGTCGTGAATGGCATCCGGCACCTGCAGGCCGGTGAAACCCATGGCTTCGGCACGGGCCGCATGCGCGCCGATCTCGCCCGGGCCCATGTCTTCCGGTGTGGCGGCGAACACTTCAAACACGGCTTGACCCTCCCATATAGTAAGCTAAACTGATGATAAGATTAGCTGATCATGGCAAAATTGCAATGGCAGGCAGCTCACAAATGCGCTCGGAGATCGGCCAGACCCTGATGTTGCTGACCCGCGATTTTCAGCGTCGGCTGGACGCCGACCTGAAAGCTCGCGGGGTGCAGGGTATCGGTGCCCGCCATCGCGACGTCTTCCTCTTCCTGGGACGCAACGGCGCCAGTCGCGCAGTGGACCTGGCGCAGTCGGCGGGCATTCGTCCACAATCCATGATGAAGATCGTGCACGAACTGGAAGCCCTGGGCATGCTGGAACGTCGCGTGGACCCGGCCGATTCGCGCGCCAAGCTGATCGACTTCACCCAGCAGGGCCGCGAGTTCATCCGCGAGCTGTCGCGCTCCACGGAAACCGTGTGGCGGCAATATGTGGCGCTGCTGGGCGAGGCTGAAGCGCTGCGCACCTTCAACAATCTCAACCGGCTCCTGGCAGGGGAAACCACGTCCGATGAATGACACAGATGACACTGGAAAAGTCGCGTTTATCACCGGCGCCAGCCGCGGTATCGGCGCGGAATCCGCGGTGGCGCTCGCACGAGCAGGCTACCGCGTGGCCATCACCGCGCGCACGCTGGCGGACGGCGAGGCGCATGACCATGTCGGCAGGCAGTCGGCACTGCCCGGCAGTCTGGAGGCCACTGCTGCGGCGGTGAAGCGCGCCGGCGGGGAAGCGCTGTGCCTGCGCGGCGACATCCTCGAACCGGACTCGCTGGTGGCGGCGGCGAAAAGCGCTCTTGCGCATTTCGGGCGGGTAGACCTGCTGTTCAACAACGCGGTCTACCAGGGCGCGGGCAACATCGAGCGCGTGCTGGAGGTTACCGACGAACAGCTCTGGGCCATTTACCGCGCCAACGTGTTCACGCCGCTGGCGCTGGTGCGCACGCTATTGCCGGGCATGCTCGAACGCGGAAGCGGCACGCTCATCAACATGGTGTCGCATACCGCGTTCCACAATCCGCCGGCCCCCGGCGATGCCGGAGGCTGGGGATTCGCCTACCCCTCTTCCAAGGCTGCACTGGCGCGAATGGCGGGCTCGCTGAGGGTTGAGCATCCCGACGCCGGGCTGCGCGTGTACAACCTCGAGCCGGGCACCGTCGTAACGGAGGTCATGCGCATGGCCGGTATCGACGAGAATGTACTGTCTCGCTTCAAGCCCTGCACGCCGGCGGCCATCGCGGCGGTGGTCGCGTGGCTCGCTGACAACGAACCGCTGCCCGAGTGGCAGCCGGAAGAGTTCCTGCGCGCGCCCTCCATCGCACGTCAGCTGTCCTTGCTGCAATCCCCTTCTTTGCTGGAGACCTGAACCATGAGCACCGTAATACTGGAGAAACACACCGAGGGCTTCGCGGTGATAACCCTCAACCGGCCCGATGCCATGAACGCGCTGTCGCGGGCCTTGCGCAGGGATTTTGTCGCGGCTTTCGAAGACTGCCAGCGCGATGCGGCCGTGCGCGTGATCATCCTTACCGGCAACGGCAAGGCATTCTGCGCGGGCTTCGATCTCAAGGAGCTCGGCTCGGACGACGCGGAGAATACCGCAGAGGAAGTGGGCAATGTGGTGGCCGAGGCCATGGCCGCCTTCGACGGCCCCATCATCGGCGCCATCAACGGGCATTGCATCACCGGCGGTTTCGAAATGGCATTGGCCTGCGATGTCCTGATCGCCTCCGAGCACGCCCGGTTCGCCGACACCCACGCCCGGGTGGGCATGCTGCCGGGCTGGGGCCTGAGCCAGAAGCTGCCGCGCCTTATCGGTCTGTCACGTGCACGCGAGATCGCGTTTACCGGTGCACCGGTATTCGCGCAACAGGCCTACGAGTGGGGACTGGTGAACCATGTGCTGAGCGCGGAAGACCTGCTGCCCAAAGCGATGGAGATCGCGCGCAATATGTGCGCCTGTGTCCCGGCCGTGCTCGACGAATACCAGACCCTGATCGCCGAGGGGTATAACATGCCGCTGGACAAGGCGCTCGCCTGGGAGGAGGAACGCGCAGTAGCCTGGGCCAGAAAGGCCACCGGCGCCATGATCGAGCAGCGCAGGCAGGATGTGCTGGCAAAGGGCCGCAGCGAAAAACAGTGAGCGGAACCACTGGCCGACACCGATAACCGATAACCGATAAGGGAGAAACCCGCATGCTTTCGTCAATGGACGACTACCCCGTTCATCAGATTTCCGATGTCATCCGTCATGTCGGCACGTCTGATCGCAACTTCTACGACCGCTACTACTTCAACATGCACAACTGTTCAGACGAACTGTTCGTGGTGTTCGGCCTTGGCCAGTATCCCACGCTGGGCGTGCAGGATGCCTTCCTGCTGGTGCGCCACGGTGACAGCCACAAAGTGATACGCGGCTCGCGGGAACTCGGTGATCGCGGCGACATCACCGTGGGCCCCATGCGCATCGAGGTGCTGGAAGGCCTGCACAAACTGCGCATCGTGGTGGAGCCCAACGAATTCGATATCAGCATGGACGTTACCTGGGAGGGGGCGCATGCGCCATTCCTGGAACCGCGCCACTATATCCGCAAGCAAGGCCGGGTGCTGTTCGACACCACGCGCTTTGCGCAGCTCGGCCGCTGGCAGGGCAGCCTGAGCGTGGGTGACAAACGCTGGCAGGTCACGCCCGACCAGTGGATAGGCAGCCGCGACCGCTCCTGGGGCATTCGACCGGTTGGCGAGGGCGAGCCCGCCGGCATTCACGCAGGCACGCCGTCCATGGAGGGCATGTGGAACTACTTCCCCATGCTGTTCGATGATTTCGCGCTGCATTATATCGTGAACGAAAATAACGACGGCTCACGCACAACGGAAGAAGCGGTGCGCATCTGGAAAGACCCCGCGCGCGAGAACGAGTGGCTGGGCAGGCCGGAACACGATCACCGATTCGTCAGCGCCGCGCCCTTCTCGGCATGCATCAAGGAGGGCGTGGTGCGCTTCCCGGACGCGCCTGGCGGGCCGCTTGAGTTGCGCGGCACGCCGCTGCTACAGACCTACCTGACCGCCGGTACCGGCTACGGCCTGGAACCGGACTGGCGGCATGGCATGTACCAGGGTGAGCTGGTGGTGCAGGGCCTCGACTGGAGTGCGAGCCGCGACGCCGACAAAATGCTCGGACTGGTGGAAACACCGGCGCGCTTTCAGCTGGGCGAGCAGGTCGGCTACGGGATGATGGAATTCGGCTTCTGGAGCCAGTTCGACAAGTACATGCGCTAAGCGCACATCAACGACGGGAGTAGACAACATGCAAAGACTGACCGGCAAGGTCGCCATCGTCACCGGCGGCGCGCGCGGCATGGGTGAGGCGACGGTTCGCCTGATGGTGAACGAAGGCGCGCGAGTACTGATAGGCGACCTTCTGGATGAGCCGGGCCGGGCGCTCGCCGCTGAACTGGGCGACGCCGCGCAGTTCATGCACATGGACGTGACCCGTCAGGCCGACTGGGAGCAGGCGGTGAGTACCGCGCAAACCCTGGGCCCGCTGAAGATACTGGTAAACAACGCCGCGATCGTGATGCAGAAAACCATCATCGATACCACCGAAGACGATTTCATGAACATCGTGCGCATCAACCAGCTCAGCGTGTTTCTGGGCATGCAGGCGGTCTTCGAAAGCCTGCGCGACAACGGCGGCGGCTCCATGATCAACGTATCCTCGATCGACGGCATGCAATCGAAGAACTCGCTAACCGCCTACTCCGCCACCAAGTGGGCCGTGCGCGGCATGACCAAATCGGCTGCACTGGAAATGGGCAAGTACAACATCCGTGTGAACAGCGTGCACCCCGGCGGCATCTACACCGCCATGCACGGATCACAGTTCATGAGCCAGCAGGACGCCGACGCGTTTTACCAGCGCCACGCTCTCCCACGGGTGGGCCTGCCGGGCGAAGTGGCCGCGGTCACCGCTTTCCTCGCATCGGACGAGGCCAGCTACAGCACTGGCTCGGAATTCATGGCTGACGGTGGATGGCATGCCGGCCTGGTGGAGGATTCGCTGCCGCAGCTGTAACGCACAGACCTGCTGTGACTCGCGCGGCACGTCATCCGCGCAGGCCAGGGGGCGTCGGTACGGGCGCCGCCTAAAACGGAAACACCCTGGGGACCAGTACCAGCACGACCGCTGAGTACACCAGCGAGACGGGTAATCCGGCGCGAAAGTAATCGCGGAACTGGTAGCCGCCCAGGTTCTGCACCATCAGGTTGGTGGTGTAGCCATACGGCGTGAGAAAACTTGCGCTGGCGCCGTAGGCGACCGCCATCACAAACGGCATAAAACTGACACCGTAGCTTTCCGCCAGCCCAAAGGCCACGGGAAAGCTCAGCGCGGCGGCGGCGTTGTTGGTCATGGTTTCGGTCAGCATCAAGGTGCCCAGGTAAATACCCACCATGGCGCCCCAGGGGCCGACGATCGCCAGGTTGTTGTGCAGCGTATCGGCGAGCACCGCCACCAGACCGGAGTTCGTCAGCGCATCCGAGAGCGTCAACGCCGATGCGATAATCAGCCACAGCTCAAAGGGAAAGCGCCGGCGCAGTTCGCTCGCGCCCACCACGCCCATCAGCAGCATCGCGAACAGCAGCGCGGCGACCCCTTTGATCAACGGCACGATCTCCAGCGTCGCCAGCGCGATCACCAGCACCAGGCCGCCGGTGACCACCATGTTTTGCAGGGGCGTGGTTTTCACATCGCCCACGGCATCGTTGATTACCACAAAATTCTTGTCGAGGTTCTTGCGCTCATTAAAATCAGGCCCGATGGCGAGCATCATGTTATCGCCGGCCTGTATGGTGATGTTGCCCAACTTGCCGGAAAGGCGCTTGCCGCCGCGACGTATACCCACCACCGCGGCATCGAACACGGAGCGAAAGGCGCTCTCCTTTACCGTCTTGCCCTCGATAGCGGCATTGGGCATCACGATCACTTCGATCATGTTTTCCTGCAGCAGGCCCTCCTCCACCGCAAACAGACGCAGGCCGTCGAATTCCTCCAGCGCCTGCACGCGCGTGATATCGCCGGAAAAAATCAGCTTGTCGCCCGCCTCAATGTGTTCCTGTGGCGTGACGGGCGATATCAGGTAGCTGCCCCGCACGATCTCCACCAGGAACAGATCCTCAAGATCGCGCAGCCGGTTTTCAAGAATGGATTTGCCGATCAGGCTGGAGGCCTCGCCGACTTCCGCCTCGATCACAAACTCCTTGATATCCAGCGGTTCCATACTGCCTTTCGGTAGCAGGCGTGAACTGAGCAGCATCGCGATCAAGCCGAGCACCGTGGCGGTGGCGCCGACGACGAGAAAGTCGAAAAACGCGAGCCCACTACCGGTGGCGTCCTCGAGGAAACTGCTCACGATCAGGTTGGTGGAGGTACCGATGAGAGTCATCGTGCCGCCGAGTATCGCGGCGTACGACAGCGGAATCAGCAGCTTGGTTTTCGCGTGGTGTCGATTGCTGCGCACCGTGTGCGCAAGCGTGGCAACCACCGCAGTATTGTTGACGAAAGCGGAGAAGAACGCGGTGACCGTACCCAGGCGCACAACGCTGGCGGCATAGCTGGGCGTGATCAGCTTGTGCGAAAGCCGCGACAACCATGGCAGCTTCTCCAGCCCTATCGACACCAGCAGCAGGAGCACCAGCGTGACAACGCCCACGTTGGTGGCCTTGTCGAGTACCTGCGCGGTCTCGACCAACCCGAAAAAATAGGTAACCAGCATCGCGCAGACAAAAATCCAGACCGCTGGCCAGTTAGTAAAAATCAGGCAGATCAGCAGCGCAAAAAACAACCCTGCGACCAGTATCTGGTCTAGCATCCGGTTAATCCACCGTCCCTTTATTGTCGTTAGGACAGGATACGCGCTAGGGGGGCTAGGCGACAATAGCAGGCCCGGCGGACGGTCAAATCCGTTACACTGCCCGTTCCCATGCAGCCAGTCTCGTGAGGCCAGCAGCAGCCATGAAAAAATTCCTCATCTGCCTGGGCGCGCTGCTCGTCACTGCGCTGCTCACGGCCTATGTCTTTCGCGCAGAGCTCGGCGAGCGCTACGACGCCTTCCTCACCAACGATATGTTCGTTGGCGCAGAACACGCCAACAGCGCACACGGCCCGGCCATCGGCTCCAGCTTTCCCGGCCTGCAGGCCACCTACCAGGGGCGACGGGTCACGCTGCTGAACGAATTCGCCGGACCGAACGGCACGCTGCTGGTGGCCTTGCGCTCCGTCGACTGGTGCCCCTACTGCAAGCGCCAACTGCTTCACCTGCAGGAGTACCTGCCGTTCTTCCACGCTGCCGGCATTGGCGTGGTGGTCGTGACCTACGATGCGCCGGCCACGCAGGCGTCTTTCATCGAACGCTTCGGCATCAGCATTCCACTGCTGTCGGACGACAGCGGCCTGACGTTTCGCACACTCGGTATACTCGATGAGCAGTATGAGCCGGGTGACCCGGAGTACGGCATTCCCACGCCTGGAATGATCGTGGTGGACGCCGATAGCCGCGTGGTGGGGAAACTGTTTCTGGACGACTACAGCCAGCGCGTCGATTCGTCCTCGGCGCTGGCCTATGCCAGGGCCGAACTCGGCCTGAAACCTCCCTTCGGGAGCTGACGCCCGATGCGCTCGGGAGAGTCCACCAGCGCTGCGGGAGCACGCTCGGCGCGCACACGCGCCCGCTTCATCGCCGCGGCCGAGCGGCTGTTTGCGGAGCACGGTGTGAACGGCGTATCGCTGAGTGAAATCACCCTGGCCGCGGGGCAGAAGAACCGCAGTGCCCTGCAATACCATTTCGGTAATCGAGACGGCCTGCTGCAGGCGATTATCGACACGCACGCGGAAGCGGTAAACGCGCTGCGTCGTGACTATATGAATGGCCCCGCGTTGCGCGACTGCGCGCCGGCAAAAGCCGCCGCGCGCGGCCTGATCGTGCCGCTGGCACGCTACATCATCGCCCGCCCGGCCGGCGCCCATTACGTGAAAATATTATCGCAGCTGGCCGCCACCAACAGCCCGCTGGTGAATCCGGCTACCCGTTCGGGCATTAACTTTCAGGACGAGGCGCAGCTCCATGCCACGATGCGCGCGGCACTGTCGCACCTGAACAGGGAGGAAGCCCAGCGCCGCCTGTTCGTGGCCATCAGCCTGTCATTCCACGGCCTGGCGGACGTCTGTCGCGTGCATGCTGCACCCGACATCGCTGCCGCGCTCACGGAACGCGACGCGCTGTTCAAGCAGCTGGCTCTCGCCGTGGAGACGCTACTGTCCGCCCCGGCCGTCGAAGCCTGACTCCACACTCGGCGCAGCGCGTCAGCCTTCCGTGGGTGAATACCACACAGGCGAAGTCCAGGCGCGCTCCTGGATGACCGGTCGGTGGTCCGCCGCGCAGCAGCCTTCAAAGCCTTCGGTAATGGTATCGGGGTCGCTGCAATCCACCTGATTCGCCACGCAGATGCGCTGGCTCCAGCGACAGCTCGGGTTCTCCACCACGCGCGCGTAGTAAAAGGCGCGCTCGGCAGGATCAAACTCCTCGTCTGTCCACACGCTGCACAACTGGGCGTAGCCCGGGCCGCGCGTTTCACAGGTTTGCGTATCCACCGAGGCGCCATTGCGGGCATTGCCGGCCACGTCGATCACCTGTTCCCGATACTGCCCTGACGCATCCAGGGCGCCCTTGATAATCTGCACGCGCTGCAGCGGTGTAGCCGTGGCACCCGGATCCTGACTGGCGGCCACCAGGAAGCGCGGCGGCGCGTCGCTTGTGACAGTGAGTTCGCCGCCCATGGGCACGCCACCGGCGTAGGCCCGTTCGATGCGATCCTCGCGTTCGCAGAGATCCTCCGGGTAGTCCTGGCCGGCGAAGAACCGCGCGACGATGCGCGGGCCACTGGTGGCATAGGTTTCCCGGCGTTTCAGCGCATCGAACAACACATCGCGACTGTTCTCTTCAGCCCAGATTACGGCCAGGCCACCGGGGTTGTATTCCAGTTTGTCAGGCAAACCTGGCGGCACCTCGTCCCTGGCGGGCACGCCTGCCCCACCGTGACCGAGGAAGCGCCCCTCCTCGGCGGCACCGGGTGTGCCCAGGTGCGTATCCGTGCTGGCGATAAAACCAAACTGGTATGGGTTGACGCCCAACTGCGCGGCGATGCCCAGCCCCTCACCCAGCACCTGGCGCACGAAGCCGGTATCCGGCTGCGGCGGGGTGTCGTACACCGCGATATTGTCCGTCGGCAACTGCTCGAACGCGCACAGTTCATCCTCGGTCACCCCCGCCTTGAAGTAACACTCCGAGGCGCCCTTGTGCTGCATGATCTCGACCACCGGCTCCAGACGCTTGCGCTGCTCGGCATAGGCGCGCGTGAGCTCGGCGCCCTCGGCAATCGGCCCGTCGAACATATGGCCGGCGCTCATGTTGGAATTATGCGGAATCACCAGAGCCTCACAGTTGCCCTCCGCGCTGTTGCACTGGCTGTCGAGCGCGTCCCAGAGCTTCACGGCCCGGGGGCCGTCGATATAACTGAACGGCAATTCCGGCACCTGTGCATTGCGAAACAGCACATTGCGATGCAGGTTGCCACCCGAGCCTGGCTCCACACCCGTCCACTCGTAGCCGATGAACGTGGTAAAGCTGCAATCCTCGGAGCGGTCGTAGTGCGTTTCCGCCGCGGCCTGCATTTCCGCCCACGGCGCGCGAGCGGCCTCCAGGCATCGCTCCCCGCCCTCGCCGCACTGCCCGAGGTGAGACGCCTGCATGGAGGAATAGTAGTTGAACAGGTAATACGCGCCGCGCGGCCAGTAACGATACAGCCGGCACTGCCACGAGTTGTAGCCCTCCACCTCGGGCGTGTTGCACATATGCACCTCGCCGATCAGTTCGGCGTGATCGGAGACCATGGCGAAATCCAGCGGTGTGCTGAGTTGCAGCGAGCGCAGGCCGGCACCATTCTCCGCCCAGGGTTGCAGCGCGAGTTTCTCGCCCTTGGCGAAACGATAGGCCTCATCGGGGCTGGTGCGGGTTCCCTGGGTACTGGCATCGAGCGAATACCGGGTGTGCACATGCACATCGCCGAAGAACGGCTGACGCAGCGGATCGTGCACCGCGCAGGGCGCCCGCTTCTCACTGTAGGACGCTGCGGCGTCGGCCTGTGCCAGGGCTACGGCCGGCACAGCCAGCATCCCCAGCAGGCAGGCGCTCAGGCGAATCGTCACGGCAGCGTCCTCCCGCTGGTGGAACCGTAACGGCGGGTGTGCGCGTCGAGCGCATCGAGTATGCCCTGGTGGCGCATGGCGATAATGTCGCGGTAGTCGTCATGCGTGATCACGTAGAACTCGCCATCACGCACCGCATCGATCACCCGCTCACCCACCGCCAGCGGCGAAATGCCGCTCGCGGTATCGGGCGCGGGCTGCTGGTGATCGATGCCGGAATCCAGCTCGGCCGGGCGCACTGCAAACGACTGGGTGGTGAGCCGCGTATCCACCAGGCCGGGACACAGCACGGACACGCCAACGCCCTTTTCCGCCACTTCCATCAACAGCGCCTCGGACAAACCCACTACCGCGAACTTGGTCGTGGTGTACAAGCCCTCAGGGGGACCGGAAATCAAACCGCCCATGGACGCGGTGTTCACGATATGACCTTCGCCCTGCTCGACCAGCAGCGGGAGGAAGGTTGTGACGCCGTGGATCACGCCGTAGAGATTCACGTTGATCAGGAACTGCCAGTCGCGAATGTCCGCCTGCTGCATCAGCGCGCCGATCCAGACACCGGCGTTGTTACAGACAAGATGAACGGCCCCGAAACGCTCAAGCACGGCATCGCGCAGCGCCTCCACCGATGCAAGATCCGACACGTCGACGCTGCAGGCCATGGCCTGTTCACCGATGGAATCCGCCACCGCCTGCGCGCTGTCCAGATCGATATCCGCCACGGCGACGCGCATGCCGGCGGCGGCCGCCGCCCGCGCGATACCCTCGCCGATACCCGAACCACCCCCGGTCACTACCGCGACCTTATTCTCCAATGCCTGCATGAACTTCCCCGTGATGTGATGTGACGGATTGCAGCCCGTCAGGACTGGCAATCAATCATGACTTTGATCGCGCTCTCCGTATCGCGCGCCGCGCCGAAGGCCGCCTCGATTTCTGACAGCGGAAAATGATGCGTGATCATCACGCCGGGATCGAGTGTGCCGCTGCGCAATATCTCGATGACCTCGTCGAATTCTGTCTCGTAGGCCATGGCGGCGGTGATCGACAGTTCCTTCGCCAGCAGCATCACGAGGTCGACCGTTGCCGCTTCCTTGTGCACGCCAGTGAGACACACCCGGCTGCGCGGCCCGGCGATATTGAGGATTCCCTCGAACACCGCGCGCGCTCCGGTGGCCTCGAAAAACACCGTGCTCGCGGGCATGGGCATACCGAAGAACGCCGCCTCGCCATGCACCGCCATCAACTGTTGCGCCAGCGCCGGATCATCCCCGCGCAGCGTCAGTGCACCCATCGCCGCAGCGGCCTGCAGGCGACGCGCAGACAGATCCACCACAACGATATCGGACAGGCCGCGCTGCAACAGCATCTGCACGATGGACAGCCCGATCGGCCCGGCGCCGTACACCACGGCTTTATCCCGCGCCGTCGCCGCCACGCGATTCACGCTATGCTGCGCCACCGCCAGCGGTTCCACCAGCGCGCCGTACTCCGCGGGCAGCTCTGGCGGCAGGCGCAGCGTGCTGTCCGGGCAATTGGCGGCGTTGCGCACCAGCAATAGCGGCGTAAAGCCCCCTTCGCCGCCGCCATTGCCGATATTGCTGCCGTTTGCCAGCGGTTGCACCACCACACGATCGCCGACCGCCACGTGGGTGACGTTGGCTCCGGCCTCGCTCACCTCTCCCCAGAGTTCATGGCCGATGGGCATGGGTACGTCGGGCCCGGTGAGACCGCCCATCGCCAGGTAGCCCAGGTCGGAACCACAGATACCGCACTGCCGTACCCGCACGACAAGGTCGTCGGGACCGCACACGGGTGCGGGCACGCTGTCCAGGCTGAGCTGGTTAACGCCATGAATCCTTGCCTGAGGAATGTGCTGCATATCGTGCGCCGCCCCGGTTCGCCACTCAAGACGCACAGTAGGGCCGCGCTACCTCGTGGTCAACTTCGCTGGCCGGTATATTGAACCGCCCTGTGGCAATTCTGGCGCGGGCTGGATTCACAAGCTGGCGCACTGCCACACTGCCGGTCTGTTCACAGCGGCATATCGACATGGCGAAAGAGCACTGGGACCTCGAGGTGGACTGGCTGGTGGCCGGTGCCGGCGCCGCGGGCATGACCGCGGCGGTGGTGGCCAGCGTACTGGGCGGCCGCGCCTTGGTAGTGGAAAAAACCCCGTATTATGGCGGCACCACGGCAAAATCCGGGGGTGTAGCCTGGATTCCCGGCAACCACCGCCAGGCCGAGGTGGGCATACAGGACAGCGCCGAAGAGGGCTTTCGTTATCTGCAAGGTCTTATTGGCGACAGCGTCCCCGCGGCTCGCGTGCGTGCCTATGCCGAACGCTCCAGCGAAATGCTGCAGTTCATGATGCGACATTCACAGGTGCAGTTCAGCGCCATTCCCAAGTACATGGATTACTATGAGACGGTGCCTGGCTACAAGCCGGGCGGCCGTTCCATGGATAACGCGCCCTTCAACCTGCGCCAGCTCGGCGCCGAGGCGGCGCACATTCGCATCGGCCACTACGATGGCCTGATGCTGCCATTCAACATCAATATCGAGGAGGGTCGCCGTCTGCAGGCGATGAACCTGCGCACGCTGCTGACCGGCGCGCGCTTGCTATTGCGTTACTGGCTGGATATTCCTGCTCGCTTGCGCAGGCAGCGCGACAATCGCCTGTGCCTCGGGCCCGCGCTGGTGGCGCGCTTGCGACGCTCGCTGCTCGATCGCGACATTCCGCTGTGGTTGAACACACCCGTCACCGAGCTGCTGACGACCGATGGCCGCGTGTGCGGCGCCGTTGTCGAGCGCGACGGCCAGGCCATGCGCATTCATGCGCGGCGCGGGGTCCTGCTGGGTACCGGCGGCTTCGCGCAGAACGGCGCACTACGCCAGCGTTACCAGCAGGCGCCCATCGGCGCACAGTGGAGCGCCTCTGCACCCGGCGCGACGGGCGACGCGATAGCACTGGGTGAGCGCGTGGGCGCGGCGCTTAACCTGATGCACTGTGCCTGGTGGTCGCCCAGCTATACCCTGCCCGACGGACGCGTGCTGGCGTTGATCAGCGGCAAATCCAACCCGTATTCGATCATGGTCACTGGTCTTGGAAAACGCTTTGCCAACGAGGCACAGCCCTACGAGGACCTGGTCAAGGCGCAGTACGCGGCGCACGCCCGCGGCGAGCAGGCCATTCCCTGTTACCTCGTGTTTGACGCCACCTACCGCAGCAAGTACGCCGCCGGGCATATCAAACCCGGAAAGGTGGAAAGTGACGCACGCCTGCCGGCGGAGAATTTCACCTCCGGGCTGCTGACCAAAGCCGACAGCCTGGCAGCGCTCGGGGAGAAGCTCGGGATGCCGCCGGCCGCGCTAGTGGCCACCGTGGAGGAATTCAATACGCATGCGGCGCGCGGGGAAGACCCGCTGTTTGGCCGCGGCGCGTCCGAACACGATCGTTACTATGCCGATCCCGCGGTGAAGCCCAATCCCTCACTGGCCGCAATCAGCACCGCCCCCTTTTACGCCCTGCGCTGTGACCCGGGTGACCTGGACACAAAAGGCGGACTGCGCTGCGATGAACACGGCCGCGTGCTGCGCGCAGACGGCACGGTGATCGCAGGCCTGTACGCCGCGGGCAATGCGAGCGCCGCTGCCGTGGGCGACACGTATCCCGGCGCCGGGGCCACTATCGGTTCGGCCATGACGTTTGCGTATCTGGCCGCCCTGCACGCCTTTGAGTCTTCCGGCCAGGAGGTCGCCTGACATGAGCACGCCACGCTACGCGTATCTGCAACCCGGCCGCTATGCCCGCGGTTGGCATATCGTGCTGTTCTCGCAGGAACTGGCCGTTGGCCAGGTGGCGAGGCTGCGCTACTTCGAGCAGGAGCTGGTGGCGTACCGGGGCGAATCGGGCGTGGTTGCGGTGCTTGACGCTCACTGCCCGCACCTGGGTGCGCATCTCGCCAGCGGCGGCGGGCGTGTCGCGGGCGACAACATCGCGTGTCCGTTTCACGGCTGGACGTTCAACCCCGAGGGACGTTGCGTCGACATCCCCTACGCCAACAACATACCCGACAAGGCTGTGCACGCCCTGCGTGGCTGGCCGGTCATCGAGAAAAACGGTTTTATCGCCCTGTGGTATGACCCGCAACGGGGCGAACCGGACGACTACCTGCCGGATATCACCCAGTGGGGTGAACAGGGCTGGGGCGACTGGCAGTTTTTCCGCTCGCGGATCCGCGCCAAACCCTGCGACGTGATCGAGAACATCGTGGACATCGCCCACTTTCCGCATGTGCACGGCGGGCGCGTGCGCAAGTGGGAGAATCGCTTCGGCGAATTCACCGTGACGCAGCTCTCCACGGTGGATTCCGACGCCGGGGCCAGCATGATACAGCCACCCGACGCCCCCTTCGACCTGTTCGCGGCGCGCGAGAACACCTCCGGTGAAGCGGCCGACGCCTGGGGTGACGCCACGTACCACGGACCCTCGATCATGTATTACTACACGGAATCAAGGAATCCCGACTTCGGTTTCAGAAGCTGGTGGGTGAACTGCCATACACCGGTGGACGGCAACGAACTGGACCTTTGCTCCGCCGTGATCTTCAGTCGCCTGGACGAACGCCCACTGCCGGCGGAATTCGTGCGGATGTACCCGCAAATGGCTCACCTGGCCTTCGGGCAGGATGTGGAGATCTGGCGTGACAAGGTGTACCGTGAAGAACCGATATTGTGCGATGGTGACGGACCCATCGCGAAGCTCAGACGCTGGTACGAGGCGTTCTACCTGCCCCGCTCTAACGGCGGTTCCCGAGTTTGATATGCTTGTTCACGGCCATGCTGGGCTGGCCGCTGACGCCTGAATCGACTTTATCGATTTTTTTGCCGGCCTTGAGAAACGCAGCCGTTTGCTGCGCGATAGACTCCGAGGTTTCAACCGCTGCTGGTGGCTTCTTCTTGGCGGCGGCGCGGGTGGGTTTACGTGGCATATCCTGACCTCTTATCGAAATTGGGCGAAGGAGTGTACCACATTTTGCCAAAAAATGCCGGGATTTATTGGCTCTACGCGCCGCGAGCCGCGCCAGCCATGTCTGCCCCGGCCGGGGCGGTTGCGCCGTGTTGCGGGCAGCGAGATACCTCGCCGTGTCGAAGCAACCGCGGGTTTCGGCTCACTGACGAATCAACCATCGGGATACCAGACAGTTTATGAGCGAGCATTCCGCAGGCTGGCAGGCGCTACTGGATCAACTGCGCCAGCGCAGCGATAGCGCACGCCAGATGGGCGGCGCGGACAGCATTCACCGCCAGCATGCGCGTGGCCGCCTCACTGCCCGCGAGCGCATTGCCAGCTTTACCGATCCGCACAGTTTCAGCGAGTACGGCCTGCTGGCGGGCGGCAACCACCCGGGCGGTCAGCCACCACTGGCGGCCGACGCGCTGGTGGGAGGTACAGCACGCATCGATGGCAGGCCCATTGTCCTGTGCGTGGAGGACTTCACCGTGAAAGGCGGCTCCATCGGTCACCCCAACGCCGCCAAGCGCGCGCGTCTCGTGCGCCTTGCGCTGGAGCGCGAACTGCCGCTGGTACTGATGCTCGACGGCGCGGGCGAACGCAGCGGCAACCAGATGGAGCGCTATCCCAACGCCCCGGGTGATCTGCAACTGGTCGCGGACCTGAAAGGCCGCGTACCGGTGGTTACCCTGGTGCTGGGTACCTCGGCGGGACACGGCGCGCTTACCGGCGTGTTCGCCGATCTGATCATCATGGCCGAAAACGCGGCCATGTTCTCCGCCGGCCCGCCGCTGGTGCAGGCAGCACTTGGCATCGACGCGAGCCCGACCGAGCTGGGCGGCTCGGCCCTGCACGCCCGCCAGAGCGGTGTGGCGCATAACGTGGGTGCCACCGAAGCGGAATGCTTCGCCATGGCACGTTATTTCTTTTCCTTGCTGCCCGATAAGGCGGGGGGACCGCTGCCGGAAACGCGCACGCAACCGTCAGCCGGACTGCGCCGCGTGGAAGCCCTGCAGGACATCATCCCGCCACTGCCCAGCGAGCCCTACAACATGCGCCAGGTGCTCGAGGCGCTGGTGGATTCGCAATCGCTGTTCGAACTGCAACCGGACTACGGCCGCAGCATGCTGGTGGCCTTGGCACGTATCGGCGGCGTACCGTGCATGATCATCGCCAACCAGCCTGCGGTGGAAGCCGGTGCCGTCACCACCCAGGGCGCGCTGAAAGCCAGCCATTTTATCGAGGTGGCGCACCATTTCGGCCTGCCGCTCATCAGCCTGGTAGACAACCCGGGCGTTATGCCCGGCCCGGTCGCGGAGGCGTCAGGTGTGCTGAAGGCGGCCGCGCACATGTTTCTCGCACAGCGGCGCTACCGCGGGCGCAAGGTGGTAGCCACGCTGCGCAAGGCGTTCGGATTCGGCAGCTCGGTCATGGGAATGAACCCCTGGGACGCGCAGACCGTCAGCCTCGCCCTGCCCTCGGTGAACCTCGGTGGCGTACCGGCGATCGGTGGCGCGGCGGCAGCGCGCGCCAGCGAGGAAGAGGCAGCGCATCTGCGCGAGATTCAATCCGGGGCGTGGGTGCCGGCTGACGCCATGGCCTTCGACAAGGTGATCGAGCCTGCGGAACTGCGCAACGAAATCATCGCCGCGCTGTATTTATAGCGCTACCGCGAGCTCCGCCGCCTGCTCCATCGCCCCTTCGATGTAGCCAACGCCAGTGCAATCGCCAATGGTGTGCACGGTGAAACCCTTTTCGCGCAGGGTATCGGCCAGCGTGGTATTGCCGCGCGCACCTTTGGCGACGATCACATGATCGGCTGCCACGGAGCGCTGCTGCCCGCGATAATTGGTGTAGGCGACAGCGCCATCTAGGATGCGAACCTCACTCGCGCCCAGATTCAGGCTCACGCCGAGGTGCTCGATCTCGGCCAGCAGGCGCATGCGGCGCACGACAAACAGGCCCTTGCCGGCGTGGGAGGCTTCCTCCAGCACCGTGACCTTGCGGCCCCGCTCGGCGAGAAATTCCGCGAGTTCTATCCCCACCAACTCGCCCCCGATGATAACCACGCGCTTGCCCAACGGCAGCCAGTATTTCGACGCAAAACGCACCAGTGACGGGATGGCCGTGAGACCCGTTCTGGCACCCACGGCTACCAGGGCGCGGGTAAAGGTATTCGTCTTGCGGCGCAACTGCGGGTTGTTCTCGGCCATGACCAGGGCGCGCATTTCATCGCCGCTGAACACGCAGTCCCGCTCGCTGCCCGGGATATCCGGCATATCGCGACTCGCGCCGGTGGCGACAATCACCTCCTCCACGCCCAGCCGCTGCAGATTTTCCACCGTGGCCGCCGTGTTCAGCTCGACGCGCACGCTGGAACGCGCTATCTCTCTGCGCAGCCAGCCCAGCAGACGCTCGTTGGGTTCATACGGGATGCTCGCAAACTGCAGCGTACCACCGAGGCGCTCGCCCGCTTCAAACAGCGTGATCCGATGCCCTCGCAGCGCGAGCCTGCGCGCCACTTCCATACCGGCCGGCCCGCCGCCCACCACCGCGATGTGGCGTGCATGATCCGTGGCCAGCAGCGTGCGCTCGCGCTCCCGCGCCGTTTCCGGGTTCACGGCGCACTTCACGGAGTTCTTGATATAAATCTGGCTGGCACAGCAGTAGCAGTAGATGCAGGGACGTATCGACTCCGGGCGGCCTGCCTGCAATTTTCGAGGCAGATCGGGGTCGGCAAGCAGCTTGCGCCCCATGCTGAGGAAATCGAAATCGCCCGCCGCGATATGCCGGTTGGCAGACTCCGGCTCGATGCGCCCGGCGGCGATAATCGGCACGGCGACATCCGCCTTGATCGCCATGGCGTTGGCAACCATGTGCTCCACCGGATGCGGAATGTTCGACTCGGCGTGCAGGGCGCCCACATTGGCATCGTGATAACCGCTCACCGCAATGGCGTCCACACCGGCCTTCGCCACCAGCTTCGCGGTGGCCCTGGCGTCTTCCAGCGTGATGCCCTCACGCCTGCCGAACTCCTGCGAATCAAGCTTGACCCAAACGGGATAATCTCGACCAACACCATCGCGAACGGCGGCGATAATCTCAAGCAACAGGCGCGCCCGGTTTTCCAGGCTGCCGCCGTAGGCATCCTCGCGATGGTTCATGGCGGGTGAGAGAAACTCGGAAATGATGTACCCGTGGCCTCCGTGGATTTCCACGCCGTCGAGGCCGGCCTCGCGCGCGCGCACCGCCGCTTCACGAAACTTCTGCACCAGCGCGGCAATATCCTCCTCGGTCATCACCTGCAACTGGGGCGCAGGGGCATCCGGATTGTGAAAGGCCGCTATCTCCTCGGGCAGCATGTAACTGCCCAGGTCGCTCTGGCCCCTCGGCGGGTACGACGGCACCAACGCCGCACGCCCATCGGCGTAATCCTGCTGCGCTACGATCCCGCCGAAGTGAATCTGCGCGGCGATTTTCGCGCCGAAGTTGTGGCAGGCTTTTGCCACGGCCTGCAGCCCGGGGATGTGGCGATCTTCCGATATGGCAACCTGGCGCGGCTGCACGCCGCCGGCGGGAAATGCAATTCCTGTTGCGCCCATGACGATCAGCCCCACACCGCCCTCCGCCTGCCGCTCATGATAGGCAAGTATGCGCTCGCCACAGCTGCCGTCGGGCTCAGCGAGATTCGCGCCCATGGCAGCCACCGCCATGCGATTCTTCAGTTCGAGCGAACCAATACGGCCCGGCTGGGTGAGAAAGGGAAACGAATTGGCCAAGGGATCTCTCCAGGATCAGCGTTTCCCCAAGTGTAGGCGCTCGCCCACGGAATGGGATAGCAGGAGAGGTCAAACTGATAGACGAATGCTACCGCGCACAGCCCTTCCCGTTTCCGGGGACAGCCGTTTCCGGGGACAGTTAACTTAATTTCCGAGAGAGTTTCTTGCCGGCCGTTTCCGGGGACAGTTAACTTAATTTCCGAGAGAGTTTCTTGCCGGGCGTTTCCGGGGACAGTTAAGGATCATCTGATTAATTACCGATGAACAGAGGACCGATCCAGTATCTTCCACTTACCATCATTTCTGGGGCGTTTCCGCGGAAACGTCGTGCGGAATCGCCGGTATGTTTCGTCATTCGGGGCAATTTTGCCCCGGTAAGCTGCGCATCAGGCACAACTTCCCTGCAATTCCATTCGGCTTCTACCCAGCAGCGTCTTCTTTGCCACAACAAGGTTACTCAAGGCACAGGCGACGAACAGGCGATGAGCGTTTTTCGCCAGCCCACGGTAGCGGACTTTGTTGAAGCCAAACTGCCGTTTGATAATCCCGAACTGATGCTCCACACGTGCCCGGACGCGCGACTTGTTCCGGTTTTTGGCGCGCTCATCTTCGGTCAGCTTCCGGTTGCGGCTGCCTTTGGCCTGGGTAAAGTCTTGAGCGCGGGGGGCGTAATCGGTGATCGTCTGCTTCTGGCCAGCATAGGCGGAGTCACCCCATACCCGGGTTTCTTCACCGTGAAGCAGGTCAGGCAAGACTTGAGAATCGTGTACGTTGGCCGCTGTCGCGACCACCGAGTGGATGAGTCGGGTCTTGCTGTCGACGCCGATATGCGCCTTCATCCCGAAATACCACTGGTTACCCTTTTTCGTCTGCTTCATTTCCGGATCGCGCTCTTTCTTCTTATTCTTGGTGGAACTCGGTGCACTGATGATGCTGGCGTCGACGATGGTACCCCGGGATACCTTCATCCCGTTTTCCTGGAGGTATTGATTCACCAGATGGAACAACTGGTCGCCCAAATTGTGCTTCTCCATCAAATGACGGAACTTGCAAATCGTGGTTTCGTCGGGCACCGGTTCCCTGCCCAGATCCACTCCGACGAATTGACGCAGTGCACGGGAGTCGTACAGGGCTTCCTCGACAGCGGGATCGGACAGGTTGAACCAGTGCTGAATGACGTGAATTCGCAGCATGCGCTCTATCCCGATTGGCCTACGTCCGGCGCCCTGCGGCTTGGGATAGAACGGCTCGATGGCTTCAGTCAGTTCCTTCCAGGGAATGATTGTCTCCATTTCTTCCAGAAACTGCTCCTTGCGGGTCTTCTTGCGGTACTTCTCGAAACCGGCATCGGAAAAGGTGTAGTGGTCTAATGAAACCGGACACCAACATGGGTGGTAAGATCGCCACCAGAGAGGTGTTCAATGGCAAGATCGAGACGATCATTTTCAACAGAATTCAAGCGTGAGGCGGCCGCCCTGGTGGTCGACCAGGGGTATTCGGTAGCCGAGGCCTGCCGGTCACTGGATGTCGGCGAGACGGCGCTCAGGCGCTGGGTCGATCAATTCAGGGCTGAACGTGGCGGCATGACGCCCAAGACCAAGGCGCTGACGCCGGAGCAGCAGCGCATCCAGGAACTTGAACGACAGGTAAACCGACTGGAACGGGAGAAATCGATACTAAAAAAGGCTACCGCTCTCTTGATGTCCGACGAGATGAATCACTCGCGCTGATCGACAAGTTAAGAGAGCATGAATCGATCGA